>NZ_MUHA01000027.1:0-135147 GCF_002217355.1 Flavobacterium oncorhynchi | reverse complement strand
CTCAGAACCTCAGAACCTAAAAAAAAAATGATTAAAACAGTAATTTTTGATATGGACGGCGTAATTGTGGATACAGAACCCGTTCATCGTTATGCTTATTATAAGCAGTTTTCAGAATTAAATATCGAAGTTTCAGAAGAAATGTATACATCATTTACTGGATTTTCAACTCGAAATACATTTCAAACGCTAAAAGGACATTTTCCTTCGATAGTGCATGAAGTTGAAGATTTGATTCAACGAAAAAGAAGTATTTTTAATGATGCTTTTGATACAAAGGAAGATTTGTATCTGCTTGAAGGTGTTGAGGATTTAATTAAAGATTTACACGCAAGCGGAATTCAGCTAATTTTAGCTTCTTCGGCATCAAAGGTTACAATAGAAAGAGTTTTTACCAGATTTAATCTGCATCAGTATTTTTCTCATATTGTGAGCGGCGAAGATTTTCCTCAGTCAAAACCAAATCCTGCTATTTTTATTCACGCAGCTTCCTTATCAATAGCGCCAAAAGAGAATTGTATTATTATTGAAGATAGTACAAATGGGGTAAAAGCGGCTAAAGGAGCAGGGATTTTTTGCGTCGGATATAACAGTCTGCATTCGAACATGCAGGACTTAGATGAAGCGGATTTAATCATTAATAATTTTAACGAATTAAACGCCAAAAAAATAGCTGCTCTTCAATCTTGAATTATGTAAATTTTAACATTTGTTCGGTAATTGAATTTGTAAATTTGAACAAACAAAAAAAACTCTTAATAATGAAAAAACTACTTATCGCATTAGCTATTATAATGGCTCCTTTTGCGTCTGAAGCTCAGGTGAAAACACCACAAGCGAGTCCAAAAGCTTATATTAAACAAACAGTTGGGTTAACAGATGTTGAGGTTACTTACTCGCGTCCAGGTGCGAGAGGCAGAGCAGTTTTTGGTAATTTAGTTCCGTTTGGAAAGTTATGGAGAACAGGAGCAAACGAAAATACAATTATTAATTTTAGTGATGATGTTGTAATTGACGGAAAAACTTTGAAAAAAGGGAAATATGCAATTTATACTATTCCTAAAATCGAAAGCTGGGAAGTTATTTTTTACCTTTCTACAGACAACTGGGGATTGCCAGAAAATTGGAGTGATGCTTATGTAGCATTAAGAACAACAGTAAAAGAAAATGCACTGCCAACACCAGTAGAAACTTTTACAATTGGAATTAATGGTTTAGATCCTAATTTTGGTTATTTAGAAATGGCTTGGGAAAACTCGCACGTTGCTTTAAAATTTGAAGTTCCTACTGCAAAAATTGCAACTGCAAGTATCGAAAAAACATTGGCTGGACCAACTTGGAATGACTATTTTGCTGCTGCACAATATTTGTTTCAATCAAATGGAAACATCGAAACTGCAAGAACTTACATTGATAAAGCTCTTGATATGAGTACTGATAAGCCATACTATGTTTCTAGATTGAAATCATTAATTCAGGCAAAACAAGGAGATAAAAAAGGTGCTGTTGAAACGGCTAAAGTTTCATTGGCTGCTGCTGAGGCTGCAAACAACCAAGATTATGTAAAAATGAACAAAGACAGTATCGCTGAGTGGAGCAGATAATATCTTTTAAAATTCTATAAAAAAATCCAAATTTCATAAACTTTGAAATTTGGATTTTTTTTTGATTTTTTTCTTTAATTAATGCAAATTATTTTTTAGGCATTTCATCTTCAGGAAGAATAACTTTGTTCATTTCAGCATCTTTTTCAGCTCTTCTTTGAGCAGCTTTTCCTTTTCCAATAGGTAAACCAGCAGTTATATATAAAGACCTGTTGTATACATTTGGACCGTCGCCTTTCATTACAGGAACCAACCCATAATAATATTGAACCGTTAGATTCAATCCATTGCCCACATTCATATGATATCCAGCACCTAGAGCAACTCCTGCATCAATAACACGTATTTGGTCTCTGATGTTCTTTTTGTAAACTACATCATCTTTATTTACATCTTTAGAAAATTCATCAAAAGCTTTGGCTAACAAACCAAACTGCGGTCCGGTCTTGAGATAAATTCTATTTTTGAATTGGTACTTGATCAAAATAGGAACATTAAAATATCGAATTTCCCGATTTACAGTTCCACCAGCAAAAGTATTATCTAAATTCTCATCGTTTAAAGAATACATAGGAATATGGCGTGCTCCCATGGGAGATTTAACAATTACTCCCGTATTAATCATCCAAGCTGGATTTTGCTTCGATCTAAGATCAAAGTAAAAACCAAGATTGAATCCAGGATTACTTCCAGAGCTATCCAGATCAGAAATTGTCGAAAGGTTTATACCGCCTTCTAATCCAAATTCTAAAAAAGGAGAATTTAGTTTGTCTCCAAAAATTAAGGAAATCAGCACCTGAGACTTCGCTTGAGACATACTTAATAATGCAGCAAGCAAGAGTAAAGCTTTTTTCATACAATTGGGTTTAAAGTCCAAAACGATATTGCAGTCCGCCTAAAACCTGTGTCCGGCTTCCTAAAAATCCACATTCTGCTCTAAACATAATGTGCTTGTTATATTGAAACTGAGTTCCAATAATAAAATTCCACATATCTTTTGGAGCTTTTTGCAGCGAATATTGAACAGAAGAATTGCCAGCAGTACTCAAGGCTCCATCAAGATTAGTTAAAAAAGTTCCCGCTCTTTCTAAAGCTCGATTTGCTGTATTATGCTTTGCCGCATTTATAGGATTAGCTTGTTGTGCAGGAGTTAAACCGTTCCACCAAGTGTCAACTTTAGTTTGATTTTCGGCTACTTTTTCTAAACCATCATCAACTTTGCCTTGTGCAGTAGTTAAATCAAAAATATCAGACATTGCAATATTTCCATTAGTATCGCCAGAAATATGAACTCTAAAACCTCCTACCCATAAAGCGATATTTTGATCTTCCTTATGAAACTTAAAAGTTTTACCTAATCTAGGTCCAAAAACATAAGAAAAAGCAGGTTTATCTAAAGAGCTGATGTCTGTCCAAGCCATGTTCATATCTAATGCAAGCCAGCCTCCGCCAATACCAATTGTTGGTGTCATACCAAAACCGAATGTTGTTGCATTAAAATTGGCTTTAGTGCTGAAAGAAGCAACTTGTGACCAATTATTATCGGCATCCGGAACCCATATACCGGCATTAATTTTTGTTGAAGTATTTGCTTTACCAAATATTCCATAAATATTTAAAAAGGGTAACAGCCAGATATCAGGTCGTATTGTAAGTGCACCAGCTTCGACCGAAGATTTGTCAAAACGCACAATTTCATCTAAGTTGTATTGCGGGCCATTATTAAAACCAACATTCAATTGACTAATGTCAATTTGAGAATCCTGCCAAAAATAATTTATTGATAATCCCGCCGAGTAAGGTAATTTATAGCCTTTTTGAGCAACTTTTTCGCCCCATATTGGAAGAGCGTATGGGTATTCTTCTACTTTAAGGCTGTCTTTTAATTGTTGATTTTTTTGTCCTACGATTTTATCGGTATAAACCTGACCGAAAATTTGTACACTAAAGAATAATAAAAAGGCTGATATTACTGTGTTGCATTTCATTGATTGTGGTATTTGTTAATTAATAAAACTGCGCAAAATAAAATAGAACTAATGTATTCTTAAACTGAGATGTATGTACGATTTTGTTTTTTAGATATTTAGGATGTAAAAGATTGAAATTTTGAATATATAATATTATGTTAATTAGTGTTAAAGTTAAATAAATTTTCTTTTGACTTGTACTATTTTTTTTAGAAAATGCAATTAAAAAACAGGATTAGAAAATTATTTGTTTCAAATAAAGAGATAAAGTATTATTTTTACAGTCATGAAATGGATTACAATAGTATTATCAATTTACTTGACTATACTTTCAAATATGCCTTGTGCAGATATGGAAGTGGATAGTGCTATGCATAAAACAGCTCAATTTTCATCAGAAGCCAATCATTCTCATGACAAAGACACTGATTTATGTTCTCCGTTTTGCACTTGCAACTGTTGCGGGGCACAAATTTTAAGTTTTCAATATTCTGTGAGCTATGATTTTCCTGTTGCTCACACCATTATTTCAACTTCTTTACCAAATTACATTTCTGTATTTGCTTCCAATTTTTATGGAAGTATTTGGCAGCCGCCTCAAATAGCATAATGATAGCCCGATTGTTTAGTTTTAAAATTTAGAACTAAAATATTTGGGTCAGAGAATTGTGAACTTTCCACAAAATTATAGGACAAATTTTTGTCTAATTTCTCATGTCATTAAATATTTCAAATGCTAGATAAAATCATTCAGTTTAGTATACGAAACAAATTCGTTATACTACTATTTACCCTTGTTTTGATAGCTTGGGGAAGCTATTCGCTTAAAAAATTGCCACTTGATGCCTTGCCGGACGTAACCAATAATCAAGTTCAAATTATTACAACGGCACCTACTTTGGCAAGTCAAGAGGTCGAACAATTAATTACATATCCGTTAGAGCAGGCTGTAAAAACAGTGCCTGATATTATAGAACTTCGCAGTATTTCCCGTTTTGGATTATCTGTAGTAACCGTTGTTTTTGAAGACGATGTCGATATTTATTGGGCACGTGAACAAATATTTCAACGTTTAAAACAAGCCGAAGAAAACATTCCAGAATATGCGGGTTCGCCTGAATTGGCGCCAATTTCTACAGGATTAGGTGAGATTTACCAATACGATGTTTATGCCAAAAAAGGGTATGAAAATAAATACGATGCCGTAAAACTAAGAACCATTCAGGATTGGATCATTATTCCGCAATTACAAGGAATTAAAGGAGTTGCAGACGTAAGTACTTGGGGTGGAAAATTAAAACAATATGAAATTGCCGTAAACCCAAATACATTGAACAGTCTTGGCGTAACCATTACCGAGATTTTTGATGCTTTAGAAAAAAACAATCAAAATACTGGAGGTGCTTATATTGAAAAAGACCAATACGCATTCTTTATTCGCGGTGTCGGAATGGCAAAAGGAGTTAAAGATCTTGGAAATGTTGTGGTTAAAAACCGAAACGGCTCGCCAGTTCTAGTACGCGACGTAGCGCAGGTTCGCGAAGGCGTAGCATTGCGTTACGGAGCATCAACTAAAGACGGTAAAGGTGAAATCGTTTCAGGAATGGTTTTGATGTTGAAAGGAGAAAATTCCAGCGCAGTTGTTGATCGCGTTAAAGAAAGAATGATCCAAATTAATAAAAGTCTGCCAGAAGGTGTTGTTGCCGAAGCTTTTATTGATCGTGGAAAATTAGTAGATAATGCTATTGGAACCGTTACAAAAAATTTATTAGAAGGAGCTTTAATTGTCATTTTTGTATTGATTTTATTTTTAGGAAATCTTCGTGCAGGATTAATTGTAGCCTCTGTAATTCCGCTTGCGATGCTTTTTGCTATTATTTTGATGAATGCCTTTGGCGTAAGCGGAAATTTAATGAGTTTAGGAGCAATCGATTTTGGGATTATTGTTGATGGTGCCGTGATTATTGTCGAAGCTTCCATGCATCATTTGCAAAAACTCAAACGTAAAAAGGAACTTTCGCAGGAAGAAATGGACGCCGAAATCTACAATTCGGCATCAAAAATTAGAAATAGTGCTGCTTTTGGTGAAATCATAATTTTAATTGTGTATTTACCAATCTTAGCCTTAGTGGGCACTGAAGGAAAAATGTTCAAACCAATGGCAATGACAGTTGGTTTTGCCGTTATTGGTGCATTTATTCTGTCGCTGACCTATGTACCAATGATGAGTGCTTTATTTCTTTCGAAAAAAACAGAACATAAAGAAAACTTCAGTGATAGAATGATGTGTTGGTTCGAGAATTTATACACACCATTTTTAAGCAAAGCACTTCAGTTTAAAAAAGTAGTTTTAGGAGCTTCTTTAGGATTGTTTGTATTAGGTGTTATTGTTTTTCAGAATATGGGAGGAGAATTTATCCCTACGATTGAAGAAGGTGATTTGGCTATTAATGCAACAATTATGACGGGAAGTTCGCTTACGCAGATGGTGGAAACAACTACAAAATACGAGCAGATTCTAAAAGCTAAATTTCCCGAAATAAAAACAATCGTAACCAAAATAGGAAGTGGTGAAATTCCAACAGATCCAATGCCGATAGAAAGCGGTGATTTGATTATTGTTTTGAAAGATAAAAAAGAATGGAAAGGCAAGTATCGCAATTGGGAAGAACTGGCAAATGCCATGAAAGAAGAGATGGAAGTAATTCCAGGAGCTAATATTGAGATTTCACAGCCAATTCAAATGCGTTTTAACGAATTAATGACTGGAAGCCGAAGTGACATTGCGATCAAGATTTTTGGAGACGATTTGGAAATTCTAGATTCAAAAGCTGCCGAGTTAATTTCGAAAATTAAAGGTATCGAAGGAATTGGAGATTTAAAAGCGGATAAAGTAACAGGTCTGCCGCAAATAACGATCAAATACGATTACAACAAAATCGCTTTATACGGATTGAATATTTCAGATATTAATCAAATTATTCGTTCATCGTTTGCAGGAGAAAGCGCTGGAAAAATCTACGACGAAAGCAAACGATTTGATGTAGTAGTTAGAATGGATGAAGATAATCGTGCTGATATTACTGATGTGAGTAATTTGTTTATTCCACTTCCAAACGGACAACAGGTACCGCTTTCTCAGGTGGCTACAGTTGATTACGAGCAAGGTCCGGTTCAAGTAGTTCGTGAAGATGGAAAACGTAGAATTACAGTGGGATTAAATGTACGCGGACGTGATATTAAAACGGTTGTAGAAGAGATTCAGCAAAAGCTGGATAAAAATTTTAAACTGCCTGCAGGTTATTATGTAACGTATGGCGGACAATTTGAAAATTTGGTTGAAGCCACAAAAAGGCTTTCGATCGCATTGCCTATTGCTTTAAGTTTAATTTTAATACTGCTATATTTCACATTCAAAAGTTACAAACAGGCACTTTTAATCTTTACAGCCATTCCTTTATCGGCTATTGGAGGTGTATTTGCTCTTTCGCTGCGCGGAATGCCGTTTAGTATTTCGGCAGGAATTGGGTTTATCGCTTTATTCGGAATTGCAGTTCTTAACGGAATTGTTTTGATCTCGTACTTTAATCAATTAAAAACAGAAGGAATTTTAGATCCGCTGCAAAGAATTTTAATTGGAACAAAAACCAGATTACGTCCAGTTTTAATGACTGCGGCAGTAGCATCATTAGGATTTTTACCAATGGCATTGTCTACAAGCGGCGGAGCTGAGGTTCAGAAACCATTGGCTACAGTTGTAATTGGCGGATTGTTTTCGGCAACTTTATTGACTTTAATTGTTTTGCCGATTTTGTATTTAATGTTAGAGAGACTTAAACGCAAAGAACACAAAGAAAATTAAAAAAAGATGAAAAACTTAAAATACACTCATAGAAATTTAACCTTTGCGAACTTCGCGCATTCTTTGCGAACTTTGTGGTTAAACAAGTTCCTATTGGCGAATAAAACGTTATGGTTAATCACATTTTTAATGATAACCACACTGACATCAGCGCAAACTAAAATATCTTTAGAAAAAGCAATTGAGCTTGCCAAATCAAACAATATTGATTTAAAAATTGCTGATAAGGAAATAGAAAAGCAAAAGACTTTACAAAAAACGGCCTTTCAGCCGGATCCGCTTCAGGTGCAATATCAAGGCGGACAGTTTAATAGTGCGGATTATGATCATAATGTTTCGGTGCAGCAATTTTTCCCGTTAGGAAATATTACAAAGGCTAACAGACAGTTACAGGAAGAATTAGCAAAATTGGCAGAGAAACGCAAAGCTTTATCTTCTTATGAAATTGAAAAAGCTGTGACATTGGCTTATTATCAGTATTTGTACGGAATTTCGATTCAGAAGTTGAATTCTGAGTTAAATGAGATTTATACCAAATTTCTAAAAAATGCAGAGCTTCGCTTTAAAACAGGAGAAAGTGGTAATATTGAGGTAATAAGCGCCAAGGCGAAAGTAAAGGAAATTGAAACTCAGAAAGAACAATTGGCTTATGATATGGCAATTTATCAAAAACAACTTCAGTTTTTTATTCAAACCAATGAAAATGTACTGCCAGATGAGTCAACTTCGCTAAAGTATCCTTTTGTAGAATATCAGGATTCAAAGGCTGAAAGTATAATGACAGATCTGTATCAGCAGGAGATTTCGGTTTTTCAAAAAGAAGCCAAAACATTTAAAGCCATGAGAACTCCTAAGGTAGGTTTAGGATATTTTGCCCAAACGATTGATAAAGTGTCTTTATTTCAAGGTTTTACCGCTGGACTTCAGATTCCGTTATTTGGAGGTGTAAATACAGCAAAAGCAAAAGCCGCGGAAATCAGTATTTCGCAGTCGCAATTGGCATTAGATAAAAACAAAATTATATTGAACCTGCAAAAAGAAGAATTGCAGAGTAACTTCAAAAAACAACAGAAGAATCTGGATTACTATCAAAATGAAGGATTGCAATATGCCAATCAAATTATCGAAACTGCACAAAAAAGTTATGCAAACGGCGATTTGAGTTATTGGTCTTACATAAGTTTTTTAAATCAGGCAATTGATATTAAAAAACAGCTTGCAGAAGCAACACACAGTTTTAATCAAAGTGCTGTCGAACTCCAATTTCCAACCATCAAAAACAATTAAAATGAAAAAAATATATAATTCTTTAACCGCAAAGTTCGCAACGATTTTAACGCAAAGTTCGCAAAGAAAAATTGCTTACAGCTTACTGCTTATAGCTTATAGCGGAATATTAATCTCGTGCAATGAAAAAAAGACAGAAGAAACAAAAGAAGAAGAAAAATCTACGACAGAAGTTGCATTAACAGAATCGCAATACAAAACTGTAGGTATTGAAACAGGATTTGTAGAAGACAGAAACCTTAATAAGGTTATCAAAGCAAATGGATATACTACAGTTCCTCCTCAAAATTCTGCCGAAGTTTCGACTTTAATTGGCGGAACGGTGAAGGATATTTTTGTTTTAGAAGGAACATTTGTCAATAAAGGAAAAGTTTTGGCAACCATTCAAAATCTTGAAGTTATCGAAATGCAGGAAGAATATCATTCGGCAACAGCCAATGTTGAATATCTGCAGTTAGAATACAATCGTCAGAAAACATTGAGTGACGAAAACGTAAATCCGAGAAAAACATTTCAAGAAGTAAAAGCCAAATTAGCTGCCGAAAGAGCGCGAGCACAAGCCGCAAAAAATAAATTAGAAGCTTTGCATGTTTCTACAAAAGGAAGTACTTCAGTAGTTCCAATTGTCGCGCCGATTAACGGTTATGTGGGGAAAATTAATATTGCTAAAGGTGCTTTTGCGCAAACAGGAGTTTCTTTGTTTGAAGTTGTAGACAACAGTCAAATGCATTTAGATTTGAATGTTTATGAAAAAGATTTAGGTTCAATTTCAATTGGTCAGGTTATCGATTTTGTATTAACAAACCAATCTAATAAATCAATTAAAGGAAAAATCTTCGGAATCAATAAATCATTTTCTAATGAAAGTAAAACGGTTGCAGTTCATGCCAAAATTGATCCAGCCGACGCAAAAGGATTGATTCCAGGAATGTATGTTTCGGCAAATATTAATATTGTTAATGCAACTGTACCGGCTTTACCAAAAGATGCCGTAGTTCGAAATGCCGATAAATACTTTGTTTTTGTACAGGAAGAAGCTCATGCAGAAGAAAAGCACGAACATAAAGCAGGCGAAAAAGAGGAAGCTCACGAGAAAGAAGTTCATTTTAAAGCCGTTGAAGTAGTTCCAGGAACAACAGATTTAGGTTTTACAGAAATTAAGTTTGTTGGTGCAATTGAATCAGGAGCTAAAATTGTTACAAAAGGAGCTTTTTATTTGTTGTCTGCGATGAAAGGCGGAGGAGAGCACAGTCACTAGATTATTTGCCATGAAGGCGCCAAGTTTTTTCTCATTTTATTGTCATTTCGACTGAANNCTTTCAGTCGAAATGACAAACTAGGATGTTTTTTTTAATAAAAAACTTAATGGCTTAGCGCCTTTGCAGCAATAAACTTTGACATAAAAACCGTAAATTTAGTGCATTATTTAGAAAAAGTTTAAACAAGAAGTTTTCCCTCATGATACATCAAGATAAAGAAATAAAAAGCACAAAAAATAAAGCAAAACCATCCTGCAGCTGTTCACATGATGAACCTGTACATTCTGATAATGACGGACACGATCATGGACATGATCATGAACATAACAGCGAAGGAACTTTGTTTAAAATGTTCCTGCCTGCCATCATATCCTTTGTTTTATTACTTATAGGAATTGGTTTAGACAACTATTTCCCTCAAACATGGTTTTTAGGTTACCTAAGGATTGCTTGGTATGTTGCCGCTTATCTTCCGGTAGGTTTTCCTGTTTTGAGAGAAGCCTACGAAAGCATTATAAAAGGAGATGTTTTTTCGGAGTTTTTTTTAATGTGTATCGCTACAATTGGCGCATTTGCAATTGGAGAATATCCTGAAGGTGTTGCTGTTATGCTGTTTTATACCATTGGAGAAACATTTCAAGGAATGGCAGTCAGCAAAGCAAAATCGAATATTAAAAGTTTATTAGATTCACGCCCTGATGAGGTTACTATTTTTGAAAATAACATTGCAGTAAAAGTTAGAGCTTTTGATGTAAAAATAGGATCAGTTATTCAGCTTAAAGCTGGAGAAAAATTGGGATTAGATGGAGAGTTATTATCAGATACAGCTTCCTTTAATACGGCAGCTTTAACAGGAGAAAGTAAACCAGACACCAAAAAGAAAGGCGAAACAGTTCTTGCAGGAATGATAAACGAGAACACAATTGTTCAAGTAAAGGTAACAACTGCATACAGCGATAGTAAATTGTCTAAAATTCTAGAATTGGTTCAAACAGCTGTAACCAAAAAAGCGCCTGCAGAATTGTTTATTAGAAAGTTTGCCAAAATCTACACTCCAATTGTCGTTTATCTCGCAATTGCAATTTGTGTATTGCCAATGCTTTTTGTAGATCATTATGTATTTAATGATTGGTTGTACCGCGCGTTAGTTTTCTTGGTTATTTCTTGTCCGTGTGCTTTAGTAATTAGTATTCCGCTCGGTTATTTTGGCGGAATTGGAGCTGCAAGTAAAAACGGAATTTTATTTAAAGGCAGTAATTATCTAGACAGTATTTCGACGATTCAGAATGTTGTAATGGATAAAACCGGAACAATGACAGAAGGTGTTTTTAAAGTTCAGGAAGTAATTATTAATCCTGAATTTGATAAAGAAGAAATTCTGAATATGGTAAATGTCTTAGAAAGCCATAGTACGCATCCTGTTGCAACCGCAATTCATAACTATGTAGGGCAAATTGATTCATCAATTGAATTGAAAAATGTTGAGGAAATTTCAGGACATGGATTAAAAGCACTTTTTAACGGAAAGGATTTGCATGTTGGTAACTTTAAACTCTTAGATAAATATAACATACCATATAACATAGATCCGAGTTCAGTCGTTTACACGACAATAGCCATTGCATACGATAGAAAATTTGCGGGTTATTTGACCATTGCAGATGAAATTAAAAAAGACGCGCAGGAAACAGTTACAAAACTAAAAGCATTAGGTGTAAAAGTGACCATGTTAAGCGGTGATAAAACGAATGTAGTTCAATTTGTAGCTGATAAATTAGGTATTACAAATGCTTTTGGAGATTTACTTCCAGAAGATAAAGTTGATAAAGTAAATGAGATCAAAGCCAAAAATGAAACCGTTGCATTTGTTGGTGATGGCGTAAACGATGCACCTGTTATTGCTTTAAGCACGGTTGGAATTGCGATGGGAGGTTTAGGAAGCGACGCAGCAATCGAAACTGCCGATGTTGTAATTCAAGATGACAAACCAAGTAAAATAGCAATGGCAATTAATATTGGAAAACAAACCAAAAAAATTGTCTGGCAGAATATTACGCTTGCTTTTGTTGTAAAGGCTTTTGTGCTGATTTTAGGCGCAGGTGGATTAGCAACAATGTGGGAAGCCGTTTTTGCCGATGTTGGAGTTGCCTTACTGGCGATATTGAATGCCGTGAGAATTCAGAAAATGAAGTTTTAAATTTTGACTTTAAACATAAATAAAGCCCAATTCAAATTACTTGAATTGGGCTTTATATTTTTAATCGTATTACTTTTTTAAATGTTTCTGTTCTTGGATTTCACCATTTCCAAAAGACCAATTTTCATGTCCGTTATTTTCTAATAAAACAATAATAACATTATTGATTAAAATTGATGTTGTTGACGAAATTCTCGTGGCAATTTGATGATATAACTTTTTCTTTTGTTCTAAAGTTCTTCCTTGTCCAGCCGTTATTTGAACATAAATTATTTCATCAGAATGTGAAATTCCAAGATAACTCTCTGGATATTTTATTTGATGAGGTTCTAATTCTTCAATAACATGGAAATAATCCTCTTTTGGAATATTAAACTCTTCGATTAAAGAGTAATGGATCGATTCTGAAATAGTGTTTTTTGTTTCCTGAGAAAGTTTTTTGGGCAGACTGATTCGGACAAATGGCATTTTAGATATTTTTATGTTATTGGTATAATAGTGTCAACTTTTTATAAAAATAAGGAAATAAATATGATTTGAAATTTGAAGTTGGTTAAAATTTTAAATCAATAATCTGCCCATTATTTTCAAGTCTAATATCTGTTTTATTACTTTCAGAAGGCGTTTGGGTAGGATACCAATTTCGATTAGGTCTTACCATAATCAATAAACCTTCGTCATCGCCAAGTGCAGCAAAAGCTTCGCTGTTTGTATTTTTAGTAAAGAAGTTTAAGCCGTGTTTTGTGATTAATTGATTTCCTAATTCTAAAGGATTTTCATTTACGATTCCAATTTCACTGATATTTAAAATAGATTTAGAACTGAATTCTTCCGTTTGATAATTATCGAGATCATGTCTGGCAATAAACTCTAATAAATTTCCATTATTATCATAAAAATAAACCGCGTGGGCATTCCAGTTTTCAAAATTGGTAATGACATTTTGATCTTCAATTACAATTAAATCGACTTTACTTTTACACCATTCAATAGCTTCATCAAGTTTGTTCTCAGGAATATTGAAGGCAAAATGATATATTGAGTTGAAATCGCTGTTTTCAACAAATTTTAAAATTGAGTTTCCTGCTTTGATGGTAACAAATTCGGAGTTGTTTTCTATAATCGGTAAACCAAGAATATCTTGATAAAATAGTACAGTCTGTTTAATATCTGCAGTCTGGAGTTGAATGTGTTCAAGTTTCATAAGTGATATTTTTTATAAAAAGGAGAGTTTCTTTTTGTTACAAACAAATTTAAAAAATGACAATATCATTTTAGCTGCCGTGTCATTTTATACTTCAATGTGAGAATAGCAAATTGTTATCAGAAAAAGGAAAAGTACAGTTTAGATTTTGTATAAAAGTAAAGCCTGTTTTCATTTAGAAAACAGGCTTTAAGATTATTGTTTTTAACTGATCTATTTTGGCATTTCAGGTGTCATAATTCTTCTTGTTGGTGTACTTAGAGTTTCTATAAAAGCTAATAAATCGCTTATTTCTTCTTTGTTCAAATTCAATTTTTTAAGCGCAGGATCAACTTTCGGAATCAAAGAATCTCGTGCTGTTCCCAAATATTTTTTTTGAACAGGAGAGGGGTTTCCTAAATTATAAAGCTCAACAACATCAAGCAAAGTTGGAAAATGTCCGTGATGCATCCATGGTTTCGTATTTACTACTTCACGAAGTGTTGGCGTTCTAAATTTGCCAATATCTTTTACATCTTTAGTAACATTATAACGTCCAAAATCCTCATTTTTTGTTCCAAACAAAGTCTGTCCGTCATTATGAAATTCATTGTCACTAAAATAAGGTGTATTGTGGCAGTTTATACATTGTGCTTTGGTTCGAAATAAATGCATTCCTTTTACTTGCTGATCGGTGTAAATGTCTGATTTTCCACTTACAAATTGATCAAATTTACTTTTCGGACTATTAATTGATCTTTCAAATGTAGTAATCGCATATTGGATGCGTTCTAAAGAAACTTTTTTATCTCCAAATGCAGCTTCAAAAAGCGGTTTATAACCTTTGATTTTGGCAATTTTATCAACGGCAATTGTTAGTTTCTCATTCATTTCTAAAGGATCTCCAATAGGAAATTGTGCCTGATCTTCTAAACTCTTTGCACGTCCATCCCAAAATAAGGAAGTGGCGTATGCCGAGTTTAAAATGGTCATCGAATTACGTTTTCCTGTTTGGCGGTCGTGACCAAAAGAACGCGTTAAATTATCAGTCCATCCTAATTCTGGATTATGGCAGGAGGCACAGGCAATTTGTCCGCTTCGAGATAACCTCGGATCAAAAAACAATATTTTGCCTAAACTTTCTTTTTCTTTAGAATATGGATTATAATCAGGATAAGGAACGGCAGGTAAAACGCCAATATCTTGAAATTTCGACTTATCGATGCTTTCATGTAATTCTGCCGCAGGCCATTTAGACAAATCCCCGCTAGAGTAGATTTTTCGTAATTCCTGAATATCAATGTAATTTGGCTGCTCAATGCTTTTGTAAGCCGTTAAACTTACCAAAAAGAGAATAGGGAAGATTAGCTTTTTCAATTTTGTTTTTTGTGTTTTTGTTCTTTTTTTGAATGTATTTTTTTAACAGCTTTAGATTTGTTTGATCTGCAAACCTAAAGCTGTCAATCAAAAATTATAGATCAACTTCTTTAGGACAGTTTATGTCTAAAGCTGCTGGTTTAGGATATGTTCTATTGTTGTATATTCTATATTGTGTAGAGACAGTTCCTCCAAAAAGCGCATCGTTTGTTAGTTTTAATTCGAAAGAAATTTCAAATAAACCAGTACTTATTTCTTTGTAAGTTCCTGATCCTGAAATTGCAATTATATGTTTGTTTTTATTGCTTCCTGTAATGGTAATGTATTGCGGAATTACTAAAACATTTCCATTTGTTTTACTGTTTCCGTTTGCTGGAAAAAACTCTAAAGCGGATGAAATATTAAATCCAGGCGAATTTGCCGCAGTTGTACTTTCGTTGCTAAACCATCTTTTTAGGTTAAATGAATTTGTGGTATTTGTTCCAGAAGCCACATTAAAACCAATTCTGAAAGCATCGTGATAAACATCGTCATTTGGATTTGCAGTTCCTTTATCGCTGTATAAAACAGCATTTTCATGACTTTTAGGAACAACAATTGGAAAAGTAAAGGCATTGTAAGCCTGCCATGCACAAACACCGCTTCTATCAAACCAAGTTTCGCCGTAAGTAAGGTAAAAAGCGTTTGATAAATCATAAAATTTAGATGCAGGATTTGCATTAACATCTCTTTTTGATTTGATTGGTTTTACAATTTGTACAATCGTGTTTCCTGTTGCCGTATAATCACCTGCATTTACCAATGAAATGGCTGATTCGTAATAAACGTCATCGTTTTTAATGTTCTCTAAAAGGGTAAAATGATAGGTAACAGAATTGCTGTTTGTTTTAAAAGGATCATGAGTTAATGAATAATTAAAACCATCTAAGGATTCAAATATTTCAAGATTTTCCATTTCAGAAGGAAAATATCCGTTTGGAAAATTAACATTAAAGTCAAATTTTTCTCCTGCTTCTCCTTTGATATCAAATCGGCTTATTGGAAATGTATAATTGGTTGTTATTGGAGCCAAATCAATTTTGAAGGTATCATTTTTAGCCTCCGTATTCAGGTTTCCAATATGAATACTTGGATCTGATATTGTTTCGAGTTTCAATGTAATACTTTGGTTTGCGGCCCATCTTTTATCAAACGAAATAGAAATCGTATCCGTCAGTTTGTTTGCCTGAAAAACAAGTTCATTGACAGGATTTAATCTAAAACCTTCGCTGTCGCCCGTTATTGTCGAGCTGAAATTGGCTGTAACGGTATTTTTTAAAGAATAGGCTGTTAGAGCAACAGGAACTTTTAATGTCTTTATTGCTTTATTTACATAGTTTGACTGTGGAATAAGAGTTCCATTAATCGCAGGATATTCTAAAGGAGTATTGTCGCTTTTTACAAAAAAGTTAAATCTCAAATGCGGGTCAATTTCAGAACCCATCTTGTAATCGTCTTTAGAACAAGAAAAAATAAATAATGCGGTGAAAGTTAATATGCTGAATATCTTAATACGATTCATTTTGCTGTAAGTTTTCATTAAGATTAATATTATAGATTGGAATAGGCAGTACAAATTTTAGCGATGGATATTCTATGCTGCAATTGTTTGAAATACAACCGTCATTTCTTGTAATTCCTTTTTGATTACGGGTTAAATCAAAGAAAAGCTGTCCTTCAAAACACAATTCTTTTCTTCTTTCTAATAATAGTGCTTCTTTTAAATTGGTTGTATTGGTAAGCAGTGAGGCATTTGCACGGCTTCGAATGGTATTAATATCAGCAAATGCAAGATCAGATCTATTGTTTTCTAAGGCAGCTTCGGCTCGTATTAAATACATTTCGCTTAACCTAAAAGCAACATATCCGGCATTATCCTGAAATTTTTTAGTAAAGTTGTAATTTACTCCAGTAAGCACTCCGTTTACTAAAGTAGAGAGAGAAGCAGTAACAAAAAGTTGTTTTCTTAAATCGCCGTTTTCATATAAATTAATTAAGTCATTTGAAGCAACATATGCGGCATAATTAGCTCCGTCATAACCAAAATAAGAGGACATTGATGATGATACAGAACCTTCGGCATCTTTTGGAATCGAAAATTCTAATAATGTTTCAGAAAGAGGAATATCTGCCTGTGACCATTGGACAATTAAATCTGAAGAGTTTACTAATGTTATACCTGAATTTGTAATAACATCATTTGCAGTTTCGTAAGCATTTGCCCAGTCTTTTTTATACAGATATACTCTTGCAAGAAGTGCTTTTGTATTGTTTTTATTGAAAAATGAATACGAAGGTCCCGCTAAAGCGGCGTTGTTGGAATAATTGTCTAAAGCCGTTTTTAAATCGGTAATAATTAAAGAATAAGTTTCGGCAGTTGTTTTTCTTGCCGGATATTTTAAGCCAGATTTAATAGATTCAGTATTATAAACAATTCCTAAATGCGATGCATTTGGAGTGTAACCATAATTTTGACTGTAAACTAAGGAAAGTAAAAAGTGTGTATAAGCTCTTATTGCCAAGGCTTCGGCTTTTATTTGATTTTTCTCAACATCAGTGGCATCACGCAGAGACGGAATATATTCTAGAATTAAATTGGCTTGATTTATAATATCATAGCTTTCATCGTAAAATAATTTAAAGTTGCTGGTTTCAGATAAATCTTCAAAAGAATATACGGCTCTAACATTTGGCGCAGCCGTAATTTGTCCTTTACTGCTTCCGGCTGAAGCAGGAGTAAATTTTATGTTTCCTCCCTGCATATCAGCATAAACAGCAAAACGTTCTCCTCTTGTATTTGCTTCTACTTCACGATACAATCCGTTTAAAGCAGTTAAAACACCTTTTTTGTTTTGTAAAAGTTCGTCTATAGAAGTTTGTAATCCAGGTTCTTGCTCTAAAAAGTCACTGCAGCTTTGTACTGAAAATATGAGGACAGCAATTGTTATATATTTTAAATATTTCATTTTCTTAAAATTTAGCATTAACACCAAGCGAGATTGTTCTAGCTTGTGGATATGTATAATTAAACTCGCGTATTCCGTTCATTCCTTTTGGGCTTTTTTCTTTATACCAATATGCTACATTAGTTGCATCTGCAAAAACTGCAAGTGTATCTAGAAAAGTATTTTTAAGTGGTATATTATAGCTTAAATTAATATTGCTCAATCTGATATAAGTGGCATCATAAACATATTTGCTGAGGTTTGCCACGATTGGAGTTGAAGTAACTGCCGGCTGCGAAACAATGTCTCCAGGATTTCTCCAATGATCATTAGCATTAACAGAAAGGTTTCTGTTGAATGTATTTGAATATTTATCGATAAGAACATCTTTTGCTAAGAATTCGCCGCCAATTTGAAAATCTCCTCTAAATGACAAAACAAGATTGCTGTAAAAAGAAAAACTATTGTAAAATCCTCCAAAAGCATCCGGCTGGCGGTCTCCGATTGGCTCCCAATCTGCGATAGTATACAATGATCTATAAGTCATAATATCGTAGATTTTACCATCTTTTTGTACCAAATCTCTTCCCGTTGCAGGATCAACGCCAACCCAGTTTAATCCCCAAATGGTGGTGGTGCTGTAACCTATTTTTTGCGCAAGTGCCATTTCGGCTTGAGAATAATCGCTTCCTAAACCTTTTAATTCTGTTACTTTATTTTTTATTGTAGAAATATTAAAAGCCGTAGTCCATTTAAAAGCATCACTTTTAATCCATTTAATTCGGGTTGAAAATTCAAAACCTTTATTATACATGGTTGCCGCATTTAATTGAAGAGAATTATAACCCGTTTCAGTTGGAATATCTCGTGTTGCAATCAAATCGCTCAAATTATTATAATAATATTCAACAGAAAATTCTAGACGTTTAAAAATATTAAAATCGATTCCGCCATTGAATTTTATGTTTTTTTCCCAGCTTAAATCCCCATTTGGAGCTGTATTAGGAACTGCTCCGTCTAGACCATTATAACCATTTTGATGAATTGTGTATAAACCTTTAGATCTATAAGAACCAATTCTTGAGTTTCCCGTTGAACCGTAGCTGGTTTTTAATTTTAAGAAATCAATCCAAGAATTAGTATTAAGGAAATTTTCATTACTAATAATCCAGCTTGCACCTGCGCCGCCATTGAAAGCAACATTGCTGTCGACACCAAAAACAGAACTTTCGTCGCGACGGAAATTAGCTAAAAAGTAGTAACGCTTTTTATAGTTGTAATTTACCTGAGCAAATGCCGAAACTCTTGAATTATAGCTTATATCATTCCCAAAAGTTTGATTGTTTTTTGATTCATCTTCCGGTGTATTTGGGTTGTCATCCATAACAGCATCTGAAATAGCATTAACTTGATTTGGATTCACAAAACCTACAGCTGATTTATAATTAAAGTTTGTTTTATCCTCAGCAAGTTCAAAACCTAAAACTCCATCAATGCCATGGCTTTCAGTAAGCTGTTTCTCGAACAAAAGTTGTCCCTGCCAGTTCCATTTTGTAGAATTTCGTTGATTTATAAGACGGCGTCCCCATCTAGGATAATCAATACCATTTAACTTAAAAGTATTTAAAAACTGTCCGCTTTCATTTTCAGCAGAATAGTAGCGATCCTGTTCCTTATCCGTATAATCAATACCAAAAAGAGTAGAGAACTTTATCGCTTTGTTAAGCTGATAAGAAACATTTAAACTGCTTAAAAGTCCGTAAGTATTAGTTTCATTTTTATTTTGTTCAATTGCCGCCAGAGGATTTCCTCTGGTAATACCGCTTGAACCTAAAAAAGAGTAAGAACCATCTGCATTATAAGGAGATAGAGTAGGAAGGTAAGCAAATGAATAAAAGATATTTGGAGCGTGCTGCTGTACAAAACTTGGATTAAGTATTAAGCTTACATTTAGATTTCTATGGTGGAAACCTAGATTAATTCCTGCATTTAATTGTTTCGTATCATTACCCAATTGAGGTTCATCAATTTTGGTATAACTCACATTAGTTCGGTATGAAAATTTTGAAGTTGAACCCGAAACGTTAAAGTTATATTTATTGTAAACACCAGTTCTGTTCAGCAAACTAAACCAATCTGTGTTTACCCCGTTATAAGGCGTTAAAGCACTTCCAGGTGAAGTGTTTTTTATAAACTCATTGCGCAGTTCATTATACTGTTCGCCATTTAAATATTTAATTTGATTAATGGCTGACGAAATACCAAGCTGATTTGAGAATCCAAATTGTGTTTTTCCCTTTTTTCCTTTTTTAGTTGTAATTAAAATTACACCATTTGCACCATCAGCACCATAAATACCAACTGCTGCAGCATCTTTTAAAACCGAAATGCTTTCTATATTTTCTGGAGCAATCTTCATTAATGGGTTAGAAAAGGTTTCTGTCGCATCTCCATTTCCACTAAAAAAAGTACTATCTAAACCAAACTCTTCGCTCATAACAACACCATCAACAATAAAAAGAGGCTGTGTAGAAGTTCCAGTTCTGGCATTTGTAAAAGAAGGCAGAGTACCTTGTCCGCGGATATTAATTTTTACTGGACCTCCAACTCCTGTTGTATTTTCAACCAAAACTCCTGCAATTTGTCCTGTAATCATTTTATCAACAGATTCAGAAGCTTGTTCAACCGCAATATCTTTTGCATTCAACGTAGAAATACTTCCCACGATTTCCTCTTTTAACTTTGTTGTACCGTATGATGAGGTAATAATAACCGGATTCAGCTCATCAGTAGTTTCTTGAAGGTGAAAAACAAATTGCTTTTTGTTGTCCGCTTTTTGCGATTGCGTTTCCATACCCAAAAAGCCAACTTCAAGAACAAGATCATTGATATTATTTCCTTTTAACAGATAAACAAACTTTCCGTTAAAGTCAGTAATAGCTCCCATTCCCGTTCCTTTAATGCGTATAGTTGCACCCGGAAGCGGCAGTTTGTCTTTTGCATTATAAACCGTACCGCTTATAAATCTTTCTGTTTCCTGCGTATTTACAGTAACGTCAGGAACAGCATTCGTTAATAAAACCTGTTTTTTCTGAATGTAGAAAGAAATATTTTTATCCTTCAATAACAGTTTCAAAGTGGTTTCAAGAGACGCATTATTGACATCTAAATCGGCCAGCTGATCAGCATCTATTTTTCTGGCATTATAAATTATTCTAAAATCAGTCTGTTCTTCAATCGATTTGATAATTAGGCTTATAGGTTTGTTTTTTACATGTAACGTTATTAATTTATTTTGAGAAAATCCTTTAAATCCAGATATAAGTATGGCTAAGAAAAATAGAATTTTTCTTAAAACGGGTTGTATCGTAAATGTCATGTTTATTTATTTATCGAGGATTGGTAATGGTAATGGTTTTTTGTTCAATTGAATAATTAAAAGGCGTGTCACGTTTTAGAAGATCTAAAATGTTCTCGACACTCGATTCGCTGATTTTTATAGTACCAGTAAAATTCTGTCTGGCCAAATCAGAATTTTCATTGATAATTTCAACGTCATACGTACGTTGAATAATCTTTGCGATTGTAGAAAATGGGGTGTCTTTAAACGCTAATTCTCCTTTTGTCCAGGCTGAGTAAAAGGCAGGATCAACATTTTTTAAAGTAATTTTTTTTGCATTATGCTGCCAAGTAGCCATTTGGTTTGGCTTAAGTAAAACAACATTTGCAGGATTTGCAGTTTCAAACATTTCAATGCTCCCTTCTATCAAAGTACTGTTAACAGTTGGGTTTTCTGGATAAGCGCTGATATTAAATTTTGTACCAAGAACCTTAATATCAACCTGATTGGCGTTTACAATAAATGGATGCTCCTTATCTTTGGCAACATCAAAAAAAGCTTCACCAGTTAAATAAACATTTCTATTGCCGTTGATGCCAAACTGCTGTGGATAACGAAAAGTACTTCCCGCATTTAAATTCACAATTGTACCATCTGAAAGTTTAAGTTTGAATTGTTTTCCGTACGGAATCGTAAGTGTGTTGTAAACCACTTTTTCATCAGAAGTTTTACCAAAATAAATGATTTCGTTAGGAAATTTTCTGGCCACTAAATCTCCTTTATCATTTAAAAGTGTAGTTTGATTTTTCTCAGAAAAATATTCTAAACGGCCGTCGCCAAGTTCTAGAACAATCTCTTTTGAAGTTTTAGAAGTATTAGTTAATAATAAAAATGTAGTTCCTAATCCTAAAAGAACTAAAAATACTGCTGCATAATTTAAGTATTGCCTCAGTCTGTTTTTTGGTTTCATTTGAATTACAGAAACAGTATCAGCGAGGGTAACATTTGATAAGCCGGAAAGAACCCAAGCTTTTTTTGCTGCAATAAATTGTTTTTTGTTTTCGGCAGAAGCTTCAATCCATTCAAAAAGTGCCTGAACTTCTTGCTCTGAAGCTTCGTTAGAAAGGTATTTATTTATTATTTCTGATGTCATATTTAAATATTAAACTTCTGGTTATAGTAAGTACACCTCAGAAATAAAAAACCCTACCTTTTATTCTTAATTATTATAAATAAGGATAAAAATAAGGAATAAATAATCGGATAGTTTTGTTTTTAAAATCTTCAAAGCCTTTGTCATGTGGGCTTCAACAGCTTTTAAGGTAACTTGCATTTCTTCGGCTATTTCTGCATTTTTTTTATTCTCAAAGCGTTTTTTTATAAAAACTTCTCTGGTTTTAGGAGGAAGATCGTTGATCGATTCTTGAATTATATGTTCAAGTTCAGTCAATTCTAAAGTATCAAACTGAAGCGAATTTAAAACCTCAATATCCAGTTCTCTCTCTTTATAGTTCAACAAATCATTTTTAAACTTATCCTTTACCTTGTTATGACGAATTAAATTCAAACATTTAGATTTGGCGTAAGTAAACAAAAAAGCCTGAATCCCGTTGATAGAATCTACGCTTTCTCTATTTTGCCACAAATGAAGTAAAGCTTCTTGCGCAAGGTTTTCAGCTTCGTCTGAGTCGTAAATAAATTGAACACTAAAAGATTGAATTCGTCTGAAATATTTGTCGTAGAAAAATTTAAACGCAGTTTCATCACCTTCCTTAAAGGACAGGAATAGATTTAATTCGAAACTGGTATTATTGTTCATTAAGCGAAATTTACTTTGAAAAAGCAATATTAAGTAAATTTTGAAAAGTACTTCGATTTGCTAAGAAAGCGGCAAATATAAAAGTTTATTTATATTAATTCTAAATAAAATTCAAATAAAGGTTAATTCGAATGATTTTATTCAGAATAGGTTTATTGTTGTTTTTTAACCACAGGATTATTTAACCGCAAAGCACGCAAAGTTTTTTTAACTTAGGATGCTTAGTAAAAACGCAAAGTTCGCAAAGCTTTGTGTAAAACTTTGCGAACTTTGCGTAATTGTTTGCGCTCTTTGCGGTTAAATAACCTTACGTTTAAAATTTCGCCATCCAAAACCAATCAGCAATAAATTAAAAAGCAGTAAGGGTAAAAACGCTTTTACAAAACTAGTTTCAGAGTTATCATTAAAAGTTTCAACTTTAAAATTCTCCCATTTTTCCTGATTAACCGGAGCATTGTCGAATATTTTTGGATAGAAATACAAGCGCAGTTTTTCATGAAATTGTGTTGTTTCTTTTAAAAATAAAAGTTGATTTCGTAAATCTGATTTTGCAATTTCATTTAACTGAATTTGAGTATGAAGCGTTGGAATAAACTGTGCAATAAATTCGCCGGCATTATTGCGCTGCTGCAGTTTAGTTTGTAATTCTTTTGAATGAACAGCAGATTCATCGTCACCCATTTGCTGCATCGCATAATACCAAAGCCAGCTGAATTCCTTATCAGGCAAAGGATAATTTTTAAACTGCGGATAATGTTTGTAGAATTTATCCAATGTTTCCTGCTTGTCCATATCCCATTTTTCGTGGTAAGCGTTTCTCTGCGTAAGCGTTAATTCTAAAGCCTCAGGAACTTTGTATGTATTGATGATGTATGTATTAATTCCTGCAGGAAGAACTATAATCAAGAATAACCAAATCGTCAATAGAATGACCGCATTGAAGTTTGAGTTTTTTTGCAGCGAAACAATAAAAAAACAAACGGCAAACCAAAATAATAAGTATAAAACAGAAAGCCCATAAAATACAATAAGCGATTTGTCAATTGGGATTTGTAAAAAGATAACCGCTGCCAAAAGAATCAAAGTCAAAAGTCCGATTAAAATTAAAATTCGGACGTAGAATAGTTTCAAGATGTATAAAAAGGTATTTGGACTTTGTGTTGCCACAATTTTCCAAGTTCCAGATTCTTTTTCTTCAGAAATAATATTATATGAAAAAGCGATTATCAAAAGCGGAAATAAATACAAAAGCACAAAACTAAAATCGATATTTCCGGCTAAAAGATTGCTCGGATTATTAAGTTCTGAATCGTATTTCTGAGCTTCCAAACCACGAATGGTAACGCTTTGAATAGACGGATTTACATCGCGCTGTCCAATCGATAAACTGTTTATAGGCAGTGTTTTATTAACCAATGAAAACTTGATGTAGTAGAGCAGAAGTCCAATTTCGTCTTTATGAAAAGCGGCATTTCTCGCTATATGTTCCTTTTGGTAAATTGCCGCTTCAGTAATATTATTCTGTTGTTTTTCCTGAAACTGATGTCCAATTAAAAGACTAATAAAGCCAATTGCGAGTAAAAAAAGCAATCCAATTTTGGTGCCTTTCGAACGGATAAAATTTTTAAATAAGAGTACTAACATATTAAATGGCTTTTAGGTTTTTAGCAGCAATTCGGATCAAAACAAATAACAGAATTACCCATAAAAGAATAGAAATAACAGAGGCAATTTCGGTTTTTAAAACCTCCCAGATACTTTTAGGTTCATAATGAAATTCTTCAACATCAGCCCAATGTTCTTTGCCAATTGTTAAAGGTTTATCGTTAGGCTGCGGTTTTTTATTGCTGATGTATTTTATTTGTAAAGCATTCATTTTCTGCGCCATTTCGTAACGATATTTCTCGGCTTGTTTCTGAAAATCGATGTATGAATCATAATCTGTATTTGATAATCCCATCGATAAATTTTTCATTGCGATATAAGGATTTAGGAACGAAACAGCTTTAGAAAAACTATTTTGCTCAGCATAAATTTGTAGAAGATTTTCTAAATGTTTATCGTAAATATTTGAGCTGATTTTTTCGCCCTCAGTCATAATAAACCCAGAATAATTAAACGGAAGTTTTTGTACGGAATCGACTTTGTAAACTCTCAATAAAGAATCTTTTATAGCCTTGTAATGCACATCGTTTGGATTATGACTGTCGCCTTGTTTTAAAATATCTTTTTCGATATTGCTGTTAAACTGAATTTTTGAAGGTGCTTCATACAAATACGCTCCAATTGCCTGAGTTGTTCTTGGCAGAATAATGGTAAAAATTAACCAGATTCCAATTAAAGAAACCAACGCTTTTTTTGATGTTTGGCTTGAAGCCGAAATTAAAACAGCAGCAACACAAAAGAACATCAGGTAAATAAAATGGAATGCAATAAACAACAGCATTTTAATCGATTCATCTGTCGAAATGGAGAAGTTTTGAAGCAGTAACCAAATCAAAACCAAAACAATAATAGTTGGAACAAAAAGCAGCATAACGACGCTTGCAATGCCTAGGATTTTACCAAACAAAAGTTGTTTCCAACTGATTCCTTGACTTAAAAGGATTTTTAAAGTTCCGTTTTCCCTTTCGTACGCCACAGAATTAAAACCAATAAAAAAGATTAATAACGGAAGTAAAACCTGTAAAATCATCGCAATACTGATTTCGCCAAAACGAAGCATACTGTTTGAGAATCCCGCTTCAGAGAAATTAGCCGTATTTTGTTTGTGCGCTTCGAGGAAAATCGCATTTCCAAAAAACGGTTCCATTCCAAATTCGAAAACACTTAAAGACGTACTTTTTCGAAACGCAAAATTTCCGTAATGCGCCATTCTATGCGGATTTTTATCTGGATTTTTCAACCAGTCTTCACGGGATTCATGCTGATATTTTTCGCTGGTTTCGTTTTGACTTTTGTAATTGTCCCAGCCAGAAAATGCTGCAAAGAGGAGCAGAGCGCCGATAAAAAGTGTAATCACGTATATCGCTGAGTTTTTAAAAACAGAGTTCTTAAAATGTTTAGCAATAAGTATTTCGGTTTGTAATAATTTCATATTAATTAAAATTTACCTGTTGAGTGTAATGTTTAAACACATAGAACATGAAGTTTAGGTCTCAAAAGAATCGTTTTGCTTACACAATCTTGCCATTCCTCGTTCCTCGGAATGACAAACTTTGAGAACTATGTGTTAGAAACTAGTTTCTTTCAATTATCTTCTTTAGAAAGAAAATCTATGTTTCTATGTGTTTAAATGTTTTTCACTTCAACGAATTAAAATTTATAAGTTACAGTAAGGCTAGCATTTCTAGGACTTCCCGGAAACAAACGCAAATAATTCTGCGCACCAAGCCAATAGGTTTTGTTTAATAAATTGCCTGCATTTACAGCAATCTGTACATTACTTTTACTTGGTTTGTAAAACAAAGCAGCATCAAAAATGGTAAAATCAGGAAGTGTAAAGTCTCTTGTGAACCAAGGCACTTTGCTGCTTTGATATTGAACTCCAAAACCAATTCCGAGATCTTTTAAAACAGAGTCAGAAGCAAAGTTGTAACGTGTCCATAAATTGGCGCTGTTTTTTGGAGTATTTTGTTTTCTGGCACCAATTAATGCAGGATTATTGTCTTGAATAATTTCGGCATCGATATAACTATACGAAACATTAATCTGCCAGTCGGTCGTAATATATCCGGCAAGATCACACTCAAAACCACGGCTTCGTTCAGCACCTCTCGTTACCAATAAATCGGGGTTTGCAGGATCATTGGCATTCATTAAAATATTGCGCTGATTGATTTCGTAAATCGCAGCGTTGAAACTCATCGAATTATTTAAAAAAGTAGTTTTTATTCCCACTTCTTTCAAATCACTTTCAAGTGGATCAAATAAACTTCCGGCAGGCAAAGTCCCTGTTTGCGGCATTAAAGTGACCGTGTTCGACTGCGGCTGATAACCTTCAAGATAAGTTGTATAAACATTAATAGCATCGTTTACAGCATACGTGATTCCAACTCTTGGCAATAAAGCCGATTTTTTTACTTTTAATTCCTTGTTAGTGTCATAATTGGTAATATCTTCAAACCATTCATTTCGCAATCCCAATAAAAAAGTAAATTTTTCCCATTGTATTTGATCTTGAATATAAACCGCATTTGTAGTTGTTAAGGCTGATGGGAGAGCGGTTCTGACATTTAAAGTATAATCGTTAGGACTTGTGATTTTATAAGCAGGATTGCCCAAATTAAAATATTCAACATTTGGTTTAGGCATTACTACACCGTCAATGGTAACCGTTTGGTAATTTGCTGCATTTGCTGCGACAAAAGAACCTGCAATCGTTCCGTCTTTCAACAAATAACCTCTTGCCGCATTTTGTCCGCCGCCTTTGTTTTTATTCCAGCTGCTTAGATCGTAGCCTGCTAGTAGTTTATGATTTAATTTTCCGGTTTTTAAATTAAAATTAAAATAAGCACTTAAATTGTCAATATCCCAATTTTGCTGACGCTGCACAAACTGCATCATGGCGAGATTGGTAACAGGTTTATTGTTCATATCAACCGCAAAAGCATTTGTGGTTCTATGTTCCTGAAGATCTTCTGTCCAGGTTTGTTTCATGTAAACAGCATTAAAACCAATTTTCGAACTGAATTTATGAGCAAAATTGGTTGTCACGATCATTTCTTTCGATTTAAAAAAATCACTCGGTGCGCCAAGATTTAAGCTTATCGGAGTTTTATTCAGACTTGTTTTTCCTGCAACAGCGCCAAAAATAGGCTGACCTCTGTCTAAAATTCCTGTCATATTACTTAAAATCAATTCTGTATTAATAGCCGTTTTTTCGTTCGGGATATAACTGAAAGAAGGAGAGAATAAAAACGATTTGTTGTTAACTAAATCACGAAATGATTTTGCCTGCTGATAGGCGCCGTTTACACGATATAAAAGTGTTTTGGATTCGTTTAAAGGACCTGTAAAATCCAAAGTTCCTCTTAAAGTACTGAAACTTCCAACGCTCAAACTGACTTCTTTTCTGTCTATTGCCAATGGCTTTTTTGTTACTAAATTGATGCTTCCGCCTGGATCTACAGATGAAAATGTTGCACTCGAAGGCCCTTTTATAACTTCAACACGTTCGATATTACTCGTTAAAGGCTGTAAAAAGTAGTATTGACGTGTTCGCATTCCGTTAATAATCTGACCTTCTTCGTTCTGACTTATTCCTCGAATAGTATATTGATTGTAATAACTGGCAGGAATAACGCCGCTTGACATTTTTACTGCATCGGCTAGATAAAATGCAGCTTTATCCGCAATTAATTCTTTAGTTATTGTCGAAATAGACTGCGGAATATCTTTGTTTAAAGCAGCAATTTTTGTTGCAGCAAACGAGTAATCGCTGTTGTATTTTTTGGTCGAGCGGCCTACAATTTCCACCGTTTGCAACTCATTTCGTTTGATAGAATCCTTAGCGATTGTGTCTTTTGATCTCCTGTTAACCGTTTGAGATTGTATATAATGTGTGCCAATTATTAAAAATAAAAGGCTGAATAAATGTTTCATTTTTTTGCTTTAATGGAAATTCGATTTCCTTTTATACCGTTTGTAAATACAGATTTTCAAGTTCATTTGCAGAGATTTTGTCAGCTTCGATTACCGTAACTAGATTTCCCTGTTTCATGATTCCAATGTGCGAAGCCACTTCTCTGGCTCTGAAAATGTCGTGCGTTGCCATTAAGATAGCGGTTCCATCTGCAGAAAGTTCTTTTAAAATCTGTGAAAATTCATTAGAAGCCTTTGGGTCCAAACCGCTCGTAGGCTCATCTAACAAAAGCACTTTGGCTTTTTTTGCAATGGCAATAGCAATTCCAACTTTCTGGCGCATTCCTTTAGAATAACCTCCTAAATCTTTGTTGTGCGCCGTGGTTTGCAAACCCGCTTTTGTTAAAAAATAGGTCAGTTCTCCCGCAGAATATTTGAATCCAGCCAGAGACGAAAAGAATTTTAGATTTTCTAAACCGCTTAGATTAGGATATAACATAACCGTTTCAGGAATATAGGCTACGTGTTTTTTTGTTTCCTGCGTATTTTCTGTAACCGAAATATTATTGATTAGCAGTTCGCCGTCTGTAGGTTCAATAAACCCAAGAAAAAGATTGATTGTTGTCGTTTTTCCTGCACCGTTTTGACCTAAAAGGGCAAAAATTTCACCTTCTTTTATCGTTAGATTCAATTTGTTCAAAGCAATATTATCACCATATTTTTTGGTTAGATTCTCGGCTGTCAGCATAATTTTTTTATGTATTTGGATGGATTATTTTGATTTTTGATATAGAAACTTCGAGCTGATACAGTTTTGTAAAAGCTTGATTTTTACTTCTTAAAAAGAAATGTGAAGATTTGTTTACGAAAATTGATTATTCAGGCGTTTGAACTGATTTTAGAACAAAACAGCTCAAATAATGACATAATAATAAAACGCGATTTTGCTTATTTACAGTGAAATAGGCATGAGGCAATTTTAAAATTGTGACGAATAAAATTTTGTAAACTAAAGTAATGCGGGCGGTGCACGAAGGGCAAAAAGACTGCCTTTGAAAAATGTAGAAACAGTTTGAGAATAAACAAACTGATAAGATATTTCAGAAATTACTTTATGAAAAGATAAGGTCTGAAAAGTATTTGGAATAAATGTGCTAAACGCAAAATGACAAATAGAACAACTTGAGTCTACAGAATGACTGTGTGTTATCTCATTTTGACCAGCAGTATATTTGTGATCGCAGTGTTTCTCAGATAATTGTTTAAAAACGTGTTCGTAGGAGTGAATAGTCTGAAACAGCATTGTAAACAATACAGTTAAAGATATTATGAAATTGACAACTACTACTTTCTTTTTCATTTAGTGGTATTTCTGTACGCTATTTGTTAGTATCATTAGTAAAAACAAGTAACGCAACAGTGTTGCAAATATAGTATCTTATTTGTTTTAATAAAAGATTATGAGAATTATTTCAACTATTCTGCTTTATTTGGCAGGTTTGATTTAGTTGTTTTGGTTTGAAATTTATTGTTTTTGGTGTTTTTTTGAATTAGTATTACCATTTTTTGTTTCAAAAATATACGCTTATTATTCCTGTTAAAAGCATTAAGAAATGTTATATAATGCAGTTTTTGTTAGTCAGCCTGTTATATAATCCCTATTTTTACCTTACTAGGACATTTTTTAAGATTCATAAAATGCATTTTTTATGATTTACTTTTCATCTTAAATAGGTCAATTTCTGTTAACGAGTTTCATACTCAATAAAAAAAAACATATGAAAATAGGATTAATCGGATTCGGAAAAACTGGAAAATCAGTAGCTTCAATACTATTAGAAAATAAAGGATTCTCTTTGGAATGGGTTTTAAGACAAAGCAAAGTTTTAGAACACAGATCAGTTCCGGAGTTTTTAGGAATTGAATCAGAAGAACCTGGATTAATCTATTCTAGTTCTAATACTGGTGTTGAAGAACTGTTAGAAAAACATCCGGTAGATGTTATTATTGATTTTTCGTCAAGCGAAGGAATTTATACTTACGGAGAGTTTGCTGCCAATAAAAAAGTAAAAATCATTTCGGCAATCTCACATTATAAAGAGAAAGAATTAAAACTGCTAAAAAAACTAGCCATTAAAACCACTGTTTTTTGGTCGCCAAATATCACTTTAGGGGTAAATTATTTATTGTTTGCTGCCAAATTTTTAAAGAAAATTGCACCTTGGGTTGATATTGAAGTTAATGAAGAGCATTTTAAGAAAAAAGAAGGAACTTCAGGAACTGCGGTAAAAATCGCAGAAGCCTTGGATATTGAAAAAGAAAATATAAATTCAGTTAGAGCAGGAGGAATAGTGGGAAAACACGAAGTTATTTTTGGATTCCCTTTCCAAACCGTGCGGTTAATTCATGAATCTATTTCAAGGGAAGCCTTTGGAAATGGAGTTGTTTTTGTAGCCGAGAACTTAAAAGACAAGAAAAAAGGGCTTTATAATTTTGAAGATATTTTGACACCTTATTTCGCGGTTTAAAAGTTTTATTACTGCAAAGGAACTAAGACGCTAAGTTTTGTATTAAAATATTGATTAAGCAGATTATTTGTCATTTCGACTGAAAGGAGAAATCGCACACGTGAGTTAACAAAGATTGGCGATCGTTGTTACGGAATTCCTAGTGTGATTTCTCCTTTCAGTCGAAATGACATACTTTTTTTATCTATAATCGGGAGTTTGAAAAAGATTATACCAAAACTATTTCCTCAAAAGTACAGCCTTGCTGTATTCATAATTCATTTTTGCGATAGAAAGTACCGAGATTCCTTGCGGGCATTCGATTTCGCAAGCTCTTGTATCCGAGCAGTTTCCAAAACCTTCAGCATCCATTTCTTTCACCATATTTAATACTCTTTTTGAAGCTTCTATTTTTCCTTGAGGAAGCAAAGCCAAATGAGTTATTTTGGCTCCGACAAATAAAGCAGCACTTGCATTTACACAAGTAGCAACACAGGCACCGCAGCCAATACAGGCGGCGGCATCAAACGAAGCTTCGGCAGTTTCATAGGATATTGGTATACTGTTGGCTTCTGGGGCTTGGCCAGTTGAGGCTCCAATAAATCCGCCGGAAGTTATAATAGCATCAAAAGCACTTCGGTCGATTTTTAAATCTCGGAGCACCGGAAAAGCTTTTGCTCTAAAAGGTTCAATATAAATAGTTTCACCATCTTTAAAGCTTCGCATATGAAGCTGGCAGGTTGTTGTGTTTTTTAAAGGGCCGTGCGCACGCCCGTTAATCATGACACCGCACTGTCCGCATATACCTTCTCTGCAGTCGTGATCAAATTCGATAACACGTTCTTTTTTCTGAATAAGCGATTCGTTCAAAAGATCAAGCATTTCTAGAAAAGACATATGCTCAGAAACGCCGTCTATTTCATAATCTACGATTTCTCCTTTTGAGGAAGTATCAAACTGACGCCATATTTTTAAAAATAGTTTCATATGCTTTTAGTTTGTGGTTTATGGTTTGTGGTTTTTGCATGCAACATTCTGTTTTCAGTTGCATTTCCCATTTTACAATTCATCATTTATTTATAACTTCTTACTGCAAGCTCTACAGATTCAAACACAAGAGGTTCTTTATGCAATTTTTGCGGATGATCTTTTCCTTGATATTCCCAAGCCGAAACATAACAAAAATCATTGTCATTACGAACAGCTTCACCTTCGGAAGTTTGATACTCTTCTCTAAAATGAGCTCCGCAGGATTCTTCTCTCTGTAAAGCATCGTAACACATTAATTCGGCCAATTCTAAATAATCAGCTATACGTCCTGCCTTTTCTAATTCGCTGTTAAGTGTATCGTCGCCTGTAATTAACAGGTCTTTTTCGAAGGAAGTTTTTAATTTTTTGATTTCTCTAATCGCTTCTTCAAGGTTTTCTTTGGTTCTAGAAAGTCCGCATTTTTCATAAAGAAGCTTTCCGATAGTTTTATGAAAATAATCTGCACTGAGAGTGCCTTTACTATTTAAAAAATGATCTAACTGTGTTCTCACTGCTTTTTCAGCCTCTTCAAAAGCGGGATGATTGGTATCAAATTTAGGAGCATTAAGTTCTCCTGATAAATAATTCGGAATAGTATATGGCGCTATAAAATAACCATCGACGCAGGCTTGCAGCAATGAATTGGCACCCAATCTATTGGCGCCGTGATCAGAGAAATTAGCTTCACCTAAAGCAAATAATCCCGGAATCGTGGTCATTAATTCATAATCAACCCAAAGTCCGCCCATCGTAAAATGTGCTGCGGGAGAAATCAGCATTGGTTCTTTATAAGCATTGATTCCAGTGATTTTTTCGTACATCGCAAAAAGATTACTGTATTTTGCTTCTATACTTTTTTTCCCCTGCGCTTTTATGGCATCAGAAAAATCAAGATAAATAGCATTTTTCATTGGACCAACGCCATGTCCGGCATCAATTCTTTCTTTTGCTGCACGTGACGAAATATCTCTTGGAGCTAAATTTCCAAAAGAGGGATAGCGGCGTTCTAAATAATAATCTCTTTCTTCTTCGGGAATTGTATTTGGATTTCGATCATCTTTAGCCGTTTTAGGAACCCAGATGCGCCCGTCGTTACGCAACGATTCTGACATTAACGTAAGTTTGGATTGATTGGCGCCATGCTGGGGCAGAGAAGTAGGGTGAAACTGAATCCAGCTTACACCTGCCATATAAGCGCCTTTTTTATGCGCTCTCCAAATGGCAGAACTGTTGCAGCCCATTGCCAATGTTGAAAGATAATATACTTTTCCGTAACCTCCCGAAGCTAAAACTACAGCATCTGCATTGTGACGTTCTAATGCTCCTGTTTCAAGATTTCTAGCGATAATTCCTTTTGCTTTTCCGTCAATAATAACCAAGTCCAGCATTTCATGACGTGTGTATGTGGTTACTTTTCCTGTAGAAACTTGTCTCATTAAGGCTTGATAGGCACCCAATAAAAGCTGCTGCCCCGTTTGCCCGCGGGCATAAAAGGTTCTTGAAACTTGAACACCTCCAAAAGATCTGTTGTTTAAATAGCCGGCATATTCTCTCGCAAATGGTACGCCTTGTGCAACTGCATGATCTATTAATGCTGCAGAACATTCGGCTAAGCGATAAACATTTGCTTCGCGAGATCTAAAATCTCCGCCTTTGATAGTATCGTAGAACATTCTAAAAACGCTGTCGCCATCATTTTTGTAGTTTTTGGCAGCATTTACACCGCCTTGAGCAGCTACAGAATGTGCTCTTCTAGCGGAATCCTGAAAACAAAATGATTTAATATTATAGCCTTGTTCTGCTAATGAGGCAGCGCAGGAAGCGCCCGCAAGTCCAGTACCTACGACAATAATATTTAGTTTTTTTCGATTTGCAGGATTTACAAGCTTGGCTTTGGCTTTATAAGTACTCCATTTTTCGGGAAGAGGCCCGTGTGGTATTTTTGATTCCATCATTCTTTTACGGTTTAAAATAAATTCATGCAAAAGCTTAAACAAGAAACTCAATTATAAGAAAGTCTAATTTACTATAAAAATTTGATTTTTTGTAAATAAAAAACTATTTAAATTCAGTAAAAATGTTCGGTAAAATTTCACTTTATTTTATCTTACCAATTGATATTCAGATGTGAAATATTATAAAAACAAAACACAGCTCTTTAATTAAGCTGTGTTTTTGTTTGAAGTGGAATAGATAAGATTATTATTTGATAAGGTTTTCTACGTTTGGAATCTTCTCCAATGCTTTTGTATTTTCTTCTAGAAGCTTTGTGGCGGCTTCATTTATTTTGGCTGCCGGAATTGCTTTCCATTTCTCCAGGTCTTTTTCGTAGTCGTTTTGAAATAATAGTCTGGATAAATCTCTTATAACACAAAAAGCTGCGATAGAATGACCATTTTCACTGTCATAATTGCCATTATTGATAAAAAATTGCAATCTTTTATACAATCCATCGGGAGAATAAAGAGATAATTCAGTCAATTTTGCTCTGTATTCTAAATCAGCAGAACCAACTCCTTTTAATTTTGGAAACAATTTATAATCAGCAAAATGTCTTCCTTCGTGTCCAATGTAGCTAATTTTAAAGGTTTCAGATTTTAAATCATAAGCTTTCTTTACACAAAACAAAGCTTCCTTTGTTGCCCATCCTGCAGGATAATAACGACCTAAAGTAGCATATTCGCTCCAGCCCAAAGTAACAAAATCATCCATAAAATAGATTTTGACATCCGTTTCTTTTCCGTCATAATTGAGGTTGTAAACAGTATCTTTTTCCGTTTTCCAAACTAATAAATCGTACAAACCTCCCGTTTTACCAAATCCTGTGGTGTGATAACCTAAACTTGAAATGTATTTTTTTTGATACACATTGATACTGTCTTCATTAAAGGTTAGTTTTTCTGACGAAGGAAATTTTGTTTTAAGAAAATTGAAAACATTTTTCATAATCAGCGTGTCATTTTTCTTTTCCTTGTCTAAAAAAGACATTCTCCAGTAATCTCTGTATATTTTTAGTAATTGATCGATTTTTGATTTTCGGGTTTCAAGGAAATCGCTTTTGTCATTTTTAAATTTAAATCGGTTTTCAAAATCGGTTTTAAACTTTAAGTCTTTTTTTGATATTTTTTTGTTGGGACCGATTTCTAATAAAGATAAAGCCTGCTTAGGATTTCCATCTAATGCGAGTGAATAAATCTTAGTATAATCGAGCTTTAAACTATCGTTTTGTACAGTCTGAGAGTTTATATTGGAAAAAGAAACAAAAGTAAAGACGAGTAAGGTAACAAGTTTTAATGTTTTCATAATAAAAAGGTTAAGTAATATTAGTTTTGATTTAATAATAGCTTTTTATCTATAGAGACCTTTTTTTTAATTATGTTACAGTTTTAATTGTTTTTATAGGTAAACCGATTAGATTTTTTATGTAATGATTTGATTGTCATCTTGTAATGTGTTATTTTTCAATTATCATCGTAACGCCTTGTCCTCCTGCAGCGCAAATTGAAATTAATCCGCGTCCAGAGCCTTTTTCATTTAATAATTTTGCCATAACACCAATTATTCTTCCACCCGTTGCAGCAAAAGGATGCGCTGCTGCCAAACTGCTTCCTTTTATATTTAATTTTTCGCGATCGATTGCCCCGAGTGTTTTCTTTAAACCAATTTCGGCACTTAATTCAGGGCTTTCCCAAATTTTTAAGGTTGCTAAAACTTGAGCAGCAAAGGCTTCGTGAATTTCATAATAATCAAAATCTTGTAAGTTCAAATTTGCCTTTTCGAGCATTCTGCTTACTGCAAAAAGAGGTGCCAATAAAAGGTTTTGCTGATTTTTTGCATATTCAATTGCGGCAACTTCGGCAAATGTAATATAGGCTAGAATAGGTAGACCTTGCTCTTTTGCCCATTCTTCACTGGCAAGAAGAATACAGGAAGCACCGTCGGTAAGAGGAGTTGAGTTTCCAGCGGTTAGCGTTCCGTTTATTTTATCGAATGCCGGTTTTAATTTTGCAAGTTTTTCAAGGGAACTGTCTTTTCTCAGATTATTATCTTTTTCAAGTCCGTTAAAAGGCGTAATCATATCATCAAAAAAACCTTCGTCATAAGCTTTTGCCATATTTAAATGACTTTTAAGAGCAAATTGATCTTGTTCTTCTCTAGATATTTTATAGTATTTTGCTGTGATTTCAGTATGTCCGCCCATCGAAAGTCCCGTTTGGGATTCTTCATTTTTAGGTACTAATGGTGATAAATCCTTTGGACGAATTTTTAGAAATGCTTTTAATTTTCCTCCTAATGATTTTGCATTTCGGGCTTCTAATAAAATCTTTCGCAAATTTTCGCTTATTGCCATTGGTATATCACTTATAGAATCGACTCCGCCGGCAATTCCTGATTCTATTTGACCAAGTGCAATTTTATTAGCAATATAAATTGCGCTTTCAATTCCGGTATCACAGGCTTGTTGTAAATCGCAGGCAGGAGTTGCTGGATCTAAAGAAGTTTTCATTACACATTCCCGAATCAGATTATTATCATAAGTATGTTTTATTACTGCTCCGCCAGCGACTTCTCCAAGTAATTTTCCGTTTAGATGGTATTTATCAATAAGTCCGTTTAAGGAAGCAACCATCATATTTTGGTTTCCAACATTAGAATAAGCAGTATTTGCTCTTGCAAACGGAATTCGATTATAACCTACAATGGCAACTTTTCTGGGTGTTGTGGTATTGTTCATATCTAGAATTTTATTTCAATGAGATAAATTTTAAGAATAAAGATAGGCAGAGTTAATTGATATTTTGATTGCAGCGAAAAAAAAATGCCATTTAGACGTTGATAATCTAAGAGTTTTTTTTTAACTAATTTTATTTAGAATAATTAAAAATAACTTGCATAGAAAAATATTAGCAATTACTTTTGCCAAATAAAACTTAAAATTTTACTAAAATGATTATAAATACGATTAAGAAAGTTTGCTTTTTGATGCTTTTCTTGAGTTCATTAAACATGATAAGTCAGAACTTGGGAAAGGTAAGCGGTAAAGTTTCGCTAAGCGGAAAACAGCCTGCAGAAGGTATTTCTGTGGTTCTAAAAGGAACAAAATACACTTCGGTTACAAATGATAAGGGATTGTACGAGATTAAAAATGTTAAGCCGGGTTCCTATATTTTAAGTGTTCGAGCAGTTGGGATTCATGCAGTAGAAAATGAAATTGAGATTTATGCAAATCAGATAACAACTAAGAATTTTTCACTTTCAGAAAGCCAAGAAGATCTTGAGGAAGTTGTAATTACAAAAAACAAATACAAGCAGGACAAACCGTCTTTGTCATTACGTCTTCAAACACCGGTTTTAGAGATTCCGCAGAACATTCAAATTGTAAGTGCACAAACCTTAAAAGATCAGCAGATTGTGAGCATGAGCGACGGAGTAATTCGTAATGTGAGTGGTGCTGTTCGTATAGAGCATTGGGGCGATATGTATACTAATATTTCGATGCGCGGTTCGCAAATTCAGGCTTTTCGTAATGGCTTTAATGTAGTTTCTTCTTTTTGGGGACCATTAACAGAAGATATGAGTTTTGTAGATCATATAGAGTTTGTAAAAGGACCTGCAGGATTTATGCTTTCAAGCGGTGATCCAAGCGGACTTTATAATGTGGTGACTAAAAAGCCAACGGGAATTACAAAAGGTGAAGCGACTGTAATGGGAGGAAGCTACGATTTTTACAGAGCAAGTATTGACCTTGACGGGAAATTGGACAAAAAAGGGAAACTATTGTACCGTTTTAATGGTGCTGCACAGAAAAAGGGGTCACATCGTCCTTTCGAACATAATGATCGTTACGTAATTGCACCAGTTATTTCATACCAAATTGATGATAAAACAAAAATTACTGCTGAGTATAATTTTCAATATGCAAATATGACTGAAGTTGGTTCTTTTTATGTATTTGGACCTGAATCTGATGGATATGCGACATTGCCTGTAGGATTTACAATGACACAGCCTGGTTTACCAGATACTAATATTCAAGATCACAGCGGTTATTTGATGTTTGAGCATAAATTTGATGATAAATGGAAACTTACGGCGCAAACTTCTTATTTTAAGTATATTCAGCAAGGATATAGTTCTTGGCCGGGAGTTGTAGGACCGGGTAATGTAGATAGAAATTTTGATGGTGTTTCTGAAGGAACTCTTGCAAAAGGAGAGATTATTAGAAATGTTGGTATTTGGGATGCTGAAAGTAATATGTATTTAGGGCAGATATTTGTTAACGGAAAATTCAATACGGGTTCTGTATCGCATAAAGTATTAGGAGGAGTTGATTTGGGAAATAAAGATTATATGGCAGATTGGGGACAATCGCATGATCTTGATACTGTTGACAAGCCTTTTAATGTTTATAATCCAGATTACGGAACGCCTTCTAATGGTTTTCCAGAGTTTGATCATAAAACACCTTTAAGTCAAAGAGCAGGCGGACTTATGAGTTCTAAATATGCTGCTGGTTATATTCAAGATGAACTTGGTTTTTTTGAAAATAAATTAAGATTAACGCTTGCAGCAAGATATACTTGGCTGAGTCAATCAAGCTGGGGATCAACGCAAGAAGACAGTCATATAACACCTCGTGTAGGACTTAGTTATTCTATTACTGAGAATTTAGCAGTTTATGGTTTATATGATCAGGCTTTTACGCCGCAATCGGGTGTTATTAAAAGCGGAGAAAGTGTGAAACCGCTTACAGGAAATAATGTTGAATTTGGTATTAAAAAAGACTGGTTTGATGGTTCTTGGAGTACAACATTGGCAGCATACAGCATTTTAAAGAAAAACGAATTAACATCAGATCCTGCAAATACGCCAGGGCAGCAGTTTAGTCTTGTTTTAGGCGAAAAAAGAGCACAAGGTGTTGAGTTAGATTTGAGAGGAAAAATCTTTGACGGCCTTAACTTAATTGCAAATTATGCTTTCACAGAATCTGTTGTATTAGAGTCTAATGTTTCAACTATTAAAGAAGGTTCTATTGTTCCGGGTTATGCAAAACATACGGCAAATGCTTGGTTAAACTACAGCATTCAAAACGGAACATTTAAAGGTCTTGGAGCGTCTATAGGCGGAACTTACCTTGCGGGACGTTTAACTGATACTTGGAGTGTAGGACTTGAAAAACTTCCTAACTATTTTAAACTTGATGGAGGTTTATCTTATGATACTAGAAAGTTTAAAGTTACGGCAAACGTATTTAATATCTTAAACAAATACCTTTACAGTGGTTCGTACTATTCTTATCTATCAGCTTATTACTGGCAGACAGAACAGCCAATTAATGTGAGAGTTGGTGTAACGTATAAATTCTAAGTAAAACCTTAGAATTGTTATAAATGAAAAAAGCATCCGTCAGTTTTGGCGGATGCTTTTTTTGGGTTTATGGTTTATGGTTGTTTATTGTTACGGAAGTTAAACGGTTTTGATAATGCGAGATATAAAATAAAAAATCCTTTTAAGCTGTGATTCAGAGGACGCTGCGATAAAATAACTTTAGCCACGGATTAAGAGGTTTTTTAAATCTATATCAAAATAGCTTTCACGCAGATTTAAAGAGATTTAAGCAGATCTCCTCAGACTTCACTATTTTTAGGATCAAAAATAAATCTGCTTAATCTGCCAAATCTGCGTGAAAACAATCCTTTTACTCTTTTTATCCCGATAACTATTGGGATCGCAAAAAAAAACTATCCTTTATGTATTAAAGGAATTAGTTTTGTACCAATAAGTTCTATCGCATTCATTAACTGAGAATGTGTTAATCCAGCATTATCCATTTGAAAAGTAAATCTCGAAATTCCACCAAGTGCTTCGCTGTGGCGCAGGATTTTTTCGGCAGCTCTTTCAGGACTTCCTACAATTAAAACGCCGAGATCATCTATTAATCCATCGAATTTGTCTTTTGTTACGGGAGGCCAGCCGCGTTCACGACCTAACTTTGTCCAAAGTTCTGAATAGCCGGGATAATATTCGTCAATTGCTTTTTGCGTTGTATTCGAAACATAACCAGGAGAATGTAAACCTACTTTTAGTTCATGTGGTTTAAAACCTGCCGCTTTTCCAGCTTCGCGATACAAGTCTATTAATGGACGAAAACGATGTGTTTGTCCGCCAATTACAGCCGCCATCAAAGGCAATCCTAAACTACCCGCTCTCACAAATGATTCTGGAGTTCCGCCAACGCCCAGCCAAACTGGAAGTTTTTCCTGTAATGCTCTAGGATAAATTGGCAGATTATTTATTGCTGGACGAAATTTTCCGCTCCAGTTTATAAATTCATTATCTCTAATTTGTAAAAGCAAGTCAAGTTTTTCCTGAAAAAGAGCATCATAATCGTTAAGATTGTATCCAAAAAGCGGATAAGCTTCAATCGAAGATCCGCGGCCAACAACAATTTCAGCCCTTCCTTTAGAGATCAAATCAAGTGTCGCAAAACTTTGATACACACGCACAGGATCAGCAGCACTCAAAACAGAAACTGCACTTGCCAATCTGATGTTTTTTGTTCTCGCTGCAGCTGCACTTAAAATAACAACTGTAGCCGAGTCAAGAAACTCTTTTTTATGATGTTCTCCAATTCCGAAAACGTCCAATCCAACCTGATCTGCAAATTCAATTCTTTGCAGCAGTTGTTCCATTGCATCAACACTGCTTAAAGTGTTGTTGTCGCCATACATTGCCGAAGCAAAACTGTCAATTCCTATTTCTATCATAATAGTAAAGATATTAAATTTATTTTTTTCTCTTCTCAAAAAAAGAGATTTTAAGATTGTTGATATTAGTCAACTGTACCTGTAAAATAATTGTTTTTTGTATCTGTATCTAATCTGTTCAGCCCGCTAATTTTGCTTTGAAACTAAATAACTAGAGAAATGAAAACCACTAATACAGCCAAAATTCAGTTTAATGAAGTTAATGTATCATCATTGAAAGCTGTTGTTAATATGTACCAAAATAAAAGTGCTTTGAATAGTAATTCTAAAGATAAATCATTGTGTTTAATAAATAATTTGGGGCTTCCTTTAAGTGTTGCTTCTTTTGAAAATCGAGTTATTGGTTATGCTTTTGTTACTATTAATAATGCAGAAGAGCCTGAAATTAATTCGTATTGGGAGAAAGAATTTTACAGCATTGAAGCAGAACAAAATTTGAAGCTTCATGCAGAAACAATTTTTAATTTAACATTTAAAGATGCTGAAAAGCGTTCGGCTAAAATTCAAAATGCAGCCGATAAATTATCCAATTGGTTAAGCGTTTGTAATTAATTTTAAACGGTTACAGATTTAATTTTTATATTTTTACAGGATACAGATTAAGAGGTAAAAGATGGCAAAAGAAGTTTTATATCTAAAAATTGCAAATATAATTGAAGAGCAGATATTCTCTGAAACTTTAAAAATTGGAGATAAACTTCCATCAATTCGTGCTTTACAAAAGTTATACGATGTAAGTTTAAATACGATAAAACAGGCATTTTTAGAATTAGAAAGTAAATCGCTGATAGAATCTCGGCCAAAATCTGGATTTTACATTAGTAAGACATCAAATAGAAAGCTGGCAATACCTTCAATGAATAAGCTTAAGCTGTCTGAAAAGCAAGTTGCTCCAGAAGATTTGATTACAAAGGTTTTTGATACGCTGAAGGATAAAAGTATCAGCCGATTTTCGTTAGGAGTTCCAGATGAAAGTCTGCTTCCCATTGCAAAGCTGAACAAAGGACTTTTGAAAGCAGCACGTAATTGGGCTGAAAGCGGTACAAGTTATGAGCCCGTTCAGGGAAATGCAAACTTGAGACGAAATGTAGCAAAATGGTCATTTATATTAGATGGAAAATTAGCTGAAGATGATTTTGTAATTACTTCCGGCGCCATGAATGCTATCTATAATTGTTTAATGGCTGTTGCCAAAAGAGGAGATACTATTGCGATTGAAAGTCCTGTTTATTTTGGAATTATTCAAGTTGCCCAAACATTGGGACTTAATATTATTGAATTGCCGACTCATCCTGTTACTGGGATCGATTTAGAAGCGTTGAAAAAAGTAATTCATAAAATCGATGTGTGTTGTTTTGTGACCAATTTCAGTAATCCGCTTGGAAGTTTGATGCCGGATGAAAGTAAAATCGAATTGGTAAAAATGCTCACTCATCATAATATTCCTCTTATAGAAGACGATTTGTATGGGAATCTTTTCTTTGGAAGATCAAGACCAAAACCGTGTAAATATTATGATGAAGCTGGTATAGTAATGTGGTGCGGTTCTGTTTCTAAAACTTTGGCTCCAGGATATAGAGTAGGATGGGTTGTTCCAGGTAAATTTAAGGATCAGATAATCAGAGAAAAATTAGTACAGACTATTTGTCAGCCTTCATTGTATCAAGAAGTAGTTGCTGATTTTTTAGAGCATGGAAGATACGATCATCATTTAAGAAATTTTAGAAACACATTATATACTAATTCGCTTCATTTTCAGCGAACTATTGAGGATCATTTTCCAGAAAATACAAAGATTTCACAACCGCAAGGAGGTTCATTTCTTTGGCTAGAATTAGACAAAAGCATTGATACAGCAGTACTTTTTGATACCGCTGTAAAACAAAAAATAGGTTTTGCACCGGGTAGAATTTTTACACAGCACGATCAATACAACAATTGCATGAGGCTTAATTTTGCTGTAGAATGGAATGAAAAAACCGAATTTGACTTAAAACGATTAGGTCAGTTAATAAAAAATACGATTTAAGTTTTTGATTCCAAGTGTACGTTTAAAGGATTTCAAATTAATGCGAAAATCCAAAAGAAATACTGGTTATAATGATCAGAATAACGATTAGCGTAATCACGACATATAAATAATCTTTTTCAAGGAAGAATGAAAATAAAGAGAATATAACCCTTAGAACTGGTGTTAAGAAGAGCAAAATGATTCCAAAATAGATTAAATATTCCCCATTACCTTGAAGTACTCCGTGATAAACAGTCGAAATTACTTCAAAGATATTGCGGTCATTTTCTTTAAAAACGGAATAATTTTCAATGTCACTTCCGTGATGCATTAAATAAACAATACCTCCAATAAAAGCTACTGATAGAGAAATCCAAACGCCGTAACGCAGTAAATTACCAATAATGGTTTGAAAATCTTTTTCTCCAAATTTTTCGTGCTGCATAACTTTAGATTTTTCCATTAAGTCCATTATATATCATATTAATTGCGAGAACAAAGATCAAGCACGCAAAAAAGATTCGTAGTTTTTTAGGGTTTGTTCTAACCAAAATTTTAGCACCCGCCATAGCACCAAACAATACACCAATTACAACCGGCATACATATTCCGGGTTCGATATATCCTTTTTGAATATAAATTACGGAACTCGCCATTGCTGTAACGCCCATCATAAAATTGCTTGTTGTAGTCGAAACCTTAAACGGAATACGCATAATATTATCCATTGCAATTACTTTGAAAGCGCCAGAACCTATTCCGAGTAAACCAGACATCATTCCGGCAAGTCCCATCATGCTGAAACCTCCAATAACATTTTTTGTTCCGTAATGAACAACTTCTCCGTTATGAGTAGGATAAGTTCCTTCTAGTTTTAGTTTTTTAGCCAAAGGACTTGATTCTAAAACAATATGCTCTTCTTTTTTTCTAAGAGAATTTATTGCCGAAAAAATCAATGTAAGTCCAAATAAAACAGCAATGAAAGAAGTAGGAGCAATTGCCGAAAGTAAAGCACCGCCAACGGCACCAATAGTGGTTGCAATTTCAAGAAAAATCCCAAGACGCATATTTGTAATTCCTTCTTTTACATAAGCCGCCGCAGAGCCGGAAGAAGTTGCAATTACCGAAACTAAAGCTGCTCCAATTGCATAATGTATATCAACACCAAGTATAATAGTCAATAAAGGAATAATAATTATACCACCGCCCAATCCTGACAACGAACCAATGAAACCAGCCATAAAAGCGCCAAGAAGCATAATCAGGGTAAATGTAAGTACTGTCATTAAGATATGTTTTGTTTGTGGCTAATTTACGAATACATATCAGTTCCTGAAAAAATAAGGGGCTTAAAAATGGCTTAAAAAGGTTTTTAGTTTATGGTTGGTGGTTTATAGTTTGTAGTTCATGAGCATAAAAAAAGAGTTTGCATAGCAAACTCTTTTTTATTCATAACCATTAGCAATCAAATCCTATTATCAACCGCAAAAGTGGTCTTAGCAATTGTAGAAAGCAGTAAAGCCGCTGCCGCACTGGTAAAAACAGAATAATCAAATGGCGCTTTTATTGAAACAGAACCAGCCATTGCGAGCGCAAAAAGAAGCATTAAAACAGCGGTGCCAAAAGCTGCAATTCTAGTTTTAAACCCACTGAGTAATAATACGGCAAGCAGAATTTCAAAAAATGTGGCTGCTGCGCCTAATATTTCTGCAGTAGATTTACTGGCCCACGTGTTAAGAGACTGTGTATAGATGACAAAATTTTCCCAGTTTCCCCACGCAACTGCGTTAGATCCTGGTGCGCCCCAAAGTCCAAATCGATCTGCTACTGCCGAAAGCATTGTAATTCCTAAAACTATTCTTAATACTAATCCTGCATCTGCTGTCGATACGTTTCTCATCTATTTTTATTTTAGTTAATTTGAAGATGTTCCAAATTCTTTTTTACCAAAGTTTTATGTCCAACGGGTTTAAAACCAAGTTTTAAATATAACTTTTTGGCATTTGGATTATCTTCTTCTACAAGTAAACCTAAAGTCTCTTTATTTTTATGAACGTATTTATCAATCAAAAATTGCAGAATTGCAGAACCAATTCCTTTTCCCTGATGTTTCGGATTTATGCCTAAAGAGTCAATATAATATTCACCAGCCTGCGTTTCATCTTCGGGATCAAAATCGGGATTATAATTGTTTCTCACATATTCGATTATCGGATTGCGCAATTTTTGCAAATCGGCACCATCATAAAGATTAACTGCACCAATAATTTCATTATCAGCTTCGGCTACATAACAATTTTGATACGAATATTGATTGTTTTCTGTTTCGACAAAATGCTGCAGAAATTCAAGTGCGCTGTTATAGTCGTCTTTGCAGATAAATTTATAAATAATGTCTTCCATTGCAAGTAACAAAATTGGCGCAATGTATTTAGAATCGGAGATAACAGCTTTTCTGATAATCATAATAGAGTATTTTACTTTTTACAAATTTACAATTATAATATTCAGAGCGTATGATGATTTTATATTTACAATGCTGAATTTGTACCGTTATAGTATTAAAATATACCATATTTAAACTTTAATCTCCTCGTATCTTTGTTAGAGTAAACCAGTTGAGGTAAATGTTAAAACAGAAATAACGAAATAAAAAAGTATAAAAATGAAAGCAATAGGATTTAAAACATCATTGGCTATCGCGGAAAAAGACAGTTTTATCGAATTTGAAACGTCAAAACCAGTTCCTGCTCCCCATGATTTATTAGTAAAAATAGATGCCATTTCAGTAAATCCGGTAGATTTTAAAGTTCGCCAGAGCAGTGCTAAAGATACCGTTTTAGAAAATCCGAAGATTATTGGCTGGGATGCTGTGGGAATTGTAGAAGCTGTCGGCGAAAATGTTACGCTGTTTAAAAAAGGAGACGAAGTTTATTATGCGGGTGATATTACAAAACAAGGAAGCAATGCGGAATATCAAATTATTGATGAACGAATTACCGGCAGAAAGCCAAAATCGTTAAGTATCGAAGAAGCTGCCGTAATACCGTTGACAGGTTTAACAGCTTGGGAAATTTTATTCGATCGAATCCGAATAAATCCGGAGAAAGATAAAGGAAAATCAATTTTAATAATCGGAGGTGCCGGAGGAGTTGGGTCGATTGCAATTCAACTTGCTAAAAAAATCGCTGGTTTAACTGTAATTGCAACAGCTTCACGTTCAGAAACGATAGATTGGTGCAAAAAACAAGGAGCTGATTTTGTAGTTGATCATAAAAATTTAATTGCATCTGTTAAAGAAGCTGGTTTTGAAAATGTAGATTTTATTTTAGACTTTGTCGATACAAACTTGTACTGGGATTTAATGGTTGAATTGATAAAACCTCAAGGACATATTGCTTCAATTACAGGAAGCAGTGATCCTGTGGCGTTGAATAAATTAAAAAATAAAAGTGTATCGTTTTCTTGGGAGTTAATGTATACACGTTCGATGTTTCAAACAGAAGATATGATCGAACAGCATAATATTTTGAATAAAATAGCCGATTTGTTAGATGAAGGTGTTTTGAAAACTACTTTAAATGAAACATTAATAGGTCTTACAGCAGATAATCTAAAAAAGGCGCACCAGCTTTTAGAGTCAGGAAAAGCGATTGGAAAAATCGCAATAAAACTCTAAGTTTTTCTTTAAAAGAATTCAAAAGTCCAATTCAACTCGATTGGACTTTTTTTTGTAAATTGGTGAAATTCTATAAGTTAAAATGTAAATCCTATAAAATTTAATATTCTTAATTTTAGATATTTGTTCGTATTAACCCAAATTAACTAATAACTGCTATGAAAAAATTTAAAGACATTTTTGTTCTTTCAACTGCTTTTTTGATGTTTAGCTGTTCAAGTAATGATAAAGCAAAGAATGATGGAGGAACAAAAACGGATCCTGTAGAAAAAGAAAAGCCAAATTCTAATTATAAACCTGCATTTGTAGGGCAAACCCGAGTAAATGGCGTGACTACCAATACTGCGTTTCAGGCTAGTGTTCTTACATCAGAATTAACAAATCCGTGGGGAGTAAAAAGTCTGCCAGACGGACGTCTTTTGGTTACTCAAAAAACAGGAACAATGCGTATTGTTACTCCTGCAGGAGTTGTAAGCGCTCCTATTACTGGTCTGCCAGCAGTAAATGCTTCAGGACAAGGCGGTTTATTAGGGTTGTGTTTGGATCCTGATTTTGCTTCAAACCAAATGATTTACTGGGTTTTCTCTGAAGCGGTTTCGGGCGGAAATATATCTTCGGTGGCAAAGGGAAAATTATCCAATGATGAGAAAACGATCGAAAATGCGACAATAATTTATCGTTCAAGTCCAGCAAACGCTAGTAATTTGCATTATGGAGGACGAATTCTTTTTGATCAAACAGGAAATCTTATTGTGAGTACAGGAGAACGCTCGGTTTTAGAAACCAGACCTTTGGCACAATCTCTAACAGCGAGTTTAGGAAAAGTAATCAGAATCACCAAAGACGGGAAAGCAGCAACTGGAAATTCAACTTTTGCGGGAGCAGGAGCATTGCCTGAATTGTTTACTTACGGACATAGAAATCCACAGGGACTGGCTGTACATCCAATTACAAAAGAAATTTGGTTGAGCGAACACGGACCGCGAGGCGGTGATGAAATCAATCGACTTCAGGCCGGGTTAAATTATGGCTGGCCGATAATTACGTACGGAATAGAATATAGTGGAGAACCAATTGGTACAGGAATTCAACAAAAAGAAGGAATGGAACAGCCTGTTTACTATTGGGATCCTGTAGTATCGCCAAGTGGAATTACTTTTTACGCGGGAAATCGTATACCAGAATGGGAAAACAATTTGTTTGTTGGCTGTTTAAGCGGTATGCATATCGTTCGCCTTGTTATTAAAGACAATAAAGTTGCAGGAGAAGAGAGACTTCTTGCCAGCGAAAATCAGCGTTTTAGAGATATTACGCAAGGCAGTGATGGTGCTTTGTATGCTGTGACAGATCAAGGAAGGCTTTATAAAATTGATAAAAAGTAACACTTACAGATTTGGATAAATAAGTTATAATGGCGCGATAAGGCGCCATTATTTATTTTGAGAATGATTGTTTGTGCTTTGGTTAGTTTTTTTTGCGTTTACACAGTAAAAAAGGCCTTTGTAACAATCAGCATAATTAGAGTAAGAAAGTAAAGAGCTGTTGCAGCGGCAGCAAAAATGATATGGGCAAAAAACAGCTGAATATAGTACTCTCTAAATCCGATGGAGGGATGATAATGAGTGATTTTAAAAATAAGCATCCAGCTGATTATACCAATTATACCACTGATAACTCCAAGTATAAGAGCACTTAGTGCTGAAACTGCTAAAATATCTTCTGCCCAAATGATATGATAAGCGCCTACAAATAGAAAGCCAATTACAAAATGAAGAAACCATCCCAAATTATTTTTAGACTCAGTTGTAATGTCAATATTCATTTTGACTAGTACCGAGCTTAGAAGTACAGGGTCTCGGTATAATTTTCTGTAATTTTTGGACATAAAGTAACTGAACCACGTCATTGCTGATGTCGCAGCTCCCGAAATTAAAACCAGTTGTATGAAAATGTATAAATCCATAATCTTCGGTTTATAGTTCAAAAAATGCTCTTTTCAAAGTTAAATCGATAATTGCTGGAAAGCTTATATTATTGAACTTTGTAATTATATAATTATCAGCATAAAATCGATGCTAGCTGATGTTTTTGTTTTTAAAGTATTGATTTTTAGTGGTTAAGTTGTTTTTGGGTTATGAAAAAACAATCCAATTAGTTATCTTTATAAAGTTTAGAATTGTTTGAATTTCATAAGTAAATGTTTCTTTTCTGTTATTTTTAAAGAGAGAGGGTTTTTAATTTTACACTATAATTTAATATATAAAGTATGAACACAATTAACGCAAAAGCATTTGGAACCATTGCAGCCGATGCATCATTAGAAGAAATGACAATCGCGCGCAGAGAAGTTTTGGCAAAAGACATCGAAATAGAAATTTTGTATTGTGGTGTCTGTCATTCAGATTTACATACTGCAAGAAACGATTGGGGAGGAACACAATATCCAGCTGTTCCTGGTCATGAAATTGTGGGAAGAGTAACTAAGGTAGGAAGCGAAGTAACAAAACTTAAAGTCGGCGATTTAGCAGGAGTAGGGTGTTTGGTCGATTCATGTCATACTTGTGATAGTTGTAAAAATGACCTTGAGCAGTATTGCTTAAATGGTTTTACAGGAACTTACAATGGACGAGATATTCATTTAGGCGGACATACTTATGGAGGTTATTCTCAAAAAGTAGTTGTTGATGAACATTTTGTTTTAAAAGTGCCTGCAAACTTAAATTTAGCGGCAGTTGCACCATTACTTTGTGCAGGAATTACAACTTGGTCACCATTAAAACACTGGAATGTTGGCAAAGGAAGCAAAGTCGCGGTAGTTGGTTTGGGCGGACTTGGACATATGGCTATTAAACTGGCGAAAGGTCTTGGTGCCGAAGTTACCTTGTTTTCAAGAACTCCGGATAAAGAAAAGGACGCTTTAGAACTGGGTGCAGATGCTGTAGTAATTTCAACAGATAATAATCAGATGAATGCAGTAAGCGGAAAGTTTGATTTAATTATTGATACTGTTCCTTATGTTCATGATGTAAATCCTTATGTTGCTACGTTAAGTATCAGCGGAACTTTAGTTTTAGTGGGGTATTTAGGAGGTTTAGAACCTATTTTAAATACTGTGCCAATGATTTTAGGCAGAAAATCTGTTGCAGGTTCTGTAATTGGCGGAATTGCCGAAACACAAGAGATGTTAGATTTTTGTGGAAAACACAATATCGTTTCGGAAATTGAAATTATTAAAATGCAGGAAATTAACGAAGCTTACGAAAGAATGCTGAAAAGCGATGTAAGATACCGTTTTGTAATTGATATGGCTTCTTTGAAGTAATAGATTAAGATTTTGGAAAAAAGAAAATCCCAAGTATCAATAAGATGATACTTGGGATTTTTTATTTTCAGTTAAAAAAGCAGTTTTTTAATTATCGAAAAAATATACGATTAGCATCTTTACAGGCTTTTTACTTTTATTGATTGGCACGTGTTTCAATCTTCCATCAAAAAATAACGAATCGCCTTCTTTTAAAGTGTAGGTTTCATTTGCTATCAAATAATCAACTTCGCCGGATATAATGTATTTATATTCAAAAGCATCAGTACTTACCTGATCTCTGTAACTATTAGGTTCAAGAGTCAAGAAAACAATATCAATAGTAGAATTTTTTATGGTGCGGGTTAAAAAACGCTCGTACGAAAAACCATTTGATCCTTCCTTTTGAAACAGGTCGTATTCGTCTTTTCTTTTTATAAGCACCATTTCATCTTCCTGAGTCATATCCTTAAAGAATTCGCTCAAGTTAATCTGCAGAGCAGAAACGACGCTGAGTAAAACTGTTAATGAAGGAATGCTTCTTCCGTTCTCAATCTGAGAAATCATGCCTTTGCTTACGTCACTTAAATCTGCAAGTTCCTGTACAGTAAAGCCTTTTTCGATTCGGTATTGTTTTATTCTCTTACTGATTTCAAGTAAAATAGCTCCTTCCATGTTTAGTATTTGTATACAAAAGTTTATTTATAATAAACATTACTTCATAATTTGTTTACATATAGTAAACATTTGTATAGTAATATTGCACTGTAAAAATAGACAAAAATATGGAATTAATTGTATTTGATATGGCTGGCACAACAGTCCATGATGAAAATAAAGTTGGCTTAACATTGCAAACCGTTTTAAAGGAATTTGGTTATGATTTTTCTCTTGATCAGATTAATGTAGTAATGGGTTATGAAAAACCAGCAGCGATTTCGATTTTATTAGAAGAGAAAAGACCTGAGTTAATAAATAAAATCCATCAAGTTTTTGCAGCAAAAATGATTGCTTTTTATGAGCAGAGCAACGATGTAAAAGCAACTTCAAATGCTCATGAAACGATTCAGTATTTAAGAAAAAATGGGATAAAAGTAGCTTTCGATACAGGATTTTCTCGTCCGATTGCCGATGCTATTTTCGAAAAACTAAACTGGAAACAAGGCATTGATTTCGATTTCAGTATTACTTCTGATGAGGTTGAGCATGGACGTCCTTATCCAGATATGATTTTTAGGGCTATGGAACACTTTAATATCGCAGACGCTTCATTAGTTGGAAAAGTCGGCGATACAATGTCGGATTTGCAGCAAGGCGAAAATGCAAAATGCGGATTAGTAGTCGGCGTGACTACTGGAGCATACAGCCGAGAAGAATTAGAGCATCACTTCTACCATTATATTATTGACGATTTATCAGAATTAAAAAACAAACTTTAATTAATAAACTCATGAAGGCTTTACTGTACATTGCAGCTGCATTATTCTTAACAACTTCGTATGCACAAGAAGTTAAAGGTAAAATCAGCAGTGAATCCGGACCTTTACATCCGGCTTCGATTTTAGTTATAGAGCAATCTAGAACTATAGACACAGACCAAAATGGTAATTTCTCTTTTAAACTTAAAGCAGGGCAATATCATTTAGAAATTTCAAGTGAAAACTATACTTCAAAAAAAATTGCAGTAAACGTTTCAACAAAAAATATTGATTTAGGAACTATTGTTCTCGCTGGTAGAGAAGAAAAACTGGATGAAGTAGTTTTAGAATATTATAGCAGCGGAGAAAGAAAAGCGATGGATATGCGCCAAAGTTCAAATGCTATTATGGATGTTGTTAGTGCAGATGCAATGGGTAAAATGCCAGATATTAGTGCAGCTGAGGCTGTACAAAGAATTCCGGGCGTGAGTATAGACAGAGATCAGGGAGAAGGAAGATACGTAACCGTAAGAGGAACGCCGTCGCAATGGAGTTCGGCAACAATTAATGGGGATCGAATGCCATCTGCAAAAACCTCAGGAGATTTGCTTGGTAATCGTACGGTGCCAATGGATTTATTGCCAACAGAATTTCTGGAATATATTCAGGTTGTAAAAGCAATTACACCAGAATATGAAGGAGATGCTATTGGAGGAACGATTAATTACATCCCGAAGTTTTCTCCTAAAAAAGAAACTTTTCGTGCGACTGTTGCCATTCCTGTTAATCTTCGTGCAGACGATAAAGTGGGGTATAATAGCACGGTATTATACGGTAATCGATTTTTTAAAAAGAAATTCGGCTTTCTAGCCATGACCAATTATAATCGACGTACTTATTCTACAGATGATTATGAGGTTGTTTATGGTAATGCATTACACAATGTAAATACGCTGGATGTTAGAAATTATCAGGGAGTGAGAACTAATACCGGATTTAATGTTGCAACAGATTTTCGTTTTAACAGCCGAAACAAAATTTACGCTCGTGGTTACTACAGTCAATTTCTAGACGAAGAGCAAAACAGAAAAACAATGCACTACTTTAATAAAACGACAAGTAATGCTGTATTGCGTTGGAGTACTGTAGATTATTTGTTTAAAAATTACGGAGGTGAATTTGGATACGAAAGTAAAATATCAGACAAGTTGAAGATGAATGCCAAAGTTGCTGCTTATACTTCATGGGCAGGTTATAATGGCCCTTCATCGGCAACAAAAAATGACAGAGGTTATTATTATGGAAACTGGATACAAACTGTAAAATATGATAATTTGGTAAAAGTCGACGGTACAAATTATAAGTTTTTGCAAGGCGACGGACCAGCGGGTTACGTGGGTGATCCATCCAACAATATTCAGCCGCACTTTTCGGCGCCATATGATCCAGAAAAATATTATTTAGACAGATATGTAACTTCAATTCGTAATGTTGAAGAGAAAGATCAAGTAGCTGCCGCCGATTTTAATTATACTGCGAAAGAAAATTTGAAAATTAAGTTTGGAGGAAAATTTAGAAACAAAACCAGTACATACGACTACCGTTACATTACTTGGATTTATGATACAAAAGCGCCAAAAGCCTATTTAAATCAATGGGAAAGAGAAGCATTTCCAAGTAATAATTGGTTTCCTGAATTGAATAATAATTATGATAATTTAAAATTCAATTATCCAACAGAAAATTCTTTTATTGACCCAATGGGAAATCCTGCGATTGCCAAGAACTTAAAGTATAACTATCAGGATGTAACTAACTCAAGTTATGCAACAGGTAATTATGATGCTACCGAAAAAGTTTGGGCAGGTTACGGATCTGCAGAATGGAATATTAACGACGATTTTCGTTTTGTGGGTGGAATTCGATATGAAAACACAGCTGTAGATGCAAAAAGCTACGAGTTTAATGATAAAACCAAAGTAGTTACACCAATATACGGAAGTAAAAATTACGGTGCATTTTTACCAATGGTACATCTGATTTACAAACCATCAAAGAAATTGGATTTAAGAGCGGCAGTTACCAGAACTTTTGCCCGTCCGGCTTTTAACGAATTGAGCCCGAGTAATAGAGTGAATCCCGATAATCATACGGTTGTAGAAGGAAACATCGATTTAAAACCAACATTTTCATGGAATTATGATGTAGTAGGTTCTTATTATTTAAACAAAAACGATTACATAACAGGAAGTGTTTTTTATAAAGATCTTAAAGATTTAATTTATACATCGACAACTGATGAAATAAGAACTGTTGGCGGAGCCGAAGATTTGTATAAAGTTTCAAGACCTTTAAATTCTGACAATGCATTCTTGTACGGAATAGAAGTAGGTTTCAATAAGAAATTTAAAGAATTACCTGGATTTCTAAGCAATTTTAGTCTAAAAGCCAATTATACTTTTACAAAATCCGAAACCACATTATCAGATCGAGGCGACGAAAAAATAGGTTTAATGAATCAATCGCCAAACATTTTTAATGCATCGCTTATATACGAATACAAAGGTTTTGCAGCACGATTGGCAGCCAATTATCGTGAAGCCTTTTTAGTAGAAATCCGCGATAACAAAGGAGCTGACAGATATCAGGACAAAGATTTTCATTTAGATATGAACCTTTCTTATACAACACCTAAGAATATTACATTCTTCATCGATCTTAACAACCTTAACAATCAAGAGTTACGTTATTATCATGGTGTAGTTTCAAGACCGGAGCAGGTGGAGTATTACGGCATTCGCGGTAAAATTGGAGCAAGCTATAGATTTTAATAATTTCTAAACATAAAGGTAACATTCAAGTAGTACTATTGTGTTTTTTATAAAGATAAGATGAACAGAAGAGGTTTTGTAAAAAGGTCAATGCTCGGAATGATTCCGCTGTTGTTTCCTGTAAAAGTATTTTCATTATTTGCCCAAAATAACAATGCGCATTTTATGCATGGAGTGGCTTCTGGAGATCCTACAGACGATGCGGTAATACTATGGACACGTATTACAACAGAATTTTCAGGAATTTGCAATGTCGAATGGCAGATTGCAAATGATGAAGCTTTTAAAAACATAGTAAATAAAGGTTTCGTAACAACATCACAAGACCGCGATTATACGGTTAAGATTGATGCAACTAATCTAGAAAGTAATCAGGTTTACTTTTACAGGTTTATTTACAACGAAACGACTTCTGATATTGGAGTTTGTAAAACATTGCCTGATTCGCTTTTAAAACCGCTTCAAATAGCAGTTGTAAGCTGCAACAATTACGAAGACGGTTATTTTACCTCATTCCGCCATATTGCAGATAATAAAGCCATTGATTATGTATTTCATTTAGGCGATTATATCTATGAATACGGAACAGGACAATATGCGAATAAAGCTTTTCTTGAAGAAAGCAATCGTTTAAACGACCCGCTTCATGAACTTATTTCATTAGCAGATTATAGAAAAAGATATGCTCTTTATCGTAAAGATAAAGAGCTTCAAAAAGCGCATCGCACAAAATCCTTTATCTGTATTTGGGACGATCACGAATTGGCTAATAATGCGTACTTCGGCGGAGCAAAAAATCACCAGAGCAACGAAGGAAATTGGACTGACAGAAGCGCCGCTGCTGTACAGGCTTATTTTGAATGGATGCCTGTAAGAGCTAAATCGACAAGCGAAATGATTCGTTCGATTAAAATAGGAAAAGAGGCTAATTTCTTTTTCTTGGAAGAACGATTAGACGGCAGAGACAAACAGTTATTAAGCAGCGACCCAGAAAAATTTAATTCGCAGCGAAAAATGATTTCCAAAAAACAGTTTGATCATTTGTCAGATGAATTGAAAAATAGTGATGCAAGATGGAATTTCCTCGTAAATCAGGTCATGTTTACAGGTTATAAAAGCAAAAAAATAGAAACGGTAAAAGAGGAGGATTGGTGGACTGGTTATCCTTATCAAAGAGAACAGCTGATTGAAGTTTTTGAGAGCTTGAAAAACCCGCCGATTATTTTAACAGGAGATCATCATCAAAGTCATGTTTTAGAATTAAACGCGCCAGATTCGGCTAATAATAAACGTATTGCTTGGGAGTTTTTAACGCCGTCGATAACTTCTAAAAATGATGACCGCTTAACCAGCGAGCAAATTGCCAAAAAAAGCAAACTCTTATACAAGCTTAATCCGCATATGATTTACAATGATATTGCAGCTCACGGCTATTTTATTTTGAAAGTGAGTAAAAAGCAAATCAACATCAGTTATAAATTCAATTCCGATATACTGCTGCGAGATGGTGGTGAAAGGCAAGGTCCTGATTTTACAATTGATAACTTAAACAACTTAAAGAAAAATGTGTAGTTCATGTATTATGCTGTTTAATGAAAAAAACGGCAGTATTCTTCCCGAATATACGGCTTTGCCAGCATTGCAGGCAGGCGAGATTTTAGTAAAAAACAAATACACGACTTTGTGCGGCAGCGACCTGCATACTTTTACAGGAAGACGAAAAGAACCGTCGCCAATAGTTTTAGGACATGAGATCGTAGGAGAAATTTTGGAACTATCGCAAAGCGAGCCTTTTTATGATTTAAATGGAAATATCTTAAAAGAGGGCGATCTTATTACCTGGACCATTTTTGCTGCAACAGATTCAGATGAGTTTGTAAGAGATAAAATGCCTCAAAAATCTGCTGGTTTATTTAAATACGGACACGTTCAGTTTAAGGAAAACGAGAAGTTTAACGGTGGATTGGGTACGCATTGTGTATTGAAAAAGGGAACAGGGATTTTGAAACTGCCTTCGTCTATAGATGAAAAATTTGCACCAATTATTAATTGCGCCGGAGCTACAGCAATGGCAGCTTATCGATTAATTAGTCAAATTGAGAGCAAAAATGTTCTAATTCTAGGTGCAGGAGTTTTAGGTTTAATTGCTGCAGCTATTGCAAAACAGAAAAAAGCATCGTCGGTTACGGTCATTGATATTGATGACAGGCGATTAGAGAAAAGTAAATCTTTTGGTGCCGATTATATTTATAACAGCACAAATCCAATTGAAGAACTTACTCAAATAACGTCAGGATTTTATAAAAAAGGCTTTGATGTTATTATCGATATGAGCGGTTCTATTGAAGCTATAAAAACAGGTTTGCAGTTTAGCGCAGTAGGAGCAGAACACATTTGGATAGGCGCCGTAACTCCAACAGAAAGTATTGAAGTTAATGCTGAGGTAGTGATTCGTAAATTGTTAAGCATAAAAGGAATGCATAATTATAATTATGAAGATTTTATTAATGCCGTTTCATTTTTTGAAGATCATTTTTCAGATTATCCTTTTGTTACTTTCATCGAAAAAGAATTTCCATTACAAGAAACCCTAGAAGCATTTCAATATGCAATTAAACATAAACCATACAGGGTTTTAATAACAATTTAATGATTAGTAGAATTTCAAAAAAATACCAAATGCTTTTTATCACCATGTTTTGTTACCTGTTTTTTTATACAGGTAGACATAACTTTGGCTGGGCAACAAAAGCAATGCGTGAAGATTTAGGAATTTCATATACTTTTATTGGCTGGATAAGTTTTGCTATGCTGATTGGTTATTCGCTAGGACAGTTTATCAACGGGAATCTTGCCGATCGTTTTAATCCAAAATACTTAGTACCAATAGGAGCTTACTTGTCTATTGCCTGCAACTTAGGAATTAGTTTTACCCATTCGCCTTATATCATTTTAGTTTTATGGTTCTTAAACGGCTATTTTCAATCGATGGCTTGGGCTCCTGGGGGAAAAATAATTGCCAATTGGTTTAAAACTGAAGAGCAGAACAAAGCCTTTGGTTTATATACCATGGCGGCGGGATTTTCATCGGCAGTGACTTTTGGTATTTCAATTTACATTACCTCGCTTCATTTAGACTGGAGAATGTTGTTTAGATTGCCGGTTTTATTACTATTTGTATCGGCTACCGTATTTTTAGTTTTTATAAAAGCATCGCCGGTTCCTGTAGAAAGAAAATCAAAAGGTTTCGATTTTGCAGCAATAAAAAAGAGCTACAGTGAAGTTTTGGGACATAAAAAGTTTAGATTAGTCTGCCTGTCATTTGGGTTGGAAAGTATGGCGCGCTACGGATTAATATTTTGGGTTCCTGTGCATTTTTTAGGTGATAACTGGAAAGAAGATCCTTCGTTAATCTGGGTTACCTTTTTGCTTCCGTTAGGTATGGCTTTTGGTGCTTTTAGTTTTGGACAGCTGTCAACAACGCTTTTTAAAAGCAATTACAAATCTATATTTATGGGAATGCTGGTTTGCTGCGGGCTTTCATTTCTATTGTTCTTTATGCATAATGCAAATCTAGTTGTGATAGGATTTCTTTTGATTGCCTGCGGTTTTTTTGTTTACGGACCTCAAGCTAACTTTTGGGCTTTATGTCCGCAGATAATGGGGCGGGAGCGAACAGGAACTGCAATTGGAACCATGAATATGTGCGGTTATCTTTTTGCAGCTTTAGGAGAGCCATTACTTGGGTATATTATTGAAAAAACAGGAAATACGAAGTTTTTATTCTTAGTCATTTCTATAATATGTTTATTGTCAGCCTCAATAATGTATTTGATTAAAGAAGAGCGATAAAAGCTATTTTTCATAAAATAAAAACACCTCTAAAGCCTAAAGTTTTAGAGGTGTTTTTGATTGTAATTGAATTGTTTAAAATGCTTTGCGCATAATTTTTAAACACATAGAAATATAGTTTTATACTTCAATAAAAGGCGTTTCACTTAATTTAAATGCACATAGCGCGCCTATGTGAGAGAAACGTGTGTTTTTTTGTCTCCTTGTTATAGATAAAAATAGAGTCTATGTTTCTATGTGTTTAATACGTATTCAACAAGGGCAGAGGAGAATTTTACTTTTGCTCCGCAATTGTTGATTTATTAAGCTTAACAACTCGAATTGTTTTATTTGTATTATCAGATAAAAAGATGCGATCATTAAGCAGTACAGTACTTACAATAGTGCCAAAAGGATTTTGTCCCATAATATCAGAAGCATTTACTCTTGGTTTGTATTCTCTATTGTTAAACTCATCTTTTGGATAAAGACGTAAATAAGAGGTGTTTCCTGCGTTTTCTGATGTTATCGCCCAATCTTTACTAAATACTACCGCAATTGGTTTTGCGTCTTCAAAAGGAGCTTTTACGGGTTCTAATGGAGTGGTTATTGAAGCTGCAGCATTGGCACGAATTCCGGCAATGTTATAATATAAATAGCTTTTAGCATCTCTTCCTGCAACTACCAAATTTCCATCGGTTACATCCATAGAATACACTTGATCGAAACCGCTTAAAGTATTAAGTTTAGCAAAAGGTTTTAAATTCCAGTCACTGGTTTCGGTAATTTGTGAAGCTTCAAAAACTTTAATAGATTTTTCTTTTTCCTTTACAAATACCAATCCGTCCTTTGCAACAACGCCAAAAACGTGTACAAAAGTCTGCCACCATTGTCCGTTTCCAACCGTGTTAATTCCAAGAGTAGTGCTTTCGTCAAGAACAAAAAGTCTCGATTCTACACTTCCAACATAAATTCGTCCATTATCAATAGAAACAGATGTTAAATTAACAAACGGAATTGTTGTGCTTCCTTTTGTGTAGTTTGCAATTGTTTTAATATGTGCTAAAGTCACGGCATTAAAAACCTCTAAAACATTGCCATTGCAAACATATAATTTCTCTTTTGAAATCGTAATTCCTTTAGGATCAAGTGTTCCGGCTCCGTCGCCAATTTGTTTAGCTGTAATAGAAGCTTCGTTTGTAGGGTAGTAATAGTCGTAATTTGTTGGTTCAGGACCATCAGAATCTTTGCTGCAACTGGTAATAAAACAAAGCAGCAGTATTAAAAAAGGTAGTTTATTCATGTTGATTTTGCGGGTTAGTTCCATTTTCCTTCTCCTTTATATTTTAGTAAAAATGGGTTTTTAGGATTGATCTTAAATTCTGGTTTTTTATATTTACCCGTTAGGTAGCTTGTTTTGCTGTATCCTTTTAGGACTTCAGGATCTGTAAAAGGAAGATCGTTTAAGTAAATCAAGTATTTGTAAAAATCAGTAAGCATTTCCTGTTGACCGCCGCCTTCACCGCTGTTTGCTAAGTTACTGCTGTGTCCCCAGCCAATATGATGCGAGTATTCGTGTGACCAAACCGACATTTCACCTAACCAGTGTCCTGTAACATAACCAGATTCCCATTGAGAAGCCAATGCACCGCCGCCTAAAGCTGCTGCACCGCCAACCATTGCCATATTAACCGTTCTGCCATCAAGGTAATTCCAGTACGTTTTTTCTATTTCCTCTTTAGTTAAATAGTCGTAAGTCCCGTCCTTATCTTCAGCATTACCATGCCAATTAAGTGCGCCATTTATTGCGGTTCCTGCTGTAGCTGCCTGTTCTTGTTTGTATTTGTTGAAATTTGTAAAAGTGCTGTAATACAAAGGATGACTTAAAGCATAAGAATAATTGATGATCATAGTTATGGCTTCTTTTGCTAAAACTGGATTCATTGGTAAAAACTTACCAAGTTCATTGGTATGATATGCAGCGCTAAATTGTACTAAGTGTGTAGACTTGATTTTTTTAAATTTCTGAAATAAAGGATCGGTAGATTCTACAGAAAACTCGATTGCTCCCGAAGAAAATCCTTCGATTTTATCGATCGTTACTGTTTTGCCGTTTTCAAGTTCGTAGTCGTGTTTTCCTGCAGTTAACGGAATTTGATGGAAAGATCTGTGAAAAGCGGGTACTTTTGAAAAATTGTAAAGAACAAAGCGTTTTTCGTAGTTAGGTAATTTAGCATATATTTTCACATCAGTCAATCCAACTGGTGAATACAGTGATACCTGAACAGAATCTTTGCCTTTTTGAATTACTTGCAAAGGCTCATTTACTCTAAACCAGCGGTCTTTATTGTCGTACATTTTTGAAGAGTTTTCAGCGTCTTCAAACATTGTAAAGGCACGATTTCCTGCTGGTAATGTTGCAGCGTCAATACTAGGTAGATAATTTGGCTTGTAATTTTCGCCGTCTTCCTTGTCACTGCACGCAAAAGTGATACTTGCCAGAACGGCAAGTACTGGAAAAAAATAATACGTTTTTTTCATTAGTAGGGTTTTGATTAAACTTGGGGTTTGTTTTTAATTTTTTAATATTAAAGCGCAAATTTCGTTTAAAAAACGATATTTTTAGTAAGAAATTTTTAATTTTTTAAGATTTATCTGTAAAATACTCAGAAACAGTAAAAAAAGCAAAGCCTAATGCTGTAAACAAAAGGCTTTGCTGAAGAAAGCTCCAGAGGAGCTGAATATTTATAGCATAATTTAGTTCCGTGCATAAAAAGCTCCAGAGGAGCGGCATATTTTTTTTAAAAATATATATTCCGCTCCGCTGGAGCATTTTTTATAAAATAGTGTAAGTTCAACGAACGAATGTTAATTTTATGATGTTAATTACGATCTAATTTTCGTTAGATGGTTTTCCAATTGTTGCTAGTATACCGCCGTCTACATAAACAATATGACCGTTTACAAAATCACTTGCTTTTGAGCTTAAAAAGATTGCTGCACCTTGTAAATCGTCTGGATCTCCCCAACGTCCTGCTGGAGTTCTTCCCATAATAAACTCATTAAAAGGATGTCCGTTTACTCGAATTGGAGCCGTTTGGCTTGTTGCAAAATAACCAGGACCAATTCCGTTTGTTTGAATGTTGAATTTAGCCCATTCCGTAGCCATGTTTTTAGTCAGCATTTTTAATCCGCCTTTTGCCGATGCGTAAGCACTTACAGAATCTCGGCCAAGTTCACTCATCATTGAACACATATTAATGATTTTTCCGCCTCCGCGTGTAATCATTCCTTTAGCAACATTTTTAGAAACAATAAAAGGACCTGTTAAATCAACCTTTACCACAGCTTCAAAATCTGCAACTTCCATTTCGATAATTGGCGTTCTTTTGATAATTCCGGCATTGTTTATTAAAATATCGATAGGACCTACTTCAGACTCTATTTTATTAATTGCTTCGATTACTGCATTTTCATCAGTAACATCAAATAAGTAACCGTAAGCCTCAATTCCTTCCGATTTGTATTCGGCAATTGCATTGTTTACAGCTTCTTGCGACGAATGGTCGTTTACTACAATTTTTGCACCTGCATGTCCAAGTCCTTTAGCCATTGCCATTCCTAATCCGTGAACACCACCTGTAATTAATGCTGTTTTTCCTGTTAAATCAAATAAATTAATTGACATTCTTTTTTTTGTTTATAGTTAATAGTAATTCTGTTTTAGTTCTTTTTTACTGTTACAATCAGTGGGTTGTTTACTTTTTGATGAAAAGTATTCAAGTAGTCAAACCATTGTTTTGCAGTTGTAATTTTACCTGCTTTGTCCCAAGCTGCCCCAGTATAATACACAATCGGTTCGTTGTTTTTGACAGTTGTTTGTGTTAGTATTTGTTCTTTGCTGCTCCACATTGCTGTTGTTGGAGTTGTTAAAATTGAACCTACAGCTGTTGTGCCGTCTTTTTCGAAAGTGGGTTCCCAATATCCCATAATACCTTGTTGTTCATTTAAAGCAATAACGCCTGCTTTTTCTCTTTTTATGATTCCTATAACAACGGGAATTGGTTTATTGTCATTGAATGTGTAGATGTTTTCGATTCGGTTAAGCTGCGAACCTGCATCAAGCGAGATAGTTTTTACGGCGCTCATTTTTATGCCGCCAGCGTTCCATTCGTCATATTTTAGTTGAAAAGTGGAGCGTAAAGGGCCGTTGTCTAAAACTTTCCATTGGTGATAATTGCCTGAGTAACGAATAGTGTCTTTGATAAACGGAGCCATATTTCCGGCACCCAATGTAAAACCTACATGATAATAATCTAAGCCGTCACCATGATCGATATGGTAATCATCGCGTTTGTAGCGGTCATTTAATACTAGCTTGTTCGTTCGTTTTACCCAAACATCAAAACCATAAGCGTCACCTTCTGTTTTTTCTAAAGCTTTTCCGTAAGCGCGAAATGCAATTTTATCATTTTCCCAAGCAAAATCATCTTTGCGTTCAGGAACGTAGCGAGCATATGTTTTTGCTGCAAAAATCTCGGGTTTCCCTTTTTGAATAGAAAGATTTAGTGTTGATTTTGCTTTAACATTTACTTGCAGTAATAAATTTTGAACAGCAGCAGAACCTTTGTATTCCAATTGAAAAGGAATTTGCTTTTTTGTACTGGGATTAATTACAGTAAAGTTTGCCGTATCGATTTGCGGATAGGAGGAAAGTATGTCTTGCCATTTTATACAAACCACAGTTTCTGTTTGATCTACAGTCAAATTGTTCTTGATAGTAATACTTGCTTTTGTCTGCCCAATAGAAGTAATGGGTAAAATAAAAAAAAGTATAAAAAAGGATTTTATTATTTTCATAAAATTTTAATTAATAGTTTGTTATGTTGCTTTGTTTGAAGTTATTGTTTGTATTTCTTTTGTTTCTGTTTTGATTTAAAAAAGGCATAAAAAGAACTTGTCGATCAAAAATGAAATCATTTTGCCGAGGTCGTAGTTTTCGAAATTATTGAGTTTGCCTTTGTATAAGGACTTTGTTTTTACAGCTGTTTAATTAAACAGGCGGAGGATTGTAAAAGGTGTTTTTTGTTTGCATTAGTTAGTTTGTATTGTTGTTTCGTTATTCTTTTGGCTGCTCTAGTTTGGCTAAATATTCACTTGGCATACAGCCATAATGCTGCTTAAATGCGGTTGAAAAATAAGATGGAGAGTTAAAACCGCACATATAGGTGATTTGAGCAATGGTGTATCGCTTACTCTGCATTAATTCTACCGCTTTTTTAAATCGGATTCTTTTTATAAAATCCATTGCCGATTCGCCTGTAATAGCTTTGAGTTTTAAATAGAGATTAGAACGGCTCATACCAATTTGTCGGCTGAAATGATCTACTGAAAACTCAGAATCGGCCAAATGATCTTCGACAATTTGTATGGCTTGTTTCAGAAAATCTTCGTCAAGCGTATTAAAAGCAATGTTTTCGGGAACCATTTCTTTCCCTACAGCATAATATTCCTTTAAACGTTTACGCGAGCGCAGCAGATTTGTAATTTTCGCTGCCAATATTGGAGTCGAAAAAGGTTTTGTAATATAATCATCAGCGCCCATTTCTATACCTTTTAACTGTTGGCTGGTTTCGGTTCTGGCGGTTAAAAGCACTAATGGAATGTGCGAAGTATTGATGTTTTGTTTAACACGTTTACAAAAATGCAATCCGTCAAGTTCTGGCATCATTACATCGCTTATGATAATATCAAATTGGTGAATTTCTAAAAGTTCAAGTGCCATTTGACCATTGTAAGCAACTGTTACATCATAAATTTTACCAAAGTAATCCTGCAGATAATCTATAATCTCTTTATTGTCATCAACTAAAAGCAGTTTTATTGGCTGATCTCTTTCTGCTAATTCGTTTTCTTCTTCTAGAATATTTTCGTTATCAAGTTCATTATCGGTAACAATATCTAACTCGTACAATGAATCTTCGATATGTTGATCGTTTTTATACACTTGATCTGAAACAGGAATTGTTACTTTAAAAACACTTCCAACTTCTTTAGTACTTTCGGCAGAAATTTCTCCGTGATGCAGTTCGACTAAACGTTTTGTAAAAGCCAAACCAACACCAGAGCCCAAATTCATTTCACGATTGTTTACCTGATAAAAGCGATCGAATACTTTTGATAAATCGTCTTCACTAATTCCAACCCCCGTGTCAGCGACTTTTATTTCTACAGTTTCATTTTTCTTTACTAATTCCAACGTGATGCTTTGACCCGTTTTGGTGTATTTGAAAGCATTGGATAATAGATTGAACAGAATCTTTTCCATAGCATCTTTATCAAAATAAAATAAAAGCTGTTCTTCGTTTGTATGAAAGGCAAAATGAATGTCGTTTTTTTCTGAAAGCGGTTTAAATGACTCATAAATTTCACGAGTAAAACGAACAATGTCGCCTTTGCCTACTTTAAGTTGTCGCGTTCCCATTTCGGTTTTTCTAAACTCAAAAAGCTGGTCGACTAAGTTGTATAGTCTTTTTGCATTAATAAACATTAGTTCGTGTTTCTTTTTAGATATTTTGTCCGCAAAAGGAGTTTTTAATAATTCCTCTAAAGGAGCCAGAATCAATGTTAACGGCGTTCTTAATTCATGTGAAACATTAGTAAAGAAATCCATTTTTACTTGGTTGATATAACTTACTCTTTCTTTGTCAATTCGTTCTAATTTTAACTGTTGTTCAGCTTGAATTCTTTCTTTAATAATTTTAAAACCAATGTAAACAGCAATACCAATAATGGTTAATAAAAGCAGCGAAAACCAAAGCGTTTTATACCAAGGTGCAAGAATATCAATTGTTAGACTTCTTACTGCGCTCATTTCGCCATTTGGACCAACAGCTTTGATTTGAAAGTTGTATTTTCCTGCTGGTAAATTGCTGTAGCTCACTTTTAGCTGATCTGTGCGCTGCCAGTCTTTATCGATACCGTCGAGTTTATAGTAGTAATAAGTTCTATTAGATGAAATGTAATTGAATGTGTTGAAAAAGATACTGAACTGCTTGTATTCAGAGCCAATTTCGAGTTCTTTTACCTGATCGATGTGTTGTTCTAAAATATTGGTTTCATCATTTACCGCAACCGTTTTGTTTAAAACCTCAAGTGTTGTAAAACTTAGTTTTAAAGGCAGTGGTTTTTGCTTAATCATAGCAGGATAGAAGTACGAAATACCTTTGATACCGCCAAAAAGTAACATACCGTCTTGTGCTTTACAAAACGAATATTCGTTAAATTGTTTGTTTTGCAGTCCGTCACTTTCGTCAAAATTTTGAACAGAACGGCTGTCTGGGTTAAATTTGATCAGGCCGTGATTGGTAGAAATCCATAAATTGCCATCATCATCAGGAACAATCCCGTAAATGGTTTCTTCAAAAAAGTCTTTTCGAGCTTTGAAGCTTATAAAAGATTCTTGATTTTCGTCATACAAACGCAAGCCCTCTCTAGTGCCAATCCAAATTCGGTGTTTTTGATCTTCAGTAATACAATTGACAATATCTTCACTTAGTTTTCCGTGCCCCACATTTCCAAACAAAAGAGCATCAGGATAAAACAGCGTAACTCCGTTTGTAGTTCCTATCCAAATACGATTTTTACTGTCTTCAAACAAAAAAGTAACAGCGTCTGATGTTAAACGTTTTCCTGCTTTGTCTAAATGAATGTGAGTAAAAGTTTTGGTTTCGGGATGAAATTGGTCTAAACCAGTCCTTGTACCCACCCAAATACGACCTTTAGAATCTTTCAGCAAAGCGTACACTAAATCTCCTGCAATACTATTGGGATTCTTTTCGTCATGGCGAAATCGTTGTGCTGTTCCTGATTTTGGATTAAGAAGATTCATTCCTCCGTTATGAGTACCAACAAGTACATTGCCGTTATCATCAAAAGCAATGGCTTTAATATTATTAGAACTTATACTGTTTGGATTGTTTTCACTATTTGAGTAATAACTGATCGTACCAGCGTTTTTGTTCCAATAGTTTATTCCTTTGTCATTGGTACCTATCCAAAAATTTCCTTTAGCATCTTGTTTGATTACGCCAATAACTTCATCGTTTAAAGATGGCTTAGCCGAGTTTTGGCTTAAAATATTAAACTTTATATCGTTTTTATGATAGTAATTAATACCGCCATAGTAGGTTCCAAGCCAGATTCCGTTTTGCTTATCCTTTAAAAAACAGCGTACCGAATTTTGAGCAATGGTGTACGGCTGTGAAATTTGATGATAATAATTTGTAAAAGAATTAGCGGCTTGATTATAAATAGAGAGACCTCTAAAAGTACCAAACCAAATATTACCTTCTGTATCTTTACCCACACAACGAATATTATTATCAGCAATACTATTTGATGATGAACTATGCGTAAGCGCAGAAGTCTGGCGGTTTTGACCGTTATACAAAATCACTCCATAACCTTCTGTTGCAATCCATAAGTTCTTGTTATCTACAAAAACACTATTGATGTAAGGTTTGTTAATTCCTAAATTCAGTTTTTTTAATTGATGTGTTTTTGGGTTCAATTGAAAAAGACCAACATCGGTGCCTATAAGAAGCTGCTGCTGCCAAAAACTGATGTAAGCAATCTCTTTTATTTCGTGAGAAGAGGCTTTAAATTTAATATTGGTGAATTTTTCGTCTTTTGGCGATAGAACAAAAATCTCTCCTGTAATTGATGCTGCCCAAATTCGGTGTTCGCTGTCTTCTGTAATAGAGGAGATATACCATTCGCCCAAACTTTTTGGAAACTGGTAATTGGTAAAGTTATCAGTATCATAATTATAAACACTTAAACCTTGATTTCCGCCTATCCATAATCGGCCTTTATGATCTGTAAACAAACTTCGAATGAAATAAGATTGTAAACTATTTTTAGTGTTTTTTATTGGTCGATACACTTTAAAACCTTTACTGTCATAACGATTTAATCCGTCTTGTGTTCCTATCCAAATGAAACCTAAAGTATCTTGCTGGATAGCAAAAACAGAACTTTGCGACAAGCCTTTATCAACCGAAATAGTTCGGAAATAGCGATCTTGTACCTGCGCATAACTTTTCACTGAGAAAAGAGTTATGTAGAAAAACGTAAAAAGGAGAATCGTTTTCTTCATAAAGGTTTGAATTTTAATTGTTTTGTTTGTGTTTATTTTCTTTAAAATAAAAGTCATTGATTAAAAGAATCAAAAAATCTGTTGAATCTGCGTGAAAAAAATTGAACACATAGAAACATAGATTTTATACTTTAAATCAGAGTGTTTTTTAGAAAATGGCATTTTTCCGCATAGCCCTCTGTGTTTAATAGGTTATTGATAATTTAACTTTAAATTTAAACAAAAAGAAAACACTTTATTCTTTTAATTTTTATCGTATTTGGCAGCATCTGGCAATTCGTCAACAACTTCTTGTTTGTTTACTTTAGAATTGTAAATTTCTAGTAATACAGAACTTCCTGCAATTTTTGGAGTATATTTTTTTCCTTCAAACTCTAAAGATTGATTACCAAAACTAAATGCCGATTTTGCGGTTTTACCAATTACTTGTAATGCTGCCGCTTTTTTACCGTCTAACTGCGCTAGAATTTCCCAATCTCCCACTTGTAAATGCTTTAAATCATTGAAGTTTGATAAGGTTTTAATGACTTCTGTTTTACCTTCTTTGATTTGAATGATAGTCAAAAATCTAAATTTTTGTTTAGGTTCTGAGGTAATTCCAGCATGCCATTGATCTTTAAAATCTTTAATTTTACCTTCATCATCGGTAACTTTATTCCAGTTTACAGCAGCTTCAAAAAACTGATTGTGTACTGCCATTTTTAATGGACTTTCGGCATATACATTAGCCGTAACATTTCCTAAATCAGTTTTTACGACAAATTGCTGCTGATTTGATTTTTCTGCATTCTGACCTTCAATAGTATAATAGGGACAATGAAATTGTGTTGTCCATTTAACTGGGTTTTTAGCTTCCAGTTCGTCGTATAAAACAATGTATCCGCCTTCTAATTGCAGCATGTGTCTTCTGTACAATGTTACTCCAGATTCTCCGTAGCCGTTTTCTTTGCTTGGTACAACTTTAATTTGTTCGAATCTGTTCAGCCAGAATTCGCTTTTAATCTCGCCGTAAGCATTGCTGGCGTCTCCTAAAGCATATTGAATGCGTTTTCCTGAGATCGCTCTCGGAATCCATCCGTAACCTTCTTCGCCGATTTTTTGGTTTAAACTGTCGGCCAAAATGGTGTTGTACGCTTTTGTAGATCTATAATGTAAAAGATTGTGTTTGTCACTGAAATTGCTGTAATAACCCGTTCCGCCAAAGATTACTTTTCCTTTATAGTTAATGGTAAATGCATTTTGCGAAGCGTGTCCATGTCCCGAAGAACCAAACGGACTGCTGAATAAATAACTGCTTAAAGTTTTATCGGCGTTGGCTAAATCTTCATGCATAGCAACAACTCCCACGTCTCCAAATTTGCGTGTTTTTGGTAAATCTGAAGGAGATGAAACAGGTAATTTTCGGTTTGGTTTAAAGTTTAAAAGACGGAAAAGCAGGAAATCATCTGTACCGTGATAATAGGATGGATATTCTTTTTTTATTCCGTCAACATACCAGTTTAAATATGGATTATCAATTTTATAAGTCAGCGCATCAGCAAACCAAGCTTCACCTTTTACAATGTAAGGAATATTCTCCCACATATCGCCAATTGCGGTACTTGCCGATTTATTAGGATGTGTGTAAAGCATATAATAAGGCAGATTCTGCATCCAAGGTAATTTGAAATAATCGACACCACTAAAATCGCCAAACATTTGCGACAGGTAAATAATGGATTTAAAGTTAACTCTAAAATAGCCGTTCCCTTCATGCCAGCCGCCGTCTGTTGTGCCAAGAACTGGAAAACGTGCTGACCATACTTCATACAAATAGGTAAGCCATTCTTTTGCTTCGGGCACATCGTTTATTACCGAAACAGTTGCAATAGCAAGATTTCGCATAGTAATCTGCCAGACGTGATTGTCACTTACGTGCAATTCAAAACGATTTGGTAAATGATCGTAAACTCTTTTAGATCGAAGTTTAATGATGTTTTTAAAAAGCTCTTTTTCATCTGGTGATAAGAAATCATATCCTGCATCATAAAACCAGCCTAAAGCTTCAAGTACTGCACCGCTCGTAAAATCATCGCCTGTTGCAAGTCCGTCAGGATTCATATTAGCAATGTTTATGGCTCTGCGTTTGGCGTCTAAAATGAAACGTTTGTCTTCAGTAAGTTGATAAGCAATACACAAATTACGAACTGGAGTACCAACGGCATCTCCAAAACCATGATACATTCGCTCGATAATGATCTTTTTTTCTAATGGATTTTTACCGGTTGTATCAATTACACGTTGTGGTTTCTCGGTTGGGAGAGGAGCAAGCATTAATTTTTCCGCGTATGCGATAAACTTTTTAGCCTCAGGATTATCAAGATTGTTTTTGTAAAAATCCTCGCCAATTGTGCGCATATCCCACAAAACGGGATGTGCTCCTTCATTTCGTTTTAAAACTTCGTTTACAGGCGGTGAAACTTTTTGGTTTGCATATTTGGAATCGATAACGAAATCATAAGTTGGAGACCACGTCCATTGATTGCTCTTTTTTAAAGCATAAGCATATTTCCAATACCATTTTCCAGATTTTAAAGCCTGATGCAAAGGATAAACTGCCCAACGCTGTTCGTTACTCGCAATTAAATCTTTAGTAAAGTTTTTATCACTTGCCAGCATTACTTTGTATCGAACGTTGCCAATATTTGGATCTTCTGGAATTGCGCTGCCGCTTTCCATTGGTTTCACCATTTCTTTACCGTTTGTTCCAGGCCAAAGCAGGGCAGGAGCATTTGTAGGCACCGTTATTCCGTTTACAGGATATGGCCATTCGCGCACTCTTGAATGTAATTTTTCGGCAGTGAGTTTAATTTCTGCAGGTTGCTGCGCAGATAATTTACCACTTAGAATTAGTAAGATCGAAATACTTATATTTTTTATCATGGTACTCATTACTTAGTTTTAGAATCATATTTTGCAACATCTGGTAATTCATCGATTACTTCTTGCAGCATTGGTTTGTTATTGATAGTTTCAACAAGCATTGAGCTTCCGCTGGTTTGATGTTGATACGTTTTTTTTCCTAGTTTAATAGAAGAAGCACCGTAATTAAAGGCCGAATTTAATTTTTCATTTTTAATATTCAACATTGGAGCTTCATCATTGTTTAATTGTGCAGATAATTCCCAGCTGCCAAAATTTAGCTGAATGTTTCCATTTTTTAGTGCGACAGGTTTTATGACTTCTGCAGCTTTACCATCGATTTTTATGACGGTCAGAAAACGCATTTTTTTACTTGGCGTTGAAGTTATTCCTGCATGCCACTGATTTTTATATTCGAAAACTTTCCCGTCTGCTCCCGTTACTTTGTTCCAGTTTACGGCTGCTTCGGCAAATTTATCATGCACTTGCATTTTAAGATCAGTATTAGCAAAAACGCTTGTATTGACTAAACCTACATCTGTTTTTACGGTAAAATTCTGCTGTTTGCTGCTGGCTGTTTCTTTTGATTCGATTGTATAATAAGGTACTTGAAATTGAGTAGTCCATTTTACAGGCTTTTCAGCTTCGAGTTCGTCATAAATTACAATATAACCATCTTCTAACTGTAGATAATGTCTGCGATAAAGTGTAATATTTCGTTCTCCGTATCCATTTGCTTCATTTGGTACGACATTAATTTTTTGAAAACGATCCAGCCAAAATTCATTTGTAATAGGACCGTAAGCTTTTGTGGCATCGCCCAACACATATTGAATGTGTTTTCCTGTAATAAAACGTGGTGTCCAGCCATAGCCGTTTTCGCCAATTTTCTGTCCCAAACTATCTGCCAAAATAGTCGAATAGGCTCTTGAAGTTCGATAATCTAAAAGGTTATGACGATCACTAAAATTACTGTAATAGCCAGTGCTTCCAAAAATAGTTTTGCCTTTATAATTAATTGTAAATGCATTTTGTGAAGCATGACCGTGACCAGAAGAACCTATAGGACAGCTAAAGAAATAACTACTTAAATTTTTTGAAGAATCAGATAAATTTTCATGCATAGCAGCTATACCTACGTCTTTAAACCAACGTGATTTCGGAAGCTCATTAAATGACGATTCAGGCAGATTTCGTTCTGATTTATAGTTTATTAATCGATAAAGCAATAAATCATCTGTTCCTGTAAAGTAGCTAGGATAATCCTTTTTAATTGCTGCTACATAAGTATTAAGAAAAGGGTTGTTTATTCTATACGTAAGAGCATCAGCAAATGAAGCGTCTATCTTAGCAATATTAGGTTCTTTTTCCCACATGTCACCCATAGCCATACATGAGGCTGCCGATGGATGTGTGTAGAGCAGGAAATATGGAAGGTTTTGCATCCAAGGCAGTTGAAAATAATCTACACCGCTTAAATCACCTAATAATTGAGATAAATAAATAAATGATCTAAAGTTTACTTTAAAATAGCCGCTGCCTTCATGCCATCCGCCGTCATTATTACTTAAAATAGGGAATCGGGCAGACCAGACTTCATAAATATAAGTCAGCCATTTATTAGCTTCGGGTACTTCGTCGATAGTGGCTACGGCGCCTATTGCCAAATTTCGTAATGTAATCTGCCAAATGTGATTGTCGTTAATATTGATTTCAAAGCGATTAGGAAGATGACGATAAATTCGCTCACCGCGTAATTTGATGACAGATTTTAAGAATGTTTTTTCGTCAGAGCTTAGAAATTCATATCCAGCATCGTAAAACCATGCAACGGCTTCTAATATTGCTCCTCCCGTAAAATCATCGCGAGTAGCTAAACCATCTGGGTTCATATTGGCAATATTCAATGCTCTGCGTTTAGCATCCAAAATGAATCTTTTGTCTTTTGTAAGCTGATAAGCAATACAAAGATTACGAACAGGATTACCTACCATATCTCCAAAACCGTGATACATGGCTTCAATATTGATTTTTTTCTGAAGTTCAGACTTACCAGTTGTATCAATGTAACGTCTTGGTTTTTCTTCGGGAAGAGGCTCCAGCATTAACTTTTCAGCATAAGCGATAAATTTTTTAGCTTCAGGATTAGATAGGTTTTTTAAGTAAAAATCGTTACCTATTTTATTCATATTCCAAAGTCTCGGATGCTGTCCGCTGACACGCTGTAAAACCGTGGCGGCTGTAGGTGAAACTGGATTGTTTACAGCTGCTGGATTAACGATAAAATCATATGAAGGCGACCAAACCCAGTTTTGGGAGCTTTTCTGACGATAACCATATTTCCAATACCATTTTCCAGATTTCAGTGGTTGATGCAGCGGATACATTGCCCATTCTTGCTCTTCACTGCTGATTAAATTTTGCTTAAAATCAGGATCTGAAGCCAACATTACTTTGTAAACTACATGGTGAATTTTTGGATCGATTGTAAAATCATCTCCAATATCTCCTTGCAGCATAATTTTTTTCTCGCCATTTGTTCCCGGCCATAGCAATGCAGGAGCGTTTGTATTGATAGTTACTCCATTAGCAGGATAAGCCCATTCTCTAAATCTGCCGTGCAGTGTTTCGGCTGTTAATTTAATTGTCGCCGGCTGTTGGCCATATATTTGAAATGTGATTACAAAAAGTAATAACATAAATGTTTTTTTATGCAACATAATCTTGTTTTTGGTTTATAACCCAGATTGAAAAGTGTCTCCGTTTTCTTTGCACCATTGTTTTAAATAACGGCGCATTTCATTCAGCTGTTTTTTATAGGCTGAATTAACGGCTAGATTTGTAATTTCTCCTGGATCATTGGTTAGATTGAATAGTTGTTCTTTTAAATCGCCTTTATTGTAAACGATATACTTAAAATCTTTAGAAATTACAGCGCGTCCGCTGATGCCTAAAAGATCTTCGTTATCGGCAAAATCGGTTTCAATAACCAAAGTATCGCGCAGGTTTTGCGTTGGATTGGCTATTTTTTTGCTAAGATCGATTCCTTTTAAATAATTGGGTTTTTGTACTCCGGTAAATCCACAGATAGTTGGGATAATATCAATTCCGTTACAAACCAGCATTTCATCAGTTCGTGGTGACCATTGACCTATTTTCGAAATAATGAAAGGTACTTTTGCTGATTCTTCATATAATATTTGTTTTTGATTCCAGCTGTGGCCGGCATAACCATCACCATGATCCGCTGTAAAAACGATTATGGTATTTTTTTCGATATTGTATTTTTTCAAAGAAGCGAGAACCATTTCGATATAAACATCTACTTTTTCTACCAAGCGGTTATAAGCCCAGCGGTATTGACGCCATTGATCTTCTGTCCAGTTTACACTTGGATAGGTTCCTGGATTTACCTTTTGCTGTTCGCGCACAATTTTAGGTTCATGATCTGGAATTTTCCAGTTAAGCGGTAAGGGCGGACATTGCGCTGCGGGTGGAGCTTTTTCTAGAACATTCATTTTTAAATCTTCATGGCGCGCCCACTCACAAATGTCATGCGGATTTAGAAAAGAAGCAACAAGTAAAAAAGGTTTGTCTTTGTTTTCTTTTATAAAGCGAGCACAGAACGATGGGGTTGCTGCATCATTATAATCTTGAAAATTAGTATTTTCAATATATTCAAAACCATGCTGACTTTTCTTTGCAGTTGGTACAGGCAGATGCCATTTCCCTACATAACCTGTTTTATATCCTCCGTTTTGGAAAATTTTTCCCATCATAAGTAACTCTTCCGGCCATTGTCCGTCTTTTTCGGGAGCATTTCCAATGAAACCATTTTCAAAAGGCATTTTTCCACTCATAATTGAACTGCGTGATGGTGAACACAAAGGCTGTGCACAATATGCTCTGGTAAAACGGACACCGTTTTGTGCTAGTTTATCCATTGCAGGGGTATGTAAATCTTTGTTACCTGCAATACTCATAGCATCAGCAGTCTGTTGATCGGTCATTATAATTAGAATATTAGGACGATCACTGGTTTGAGCCTTACTCACAAACGGGGCAGCGATCAAGCCTGCTAGAGATAATAGTACTATTGTTTTTTTAAATAACATATTGGTCTGGTTTATTTAATAGCTAGCTGTCTTTTTATAGGACTTAGAGTCTTTGAAAGTACAAAACGAATTTAGGGATCATTGATTTAAGATAGTTTTGATTTTGTACAAAATGCTATTAATTTTAATTAAAATTCAATGCCTGTGCGGTATTTCATACTGATTTTGCACTTTAGTTTTGTTCGCTTTTGAAAATATTCTTTAGTTTGGTGGTTTTATTGTTAATTATAGGTTTTGCGCTGTACGCCAAAAATAAAATATACCCAAGTGTTAAAAATAGAAAAGACATGGCATAACGAAGTCCGATACAATCACCAAGAGTGCCAATAATAAGAGGCACCAGTGCACCTCCAAAAATTCCAGAACACAAAATTCCTGAAAATGAACCATGATGTTTATGTGTAGAATTGAGTGCCAGCGAAAATACAATTGAAAACATAACTGAAATGGTAAAACCTAAAGTGATAAATGCTGCAACCGCTATTTCGGTATTGCCATACAATGCCGCAATTAAGACGATCATGGAGGAAATACTGGCTGTTTTTAAAACTATTTTTGAGTCCCATAGTTTTAAAACGACAAGTCCAAGTAAACAACCGAAAGTCATGGCTCCCCAAAACCAAGCTACTGCACTTGCACCTTTAGTCGCAGGATCAATACCATGATAGCTTCTTAAAAATTCAGACATCCAGTTGGCTAATGATTGTTCGGTTCCGACATAGGCGACAATTCCTAAAAAGAAAAGCCAGATTTCTCGTTTTTTCAGCAATTCTAAATATACTTGAGAAGTTCCTGTTTTTTCATCATCGTTGCGTTTTACAATTGGTATTTTCAGGAATACTATTACCAGAATAATTACGATAAAAATTAGGGTAAACAGCCAGTATAAGATTGTCCAGTTTAAATGATTTTGAACAAGATTGTTAAAAACAAAGTCTAGAAAAGCATTGTTTTGATGTAAGAGATAGGTAAAAACAAACGGACTGATAAAAGAGGCTAATCCAAATGTAAGCTGTGCCATAACAGAGTAAAAAGCAAAGTTTTCTTCGCCGCCTGCTGTGCGCATTAATGGGTTAATAATAACTTGAAGCATCGCCATTCCTAATCCAATTACAAATAAAGAACCTAGTGCAGTGCTGTAAAGAGGATTTATGGCAAAGGCTGCTGAACCTGTTAAGTTTAAAGAAAAGGCTAGAAGCATTGCTTTTTTTTCGCCCATTTTTTCGATTAGTATTCCAGCGGGAATAGACATAATTCCATAAGCTAAAAAGAATGAGAATGGTAAAAAAGCGGCCATTGTAAGGCTGAGTTTGTATGTTTGAATGATTATGGGCATTAATGGGCCTAAAATATTGGTTACAAAAGAGATTACGAACCAAATAACCAGAATCATTACAACCAGAAAATTATTTCGTTTCATAGTGCTCCATTTTAAGTTTCTGAAAAACATTTGCAGTGCAGCCCAATATGCCTGCTTGATTTCCTAATTTGGCAGCAACAATTTGGGTATGAATTGAGGCAGCTGGAATTGACAAGGTTTTTGTTCGGTATCTTAATTCGTCGATATAAAAGGTACCCGCTTCACTGATTCCGCCGCCTATAATTACTTTTTGCGGACTGCAGATATTTATAAAACTAGCTATGCCAGCGGCTAAAGAATCAAAATGACGTTCCATAGCGCGAACGGCATATTCTTCGCCATTTAGGTATTTTTCGACAATATATCTGCCGTCAACTTCTTCAGAAGGAAATTGGTTTTGCGATTTATAATCGTCAATTAAAGCAGTTACAGATGCATAAGCTTCTAAACAGCCGCGTCCGCCGCAAGTGCAGGCTAAACCATTTTGCTGTATTATGATATGACCTAGTTCACCACCGCGATTGTTGAAACCGCCGTAAAGTTTTTTATCAATCATAATGGCTCCGCCAATACCTGTGCCTACTGTTAGAAAAACAGCATCAGTACAATCTTTTGCCGCACCATAGGTTAATTCGCCTAGACCCATTAAGTTAGCATCGTTATCAATAACGATTGTATGACCGGTTAGTTCTTTTAAAATAATACCTAATGGTAATTCTTCGAAACCGGGTAAATTATCCGCACCGCCAATGATTACGTTATTTTCGACGAGACCAGGAAAACCAATACCCACGCCGGCAATTGGCTTTTTTAATTGTAAGGTGCATTGGTTGATTGCGTCTGCGATTAGTTGTATAATTTCTTCTTGGGTGCGGGCATTCTGTAAGGGAACTAAAAAGGACAGTAGAATTTTGCCTTCTTCATTAACAAGACCGCATTTAAGTGAGGTTCCGCCAATATCGATTCCAACTGCGTAAGATGATGACAGTTCAGAATTATGTAAGTTTATCATAATTGTAATTTTAATTACCTCTTGAAGTGTTTATTTTAGCTTCGAAGGATAAATTTGAATGGAATGTTTAGGTAACATTAAATGAAAAATTGAGGTTTTCAATTTAGACAAAACAATTAATGCAGAACGAGGTCCTGCATTAATGTTTTAAAAAGATATTTTTTCTGAGGGGAAAATGAAGTGTAAATATTCAAGAACCGCCCGTTTAATATTTAGGATTTTGTCGTGTAATGTTCTTATTTACATCAGTTTCATTCTGAGGATAAGGATAAAGTTCATGCTTTCCTGCTACAAAGTTTCCTACTGAAGGATAGAAATAGTTTGAGCGAATAAGTTTCACAGCATTAGCAGTTTCAGTTATTTTATCTCCTAAGATTCCCCATCTAATCAAATCGGCTCTTCTCATTCCTTCAAAAGAAAGTTCCCAAGCTCTTTCTTGCTGAAGGGCTTTAAGAAAACTAGTTTTATCAAGACCTGTTGGCAAATTCATCTCCGCTGTTGTTGGTTTTGGCAAAATTCTAGCTGTTGCCGTTGCGCCTGAACCTTTTCCATCGACACTTGTAATTGTAACAGTTGGCACAGAAGTATAACCGTCTCCAGTACGAAGCATTGCAATTGTATTGATGGCACCGCTTGCCAAAGTTACAACAGCTGCAGAAGCATCAGAACCGCCGCCGCCTGTAATTTGGATTACTACATTTGCCGCAGAACTATATCCAGTACCTTTTGTTTTTAAGTCAACAGCAATACGGCTTCCTTGTACGTCGGCACCAAAACCTCTTCTGCGAACTTGATTAATGGCATCGTAAGCAATGGCATTTGGACCTTCATTTAATTCGTTTTCTACTTCGGCACGCATTAAAAGCAAATCAGAATAGCGCATAATAACCCAGTTAATGTGGCTGTATGCTTTTTCTTGGATTGAATTGGTTTGAAATTCACGGCTCCATTTTCCAACTGTCCAGCTCTCGTCTTGTCTTGTAGTTAAAAGCGCTACTTTATTTCCAACAGCATTTAGTGTGTACATGGCAATCGAGAAATCTCTTCTTTGATCTGCTGCATTAAATCCGTTGTAAAAAGGTTTTGGAACGACGCATCTTGAGTTTGTTGAAGAATAAAAACCATTTGCAGTTGTTACACCGTTAAAATTACCAATGTTAGAGGAGTTTTCTCTATATCCTGCTGGATTGTAAAAGGCAACTTGAAAAATGTTTTCAGTAGGCTCTAAAACGTGCAGACATTGGTTTTTAAAAACCTTTGAATACGATGGATTCAACTTATACGGGTTTTGTGCCATTACTTCGTTGATTTGCTGTTGTGCCAATTTATAAAAGTCTTTATAGTTGGCAGGACGGCTCATTACACCGTCAGCACCTAATGAATATCCGCCTGCAAATAGGGCAACTCTTGCCAGCATAGCTTTGGCAGCCCATTTATTTACACGTTCATCTGTAGGGATTTGTTCCGGCAATACGAGGGCAGCTTCCTGCATATCTTTGATAATCTGGGTGTAGATTTCTTTTCGATCTACAAGACCGCCTTTTAAATCATCTCCTGCCTGTGAACTTTTTATTTTAAAGGGAACATCGCCCCATAAACGCACTAACTCAGAATAGTAAAAGCCGCGTAAAAATTTAGCTTCACCAATGAATTTGTTTAATTGATCTTTCTGAGCCTGTGTTCCTTCGGTGTACAATGTCATTTGCGGAATTCTTTCAATCGCAACATTGGCTCTGTCAATTCCTTCGTATAATTTACTCCAAACGGCATAAAAAACGTTTGTCTGTGAAATACCTTGATAATGGGGTATCATACGCCAGTCATCGGCACTTAAACCGTTGATTTGTTGAATGTCAGTATCGGTATCAAAAAGTATAGAGATATTCCATCCATAACTGTCAAAAGAGGACATTGCTTCATAAACTCCTAATACAGCCATATTGGCTTCGTCTGAAGTTTTAAAGAAATTGGCTGTTGTAAAATAAGAATATGGAGTAACTTCTAATTCTTTTTCACATGAATTAAGCGGCAGTAAAAGAAAAGATACACTCGCTGCTATAATTGCTCCAGAGGAAAATATTTTGTTTTTCATTTTTTCTAATCTTTAAATTATAGTGAAATATTTAAACCAGTGATAAAGGATTTACTTCTTGGATAAGCACTAAAATCTACTCCTCTGGTAATAGCATTATTAAGTACGCTGACTTCTGGATCAAATCCTGAATATTTCGTAAATACATATAAATTATAAGCTGTAAAATAAACTCTCAAATTTGAGATATACGATTTTTTCAGCCACGCTTTAGGCAATGTATAACCTAAACTAATATTGTTGATTCTTAAAAAAGAACCATCTTCAATAATATCGCTGTACAAACGTCCTGTAGCATTACCGTTGAAAGCAGGATTCGTTTTTCCAACATTTAAAGCGGCAAGTTCAGCAGGATCAGTTACACGTTGTCCAGCAGCATTAATAGTTGTCCATCTGTCAGCAAACATTGCGAATGTATTTAGATTGTCTAAATTAAGTCTTGAATTGTTTAGTACGTTGGCATTGTAAATGTCGTTACCAACTGTAAAATCTAAAAAGATACTTAAGTCAATCCCTTTATAACTAAAAGTATTGTTTAAACCTCCTGTATATTTCGGGTTTGCATCTCCTATTGCAGTTCTGTCAAGATCATTGATAACACCGTCTGGAGTACCATTTGGACCGCTGATGTCTTTAAATTTAATAAAACCTGGCTGTACAGCAAGATTATCACTTACTACACCGCTTTTTAAAGTATAAGTTCCGGCAGTTGCGTTATAATCAAAATCACTTACTTGATACAAACCGTCGTTTACATAACCATACATTACTCCAACTGGTTGTCCGACTTTTAGAATGTAGTCATTCTTGTCTGTATAACTATTAGTGATAAGTGATGTTTCGCCTTCACTTAAAGCCAGTACTTTTGTTTTGTTAAAAGCAATATTAAAAGTGGTGTTCCAGTTAAAATTGTCGTTTTTAACATTAGTTGTATTCAAGGTAAATTCTATACCACGGTTTGAAGTTGCTCCAATATTCTGAAATTGTTTTTTAAATCCAGAACTTGCAGGAACACGAGTGTTGTAAAGCAAATCTTTAGAACGATTTTCATACAACTCAGTAGTAAGAGAAATTCGTTGTTTAAAGAATCCTAAATCTAAACCTATGTTGGTCGATTTAGTAGATTCCCATTTCAAATACGGGTTTGGAAGATTACTTTGAAAAGCAGTAATATTTACTTGATTGTTTAATGGATATGATCCTGAATTGAAAATACCTAAAGCGGCATAATTTGCAATTCTGTTATTTCCAGCTTCACCATAACTTAAACGGAATTTTAAATCAGAAAATGCAGGAATGTTTTTCATGAAATCTTCTTCAATAACTCTCCAAGCGGCAGAAACCGAAGGGAAAATTCCCCATTGATTTTCAGTTCCGAATTTAGAAGAACCGTCTGCACGTAAACTTGCCGATAGTAAATATCTGCTTTTGAATGAATAATCTGCTTTTCCAAAAAAGGATAATAATTTATCATCTTCAGCAAAAGAGGTTGGCATTGCCGCAATTGTTCCCAATTGTAATTTATCCCATCCTAAATTTACATCAGGAAATGCCGATGCAGATGCAGAGATTCCTTCAGAATAATTATAAATATACTCTTGACCTGCAGTTACACTAAGTTTGTGTTTTTTAGCGAATGTATTATTGTAGGTTAATACGTTGTTGTAATTTAAACGAGTCGAGAGATTATGTGTAATACCTCCATTTGCTCCGCCGGATCTAATAGCTTGAATTCCATCAGCACCATTAAAGTACTTACTTTTAACGCTGTTATCCGTGTAACTTACCAAGCCGCTGTAAACTAATTTTGGTGTAAGGTAGTACGAAAGTTGAAAGTTCATGTTGATAGAACGATTTACTGTTTCTCTTTTTTGACTGTCAATAGTAATAAGCGGACTTTGAAATGCTGGTGAAGCTTGATTGTCTAATGGATCAATCAACAAATATTTAAGATCATCGTCAGAACCATTTTTTCCAATAGTAGGACGATACTGTAATAGCGTTTGCAGCATACTTAATCTAGCATTTCCACCATCATTTGTAGATAATCCTGTAATTTTTTGATTCGAATAATTGACAATAGCATTAACTGTAAATTTTTTGCTTATCGCTTGTGTTACCTGCAATTTTGCAATGTTTTTTAAAGATTCACTGCCAATCATGATTCCTTGATCGTTATTAACAGAATAAAACGCATTGTATTTTGTATCGCTTTCGCCGCCGCTGATACCTATTTTATGATATTGATTTACAACAGCGTTTCCAAAAACTTCATCTTGCCAGTTGATTCCCGATCTATTTTTGTAAAGCCCTTCCATTTCTTCATAGGTGCCAAAAGTGTTCAGGTATTTTTGCATTCTGGTGTCATCTGTCGCACTTTCGTAAACCAATTGTGTGTATTGGTACGGATTCATTACCGGTAAAGTTTTGGCAATGGTTTTTATACCGCCGTACGTATCGTAACTTAATCTAAGTTTTCCGCCGGCCGATTTTTTTGTCGTTACCAAAATTACTCCATTTGCACCTTGCGCACCGTAAATAGAGGTTGAGGATGCATCTTTTAATACGTCAATAGATTCGATATCCATTGGATCTAAAAAAGCAAGACCGCCAGTTTGTGCAACACCATCAACTACATAAAGTGGTTCATTACTCTGCGTAATCGAAGTACCACCTCTAATTCGTAACGTAGGCTGTGCTCCAGGAGTTCCGTCTGGCATGGTTACTTGTAATCCGGCAATACGACCTTGCATTGCCTGTGCTACATCTTGTACTGGAATTTTGGCTATTTCGGTTCCTTTTACAGAAGATATTGCCCCAGTAAGATTTTTTCGTGTTTTTGTTCCGTATCCTACCACAACAACTTCATCAAGATTATTGGCATTATCAATAAGTTTTGCATTGATAAGAGTTCTGTTCTTTACTTGTTCTTCAGTAGTTTTAGTTCCTATAAAAGTAAATACTAAAACAGCATTAGATTTTACTTTAATTTGATATTCACCATCCATAGAGGTAACTGTGCTGTTTTTAGTTCCTTTTTCAGAAACAGTTGCCCCAGGCATAGGCATATTTTGGGAGTCGGTTACAACACCTTTAACTGTAATAACATCTTGCCCGTACATCACACAAGTTGTCAGCAGTAAAAATAAAAATAGAGTCCTTTTCATAGTTTTGGTTTTTTACCGGAATACTTTTTCATTATTCCTGATAGCTATTATTTAAGTTAGTTTTTTAACCTTGTTAAGTAAAAGTTATAACTGCTTTAATTTGAAAGCTGTAAAAATTGACTTTAATAAGGTTTGGTTCAATGTCGCTTAAATTGTTTTCTTTATAAACTACAATTGGTTTATTGTGGTTTGTGGAGAAAAGTATAACAATTTATGAACTTGTAAAAATGCCTTAGGTATTTTCTGTCGTATAAACAAAAAATGATTTTGTAATAAATGATTCATTAGCTTTTGATTAGTCATGTTGGTTATTATTTGATAGAAACAAATATAGAAATCGACCTAAAATGACAGTTTTGAAAACGTCCAAAATACTATTGATTTTGATTAAAACAAGCTTTAAACCCCAAAAAATTAAGGGTAAAAATGTGTTTTTAATATTTTTTCTTACTTTTTATTTAGTATTATCTTTTTCTATTTCATGCAAAAGATCAAGCAGGTTTAAAATGTGTTTAAATAAGTGAAAAATAACGACGATATAAGCCGCTGATATTTAAATAGAAAGTCATTTTAATCTGTTACGGCTTATTTCTTGTACCTAGATTTTAAAAACTATATGCATTGATTATTTGCTAAAAGATTGGTTTAGTTTTTTTGTAAAAGACAAGATAAAAACAAGATAAAAACAAGACAAAAAAAAGACGTCCAGTTGAGACGTCTTTGAAATAGAATATTTGAAATATTTTCTTTTACTGCTTTTACAAGGATGTTTTAATATCGCTTTTCTTGCCGTCAATACTAATTGTAAGGCTGACGATTCCTTTTTCCAGATTATGATCAGCATTTGGTTTAATACTGATTTCAGGGGCTTTAGAACCATTGTAAGGATATACGATACTTATAAAATCTTGTGTTTTGTTATCAATTTTATTTTTTTCGAATACAAAAGCAGGTCTTGGAGTTTCTTTGCCGTATGCATAGGATACTTTCCCCTCTTCTTCACTAAGAGCTGTTTTATCTGAATTTAAAGATTGTATCAACAAGTTGTTGCCGTCTTCATAAGTGGTATATACCTTATTATTAGTTTTGTCAAAAAATGGTTTACTGTCTTCTTTTAACTGAAAATGAACACCTAATTTTCCAACTGCTTTTCCAATAGCTTTATCAACGATCAAGAAATATTTTTTATTAATAAAAAGCACACTTCTCTGATGGTTTAAATCTTTATAACTTGGATTTGTGTAGGTTAAAATATCTAAATTTTGTCCAGTCTGCCATTTATCTTGTTTTGCTTTGGTGATAACCATATTTTGGTTGTCTAATGTCAAGGTGCTGTGTACTTTGGTTTGACGATACCAATTTCTCATTTTGGTAACTTCGGCATCACCGCTGTAAATGTAACAGCCTGTGTCCGGCATAAAATTACGTCCGTTATTCCAAAGTTCAAAAGTTCCGTTATCAGGTTGTGCGTGAAATTCTCCTGGAGGGCCGGCTTTTAAAATCATTACGGTTGACTGCTCATTCCATCCATTTCTAAAGGTGTAAAAACCGCCGTCTGGCAATGCATTTGATAAGTTTGACGGTAATTTTCCTGATGCACCATCTGTTGCAAAATATTTGATTTCTTCGTTTTCAGGGAAAGCTTTTGACCATACTGCAAATTGTTTTAGTCGTGCATTTTTTTCAACCAGCCATGCATCACCAAACATTGGAATGTTGTAGTTAGGGAAAGTGATGTTTGCCAGTGCAATAATCATTTTTTCAATTGTTTTTGAAAAAGAGTCTGGAAATTCTTTTTCAACTCCTGCCATTTTAGCCGAATTATAGGCTTTTAAGAAAATGTCTATCGTAGCAACATGGTAAGTTGGCGAAAGTTCCCACTGAACTCCATCTGGCAATACCTGTGATTTTATTTCTCGGTTTAAAACATCAATTCCGCTTTTACGCCAAGCAGCCGCTTCTTTTAGTTCTGGAAAAAAAGCGCCAGCGCCTAAAATACGCTGTGCTTCAAACAATAAGTGGTTTCCATCTTTAGTGTAATGAGCTGGAATATAAGCCGCTTGTTTAGCATAACAGTTTAAAAATTCCATTAAAAAAGCAGGTGTAAAATTTGGAGAAGGCACAAACAAATTGAAAGTTCCCGGGAGACTTTGTACACGATCAGAAACTTCGAGCGGACGCCACGCATATCGATCATTGTCTTTAGAAAGTCCTAAAGGATTCTTTTTTTCCCAATCACGAAATTGAGCAATCCATTCTTTTGCATATTTTTCATCGCCAGAACTTCTATAAGCAATTCCCATTGGCTGCCACCAATTTACACGGTGCAGCTGCCAGCGCATTTCATTATCTTTTATAGGCCAATAATTCCAGTCTATATCTGCACCATAATCAAAATAGCTGTAACCTTTTATAGGCTGGAATTTGTGCTGCAAAGCGTTATCAGCCTTTTCTTGATTTGCTTTTCCAACATCTTTCCCTTTTAATCTATTTTCATCTCCTATATTAAATTCAGGATGTTTTATGTTTTTGCGATTGCGGTAGTAACTTAATAATTCTTTTGCGGCATCATTGTATTTTGCGGCATCATAAAGCTGTTTTGTTTTTTCAAGACCTGGATAGGAGAGGTTGATATTATCAAAGCTCTCTTTAGTAACAGGTTTTTCTTGTGCTCTTACAGGATTCATAAGCAGTATGAATGCCAGTATTGCAATTTGGGTTATGATTCTTTTCATTTTATAGTTTGTTAAGGCAAGTTATTCTTTTAAATTGTAATTTTTTTGATTGCCGCATATTTCTTTAGTGCTTCCAGATAGTAATAATCTGCATAATCTAAAGGTGTATCAATTTCTGAATTGTATAAAAATGCGCCCACACTATGTTTTAATAAAAAGTAATTATTCTCGCCTGGTTTAGCTAAATAAGCTTCAGAAGATAAAGATTTTAGTATTTCTTCGGCGTAATCTAAGTATTTTTTTCCGTCCTTAACCTCTGTGCTTAAGTCCAATAATCCGCATGCAATTACTGCTGCTGCCGATGCATCTCTTGGGGCTAGTTCATCTGTATCCATTGCATTATGAACATCAAAATCCCAAACTGGAACTTTGTCTTTCGGCATACGAGGATGATTCATTATAAACGAAGCAATATTTTCTGCCTGTTGTAAAAACTTCTGATTTTTAGTATTTGCATAACACATTGCATAACCGTAAAGTCCCCAAGCTTGCCCGCGCGCCCAAGCCGAATCGTCTGTTACTCCTTGATGTGTTGCTTTACGCAGTACTTTGCCTGTTTTTGGATCATAATCTACCAAATGATAAGAACTGTAATCTTTTCTAAAATGGTTTTTAATTGTCGTTAAAGCGTGTAAATTGGCAGCATTTGCATATTCAGGCTTATTAAACTGGTTTGCTCCCCAATACAAATATTCAAGATTCATCATGTTGTCGATAATAACAGGGTAGTGCCACCAAGCAAAATCCCAAGAACGAATGGCTCCAACGGTTGGACTAAAACGTGCGTAAAGATTTCCTGCTCCGTCTGCTAGTGCTGGAAGATAAGTTTTGTCGCCAGTAATTCTGTAGGCATTCCCATAAGAACAATAAAGCATAAAGCCTAAATCATGCGTATTTTTTATATGTCGGATAGAATCAAGTGCTAGAGTGAATTTTTGTGCATCTTGAGCTAGTTTTTTGTCGCCGGTTAATTCATATCCGTACCAAAGACTTCCAGGGAAGAATCCAGTTGTCCAATCCGTTAAACCAGCAAGTCTAACTGTTCCGTCGGGATTTGTTGAACGAGGATTTTTTCCGGGTTTATACGTTTCTGCAGCTTTGCTCAGTTGGTAATGGATTACTTCAGATGTTTTTTTTAACCAATCCAGTGAGGGATCATTTTGATTGGTTTGTGAAAACGAACTGAAGGTAATTAGAAAGGCAGTAAAAAAGAGGTTAAAGGTTTTTTTCATAGTTTAATCGTTTTTAGATCTATATCCATTTTAATTGGAGATTTACAAAAGCGAAGTTAAACTTGAGGTGCAAATTGGTCTTTCAGTTTTTGTTATAATTGTTTTGAATTTGTCTAAACACTCCTGTTTTATTGGGATTTTTTAGTTATTCTATTGAAAATAGTGTAAAAACAAAAAACGGTCTGCTAAGACCGTTTTTAATTTAAAATAAGAACTAAAAAATTTAGATTTTTATTCTTTCACTATTACAATTGTTGCTTTGTAACCTGTACCAACATTCCATTGACTAGCTTCAATCACAACGCCTTTGTCATCATAAACTTGAAACTCTGCTGTATTTGGCGAAGCAGATCCTTCATTCAAAGCTTCAAAGTCAATTTTATTAATTCCGTTTACTAAATTGATTTTAAAACCTTTAAACTCTCCGTCTAAGCTTACTTCTGGCTCAACAACTTTATCGTTTAAATATACTTTTATTTTATCGCCATCTACAAAAGCAGCATCGCGATAACGAATTGTAGAAGTAAAAGATGTTGTTTTAAAACTTCCTAAAAATTGATTTCGTCTATAAAAAATACCGTCAACATTTGATTCTTTTTTATATATACTGGTATCTTTAAAAAGCTCCTCTGGATTAACTTTTAAAGGATCTGGTTTTTCGGCAGCAACTGGTGGTTCTGCTTTTGGAGTGTTTTCTTTAGGAGGAGGAATTACTTCTTTAATTTCTGCATTCTTTTTAGGAATCGGTTTAAATTTGGCATTCAGTTCGTCCTGCGAATATCCTTGTAAGCAAACACTAAACATAATAACTAAAAAAACTATTTTTTTCATATCTCTGAACTATTTATTTATGGATTAAACACTATTGAGGTGTATTTATAAAAACAATTAATTGAAATATTTATTGTCTTTACAGATAAATTAATGCGCTTAATACGAAAACTAATAGATGCAGTTTGAGTTCAAAGTTTTTATGTTTTTCACTCTTTTTAGATTGTACTGGTTTTTCTTTCGGCAGGTCTAAAATACCAAGACACAATAGTTAAAACGATTAACAATATTGGACCAAAATAATCCTTAGCGGCATCTCCTACAGCAAAATGTGAAAAAACAGCGCCCGTCATGGCAAAAAAGAATCCGGCATATGCCCATTCTTTTAACAAAGAAAATTTAGGGATTAATATTGCAATAACTCCAAGAAGTTTCCATACACCTAAAAGAGTTAAAAAGTATAAAGGATAACCCAAACGTGTTATCATTTCTGCTTCATCTTTCATTTTTAATAATTGAACGATTCCTGTTGCAGTCATTCCTAATGCCAGCCAAAGCGTAGCAATCCAATAGATAATTTTGTTTCTTTTACTCATAATATTTTAGTTTAATGTTTTACTTAATATTTCTTGTAATCGATTATGTGCCATATTGATACCTTGTGCAAACGGCATTTTTAATGTTTGATCTCTAAGTTCAATTGATCTGTAAATAATTTGAATAGTAAGTCTGCTGGTTTCATCAGTAAGTTTTTCAAATTCTAAAAACTCCAATTGAGGAGAAAAGTTTGTATTTTCCATTTCAAAAGTTCGTGTTATTTTTTGATTAGGAATGTATTCATGTATGACACCGTTTGCTTTAAAAACTACATTTCCATTAGGATCTGAAGTTTCAAACTGCCAGCCGCCGTATTTTTTATTTTCTAGTTTCAGTACTTTGGTTCCCATCCATTGCTCAACAAATTCGGCTTCGGTATATCCTTTGAAAAGTAATTCCAAAGGAAGATCAAAATCTCTAGTAATCACTAATTGCTGCTGTCCATTTACGGCGCTGACTTTAGTTTTTGGTTCCATAATATTAATCGTTTTTGGGTTTATAGTTTTTCATTATACTTTCTAATTTATTAAACCTGTCATCCCACATTTTACGAAAAGGTTCAATAAAATTGTCGATTTCCTTAATTTTTTCAGGATTTAAATGATAGTGAATTTCTCTTCCTGCTTGTGTTTGGCGGAGTAATTCGCATTCACTCAATATTTGTATGTGTTTTGAAATAGTCTGTCTAGACGATTTAAAATTTTCGGCAATAGCTCCCGGAGTCATTGCTTGTATAGCGACTAAGCTCAAAATAGCTCGGCGGGTAGGATCGGCGATCGCTTGAAAAACATCTCTTCTAATTTCCATTGTGCAGTTATTTGACTGCAAATATAATGCAGTTATTTGACTGCGCAATATTTTTTCAAACTTTTTTCATAAAAAAACTCCTAAACGAGTAGTTTAGGAGTTTTGAATGTCTTTATTTTTTTTGAATTATGATTCTGATTTTAAAAATGTTACATTAAACTTAAGTTAGATTTTCTTAAGTGTAAGCTTCATTTCCTTGGTATCTAAAACCAGTTCATCTGATGTAATCGTGCTTTCACAAGGGTATGGAGTACCAACTTCATCTTTTATCACTAAACTTTTTCCACCTTTTGTCAATGCATAAGTACCATTTGTAATCTCTCTTGTTAAAAAGCCAGTTACGTGCCCATCTTCAGTAAAAGTTAGGGTTCCGTCGCTTAGAATAACTGCTTTTAAAGAATCTGAAAGTGGCATTTTAGCTTCTACAGCAGTAATTTTCCAAGAATTTACTAGTTTATTTCTACCCTTAGCGCATGAAATAATTAATACTGCAGCCAATGCAATTCCGAAGATAAATAATTTAGATTTTTTCATGATTTTGTGATTAAAAATTAGACAGGAAAAGTTACAAAAAAAAGTATTACTCCTAACATTTTATTAACACAAAATGAATTAATGTATCTGATTTATAATATTTTATTGAAATTGTTATTGCTTGCTTTGGTTTTATTTATTTCTAGAAAGAGTTTGATAAGATGCTATTTTCTTTCCATTAAAAAAGCTAATTAAGAGTCAAAGCTCCTAAAATTTCTTCGTACATAAATGGCCCTCCTGGATACTTAGCAGTATAATCGAGATTCATCCATACCTGACCACGCTCATCAATGTGATAGTGAATTTTCTTTTTATAACTTTCCTTTGGAAAAAGTACATTTTTGATTAGATAATTGACTTTTTCCAAATCGATTAAAGAACCAATTAGTATTTCAGGATATATATGACCTTTTGTATGAATTAATCGCGGAGTGCCGCCAATAGAACGAATTGCGGCCGCCATTAGAATAGAGTGATCGTCGCAGTCTCCAGAAAAATATTCTAATGACTCGCTAGCAGTTGCAATATAATCGCCTTCTTTGGGATCATTTACATAATTCCAGCGGCTGTTTATCTCTTTAAATACAGCAAAACATTGAATTATAGTTCTATAGTCAGAATATCCTTTTATGCCTTTAAAATGTTTAGTAGTCGCCATGATAGCAAAATTCCTAACTTTTGGATTTTGATATTCGATCGCATTTATGATTTTTGATTTGTTTGGAAACGGCAGTAGTTTTGCGACAATAATATCCTGAGGAAAAGGATTGTCTGACATGGTGTAAATCATCGAATTATAATCCTCAGATATTTCGCTGAAACCATAATTTCCAATGACTGTTCCATAAATTAGAATCAATAAATAAACAGCAACACATAAAATTATTATGGTTCGCAGCAGCATTAAGAGAAAGAAAATTGCAGCAAAAACGAATATAAAAATAAACACACGATCTAAATTGAATGCCCAATTTAAATCGCGTAAATTTTGATGCAGTATGATAAAAATAGGTATCGTTATCAAAAGACTCAACAGCATAATAATCACCCTATCCCAAGGTGATTTCACCTGTAATTTGGATTTTAATTGCGGAAAGTCAATTTTAGGAAAATTTATCATAAGAATCGAAAGCAGTTTTTACAGCGCTTTTACCGTTTCAACAAAAGTACTTTTTTTATCAATAATTCCCAGATCAAATAATTGATTTTGGATTTTGATAAAAGCTTTCTCATTTAAATGTTTTTGAGACCATTGGGTTAATTTCAGCCATTCTTGAATATCTTCTGCTTTTTGGTTGAATAATTCAGCCAATGTTTTATCAATACTAGGAATTTGAGCAAAATCAACAGTAGTCCTGTTTATAATTTCCAAGACTTTTTCAACAATTTTTGGATTTTTCTTCAAAAATTCGTCGCGAACTGTTATTACAAAAGACGGCCATGGAGTAGGACAGTCGCCAATGCGTCTAAAAATACCTTTATCTACAAGAGGTTTTGTCATAAAACGTTCCCACATAAAATAATCTGCAGTTCCGTTTGTCAAAGCTTCAACAGCGCCATCAATTGTATTTATAATCTCAAATTGCAAATCATCACTATTCCAGCCTTGCTCGTTTGCATTAACATAAGCCATCAATTGAGAACCTGATCCAATTCTAGAAATCGCTGCTTTTTTATTTTTTAAATCTGTGATATTCTTAAAATCAGATTTTGCAGCCACGTGAATTCCCCAGATTAATGGCGATTGTACATAAATTTGAACAATTTTACTAGGATTCCCTGCAACAATATCTTTTACAATTCCTTCGGTCAAAATAACCGCCATATCCGTTTCTCCATCGCGCAGCATTTGGCACATTTTACCAGTTCCTTCTGGAATGTCTTTCCATTGCAAATCAATATTTTCTGCTTCAAATTCGCCATTTTCAATGCATAAATGCCATGGCAGATTGAAGTGTTCCGGAACACCTGCAATTTTTACCGTTTTCATTATAGTTAAGTTTAAGTTAAGTTTGGTATGCGTATTTAAGTTTGTTTAGTTTTTTAATAAATCAGCTCGATGTTTTTCAGAAAGACATGGCTCTGCAAATTCAAAAACAGAAAGCGTTTCATATTCATTTAAAACACTTCGCACAATCGAATAATCTGTTTCTCTTGCAATTTCGACAGCTAGAAAAGTATCGTTTAAACTTTCAGACAAACAATTAATTGCTTTTAGTTTTTCGATTATAATTTCCTTGTCAAAATCTTTTTCTAAAATTAAAATCTGAACTATTGAATTTCCTGAACTTTCAATCGTTTTTTGATAGACCAAACGTTCTTCTTTTTCATCTAATTCAGCATAAAACAAATCGTCTGTTGCAATTAATGCTCCAAAAAAAGGAATATTATCTAATTTAAAAAGTCCCTTTTCTAAGTCTACAATTTCAGCCCACATAGTTTCTGAAACGGTTTCTTCTAGATAATCGCTGTAATATTTAAATAGTATTTTTTTATGTGTTTCTTTCATTAGTTAATTTCACTTATTATTGCTTTCAATGGAGATATAACAATTCTATAACCATCAGGATCCTGAAACATTTTTCCGTTTTCATTCCAAAAAGGATTTACGGCAGTTATAGTCGAAATGTTATGATGCTCAATCTTATCTATTAATTCATTGTAATCTAAAATTGTTTTTGGATAAAGGATAATAACATCATCTTCATCAAAAGAATGATTGGCTTTTACTTTAGATTGTGTAAACTCAAAATGCCAGTCTAAACCTGTCTTTCCAATAAAAACGCCGTCATAATCTTTATGATTCTGAAAATCACCTAATCGCTCAAAACCAAGAATATTGATATAAAAATTTTCAATTATTTCTAAGTTATCTGTATGTCTTGCAACTCTTAAAAACATAATTTTAGATTTTTAAATTAGCAGATTATTTAATTCCCAGCCAATTTATTCAATGTATAAGTAATAAGCTCATCAACTGCTCTGTAAGGATCCTCGCTGAATGTTCCTGATACACGGTTGGCAATAATGGCATTTAAAGATAAAGCATTATGACCTAAAAGTGCCGAAAGTCCATAAATTGCAGCAGTTTCCATTTCTAAATTGGTGATTCTGTCCTCCTCAAATTTAAAATTGTCCATTTTACCGTTTAATTCCTCATCCTGAATATTCAAACGTAAAACTCTTCCTTGCGGACCATAGAAACCTCCAGCAGTTGCAGTAATTCCTTTAAAAATTTTATCAGATTCTATAAGTTGTTCCAGTTTTTCTGAACACGGAATTACATAAGGTCTTCCTTTACGGCTGTCCCAATTAGTATGTTTGATAAAAGCATCTTCAAGAGCTGGATTTGAAACTTCGTCGATTAAATAGGAGCGAAGCATATTATCTAAACCAAGTCCAAATTTCGACATTACAAAACTATCTACAGGGATATCTTCTTGTAAAGAACCAGAAGTTCCAATTCTAATAATATTTAATGAAGTTAAGTTTTCTTTTGGCTCGCGGGTTTTTAAATCGATGTTTACCAAAGCATCCAGTTCATTTACAACAATGTCAATATTATCAGGACCAATTCCCGTTGACATTACAGAAATTCTTTTGCCTTTGTAAATTCCGGTTTGAGTTTTAAATTCTCTTTTTTGTGTCGAGAATTCAATTGAATCAAAAAACTGAGTGATTTTTTCAACTCTATTTTGGTCGCCAACAAAAATTATATCATTGGCAATATGTTCAGGACGAAGGTTTAAGTGGTAAACACTTCCGTCTGGATTAAGTATTAATTCTGATGATTGTATCATTTTTTTTTAGGTTCTAAGGTTCTGAGATTCTAAGGTTCTGAGGTTTTTTGTAGAGACGCACTGCTGTGTGTCTTATTGAAATTCCAATTTTGGGCAAAGCTTTGCGGACTTTGCATTTTTTATAAGAACCTATCATTATAATTCTTTGTTCCCGATAGCTATCGGGATTGCGGTTAAATAAAAAAAATGCTGTTTAGAATTTAAAAATTGAAATTTTCCATTTATCCGCCAACGCGTTTCGTTTTAAATCCTTTTTCTTTTAAAATAGCCATAATTTTATCGCGGTAATCACCTTGAATAATTATAGAATCATCTTTAAAAGTACCGCCAACGCTTAATTTGGTTTTTATTTCTTTGGCCAATAGTTTAAAATCTTCATCACTTCCTTCATAACCTTCGATTATGGTAGTTGCTTTTCCTTTTCGTTTTTCAAACTTGCAGATCATGGGTTCTTTCTGAATGTAAAGAACATGATCCTGCGCTTGAACCTCTTCTGGTTCGTTTGATTCGATATGATCGGGGAATAAATTTTTTAATTGATCTTTAAAATCCATATGTTTTCTTCTTCTAAAAAAATAAGCTCCAATTTAAAAATTAAATTCCAAATTCCAATGAAAATTTGGAATTTGGAATTTTTAAAATTGAAACTTAAATAAGTTTTATTTTTTGATTAAACCTAGATCTACCAAACGTTCGTATAAATAATCACCAGCGGTAATATCATCGAACTTTTTTGGGTTTTCTTCATCAATACAATTTTCTAAACAATCTAAACGCATATCACTTACAGGATGCATAAAAAACGGCACAGAAAAACGTGAAGTTCCCCATAATTCTCTAGGAGGATTCACTACTTGGTGAATGGTTGATTTAAGTTTGTTATTAGTATGTCTAGACAACATATCTCCAACATTAATAACCAATTCGTCATCAGCTGCAATAGCGTCAATCCAGTCGCCATTGTGGTTTTGAACCTGAAGTCCTTTACCTTGAGCACCCATTAATAATGTAATCAAGTTAATATCGCCGTGAGCCGCTGCACGAATTGCATTTTCTGGCTCAGAAGTAATTGGCGGATAGTGAATTGGTCTTAAAATAGAGTTTCCGTCTTTTGCATATTGATCAAAATAAAATTCATCTAAACCAAGGTGCAAAGCTAATGCTCTTAATACATAAACTCCAGTTTTTTCAAGCATCTGGTAAGTTTCTTTTCCTACAGCATTAAAACGAGGTAACTCGGTAACTTCTACATTTTCAGGGTATTCTGATGCGTATTTTGAGTTTTCGTCAACGTATTGGCCAAAATGCCAAAATTCTTTCAAATCTCCCTCTTTGCGTCCTTTAGCATGCTCTTTACCAAAAGAAACATAACCTCTTTGTCCGCCAATTCCAGGAATTTCATAATTATGCTTAGTTTCTACTGGCAAGGCGAAAAATTTTCTAATTTCACCATAAAGTTCGTCTACCAATTGGTCGTCAAGAAAATGACCTTTTAGGGCTACGAAGCCAATGTTTTCAAATGCACTGCCGATTTCATTTACAAATTTTTGTTTACGTTTCGGGTCGTCCGAAAGGAAATCACGTAAGTCTACACTAGGAATGTTTTGCATACTTTACATTTTTATTTAAGAAAAAAAGGCCTTTTAAAGCCTTTATATAACAAAGGTAGAGAATATTTTAGAATTGAATTTTAAAAGTTATAATAAAATTAAAATTTTATAACATAAATAAGTAAAATTGTTATATTTTTTTATATTTGATATATAAAAACCAAGAACTATGATCTTTTATAGAGAAAACCTTACAGATGAGCAGTTGTTAGACCTGTATAAAAAACTGCTTAAGCCGCGTTTAATCGAAGAAAAAATGCTCATTTTAATTCGGCAGGGTAAAGTATCTAAATGGTTTTCAGGAATAGGGCAGGAAGCAATTTCTGTAGGTGTTACTTCTGTTTTAGACAAGTCTGAATATGTTTTACCAATGCATAGAAATCTAGGAGTTTTTACTACACGAAATATTCCTTTGCACCGATTATTTTCGCAATGGCAGGGAAAAGCAAATGGTTTTACAAAAGGACGTGATAGAAGTTTTCATTTTGGAACTCAGGAATATAATATTATTGGAATGATTTCGCATTTGGGTCCGCAGTTAGGAATTGCTGACGGAATTGCTTTAGCGAATAAACTTCAAGATAATAAAAAAGTTACCGCTGTTTTTACTGGTGAAGGCGGTACAAGCGAAGGCGATTTTCATGAAGCGTTGAATATTGCTGCTGTTTGGAAACTTCCCGTAATGTTTATTATAGAAAATAATGGTTACGGATTATCTACACCAACTAAAGAACAATATTCATGCGAGAATTTAGCTGATAAAGGAATTGGTTATGGTATTGAAAGTTATATTATAGACGGCAATAATATTTTGGAGATTTATAATAAACTGTCAAAATTAAAACAAGATATGCAAAACGATCCGCATCCTGTTTTGCTCGAGTTTAAAACTTTTAGAATGCGCGGCCATGAGGAAGCAAGCGGTACCAAATATGTTCCAAAAGAATTAATGGAAGAATGGGAAACTAAAGATCCTGTTGTAAATTATAGAAACTATTTAACTGAGATTGGCGTTCTTACAACTGAACTTGATGAAGAGTTTCACAACGAAATAAAACAGGAAATTGACGAGAATCTTGCCATCGCCAATGCTGAACCTGAAATCATACCTACTTACAGCGGTGAATTAGAGGATGTTTATAAGCCATATGAATATGAAGAAGTTGTTTCGACAGCTGAAATTAAGAATATTCGTTTTATAGATGCTATTCGAAATAGTTTAGAACAATCGATGAAGCGTCATAAAAACCTTGTCATGATGGGACAAGATATTGCTGAATATGGTGGTGCTTTTAAAATTACCGACGGATTTGTAGAGTTTTTTGGAAAAGATCGTGTTAGAAATACGCCCATTTGCGAAAGTGCGGTTGTTTCGACTGCGATGGGATTGTCTATAAATAATTATAAAGCAATTGTCGAAATGCAGTTTGCTGATTTTGTTTCAACAGGATTTAATCCGATTGTCAATTTATTGGCAAAATCACATTACCGCTGGGGCGAAAAAGCCGATGTTGTGGTTCGTATGCCTTGCGGAGGCGGGACTCAGGCAGGACCATTTCATTCGCAGACAAATGAGGCTTGGTTTACTAAAACTCCGGGTTTAAAAGTGGTTTATCCTGCTTTTCCTTATGATGCAAAAGGTTTATTGAATACTGCGATTAACGATCCAAATCCAGTTTTGTTTTTTGAGCATAAGCAATTGTACAGAAGTATACATCAAGATGTTCCTACTGATTATTATACAATTCCGTTTGGAAAAGCAGCTTTGTTAAAAGAAGGAACTTCGATAACTATCATTGCTTTTGGTGCTCCAGTGCATTGGGCGCTGGAAACGTTAGCGAAATATCCTGAAATAAAAGCTGATTTAATCGATTTAAGAACATTGCAGCCACTTGATACTGAAACTATTTTTACCTCAGTAAAAAAGACAGGAAAAGTAATTATTTATCAAGAAGATACCCTATTCGGCGGTATTGCAAGCGATATTTCGGCTTTAATTATGGAGGAATGTTTTGAGTATTTAGATGCTCCCGTAAAAAGAGTGGCAAGTCTCGATTCGCCAATTCCGTTTACAAAAGCTTTAGAAGATCAATTTTTACCTAAAAATCGTTTCGAAGAAGTTTTATTAGAATTATTGAAATATTGATTATAAAAATCACATTGTTTTGCATAATGAACATTTTTTTTATCTTTAAACCATAAAAAAAATGACTTATGAAAAAACTGTTTGTTTCAATTTTTGCTATTGCATTGCTTTTTTCTTGTAATAAAGGTGCTAAGTCTAATGCTGACAAAGCTTTAGATGAAAAATTTGATAAATACAAAGACGGCTTTGTAACGGCTTTGTGGGAAATTAATCCTGGCTGGGCTTCTGGTGTAGGATATCACAAGTTTGATAATCTTTTAGTTGTTCCAAACGCAGCTGAAGAAAAAAAACAACTTGATTTTGCAAATGCACAATTAGATTCATTAAAGCAGTTTAAGCTTGAAGATCTGTCAGATAATAATAAGACTGATTTTCAAATGATAAAAAATCAGCTTGAAAGTACAATTTTCAGCATTAAAGAAGTAAAATCATCGCAATGGAATCCAGCGGATTATAATGTTTGCGGTGCTTTCGCTGAAATATTAAATGGAAAATACGACTCATTAGAAACTCGTCTTCGTGCTTTTGGTGCTAAAATGGACAATGTTCCTGCTTATTACGAAGCGGCAAAAGCCAATATTAAAAATCCTACGATAGAACACACAGAACTTGCAATTGCACAAAACTTAGGCGGTTCGACAGTTTTTGATGTTGATCTTAATGAAGCTTTGGGAAAAAGTAAATTGAGCGATTCTGAGAAAAAAGAAATGCAGGATAAAGCTAAATTGGCTAAAAAAGCGATCACAGATTATGCTGCTTGGTTAAAAGCTTTACCGAACAAAACACCTAGATCTTTTAGACTTGGTTCTGCATTGTATGCTAAAAAATTCAATTTTGATATCCAATCAAGCTATACTGCCGATGAGATTTACAAAATTGCAATTGACCATAAAAAAGATTTACACGATAAAATGTTTGTTCTGGCTGATAAACTTTGGGCAAAATACAAAGGAAAAGATCCAAAACCAGCTGATAAATTAGATTTAATCAAGCAGGTTATTGATAAAATATCATTGCAGCATACTACGCCGGAAAAATTTCAGTCTGAAATTGAGAAACAAATCCCAGAACTAACAGCTTATGTAAAGGCTAAGGATTTGTTATACATCGATCCATCAAAACCACTTGTAGTTCGTAAAGAACCTGCTTATATGGCGGGAGTAGCAGGAGCATCAATTTCGGCTCCGGGACCATATGATAAAAATGCGAATACGTATTACAATGTAGGAAGTATGACAGGATGGACGGCTGAAAATGCTGAAAGTTATTTGAGAGAATACAACGATTATATTCTTCAAATTTTAAATATTCACGAAGCAGTTCCTGGACATTATACGCAATTGGTTTACAGTAATCAGTCTCCAAGTATCATTAAATCTATTTTAGGAAATGGCGCAATGATCGAAGGCTGGGCTGTTTATGCAGAAAAAATGATGTTGGAAAGCGGTTACAAAAACTCAGATGAAATGTGGTTGATGTACTATAAATGGAATTTAAGAGCGACTTGTAATACAATTTTAGATATTAGTGTTCATACTAAAAACATGTCTAAAGAAGCAGCTATCGATTTATTGACTAAAGAGGCTTTTCAGCAGCAAGCTGAAGCTGATGGTAAATGGAAACGTGTAACTTTATCTCAAGTGCAGTTATGTTCTTATTTTACAGGTTATACTGAAATTTATAATTTAAGAGAAGAACTTAAAAAGAAAGAAGGAGATAAATTTAATTTGAAAAAATTCCATGAGAAGTTTTTAAGTTTTGGAAGCGCTCCAGTTAAATACATTAAAGAGCTAATGCTTTCTGAGGAATAATTTTCTTAAAAAAAGATAGTTTTAAAAACAGGTTTGGTAAGATTAATAATCTGGCTAAACCTGTTTTTTTATTCAAATGCTCTAATTGAAATACAACTAATAATGATTAAGCTGTATCGTAGAATCAATATTGTTCGTTGAAATTTGACTATTTAGTAAAAAAGCTCCAGCGGAGCATAATATTTATAGNNCTATAAATATTATGCTCCGCCGGAGCTTTCATAACAAGTGAAGAAATCAGTAATGGATGGGTATTCAATCAAAAAATCGTAACTGAATGACATTAGGCTTCAGGAAACGGACTAGGTATTGAAACTAATTACATCTGATGAATACTTATTAATTATTAGTTTCCATCTCAAACAACTGCACTTGACTTTTTAATCGGTCAATCAATAAATTCATCATACGTTTGTTTAAATCAGAAGAATTCTGGATATAAGTATCGTATTCTTCAATCGTAAAAAGTGCCATGACAATTCCTTTTAGAGAATTTCGAAACTTAATATCTTTTTGAATCGAATTTTCTATAGTTTGGAGTTTCTTTTCGATGGTGTACGAATAAAAATCGGCTTTGTTTTTATTTACATAATTAATAAAAACGGCTATAAATAAATCATTTTGAAGCTTTAAAATAGGTCTAATCGTTTGATTTTGAAATAACTCATCTGCCGAAGATTGAGCACTTACAGTTCCTAAAGTTTCGCCTCTGAATTCTTTTAAAAAAGTGTCTCTATCTGCCATGTTTTTTCTTTAAATTTATAAAAATTTCAAATACAAAAAACTCTATTTTTACTTTTATAAATTAAAATTATGCGATTTCATACCAGAAAGTGGGTTAAGCCCGAAGATTTAAATCCTAACGGAACTTTATTTGGAGGAAAATTATTAGCGTGGATAGATGAAGAGCTCGCGCTTTATACTATAATTCAGTTAGAAAATCCGAGAGTTGTAACCAAACATATGTCTGAAATTAATTTTAGAAGTTCTGCAAGACAAGGAGATATTGTCGAGATTGGGATTGACGTGGTTAAATTTGGGAATACTTCGGTAGTTTTAAAATGTGCAGTTAGAAATATGATGACGCGTGAAACCATTATTACAATCGATGAAACTACAATGGTAAATCTAGACGAAAATGGTAAACCTAGAGCTCACGGCAAAACTCAAATTGAGTTTGTAAAAGATCGTTTATAAATTATTTAAATCACTATAAATGATATAAGTAAACTACTTAACAAGTGAGTTGTGAATAATGTTAACTTATGTCAAAATAAATATATACTATGAATTTAAAATCACTTTTGTTTCTTTTTTCGGTTTTTACAATTATCGTTTCTTGTAATTCTAAGGAAGAAAAAACAGGTTACAAACAAGTTTTTTACCGTGCTGTTACTAATAATGATACCGCAATTTTGGTTTTAAATATAAGTGATAAACGTTTTTTTGGACGTTATGAAATATTGTATAATAAGATTGGTAAAGATTCTGGAGATGTGAGAGGCGATATAAAAGGAGATACGTTTAGGGGCGATTTTCATTTTATATCTAATGGAGGAAGCTGGAAAAGAGTTCCTTTGGCTTTTTTGCGAAAAGAAAATAAACTAGTTTTAGGAAGCGGTGTAGTGGGGACTTATATGAATCTTCCTTGCTTTTTGCCGGGAACTTTAAATTATAAAGACCCAAAATTCACTTTTGAAGAGGTTAAATAGTGAATTTAGTTTTTGATTTCAGGATGTTTTTTACAAAAACTTTGCTTTTAGTTCTGGCGTAGGAATCATGCAGCTTTCTTTTTTGCCATACCATTTGTAACGATTTGCCGCAATATAATCGTAAATGTAATTTCGAAGCTTTTCTGGAAGGATTTTAAAGATTGTCATTATACTGTATAAACCACCCAAATCTTCGGCAATTTCAATTACAGCGTTAGATTTATAATAATAAGCGACAGCAGGATGATACATAATTATGCTGTCAATTTTAGCTTGATCGACACCAATATAAGTACAAATTTCTTTTCCTAAGTCAGATTGTAAAGCCACAAAACGAAAAGTATCTTTTTTATCGTGTTTTATAATAAATTGAACGGCGCTGCTGCATAAATTGCAAACGCCGTCAAATAGTATTATTTTTTTGTTTTCTGCAGTTTTTTGAAGCAGCGAAACAATCTCACTCTGTTTTTCCATTTTATATATACGCTTCATTTCATCGTTTTCCGAATAAAGCTCTTATTTATCTAAAAAACCATTGAAGATCAAGAATCAAGTATTAATAAACAGCCATCAGCCACAAACCATCAACTATTTCTTAACAGCCTCAACAAGCTCTAATTCGTCTAAACTTACTTTTGAGGTAAAGATACCGTAGTTTACGGTTGCTTTATTTTTTTCGATAGAATCTATGCTTCCTACAGATCTTCCGTCGAGCATTCGAACTCTGTCGCCCACTTTTAAAACGGGTTTTGGTTTTTCGATAACGGGTTTGAGTTTCTTTTCCTTTTTCTCTTTTCTAATCTCTTCGACTTTCACAGAAACTTCTGCAATTACTTCTTTTTTCTTTTCAATAATTGCTTTGCTTTCTTTTGGAGTTGCTTTTTTACGTTTAGAGTTTTCGATTTCAACAATTTTTAAAAACTCACCAATAAGTTCTTTCTTGTTTTTATTGTTAAAGTACTTCTCCGCGATATCTTCTATTTTTTGACCAATGTAAATTGTTTTCTGATTGCTGTCGTATAATTCCTGATAGCTTTCTAGTTTTTGTTTGATTTTTACATTGATGTTTTCCATCTTTTTGCTTTCCTCACGTGCTCGAGTTTCTTCTTCTTTTAAATTTAAAGAAGTTTTCTCAAGCTTCGATCTTTCTTTTTGAAGTGTTGCAATGGTTTTGTCAAAGCGAACTTTTCCAACTTCAATTTTCTTCTTTGCACGGTTAATCAGCCCAAATGGGATTCCGTTTTTCTGAGCAACCTCAAAGGTAAACGAACTTCCTGCTTGTCCTAAAGCTAATTTATACATTGGTTCAAGCGATTTTTCATCAAACATCATATTTGCATTTGTAGCAAATGGCAATTCGTTTGCCAAAATTTTCAAATTCGAATAATGCGTTGTAATAATTCCGAATGCTTCACGATGGTAAAATTCCTCTAAGAAAATTTCGGCTAAAGCGCCTCCTAATTCGGGATCAGAACCTGTACCAAATTCGTCAATTAAAAACATAGTTTTCTTGTTGCACTTCTTCAAGAAATAATTCATGTTTTTTAATCTGTAGCTGTATGTACTTAGATGATTTTCGATAGATTGATTGTCTCCAATATCTGTTAAAATTCGATCAAACAAAAAGGTTTCGCTTCGCTCATGCACAGGAATCAACATTCCAGATTGCAGCATCAATTGCAGTAAACCTACTGTTTTTAATGAGATCGTTTTACCTCCGGCATTCGGACCAGAAATTACAATAATTCTATTTTCTTGTTTTAGTTCAATAGTCTGCGGATGCGTAACTTCGTTTTTTTGTTTGTTATTGAGATATAAAATTGGATGATAAGCTTCTCTAAAAAACAATCTTCTTTCTTCTGTAATCGTTGGTAAAATGGCATTAATTCGGTTAGCGTATTTTGCTTTTCCGGCAACAACATCAATATCACTCAGGAATTCTTGATATTCAATTAAAAGCGGTAAAAACGGACGAATTGAATTTGATAACTGTTTTAAAATTCGTGTGATTTCTTCTTTTTCTTCGTATTCTAAATTACTTAATTCACGCGAGTATTTTAAAGTCGCTTCTGGTTCGATGTAAGCAATACTTCCCGTTTTAGAACTTCCTAAAATAGAACCTTTTACTTTACGACGATACATAGCAAGAACCGCCAAAACGCGTCGATTTTGAACGAAACTTTCTTTAATATCGTCCAAATATCCTAAGCTGTTGTATTGTGTTAATGCAACACCAAAACTTTGGTTCACTTTTCCGCGGACTAAATTCATGCTCTGACGAATACTCAAAAGAGCAGGAGAGGCATTGTCTTTTATTTCCCCGTATTTGTCTACAATTGCATCAATTAAAGAAACAATGTCTTTTGTATATTCAACTCTTGAAGCTCTTGCATTTATATTGGGATAATAATCATCAAACTTTTTTAGAAAAGTAAGTAAGGTATTTGTTGTTGACGAAAGTGTGGCAATTTTTCTAAAACTTCCTACTTCTAGAAAACTGTCTTCGATTGCCAGAAATTTAATTTCATGTGTTATCGCATCAAATCCGTGATTTGGGAGCGCATTATTGTTTTGAAAAGAAGAAACGTACTCTGAAGTTTGCATTAAAGCCTGCATCAATGTTTCTTTATCTCTAAAAGGTGTTATTTGTAAAGCTTTTTCTTTTCCAATATCTGTGTTACAGCCATCCGAAATAGTTTCGAGCACTGTTGGAAATTGTAAATCTTGTAATGTTTTTTCGGTAATAGATATCATTATATATCGTAAATTGTAAGGTTTCAAAGTTACAAAGTTTTAAAAACTAAATAGTACTATTGATTAGTAGTTTGAAAAAAACTTTGCGTAATTTGTGATAAAATTTTAATTGATGAAAAAGAAATTAGTTGATTATGATGATAATTTAGTTTTTGGAATTATTAGAAATAATATCTTGAATGGAAAATTAGAATATAAAAAGGCGAAAGTTTTTGTAAATGGTTCAGATATAGATTTTAAGAATGAGATTAATACAGATCCATATGTAATAAAAGTAGATGTTGCTGGTTTCGACGAAGAGTTGATAAAGGAAGCAGTTGTTAAAATGTCAAAAAGTTCCTTTATTGAAGGTGATGGTTTTAGTTTTTCTGCTTCTATATCTTCTGCATGGTGCAAAGAAGAAAGCTGGTTGGAAATTAATATACCACACTTTTTATTTTATATTATTTTTGATTTTAACTTATAATTTATTGGAATGAAAATTAATTTATCTCAAGATTGGCAGGATGTTTTAAAAGACGAGATTCAAAAACCTTATTTTTCTATATTAATGGAGGCTTTAGATGTTGAGTATAAAACGCATACTTGTTATCCTCCGGCTGAGTTGATTTTTTCAGCTTTTAATAATTGCAGTTTTGCCGATTTGAAAATTGTAATCATTGGTCAAGATCCTTATCATGGAGAAGGAGAAGCCAATGGTTTGAGTTTTTCAGTAAATGATACAGTCAAAATTCCGCCGTCACTTCGTAATATTTTCAGAGAAATAAATACTGATCTTGATTCGATTTTTATGCCGTCATCAGGAAATCTTGAAAAATGGGCAAAGCAGGGAATTTTACTTCTAAATGCTTCACTGACTGTTCGTAAAGATAGTCCAAATAGTCACAAACATTTGAAATGGAATCTCTTTACAGATGCTGTAATTCAGGCTGTTTCTGACCAAAAAGAAAATGTTGTTTTTCTGTTATGGGGAAGTTTTGCTCAGAAAAAAGGATTAAAAATAGATCGCTCTAAACATTATATTTTAGAATCAGGCCATCCGTCTCCTATGAGTGCCAATCAAGGAAAATGGTTTGGGAATAAGCATTTCAGTAAAACAAATGCTTTTCTAAAATCAAAAGGGATTAAAGAAATAGAATGGTTTTAAAGCTCTAATTACACAGATTAACACGAGTTTTTTTACAATTTTGTCATTTCGACGAAGGAGAAATCTCCGTAAGGAACTAGTATTAAAGAGCCAATCTTTGTCGAGCTTCTCATGAAGATTTCTCCTTCGTCGAAATGACAAAGTGTTCCTGTTATATGCTATTTATCTGTAGGTTTCTTTGTTATTTCTTCTAAAACCGCTTTCTTTTCGTAGTTTACTACTTTTAGAATAATCTCTTGATTTTTAGCTGTTTTTCCTTCAATAATGTATATTTTTCCGTTTTTGAACGGAACATTACTTTGGTCAAAATCTACATCGCCATACGTCAATGTGTTTTTTACATCGGCAGTATCAACCCATTTTTCATTTAAAGTCTGAACGGCTTTATCAGAATATTGAAAAGGTTTTGTTCTTAAATCATTTAAAACTCTGGCATTTGGGAAATAGTTGCAACGAGTATCTTTACCACTAAAAATAAGGGCTACAACAAAACAACCCATTACTAAACCAATCAAATAATATGCAAAACGGTGTACGAACTTCATGAAATAAAATTTTTGCAAAGGTACATTAAAGTTCCTTTAAAATACAAGTAAATTAATATCGTTGTCTGGCAGATCAAACCAGTCGCCAATTGCTTTATTTGTTAGAATTCCATGATATAAATAAATTCCGTTTTTAAGTCCTTTGTTACATCTAATAGCACTCTCTAATCCGCCGTCTTCAGCAATTTGATGAAGGTAAGGAGATAGTATGTTACTTATTGATAATGAAGCAGTTTTAGAATATCGAGAAGGGATATTTGGTACACAATAATGCAAAACATTATTTTTAATAAAAGTAGGCTTCTCGTGTGTTGTTACTTCAGAACTTTCAAAGCAGCCGCCAGTATCAATACTTACATCAACAATAACAGCACCTTTTTTCATGTGTTCGACCATCGTTTCAGTAACAATAATCGGGCAGCGTTCTTTACCACGCATGGCACCAATGGCAACATCACAACGGCGTAATGCTTTTAATAATGCCTTTTGTTGAATGGTAGATGTAAAAATACGCTGACTTAAATTATTCTGCAGTCGGCGTAATTTAGTGATAGAATTATCAAATACTTTTACATTTGCACCTAACCCTATTGCGGTTTTTGCAGCAAATTCGCCAACAGTTCCCGCTCCTAAAATAACTACTTCGGTTGGAGGAACGCCGGTAATGTTTCCAAATAACAGTCCTTTACCAAATTCAGTTGTAATCATTAATTCGGCAGCGATGAGTATTGAAGCAGTTCCAGCAATCTCGCTTAAAGATTTTACAGCAGGATAAGTGCCGTCTTCGTCTTTAATATATTCAAAAGCTAATGCTGTAATCTTTTTTTGTGCTAAAGCTTCAAAATAAGATCTTTTTTTTGTTTTTAATTGAATTGCCGAAATGATAATAGTTTCTGGATTTATCATTTCAATTTCGGCTAAAGTAGGTGGTTCTACTTTTAATAAAAGCGGACAACCGAAAACTCTTTTAGTATCTTTAGTGATTTCTGCGCCAGCATCAGAATATTCTTTGTCTGTATAACTTGAACTTTCTCCTGCGCCAGATTCTATCATTACACGATGACCTTCATAGGTTAGGGAGTTTACTGCATCTGGAGTCAGGCAGATACGCCTTTCCTGATAGCTGGTTTCTTTTGGAATTCCTATAAAAAGTTCTCTTTTAAAACGACCAACCTCAAGTTTTTCTTCTTGTGGAATTAATTGTTGCTTTGTAAATGGAGTTAAGGTAATTGACATGAGTTATGCAAAAAATTAAGAGTACAAATTACGTAAAAAGTTTTAGAATTAGTGTAAAAATTCTGCTAATACTAAGGTCAAATGTTAAGATATTATTTTCTCCATTTTAATGTCGGCTCTTTTGTAAACCCCTGCTTCTAAAGGGATTTCTGCGAAACCAAATTTTTTATACAAATGAATTGCAGGAAGTAAAGTTGTATTAGAGTATAAAAAGAGTTTTTTTATGTCATTTTCTTTCGCAATATCGATACAATGTTCAAGTAGTTTATTGCCAATTCCTAATCCTTGTGCAGTATCAGAAACAGCCATTTTGCTTAGTTCAAATGTTGAATCGTCAACTTTTAGTAAAGAAACTGTTCCAATAATTTCGTCGTTGTATTTTGCGTAGAAAATCATTCCGCCTTTGTCGATAATTTCTTCCTGCGGATTTGAAAGCGTTATTTTGTCTTTTTCTTCAACTTTAAAATATTTGGTTAGCCAAGCTATATTTAAAGTTTTAATGTGCTCTTTTAAATCGGGAGAAAAAGGGATTATTTTTACGATATTTTGAGAATTCATTTTAAAAATTTGATAAAATTATTCTTTGTATTTTATTTCTCGTTTTACAACAGTTGAAATTGATTCACTGTTAGCACTAAAGTTTTTTTTGATTCTTTTAGTCCAATTTCCTTTTTTGTCGTACTTGTATTCAAAAGTGATTAAAACTTTATTTGAAGAAAGAGGCCAAAACATTTTTGTAATATCTCCAAACTCATTCTTTTCAATTATATATTTCGGGTTATAGTATTCTGTTTTATTTAAAACTATTTCATTGTTATAATTGTACACTTTGTAATTATATGTATTTGTTTTGTAATTGTAATCGGCAGTTTCTTTAGATTGAATTTCATTGTTAGAATTGATGGAGGTTATTCTAACAGGAGATTGCAACGAATCCATATCTACAATTGTTTTAGCTTTGATCATCGAATTGTTATCTAAAAAGTTTAAAATTTTGAAATGATCAGTTATCTCGTATTTTATATGTTGTTTGTCATTTTTTACATATGGACTAAAAAAATTGACTTTCATTTCTATAATTCTTTTTTCTTCATTTAAAACATATTCAAAAACAGATTTTAATTCTTCATTTTTGAATAATTTTCCACTGATGATTGTATCAGATGAGTAATTGAAAATCCATTTATTTACATAAGTTTCATTTTTTAAATAATTGGTTTCAGATGCGATAACTCTTTCAATATTTTTTTCTTTAACTTTATACAAATCATCAGTTCTGGGTTTATTCATTAATTCTGATGGAATAGAAGTCTGTGAAAATAAGCTTGATATATTTAAAGTAAAAAATAGAATTATAAGTTTTTGGCTTCTCATAGAACCAATTCTAAGTTTCGTTTTCCATCTGCCAACAACTCAATTGTAATAGTTGAAGTATTTTCAGGAAGAAGACTTGCAATTTTTTCAGACCATTCTATAAAACACCAGTTTCCAGAATATAAATAATCATCTACGCCCATGTCGAGTGCTTCTGTTTCTTTATTTAAGCGATAAAAGTCAAAATGATAAACAATTTGATTGTCAGAAGTATAATATTCGTTAACCAATGAAAAAGTTGGACTGCTCGTGGCATCTTTAACGCCTAAATTTTTGCATAACTGCTTGATTAAAGTAGTTTTTCCAACGCCCATTTCACCATTAAAAAGAATGATTTTTTTAGGATTTGAATCTAAAATTTGTTTTGCGGCTTCTTGAATTTGATCTAAAGAAAAAACGATGTTCATTGCTATGTTATTTTTGCCACGAATTTCACGAATTTTCACGAATTAAAATTTACTTTTTTTACATAAAATAAAAATTCGTGAAATTCGAGGCGATATTTTTTTATTTCGGGTTAAATACCAAAAACGGAATAATCATTTCTTCTAACGAAATACCGCCGTGCTGATAGGTGTTTTTATAATAACTTACATAATGATTGTAGTTGTTTACGTAAGCCAGAAAAAAATCATTTTTGGCAAAAATAAACGAACTACTCATGTTTATGGCAGGTAAACCAATTGTTTTCGGCTCCTTTACTACATAAACATCTTTTTGTTCATAAGTTAAGCTGCGACCCGTTTTATAGCGTAAATTTAGACTTGTATTTTTATCACCCACAACTTTCGATGGGTTTTTTACATTTATGGTTCCGTGATCTGTTGTTAGAATTAATTTAAAACCTAAAAGTTGTGCCTGCTGAATAATTTCTAATAACGGAGAATTTTTGAACCAGCTTAATGTTAAGGAACGATACGCTTTATCATCTGATGCCAGCTCTTTTACAACTTCCATTTCTGTTTTGGCGTGCGACAACATATCTACAAAGTTGTAAACTACTGTAACTAAATCATTTGTTTTTAAAGCCTTGAAGTTTTCTGCTAGTTTTTTACCGCCGGCATAATTGGTGATTTTAAAATAGTCTTCTTTAATATTTAAACCCAAACGTTTTAATTGTGCCGATAAAAATTCTGCTTCATACAGGTTTTTTCCACCGTCTTCGACATCGTTTTTCCAATATTGCGGAAATTGTTTTTCCATATCCAAAGGCATTAAACCTGAGAAAATAGCATTTCTTGCATATTGAGTTGCAGTTGGCAGAATTGAAAAATATGGAACTTCTTTTTCTAATTTGTAATAGTTAGAAATTACAGTTTCAAATGATTTCCATTGATCATATCGAAGGTTGTCGATTACAACAAATAAAATAGGTTTGTCTTTCTTTTTAAGTTCTGGAACAACTAATTCTTTAAATAAGTTGTGAGACTGAATAGGTTTGTCGGCTTTTGGAGCAAACCAATCTTCGTAATTTCGTTCAATAAATTTTCCAAATTGTGAATTGGCTTCTACTTTTTGAGATTCCAGAATTTCAATCATCGCTTGATCGTTGATGTTTTCTAGTTTTAATTCCCAAAAAAGCAGCTTTTTATAAAGCTCAACCCAGTCTTCATACGAATTAACCATTGCTAATTCCATCGAAATTTTTCTGAATTCTTTTTGATAATCTAAAGTGGTTTTCTCTGAAATCAATCTTGAATCGTCTAGATTTTTCTTTAAACTCAGTAAAATCTGATTTGGATTTACAGGCTTAATCAAATAATCGGCAATTTTAGATCCAATTGCTTCTTCCATTAGGTATTCTTCTTCACTTTTGGTGATCATAATCATAGGAATAGCTGATTTTTTCTCTTTCATTTCAGAAAGCGTTTCCAAGCCACTCATTCCAGGCATATTTTCATCTAAAAAAACGATATCAAAATTGTCTTCTTCAAATAAAGCAATTGCGTCAAGACCATTGTTACAGGTTGTTACAGCATAATTCTTTTTTTCAAGGAATAATATATGTGGCTTTAAAAGATCGATTTCATCATCGACCCAAAGTATTTTTATTTTGTCCATAAACGATTAATTTTAATGCAATTTAGAAGTATAGAACTTAAAAAGTATTAAAAATAGTATAAAATTAGGAATGTTAAATATAAATTAATTCTACTGTAATTTTTGTCTTTCCTTAAAGATTAAGAAAATACTGATGTTAAATGTCGATATTTTAAATTAAAAACTAAAACCTGTTTATAGTTAATTACTTATATTTGTTGACCAAAAAATAGCCAACTAGTGACTCATTATAACAAGCTTAAAATATTCAACGACCCTATTTACGGGTTTATCTCTATCCCGAACGAACTTATTTATGATTTAATTCAGCATCCGTATTTTCAGCGTTTGCGTCGTATTTCGCAAATGGGAATGTCGTATTTGGTTTATCCAGGAGCAAATCACACCCGTTTTCATCATGCTCTTGGCTGTATGCATTTAATGCAGAAAGCTGTTGATACGCTTAGATTTAAAGGTGTTGCGATTTCTGGAGAAGAAGAAAGTGCATTGTATATTGCAATTTTACTGCATGACATTGGACACGGACCATTTTCGCATGCTATGGAAAAAAGTATTGTGGAAGATGTAAATCATGAGGCTATTTCACTGTTATTCATGAATCAGTTAAATGATGAATTTGACGGAAAATTAAGTTTAGCCATTCAAGTTTTTAAAGGAGATTATCATCGAAAGTTCATGCTTCAATTGATTTCAAGTCAGTTGGATATGGATCGAATGGATTATCTAAAACGCGACAGTTTTTATACTGGTGTTGCTGAAGGGAATGTTAACTCTGAACGTTTAATTCAGATGATGAATGTGGTTGACGGTGTTTTGGTAATTGAAGAAAAAGGGATTTATTCAGTAGAGAAATTTTTACTTTCAAGAAGATTGATGTATTGGCAGGCTTACTTGCATAAAACAAGTTTGGTGGCTGAGCTGATTTTGATGAAAGTTTTAAAAAGAGCAAAAGAATTGACTTTAAAAGGAGTTAAACTGCCTTGCAGTGAACCGCTTTTGTATTTCATGCAAAATAAAATTACAATTGAAGATTTTGATGCAGAGAAATTGGATCTATTTTCTCAATTAGATGATTTTGATATTATCAGTGCGCTTAAAGCTTGGCAGAAACAGGATGATTTTATTCTTTCTACTTTAAGTAAAATGCTTATCAACAGAGATTTATTGAAGATAAAACTGAGCGCAGAGAAAATTCCGATGGAAGAATCACAATCTTTAAAAGAAGAATTTGCTGAAGAACATCATATTTCACAGTTAGAAGCAGGTTACTTTATATTTAGAGGAAAAATTAAGAATCAGGCTTACAGTAAAGAAGCGGAACCGATTCGAATTTTGAAAAAAGACAAAACAATTGAAGATGTTGTAGAAGCCTCTGATCAGTTGAATTTGAAATCGTTATCTAAATTGGTGACAAAATATTACATCTGTTTTCCAAAACAACTTATCTAAAATTAACATTTAAAATCTATTTTTTATATTTTTGTCGCGATGAAATTTACAGCAGAACAAATAGCGGGAATTTTAGAAGGAGAAGTTGTTGGGAATCCCAATGCTGAAGTTTCTAGGCTTTCTAAGATAGAGGAGGGCGAGGAAGGATCGCTTACTTTTTTGGCTAATCCCAAATATATCAATTACATATATACTACAAAAGCAAGTGTTACAATTGTTAACGACAGCTTTATACCGGAACAGGAAATTACTACAACTTTAATAAAAGTAGAAGATGCTTATGCTTCTTTTTCTAAACTTTTACATTTTTATAACCAAGTAAAATTGAATAAGAGCGGAATTGAAGCGAACTCTTTTATGTCGGAAGGAACTAAATATGGTGAAAATCTATATTTGGGCAGTTTTAGTTATGTAGGACAAAATGTTGTTTTAGGTAATAATGTAAAAATTTATCCAAACAGTTTTATTGGTGACAATGTAGTTATTGGTGACAATGTATGTATTTTTGCAGGCGCAAAAATATATTCAGAGACGGTAATTGGAAACAATTGTACAATTCATTCAGGTACTATAATAGGTGCAGATGGTTTTGGTTTTGTGCCAAATGAAGAGGGAGTTTATAGTAAGGTACCACAAATTGGTAATGTTATTATTGAAGATAATGTTGACATTGGTGCTAATACTACGATCGACAGAGCAACTCTTGGTTCTACAATTATTAGACAAGGAGTTAAATTAGACAATCAAATTCAGATTGCTCATAATGTAGAGATTGGTAAAAATACTGTAATTGCTGCGCAGAGCGGTGTTGCAGGTTCTACAAAAATAGGCGAAAACTGTATGATTGGCGGACAGGTTGGTATAGCAGGCCACTTAATAATAGGAAACAATGTTAGACTTCAGGCGCAGTCTGGAGTAGCTAGAAACATTAAAGATGATGAAATTCTGCAAGGAACACCGTCACTTGGATATACAGATTTTAATAAATCGTATGTTCATTTTAAAAATCTGCCTAAAATTGTTGCCGAACTGGAAGAATTAAAAAAACAAATAATAAACCCAAAAAATGGAAATAATGGTTAAACAGAAGACCATCAAAAATGAAATTTCACTAACAGGAGTTGGATTACACACTGGAAAAGAAGTTACAATGACTTTTAAACCAGCTCCAATTAATAACGGTTTCACTTTTGTAAGAGTTGATTTGCAAGGTCAGCCAGTCATTGAGGCTGATGCTAATTATGTTGTTAATACACAAAGAGGTACTAACTTAGAAAAATTAGGTGTTAAGATACAGACTCCAGAACACGTTTTAGCTGCATTAGTTGGCTGCGATTTGGACAATATTATTATTGAATTAAATGCCTCTGAACTTCCTATCATGGATGGTTCATCAATATATTTTGTTGAAGCAATTGAAAAAGCTGGAATCGAAGAACAAGATGCCAGTCGCAATGTTTATGTTGTAAAAGAAGTTATCTCATTTACTGACGAAGCAACTGGAAGTGAGATTCTTGTAATGCCAAGTGATGACTATCAAGTAACAACTATGGTTGATTTTGGTACAAAAGTATTGGGTACACAAAATGCGACACTTAAAAGTATAGCTGACTTTAAAAATGAAATTGCTAATTCAAGAACTTTTAGTTTTTTACATGAATTAGAGTCGTTATTAGAGCATGGATTAATTAAAGGTGGTGATTTAAATAATGCAATTGTATATGTAGATAAAGAAATTTCTGAAACTACAATGGCTAATTTAAAGAAAGCTTTTGGTAAAGACGAAATTTCAGTTAAACCAAATGGTGTTTTAGATAACTTGACTTTACATTATCCAAACGAAGCGGCTAGACACAAACTGCTTGATGTTATTGGTGATTTATCTCTTATTGGAGTTCGTATTCAAGGAAAAATCATTGCAAATAAACCAGGTCACTATGTGAATACTCAGTTTGCTAAAAAATTGGCAAAAATCATTAAAATCGAACAAAGAAATCATGTTCCAGTTTATGATTTAAACCAAGAGCCATTAATGGATATCCATAAAATTATGGCAATGCTTCCTCACAGACCTCCATTTTTGTTAATCGACAGAATTATTGAAATGTCTGACCGTCATGTTGTTGGTTTGAAGAATGTTACTATGAATGAAAATTTCTTCGTAGGTCACTTTCCTGAAGCTCCAGTAATGCCGGGTGTTTTAATTGTTGAAGCAATGGCACAAACAGGAGGGATTTTAGTATTAAGTACTGTTCCTGATCCTGAAAATTATTTAACATATTTCATGAAAATTGACAATGTTAAGTTCAAACACAAAGTATTGCCAGGTGATACATTAATTTTCAAATGTGAGCTTATTTCTCCTATCAGAAGAGGAATCTGTCATATGCAGGCAAATGCTTACGCAAACGGAAAATTAGTTACCGAGGCAGAATTAATGGCACAAATCGCAAGAAAACAATAATAAATAATCAATTTTATTGTTTAGGTTTACTGCCCCAAATTAGATTATTTTAATTTAAAATATAAAACATAGATGAATCAACCATTAGCATATGTTCATCCTGGCGCTAAAATCGCTAAAAACGTTGTAATTGAGCCTTTTACAACAATTCACAATAATGTTGTTATTGGTGATGGTACTTGGATTGGTTCAAATGTAACCATCATGGAAGGTGCCCGTATTGGTAAAAATTGCAATATTTTTCCTGGTGCTGTAATTTCAGCTGTGCCGCAGGATTTGAAGTTTGGCGGCGAAGATTCTCTTGCTATTATTGGAGATAATTGTACAATTAGAGAGTGTGTTACTATTAATAGAGGTACAGTTGCATCTGGGCAAACTATTCTAGGTAACAATTGTTTAGTTATGGCTTATGCACACATTGCGCACGATTGCGAAATTGGTAACAATGCCATTATTGTAAATGGTGTAGCGTTGGCAGGTCACGTAGTAGTGGGTAACCATGCTGTAATTGGAGGTTTAGCAGCTATTCATCAATTTATTCATATTGGAGATCATGCCATGATTTCTGGTGGTTCATTGGTTAGAAAAGATGTTCCGCCTTATACAAAAGCGGCAAAAGAACCATTGTCTTATGTTGGAATCAACTCTGTTGGTTTAAGAAGAAGAGGTTTCAGTACAGATAAGATCAGAGAAATCCAAGAAATTTACAGAATTCTATATCAAAAAAATTACAATACAACACAAGCTTTAAGTATTATTGAAGCTGAAATGGAAGCTACTCCTGAGAGAGATGAAATTCTAGATTTTATTAGAAATTCATCAAGAGGAATTATGAAAGGTTATTCAGGAAACTATTAAAAATAAAATTTAATTGTTTATTTGTATAATCGTTTAGTCGAAACAAATAAACGATTAAGCGATTGAAAAAAAATTAAATAAAACAAAAACAAATGGCATCTACATCAGATATTAGAAACGGATTGTGTATTAAATTTAATCACGATATTTATAAAATTATCGAATTTCTTCACGTAAAACCTGGAAAAGGTCCAGCTTTCGTAAGAACTAAATTAAAAAGTTTAACAACAGGAAAAGTATTAGATAATACATTTTCTGCTGGACATAAAATTGAAGATGTTCGTGTTGAAACACATACTTTTCAGTTTTTATATGCTGAAGGTGATGAATTTCACTTTATGAATGCTGAAACTTTTGAGCAGATTTCTTTAAACAAGAACATCTTAGATGCGCCGGGATTATTGAAAGAAGGAACAAATGTAATGGTTCAGATTAATACTGAAACAGATTTGCCTTTATCAGTAGATATGCCGGGATCTGTAATTCTTGAAGTTACTTACGCTGAGCCGGGAGTAAAAGGAAACACGGCTACAAATGCAACTAAATCTGCTACAGTAGAAACTGGTGCGTCAGTAAACGTTCCGTTGTTTATCAACGAAGGAGATAAAATTAAAATTGATACAGCTTCAGGTTCTTACATGGAGCGTGTAAAAGAGTAAATTATTAATTAAGATAATTTGTCAATGAGTCAATTAGATAATTTATGAATAAACATAATTTTGAATATTCATTTTCTATTTGACTCATTTTCTAATTGACACATTTTCTAATTGACAAATTTTCTAATTATAAAATATGAAATTTCCAAAAGTTCACTCTTTAGAAGAAATTGCAAATTTGCTTAACTGCGAATTTATTGGTGATAAAAACTTTCCTGTTTTAGGTATGAACGAAATTCATGTCGTAGAACCTGGAGATATTGTTTTTGTTGACCACCCGAAGTATTATGACAAAGCTTTACAATCTGCTGCGACTATTGTTTTAATTAATAAAGAAGTCGAATGTCCAGAAGGTAAAGCTCTTTTAATTTCTGATGATCCTTTCAGAGATTTCAATACCTTAACTAAACATTTTAGACCTTTTCAAGCAACAACTGTATCGATAGCGCTTTCTGCGACTATTGGAGAAGGAACTGTTATTCAGCCCAACTGTTTTATTGGAAACAATGTAACTATTGGTAAAAACTGCTTAATACATCCAAACGTTACTATTTACGATCATACTGTAATTGGAGATAATGTTATGATTCATGCAGGAACTATACTAGGAGCAGATGCTTTTTATTACAAAAAACGCCCTGATGGATTTGATCAGTTAATTTCTGGCGGCAGAGTGGTTATTGAAAACAATGTTGGAATAGGAGCTCTTTGTACAATTGATAAAGGTGTAACTGGAGATACAACTATTGGAGAGGGAACAAAACTGGATAACCAAGTACATGTTGGACACGACACAGTTATTGGTAAAAAATGTTTAATTGCTTCTCAAACTGGTATTGCCGGCTGTGTGATTATTGAAGATGAAGTGACTATTTGGGGACAAGTAGGAACAACAAGCGGAATTACAATTGGAGCAAAAGCAGTTGTAATGGGGCAGACAGGTGTCACTAAATCAGTAGAAGGAGGTAAGTCTTACTTTGGAACACCAATTGAAGAATCAAGAGAAAAGTTAAAACAATTAGCCAATATCAAAAAGATTCCTGAAATTCTAACTAAATTGAAGTAATATGTCTATAAAAGAGTTTGTTCAAAAATTTTATAAGTCGGATGCCTTAATTGATAGTGAAATTCTTAAAACGTATCTCCATCCTGAAGTTATATTAGAATGGAATAGCAGTAAAGGATATATTGAGATGAATCATGACTCAATGCTGGAAATGGCCAATGAGCTAAGTCGAGCGTATGTTCGTTCGAAAGTGCGAATCAGTCACATTATTGCTGAGGAAGATCTAGTTTCGGTACGTTATTCTCACTATGTAAAAACAATTGAGAATCCTCGTGAAGAGATGCTGTTGGCGCATTTTTCTGCATTTTGGCAGATAAAAGATGACAAACTTTATAGAGGTTATCAGATGAGTCAATTTTCTTAATATTTTTTTGACAATAAAAGAGGCAAAATACATTACAAAACCTTATTTTTGCAACACAATTTTAAAAACTACATAAAATATATATCATGAGTGTTTTAGTTAATAAAGATTCCAAAATAATTGTTCAAGGATTTACAGGGAGCGAAGGAACTTTCCACGCTTCTCAAATGATTGAGTACGGTACTAATGTTGTTGGTGGTGTTACTCCAGGAAAAGGAGGAACGAGCCATTTAGATCGTCCAGTTTTTAATACAGTAAAAGACGCTGTTGATCAAGCTGGTGCTGATACATCTATCATTTTTGTACCGCCTGCTTTTGCTGCAGATGCAATTATGGAAGCTGCTGACGCTGGAATTAAAGTAATTATTGCTATTACAGAAGGAATTCCTGTAGCAGATATGATTAAAGCAAATAATTATGTTAAAGAAAGAAATTCTAGATTAATTGGACCAAACTGCCCAGGAGTTATTACTCCAGGTGAAGCTAAAGTTGGTATTATGCCAGGTTTCGTTTTCAAAAAAGGTACAGTTGGAATTGTTTCTAAATCAGGAACTTTAACTTACGAAGCTGCTGACCAAGTTGTAAAACAAGGTTTAGGAATTACTACAGCTATCGGAATTGGTGGAGATCCAATCATTGGAACTACAACTAAAGAAGCTGTTGAATTATTAATGAATGATCCTGAAACTGAAGTAATCATTATGATTGGTGAAATTGGAGGTCAATTAGAAGCTGATGCTGCAAGATGGGTAAAAGCTGATGGTAACCGTAAGCCAGTTATTGGTTTTATCGCTGGAGAAACTGCTCCTGCTGGTAGAACAATGGGTCACGCAGGTGCTATTGTTGGTGGTTCTGATGATACAGCTGCTGCTAAAAAACAAATTATGAAAGACAACGGTATTTATGTTGTTGATTCACCAGCTGAAATTGGTAAAAAAGTAAAAGAAGTACTTGGATAATCTTCAAGTTATTTAAAATAACAAATTCCAAAAAAGTCTCAATATTTTGTTGAGACTTTTTTACATTTTTAAAATGTTGGAATATAAATTAAAAATTTAGCAACTTTGTGCCTCAGTACATTAGAAGCTTAAAAATAAAAAAAGATGAGTAAAGAATTAGAAAAGTTTAAATCAAGTAATAGTTTTACTTTTACTGTAAATGATAGTTTAGAAGAAGTTTGTAATGCTCCTGAGGGCAGTGCTGGGATTTTTGTAGTTTATGAAATTGACGGAGATGCAAAAGAGCTTATCATGGTAGGTTCAACGGGAACAGTACAAAACGACGGAACTCTTAAAAGCAAAAGCGGAGGATTATACGATAAAATTGTAAATGGACATCAGTTTGCAAAAACAGGAAGAAAATACTCTTGGCCGGCGCAAATGAAATTAGAGAATATCTCTGTTCTTGAAGTAGTTTGGTATGAAACTTTTAATGCAGATGTAAAAGCGATTCCAACTGCTGTTGAAGGGCAGGTTTTACAAAATTTTCTAGATGAAAACGGAAAATTACCAAGATGGAATGTAGCTTTCTAAAAGCAATTTCTTAATGTAAATTAGCAAAGCCTTACTTTTTAGTAAGGCTTTTTTATTGAGGTTATATAAAATTGTTTAGAGTAGTAAAAATCTTATCTTTTGTTATTCTGGAAGAATAAATATTTTTTTAACATTTATTTAAGAACGCTGATGCAGTCTAAGTTAAGGATAGTTTCTGTATTAAGAAACCGCTTCGTTTTTGTAAAATAATTGGTTTTAAATATTTGCTTTTATATATTTAGCGAACAAAATAAAAATTTAATGTTAAAATAATGTGTTCTCTGCATTAATAAAAAATGTCTTCTTGTTTAGATAATAATTATCAATTATGAAAACCCGAATCTTACCAGTCAATTCTATTGATGACAATACACTTTGGAATGATTTAAAAATAGGAGATGAAAAATCATTTTCACTGCTGTTTGAAAGATACTACAGCGATTTGGTGAGTTACGGGAACTCGCTTTCTCCATATGCAGAAAAAGTTCAGGATTGCGTTCAAGATGTATTTACAGATATTTGGCTTTATAGAAATTCATTGCAAGGCTCAGTTGTCGTAAAAGCTTATTTGTTATCAAGCGTAAGAAAGAGAATTGCTCGATTGTACGAACGTGATCATATTTTTAGAAAAACGGCAAGCACAGATGCTGTTGAATTTTTATTAGAATTTGCTGTTGATAATGAACTTTTGGATGATGATTATGCTACAAAAGAAAAAGTGATTCATTTGAATAAATTGCTTAACGAATTACCTCCAAGACAAAAAGAAGCTCTTTATCTGCGTTATCATCAAGGACTTAATGTTGAACAAATTGCCGAAATGCTGGATATTAATTATCAATCTGCAAATAACTTACTGCACCGCGCTTTACTTACTCTTCGTAAAGAATGGAAAGGCAGTTTAACTATTATTACAATACTGTTTTCAAGTACTTTTTAAATAAAGTAAAAAAAAATAAAAAAAAATCACAATTTAGTGAGTATATAATAAGAAAGCTGTCCTCTATGTTTTTGTAACCTTATTTTTAGATGCAAAAACGTAACACATATACCGAAATAGAAGATTTTTTATCTGATGAATCATTTCAATCTTGGATTCTGTTTAAAATAGATCAAGATGGATGGGAGGAATGGACCTTAGAAAGTCAACAGAGAGCAAAACTAGTAGAAGATGCTAGGTTAATGCTTCTTTCTATGAAAGTTCCCGAAAGTGAACTTACAAAATCTGATATTCACAGAGCGTTACAAGACACTTGGATAAAGATTCGTGAAAAAGAATCTCAAAACGCACAACAAGATTCAAAAACTACTTTTTTTAGAAGATATCTTCTTTCAGGAATTGCGGCATCTTTTCTTTTATGTTTGATGTCAGTTTGGTGTTACAATCAATATTTTAAATCCGAAAGTAAAATAGTCACTTACAAAGAACTTATCGATGATAATAATGAAGGTTTGGTAGAACAGACTAATAATTCTAATAAACCGCAAATTATTACATTATCAGACGGCAGTTCTGTTTTGCTGCAGCCAAACAGTAAATTAAGTTACCCTAAAATCTTTACCGGAAACGAAAGAAAGGTGTATTTATCCGGCGAAGGTTTCTTTGAAATTAGTAAAAATCCTCTTAAACCTTTTTACGTTTATGCGAACGAGATTATCACAAAAGTTGTAGGAACTAGTTTTAGAGTTAAAGCTTATTCTGATCAGCCTGATGTTGAAATTCTTGTTCGTACCGGTAAAGTTAAGGTAAAATCAAACGATATGATTTCTAAGTCAGATCAGCAAGAGATTGTACTACTGCCAAATCAAGCTTTGCGGTTTTTACGAAATGATTTGAAATTTAATAAAATAACAGATATTACTCAAGATGTAGTACTTGCTAAAAGTGTTGGTAATATTGAGCAGTTAAGCTTCGAATTTAACGATATTCCAGTTTCTCAAATTTTTGAAACGATCGAACAAGCTTATTTAATAGATATTGATTATCCAAAAGATAAATTAAAAGATTGTCATTTAACCACTTCCTTGAGCGATCAGCCTTTAACCGAAAAATTAAAAATTGTTTGTAAAAGTATCGGGAATAGTACAAGTTTTGAAATGAACGGAAATCAGATAATTATAACATCCCAAGGCTGTAATTAATCTCTAAATGCAACTGTAATTGCATTTAAATGTTTTGTCACTAATAGTAAGTTTTTCGATGTAAAAACTTTCAGTTAGGATATTAATTATAGTTTATTTCGTATTTAAAAATATAAACAAGAAGACCAAAAACTAAACCAACCAAAAAAAATGAAACTGCCTATGTGAAAAAGAATGTTGTAAAAAAAAGTGCCGCGATGCTGTAACATCACGACACTTATTAAATTGAATTTTCTCTCTGTAAAGAGTAATTCATTCGTTTCTTAGAATACACTCGAATAAGTATTAATCAAAACAAATCAAAATTATGAAAAAACCAGTTGTTAAACAACGATTACTCTATAGAATCATGAAAATAACACTATTTCAGTTTGTCTTAGCACTTGTGTTTTCAAGCTTTGCTATGGCAAATAATGTAAATGGGCAAAAGAAATTAGATACAAAAGTTACAATTACAGTTGAGAATTTGACTCTTGATAGTGCTTTGTCTAAAATCGAAAAGTCTGCACATGTAAAATTTTCGTATAATTCAAGACTTCCTCAATTGAGCCGAAAGGTTAGTATTGAGGCAAATCAAGAGACATTATCTAGTATTCTTAGTCGAATATTAGTGCCTTTTAATATTGCATTTTCAGAAGTAAGTAATCAAATTATCTTGCAAAAAACGACAAGTGAAGATCCGTTTGCAAGTGCAGATAATCATGATTCACTTTTTGAAGTATTAACGGCAGGACCAATTATAAAGGGAAAAGTAACTGATGCAAGCGGAAGTCCTCTTCCTGGTGCAACAGTAATGGTAAAAGGAACAAAAACTGCTGTATTGACAGATTTTGATGGTAATTTCTCTATCGAGATGCCTTCAAACTCTGATAAGCTTGTTATTTCTTATGTTGGTATGGAAACCAGAGAAATTGGCATTTCTAATACTACGCCAACAATTGTTCTTAGTGAATTAGGGCAAAACTTAAAAGAAGTTGTTGTAACTACAGGTTACGAGAAAACATCAAAAAGAACCTTTACAGGGGCGATCAGCAAAATTTCTGGTGCTGAATTGAAAGTTGATGGTGTTGTTGACGTAAGTAGAATGATTGAAGGTAAAGCAGCAGGGGTTACAGTACAAAATGTTACAGGAACTTTTGGTACTGCACCTAAAATTACAGTTCGTGGATCATCTTCTATTTTTGGAGATACAAAACCATTATGGGTAATTGACGGAGTTGTTCAAGAAGACATTATCAATTTATCGTTCGCAGATTTAGCTTCAGGAAATTCTGAAACATTGTTAAGTTCGTCAGTTGCGGGATTAAATGCAAACGATATTCAAAGCATTGAAATTCTTAAAGATGCATCTGCAACTTCTATCTATGGATCAAGATCATTAAATGGTGTTGTTGTTGTAACTACAAAACAAGGGCGTAGAGATTCTCCATTAAAAGTAAGCTATGGTTTAGAACAAACAGTAAGAGCAGTACCAAACTACAGCCAATATGATATTTTGAATTCTCAGGAGTCAATGAGTATTTTTAAAGAAATGGAGTCTAAAGGGTATTTAGATCTTCCTTCAACGGTAAATGGAAGGTATGGCGGAGCTTACAATATTTTAGGGCGTGCTATTAATACTTATGTTCCTGAAACAGGAGGTTATTTAGTAAATAATGATCCAGTTAGCCGTAACAATTTTTTAAAGAAATACGAATTAGGAAATACAGATTGGTTTAATGTACTTTTCAGACCATCAATTACTCAAAATCATTCCTTAAGTTTTTCTGGAGGAGGAAAAAACAATACATTTTATGCCTCTTTAGGCTATTATACAGATCCGGGATGGACTATTGCTGATGATGTAAAACAGATTTCAAGTAACATCAAAGGGACATTTTATGTAAATGATAGATTGAATATTACACTTTCGACTCTTGCGTCTATTCGCGATCAAGGTGCGCCTGGTAGTTATGAAAGCGAAAAAGATGTTGTTTTTGGTAAAATAACACGTGATTTTGATATTAACCCCTTCAACTATGTTTTAAATACAAGTAGAACTTTGAGACCTTACGATGAGAACGGAGAACTGGAGTATTACAGAAACAACTGGGCAAAGATGAATATCATCAATGAGTTAAAAAATAACTATATGGAAATTGAAGTAAAAGACATTCGTTTTCAATTAGATTTAGATTATAAAATTAATAAGCATTTAACGTATAATTTAACAGGTTCTGCTCGTTATGCAAACACAAGCCGTGAGCATAAAATTTTAGAAGGTTCAAATGTAGTAGGAGCTTATAAAGCGGGTACTCCTGATGGTGAAGATGGAGTTAATACATTGGTTAGAGATCAAAACATCTTTTTGTATCAAGATCCTAATGATTTAACAGCTCCAAAAGTTTCAGTATTACCAAATGGAGGTTTTCTAAGAAAATTTACAAATGATTTAACTTCTTACAACTTAAGAAACAGTGTTAATTATAGAAACACATTCAATGAAAAACACGAATTAGAAGGTTTATTTGGAACAGAAATGAGAGTTGTAGACAGAACAAGTGATAATTTTACTGCTGCAGGTTTACAATACGACAGAGGTTTAACAGCATTTACAGATCCAAGAATAATCGAAAAAATTATCAACGGAGGAGATTCGTATTATGGTTTCAATGAAGAAAAAGAAAGAACAGTAGGTTTCTTCGGAAAAGTTGGTTACACTTATGATCGTCGCTATACAGCTTCTGTAACAGGCCGCTATGATGGATCAAACAGACAAGGAAACAGCGATTCATCAAGATGGCTTCCAACTTATACTTTTAGTGGAAAATGGAATGTTGCTGAAGAAAAGTTCATGAAAGATGTTGAATCGGTAAATACTTTAGCGCTTAGAGCATCTTATGGTTTAACAGCTACTGCTGGTCCGGCAACTAACTCATTGGCAATCTACAAAAGCTTTATCACAGATCGTTTTCTTCTAGATGACAGAGAATCTGGAATTAGAATTGACGAGTTGCAAAATGGTGACCTAACTTGGGAAAAACAGTTTGAAACCAATATTGGGGTTGATCTTGGAATGTTTAACAACAGATTACAGCTTACAACAGATGTTTATCGTCGTCAAGCATTTGATCTAGTGGATTATGTGATCACTTCAGGAATTGGAGGTCAAAGAATTAGACAAGGAAATAATGCTGATATGGAAACGGAAGGTTTAGAGATTGGTGTAACTGGAAAAATTCTAAGTTCTCCGAGTTTTAATTGGTCTTCTACGGTTAATTTCTCTGTATTTACACAAAAAATTACAAGATTGCAAAACACTCCAACAGCTTTTGATTTAGTTGATCCAAATGGAGGAAACACACTTAGTCATCCAAGAAATTCGATCTATTCTTATCAGTTTACAGGATTAAATAACCAAGGTTTACCAACATTTATCCTGCAAGATGGTGCAGAGAATAATATTACGGGTGCTAATTTTCAAGACAATATAGATGTAACAAAATATTTGAAATATGAAGGTTCAATTGAGCCAAATAAATCAATAGGATGGGCAAATACATTTACTTATAAAAATTGGTCATTATATGTGTTTTTTGTAGGCTCAGGAGGAAATAAAGTTCGTTTAAATCCTATTTATGATAGTGCTTATGACGATTTAACTGTTTTTACTAAAGATTTTACAAATCGTTGGATAAATCCGGGGGATGAAAATCATACTAATGTTCCAGTAATTGCAGACAAGCGTTTGAATGCAAATTACGACGGAGAACGTACTCTTGCAAGAGCATACAATACTTATAATTACTCTGATGTTCGAATTGCTGATGGTGATTTTGTGAGATTAAAAAATATCTCTTTGAGCTGGGAATTTCCTAAAGATTTTAAAAGAAAATTAGGACTTAGCACTTTTACGTTAAAAGGTTCGGCTGTTAATCCATGGTTGATTTATTCTGATAAAAGATTAAACGGCCAAGATCCTGAGTTTCGTAATTCTGGAGGAGTTGCATTACCAGTAACATCTCAATACACATTTACTTTAAATCTTTCATTATAATAGTCAAAAACATGAAAAACTTAAAAATAACACTATCCCTATTAATACTTATTTGTATTACTGGTTGTGATGATTTTCTTTCAGAAAAACCAGATAATAGAACTGAAATAAACACGCCCGAAAAAATATCAGAATTGCTAGTTGAAGCTTATCCTCAAATGAGTTATTTTGAGATTGCCGAAACGATGTCTGATAACGTTTTTGATAGCGGACTGCCGGAAACAATAAGAAAAAATGAGCAAAACTATAACTGGGAAATTCAAACAGAAACAACAGAGATTGATACTCAGGCTTATTATTGGGATGCTTGTTATAGAGCTATTGCACATGCAAATAAAGCTTTACAGGCAATTGATGAATTAGGAAATACATCAAATTTAAACCCGCAAAAAGGAGAAGCATTAATAGCAAGAGCTTATTCTCATTTTATGTTAGTTTCACTTTGGGCCAAACGTTATAATCCAGCTACAGCGGCTACAGATTTAGGAGTTCCTTATGTAACAAAACCAGAAACAGAATTAGTGACTAAATACAAAAGAAATACAGTTGCTGAAGTTTTTGATTTTATAGAGAAAGATCTTGAAGAAGGTTTAAAGTATGTAACAAACAATTACAAAGAGCCTAGATTTCATTTTAACGTAAATGCTTCAAAAGCTTTCGCCAGCAGATTTTATTTAATAAAAGGAAACTGGGATAGAGTAATTGAATTATCTAATGACTTAGGTTCAAAACCAGAAGGAAAACTTAGAGATTATTCAGCTTACGAATCTTTAGGTGTAGAAGATCAGCAGTTAAAGTATTCAAGCAGCGCAGCCGAAACAAATTTATTGATCGTTTCTGCAAATACAATTGTAAGCAGAGTATATCATTTAAACCGTTTTAACCTTTCAGGTGCGCGTCAGCCGGAAGTTTTTGGCCCGACCACAAACCTTTTTGGAAAACCATACTATTACAACCTATATTCATCAAACAGCAGTATAACTTTATTTGTGCCTAAATTTTATGAGTATTTCAAATATTCAAATGTAACTGCAGCAATTGGAGAACCATTTGTCGCTGAAGTTTTATTAAGCAACGATGAATTCTTTTTAAATAGAATTGAAGCTCATGTAATGAAGGGGCAAACTGCTTTAGCAAACGATGAATTAGAATATTTCTTAGCAACAAGAACACCAACTTATGCACCAACAGATAAATTAACGGAAGCAAAAGTAACAGCTAAATTTCCAGTGGTTGCAGATGAATATACGCCATTCTATACAATGACGCCAGTACAGACATCATATATAAAAGCAATTGCAGAAACAAGAAGAAGAGATTTTATACACGAAGGACTTAGATGGTTTGATATCAAGCGTTTTAATATTGTTGTAAAACACGAAACGGCAAATAAACCAGTAAATACATTAGCTAAAGATGACAACCGCAGAGCTTTGCAAATTCCATTGCATGCATCAAGTACGGGCGTTGAACTGAATCCTAGATAATCTTAAAAGTAAAATTATGAAATTATTAAAATATAATAAAATTGCGATTTTAGCAATAGTTTCTACAGTACTAGTTTCATGTGGAAGTGATGAAATGCCGGGAGAAAGCCAGTTAGACTATACACAGCCAATAAAAACGGAGCTAGATAATTGGATAACAACAACCTATTTAAATCCATACAATATTAATGTGCAATACAAATGGAATCAAAATACAGTAGATAACAGTCGTTTTCTTTTTCCTCCACTAACAGAAAAAGTACAGCCAGCACTTGAAATTGTGAAAACAATATGGCTTAATAGTTATTTAACGATTGGAGGCCCTGACTTTGTGAAAAAAATTGCTCCAAGAGAAATTGTCTTAATAGGCGGTGTGAATTTAAATAGTGTAGGAACCAGAACTTTAGGTTTAGCCGAAGGAGGACAGCGTGTTACATTATTCGAAACCGATTATATAGATCAAGACGATAGAGAAAATGTATCAGAGTTTGTACATACAATTCAGCACGAGTATATACACATCTTAAACCAAAATAAACCATTTGATGAAAAAGCGTGGAAAACACTGACACCAGGTGGTTACACAGCAGACTGGTACAATTATGAGATACCTGAATCAAATGAACTTGGGTTTATAACCAGTTATGCAAGATCAAACATCAATGAAGATTTTGCCGAAACTGCATCTATGATCTTAATCTATTCAAAAGCTGAATATGCGGCATTTTTAAAAGGTATTAAAAGTCCAACTGCATTAGCCGCATTAAAAGCAAAAGAAGCAATCGTAGTAAAATATTTTAAAGACGCTTTTAACATGGATTTCTATGCTTTAAGAGATGAAGCAGAGAAAAATACAAGTGCAGTAATAAACAATTAATAAAAGTATTATGAAAATAAAACACCTATATAAATACTTATTTGCAGCTGTTTTAATACTGCAATTAACCGCCTGTAATAATAATACAGATGCTGAGCAATTTTTTGAAGAAACGCCTACAACGCGTTTAAATAATCAAAAATCTGAACTAAATGATGCATTACTTTCATCAGAATTTGGATGGAAAGCAGTCTATTTTACAGATAATACTGTTTTAGGAGGTTATACACATTTATTTAAGTTTGCAAAAGATGGAAGTGTAGAAATGGCATCAGATTTTGATGCAGATACAGATGTTTATAAAAGCGAGTACGCTATTCAGCTTGGAAGTACAGTAAGTGTGACTTTTACAACAAAAAATAGAATTCACCTTTTATCAGAATCAGATAATTTCCCAATTCCAGCCTTAAGAGCGAAAGGATATTTAGGGGATTTTCAGTTTTTGTATTACGGTCAGGAAAAAGGAGAGATTGTTTTTAGAACCAATAGAAATAATCGTGAATTACGTTTCGTAAAAGCAACAGCTCAAGATTGGGCAGATTTACATAAAAATATTGAAATGATTCCTAATGTAATTGGAGCTCCTACAAGACCATTGTTTAGATTATTAGAAACAAATGATGGAACAACAAAACATCAGTTTGATTTTTCATTTTCTGCAGTAACTCGTTTTGCAGAGTCAAATTCTATCGAAGCAGGTTATTCTGTAAGCTATAATATGGGAGTAGGATATACCTCAACCGGTATTGTTGTGAGTCCTGCAGTAGTAGTGGGCGGACAAAACCTGACTAATTTTGTATATAATGATACTGATGGAAGTTTTACAGCAACAGGAACAGGCGGTGTAAGTGCTGTTATTAAATATACAGACAAACCTTTATCACTAACAGATGATTATAAATTATTTCTTCCTGGGCAGCCATTTACTGCATTTGGATATTATACTAATGATCACACTGTAAATGCTCCAAGTAATTCAGTATTGTTTAATGCTGAAATAGCTAAAATTAATGCGGCTTTGCCTAAAGGACAAAGTATTGCAACTGTTGAAATATATAGTAATCATGCTATTGGAACATTTATTTATTACACTTTCGTAGGAAGAGGAGCTTTACAGCATCATGTTACTATTACAGAAGATGCAGTTGGTAAAAAGGTGATTTTAAAGCATAAATCTTGGAACGGAAATACAACAGTAGCTACGCCGGCATTCCTTGCTAGTTTTGATAAGTATCTGATGGATCCAAATGGAATTTATGTGAAAAAAGAAAGCTTTAGAGTATTTTACACTGATCCAGTTTATACGTTTACAAGTTCTTCAAGTCCGTTTAGGATGACGACTTGGAGGCTTAACTAATAGTTTTAGTTTTGTTTTTAATTTTGGAGAAAAAGCGACTCAATTCGAGTCGCTTTTTTTATATATTTAAGTAAAATAGTATGATTTATATTTTTAATAGATTTATTTTCTTATATTTATTATTTAAAATTAGAAGGTTATGCTTAATTTCTGTCTGAAACTCAACGGACCTAAAATGATTGAGGTATTTAAAATTTTTATAATTATTTTATTATGTTAAAAACAATTTTGAATTTAAAGGGGGTAGAAGCACTTAGTTTAAACGAGATGAAGAGTGTAATTGGTAGTGGGGAACCTATTCAAGCAGTTTGTATGATTCCTTATACATCTTTACCTTACCATGGTCCATGCATTATGGGGCCTGCAGCAATACCAGATCCAATACCTGCTTACCCTACTCCATTTCCTTATCCTGATCTAGGTTAGAATGACAAATTGAGATAGTTTTATTAGCAAAACCGGTAGATCATGACTGCTGGTTTTTTTATTTGATTTCTCAGATTTAGATTAGTGATTATATTTCCTATTTGTAATGATTTACTATTGTTATTTTTTTTAAAAAGGGAATTATCATATATTTGACAAGTCATTATTAGCACTGTTCTTATAGAAATTAGAGAAAAAACTCTTGAATTTTACTTCTTATAATTGTAAAATATTGTGTATAAGGATCAGACTGTTAAAAATAATTATTTAAATTAATTTTCAATATGAAATTACTAGAAGGAAAAGTAGCAATCATTACTGGCGCGAGTCGAGGAATTGGAAAAGGAATTGCAGAAGTTTTTGCTAAACACGGAGCAAACGTAGCATTTACATATAGCTCATCTGTAGAATCTGCTCAAGCTTTAGAAGCGGAGTTAAATGGTTTAGGTGTTAAAGCAAAAGGTTACAAGTCTAATGCAGCCGATTTTAATGAAGCACAAACTTTTGTTGATGCAGTTTTGGCTGATTTTGGTACAGTAGATATTTTGATTAACAACGCAGGAATTACAAAAGATAACTTGTTAATGCGTATGTCTGAAGCTGATTTTGATCAAGTAATTGATGTAAACTTGAAATCAGTTTTTAATATGACAAAAGCAATTCAAAAAACATTCTTGAAGCAGCGTGCAGGTTCTATCATTAATATTAGCTCTGTTGTAGGAGTTTCTGGAAATGCAGGACAAACAAATTACGCAGCATCAAAAGCAGGTGCAATTGGTTTTACAAAATCAGTAGCTTTAGAATTAGGATCACGTAACATTCGTTGTAACGCAATTGCTCCAGGTTTTATTGAAACAGAAATGACTGCAAAATTACCAGAAGATGTAGTAAAAGGATGGAGAGACGGAATTCCGTTGAAACGCGGAGGAACTACAGAAGATGTAGCAAATGCTTGTCTTTTCTTAGCATCAGATATGAGTGCATACGTTACAGGACAAGTTCTTAATGTTTGCGGAGGAATGCTTACTTAATAGTTTTCAGTGTTCAGACTTTAGTATTCAGTTTTTATCTGACTCTGAACACTAATTTTTTTAATTTGATCACTAAAAATTGATTACTGAATACTAGATATATATGACTACAAACACGATTTTATTATTATTGCTTTCTTTAGTAATAGCGGGTGGGTTATCGTATTTTCAATATTTTTTTAAAGCCAAAAACAAATCGAATCTGATTTGGTTTTTGGCTTTTTTACGTTTTCTAGCCATTTTTGGATTATTGGTGTTACTTATAAACCCTGTAATTTCAAAAAGTTCGCTGGAGATTACCAAAACACCTTTGGCAATTGCTGTCGATAATTCAAGTTCAATAACCGCATTAAAAGCAGACAAAAAAGCAGTTGAATTATACCAAAAGCTAATTTCAAATCCCGCATTAAAAGAAAAATTCGATATTCAATCCTATCAATTCGATGCCGATTTTAAAACGTCAGATAAATTTGATTTTAGCGGCAAACAAACCAATCTAGACGAAGCAGCAAAGAATTTAAAAAGCATCAATAAAAATCTGATTTTCCCAACAGTAATTATTACTGACGGAAATCAAACTACAGGAAACGATTACGTATACCGATTTGATCCTGTCAATAAAGTTTATCCTTTGGTTGTGGGAGATACAACCACTTTTCTTGATTTAAAAATAAATCAGTTAAACGTAAATAAATACGCATTTCATAAAAATAAATTTCCTGTAGAAGTTTTTCTTCAGTATGCAGGCGATAAATCTACAACTGCCGATTTTACAATTTCGCAGGGAAATACCGTTGTCGCAAAAGAGAAAGTTTCTTTCTCACCATCTAAAAAAACAGCAGCATTAAATTTACTTTTACCAGCCGATAAAGTAGGACTTCAAATATTTAAAGCCAGTATTTCGTCAACCGCAAAAGAAAAGAACAGCTATAATAATATCAAGAACTTTGCAGTAGAAGTAATCGATCAAAAATCGACAATAGCAATTGTGTCAGCCATAAACCATCCAGATATTGCTGTTTTAAAACGCTCAATCGAAGTTAATGCACAACGCAAAGTAATTTTAGTTAAACCAAATGATATCAGCCAGCTGCAAGAAGCATCAGTTTTAGTTTTATACCAGCCAACATCAGCTTTCAAAGCTGTTTTTGACAATAATAAACAAGCTGGAAGAAACACATTTATCATAACAGGAAACAACACCGATTTTAATTTTCTAAACCAGCAGCAAAATAATTTGGTTTTTAAAATGAGCGGACAAATCGAAGATTATTTGTCTGAATTTCAATCTCAGTTCAATTTATTTGCCGTTGATAATATTGGTTTCGAAAATTTCCCGCCTTTGCAAAACTTATTCGGAACAATTTCAACAAACGGAAATGTGTCCGTTTTGCTTTCTTCAAAAATTAGAAATGTTTCTACAAATGCTCCTTTGTTGGCTTTTGCCGAAAATCAAGGAAAGAGAACAGCTTTTCTTTTAGGTGAAAACAGCTGGAAATGGCGTTTGCAAAGTCATATCGACAATCAGTCGTTTGAAAAGTATGATGTATTTGTAGATAAAATAATTCAGTATTTAGCCACATCAACATCAAAGAAATCACTTGTAGTAACACACGAAAGTTTTTACAATTCGGGTGAAGAAATTATAATCAATGCACAATATTTCAATAAAAACTATGAGTTTGACGAAAAAGCAAGACTAACAATTACCGTTACAAATGCTGAAACCAAACAAGTAAAAAACTACGATTTATTAAAAGGAAACAATTCTTTCTCTGTAAACTTAGAAGGATTAACCGCAGGAAAGTATAATTTTACAGTAAAAGAGCTAAACTCAAATACATCTTATTCAAGTCATTTTGAAATTTTAGATTTTGACATCGAAAAACAATTTGTAAATCCTGATGTTGCAAAACTGAAACAATTAGCATTGCAAACCAACGGAAAAGCGTTCTTTGAAGATCAAGCTGATGATTTGATTCAAGAGCTTTTAGAAAGCAAAGAATACAAATCGATTGAAAAAAACGTTTCAACAAAAACTCCAATTATTGACTGGGTTTGGTTATTGGTCTTAATTGCTGCTTTATTGACCACGGAATGGTTTGTTAGGAAATATAATGGGTTGTTGTAGTTTGTTGCTATAAATTGACTAATTTTTAATAATGAAAGAAGTAATTTTTACTATTTTATTTTTTATTGCGATTTCTGCAACCGGTCAAACTTTTGAGAAAGAGCAAAATGATTCGTTAAAAGATAAAACGATTACAACATTTCGAGAAATTTATTGGAATAATTTGCCAAGTCCCAAAGGCTGGATTAATGATTATGAAAGAATTTTTTCTGATGACGAAGAAAAGAAGTTAGACAATGTAATTTCAAATTTTGAAAGGGAAACATCTATTGAAATTGCAATTGTAACCATTGATACTGTTAAGACTTCTAGTGACAAGTTTGAAGCGCTATCACTTCATATTGCTAAAACTTGGGGTATTGGAAAGAAAGGAAAAGACAACGGAATTTTGATTGGACTGTCAAAGGGATATAGAAAAATCAGAATAGAACTTGGAAATGGAATAGCAAAAGTACTTACAGAACAAGAAACAAAAGAAATCATTGATCATGATTTTATTCCAGAATTCAAAAAAGGAGATTACTATCAAGGAATTGTTAACGGAATTACGAAGCTGATGGAAGTTTTAAGAACAAGAATTAAAAAGGAATAAATTATGGATTTCAGGTTAAAAGTATTCTACACCGTTGCGCTCCGCCTTAATTTTACTAAAGCGGCAACAGAGCTATACATTACGCAGCCTGCCGTTTCTAAGCATATTCAAGAACTCGAGGAAACCTATAAAACAAAGCTTTTTGAACGAAACGGTTCTAAAATTGCTTTAACTCCAGCTGGAGAAATTCTGCTAAAACATGCAAAAGAGATCTTTGAAATTTATCGCGAGATCGATTTTGAAATGAGTTCTTTTATTAACGAACGCCAAGGTTTATTGCGATTAGGAGCAAGTACAACAATTTCTCAATATATTATTTCTCCAGTTTTAGCGCATTTTCATCAAAAGCAAAAAGACATAAAAGTTAATTTGTTAAACGGAAATACAGAACAAATCGAAAATGCTTTAATAAACAAAGAAATTGAAATTGGAATTGTCGAAGGGCAGTCAAAAAATCAATCCATAAAGTATATTCCGTTTTTAAAGGACGAATTGGTTTTGGTATGCAATAGTAATAATCCGTTTGTGAAAAAAAATGAAATTTCAGTAAGTGATTTAAAATCAATGAAATTCATAACGCGTGAACGTGGATCAGGAACACTTGAAGTTATAGAATATGCATTGAAAAAAGCAGGTTTGAAATTTTCAGATTTACAAATCGAAATGCAGTTAGGAAGTACAGAAAGTATTAAATCGTATTTATTAAATTCAGACTGTTTTGCTTTTATGTCTATTCATGCAGTAAGTAAAGAGTTGAAAAATAAAGAATTAATGGTTTTGGATGTAGAAGAATTATCTGTAGATAGATACTTTTATATCATCACATTGTTAGGTAAATCTGATTCGTTATCAGAGCTTTTTATCCAAAATATGTCAAATCATTATAACTTAAAGTTATAGTCGATTGTAATTTGCGATTGGGAGTTTCGTGTAAAAGGATAGAACTTTGCAGAATAAATTTTTAATTATTCTATTTTGAAAACAAAAGAACATACAGCCTCACAATTATTCGAAGTTAATCGTTACTTACAACAAGCCATTTTTGCAGCTGTTATCTTTTTATGCTTATTTTCGATCATTTCACCACCAATTGCTTTGCTGTTTGGAGTTGTAATTGTAAACATCTTTGGTAATCCATTTGTAGAATTCAATAATAAAGCAATCACTTTTTTATTACAGTTCTCTGTTATTGGTTTAGGATTCGGGATGAATGCATCAAGTGCCATTTCGGCTGGAAAAGAAGGCTTCTTACTAACTATATTCTCCATATTCAGTACTTTAATTCTAGGAACTTTTTTAGGAAAATGGTTAAAAACCGATAAAAAAACATCTCACTTAATATCGTGTGGAACTGCAATTTGTGGAGGAAGTGCCATAGCAGCAATTTCACCAGTAATAAAATCAAACGAAAACCAAACCTCAATAGCTTTAGGAGTAATATTTATATTAAATTCAATCGCCTTATTCGTTTTTCCATTTATTGGTCATCAGCTTGATTTATCGCAAAAAGATTTCGGATTATGGTGTGCCATTGCTATTCATGATACTAGTTCTGTAGTTGGCGCTGCAAATAAATATGGAGCCGAAGCTTTGCAGATCGCTACAACAGTAAAACTAGCGAGAGCTTTATGGATTATTCCAATTTCGATTTTAACAGCGGCAATTTTTAAAAGTAAAAATTCAAAAATTAAAATTCCTTATTTCATAGGTTTGTTTATTGTCGCTATGCTTTTAAATAGTTATGTCCCTGCAACAGCAGTAATTGCACCGCATATTGTAAATATTGCAAAAATTGGATTAACAATAACCCTGTTCTTAATAGGAGCAACATTGAATATAAATACTCTAAAATCCGTAGGAGTGAAGCCTTTATTGCAAGGCGTATTTTTATGGATTTTTATAGCAGTTTTAGGTTTAGTATCAATTTTGTATCTCGGTTAAATCGATTATTTTATATTTGAGAATTTGACAGTTGGTTTGCCTGTTATTTTATACCATTTTCCTGAAAAAGAAAGTCTTTTTTCAATTACGAAATTAAACTGTTTTTTAGTTTTTGCCAGTTCAATAATTTCTGTTGGTAAATCTACATCATAATCATCTTCTGTACCTTTTGCTTTTTTATAAAAACCAGTCGTAGTAATGGCAAAATCTCTAAAAAACTTTTTCGTACCATCGTTGATTACTTTATACGAACTAGACCATTCAGAGTTTCCACCATTATTAAATAAAGAATAATAACCTAATTCCATTAAAGGCCGATATTTACCATCAAAACCAGCAATAAGATATAAGTAACCATTATAAGGAGCACCTGCGCCGCCGTTTGCATGTTCTATCGTAAACGCATATTGATCTTCGCCAATTTCAACAAGTTTTGGTGAAGGTGCTCTCGAAAATGCACCAAATGCTGCAAAAGCAGGTTGAAAAGATTTCATTTCCCAGACCGCTCCATTTTTAGCAAATTTAGCAACACCAATTAATCCGCCAGAGAAACGCCCAGTTTGTGCACCATCAGCATCATAAAAAGAATGGTTAAAAGTCAATAGTTTGAATTGATTTCCTTTCGAATCAGAGTAATCATAATTACTTAAAAGTCTTGTTGCAACGCCCTCTTTATATGGAAAAATCTGATCTCCTTCAACACCATTTGCATCAATAAAAGGCTGCGGTTTACAATTGTTGCATTTCCAGCTTATAAAAGTATTATGATCTGATAAATTGTATAATTTACCGGGAAACAATTTTTGCATTGTTTTTACGGGATCAAGTGAACCAGATATTTTAAGTACTCTTTTTGTGTTTAGGATGGTATCGCTGACATTTTTTAATTGTATATCAGTTTCTTGGGCTAAACAAACTGAACTAAAAAAGAGAGCGAAATTTAGAATAAAGCGGCGCATATTTGTAAGATTTAATACCGAAACAAACATACAAGAAAAATTCTCACGATTTTATATTTACCATACTTATATGGTTTAAAAAAGGTTAGAGGTTAAATTAAAAGAATCTTAAAAGCGATTCTTTTAAATTATCTTTAAATAAGGTAAATTTGTCTCTCAAATAAAAACAAAAATGAAAAACTTCAAAATGAGACCAAAATTAATTGCTTTTTTTGCATTAATCATAGGTTTTTTTACTTTATCATGGGGAATTGTAGGCCATGAAAGAATTAATAAAGCTGCTGTAATGGCTTTACCAAAACCACTTCAGATTTTCTTTTACAATCACATCGATTTTATTACTCAAGAAGCATCTGTTCCGGATATTCGTAAATATGCTTTAAATTACAAAGACGAGAATCCTAGGCATTATTTTGATATGGAAAACTTTGGTGCTGCTGATAGTATTCCAAAAACTTTAGAAGAAGCAAAGAAAAAATACGATAGTAAGTTTTTGAACAATAACGGAATTTTACCTTGGTATATTGAGGATATGATGGTTAAATTAACCAAAGCCTTTAAGGATAAAAATAGAGCAGAAATTTTATTTCTTGCTGCAGATTTAGGTCATTATATTGGTGATGCACATATGCCATTGCATACTTCGGCAAATCATGACGGACAATTGAGCGATCAAAAAGGGATTCATTCTCTTTGGGAAAGCAGACTTCCAGAGTTGTTTGCTAAAAATTACAAGCTAAATGTTCCTGAAGCTCAATATTACGCTGATGTTCATAAAGCAACTTGGGATATGATAAACGATACTCATACTTTAGTGAAACCATTATTGGATATTGATAAAAAGTTGAGAACGGCAACTCCAGAAAATCAGGTTTTTAAAATGGATACAGATGGAAAAGTATTAAAAAGCAAATACAATACACCAGTTTTCTCTGATGAGTATGCGAAAAAACTTCACCAAGATTTAAACGGAATGGTTGAAACTCAAATGAAAAAAGCGATTACTGCAACAGCAAGTTTTTGGTATACGGCGTGGGTAAATGCAGGAAAACCAGATTTGAGCGATTTAGACTCGCCAGCTGTTACACAAAGAAATCATCAAGCTTTACAAGATGATTTAAAATTGTTTCAAAAAGGAGATTTGTTCGGAATGAAAAATCAAAACGACTAATTTTTTTCAAGTTTTAACTTGAAAAAATAAGTTACAATAAAAAAACAAATTCCAAAACTGGAAAGAACATATAAAAAAACAGAATC
>NZ_MUHA01000026.1 GCF_002217355.1 Flavobacterium oncorhynchi | reverse complement strand
CTGAAAGGAGAAATCGCACATGTATATCGACAAAGATTGGTGTTTTTCTTTGCGGAGTTTCTAGTGCGATTTCTCCTTTCAGTCGAAATGACAAGATTGCGGTTATGGTAATGCTTTAAAAAAATAGATTATTCCTAAAACTATAAACGTAATTATAGTAGTCCAATTTTTGAACGTCTTAAAATTAACTTCAGATTTATATCGTTTATTATTTTCTGTAACATCTTTTTTCCACAGTTTATGAAGTTTATAAAAAGCAAAAGATGCTCCAAAGAGCGAAAAGCTACATATTAAATAAGGATAATCCATTAGCTAATTTCTTGAATGAGATACTTTGTACTGTTAATCTCAAACTCAAAACCTACTTTATTTCCCATTAAATGATTTCCCAACGGAGATTGCGGAGAAAGTGCAATAACATTAATACCGTCAATTGTAATTTTAGGAAGTGCAACACTTAAGTACAAATAGATTCCGTTTGCTTTTACCAGACTTCCTAAAATAATATTCTCGGTAGTTTTTAGAGGATCAATTTTATCCAAAATCGCTTTCTGCGCAATTGCTTCTTTCAATTTATTGGTCAATTTTTCCTGTTCGATATGCATCATCGACAAAGCCGTTTCGTGCTTATCACCGGCAGATCCTTTAGCATCATTTTTAGAATCTTCTGTCAATCCCGAAATCATGTCTTTAAAAACATCAATTCGATCCTGAACCATTTGTAGATAATGATTGTATATTTTTTGTTTGAATTCCATTCTATAAAGGTAGTGAGGTTCTGAGTCGCAAAGGTGCACAGGTTTTTTTTCTTTGTCTATTTTTTTATTCAAAAAAAGTACTTGGATAAACTACATTTCCGCTAATACCAGATAATCCATTTTCAGTCAAAGAGATTACCATACAGTTTTCAGCAGGAACATCAAAAGGCATTTTGATATTGTATTTTTCGCAAAGTTCATAGCCAAATCTTGGGTAATAATCTTGATGTCCCAATAAAATCACCGATTTATACCCTAACTCTTTTGCCAATTCATGACCGTATAAAATAAGTTTTGAGCCAATTCCTTTTCCTTGAAATTCTGGCAAAACCGAAACTGGAGCAAGTGCTAAAGACTGAAACGATTGAAATTCATTTTTAATCTCCAATTTTGTAAATAAAATATGCCCGACGATTTTATCCTCAACTTCGGCAACAATCGATAACTCTGGAATAAAAGCTTCCGATTTTCGCAGTCTTTCAACCAAAAATTGTTCTTTGTGATCGCTGTATTCTTCTTTTTCAAAAGCCTTTTCAATCAGCTGAAAAACACTTTTGTAATCATTTTCATTTTCTTGTCTCAGTTTGATTTCCATCTTCTTCTCTAAAGTTACAAAGGTTCTAAGTTACAAAGATGCAAAGGTTTTGTACAGTCACAAAAAAAGTTAGCCACGAATTCACGAATTTTTTAATTAATTCGTGAATTCGCGGCTAAAAATTTATGCTAAAAACTTCGTGTCTTTGTGCCTTCGCGGCAAATAGCTTTTAAAAATCGAATTTATAATTTCCTCCAGCTAAAACCTGAAATCCTTGTACGGGATAATTCAACCATCTTTCATACGCTTGATTTCCTATATTATTCAGTTTTAAGAAGAAAGTCAAACGTTCGCTGTATTTGTATCCTAAATGTGCATTGGCATCAAAATAACTTTTTAATGTAATTGGATTTCCAAGAGTCGCAACATTTAAATTAGTCTGCATGTCTTTACGTTCGCCCACATAAAAAACATTTAAACCAGCATACCATTGTTTTGTAATATTAACATCGAGGTTTGAACTCAATTTCATTGAAGGTAAATTCCATGCTTCTAAACCATCTGTTTTATAACTATTAAAAGTTCCGTTGATTCCAAAAGAAACATTCTGAGAAAAATCAGCTTTTAGTTCTCCGTAGAAGCGCAAAGTTCTAACATCATCATAAATCACCCCAAACGAGTTTCCGAAAGCATAATTTTGATTTGAAAAATCTTCTGTATAATCATTGCTTTTAAACAATGCTTTGTCTTTCTCATTCAAATAAGAAGCAGTTAAATTATAATTGATATTATTAGCCAGTTTCCCTTTTAATCCTGCAAAAACATTATATTGAGTACTGCTTGGTTTCATATTTAAAGTGGGAGACAAAAATGGATTTTGAGTAACAAAATCAGCATAAGAGTTTTGATTTAAACTTCCGTTTACTCCTGTATAAAAAATCATTAAATCGCCTACCAATTTGTATGAAGCATTTACTTTTGGATAAACATAAAACTTGTTACCGCTGTTTTCAGAATCTAAACCATAAAATAATCCCGCTCCTAACTCAAGCGTCCATTCGTTTTCATGAATCACAAAACTTGGTTCAACTCCAAAATTTGTTAAACTGTATTTTAATGGCTCAACATTATTATAAGCATAATTATGTTCAAACGAACCGCTAACATGATCTATAATAATATTAGTATTGATTGCCTGATCCATAACATCAACTTTAAAAGTCGGCTTCAAATAAAAACGATTCTCTGAAGAAGAAAAACTATCCGAAAAATGCGTAAATCTCGCATCGATTTTATTGAAAATACTTTCACTAAACTCTACATTTCCTCCTAATGAAATAGTATTATAAGAATGATTTGGATTAATTCCTCTAATCAAATCTTCTTGCGTTGCAGGCGGCAGCGTCATTCCAAAATCAGAAGGCAGGCCGTACCAGTTATAAATTTGGTTTTGATACCCCAAATCAACTCCCCAAGATACATCGCGATTTATTACGCCATAACCTACATTTAATGCTGTATCATAAAACTCATCGTTCAGATTAACATCTTTAATTCCTCCTTGCGAAGAATGATGACGTAGCATTCCTGCTAAATAATCGTTATTTCCTAAATCCTGCGTTACAAACAACTCAGCATTTAGTGTTCCGTAATTTCCAACACCTAAAGTCGCATAATTATTAAACAATCTTTCTTTTTTAGATTTTTCAACACCTTCTGCTTTTCCTTTTGATGGTGTAAAAGTCGACGCCACCGGAACTGATAAAATGCTATATTTTATAGTTTCTTTAGGCTGATTTCCAGAATCGTCCAGCGAAGGAGTTTCTTTTACTTTAAAAGCGTCTGAGATTGTCGGCGAATAAGGCTTTACCACATTTACAGTTTCAGTTCCGATGTTTTCATTTTTCTTTTGCGAAAACGAAAGCTGACCAACAAGCAACACTAGTAAAACGATGATTTTATTTCGGCAATTAATTTTCATATATCTTTTTTTTTGTAAAATGTAAAATGTAAAAACTACTCCAGAAGCATTTCACTTATCACATTTCACTTTTTTACATCTTACAATTATCTAATTTTCTAATTCTCTCAATTTTCTAATTTTTAAGCTTCCCACTCGCCTTTTGCAACAAATTGAGCTTTTCCACCAATTTTGATATCAAACTCATTCTCATTTAATTTTCCTTTAAAATAAATTTCTGAAGGACGATTAATATAATCTCCTTGATAATTAATGATCTCAAGTTCTGGTTTATGGTATTTTAATAAAAATGCTTGCAAACAAGTGCTCGCGCTTCCAGTTGCCGCATCTTCAACTAATTGGTTATGTTCAATACACAACATTCTGCTGAACAATTTTGATCCTTCTAAATAATAGAAATACAATGCTCTGTGTGGAGTTTTGCAATTCTTCTTCAACCATTCATCGGTTTTATCTTTGTCTAAAACCAAATTTTCGAGCGCTCTTTTACTGCTTAATCCAACCATCACAAAAGCGCTTCCGGTTGTAACTTCCTGAATTGGAAATTGATTTTCAAAATCGTGATTTTTCAAATTACTGAATATCGAAAAATCTTCTTTCGAAAAAATATCCCAAAATTTTGGCTGTGCTGCTTTTAACCAAATCAAATCTTCAGATTGTTGAATTGAAATAGGCCCAATTGGCACATTTAGTTTTATACTCTCCGGCGAATTATCAAATACTTTATTCATTAAAACCCATGAAGTTCCTATTATCGGATGACCCGCAAATTGCATTTCATGAGCCGGGGTAAATATTTTTATTTCTGCTTTATTATTTTCTTTGTCCAGTTTGGTTACAAATGTGCTTTCTGCAAAATTTATTTCTCTTGCAATCTGCTGCATTTGATCCTTACTTAAATTTTCTGCCTCTAAAAAAACCGCCAACTGATTTCCGGCATATTTTTTATCAGCAAAAACATCAACTATATAAAAAGGTAAACTCATTTCTTTCTTTTTTTTAGAGAATAGAGGAAAGACTTTAGCAATCTTTCTTCTTGCTTCTATTCTCTTTTTTCTTATTTATTAATCGACGAATTGGTTTTAGACTCTTCCATTTTAATCGCACTCAATTCTTTTTTTGCTTCTTCAACAACATCTGGAAAATCGGTAAAATTGTTAATTACGTTATCCAAAATATAAGTTGCCTGATAGCTGTCTTTTAATCCGTAGAAATTTTTAGCCATTAGAACCAAGCCTTTTGCTCCATAATATTTGTAAGCCGAATAATTCTTCGCTAATTTTTGTACAGACACATTTGAAGCATCAAACTTGCCTTCTTTTGTTTTAAAATAAGCGTCATAATACAAAGCCTCTGCCGCTAGTTCTCCTTTTGAAGTTGCCGAAAGTTTTGCATAAGCCGTTTTAGCTTTTTCTTCGTCACCAGTCTGCATTGCCGCACGCGCTACAATAATTTGAGCATCAGCTTTTACGTTTGCATCCGTTTTTGCATTTTGCAATACTTTATCTGCATAAACAACTGAATTGTTATAATCCTTTTTGTCATAATAACATTTCATCAAATTAGCCTGTGCAAAACTTTTATTTTGAGGAAAATCAGCTTCGTTTTCTAAACGTACTAGAACCGGAATCGATTTATCACAATCTTTCGCTTTTAAGTAAATTTGAGCCAATCGGCTTAACGATTGTTCTGTAAATTCGCTTCTTGGCTGGTCAATAACATATTGATAATTTGCCGCAGCTTTTGTTTCAGAACCTTCAGCATAAGTCAGTTGTGCCAAATAAAAATTAGCTTCAAGCGCGTGTAATCCTGTTGGAAATTTACTCACATAACCTGCAAAACCAGTAATTGCAGCTTTGTTGTTACTTTGACTGTATTGTTTGAAAGCGGCATCGTAAGTATCATTATCCAACTCAGCATCTGTAACTGAAACGAAATCCAATGTTCGAACCCAAGTTGCATATTCGTCCACTTTTCCAGAATCCACATAAATCAATCTTGCAGTCGAAACAGCTTCAAGCGCTTCTGGTGTTTTTGGAAATTCAGCAGCAACTTTTTTAAATTTCGTTAAAGCTTGTTCGTCACGATCTGAATTGTAATAAATCAAACCTTGTTTTAAAATCGATTTTGAAGTAAATGAACCATTTTTATATTCTGAAATCAACTGATCGAAAGTTTTAATCGCTAAATCATTCTTTTTATCAGCCACATAAGTATTTCCTAATTCATACAAAGCATCATCACGATACTCTGATTTTTTATACATTTTAAGAAAGTTGTTCAACTCAGCAATTTTCTGATCGTTTTTAGACATAAAACCATAAGAAAGTGCTTTTTGAAATTGAGCGTAATCAGCATCAACTCCTTTTGCATCAATTGCTTTTCCGTAAGCTTCATTTGCCTGCGCATATTTTGAAGTCACAAAACGAGAATCTCCTAAACGCAAATACGAATCGTTTAAACGAACTTTATCTTCTTTTGAATTATCAATTTGAGCTTGAAATGAATTAGCCGCTTGATCGTATTCTTTCAGTTTAAAATAAGTATAACCAATGTTGTAATTAATGTTTTTATACTCAGCAGTAGATTTTGCTGCGGCAAGTCCAGCAAATTGTTTGTAAGTCAATAATGCATTTTGAAAATCATCTGTAACATACTCTGTTTCTGCTTTCCAGAAAGTAGCACGAGCTGTAAACTCAGGTGTTTTTTGTTCGCTGATTGCATTTTTAAACATTTTCGCAGCCTCAGTATAATTCGATTCATTAAACAATTCTACACCTCTGTAAAAAAGCACTTTTTGATAAGCTGCTTTATTTTCGGCAGTTCTGTTTTTTTCCAATAAAGTCAAAGCCTCTTTATAATTTTTTGTAGAAATATAAGAATCTACCAAAAGTTTCTCTACTTCAGCTTTGCTGGAATTATTTGGATACTTTTTCAAGAAATCAAGTAAAACACCAGGAACCGTTTGATAAGCGTTTCCAATATCATAACTTACTTTAGCGTAATTTAATGCTGCATCTTCTTGAATCTGCGCATTAAAATCCATTTCCGAAGCATTTTTGAATGCATTCAGCGCTTCTTGTTTTTTGCCTGTATTCAAATAACTTAAACCTAAATGGTAGTATGCATTTTGCGCTACAAAATCTTTTCCTTCAATGATTTTATTGAACTGCGAAATTGCTTTTTCGTAGTTTTTCTGTTCATAATACGCATAACCTAACTGATAAAAATCGGTATTATTCCACTTCCCCTTTTTACCTGCATATTGCTCCAAAAACGGAATCGCCTTATCGTATTGTTTTAGATTGAAATAACTTTCACCAATAATTTTATTCAATTCAGACTTTTCTATTTCATTTGATTTTGCCATTGCCTTTTGACCCAAATCAATTGCTTTTTGGAAATTTCCAAGTTTAAAATTCATATCGGCTTGATAATACGAAAGCTTTTCTTTGTATTTTTCTTCGCCCGAAACTTCATCAAAATATTTAGTTGCTTCTTTGTAATCATCACCTTCATAAGCCATAAATCCTAAATAATACTTAGCTTGAGAACCAAAAACAGGAGAATTCACCACTTTATTAAAATAAGTTGTGGCTTCTTTTTTCTTCTTAGCAGTAAAATAGCTGTATCCTTTTTGAAAATTGAATTTATCTGAGTCAGATTTACTCATGTAACTTTCATCTACTTTATCGAACCATTGTAACGCTTTTGGATAATTTCCCTGCTCAAAGAAATATTGTGCTACTTCAATGTAAGCCTGATTTTGTTTAGTACTTGTTGGATAATCATCAACAAACTTCGCCATTAACTCATCGGCATTAACCTGATTTGTTCTAATAGCGCAATTGGCAATATAATAAGCGCAGTCAGACTTTACTTCTTCAGTATCTGCATGATTTTTTACATACTCAAAAATATGTTGTGCCGAAGCATATTGTTTGTCATTATATAAAGCCAGTGCTTTGTCAAAATCCTTTAAATCGTAAGTATAAATAGCTGATTTTTGTGCTGAAATCGTGATCGAGATAAGGATAATTTGGAATAAAAAGAACCAGGAAAGTTTACGCATTTTAGTTTTATTTAGTATTCAAATTTATCATTTTATACCGTTTATAACGAAACGTTTCAGACTTTTATTATGAACAAAAAATTAAGATCTACAGTTTAAAAGCATAATTCAAACCATATAAGTCTTATAAGTAATTATAAGTCAAGAGTTTTATAATCTTTTTCCAATGCTGAGAAATCATATAAGCTGCCGTAGTAAAAATCCCAAACAAACATCTTTAAAATGGACTTATATGACTTATATGGTTTAAAATCACATTTCGATTTTTTATAAGAAATGATTGAAATTTATTTTGAATCCAACCGTTATCTTATTACTTTTACCAATCAAATCAATTTTATTATGTCACAAACCGTACTATCTCTAAAAGAAGTCACTATATATCAAGAAGGAAGAAAAATTTTATCGCACATTAATTTAGATGTTCAGCATGGTGAATTTATTTACATCATTGGTAAAACCGGTTCTGGAAAAAGTAGTTTCTTAAAAACTTTATACGCAGATTTACCGCTTACGGAAGGTGAAGGTCACATAGTCGATTTTGATTTGGCTACTTTAAAAGAAAATGATATTCCGTATTTAAGACGTAAAATTGGAATTGTTTTTCAAGACTTCAAATTACTTCCAGATCGTTCTATAAAAGACAACATGCTTTTTGTTTTAAGAGCAACCGGTTGGACCGAAAAAGAAGCCATGGAGCATAAAATCGATGAAGTTTTAAACAAAGTAGGAATGGGAGATTTCCTAAACAAAATGCCTCACCAACTTTCTGGTGGAGAGCAGCAGCGTGTTGCAATCGCAAGAGCTTTGCTTAACGATCCCGAATTTATCTTAGCCGATGAACCAACAGGAAATCTTGATCCTCAAACGAGTTCTGAAGTTTTAGAAGTACTAAAAACGATTAATGCCAATGGTAAAACTATTATCATGGCCACTCACGATTATGCATTATTGATGAAATTTCCATCTAAAACATTAAAATGTGAAGATGAAAGAATCTTTGAAGTGGTGCAAAGAAACGTGTAAATGCTTTCGATTTTAATTCCGATTTACAATCAAAATGTTTTATCGCTCGTTAACGAACTCGTAAAGCAATGCAGTTTATGTGGAATTAATTTTGAAATAATTGCTCAGGATGACGCCTCAAATTCTGTACTAAACAAGGAAAATGAGTCTATAAATTCTTTGCAAAATTCTTCTTTTATTTCTTTAGAAAAGAACATTGGATTAAGCTCTAATCGAAATTTACTCGTTGCAAAAGCTAAATACGAGAATCTTCTTTTTATTGATGGAGATTCTATTATTATCAATCCCAGTTTTATACAAAATTATCTCGATACTATTTCTTTTGACATCGTTTACGGCGGCAGAATTCATCCGCTGAAAGTCGAATCTAAAGAACAAAAATTAAGATGGAAATATGGACGAATGGTTGAAGATAAAACTGTTTCTCAAAGAAATTCTTCTGTTTTCAAAACTCTAATGTTCAACAATACTTTGATCAAAAAAGATTGTTTTAACCTCATACAATTTGATGCGGATTTAACAAAATATGGTCACGAAGACACTCTTTTTGCTTTTCAAGTCAGCAAATCAAACTTTAGTGTAAAACATATTGATAATGCTGTTGAACATGGAGAAATTGACAACAGCGATACTTACCTTTCTAAAGTGAAAAACAGTCTGGAAAACCTGATTATTTTAAATCAAAAAAAACAAATTGATCCTAGTTTTGTAAAAATATTATATGCACACAATCTGCTCAAAAAATATAAACTAAAATTTGCTTTAGGATTATTTTACAACGTTTTTAATCGAATTATCTGCAAACAATTAAACTCCGACAATCCTTCTTTAATGCTGTTGAACGTATTCAAAATAAGTTATATCTGCAGCTTAAAATAAAGTTGCAACTATAAACTTTCCAGCAATTTCTTCCATTTTTCCATTACAGCATCTATCTCGTAAAGCTGCATTGATTCTTTTGCATTTGAACCTAATTGTTTTCGTAAATTTTCATTCTCAATCAAAACTGAAATTTTCTCTGCAAACAATGCTATATTTCCATCAGGAACCAAAAATCCATTTGTTTCATTATTAATAATAGATCTTGGACCCGCGGAACCATCGTAGGCGATACAAGGCAAACCAAAAGACATTGCTTCGATCAAAGTCATAGAAAAAGCTTCAAATCGAGAAGTTATCACGTAAATAGATGCTTCTAAATATATACTCTCAATACTTTTTTGAAAGGGAAAAAAATTAACTCCTGAACTTAATCCTAAACGAATAATCTCTTTCTTCAACGAATCGGTTTCATTTGTATAAATATCCAAAACCCAGTCAGAATGTTTTTCATTTACTTTTGCCCAAATGGGCAATAATCGGTCTAAACCTTTTTCATATGAATTTCTAGCAACGGCAATTACTTTTTTATTTTGTAAAGAAGCTGTTTCTTCCGTTTTAACCCAAGACGGATTTGGAATTACAACTACATTTTTCGCATTCCATTCGTTTGAATTCTCATTTGATAAAACAACAACTTGCGTAAAATTTTGTGCACCAAAATCTTTAAAACGATATTTTATTCTTGAAACTAATTTTGACAAGAAACCTGATTTCTGTTGTTTCTCTTCAATAAATTTAGAGCTGTGACATTCTAGAATAATTGAAATTTTTGTTCTAATTAAAAAAGGAAGAACAAATCCTTTTAAACCATTATCAGCAACCAAAATAACATTAGGATTTATTTCTTGTATTTTTTGATTGATTTGTTTCTGATAGGATTTTAAGAACTTAAAAGCATTTCCCTTTAGTTCAATAGAATGAAATACAACGTTAGAATTGAAGTCATAAAAAGGCAATTCGTCATTTTCATTTTGAGATAAAATATGTACTTCATAATTAAAATGTTCAATAAAATAATTGGCTTTAACAGATAAAACTCTGGCAACTCCATCGGCATTTTTTATTGTGGGAACAATGTAAAGCAGTTTCATTTTTTAGACTTCAAAAAAGTTTCATAATCTCTGATATAATCCATTTCCTCAAAAACATCTGAAGCTAAAACAAGACAAACTGAACCTGAAGAAAAATTTTCTAATTCACGCCAAATGCCGTTTGGTAAATGCAATCCAACATTTGGTTTATTCAACAAATAGCTTTTTTTCTCAATTCCATCATTTACAATCACTTCAAAACTGCCGCTCAAAGCAATTAAAACTTCGTGTTGTTCAATATGCGAATGTCCGCCGCGAAAAGCTGTACTTGGCACATCAAAAAGATAATAAACCCGCTTGAATTCAAAAGGCAGAATTCCGTTTTGAATAAAAGCCAAATTCCCGCTTAAGTCTTCTACCACAGGAATTTTTACCAATGTTATATCTTGAATTGTGGTCATATTTTTAGTTCAAATTCATTAAATTCAACCATTGTTCGCCTATTTTTTCTAATAAAAACGGGCTGATGCTTTTAGTTGCATTTTGTTTACAATGCAGATATAAATTCTCATCTGAAACGAACAAATTCATTGTTTCGGTAAACTTTTCCCAATTTTGATTTTCGACTAAAATACCATTTTCAAAACTTGAAATCATATCTCTTGGGCCAAAATCACAATCGAATGAAACAACCGGAGTTCCGCACGCCAAAGCTTCTAAAATAACATTTGGAAAACCTTCATTTTTACTGCTTAAAACCAAAAATTTTGCTTTGCTGAGATATTTAAATGGATTATTCTGAAAACCTAAAAGATGAACAAAATCGGCAATATTATTCTCTAAAATTACTTTTCTGAGCTTGTTTTCGTTTCCGTTTCCAATTATAACCAAATGAATTTTATTTCGAGGCAAATCAGATTCAGCGTAACTCGAAATGAGTTTATCAAACTGTTTTATTTCATTTTCATATTGTCCAATTGCAATTATAAAATCAAACTGTAAATCAATCTTTTCATTCTGTTTTTGCACAATCTCATCAAAGTTTACAGGGTTTGCAATCGTTACCACATTTTTTAATTTATGTTTCGTTTCTACCAATGTTTTCATTTCTTCAGTAATAGCAACATTTGCCAAACAATGATTGTACATTAATTGTGTGAGCCAAGAATTATTTGGCATATAATGATCAATTAAAAAACTGTGAACCGTAAAAATAGTCTTTGCATTATAAATAAATCGAGCCAAAATAAGCTCTTGAATAACCTTAGTTCGAAAGCGAAAATCAATAATAAAATCAAATTGATTGTGATTTAAATAATCTCGTAAAACCTTTAATCTTCTAGCTTTATTAAAGAAACCATTGCTTTTATTTTTGAGCAAACCCAGGTTTACCAATTTCCCAGAATAGAGATAACTTACTTCGTCTAAAACAATAATTAAATCAACTTCAAAACCTTTACTTTCAAAAAAAACAGACAAATTTGCCATTACTTTTTCACTTCCGCCTCCGCTTAAGCGATAACCAATCAGCGCAATTTTCTTTTTTTTGTGAGACAATATCATTCGTGATTTCTTATTTTCGTATCAAATATAACTTTTTAAAATAAAATAAGATTTAGAACCATTAAGACATTAAGTTGCATAAAGCTTTGTCTTAATTTTCTTAAAGGAGAAAATTAAGCTTGTGTTTAACTTTATTTCCTTAATCTCTTAATGGTAAAACAAAAAACATGAAGGATAAATCATTAGTGTCTATAATTTGCTTGTGTTATAACCACGAAAGGTTTATTGTCGAGAGTTTAATGTCGGCTGTTAATCAAGATTATCCTTATGTTGAATTAACTATTGTTGATGATTTCAGCACCGATAATTCAAGAAAAGTCATTAAGAATTGGCTGACCAATTATCCTGATGTTTTATTTATTGAAAATGAAACGAATTTAGGAAGTACCAAATCGTTTAATAAAGCGCTTCGACATGCAAAAGGCAGCTTTATAATTGATTTGGCCTGCGACGATATTTTAGCAGCAAATTGTGTTTCATTACAAATAAAAGCATTTCAAAAAAGTCAATATAAAAACCTAGGTGTTGTTTACGGAAATACAGAACTGATTACTGAAAATGGTGAGTTTGACTCTTATTACTTTCCTGTTGATTCCTCAAAAAAAACAATCGAAACCCGAAAAACGGGCGATATTTATTTAAGTGTCATTTCTGGCGGTAATAGTATTTGCTCTGTTTCATCGATGGTTAAAAAATCTGTTTTTGATGATTTACAAGGTTATGATGAAAATCTGGCTTATGAAGATTTAGATCTGTGGATTCGTGCTTCCCGAAAATATGACTTTGATTTTATTGATGCAATTTTGATTCAAAAACGAATTGTCTTGACTTCTCAAGGAACGCATTTTTTTCTTAAAAACGACGAAAGATCTAGAAAAATAAATTATTCTACTTATTTGATTATTCAGAAAGCAATTGCTTTAAACAGAACAAAGGAAGAACACAAAGCCATTTTAAAACGAATGCATTATGAAATGATTTTGGCGTTTAAAACTTCGAATTTTAAATTGTTATTTAAATATATTCTGCTTGAAGTAAAACAACGAATTAAAATACTTTTGTAAATAAAAACAGCTACGAATACACGAATTTTTAATCATTAAAATTGGCAAAATAATTCGTGAATTCGTGGCTGTTTTTACCAAATTCTATTTTTACTAAATAGACAAAAAATCATCTAATTGCTGTTTTTCTCCCTGCCAGTCTCTGGAAATATTATTTCGGATCAATTTAGCAGGAACACCACCAATTAAAATATTTTCGCCTAAAGCTGTATACTCTTTTGTACATAAACTATTTGATGCAACGGTACAAAAATCAGGCGTTTGAGTTCCTTTAAAAATCGAAACTCTATTACTCATAAAATTATAATTTCCGATGTGAATTGGAGCTGATTTTTTAAACTTCTCCCCTGTTTGAGTATCAATTAAATCATGAAAATTAGTATCTATAATCTGCGATTCAGAACCAAATCTGGCATAATCTCCTAAAACAATTTTTTCAGTACAAATTAATTTTGAACTCGAAGCCATTGATGCCATATTACCAAGCTCACAAACGGCATCTTCGCCAACAAATAGAAAGTAATCTTTTCCAAATTGAAACTTTCCTTTAAAGAGCAATGTTCCATAAACAGCAATTTCAGCAATTCCTTTATGAACAGAATTCAATTCGTAAGGCTGACCAAAACCTATCATTCCTTTTTGAATTTTTCCGATAAGCTGAATCTCGCCTTTCATCGAAGTAAATTTCACAGGCCCATAAAAGAAAATAGGAAGTTTTTTTGCTGTTTTAAAAGGGAATTTCTTGAAATTAAAATACAGTGTTTTGATCCAGTTTACTTTGCAGTAAAACTTGGTTTTATTGTAAAAAGAACGGCATTTTTTATAACTGCTCTGAATCATTTCTGTCTTTTTTTCGCATCACAAATGAAGTAAATATTTCGCTTAAATTTATCTTTTTATTGATTTGGAACCAACTAAACCAAAAGGAAAGCAAAATCATAATGGATAATAAAGTGTATTTTAAAAGCTCAATTTCAATATATCTAACTAAAAATGCAGTGAGACAGATTGCAAAACACACGAGGTAAACTGCATAGAAATCTTTCTCAAAATACAAATTGTACCGTTTTTTAGTAATTATTTTTAAACCAATAAAATGGAATAAAAAATAAAAACAGAAACTAAAACCAAGACCTTCTAAACCATAAAAATAATAGCCTGAAATATTCATCAATAATGACAATATATTAAAACCAACGGCAGTTTTTACAAACATTTTCGAATCCCCTTTGGCAATTAAAATAAATCCTATTGCCCATGAAACGGCACGAAACAACATTCCTAAAATTCCAATACAAATCATTGGAATTACAACATCAAATTTTGTAGTATAAATAAGCCGAACAATTACCGAACTTAAAGTAAGAAACAAAACAATGATTGGCGTGATAAGTAAAATTGAAATAAAAGCTTGCTGCTGTACGCTGGTTCTAATTTGATTATTATCTGTATTTACAGCCGCTAATTTTGGAAAATAATCGGTGCTCATAACTGTAAAAATAATTCCAACATAAGAATTCAGCAAAGTAAATCCTGCGTTGTAAAAACCTACTTGCTCCAATCCGCCGGTTTTACCAATATAAATCTGAACTAGATATGTTGACAAAAGCGTTAAAACACTGCTTATAGTCAGCATAAAACCAAGTTTTACAATCCATTTCCCTTCGGCAATAACTGCTGTTTTTGAGATTTTTTCTTCCTCCATTTTTATTTTACTGGAATAATAAAATGAAAAAACTAAAGAAAATAATGACGTAATGACGATGGTGGGAACTATGGCATTAATTCTTAAAAAATAATACAACGGAATGGAAAATAGCAATCCAAATAAATTACCATATAGATTGGCTTTGGCTAAAAATCGGAATTGACGCAACCCTTGCAAAACAGCCAATTGCCCTGAAGATAATTGTTTAAATAAAACGGTTACAGAAAGGAATGCAAACGAATAGGTTTGACTTGAATCGCCAAAAGTAATGATACTTAAGGTTTTTGAAAAAATTAAAGTAAACAGCATTCCAGCAATTCCAGTGATAAAAACAATCTTTTTTACAATTTGAATTGTTTTTGAAACTGTTTTTATATCATCGTTTTTATAATTTTCGGAAATGCTTTTTACCGCGCTGGTTTCAATTCCTAAACCTGAAATACTGTTTAAAACACTTAAACTTGAATTTAACAAAGCAACAATTCCCATTCCTGCAGGACCAATAAAAACAGCAATTAACTTGGTTCGAATAACGGAAAACAAAATCAAAAAAAACTGTACTCCTCCAAAAACCGAAGTCGTTTTTAAAATATCTTGATATGATTTTTTACTATCAGACACTAATTAATATTGATTAAGTGTTTCGATAATAAAATCAACTTCTTCCTCTGTTAAAACAGGACTTATTGGTAAACTTAAAACTTCATTATGAATTTTTTCTGTAATAGGAAAAGATAGATTATTCCACTCTAAAAATGCATTTTGCTTGTGCGGCGGCACTGGATAATGAATTACGGTTTCAACATTATTATCTTTTAAATAATGCTGCAAATCGTCTCTATTTTTAGTTCTAATGATAAATAAATGAAAAACGTGGTTATTAGAATCATCCCAATAGGGTAATATTAGTTTATCGTTTTTAATTTCAGTCAAATAGCGTTTTGCAATTGCTCGTCGTTTACTATTATCAGCATCTAAATTGGGTAATTTTAAATTCAGAAATCCTGCCTGCAATTCATCTAATCTCGAATTTACGCCAATATATTCGTTGTAATATTTTTGATGTGAACCATAATTTCGAAGCGCAAAAAGCACTTTTGCCAACTCAGAATCGTTTGTCGTAATCGCTCCGCCATCGCCCAAACAACCCAAATTTTTCCCTGGATAAAAGCTGTACGCTGCACTTGATTTTAGATTTTTGACTGCTGATTTTTGATTGCTGATTTTATCTTCCTTTCTGTTTGGAATTTGGAATTTGGAATTATTAGAATTTTCAATCGCTCCATGCGATTGTGCAGCATCTTCTATTACTAAAAGATTATTTTGAACAGCAATTTTGTTTATTTTCTCCATTTCGGCCAATTGTCCGTAAAGATGAACGGCTAAAACAGCTTTTGTTTTTGATGTAATTTTCTCCTGAATCAAATCAGGATTTATATTATAGGTTACTAATTTTGGCTCGACTAAAACAGGAACTAAACCTGCTTGCAAAATGGCTAAAATACTGGCAATATAAGTGTTTGCAGGAACAATAACTTCGTCGCCTTTTTGCAGTTTTCCAAGTTGTATGTAACCTTTAAAGATTAATACTAAAGCATCAAAACCATTTCCAACTCCAATACAGTATTTTGTTTGGCAATATTCGGCGAAAGCCTTTTCAAAAATTTCAACTTCTTTTCCTAAAATATACCAGCCATTATCTAAAACCATTTTCAGTTTTTCTTGAAAAGCAGTTTCATAAGGCTCGTTAATTTTTTTTAGATCTAGAAATGGTATCATATTTTGTATCAGCCACAGATTAAAAAGATTCACATAGATAATTCTAAAAATCTATTTGAATTAATTTGTAATCTCAAAAATAGGTATTTCGGTTATCAAAATACATATAGAACTGTCTAATAGAAATTATTTTATCTCAATTTTGTAAAAATCCTGATTATAAACCGTACAGCCTAATTCTTCTTTTTGTTTGAGTAATCCAGCGTGATAACCTGAATCATTGTCATCATTTACAATTCCCATATCAAAAAAATGCTTTCCTTTTCGTTTGTATTTATGGATCAAATTGATGAATAAAAAATCGAGTGCTCTTACTTCTTCTCCTTTTTTGGAAGTGGCACCGTATTGTGATTTTACAATATTCTTGGTTTCAAAAATCGTTATGCCGGCAATAATTTCATCATACTGATATACAGAAAACTGTTTTATATTTTGAGGAAACCTGTTTTTTAATAAGGCAATTTCTTCTTTTGAATGAACTGGCTTTACATTAAACTTTTCTGATAATCTTGGTTCCAGAACTTCATTCCAAAAAGGCTGAAAATCTTCTTCTTCAATGATATCTAAATCAAGATTTTCAATTCGTCTAAAATGCTTTAGTTTACTTTTGGAAATCTTTAAAGGCAGATTTAAATTTACAGCTAAATTCATTTCTTTTCGTTCTAAAACGGCACCTCTTTTAAATAAAAAAAAGTCGATTTCTTGATTTCCACCTGAAAGATAAAAACTTGGAATTGGTTTATAATAAAAGGTTTCAATGCTGTTTTCATTCAAAAAAAACAAAACGGCATCTAAAATTGACACTGCTTTTTCTCCGTTTAATTTGGCTGAAAAAACCAAACCGCCGTATGTAAGTCCTTGATGTGAATAAACAGAATTTGATCGTTTGTTTGCAGGCAGAATAGCTCGTAATTTTTCATCCTCAAAAATTAAAAGCGAAAAATCTTCAAAACGATCTGCGTGATATTCCATAAAATCACGATGAAACAAAAACGTAGCATTTTTGGCCTGATCGATAAAATCATTCCAAATGTCGTAATCGCTTTTCGTGTATTTTTTTACTGTAAGATTTTTCATTTTTTCTTTTGCCACGAATTTCACGAATATTCACTAATTATTTTTCAATTACACTCAATGGTACCAAAATTATAACTTTTTTATAAGCATACTGCTTATATTCCTAAAGTATAATTTGTGGAAATTAGTGTAATTCGCGGCAGAAATAAATCTTATTTATGATCAAATGCTTGTAAATGCCATTTGTATTTTACTGCCAATAAACGTACAGAAATAATAACTACAGAAGTTACCAGATACAACGCATCGTCTGCCAGATTCCATTTTCTTAAAACAAAAAAGACAACTCCGCCAAAAATACAGATCGTTGCATAAATTTCTCGTCTAAAAACGGTTGGAATTTCATTGCATAAAATGTCTCGAAGTACACCGCCAAAACAGGCTGTCATTGTACCAAGCGCCACACAAATTACTGGATGCAGACCAACCATAATTCCTTTTTCAAGGCCTATCAAAGTAAAAACGCCTAAACCAATTGTATCAAACAAAAACAAAGAGGTTCTGAGTTTATCGAACTTTTTTCTAAAAAGAATAGCGAGAAAAAAACCTAAGATAATAACATATACATATTGCAGATTGAGCATCCAGCCCACCGGAGTTCTGCCTATTAAAACATCGCGCAGGGTTCCGCCTCCAACGGCGGTTACAAAAGCAATAATAAAAACGCCAAACGGATCAAGCCTTTTGTGCATTGCCGTTAAAGCGCCAGACATTGCAAATGCCATCGTACCGATAATATCTAATAAATGAAACATTCTTTTTTAAAGTTGCAAAGGTTTAAAGATGCAGAGATACAAAGATTTTTGATATAAAATTACAATTAACTTGATTTACATTTTACAATTACTTCTATTTCTGGATTTATTTTCTTTATTGTTTCAATAAAACCGAGTTTATCTTTTGGCGAAATTATTGCAGTATCAAACTTATTATACAAAATCTCAAGTCTATCCAGAGAAAGCGCAGGAGAACTCATTAAACTTCCTGTTTCGGAAATTCTTTTTATTTGTTGAACATCAACTATATAATCAATTAAAAACCCACATTTTATTCTCAATTTTTTTCCTTCAACACTATAGAACGTGTTTAAAAATATATGTCCAATAAAAATGATAATCAAAACTAAAAAAGCACTTACACCCCAAACTTTTTCATAAAGCAATTTTATTAAAACTCCACCAAAGATGACACTTAAAAAAAGAATGGGTAAAATACTAATCTTAGATTTAAATTTTTTCATTTATTCAGTTATTTTTTTACATAAATCGGACTTCTTTTCAGTAAATACTGCACAGAATCAATCCAGCTGTCTTTTACCGCCAAGAAAGGTTTACGTGTTTGCGAGTATATTTTTGAGGCGTTTTTATACATATCAAAATATACGGTGTAATAGTAATACTCTTGCGTATTGGCTGTCGTAGTCGAAATATCGCTGGTTTTTACCTTCTTGTTATTGTCACTTACTTTTGCATTCCCGCTGTTGTAAGTCGTTGCCGTTGTGCCAGATCCAATAGTATATGAAATTTTAGCCGCTACAATATTATCAACGCCTAGAATTTTTTCAAGATCTTCAATTGGCGTTTCGTCAATATTTTTATAATCAATTCCAGCTTTACGAAGCAAACTATTAGTCGTTCTTAAATCCTGAACGGTTAAAGGAAAAATATTTGATGATTTATCCAGCAGTTTATTATAAAGGTCATTTTGTGCAAATTTTGCCATATCTTCAGAACTTTCTTGTGTGTCTGAATTTAGATATGGAACTGGAAGTACTGCAATTGTATTTTGTTTCATTTCAGAAGAAACAACCGCTGTTGATCTTGTTGATGGAGAACTGCTTGTTGGCGTTACATCAAATGTTTGTGAACGTCCGCTTGCAAAATCAATACGTGCAATTTGTCCCGTATCTAACGAAATTTGCAGTGTTTCTCCTGGCAGAGAATATTCAACTGCTTTATCAGACATTTTACTAATTGTACATTCAATTACCTGATAATCTCTTTTTATAATTTTATCTAATTTTTTTGTGCCCTGAGCAAAGGCTGCAATTGATACCAAAAATAGTATTACAACAACATATAAGCTTTTAATTTTCATTGTTTTATATTTAAATCTTCCTACTCTTTGGCTTTTCGGTTACGCCATTTTTAAAGAAACTTACTGCTAAGTTCTTTAACAAATTTAAGAAATCATCTAACCCGTTATGAGCTTAAAAGCATTTTTTTTCGGCGATTTGCGAAGTATGTTAAAAAATTATACTAAAAATTTGAAAACTATCATTTTTCTGAATAAACTCTGCAGTATCGAACGACTAATTACAAAAAAAGTAACATTACATGTTTTGAGTGTAAAAATTATAATCTTTTAACACTATTCTAATAAAATCAACATTATTTCCGGATTGATTCTTTATTCCTGTTACATTTTCGATCTTAGCAACTAATTTATAAATCACTTCATGATCGTTTTTTGCCTCGGCTTTTTGATATGTTTCTTTGATAATTCTCATATCATTATCAGATAATTTAATAACCAAAGGATAGGTTGGCACATAAGCATCTCCAATTTCCTCAAGAATAGTATGACTTATATTGATTTTGTTTTTTAGTGTAATTACTGCCGTTCCTGCAGCCATATCGCCTAAACGCTGTGCTTTTTTGCTTGAAACAACTGCAATTAAACCAACAAGTCCATAAAATGATGAAAAATCAATTATTCTAAAAAACCATCTCATTAAATAATCACCAAATCCGGCTTGATAACCATCTATTTTAACCACTTTAATTTTGACTAATTTCTTTCCAAAAGACTGACCTTCAAAAATACTTTCTAGAGTAATAGAGTAAATAATTAGAGGGAAATAAAGCATTAAAAATATGGCACCTCGTGACCAAGTATCTAAATTATCCATCAACGGACCAAGGTCAAGCCAATAAAAAACAAGCAGTGAAACAACAATTATGTATGATAATTTAATGCCTAAATCTATAAAATAAGCACCCATTCGCTCACCTACCGTGGCGGCGATAAAATTTATTCGAACATTTTGTGTCGTATTAATAGATAATTCTGACATATTTTATATTTTAGCCTTCAATGAGAGAAGTTGCATTTATAAAACAAAATAAAGAAAAATGGCTGGAATTTGAGCTAGCTATTTTCCGCAAAGCTAAGAAAAATCCTGACGAATTAGCTAATTTGTACATTCAATTAATGAATGACTTGTCGTATGCACAAACTTATTACCCTAAAAGTAAGACGGTTGTATACTTAAATCATCTTGCTTCGCAGATTTACCAAAAAATTTACAAAACGAAACGAACTGAAAAAAATAGAATCGTTGAATTTTTCAAAACCGAAGTTCCGCTGCTTTTATTTGAATACAAAAGATATTTGATGTATGCTTTTGTTTTATTTTTTGTGACTGTCGCAATTGGAGTCGTTTCGGCACGATATGATTCAAATTTTGTTCGTTTGATTTTAGGCGATGACTATGTAAATATGTCTCTGGATAATATCAAAAAAGGAAATCCAATGGCGGTTTACGGATCTGGATCAAACTGGGGAAGTTTTATCGGCATTACGATGAATAATCTTTATGTTGGTGCAAAATGTTATATGTTTGGAATTACAGGCGGTATTGGTACATTTTACATCTTTCTTCAAAATGCAATAATGCTGGGATCTTTTCAGTATTTTTTCTACGATCAAGGCGTATTCTGGAAAAGCGTTCGCGGTATTTGGATTCATGGTTCAATGGAAATTTTTGCAATTGTTATAGAATCTGCTGCAGGATTTATTTTAGGAGCTTCTATCCTATTTCCTAAAACTTTTTCGAGAATGAATTCATTTAAAATTGGTTTTAAAAACAGCTTCAAAATATTCTTGAGTACTTTTCCTTTTACAATAGGTGCTGGTTTTTTAGAAGGTTTTATAACCCGATATTCTATCGATATGCCTAATTGGTTAAGCAGTTTTATTATCTTGTTTACGTTAGCGATAATTTCATTTTATTACCTGATTTATCCTTTTATTGTTCATAAAAAAGTACAAAAACTATCTGCCAAATCGAATTAATCTACACCAGTAATGAATAAATTTTTATTTATTTTATCTTTTCTCTTTTTCTGCGGCATCTCGCATGCGCAGGATTCTTTGGTGACAGAAGAACCTCCAAAAATTAATGCGGTAAAATATACCGAATCTGATATTCAAATTGATTCGAGTACTGTAGAAGCAAAAGCATTCTCAAAAAATTTCAAAAAAAAATATACCGATCAAGATTTTATCTATGAGCAGAAAGCGCCAGAAAAAAGCTATTGGGATCGCTTTAAAGATTGGCTTGCTAGTATTTTGCGAAATATTTTCTCTTTCAGCACAACTGAAGCTTCATTAAAATTCACCGTTCTTTTTCTAAGAATCATCGCTGTTTTGGTTATTGTTTTAGTGATTTATTTAATTGTCAAAGCCATTATTAACAAAGAAGGGCAATGGATTTTTGGCAAAAACTCGCAGAAAAGAACAGTTCATTATTCTGATATTGAAAAAAATATTCATCTTCTAGATTTCGAAAAACTGATAAAAGAAAGCCTTGCTTCAGGCGAAAAACGCACCGCTGTTCGATACTATTATCTTTGGCTTTTAAAAACGATGGCAGAGCATAATTACATTGAATGGGATATTGAAAAAACCAATTCAGATTACTTATACGAACTTCAAAAACCAGCTCACAAAGAAGAGTTTACCTATTTATCTTATCTCTATAATTATATTTGGTACGGAGAATTTGAAATTAACGATACAACCTTCAACAAGGCTGAAAATCGATTTAAGAATGCTTTAAAAACCTTTAGCTGATGAGTAAAAATATCAAAATTTACATTGGAATTCTGGTTTTTATCTTGATCTTAATTTTAGTTTCAGATTACAACAAACCAAAACCTGTTGATTGGAGACCAACCTACTCTGTCAATGACAAAATCCCTTTTGGGTTGTATGTTTTTGACAAAGAAATTGGCGGTATTCTTAAAAATCAAAAAATTGAAAAAATTGCTGATGTCACACCGTATGAATTTTTAGATTCAAAATACGATGAAGACACTTTGGTGCAAACTTATACTGTAAAAGGTACTTTTCTAAACATTTCGGCACAAAACACTATTGACGATCAATCGATTAAAGAGATCATGTATTTTGTCTCGCATGGAAATAATGCTTTTTTAAGCATGACCAATTTTCCAAAACCTTTATTAGACAGTCTTAAAATAGATTACAATTCTGGTTTTCTTCAAACTGAAAATAATTCTGTTTGGATGGCGAATAAAAAACTGAGTTCAAAAATCTATAAATCATCAGGCAATATTGTTGATTACTTTTCTAAAATCGACACTTTAAATACTACTGTTTTAGGGTATCAAGGAAATCCAAAAGAGAAAAAAAACATCAACTTTATAAAAGTTGCCTACAAAAGCGGTTATTTCTATCTGCACATGAATCCCGTAGCTTTTACCAATTATAATTTGTTAAAAGAAGATCGATATCAATATACTGAAAATGTATTATCATACATTCCGAAAGGCAATATTTACTGGTATACCAAAGGACAAAACAATGAAAATATCTCAGAATCACCGCTTCGTTATATTCTAAGTCAGCCCGCATTAAAATGGGCTTGGTATTTATTTTTAATCGGAATGCTGATTTTTATGGTATTCAATGCAAAACGAAAACAGCGTATTGTACCTATTTTGCAGCCATTAGCAAATTCTACTATAGATTTTACTAAAACAATAGGTAATTTGTACTATCAAGAAGGAGATCACACCAATATTATTGATAAAAAAATCATTTATTTCTTAGAAAAAATTCGAACTGAATATTTAATCGATACCACAAAGCTTGATGAAGATTTTGTAAAAAAACTGCATCATAAAACTGGAAAAAACGAAACAGATATTCAGGAACTTATATTTTTAATCAACGAACATCGAAACGGTTATCATGCCAGTATTGAACAAGATTTAATTAGAATTAATACTGCAATTGAAAAGATTTTAAACTAATATTTTATACCAATTAAATAAAAAACATACACAATCATGGACGATATTAATACTCAAGAAACTGAAATCACCAATGAAAATGTGAATTTTGAAGCCAGAATAAATCTAGCTCCGCTTTTAGAACACGTAAACGAGATCAAAAAAGAACTAGAAACCGTAATTGTCGGTCAGCACAAAATGGTCGATCAGCTTTTAGTTGCCATTTTATCAAACGGTCACGTTTTATTAGAGGGTGTTCCTGGAGTTGCGAAAACAATTACTGCTAAATTACTTTCAAAAACATTAAACATTGGCTTTAGCCGAATTCAGTTTACGCCGGATTTAATGCCTTCGGATATTCTAGGAACTTCTATTTTTAATTTGAAAAGCTCAGAATTTGAATTTAAAAAAGGCCCTATTTTTTCTAACTTAATTTTAATTGACGAGATTAATCGTGCTCCAGCAAAAACTCAGGCTGCACTTTTTGAAGTTATGGAAGAACGCCAGATTACAATTGACGGTTCTGCCTATCAATTAGAAACTCCGTTTTTAGTAATTGCAACCCAAAATCCAATTGAGCAAGAAGGAACATATCGTTTGCCAGAAGCACAATTAGACCGTTTCTTGTTTAAAATTACCATTGATTATCCAAAATTAAACGAAGAAATTTTAATTATCCAGAGAGAACATTTATTGCAGGATCATGGTAAATTAGAAGCTATTAAAACTATTCTTTCATCATCTGAAATAAACAATTATCAAGCTTTAGTAAAACAGATTAGAGTTGAGCAAAATTTATTAGAATACATTGCCAGAATCGTCGTTAACACTCGTGAAAATGCCTTCTTGTATTTAGGAGCTTCGCCTCGTGCGTCTATTGCGATTTTAAATGCTGCCAAAGGATTTGCTGCTATTCGCGGACGTGATTTTGTTACGCCGGAAGATATTAAAGAAGCTGCTATTCCTGTTTTACAACATCGTGTGATTGTAACTCCAGAACGTGAAATGGAAGGAATTACAAGCTCAGAAATTATCAAACAAATTATCGAAACAGTAGAGATTCCGAGATAGTAAAAAAGTTATGAGTTATGAATTTTGAGTTATGAGTTAACTTGAAACCTGAAACTTTAAACCTGAAACAAAAAAACAGTGAATTTTATAAAAAGTCTATATCTGAATAATTTCTTTTTCTATGTGCTTTTGGGCATTATAGGATTATTTGTCTGCGCTTTTATTTTTCCAAATTTGTACAATGCTGTATGGTTTGTATTTTTGATTCTATTCACTTTCTTAGCTCTTGATATTCTAATTTTATATCTCACAAAAACTGGAATCGAAGCAGAAAGAATTACGCCCGAAAAGCTTTCAAATGGAGATTTAAATCCTGTAAATATTCAAATAAAAAACTATTATACCTTTCCTATTTTAGTTAAGATAATTGATGAAATTCCATTTCAATTTCAAGTGCGCGATTTTAAAATTGTAAAAAAAATCAAAGCTTCAGATCAAAAAGAAATTGGCTATGATTTACGCCCAACAGAACGTGGTGAATATTATTTTGGGTATTTAAATATCTATGTATCATCTCCTTTACGATTAATTTCCCGTCGATTTTCATTTGCCAAAGATCAAATGGTTCCAACATATCCCTCGTATATTCAGTTGAGAAAATACGATTTATTAGCATTCTCTAATAATTTATATCAATACGGAATCAAAAAAATACGCCGAATTGGTCACACAATGGAGTTTGAACAAATTAAAGAATATGTTCAAGGCGACGATCTTAGAACCATAAACTGGAAAGCCACTGCAAAGAAAAATACTTTGATGGTGAACCAATTTCAAGACGAAAAATCACAATCAGTTTACATGGCAATTGATAAAGGACGTGTGATGCAAATGCCTTTTAATGGATTGAGTTTATTAGATTATGCGATAAATTCGACTTTAGTTTTATCCAATGTAATTCTGAAAAAACAAGATAAAGCTGGTCTTTTCGCTTTCTCTAAAAAAGTAGAAAACAGAGTTTTTGCTGAAAGAAGAGGCTCTCAAATGCAAAAAATACTGGAAACTTTATACAATATTAAAACTGATTTTTTCGAAAGCGATTACAGCAGATTATATGTCGATATTAAGAAAAATATCAACCAAAGAAGCTTAATTATCCTGTACACCAATTTTGAAACTATGGATGGTTTAAATCGCCAATTACCTTATTTAAAAGGAATTGCAAAAAGCCACTTATTGGTAGTTGTCTTTTTTCAGAATACAGAATTAAACGATATCATCAACAAAAAAACAGATACTATTCAAGAAGTTTACGATAAAGTTATAGCCGAAAAATTCATGTTCGAAAAACGCCTTATCGCAAATGAATTAAAAAAATACGGAATCCATTCCGTTTTAACACAGCCAGAGAATCTGACTTTAGATGCTATTAATAAATATTTAGAAATTAAGGCGCGCGGGATTTTGTAGTAAATGATCAGATAAATTGATTCAATAAATAGGTAAATGGAAAAAAAACATATCCCCTTTCTATCATTTTTATTACTTTTCCTTGTTGCAACTCCATTTGAATCAGGATTCACAATTCAAAATCCAGGATGGAATACTGTTATTCCGTCAACATCTTATTTAGAAATAATTGTATGGAGCATACTTTTAGTAATTCTTATAACTTACTGGATAATACTCCGAAAAGGAAAAGTAATTTCTTTTAAAATTTTTGCAATACATTTTATCCTTTGCATTCCTTTTGTATTTTACGCAAGATTTAATATGTTTATCCGCATGACAACTGTCGAAAATTCAAAAGATATTCTTGAATTCATTACATTACTTGATATTGTAGCTTATACTTCGCTTCTTCTTTTTTTATTAAGTCAAATAATCTTTATTGTTTACATTATAAAAAACAAAAGATAATACAAATGTTTATTTTTAAAATCGTGAATATTTCGACCTTTACAATTCAAAAAAACTATACTATGAAAAAACTATTTTTAACCGCATTTGTTTTAATAAGCTTTTTAAGCAGCGCACAAAAAACAGAAAACATTATTGTAATCACCACAGACGGCTTTAGATGGCAGGAAGTTTTTAAAGGAATTGATCCTGCAATTGCCAATGATAAAAAATTCAATCAAGGTGACAGCACTTATATTTATAAAAACTACGCTGGTGCTGATTTTGCATCATCTCGTAAAAAAATAATGCCTTTTTTCTGGTCAGAAATTGCTTCAAAAGGACAAATTTATGGCAATCGTGATCTTGGTAACAAAGTTGATGTAGCCAATCCATATTGGTTTAGTTATCCCGGATATAGCGAAATTATGACTGGAAATGTTGATCTTAAGGTAAATTCAAACAGTTACAAAGCCAATCCGAATGTAAATATTTTAGAATATTTAAACCAGCAGCCAAAAATAAAAGGCAAAACTGCAGCTTTTGGAGCTTGGGATGCTTTTGATAGAATTTTAAACGAAGAAAGAAGCGGTTTCCCTGTTATTTCGGCTTTTGATAATGTTGGAGGAACTAAGCCAACGCCCACTCAAAAATTATTGAATGATATGCGTAATAACTCGTACAAACCTTTTAATGAAGGTGAATGTCTAGATGTTTTTACACATTATCAAGCAATGAACGAGCTAAAAACCAACAAACCAAAAGTACTTTATGTTGCTTATGGTGAAACAGATGAATGGGCACATCACGGACAATACAAATCGTATCTTGACGCTGCCAATCAGGTTGATAAATGGATTAAAGAAATCTGGGATTTTGTACAAAATGATCCGCAATACAAAAATAAAACAACCATTTTCATTACGGTTGATCACGGACGCGGCGACAAAATAAAAACACAATGGACTGATCATGGTTCTGACATTGCCGGCGCATCACAAATTTGGTTTGCAGCGATGGGTCCTGAAATTGCTCCAAAAGGTGAAATCAAAACAGAATCTCAAATTTATCAAAAACAGTTTGCTCAAACTATTGCCAAAATTATGGGATACACTTTTAGCGCAGATCATCCTGTAGATACTGAGGTTAAAGAAGTTTTTAAGAAATAAAAATCTGGCTTTTTGCCACGAATTTCACAAATTTACACGAATTAAAATTTTACTTATCACTGGTAAAAAATTTGTAAAAATTCGTGAAATTCGTGGCAAATTTTTATTTCTATTTATTCACTAAACACCCGCAAGGTTTTCAAAACCAAGTAAAAAAATAACCTATCAACCTTTGCCGCTTTGAACCTTTGTAACTTTTAGAAAAAACTCTGTACCTTTGAACCTTTGCAACTTTGAGCCTTTAAAAAAATGAAACAAATCACTTCAGTACAAAATCCGTTTATAAAATCGCTTGTTTTATTACAAGAAAAAGCAAAAGCCCGAAAACAAACCGGAACATTTTTAATTGAAGGACAACGCGAAATTTCACTTGCTATAAAAGGCGGTTTTGAAATCGAAACGGTTTTATTTTTACCTGAATTAGTTACCGAAAATCAAATTTACGAACTAGTTTCTAAATCAGTTCAGTTGATCGAAATCAACAAAGAAGTCTACCAAAAACTAGCATATCGAGATACAACCGAAGGTATTTTGGCAGTAGCCAAAACCAAATCTTTAAAACTGTCTGATTTAAAATTATCAGACAATCCTTTGATTTTAGTAGCCGAATCTCCTGAAAAACCAGGAAACATTGGTGCACTTTTACGTACTGCAGATGCAGCAAACTTAGATGCCGTATTAATTGCAAATCCAAAAAGCGATTTATACAATCCAAATATAGTACGTTCCAGCGTTGGCTGCTTATTTACTAATCAAATTGCCACAGGAACCACAGAAGAAATCATTGCTTTTCTGAAAGAAAAAAAGATCGATTTTTACTGTGCTACCTTACAAAATTCAACTTCTTATCATACCCAAAACTTCACAACTCCAACCGCTTTAGTTGTTGGTACAGAAGCTACGGGATTAACACAAGACTGGCGTGATGCAGCAACACAAAATATCATTATCCCGATGCAGGGCGAAATAGACAGTATGAATGTTTCTGTAGCCGCCGCGATTTTAATTTTTGAAGCCAAACGTCAAAGAGGATTTAACTAAAAAAAAACTTTCCATCATGAATTACAAATTATCGCTTTTAGCATTATTATTTAGCTTTTCTGTTTCAGCACAAATAACCAATCAAGAAGTAGATGACTTGGTAAATCGAACTATAAAAACTTTTGATGTTCCAGGAATTGCAGTTGCGATTGTAAAAGACGGCAAAGTAGTTTTATCCAAAGGATATGGTGTAAAATCAGTTTTGACACAACAAAAAGTAGATGCCAATACCTTATTTGGAATTGCATCAAACAGTAAAGCTTTTACATCTGCGGCGTTAGCAATGCTGGTTGACGAAGGTAAAATAAAATGGGATGATAAAGTAATTACTTATCTTCCAGATTTTAAAATGTATGATGATTTTGTAACTCGCGAATTTACAATCCGTGATTTACTAACGCACAGAAGCGGACTGGGTCTTGGCGCAGGTGATTTGATGATTTGGCCAGATGGAAGCGATTTTAAAGCTCAAGATATTATTCATAATTTACGTTATTTAAAACCTGTTTCGAGTTTTAGAACAAAATACGATTACGACAATTTAATGTATATAATTGCGGGCGAAATTGTACATGTAGTAAGCAAACAAACTTGGGCTGATTTTGTTGAAGAACGAATCATGAAACCACTAGAAATGACCAATAGTGTGGCATCGGTAAAACGTTTAAAAGACACCACAAACGTAATTACGCCACACGTTCCGATTGATGGAAAATTGAAAACAATAAAACGTTATGAAAATCAGCTTTTCGATGGTGCTGCCGGAATTTATTCTAGTGTAAACGACATGAGTAAATGGGCAATTCTGCAAATCAATAACGGAAAATACGGCGACAATAAACAGTTATTTTCAGAAAAAGAACATGACGAAATGTGGCAGTTACAAACTATAATTCCAACCAAAACAAGACCTCCTTACAATACTCATTTTAACGGATATGGTTTAGGCTGGTTTTTAAGCGATGTAAAAGGATACAAACAAGTTTCACACACAGGCGGATTAGAAGGTAATGTTACACAAACTACTTTGATTCCAGAATTAGGATTAGGAATTATCGTTTTAACCAATCAACAGTCTGGAGCGGCATTCAGCGCCATTACAAATACAATTAAAGACAGTTATTTAGGCATTAAATCTGATGATTATGTTACGGTTTACAGCAACCGAATGAAAGCCAGCGAAGAATCTGCTGATAAAGTTACAGACGAAGTTTGGGCTGTTGTGGCAAAAAATAAAAAAAACAAACTAAAGGTTGATTTTTCAAAAATTATTGGTACTTACAAAGACAATTGGTTTGGCGAAATAACGATTACAGAGAAAAAAGGAAAGCTGTATTTTGCTTCAAAACGTTCTCCGCAGCTTGCTGGTGAAGTCTTTTTCTACAAAGATGGTAATTATGTTGTAAAATGGAATAATGCCTTTTTTCATGCAGATGCTCATTTGCTTTTCAAATACGATGAAAGCGGAAATGTGGTTAACTTAAAAATGCTTCCAATTTCTGACCTGACTGATTTTAGTTATGATTTTCAAGATTTAGATTTTTCTAAAAAGTAATTTTTATTTCAGGTTTCTCATAAAGCTTTGTGATCAAGTTTCAGGTTTCAAGTTTCAGGTCGAAAACTTGGTTTGAAAAGTGGGTTCAAAAACTTGAAACTTGAAACCTGAAACCAATTAATTTCATTCTAAAAATCAGAGATCGATTCCCTTGCGTATATTCATTTTTTTTCCTATTTTTAGTACTTGAACCATGCCGTTATGATAGAAATAGATACAGAAAAAGAAAACAAAGCGATTGCGCAGGAGTATAAAGAATTACTACGAATTAGTTATCAGACTTTATCGCCTACTGATAAAAAACTGATTAGAAAGGCTTTTGATGTTGCTGTAGATGCCCACAAAGAGCAAAGACGCAAATCTGGAGAAGCGTATATCTTTCATCCTATTGCAGTTGCAAAAATTGTTGCCTCAGAAATTGGTCTGGGAGCAACTTCTATTGCCGCGGCTTTATTACACGATGTTGTTGAAGATACTCCAATGACTGTAGAAGATATTGAACGATTATTCAATCCAAAAGTAGCACAGTTAGTTGAAGGTTTAACGAAAATTTCATTAGTACAAAAAGATCTAAATGCCTCTATGCAGGCAGAGAATTTTAGAAAAATGATCTTGACGCTGAATGATGATGTACGCGTAATTTTGATTAAACTCGCCGATCGTTTACATAATATGCAGACGATGGATTCGATGGCGGAATACAAGCAGACCAAAATCGCCTCTGAAACACTTTATATTTATGCTCCTCTCGCTCATCGTTTAGGGCTTTATAATATTAAAACTAAACTAGAAGATCTAGGTTTAAAATATACAGAACCTGCCGTTTACAATGATATTGTAAGTAAAATTAGAGAAACTAAGGAAGAACAAGATGCTTACATCAAAGATATTTCGGATGTTTTGAAGAAATCTTTAGATGCTGAGAATGTTGATTACATTATAAAAGGCCGTCCAAAATCAATTTATTCGATTCGTCGAAAAATGCGCGCTCAAAATGTAAGTTTTGATGAAGTTTATGACAAGTTTGCATTGCGAATTGTTTACAAATCTGATCCACATGACGAAAAATTTATTGCTTGGAAAATCTATTCGATTGTAACAGATCATTACAGACCAAGCCCTAGTCGTTTACGCGACTGGATTTCATCACCAAAATCAACTGGTTACGAAGCACTTCACATTACCGTTATGGGACCAAAAGGCCGCTGGGTCGAAGTTCAGGTAAGAAGTGAGCGTATGGATGAAATTGCCGAAAAAGGATATGCAGCACATTACAAATACAAAAATGGCGCAACCGAAGAAAGCGGTTTAGATACTTGGCTGAATTTACTTCGTGAAGCACTAGAAAATCAGGAAACCAATGCCGTTGATTTTGTTGAGGATTTTAAAATGAATTTATATTCTAAAGAAATCTTCGTGTTTACTCCAAAAGGAGAAATCAAATCACTGCCAAAAGGTGCCACTTCACTTGATTTTGCATTTAGCATTCACTCTGAAATTGGAATTAAAACCAGGGGTACTCGTGTAAACGGTCGTTTAGTTCCTTTAAATCATGAACTTAAAAGTGGTGATCAAGTTGAAGTTATAACTTCTGCAAACCAAAAACCAACGGTAAACTGGCTCGAGTATGTAACAACTTCGAGAGCAAAAAATAAAATTAAAAACGTTCTAAACGAGAACACCAAAAAAATTGCTGAAGAAGGAAAAGAATTACTTACCAGAAAACTAAAACATTTAAAAATTACGCTTAACGAGCAGACTACAAATGAGTTAGTTAACTTTTTTAAATTAAAAACAAGCTTAGATCTATTCTATCGCGTTGGAATTGGTGCAATTGAAAATCAGCAGTTAAAAGATTATGCCGCACAAAAAAGCAATACGTTTATCAATTTCTTTAAAAATAAAATTAAAAGAAATAAAGATACAACGACTTCAGAAGACATACACAAACCCGTTATCAGCAGTAATTACGACATGCTGGTTTTTGGAACTGAGCATGATAAACTAGATTATAAGTTATCTCAATGCTGTAACCCTATTCCTGGTGACGACGTTTTTGGTTTTGTAACCATCAACGAAGGAATCAAAGTGCATAAAAAAGACTGTCCTAACGCTATTGGAATGCAGTCCAATTACGCTTACAGAATTATGAGCGCCAAATGGATCGATTCTTCTCAAGAAGAATTTAAGGCGATTATAAATATTACAGGAATGGATGTTTTAGGACTTACCAATCAATTGACTCGTGTAATTTCAAACAATATGAGCGTTAATATTCAGAGTATTTCATTGAGTACTGATGCTGGAATTTTTCACGGACAGATTGCGGTTATTGTTCAAAACAATACTATTTTGAAAAAAATGATCAATGCAATTAAGAAAATTGACGGGGTTGATAAGGTTACGAGAGAGTACAGAACCTAACTTTTTAGGGAAACTATAAGAATTTTGTAACGAAACTTTAAACCCGAAACTTTTATTCATTAAAAATAAAAAATTATCTTTGCCGGATATGACACTCATTTCAACTGACAACACTAAGAATCAAGAAATTGTAAAAAATGTTTTTACAATGTATCTTGAACAAAAAGGGCATCGCAAAACTCCTGAGCGTTATGCTATACTTCAGGAAATCTACGATAGCGAGGAGCATTTTGATATAGAAAATCTATACATCAAAATGAAAAATAAGAACTATCGTGTGAGCAGAGCTACGTTATACAACACGATTGAACTGCTGCTGGACTGCGCTTTAGTTAGAAAACATCAATTTGGGCAAAATCAGGCTTATTACGAAAAATCGTATTTTGACAAACAGCATGATCATATTATCATGACTGATTCTGGCGAAGTAATTGAATTTTGCGATCCAAGAATTCAAACCATCAAAAAAACAATCGAAGAAATATTTGATATCGAAATTACGAATCATTCACTTTATTTCTACGGAAACAAAAAGCAAAAACAATAATCCCAAAAAGGCATTATTCAAAAAAATAAAAAAAAAGAAAATTAACTACATTAATCAGTAGGACAACTCAGCTTGTCTCAACGCAAATTAAAACAGAATGACCGTAGATTTATTACTAGGATTACAATGGGGAGATGAAGGTAAAGGAAAAATTGTTGACGTTCTTACCTCAAATTATGATATTATCGCACGTTTTCAAGGAGGACCAAACGCAGGACATACACTAGAATTTGACGGAATTAAACACGTACTTAGAACCATTCCTTCAGGAATTTTTCATAAAAACTCAGTAAACATCATCGGAAATGGAGTTGTAATTGACCCAGTAGTTTTTCAAAAAGAAATTGAAGGTTTAGAGAAATTTAAACTTGACATCAAAAGCAAATTAATCATTTCTAGAAAAGCACATTTAATTTTACCAACACACCGTTTACTTGATGCCGCTTCTGAAGCGTCAAAAGGAAAAGCTAAAATTGGTTCTACCCTTAAAGGAATTGGGCCAACTTACATGGACAAAACAGGTAGAAACGGTTTACGCGTTGGTGATATTGAATTAGAAGACTTTAAAGATCGTTACAGAGCTTTAGCTGACAAGCACGAAGCAATGATTGCTTTTTACGACGTTAACATTCAATACAACTTAGCAGAACTTGAAAAAGAATTTTTCGAAGCTATCGAAGAATTGAAAAAACTAGATTTTATCGATAGTGAAGAATACATGCACCAAGCTCAAAAAGCAGGTAAATCTATTCTGTGCGAAGGCGCTCAAGGTTCATTATTAGATGTTGATTTTGGAACGTATCCATTTGTAACTTCATCTAACACTACTGCTGCTGGAGCTTGTACTGGTTTAGGAATTGCTCCTAACAAAATCAAAGAAGTTTACGGAATTTTTAAAGCTTATGTAACACGTGTTGGAAGCGGACCTTTCCCAACTGAACTTTTTGACGAAGTTGGTGCTACTATGGCAAAAGTAGGTAACGAATTTGGATCTGTAACAGGAAGACAAAGACGTTGCGGATGGTTAGACCTTGTAGCTTTAAAATATGCCGTTCAAGTTAACGGAGTTACGCAGTTAATGATGATGAAAGGTGATGTACTTTCTGGTTTTGAAACTTTAAAAGTGTGTACAGAATACAACTATAAAGGACAAAATATTGCTCATTTCCCTTACAACATTGAGCCAGAAAATGTTACTCCAGTTTACAAAGAATTTAAAGGCTGGAAAGCTGATTTAACAGGTTTAACAACTTACGATCAATTGCCAATTGAGCTAAAAGAATATATTGAGTTTATTGAGAAAGAAATCGAAGTACCAATCAAAATTGTATCGGTTGGACCAGACAGAAAGCAAACAATAACAAAATAATACCTTTAAAACGCTCTGATAATCAGGGCGTTTTTTTATACAAATCTATTCGCCATATGAAAAACCCAGAAATCAAAATTACAGAAACATCTTTACTCTCAGACAATTGGTACATTTTAAATAAAGTAAATTTTACTTATCAAAAAGAAAACGAAAAAATTCAGACGCATGTACGCGAAGTTTATGACCGAGGAAATGGAGCTGGAATTTTACTTTACAATACCACAAAAAAAACTGTTATTTTAACGCGTCAATTTCGTTTGCCAACTTTTTTAAATGGCAACAAAACAGGAATGATGATTGAAGTTTGTGCAGGACTTTTAGATCAAGATAATCCGGAAGAATGCATCATTCGTGAAACTGAGGAAGAAACTGGTTATCGCATAAAAAAAGTTCAAAAAGTTGTAGAAACCTATATGTCTCCAGGTGCTGTAACCGAAATTTTATATTTGTTTACAGGTGAATATGATGAAAGCATGAAAGTCAGCGATGGCGGAGGGTTGGATTCTGAACAGGAAAATATAGAAGTTCTGGAATATACCTTTGACGAAGCTTATGCTATGATTGAATCTGGCGAAATTGTTGATGCTAAAACTATTATTCTTTTACAACATGCTAAAATAAAAAGATTGATTTAAAGCTTTTTTTTAATATTTTAGATTTAAAAAATAATAAAAATGTCTAAGTATAAAACAGTATTTATTCTACTCTTTTCATTTTTTCAACTATTCTCACAAAACAAAATAGATTCGTCTGAACTTAAAAAAGCGGATTCTTTGGAAATTTTTCCAAAAAACAATTTAATGAGTGAATTAATTGGAAACTGGAGAATGATTGATGACAGACCTTCATGGGTTATGGGGGAAGACGATGCTATTGTTGGACAAATGATAACAATTACGACAGAAGAAATCCAGTTTTCTGACTTAATCAGACATGCTAAAAGCTGGAAAAAAGTCAATACTGAAAAAATAACATATTTTAACAAACTAGGCAATCAATCCTCATATTCAGAATTAGTTTATGCAAATAATCAAATTTGGGTATTTTACATTGATAAAAAAACCGGATATTTAAAACTAACATACACGGGAGATAAACTATCCGATTCTGATACAGGAAGAACTGAATTTGTTTGCTCACTGCTTACAAAAACATATTTTAAGCTACTTTGATTTTCTCAGATAAAAAAACAGGTAGATGAAAATCAAACAACCATTTCTAAAAATTATGTAACCCTTTTACAATATTCTAGTTATAACTTTATTTTCATAAAAGCTCATCATATGAAAAAGTTATATTATACAGCGAATTTATCGTTCTTCTTAATGTTAGTTTTATTAGGAGCGTGCAAGAAAAACGACAAAGCAAACCTAACCAAAAATACTAAGCCTAAAAAAACGATTGAATACAAGAAACCAAAATCATCTGTTTCCTTTCAAATTGAAAAAACAAAAGGCTGGTTAAAAATCAATGAAGCTGACAGCAGCAAACTTGATATTGTTTACGCTTTAAACAGAACAGACAAAGCAAACTTCAAAAAACTTGACTCTGTTGTTATTCCAAGCGATTTTAGTGGGGATTTGGTTTATTATATGCCATTCCCTCTGCATGTTTCTGCTTTGAAAGAGGTTTCTAAAATTATTATTTTCTCTTATCCTGCACAGATTTTTGCCGCTTATAAAAATGGAGAATTAGTTTATACTGGGCCGACAAATATGGGAAGAAAAAAAGATCCGACTCCAACAGGATTATTCTTCACGAATTGGAAAGCTGAAAAAACAACAAGTACTTTTAATGACGAATGGGATTTAAAATGGAATTTCAATATAGAGAACAAACTAGGTGTTGGTTTTCACGAATACGAACTTCCCGGTTATCCAGCATCACATTCTTGCTTAAGATTATTAGAAAAAGATGCTAAATATCTCTACAAATTTGCTGATGAATGGATTTTGAAAGACAAGGAAAATGTAAAAGTAAAAGGAACTCCAGTTATAGTTTTTGGAAACTATAATTTTGACGGTCCAAAACCTTGGCTGCAATTATCTTCTAATCCAAAAGCTCTAAATATACCTGAATCTGAAATTGAAAATGAAGTTAAACCATTTATTCCACAGATTTTAGAGAATCAAAAATTGAGAGAAGCAGAACAAAATACTTCTCTATAAAATAAAAAAAAGGCGTAAGAATTAAATCTTACGCCTTTTGTTTTATATAATTAAAACTAAAATTATCTAGAATAATTTGGAGCTTCTTTTGTAATTGTTACGTTATGCGGATGACTTTCAGTAATTCCACTTGAAGTAATTCTAACAAAACGTCCTGTTTCTTGTAAAGTAGGAATATCTTTTGAACCACAGTAGCCCATTCCTGCACGAAGACCTCCAATAAATTGAAGCATACTTTCGTTTAATTCACCTTTGTAAGGAACACGACCAACAATTCCTTCTGGAACTAATTTTTTAACATCGTCTTCAACATCTTGGAAATAACGGTCTTTAGATCCTGTTTGCATCGCTTCAACAGATCCCATTCCACGATAAGATTTGAATTTTCTTCCTTCAAAAATAATAGTTTCACCTGGAGACTCTTTTGTTCCAGCTAATAATGAACCTAACATTACACAATCAGCACCTGCAGCAATTGCTTTAGGAATATCTCCAGTATAACGAATTCCACCATCAGCAATAACTGGAACTCCGGTTCCTTTAATAGCTGCAGCAACTTCTAAAACTGCCGAAAACTGAGGAAAACCAACACCTGCAACGATACGTGTAGTACAAATTGAACCTGGTCCAATTCCAACTTTTACACCATCAGCACCATTTTCTACTAAATATTTAGCAGCTTCCGGCGTTGCAATGTTTCCTACAATTACATCTATTTGAGGGAATTTTGATTTTACTTCTTTTAAGGTATTTACCACACCTTCTGTATGTCCGTGTGCAGTATCTATAATAATTGCATCTACACCTGCGTTTACTAAAGCTTCAGCTCTTTGAACTGCATCTCCGGTAACTCCTATCGCAGCAGCAACTCTTAAACGACCAAATGAATCTTTATTTGCGATTGGTTTTTGAGTCAGTTTTGTAATATCTCTAAAGGTAATCAAACCAACTAATTCATTATTAGCGTTTACAACTGGCAATTTTTCGATTTTATGCCCTTGTAAAACAACTTCCGCCTGCTCTAATGAAGTCCCTTCGGCAACAGTCACTAAATTTTTGCTTGTCATTACCTCAGCGATTGGTCTTGCACCATTTTTCTCGAAACGTAAATCACGATTGGTAACAATTCCTTTCAGAATTCTATTCTCGTTAACGATTGGAATACCGCCAATTCCAAATTCTTTCATGGCATTTTTTGCATCTGCAATAGTCGAAGTTGTTGGTAATGTTACCGGATCGATAATCATTCCTGCTTCTGCACGCTTTACTTTTCTAACCTCTGCAGCTTGCTGCTCGATAGTCATGTTTTTATGTAAAACACTAATTCCTCCTTCTTGCGCCATAGCGATTGCCATTGCACTTTCGGTAACAGTATCCATAGCAGCAGATACGATTGGAACGTTTAATGTTATGTTTCTTGAGAATTTCGATTTGATACTCACTTCGCGGGGAAGCACATTCGAGTAGTTAGGTACTAATAATACATCGTCGTAAGTTAAACCTTCGCCGATAATCTTGGAGTTGTGTGCTATCATGTTGCAATTTCTAGTTGAATTGCGTGCAAATATAGTGAATAAATTGGAAACTTGAATACTAACTTATTCATAAATTTACTCTTACAGGGAAATACTTACAATTTAAAACTCCAAATACGAAGTTTCAAATTCCAATAAAAGCAAAACCTGAGATATTAATTCTTTGAATCTTGAAAAACAAAATTGAACCCGAATTGAAATGCAATACTATTTGCTTTTGAAACATCTTTGTATTCAAAAACATTATCTACAAGAACATACATATTGAATTTTCCAAGAGTTCCAGAAACACCTAAACCGATGTTCGTATAAGAATAGGGATCAACTGTATAAGTTGCTTTTACATCCAATTTCTCCGTAATACTGCGTTTATAAAAAGCGGTTAATGCAGCGTAAGGATCTTTTGGCATCGTCATAGCAAATAATTGCGCTCCAACTGCATTAAGATATTTTCGTTCGCTAGAACCTTTGCAATTACAATCTTCGTCTGATCTTGTTTCACCAAAAGAATATTGAATAGAAGAATTAAATTTAACAGGGCGCCAAGTTGTATATTTATTATAAAGTTTCTCTTCTGGAATCGCTTTTTCAAAATCGTCTATAATATCATTCGGTTCATCGGTCGTACCAAAACTAGGATTTACTCCATCGTACTTATAACTTCCTTTGTAAGTTCTGGTTTCAACATCTTTTGATTGTCTTATAAAACCAACATCAAGCACACTTGCAGTAAGCTGAAGATTATCTTCGATATTATAAGTAAGTCCGGCGTCGAATCCTAAGCCAAGACTTCCGTTAAAAAAAGTATTGTGCGCAATATCCTTGGCAACACTCCCTTCATATTCATCTTTCGTAAACTTTGCTATTCCGGCGGTTCTAAGCTCTAAATTTGATTCAATTATTTGCGTATACATATTTGTACCGGTTCCCTGTGCTGTATAAATGTACCCTGAATTTTTGGTTGAAGTTGCGTTAGCACCACTGGAATAAATTTTAGCACGTCCACCCAAAACGAGTTTTTTGTTTAATTTTTTATGAAAACCAACATGAAAAACGGAAAGTACTTCGGCACGAACATTTATATCTGCCAAGTTGAAGGATTTCCCCATATAGTTCTGATTTCCATCAACAGCCAAGATTGCGGCATCTTTTGGAAAATACATTAAAAAATCAAATTCCTGATAAGCTCCAAATGAAATATAAGATTTACTTTCCTGTCCTCCTATTCTAAATCCGCCCGAGAATATTTCAAGCTGCTGGTTTACTTGTGTTTTATCATTTGCTGATGATTTATTGATAACATTTCGAACTTTATCATTGAAATCTACACCATTATTAGCAAATAAATCATAAGCCGAAAAGCTGCTTGAACCAACATTTCCTGAAACTCCTGATAGAACTGGAATCCCAAAATAGAATTTATAAGACACATCAGCACCTGGATTAACGAGGGAAGACTGCGGAATTGATGTAAAGTTGTATAATACTTGTTTGTTCTGAGCGAAAGATGAAAATTGAAAAATCAAGATTACAATTAAAAGTGTTTTTTTCATTGTATTTTCATATAAACAATTGCACCTGATTTTAGTTTTAAGTTACCTGAAATTGCTCCTGTTCCCGATCCTGGAACAATACGAACAACAAAGGCTATTTTTACAGATTTTTTCAGCCTGACTAATCGTTCTCCTTCAAAAACCTCAGCAGGATATTTAATTACATTAGAACCTCCTGTATAGGTCGGGACATTTAAAGAAATAGTTTCTAACGATGTATTATTAGCATCAATTAGTATCAAATCAACCTCAAAACCTCTGTTAATTGTATTTTCGATTTCAAAATTAAACTCGGCTTTCATCAAATTCTCATTGAAGAACTTGTTTTTAAAAACATCAAAATCTTCTACAGCTGGAGGTATTGGAAATCCAGAACCATTGTCTTCAATTTGATCTGCTGTAATAGTAAAATAAGCCAGATTGGCAACAAAAGTTGGCTGAAGTACTAAATCATCGACCTGATCAAAATCTAAATCACTCGAACAAGAGAGAAATAAAATCGATGAAAACAAAACTATAGTTATTCTATTTATGAGATTTGACTGCATGCTTGTTTTATATAGTATAAATAAAAACGTCTTTCGTTAATTAGATATTGCCTGATTGCTAAATTATTGTAATCTTTTTCAATGAAACTTTCCAAACAATTTTGAAGCTTCATTATAAGCACTTTCAAAGCTTAAGGAATTAAGTCCCGTTGTTTTTTTATTGGCTGTAAAGTAAGAGATCAATTTTTCGGTTGGCATGTTTCCTGTTAGTTTATCTGTTGCCATCGGACAGCCGCCAAACCCTTGAATTGCACCATCAAAACGTGTACATCCTGCTTTTGCAGCTGCATCAATTTTCTCAAACCAACTGTCGGGAGTAGTATGCAAATGTGCTCCAAACTCAATTTGCGGATATTTCGGAATTAAATTAGAAAAAAGATAGGTAATAACTTCTGGTGTCGAACTTCCAACAGTGTCTGAAAGTGATAAAATTTTCACGCCCATTCCTGCCAGTTTTTCTGTCCATTCTGCCACGATTTCAACATTCCAAGGATCTCCATAAGGATTTCCAAATCCCATTGAAAGATAAGTAACAACCTCTTTCTTTTTTTTATCGGCAATCTCTAGAATTTCTGCAAGAGTTATCAAAGATTCTGCAATGGTTTTATGAGTATTACGCATTTGAAAATTCTCTGATATCGAAAAAGGAAAACCTAAATACTGAATTGACTCGTGTTCTGAAGCCAAAGCCGCTCCTTGTGTATTTGCAATTATCGACAAAAGCTTACTTGTAGTTTGAGACAAATCAAGTTGTGCTAAAACCTCGGCAGTATCTTGCATTTGCGGAATTGCTTTAGGTGATACAAAACTTCCAAAATCAATAGTATCAAACCCTACGCGAAGTAAAGCCTGTATATAAGTCACTTTATTTTTTGTGGGAATAAATGCTTTAATACCTTGCATGGCATCTCGCGGACATTCGATAATCTTGATTTCTTTATTCAAAACTTACTCTTTTGTAAGGGCTAAGTTAGTTCCTTTTTTAAACAAATAAAAATTAAGTCGTTTTGTATAATCCGTTTTTTTTAACCATATAAGTCTCAAAAGTTTTATTTTATTTCTAAACCATTACCAAAAGCAGTAATAAAAACAAATATTACATAAAATGGTAATAATTAAACATATTACCAATAACCGTAATAATAAAAAACATTACTTATATTTGTAATACAAATTTTATTATTTTTTAATTATATTTGATCTTATGACTAGTGTAATTACAGGCGACATAATCGATTCAAGACAACAGCAATCAAAACATTGGGTCGAGGATTTAAAAAAAATCCTTGCTCAATTTGGTGATACACCAAATCAATGGGAAATTTACAGAGGCGATGAATTTCAAATTGAAGTTGAAAATCCTGAGGAAGCTCTACTAACTGCTATTTTACTAAAAGCACGTTTAAGAGCTATAAAACTAGATGCCCGAATGAGTATTGGTTTTGGCAGCAAAACACATAATGCTGCAAAAATATCGGAAAGTAATGGAACTGCTTTCATTAATTCTGGAGAACTTTTTGGAACTTTAAAAAAACAAAAGGTAACACTGGCTTTACGAACTGCCGACATTGATTTTAATGAAAAACTGAATCTAATGCTGCAGCTGGCTTTAACCTTTATGGACAACTGGCTGGTACAATCTGCTGAATTTACAGCTTTGGCAATAGAAAATCCAACTCTGTCTCAAGAAGAAATTGGTCAGAAATTAGGTATTAACCAAGCCGCTGTTAGCCGCAGGCAAAAACGTGCTCAATTTGATTTGGTTATCACTTTAGACCGCTATTTTAGAACACAAATAAAACAACTTACAGCTCCATGATTTTATTTATAAAACTGTTTTTAGCCCATTTATTAGGAGATTTTATTTGGCAGCCCAACAAATGGGTCGCTGATAAAGAAACGAAGAAACATAAAAGCTTTTATTTATATCTTCATGTTTTACTGCACGGAATTTTGGCAGCAATTCTAGTTGGAGAAATAAGTTTTATACCTTACGCAGCATTCATAGCCATTACCCACGGCTTTATAGATTTTATCAAACTTAATTTTCAGAAGAAGAAAACGAAACGCACTTGGTTTGTTGTAGACCAAATTGCACATATTTTGATTCTGATTGGCATCAGCCTTTTATACCAAAATAAAAATATGATTCATTTTTGGCTTGATGATAAATTTTGGATTTTAGTAACGGGAATTATATTTATAACTAAACCAACTTCTATTTTTATTAAAACCATAATCTCAATTTGGAGCCCTGAAAGTCAAAACAGTAATCAAGATAACTCACTTGCCAATGCAGGAAATTACATTGGCATATTAGAGCGTTTATTTATATTCTGCTTTATCCTTTTAGGACATTTTGAAGCTATTGGATTTTTGCTGGCCGCAAAATCTATTTTTAGGTTTGGAGATTTAAAAGAAGCCAAAGATCGAAAACTAACTGAATATGTTTTGATTGGCACTTTAATCAGTTTTGGAATCGCAATACTTGTTGGACAAGTTGTTCAGATACTAATTTTATAACTGACTTAAAACTTTCTTGTTTATAGCTTTTATAAGTGCAGGACCTTCATAAATAAAACCTGTATACAATTGCACTAAACTTGCACCTGCATTAAGTTTTTCGATCGCATCATCTGCTGAATGAATTCCTCCTACTCCAATAATTGGGAATGCTTTATTGCTTTTTTCCGAAAGAAAACGAATTACTTCTGTAGAACGTTTTGTTAACGGCTTTCCAGACAAACCTCCCGTTTCAGATTGGTTTTGAGATTGTAAACCATCTCTTGAAATAGTCGTATTTGTAGCAATTACACCCGCAATTTGAGTTGTCTTTACAATATCAATAATATCTAACAATTGCTCATCTGTAAGATCTGGAGCAATTTTTAAAAGAATTGGTTTTACTTTTTGAGTGCTTGTTTTTTGTTTCTCTATATTTCGATCTTGCAAAGTCTGCAATAAAGCCGTTAAAGGCTCTTTGTCTTGTAATGCCCTTAGATTTGGTGTATTTGGAGAACTTACATTTACCACAAAATAATCAACATGATTAAACAAAGCATCGAAACAAATGATATAATCATCAACCGCATTTTCATTTGGTGTCACTTTATTTTTACCAATATTCCCACCAATTAAAACTCCTGAATTCTTTTTCAAACGTTCTACAGCTTCAATAACACCGCCATTATTAAACCCCATTCGGTTAATAATTGCCTGATCTTCTTTTAAACGGAACAAACGTTTTTTAGGATTTCCTTCCTGACCAACCGGCGTTACAGTTCCAATTTCGATAAAACCAAAACCAAAATCAGAAAGCTCCTTATACAACTTGGCATCTTTGTCAAATCCAGCCGCAAGTCCAACTGGGTTTTTGAATTTAATTCCAAAAACTTCTCTTTCTAAACGAGAATCTTTTACCTCATAAATAGATCGTATAATTGATGAAACTCCAGGGATTTTTGAAATGAATTTTACAAATGAAAAAGTAAAGTAATGCACTTCTTCAGGATCAAACCAAAAAAGTATCGGACGGATTATCAATTTATACATAAGTGTGTTGTTGTTATTTTTTCGGATGCAAATTTAAATATTATAGTTTAAAAAGGTGCTTTTTACAGAAAACAAATTACAAGAGTTTTCAAATCAATTTTAACATAAAAATTAAAAACATTTCAAAAAACTAAAAATATTGAGTCAAAATTTACTTTTTTGACGTTGCAAGTTATAAAATGAAACGATTTAAGCTCTTAGCACAAACCTGTTTGGGTCATTTATTATTTAATTTTGAGCTATTTACAGCTTTAAACTAATATTTCATTAATACAGACTCTAAATGTTTTCTACTATTAATCATATTAAGATAACAGTTTTCCTGGCAACGATTTTTTATTTAGTCAGTTACAACAGTATTACAGCTCAAGAAAGCGAAAAGAAAACATTTAGTCCGCATCATCAAATAGGAATATCAATTAATCATGCTCATGTATTTGAAGGTCGTGATGACGAAGGAAATCATGATGTATTAAATCTTCCTGCATGGGGAGTTGATTATACGTATCAATTTCACGAAAAATGGGCAATTGGTCTGCACACCGATTTTATTATTGAAAAATTTAAAGTCGAAAAAACATATGCAAGCGGTGACGATAAAGAAACTGTCGAACGCAGTTATCCTATCGCTCCTGCCGTTATGGGAATCTATAAACCTAGCGAATCATGGAGTATTCTTTTAGGATTTGGAGGAGAATTTGCCAAAGAAGAAGATTTCTTTTTGACGCGAGCCGGGGTAGAATATGGCTATGAACTTCCAAAAGATTGGGAAATATTTGGAACTTTCAGCTACGACTTAAAATGGAATGCATATGACAGTCGGGGAATTGGTTTAGGAATTGCTAAAAACTTTGGAGGAAAATAGCCATACTAAGTAACTATAAATTATTACAAACATTCTAAGCATATGCATAACGCAAACATTCTAACAAACGTATCGAATACTCTTCTTCTCTGCTTAGTACTATTATTTAGTTTAGATGGCTCAGCGCAGCAATTGAAAGAAAAAGATACTACTAAACTAATTAATGTTCGTTATGGAGATAAGGGAATAGAACTACAAACCAAAGACAATAAATTTCTATTTCAATTACAAAGCCGATTTCAATTTAGATTTTCTACTCCCTATGATACCGATCCTTTAACTTATGATGATTACAGTCAAGATGCCAAAACCACTTTTAAAATAAACCGCGCCAGACTTAAAATTGGCGGACATGCTTTTGAACCCTGGTTGAAATACTATTGGGAATATGAATTAAGTCAGTCCAATTTACTGGACTTTAGAATAATGATCGAAAAATGGGAATGGCTGAGCTTTAAAGTCGGGCAATGGAAAACTGAATTTACCCGCGAACGTTTTATAAGCAGCGGTGAACAGCAAACCGTAGAGCGATCTTTGATTAACAGACCTTTTACTGTAGACAGACAAATGGGAGTTGAAGTTAATGGTCATCTTAAAGGAGCCGGCATTGCCGATTTTAATTATTGGGTAGCAGCCTTAACTGGAACTGGTAGAGGAAACACGAGTAACGATGACAATAATTTAATGTATTTTGGACGTGCTCAATGGAACTTTTTGGGACGCTTTCTTGATTTTGAAGGCTGCGATTTAGAGTTTCATGAAAAACCCACTCCAATTGTTGCTTTTTCTGCCATAACCAATAGAAGCCCTTATACTCGCTTTTCTCAAGCAGGAGGAGGTTCTTTAGACGGGTTTGAAAATGGTTTACCTGGTCAATACAGAGTAAATCAATGGAATATGGAAACTGCTTTTATGTATCGCGGTTTTTCTTGGCAAAGCGAATTGCATACCAAAGAAATTATTGATAAATTGAATAATAATGACATAACAACTTTAAAAGGATACTATGTTCAGGCTGGTTATTTTTTTCACAATGTACTTGATTGGTGGCCAAAACACTTAGAAATGGCAGGAAGACACGCTTCCTATCGCCCAGATAACAGTATAAAACAAAATTTGCAAAACGAAACAACCCTTGCTTTTAACTGGTTCTTTAAGGGACATAAAAACAAGCTCACTTCAGAGGTTTCCTATTTTAGTTTTCAGGACAAAACCTTGCCTTTAGAACAAGGCTGGCGTTTTAGAATACAATGGGATATTTCTCTATAACAGTTAAAATGACATTGCAGCAATTCAAAATATTCGACTTAAAATTCTATACAAAGTATATTTTTTAATAACTTTAACCAACATAAAAATCTGAAAATGAAAAAATTAACTAAAACTCTAAAAAAAGGTGCATTACTATTTTTAGCTGGATCATTTTTTTTGATTTCAATAGATAGTACCGCACAGCGTCGAGGCGGTGGTGGTGGCGCACATAGACCTGCCGGCGGAATACAGAGAGGCGGCGGTGCAATACAAAACAGACCAGCAACTCAAGCGAGACCAACAGCAAATAGACCCGGCGCAAATAATTCGGGTACTAAAATAAACAGACCTTCTAACTCTTCCAACTCAAAAATTGGCGGTAGAACTACAACCAACAATAGAAATTCTAATACTGTAAATAGAAATAAAACAGGAAACAGAAATACCAATATTAGCGGCAATACCGTTAATCGAAACAGAAACAATGTAAACATCAATGTAAACAACAGCGTTCACGTTCGCAACAATCGTAATACGGTAGTGAGACCGGGCTACAGACCATATACACGCCCTCCTTATGTATATGGCGGATATCGCTACAACTGCTATCACCCGTATTACCCACGTCCTTATGCACCATTCTATTGGGGACCAGTTTGGCATCCTTGGGGATTTTTCGTAGCAACTCTAGCCGTTACAGCAATCGTAGTCAGCGTAGAAAATGAAAAATATCACTACGATCAAGGCGTTTGGTACAGCTCTACAAATGGAGGTTATACAGCTGTGCCTGCTCCAGTTGGAGGTACCGTAAACAATATTCCGAGTGGAGCCGAAACAGTCAATACAGGAACCGTCAATAACTATTATTATGGAGGAACGTATTATGAAAAAGACGGAAGTAATTATAAAGTTGTTGCACCAACAGCAGGAACTTTAGTAGACAATCTGCCTGAAGGCGGTGAAGAAGTAACTATTGGAGACAATAAATACGTAAAATTTGGAGAAACTTACTATCAATCCGTTCAAGTTGATGGAAAGAATAAATATGAAGTTGTGAATGTTGAAAAAGACAATTAATTTTTAAATTCTACCAATTCAGTATACTATTAAAAATAATTTTATTTACTTTTATGCCTATCTATTAACAACCATTATCAGCTTAAAATTTTTACAATGAAAAATAAAACCTACTGGATATTTGCCGTGCTGACTATTTCTATTATTTCAATTGCTTATGGTTACACCAAGCTAATCTCACCAAAGCAAAAAATGGCAGTAATGGATTGTGCCGAAAAGCCCGATACATCTATAGCTTCAGTTTTTACACCAACTATTGAAAATAAAAATAAACCATCAGGAACAGCTCCAAAAGGAATGGTTTGGATTCCTGGAGGCGAATTTTCAATGGGAAGCAATGTTGAAGATGAAAGTTTATGCAGTATAAAAGGTGTTACAAAAGATGCCGCTCCTGTACATAGAGTTTATGTTGACGGCTATTATATGGACGAAACCGAAGTTACAAATGAACAATATGCTGAATTTGTAAAAGCTACGGGATACATAACTGTTGCCGAACAAAAACCAACTAAAGAAGAATTTCCAACAGCTGCCGAAGAAGATCTAGTAACGGGTTCTGTAGTATTTAATCCTACTGATGCTGCTGTAAATTTGAACAATTTTCTGCAATGGTGGGCCTATATTCCTGAAACGGACTGGAAACATCCTCTTGGCCCTCAAAGTTCCTTAAAAGGAAAAGAAAAATATCCAGTTGTACATATTACTTACGAAGATGCTGCTGCCTATGCAAAATGGGCAGGAAAAAGACTTCCAACTGAGGCGGAATGGGAATTTGCTGCAAGAGGTGGTAAAACAGGAGAAATTTACGCTTGGGGAAATGTTTTAAAGCCAAAAGGAAAATTTCAAGCCAATATTTACCAAGGACATTTTCCAATTAAAGACGGAGATACAGGCGAAGATGGTTTTAAAGGCATTGCTCCAGTAAAACAATATGCTCCAAACTCTTACGGACTTTATGATGTTGCTGGAAATGTCTGGGAATGGACAAGCGATTGGTACAGCATAGATTACTATAAATCTTTAAGTGAAAGCGGAAAAGTGGCTAAAAATCCGCAAGGTCCTGATGCTTACAATGATCCTGCAGATCCAAGTCAAATAAAACGTGTGCATCGAGGCGGTTCATTTTTATGTACAGATCAATACTGCACCAGATATATGGTTGGAACCAGAGGAAAAGGAGAAATTCGATCTGCAGCCAATCATCTTGGTTTTAGATGCGTTAAAAGTATTTAAAGGAAAAAATCATATTAAAAAAAGGATTCTGAAAACAGAATCCTTTTTTTGTTTTTAGAGACAACTTACTAAATATATCTGCTGAAAAAATTACTTATATTTGCTAAAAATTAAAAAAAATGCAACACATCATAGATCGTTTTATCAGTTATGTAACAATTGATACCGAATCAGATCCGAATTCGAAAACTACTCCAAGTACAGAAAAACAATGGAATCTTGCTAACAAATTAGTTGAAGAACTAAAAACTATAGGTTTGACAGAGGTTACTATTGACGACAAAGCTTATATCATGGCGACTTTGCCAAGCAATGTTGATCATGAAGTGCCTACAATTGGATTTGTTTCTCATTTTGATACTTCTCCAGATTTTAGCGGTGCAAACGTAAAACCACAGATTGTAGAAAATTATGACGGAAAAGACATTGTTCTAAATGCCGAAAAAAACATCATTTTATCTCCAGATTATTTCAAAGATTTATTGCAATATAAAGGACAAACTATTATTACAACTGACGGAACTACTTTGTTGGGTGCAGATGATAAGGCTGGAATTACAGAGATAGTTTCTGCTATGGAATACTTAATTCAGCATCCGGAAATTAAACACGGTAAAATCCGAATTGGTTTTACACCTGACGAAGAAATTGGCCGCGGAGCACATCATTTTGATGTTGAAAAATTTGGTGCTCAATGGGCATACACAATGGATGGAAGCCAAATTGGCGAATTAGAATACGAAAATTTCAATGCAGCGGGTGCGAAAATTACTTTTAAAGGAAAAAGCGTTCACCCAGGATATGCCAAAGGAAAAATGATAAACTCAATGCTGCTGGCAAATGATTTTATCAATGAACTTCCAAAAGGCGAAACACCACAAGAAACAAAAGGTTACGAAGGTTTTTTCCATGTACATCACATAAAAGGCACTATCGAAGAAACTGTTTTAGAATTAATTATTCGTGATCACAACAAAAAGAAATTCGAAAAACGTAAAGAGTTAATCGCTAAAATTGCTAAAAAATTCAACAAGAAGTTTGCGAAGAAATTTGGCGAAGATATTGTAATTGCTGAAGTAAAAGATCAATATTACAATATGAAAGAAAAGGTACTTCCTGTTAAACATATTGTAGATATTGCCGAAAAAGCAATGCGAGAACTAGATATTAAACCAATCATAAAACCAATTCGAGGCGGAACTGATGGTTCTCAATTGTCTTTCATGGGCTTACCTTGCCCAAATATATTTGCAGGCGGACATAATTTTCATGGAAAGTACGAATATGTTCCTGCCGAAAGTATTCAGAAAGCAACAGATGTTATTGTAAAAATTGCAGAACTTACTGCAATTCCAGGAATTTTTGAAGCAGCCGAAAAACCTAAAAAGAAAAAATAATTGGAACCTAATTCTGATAAAAAACACGTTTGGGACAAAGTCAATAATTGGCAGGAAGAATTACTCTTCCTTAAGTCAATTATTGATAAAACTGAACTTGTTGAAACTATAAAATGGGGCGGTCCTATTTATGTTTACGACAAAAAAAATGTTATTGGAATTGGAGGTTTTAAAAATTACTTTGCTATTTGGTTTCTTAACGGAGTTTTTCTAAAAGACGAAAAAAAGAGACTTATCAATGCTCAGGAAGACAAAACAAAATCTATGCGTCAATGGCGTTTTACCTCGAAAGAAGAGGTAAACGAAAAAGAGGTTTTAGAATATATCATAGAAGCTATCGAAAACGAAAAGCAGGGTAAAATCATTAAACCTTCAAAAAAGGAAATGATAGTCTCTGAACTTCTTGACAAAGAAATGATTCAAAACCCAGCCTTAAAGGAAGCTTTTCAAAAGTTTACCCCTTACAAACAGTACGAGTTTTTAGAATATATAGAAAGTGCTAAGCAGGAAAAAACGAAACTTTCGAGAATCGAAAAAGTGATTCCGATGATATTAGCAAATGTTGGACTGAATGATAAATACAGGTAGTATTTAAAAATTCCAAAACTATATGAAAACCTTTGTCAAAGTTTTAAACTTTGACAAAGGTTTTTTCTTTTTTGTCATTTCGAGGAACGAGAAATCACACTAGAAACTCTACAAAGATTGACGACAAACTTTGCGGAATTCCCAGTGTAATTTCTCCCTTCGGTCGAAATGACAAAAAAACAACAAAAAAATCCCAAACTCCTTTTGGAATTTGGGATTTCAAATATTGTAATTTAAAAAATTAAGCCTTTTTATTCAAAGCAGCGCTCATTTCCATAGAAATAGCCGAACGCTCTATTTTTAATTTTCCAGACATTGTTTCAATGATAACTGAAGTTTCAGCAAGCTCAACAACTTTACCGTGGAAACCGCTTTTTGTAATTATTTTATCACCTACTTTTAGGCTGCTTTCAAATTCTTTTTCGTTTTTTGCTCTTTTTTGCTGTGGTCTGATCATGAAAAAATAGATTACCACAAACATTAATAGAAATGGCGCAAATTGAGTTAATTGTCCCATAATTGAAATTCTGTTTTTGATTTATATTAATATTTTCTTTTGGAATTTATAAACTGGAATTTATCCTTTTTACATTAGTCCTCTTCCAACTTTAACCATTTTTTTATTGGCTGTAAGTTCCTTAACAAGATTATCTAAAATTCCGTTGATAAAAATACTACTTTTTGGTGTAGAATACTCTTTTGCAATTTCTAAATATTCGTTAAGAGTTACTTTTACTGGAATTGAAGGAAATTTCAAGAATTCGCAAATTGCCATTTTTAAGATAATCGTATCAATTTCGGCAATCCTTTCACTGTCCCAATTTGGCGTTTTATCATCATATTCTTTAGCTAAAACAGCTTCGTTTAAAACTGTTCTTCTAAATAAATCTTTCGCAAAATCCTTATCTTCAACATCTTTATACAATTTTGGAACTCTAAAATCGTCTGGATCTTCAGTTTTAATTGCTTTTAATTGTTTAATGATATGTGTATTTACAACCGGAATATCATCAACCCAAGTTAATTTATCGTCTTCAAGATATTCGTATAATTTATCATTTGGAACAATAACTTCAGCAAATAAATCAGCAATAAACTGTTTGTCTTCCTCAAAAGTATTAACATTGTTGCTCATGTATTTTTTATACAAATCACTTGCTTTAATATCATTTAAAAGCAAAATGATATAATCGTCGTTTAAAGTCCAGTTGTTGATTTTACGATTTTCCAAAGCGATACTAAGGGAATTGCTCTCGGCAAGAAGTTGAAAAATTTTGTTTTTAATAAATTTTTCGTTTGGATTACGTTCTGCAGCAGTTGCAAGATGTTTTTTGCTTGAAAGATGTAAAAAAACAGATTCTTTTTTGCAAATTTCAATTAATGAAGAAAGCATTATAAGATATAAATCCTGAATATTATCAATGCTGTAAAAAAGAAACTTCTCTTCTTTTTCCATATTATCAGAACCGCTTTGATGCATTGCATAAATGGACTGCATTACTTTAACGCGTATGTGTCTTCTATTTACCACCTTGTAAGAACATTTAAAAATTAGTCTGCAAAATTAGGAATTTCAATCCTTATATTAAAATTAAATCAACAAAAAAAGTCTCGATTATTAGCCCTATTTTAAAGATTACTTAAAAAATACGACTAAAACCGAGACTCTAAATTCTAAAATAAGCTTTTATTACTTTTCGCTGTTTTCAATCTTTCTTGCATCAATACGATTTTGAGCAATTGTAAGTGCAGCTTTATGCGTAGTCATTCCGTTTTTCACAGCATAATCGATAATCTCTAAAGTAGTATTATAGATATTTTCTGTTTTCGCCATAATTTCTGCTTTACCGTAATGCTCTAATTCAGCATAAACATTGATAATTCCACCAGCGTTGATTAAGAAATCTGGAGCATATAAAATTCCTCTTTCTTGTAATCTCGCACCGTGAACATTCTCGTCTGCCAATTGATTGTTTGCAGCACCAGCGATAACTTTAGCTTTAATTTTATTAACTGTATTATCGTTAATAGTTGCTCCCATTGCACATGGCGCATAAATATCAACATCTGCAGTATATAAATCCTCACCAGTATAAATTGTCGCATTGTATTTTGAAGCAACCTGATATAATTTTTCTTCGTTAATATCAGTAATAGTTACCTGTGCTCCTTCTTTAGTTAAATATTCAACCAAAGTTTCACCCACGTGTCCAATTCCCTGAACTAAAACTTTTTTACCATCTAAAACATCAGAACCAAATTGGCTTTTTGCTGCCGCTTTCATTCCTAAATAAACACCGTAAGCTGTTACAGGAGAAGGATTTCCAGAACCACCTCTTTCTTCAGAGATTCCAGTTACGTAAGGAGTTACATCTCTTACTGTATCCATATCTTTAGTTTCCATTCCAACATCTTCAGCAGTAATATATCTTCCGCTTAAAGAGTGAACAAACTCACCAAATTTACGCATTAACTCAGGTGTTTTTTGCGTTTTAGCATCACCAATAATTACTGCTTTACCACCTCCGATATTCAAACCGGTGATAGCCGATTTATAAGTCATACCTCTTGAAAGACGCAAAACATCGTTTAACGCTTCCCATTCAGTATTGTAATTCCACATTCTAGTACCACCTAAAGCTGGACCCATAACCGAATTATGAATACCAATAATTGCTTTTAAACCTGTATCTTTGTCATTGCAAAATACAATTTGTTCGTGATCGTCAAAAGATAATTGACCAAAAACAGGATCCATTTTTTGAAGTTCCTTTCCAGTTGCGAAAGCTGCATCCATAGCGCTAGTATTAATTAGTTAAAATTATGAATTTGTCAAAAAGACTTCTCAAACTTAAACAAAAAATACACTTGTGCTAATTTTTTATCTATATAATAACAATTACACAATATATTATTTCTGATTTAATTGCATTTTATTATAATTTTAATTAAGAATAATTCATAAAATTAAATCAATTCAATATTGAATCTCTTAAAAAAATGAAAGAATTAAGCTATTTAAACAAATATTTCATTAAGTACAAATACAGTTTTTCTTTAGGTATTTTAATCACCATAATCGCACAAATATTTTTCTTATTTACTCCAAAATTAGTCAGCAAGTGTTTTGACGTGATTGAGCGCTTTCTTAAATTATCAGAAACAGATCGAAACTCTGCAATCATTGTCGATTTCTATCAGCGAGAATTAATTCATAACGCACTGTTAATCACGGCGAGTGCTATTGTTGGAGGTTTTTTAACCTTTTTAATGCGTCAGACTTTGATTGTAATGTCGCGTCATATTGAATTTGATTTGAAAAATGAGGTTTTTAAGCAATACGAAAATCTTTCGCAAAATTTCTATAAGCAAAACCGAACGGGAGATTTAATGAACAGAATCAGCGAAGACGTTTCTAAAGTTCGTATGTATGTAGGTCCTGCAGTAATGTATTCTATAAATACTTTTATTCGTTTTGCGATTGTTATACTATATATGTATAATGTTTCGCCCTTACTTACTTTATATACCATTCTGCCTTTACCAATTTTATCCTATTGTATTTTCAAACTAAGTTCTGAAATCAATAAGCGTAGCACCACCTTTCAACAATACTTATCAAAAGTTTCGAGTTTTTCGCAGGAAATATTTTCAGGAATTAGAGTTATAAAAGCATATTCCTTAGAAAATCAACATCAAAACAACATGATTGATCTTGCAGAAGAGAGCAAACGCAAAAGCTTAAGTCTAGCAAGAGTTCAATCGTTATTTGGTCCTTTAATGATTGCGCTTATCGGAATCAGTAATTTAGTAGTAATTTATTTTGGAGGCGTCATGTATATTAACGGAACAATTCCGAATATTGGAACTATTGCCGAATTTATACTTTATGTAAATATGCTTACGTGGCCTGTTGCTTCATTAGGATGGGTTTCATCTATGGTTCAAGAAGCCGAAGCATCTCAAAAGCGTCTAAATGAATTTTTGAAAATCGAGCCAGAAATCAAAAACAACAATTCAAACTCATCTGATATTCAAGGTTCAATTGCTTTTGAAAATGTAAGCTTTACTTATGATGACACTAATATTGAAGCTTTAAAAAATGTCACTTTTACAGTAAAAAAAGGAGAAACATTAGCCATTTTAGGAAAAACTGGTTCTGGAAAATCGACTATCTTATCTTTGATCTCTCGTTTATATGATGTTACTGATGGAAGAATAACGATTGACGGAAATGAAATCAGTACTTTAAACTTAAATGATTTGCGAAATAATATTGGAATTGTTCCTCAAGACGCATTCTTATTTTCAGACACAATTAAAAATAACATCAAATTTGGCAATCAAAATGCAACAGATGAAGAAGTGATTGAAGCCGCCAAAAGTGCCGTTGTACATGATAATATTGCCGCTTTCAACAAACAATACGACACTATTTTAGGCGAAAGAGGCATAACGCTTTCAGGCGGACAAAAACAACGTGTATCGATTGCAAGGGCAATTATAAAAAATCCAGCCATTTTACTTTTTGACGATTGTTTATCTGCAGTAGATACCGAAACAGAAGAAACAATCTTAAATAACCTTTTTGAAATTTGTAAAGATAAAACTACAATAATAGTAAGCCATCGAGTTTCCTCTGCAAAGAATGCTGATAAAATTATAATTTTAGAAGATGGTAAAATCATTCAACAAGGCTCTCATAATCAATTAATAAATCAGGAAGGCTATTATTCATCGTTATATTTAAAACAACTTTCGGAAAAAGAATTACTTTAATTGTTGCGTAATAGATAATTTTTTATGATTTTTGAGTACTATTAATTCCAAAAAATGATAGAACGTATTATGAGAGAAAATGACATGTTAGAAAAAGAAGAGATTTTTTCTAAAGTATTACGAGCAGGAAGAAGAACTTATTTCTTTGATGTGAGAGCTACTAAAGCTGACGATTATTATATCACAATTACTGAGAGTAAAAAATTTACTGAAGAAGATGGTTCTTTTCATTTTAAAAAACACAAAATTTATTTATACAAAGAAGATTTTAGTGCTTTTGCCGAAATATTAGAAGAAATGACTTCATACGTTTTGAACCACAAAGGCGAAGAAGTAATTTCTGAAAGACACCAAAAAGATTTTAAAAAAGAATACAGTTCTGATAAACCTGAAGGACAAAGATCTAGCTTTACAGATATCGATTTTGACGATATTTAGTCCCAATATAACTTTTTAAAAAGTACAAGTCCAAAATGCTAAACATTTTGGACTTTTTTTATATATTTAAACTCTATAAGTTTAGTCGAGATAAAACTAGACACAAACTTTTAAACTAACCATTTTAATATATAAAAATTCCACGAAATGGAAATACAACTATTAATATTACCAGGCTTGGGAAACTCAGGAGACAAACATTGGCAGACCTTTTGGCATGAGAAATTTAAAAATTCTATCCGTTTAGTTCAGGATAATTGGGACGAACCTGTTCGCGAAGATTGGATATTCCGCTTAAACGAAGCTGTTTCTAAACTTGACAAACCAACTATTTTGATTGCGCATAGTTTAGCCGTTTCTTTAGTATTACACTGGGCAGAAACAAATAACAACAAAAATATCGCAGGCGCATTACTAGTTGCTCCTGCAGATGTCGATTCGCCCGAACACACACCAGATGTTATTAGAAATTTTTCGCCAATGCCGCTTTATAAATTACCATTTCCATCAATAGTTGTCGCCAGTGAAAATGATCCTTACTCTTTGTTTGAAAGAAAGCGGTATTTTGCCGAAAAATGGGGAAGTGATTTTGTAAATGTTGGGAGACAAGGCCATATTAACTCAGATTCTGATTTAAAATATTGGGAAGAAGGACAAGCAATTTTACAAAAGCTGATATCGAATATTAACAAGTAATCAGTATTCAGATTTTTAGTGTTCAATTATTTACTTATCCAAAACTGAACACTAAAAATCTGAACACTAAACACTATCCTATACGAAGCCCGTTTTCAACCTTAAAATCTGGAGCTAACAAAATAACATCTCCTTCCTCGCCTACAGCACCAAGAACAAGACATTCGCTCATAAATTTTCCTATTTGTTTTTTAGGAAAGTTTACAACTGCCACAATTTGCCTGTTTAGTAAATCTGCTTTTTGGTAGCGTTTTGTAATTTGTGCAGATGCTTTTCTAATGCCAATTTCGGCACCAAAATCTATCGTTAGTTGATACGCAGGTTTTCTCGCTTCAGGAAAATCATTTACCTCTACGATCGTTCCAACTCTCATATCTGTTCTTTCAAATTCGTTCCAAGTTAAATCCATTTTTTAATTTTTGATTATTTATAAACCTATAAATTTTGTCCATAATATCATTATATCTACAATCTATTTTTTAGAGTTCAATTTACTCTTGAAAGCAGCTCGAGAAGAATTATTCTTGTGCTCTTTTTTTTACAGAAATTAAACCCTATTTTTGAGAACTAATTTTCTATAAAATGGCACGAACTCCTTCAAATATGATTCCTTTGGGAACAATTGCTCCCAATTTTTATCTAAAAGATACCAATTCTAATAATGAATATTCATTTGAAGATTTAAAAGGATCAAAAGGAACTCTTGTTATTTTTATGTGCAATCATTGCCCGTTTGTTCTTCATGTAATCAAAGAAATCGTAATGATTGCAAATGATTATCGCGTTCAAGGACTTGGCGTAATAGCTATTTCAAGCAACGATATTGAAAAATATCCTGAAGATTCGCCAGAAATGATGACCGAATTTGCTTTTAAAAATAAAATTGATTTTCCGTACCTATTTGATGAAACGCAGGAAATTGCAAAAGCTTATGATGCGGCTTGCACTCCGGACTTTTATTTATTCGACAGCCAAAATCGATTATTTTACAGAGGACAGCTTGATGATTCAAGACCTGGAAACGGAATTCCGTTAAGCGGAAGCGATTTAAGAAGCGCCATTGATGCCTTAATTTACAATCGTTCTTTAAATACAATTCAAAAACCAAGTATAGGCTGTAATATCAAATGGAAATAAAGAGTGTACACCTTTAAAAAAGTTTACCTATCTTTGTACTTTCTAACAAACAAATACTCATTTTGAGCACTATAACAATATTTACAGTTTGCCTCCTGCTGTTTTCTTTACGAAGAGAACTGTCTGGTGCTGTTTTTATTTCACATAGTAAGGCCTTTATTAATTAGGCCTCCGTCTATTCCAATTTCTTCTTTCAGGCGGAGGATTTATACCACATTTTAATATTTATTTTTATTTGAAAGAGTAACTTCTCTCAAATAATTTTTTGCTTTTTTTAATTCAACAATTTCAAAGCATTTATTGTACTAAATCTACAATTTGATTTTTTTTGAATTAACAATTATCTAACCAGCCTGAACGAAGAACAAAATTAAAACACAAACATTTAAATTATAATAATAAAATATAGATATATGAAACCAACACCCACATTCTGTAAAACAGATTATCAATTTTTAAGAGAATTGATATTAAAAAGTAAAAACTCAACAAATACTAAAGAAGCAAATCAGCTTTCGCAAGAACTAGATCGTGCAGTTATCAGCAAGGAAGGCGAAATGGACAGCTCTGTTATCCGAATTAATTCTTTTGTTACAATTGAAGATGTAAAGGCGAATAAACAAATGAAAATTCAGATCGTTTTACCTTCATCTGCAGACGTAAAACAATCTAAAATTTCGATTCTTGCTCCATTAAGCGTTGCTATCATCGGATTTAAAGAAAATGACGAAGTCGATTGGGAATTACCTGCTGGTATAAAGACTTTAAAAATAATAGCAGTAGACAATACGGCTGTACATAATTTATAACTTTTTAAACACCTCATTCTGTGACGGTGTTTTTTTTATATCTATCTAAAACAAAAAAAACTATTCAATAGACTTACTGAATAGTTTTAATTATCATTTCTTAAGAGCAAATTATAATTGCGAATGAATATAATTTGTTATTGATGCCATTTTCACATCATCTAACTTTGCTTTCTTCTGCATACGCACCAAAATTGGCTGCCAATCTTCTTTCGTAAAATCTTTTGGTTCGTACAATTTGTGACATCTTGCACAACTATTATCATACAAATTTTTACCCTCTGCTAATTCAGGAGTTAATTCGGCTTTTACCGTTTTAGAAGCTGACGCAGTTGTTTCTGCTGTCGCGGCAGTTGTTTTTTTTGTACCGCACGACGCTAAAAGTAACGTTACAACTGCTAAAGTTAGAATTTTTGTTTTCATTGCCTTGATTTATTTTTAAGTAAATATAAAAAAAATCCCATTCGTCTTGCGAATGGGATTCTATTTAAAATCAATTTAAACTTTATCAGTTTTATTATTTTACGTCCATTAATTCAACGTCAAAAATCAAAGTTGCGTTTGGCGGAATTACTCCTCCTGCACCTGATGGTCCGTAAGCTAAATCAGAAGGAATTACAAAACGAGCTTTGTCTCCAACTTGTAATAAAGCAATACCTTCATCCCATCCTTCAATAACTTGACCTTGACCTAATCTAAATTCGATTGGTTTTTTACGTGGGTAAGATGAATCAAAAACTTTTCCGTTTTCTAAAGATCCTTCATAGTGAACAGAAACTGTTTTTCCAGCTTCAGCTTGTTTACCGTCACCTTTTTGGATCATTTTGTAACGTAAACCGCTTTCTGTTTTATCAAAACCAGCAGCTAATTGCTCCATTTTTGCTTCAGATTCTGCTTTTAAAGCTGCTTCACGTTTCAAACGAGCACCTTTTAAACCAATAAAAGCTTCAATTGCGTTCCATTTTTGAGCTTCTTCACCAACTCTAATAATTTCTAAAGTTTCAAGTCCGTCACCTTGAGCAACAGCATCAACTACATCTTGTCCTTCGATAACATGACCAAAAACAGTATGTTTCCCGTCTAACCAAGGAGTTGGAACGTGAGTGATAAAAAACTGAGAACCATTACTTCCTGGACCAGAATTTGCCATAGACAAAACTCCTGGACGATCGTGTTTTAAGCTTGATACAAACTCATCATCAAATTTATAACCTGGATCTCCAGTTCCAGTTCCTTTAGGGCATCCACCTTGAATCATGAAATCAGGAATTACTCTATGAAAGTTTAATCCGTCATAAAATTTTTGTCCTTGAGGTTTTACTTTATTCTCCATATTTCCTTCTGCAAGAGCTACAAAATTCCCTACGGTTCCTGGTGTTAAATCGTGTGTTAGTTTTACTAAAATCGCACCTTTACTAGTGTTAAATTTAGCGTATATTCCGTTTTCCATTGTTGTTATTTTTAATTTGATTGCAAATTTACAAATTAATTTTTTATCAATTTGTGCTTTCTATTTTTTTAGATTTTGATTTATAAGTAAGTCCGTAAACGGTTAATGCCAATAATGACAATACCATACAGCCAATTGCCACAGCGTGCCATCCGCCGAATTTCCACAACAATAATCCGTATGCAGATCCCGCAGCGGTTCCTAGAAAACTAAATGACATAAATACGGTATTCAATCTGTTTCTGGCTTCGGGTAATAGAGAATAAACTCTGGTTTGGTTTGAAATGTGTACTCCTTGAATTCCAATATCAATAAACACAATTCCAATCGCAATTCCGATTACACTTTCTATAGAAAAATAGAAAATCAAAAAGCTTATTAAAATCAATAAACATCCATAGCCAACTGCAATTCTAGAATTTCCTTTGTCTCCTATTTTACCAACCAAAGGCGCTGCCAATGCTCCAGAAGCACCAACTATACCAAATAAACCAATTGTCGCGCTATTAAAATGAAACGGTTCTCCTGAAAGCAATAAAACCATAGTAGTCCAAAATGCACCAAACTGGGCAAAGCTAAAAACATTAATTAGTGTAGCTTCACGCAAAACGGGCTGTGTTTTTATAAGCGTAAACAAAGATTTTATCAACTCGCCATAAGTACCTTTAAACTGAGGTTTATTCACAGGAAATTTACTTTGGATGACAAAAAAGATCAAAAGACAAATTCCGGCTGCGATATAAAACATGGATCTCCAACCTAAAATCTGACCGATAAAACCACTTAGAGTTCTAGAAAGAAGAATTCCTACTAACAAACCGCTCATAATGGTTCCAATTACTTTTCCTCTTTGTTCGGGCGTGCTCAATGAAGCTGCCAAGGGTAAAATTAACTGTGGTACAATTGATGTAATCCCAATTAGTAAAGACGCAATTTGTAAAACCAAAAAGCTTTTGGCCACTGCTGCAATAAGTAATGCTATTACAGAAGCAAAAGTGGTTATTAAAATTTGTTTTTTACGTTCTAGTTTATCGCCAAGCGGCACCATAAAAAACAACCCAATAGCGTAACCCGCCTGAGTTAAATACGTTATAGTTCCAGCGCTGGCTTCTGGAATTTTAAATTCGTTGGCAATTAAAACAATTAAAGGCTGGCAGTAATAAAGATTTGCAACGATAAGACCAGTGCAAACTGCCATAAAAAGGACATTCGTTTTGGATAAATTCATTTTGCAAAAATACTATTCTAATTGGAACCAAAACTTTAAAAAAAATATAAAATTTCTAAAGTCTCCATTAAAACCAAGCCTTTTTATACCAATTATGCAGTATCTGAAAACTGTTTTATTTCATAAAATCTTCACGCATTGGACTAAAAACATCCGTTAAAAGCCCGCTTTCTAAGCAAACAACACCATGAATAGCATGAGGCGGAATGTAAAAACTATCTCCTTCTTTCAAAGTCTGTGTGACACCGCTTATTGTAACATCAAATTTACCGCTTGAAACGTAAGTAACTTGAGAATGATAATGTTCATGCAAGACACCAATTCCTCCTTTTTCAAAATGTACATTAACAAGCATAACGCGATCATCAAAAGCTAATATTTTACGTTTGATTCCTTCGCCTACTACTTCCCATTCTATTTCATCTCCTTTAATAAACTCTTTGCTTGTTCCGAAACTCATACTATTTTATTTTTATTGAATACTTTTAAGGTCTTTTCTTATTAACTGTAATCCTTCAACTAAATTGTTTTCCCTAAAATACTTTTCTAATTCATTTAACCTTTTTATATTATCATACTGAAACCCCGAATATAATTTTCTTTGACAAAGAGAACATAATCTAATAGAATGTCTATCTGTTTCTATCATACTATTGGTTCCATTCATGACGCAATTTACTTCAATACAATGATGCAAACCAAACATATGCCCAATCTCATGCGAACAAATTTTCAGCAATCGATCTAAGCATAAATTAAAATCAGCCTCTTTCTGCATTCTGTAAATAGAACTTACTGCAATTTTATCTCTGTAAGATGCCAGACCAAAAACATAATTCCATTCTGGTTTTGGATACAAATCCTTTTCAGTTATTGCCATTAATGCAATTCTTTTATCAGGACTTCCTTCTTTTAAAACATCTGTCAAAATATATCCTGCTAAAAATTGTTCTTGTCCGACATCACCAATTCGTCTAGCATGATTTGGAATAATATCATTTGAAACCGTTTCCAAAACCTTGGTTTCAAGCTGAAAGAATATTTGTAAGTATTGACGAACCAATTCAATTTGCTTTAATTGTGAAGAATTAAATTTTCCAATTGGTTTTAAATAGATAATATCCTCTTCTTTTGTTGGAACAACATGTTTAGTCCGAACAAATTGTTCAAAACTTTGTCCTTTCTCTTTATGAGAAAACAACCAATCTCCAAAAACTGGTTCCTCAAGCTTAACATCATTAACTTTAATTGCTACAAAATAAGGTTGAGGCGGTAAAATTTGCTGGACTTTTAACTGTGACTTTGAATTATTTTCTTCTTTCTTATTCGAATGACAAGAACAAAAAATTACAAACACCAACAAAACAAGTTTCTTCATAAATTCTTACTTATTCAGATTAAGTTTTTTGAAATAAAATCGCAGCTGGTTTTAATTGAATCAATAGTATTGGGGATATAATTATTCTCCTGTTCTACAAAAAAATACGTCATTCCTGATATTTTTCGCTGCTTGAAAATAGGTTTAAAATCAATAGATCCAGAACCAATTTCAGCATTCAAACTCTGGTTTTCTTTGTCCATATCTTTTACATGCCACATTTTAAAACGCCACGGATTTGCAGCAAACAACTCAAGAGGATTGTTGCCTGAGCGAGCAACCCAGTATAAATCTAATTCAAAAAACACTAAATCTTTTTCTGTTTCCTTTAGCAAAATATCATAACCTGTAGCACCGTTTTCTAGTTTTTGAAACTCAAAATCGTGATTATGATACGCAAATTTCAATCCTTCTTGTTTACACATTTTGGCAGCTTCATTCAAACGTGCGGCAATCTTTTTATAATCATCACTATTTTTTCTATACGCTTCATCAATCCATGGAACCGTTAAGAAATCACTTTTTAAAACTTTTGCTGCCTTAATAGCAGCAACCAATTCTTCTTTATTTCCATCATAAAGAAAACTCCCTAAATTATAATGACCGCTGACGGCTTTCAAATCATTTTTATCCAAAATCTTTTTCAATTCTGAAGGAGTTAATCCCCAAAACTGATCTTTGATTGAAAATCCGTAAGTTTCAACAATAGAATAACCAGAATCTGATACTTTCTTTAAAGTTGATTTTACATCTTTTGGAAGTTCCTCACGCAGTGTATATAACTGCAAGCCAATTTCTTTTTTTTCCATACTAAATGCTAATGACGGCAAAACTAAAACTGCCGCTCCTGCCAAACTGCTGTTTATTATAAAATTTCTTCTTGTTACCATCTTTATAAGAAAAAGTAAAACTTAAAACTACACAAATTGATTTTCAAAATCACGAATAAAGTCTTCTAGAGCAATTGTAATCTCTTTATTTATGATTTCTCCTTTTTTCCTTACTCTATTTTACTTTGAGTCTTCTTCTTCAAAGTTATCGAAATAAGTAAAATCTTTTGTAATCATTCCATTTTCGATTGTAAAAATAGTACAGATTGGCAGTTCAAACTTTGAATTATCAGGCGCAGTACCAGTTGAAACAAACTCAACAATTATATGTTTCTCTCCAGAGGGATATATTTGAACAATACTGTCTTTTAAATCTGGAAAAACTTCATTTAATGCTGCATATTTTTCCTGAATTTGTTTGCGAGTTTGCTTTACAATTCCTTGTCCTAATGATGGATCTTTAAAATCGGCTGTTTCGGTATACATTTCAGCCATTTTTTTCCAATTATGGCTATTGAAATATTCAAAATATTGCTTTATTACTTTTTCGTTTTGTGTGGTATCCATTGGTTTTGATTGATTTTGGTTGTTACAGGAAGCAAGTACAAAAATTACAGCAAGTATTATTATTCCATTTTTCATCTATTATTGATTTTTAAGCTTCAATAAAAGTAGTTAAATTTAACAATAATTCACTTAAAGAAACAACAAAAAAGACAACCTTATCCCATTGATTACAAACTACTAAACAAAAAAAAAGACTGTATTAAAATTAATTCGTAAAAACGATTTGCTGAGGAGGATAATTCTGCTTTTCATTTTTATACGAATACACTTTTCCTTCAAAATCAATGTATATATAGGTATAATTCCAATAACTCGGTCCAGCAATTCTCGATTCTGTATTATTAGAATTTTTATAAACTTGATCTGCGTAAACCAATATCTGCCCTTGAGAATTGTTAACAGTTCGAATAGGAAAACCCCAGCTTTTAATGAGACTATGCCTCGTTTTGCCCGTTAAACCGTCTAAAGTATTTTTCGAGCTTGAGCAAGAGGCAAGAATTACGATCGTGATTAACAATAGATATTTTTTCATCTTTTATATTTTGGCTTATTACTTCATATATTGCTTTATAAAAATAACCTTTCTCTCAAAAGAAGAAACGAACGTAAGATTATCAATAGTTTAAATAAACATTAACTTGAACCGCTCTTAATGCTCAAATATTTCCATTTAATACCCATAAATGTTTCAAATATTAAATCATTAAAACTTCAAATATTAACTTTGTATCTTTGCAGCAAAACTTTTGAAGAAAAACAATGCGAATTGACATTATAACGATTTTGCCGGAATTATTAAGAAGCCCGTTTGAGGCATCGATTATGAAACGTGCTATTGATAAGGGTTTAGTAGAAGTACATTTTCATAATTTACGCGACTATACAACCAACAAACAAAAAAGTGTTGATGATTACCCTTTTGGCGGAGGTGCCGGAATGGTGATGACTGTACAGCCAATTGATGACTGTATCACACACTTAAAAAGTGAACGTGAGTATGATGAAATCATTTATATGTCACCGGACGGTGAAACATTAAACCAAAAAATGGCTAACAAAATGTCTATGTATGAAAACATTATCATTTTATGCGGACATTACAAAGGTGTTGATCAGCGTGTAAGGGATCATTTTATTACGAAAGAAATTTCTATTGGCGATTATGTTTTATCTGGTGGTGAATTAGGTGCTCTAGTTTTATCTGATGCTTTAATTCGATTAATTCCAGGAGTTTTGAGCGATGAAACCTCAGCATTAACAGACAGTTTTCAAGATAATTTACTTTCGGGGCCCATTTATACAAGACCGGCTGATTATAAAGGATGGAAAGTTCCTGATGTTTTAACGAGCGGACATTTTGCCAAAATTGATAAATGGCGTGAAGATATGGCTTATGAACACACTAAAAACAGAAGACCAGATCTTTTAGAATAAATTTCAAATATTTAAAATTCCAAACACCAATTAATCAAACAGTTAACAAATTGAAATTTGGAATTTATTTTTATTGGAATTTTATTTTTTTTACTTACATTTGCACCCGAATTGGACTAACCTCTGGCGAGATCCGTGAATGTTACTCTAAATAAAACTATAATAATAAAATTATCATGGCAGATTTATTAAAATTCGTTCAAGACGAATTCGTTGCTAGAAAAGATTTCCCTGAATTTGGAGCTGGAGATACTATTACAGTATTCTACGAAATTAAAGAGGGTGAAAAAACAAGAACTCAGTTTTTTAAAGGAGTTGTTATTCAAAGAAGAGGTTCTGGTAACACAGAAACTTTCACGATTCGTAAAATGTCTGGAGCTATTGGAGTTGAGCGTATCTTCCCAGTAAACTTACCAGCTTTACAAAAAATCGAAATCAACAAGAAAGGTTCTGTTCGTAGAGCTAGAATTTTCTACTTCAGAGAACTTACTGGTAAAAAAGCTAAGATTAAAGATAAAAGAAGATAATCATTTATCTAATTGTTATAAAAAACTCGTTTCATATCATTTGAAACGAGTTTTTTTTTGGCCCAAATTTCCGAAATAATAAAACCGCAATTTTTTAATATCAAAATCATCGATTTGGCAATTTAACGTGTGCGAATTAGCAATCTGATAATTCCAGTATTTCTCGGTAAAACTATACCGTTTTCGGACTGTTTTTATTATATTTGCTCCGCTCATTTTGAGCCGACTATATCATTCACATCGCCATTCTTTGACGACACGATTATAAAAAAAAAAAAAAAAATG
>NZ_MUHA01000025.1 GCF_002217355.1 Flavobacterium oncorhynchi | reverse complement strand
TTTTGTTTTATAAATGTTTTAGAAATCATTCCTAAAATATATTATGCTATCTCAGCAGTCGAAAGCAACCGTTACGATTTTAGTTTTCAGCTGTTTTAAAGCTGTTTTTTGTTTTTTATACACAAATATTGTATTGGGATGAAAGAAGTTATTTAGAAGCTTTTATTTAGTAATGTGCTTTTGTTTGATTAAAAAGAAATTTTAATGCTTGTTAGTTATATTCATAAATTTGTTTAATATAATTTGGGACATGAAGGAACTGATAAATGTAATTAATAGCTTTCAAAAGCTGGATCACGAAACCGAAGATGCAATAAAAGAATATTTTGTTGAAGAAAAGTTTAAGAAAATGAATTAATTATTGAGGAAGGAAAAGTATGTGATAAAATCTATTTTATTAAATCCGGTACTATACGACGTTTTTCTATAGTAGAAAGTGTGGAGGTTACAAAATGGATTTATACCGACAATCAATTTGTTACTTCGATGAGTAGTTTTTTTGAGCAAAAACCATCATTTGAGATTTTTCAAACTTCAGATGAAACTACTGTATACTCTTTATCTTTTGATGATGAGCAAATTTTGCTACGCTATCCATTATTTTCTAGTTTTCACTTAAAATTACTTCGACTTTATCTCTCTAAGATTAATGAGTTTCATCATCAGTTTAGATTAATGACAGCTCAACATAAGTATTTATATCTTCTTGAGTCATTTCCTCAAATTATAAAAAGAGCCAAGTTGAAAGATATTGCTTCACTTATTGGTGTTAGTCAGGAAACTTTAAGTAGAATACGGGCTTCAATTACTTGACATTAGGTCAAAAAATGGTATTTTCTTTTTTTCAATATTTGTATACTTATTAAATTAGTAAATATTGAAAAATACTGTAATTGGAAATGCTGCTGTAATTGGAAACAATGTTCGTATCGGAAATTTTTCCACTATTGAAAATGATGTTGTTATTGGGGATAATACTTGGATTGGTAATAATGTTACTTTGTTGAACGGTGCAAGAATTGGTGAAAATTGCGAAATTCACTCGGGATCAGTAATAGCTGGAAATCCACAAGACTTAAAGTTTAAGGGCGAATATTCATTACTTGAGATCGGAAATGAAACAATTATTCGCGAGTTTGTAACGATAAATAAAGGAACAGCTTCTAAAGGTAAAACAAAAATTGGCGATCATAATTTGATTATGGCTAATGCTCATATTGGACATGATTGTTTTATTGGAAATAATTGTGTCATTGGTTTTAATGTTGGAATGGCAGGCGAGGTTACTGTTGGAGATTGGGCTATTATCAGTGGTTTTTCAGCCATACATCAATTTTCAAATATTGGTGACCATAGCATGATTTCTGGAATGAGCAGAGTTGTGAAGGATGTTCCGCCATATATTACGGCTGCATATGAACCTTTGAGTTATGTTGGTTTGAATAGCGTTGGCCTGAAAAGAAGAAAATTCGAAATTGAGAAGATAAATGAACTAAAAGAAATGTATCGAATTATTTTTCAAGAAAAAAGAAATACAACTTTAGCGTTAGCATTAATTGAAAGTCAATTTGAAGAAAGTGTAGAAAGAAATTTGATTCTTAATTTTATAAAACAATCTAAAAGAGGAATTGTAAAAGGATTGTCATAATTAAGTGTAGTTGTAAAGTGAATTTTAAAACTTAAAAAAACTCCTTAAAAAAATTAAGGAGTTTTTGGTGAATAGTTTTTGGCAATCTAAAAGAATTAGATTATTCGTATTTTAAATATCGTAAAACATCAACTTTGGTAGCCTGATACGCTCTTGAAAGTACTACTGCGAGAGTGAGCAGCAGTAAAATGGTAAAACCAATTAAAAAGGGTGAAATAGAAATAGAAACTCTATAAGCAAAATTTTCTAACCATTTGTTTAATAAATAGTAAGCGGGAAATAATGCGATCATAAATCCTATAATACTAAAAAGAATATATTGTTTGCAAAGTTCCTTTAATAAAACATTCGTTTCGGCGCCAAGCGTTTTTCGGATAGCGATTTCTTTCATACGTCTTTCGATAGAGTACGACGCTAAAGCAAATAAACCAATAAGAGCAATTACAATAACAATTACGTTTAGTAACGAAAAAAGATTCTTTTGTTTTACATAACCGCTATAGGATCTTTTGTATTCCTTATCTACAAAATCATATATAAAAGGATATTCTGTATCAACTTTCTTTAACCATAAACTTTCTATATCAGCAATAGTCTGCTGCATAGTTTTAGGATCAGCTGTTATATAAATATTGTTCAAAAGGCCGCTAAACCACGATACACTTTTAAAATGAAATATTGACATTGGCGGTACAGCTTCGCCAGGATGTCCAATATTAAAATCTTTTACAACCCCCACGATAATAGCTTCTTTCCCATCCCAGTTTATTTTTTTACCAATAGGATCTTTCTCGTTTAATAATTTTAAAGCGGTTTCATTAATTAACATTGAATTAATGGTATCCTGAGAATATGCGGGATTTAAATAGCGCCCTTTAACTATTTTTATTTTCATCATTTCAAGAAGTCCAAAATCAATAGGAATATTACTCCCGTCTATATTTATGTCTTTATAATGATATGAAATTACAGATTTAGCACCTCTTCCCATAACAAAGCCACCGCCTGCAACTTGTTTTACGCCTTTTATACGAAGCAATTGGTTTTTGATATTATTGTATTTGCTAAATTGATTTTTATCTGTAATTTTTTCGCCATAGATGTTTCGATAAGAGATGTCAAGAATCTGGTTTCCATTAAATCCTAAATCTTTAGAATTCATATAATCAATTTGCTGATATACAATGTAAGACCCAATAATAAAGAAAGCTGCTACGGCAAATTGAAATATCAACATTCCGTTGCGAAGCCAGACACCACTTTTACTCCGAATAAAATTGCCTCTTAAGACTTTTAAAACTTCAAAATTCGAAACATAAATTGCAGGAAATATTCCAGCGACGATTACAGTTGCAACAAAAATAACAGCTAATTGCAGATAGAATTGTCCGCCTTGTAATACAAGGTTTTTTTCTAAGAAAGCATTATAATAAGGAATTGAAAGTTCAACAATTACAAGAGATATTAAAATGGAGAACAATAAAATTACAGCCGTTTCAAAAATAAACTGTTGTATTATATTCGCTTTAGAAGCTCCAATAACTTTTCGGACACCAATTTCTTTTGCTCTTTTTACAGCATTTGCAGTAGCAGAATTAATGTAATTTACAATAGACAATATCAAGATTAGAATTGATAAACCAACAAAGATTAATAAAAGCTGATAATTTCCGTTGGTTTCTATAAGGCCGCCAGTTTTGGTATGCAAACGAATAGAAGCTAAAGATTCTAAATGAGGCTTTACTTGTCCATATTTTTTTATAAACTCTTCTGGAGCCATACCTTGAAATTTGGCTTGAGGTACCGTCATGTTATCATAATAAACTTTAGATAGACTTTTGGTAATTAAACCAGTATCAGTTGGATTTTTTAGTTTTAATAAAAGAATAAATTGAAAATTTCCCCATTGCTGAATGGTATTCTTTACTCTTAAATCCATAAAATTGACTACACAAGAAGGATTGAAAATCGACTTTTTGTCTAGTTTATAAACACCTCTAACAACCAAAACCTGATCTTGTAAAATTATTTTTTTGCCAAATGCACTTTTGTTTCCAAAAAGCTGCGCGGCCAAATCTTCAGATAAACAAATGCTGTTGCCATCAGGTAAACCTGTTTTTGCATTTCCTTCTATAAATTGATAGGGGAAATAGTCAAAAAAGTTTTTTTGTGCCACAAGAATTTTGTCAGATTGTATTTTTTTGCCGTCATAATGAATGATTTCATTCTCGTAATTTCCGTTTACATAACAATAAGATTCAACCTCAGGATTTGTATTTTTTATTGTAGATCCTATCGGAGCAGAACTTGCAGCCCAATATGTAGTAGGATCCATTTGATTTGCTACCAAAAAGACATTGTCTTTATTAGGATTCCATTGATCATAACTCTGTTCGTCATTCCAGTATAAAATCGCAAAAATTAATCCCGCGATTCCAATGCTTAAACCCAAAACATTCAAAGCTGTAAAGACTTTGTTGTTTTTGATGTGATAGACAAATATGTTAATCCAGTTTTTCAGCATGATCTTAGTTGTTTAAAGTTGTTGCGAAAACATCAACATTTTTATGATTTAATTTTTCTGAAAGAATGATTCCGTCTTTCATTAAAATTGTCTTTTGCGAAAACGAAGCATCATAATCAGAATGCGTTACCATTAAAATTGTTGCCCCGCTTGCATGAAGATCAGTTAGCAATTCCATTACCTCATTTCCGTTTTTACTGTCTAGATTTCCAGTTGGTTCATCGGCAAGAATAATTTTAGGATCATTAATCAAAGCTCTTGCTACAGCAACACGCTGCTGCTGACCGCCTGACAGCTGCTGTGGGAAATGTTTTAAACGATGCGAAATGCCTAATATGGCTGCTATATCTTCTACTTTTTTCTTTCTTTCAAAAGAATGCAATTTATTGTAAAGCAACGGCAGTTCAATATTATCATAAACTGATAATTCATCAATTAAATTAAAATTCTGAAAAATAAAACCAATGTTTTCTTTTCGAACTTTCGTTTTTACTTTTTCATTAGTGCCAATCATTTCCCGATCCAGTAATTTATAGCTTCCATCGGAGGCGCTGTCTAATAACCCGATGATATTTAATAATGTCGATTTTCCACTTCCAGAAGGTCCCATAATCGAAATAAAGTCGCCTTCATTTATTGTTAAGGAAATTTCGCTTAATGCTTTTGTTTCTACTTCTTCAGTTCTAAAAGTTTTTGAAAGTTTTGTGATACTGATCATAAATGCTGTTTTAAAGATTGATGTTTGATGATTATTTTTAGTGCCGAAGTAAAAGAAACAGTTCAAAAATTTAGATGTTTACAATATAATTGATAAATGTCTATTTTTGTTACTTTTACCAGCAAAAAAGATTCTCATATTTGATGATTTATTAGTCTAAATGTGATTTTCGTGCCAAAAATTTAAAATCTGTAACTGCTTTATTTTTACGTTTTTATTTTTTCGATACTAATTAAACTGTCCACAAATGGACAGCTTTCGTCCAAAACCGAACAAAAATGAAAAAAACAAACGCTTCTATATTAATCATCGACGATCAGGAAGACATTCTTTTTGCATCAAAAGTGTACTTGAAAAAGTACTTTGAAGAGATTTATACACTCAATAATCCAAAAAATATTGTCGAATTTTTATCAGAAAAAAGTATCGATGTTGTTTTACTCGACATGAATTACAGAATTGGTTTTGAAGATGGAAGAGAAGGCTTGTATCTTTTAAAAGAGATAAAAACACTTTCTCCAAAAACCGTTGTGATTTTAATGACTGCTTTTGGTAAAGTCGAAACTGCTGTTGAAGGATTAAAATCGGGAGCTTTTGATTATATTTTAAAACCATGGGAAAATATAAAACTATTAGAATCAGTAAAACAAGCCGTTGATAAATCTAGAAAAGATCAGAAAAAACAAAAAACGGCCGCAATTGAAAAAGATTTTTTCATAGGAACTTCAGAGATTATAAAAAAAGCTTATTTATTAGCCGATAAAGTGGCAAAAACAGACGCTAATGTTTTGATTCTTGGCGAAAACGGAACGGGAAAATTTGTTCTCGCACATCATATTTACACTAAATCCGAAAGAAAAAACAATCCTTTTATTGCGGTTGATTTAGGTTCGTTGAATTCAAATATTTTTGAAAGTGAATTGTTTGGTTATGCAAAAGGCGCTTTTACAGATGCTAAAATCGATACGCCGGGACGTTTTGAGATGGCGCAAAATGGAACTATTTTTTTAGATGAAATCGGAAATGTGCCTTTGCATCTGCAATCAAAATTATTGCAGGTTATTCAAACTAAAACCGTGACAAGATTGGGTGAAACAAAAGCCAGACCTCTAAATGTTCGAATTATAACGGCAACCAATTTAAATTTAAAATTAGAAGCTGCCGATAAAAATTTCAGGGAAGATTTGTATTATCGAATCAACACCATGGAAATTGTTCTGCCTCCGTTAAGAGAACGAAACGAAGATAAAATTCCGCTGGCAGAATATCTTTTAGAAAAAATGGCAGTAAAGTATGGAAGAGGTGAAATTACTTTTGATAAAAAAGTTTTGGAACAAATTGAAAAACATGCTTGGAATGGAAATATTCGTGAAATGGAAAATAAAATTGAACGCGCAGTAATTCTTTGCGAAAACAATCTCATTTCTGTTTCTGATTTGGATTTAGAAATTATAACGCCTTATGATGAAAGCGCAGATGACATTCAGCTTTCTTCAGTAGAAAAAACGGCAATAGAAAAAGCACTTTTTAAAAACGGCAATAATATTAGTAAAACGGCTGATGATTTGGGATTGTCAAGGGGTTCGTTGTACCGACGTTTAGAGAAGTATAATATCAATATAAGTTAATATGTTTAAAACTTTTCAAACTTATAAATTGCTGTTTTTCCGATTGATTTTAATTGTCATTGGAATCGAATTTTCTATTTATTTTTTTAAAATAGGATTGCTGTTTACTGGTATTTTTGGACTTTTTATAGTTTTCCTAATGGCTCGTGAAATGTATTTTTATGTCCGCAATTTTATTTTGCTCTATGACAAAACCATTTCATCGATTTTGCAAAATGATTTCACGTCAGATTTTACCAAACATAAAATTGATAAAAATTATACCGAACTGTTTCAATTGTATGATACGATGAAGAACAGGCAAAATGAACAGGTTTCGAAAGATATTATTTATCGTTCAATTCTAAATAATATTGAAACTGGAATTGTTATTCTGCAGAAGCAAGAAAAGGAGTGGAATGTTTTTTTAATGAACGATTATTTTTCTTCCTATTTTAATGTTCCAAAAGTTTCAAGATGGAAATATCTTAAAAACCAGCTTCCTGCTTTATGTGAAATCATTGAAAAGGATGATTTTCAGGAAATAAAAACATCAATAGAAATTAGGGTAAACGAACAAAATCAGCAGACATTTGTTTTGCAGGCTTCGCGAACTGAAATTTTTGAACGTGATTATTGTATTGTACTCCTCGATTCGATTCAGAACGTTGTCGAGAAAAAAGAAAAAGAAGCTTGGGTAAATTTAATGAAAGTCATTTCGCATGAACTTTTAAATTCGATAACGCCAATTCGATCTATTTGCCAAAATTTACAAGATTTAGTTGATCAAGATTCGCTGTCAGCAGAAGACTTAGAAGATGTAAAAAATAGTGTCGAAACTATGCTGAGAAGAAGCGATCATTTGCAAAAATTTGTCGAAGGTTATCGAAAACTTGCCATGCTGCCTTCTCCCCAAAAAGAGAAAACAGAACTGCAGTATTTAATTGATAATTGCATTCAAATTATGAATCCATTATTTGTTGAGCAGCAAATAAGTATAGTAAATACAATTTCGTTTAAATACAGGATTAATGTTGATGCACATCAAATGGAACAAGTATTAATTAATTTGCTCACAAATTCGATTCATGCTTTAAAAAACAGCAGCGAAAAGCAAATTATAATTTCGGCTGAAGCCAAAGAAAACAGAACTTTTATCAGAATAATTGATACTGGAATTGGAGTAGAAAAGGAAATAGAAAACAAAATATTCCTGCCGTTTTTTACAACAAGAAATGAAGGTGCAGGAATTGGTTTAACATTATCTAAAAATATTGTTGAAGCACACGGCGGCTATATTGCAAATAAAAACGAAAATGGAAAAACTGTTTTCGAGATTTGTTTGGTTGAATAGTATTTTATCCAAATTTTAATGCCCCATTCGTTTATTATGCTTTTTAAATAATTAAAGAACATATTTCTTTAATAGGATTTTTTCTAAATTAGCAAAAGTATAGAGTTTAAAAAGGTACTAACCTAAAGTGAAATTTCATGACAAAAGGCAACGAGAATCCTAAAGTTGATTTTTATTTTGATAAAGTCGAAAAGTGGCAAAAGGAATTGGAACAACTTCGAGAAATTGCCCTCGATTGTCAGCTTACCGAAGAATTAAAGTGGGGAACCCCTTGTTATACTTTAGGAAAAAGTAATATTGTTTTAATACATGAGTTTAAAGAGTATTGTGCTTTTTTATTTTTTAAAGGCGCTTTATTAAAAGATACTAACGGTATTTTAATTCAACAATCTGAAAATGTTCAGGCAGCACGTCAAATTAGATTTACGAATCTTAAAGAAATAATCGATCAAAAGGCGATTTTGAAAACCTACATTTATCAGGCAATCGAAATTGAAAAAGCGGGTTTGAAAGTTGAATTGAAAGAGACAACCGATTTTGAGGTTTCTGCAGAGTTTCAAAAGAAGTTAGATGAAATGCCTAACTTAAAAAAAGCATTTCAGGCATTAACACCTGGAAGACAACGAGCCTATTTACTGCATTTTTCGCAGCCCAAACAATCTAAAACCAGAGAATCAAGAGTCGAGAAAAATATTCCTCAGATTTTAGAAGGAAAAGGATTGAAAGATTAATTTATTTAAGGGAACGTTCAAAATAAAAAATAAAAGATTATGAATACTGCTAATAAACTATCGCCAGAAGGAACCGAAGAACTGCTTAAGGTTTTGGAAACTCGTTTTTTGAAAAATTTGAATAGACATCAAGGAATTAATTGGAGTAAAGTCGAAGCAAAACTAAAAGCAAATCCAGAGAAATTATGGTCGCTTGATGAAATGGAAAGAACAGAAGGTGAACCAGATGTTGTAGGTTACGATTCGGAAACGGACGAATATATTTTTTATGACTGTTCGCCAGAAAGCCCAAAAGGACGTCGAAGTATTTGTTACGATCATGAAGCACTTGAAAAAAGAAAAGAACACAAACCTAAAGACAGTGCCATAAATATGGCAGAGGAAATGGGAATTCAAATTTTGAATGAATCAGAATATAAAGAGCTGCAGAAATTGGGTAAGTTTGATACTAAAACTTCAAGTTGGATCAAAACGCCTGCGGATATTAGAAAACTCGGCGGAGCTGTTTTTTCAGATTTTCGTTATAATACTGTTTTTGTATATCATAATGGAGCAGATTCGTATTATGCTGCGAGAGGATTTCGCGGTTCATTAAGAATTTAAAAAAATGTATTTTGAGTAAACTCTTTAGCTCGATTTCTAACAAATAGAATTTAATACATAATTCCGCAAATTATTTTAAACCCTAATAGGATTGTATGAAAAATAAACTTTGGCTCTTGTTTTTACTTTTGACAACTTTAGCATTTGGACAAAAGGCAGTTTTTAAAATTAAATATTCAGAACAATTGGCTGTTTTTGTTTTTTTACAAAATCTTTCTGAGAATTCTCCAGAGAATGTTTTTAAAACAGAATTTCAAAAATCAAAATATTATACGGAGAAATATAAAAGTATAGCTTCAAAATTTGACCTTTTAAATATTTACTATAGTTTTCCATTTGAGGATTATCCTTACGGCTTAAAAAAGTCGATGCAGACAGAAGATTTACTGAAAAAGAACTTGATTGAAACTGATAATTTAAAAGATTTCAAAATACGTTCAATAGGTTTCATTCCTAATAAAACATTGAATGACTTGGCAGAAAGTATTTCAGAGTTTACGCCTATTTACAACGAGCTGATTTATAATCCAAACAAAGAGAAATTCGAAAAACAAATTGTAGAAATTACAAAATATTCGAACGAACATGACATGGAAAAGTATTTTCAAACCGGGCTTACATTTTATAATTCCAGCTGGGATACTTCAATTCCATTTGAAATAGCTTTTTATCCGCTGCCTAATTCTAAAGGATTTACTGCGCAGGCGTTTTGTAATAACTTTATTAGTGCCGTGCAGACTGATTTAGATTCATACAAAGATTTATTTAGCGTTATGCTGCACGAAACGTATCATATCATTTATGACGAAGAATCGCTCGAAGTAAAAAAAGATATAGATTCTTATTTTAAAGAAAATAAATCAAAGTGCAGTAATTATGCTTATCAGCTCATGAATGAAGTTTTGGCAACGGCATTAGGAAATGGATATGTTTATGAACAATTAGACGGGAAAATTGATGATGGAGATTGGTATAATAGAAAATATATCAGTCTTATGGCAAAACAAATTTATCCATTGGTTATAGAGTACATTAATCAGAAGAAAGGAATTGACAGAAGTTTTATAGATAATTACATCAAGCAGTATGAGACCAACTTCCCGAATTGGATAAATGAGCTAGATAATATTATGGCTTATAGATATGTAATTTCTGAAAATGAAGAAGACGTAAATGCAATAAGAAAAATGTTTCGTTACCGTTCCAGAACCGAGTTTGATTCTGAATTAACTGAAGCAAGTATTGACAAAATGAAAAAAACACCGCTTACTAAGGTTATAATTGTTTCGACAAATAGTGCCGAGAAATTAAAGCTGGTGCAAAGAAATTTTGCAGAGCTGAAAAAATATAAATTTAATCCAGACAAGGAGTTTATAGATATGATTTTCTTAAATGATAAAAGTCAATTGATACTAGTGAATCAGAAAAAATCTACACTTGAAACTCTTTTTAAATCAGTAAAATAAGAGTAAAGAGCGTAGAACGCAGGGTTTCAGAGTTTTGCTTTTTTTGCTTGATTTTAAGAAAAAAGAAGAATATAACAGTAAGAAATTATTTCTTTTTCAAGAAAAAGGAACTAATAAAAAGTGAAAATATTTCATATATTCGCTTTGAAAAAGAACAAGCTTACCGCTGAAACACAGTCAAAAAAATATACTAATATTTGAAGGCAGATTTAAATAAGCGGGTTATAATTATAAACAATAATACCACTAGAAAACAAAAATGGATAAGATTAATTTATTAATTGTTGCAACCATAATTACTTTGTTCATTTCATTATTGCTAATATTTTTTCTGCTCACAGTTAAAACAAAAGACAAAACAAGCAATATTCTTTTTGCTGTTTTTCTATTAATAAATGCAATCGATTCAAGTGAGCCTTTGTTCGGATTAATGTTCGACAGACCTTCAAATTTGGGAATATTCAGATCTACAATTGCTTTTCTTCAAATTCCAATTTTTTATTTATACGTATTATCCGTTTCCTATTCTGATTTTAAACTTAAGCCCAAATATCTTTTACATGCGGTTCCGTTTTTAATTGTAAATGCTGTTTTGATACCGCGTTTCTATGCTGTAGATGATGCTTCAAAGTTGGATTTTATAATAAATCGTAAAAGCATGATCGAATTGCAGTTTATTCATGTTTTAATTCATGTTCAGATCATTGTTTATTTTGCGGCCATTTTTATGTTATTAAAAAGAGCAAAAAAGCTGTATCTAGAAAATAATGCCGGTACACATATTAATTCCTATAATTGGTTATTTCAGTTTGCAACCCTTCTTTCAATCTTGTATGTAGTTGCTATTGTAAAAAATATTTTTAAGTTTTCAGAATATCCAGATATCTCTGAATGGATAAAAGCTGGAATTATGGTAATGCAGCCCTTTATTATTTGCTGGTATTTATTTAAAGCTTTAAATAATCCAGATTTATTCAGGAATATCGATTCAAAATTAAAACTAGTTAAAGACATTGTTTCTGAAGAAAAAGTTAATGCGCCTACAGCTGTAACCGAAAAAGAGTATAGTGAAGAATTATTGAAACTGCAGCAGTATATGGATGAAGAAAAACCGTTTCTTAATCCTTCTTTGACCATACAAGATGTTTCAAATGATATTCAAATTCCGGTACGAGATTTATCGCTTTTAATCAATCATAAATTAGAACAGCATTTTTATGATTTTATTAATGCCTATCGTATCGAAAATGCAAAGAATATTTTAAAAGATGTTGCAAAAAGTAAAGTAACCATTTTAGAAATTCTGTACGAAGTAGGTTTTAATTCAAAATCTTCTTTCAATACTGCTTTTAAAAAGCATACCGGTTTTACTCCTACTGATTTTCGCAAGGCTTTGTAATTCATGGTTTTGTAATTACTCGTACGCGTTTTTTTAAACAAATGCGTACGAGTAGTTTTATTCGGTCGCGTATCATAAGTTTCTTTCGCAAGTTTGTATCGAAATAAATTTATAACCATAAAAATACGATACGATGAAAACTTCAGTAAAATTATTAGCAGCACTTTTATTAGTAACTAACTTTTCTTTTGGACAGGGAATTTCTCAAAGAATAGATTCGATAATAAAAGATAGTCACCAAAAAAATCCCAATGTAGGTATTAGTATTGGCTTTGTTCTAAACAATGAAGAATATTATACTGCATACGGGAATTTGAATGCAGAGAGTCAAACTAAAATTGACAAGAACTCCATATTTGAAATAGCATCAATTACTAAAATTTTAACTTCAAATTTAATAGCACAAGCCGCTATTGAGAAAAAATTGAAATTGGAAGATTATATAGACAGCTATCTTCCAAAAGAATATGTACTGCAAAGTAATCTTAAAAACAAAATTAGAATTTCAGATTTAGCTTCTCATCAATCAGGTTTGCCAGATATCGATTTTGGGAAACTAATGGAGTTAAATCCGCAGCAGCCTGTGAGTAGTGTAACTAAAGAATCATTGGCTGCAATTGTAAATAATTGTTCTGAGTTAAAAGATTATGGTAAATACCGTTATTCTACGATTGGGTTTACTTTACTTGGACAAATATTAGAGAAAGTTTATAACAAGAGTTATGATGAGATTATCACAAGCAAAATGATAAAACCATTAAAAATGACTAGTACTTTAACTAAGGATTTTAATGTAAAAAACCGTACAACTGCTCACAATCCTGAAGGAGGTATTCAAGAGTTTTTTAATTGGAATATTACTGCACCAGCAGGATTAGTTAAATCGAATGCTACTGATATGGTTACCTATTTAAAAGCAGTTTTAAACAAAGAAACTAAAGTAGGTAAAGCAGCTATTATTACTGAGAAAATCTTTTATAAAGATGAAAAGAGAGAATTAGGATTGGGTGTAAATATTATGACAGATGATAAAAATACACTTTATATGAAATCGGGAGACTCAATGGGACAATCTTCAATAATATGTTATGACAGAGCTAAAAATTGGGGAATCATAATACTGTTAGATTATAGAAACTCAAAAATGAGACAAACACTTCTGAATTCAATTTATGACACAATCTTGAAAGATATGAAACCTGATAATGCAAATTTGTAACAGACGCAAATAATACCATTAAAATAGAATGTAAAAACTCCTTAAGAAATTAAGGAGTTTTTTACGTTTGGATAAATCTGTATTTCAATTATCTGTTGCTTTATTGGGTGGATTTATAAGTAAGTAGTAAAGTAGAATAAATTGTATTTCCTTTCTTGGTTTTCTCTTTTAGGTTTAGAATAAATCAAGCAATTTTATCTGTTGTGTAAATAATATTGAGGTTCGAATTTTCAGAAACTGAAGTTTTTTTAGTTCGAATAAAAAATAATTATCTTTCAAAAATGCATTGGTTTGTTGTTTTAATGTATTGTTTTTTAGGGCTTTGTAATTACTCGTACGCATTGCTGGAGACAAATGCGTTCGAATAGTTTTATTCGGTCGCATAGGTTTAATTTCTCCCACATCTTTGTACCGAAATAAATTTCTAACCTTAAAAATCACGATACCATGAAAAACATTATTTATTTATTACTTCTTATAGTAACAGTCGCAAGTGCTCAAACAAACAAAAAAGCAACTGCAAAAAGTAAAGATTATAGCTTTCTAACAGACAGTTTAAATATTGATCCACAATTAGAAAAATATAAACTTGCGGGATTTAGTCTTGTTGTTTTCGAAAACTACAAGATTGTGTACTCTAACCAATTTGGTGTAAAATCGATAGATTCAAAAGAAAAAATAGATCAAAACACTGCTTTTTCTACAGCTTCAATTTCAAAACCAATTACAGCGCTTCTTTGTTTTATTCTTGAAGAAAAAGGATTAATTAAGTTAGACGACCCAATTGATGGTTATTTAAAACGCTGGCATTTACCAAAAAGTAAGTTTATCGAAAATAATAGACCAACATGGAAACAATTCTTAAATCATACTGCCGGCACAACCCAAAGCGGATTTGCAGATCACTATGAAGGTGATACAATCCCAACTATAAAAGAAAGTCTTTTAGGGAAAATTCCAAGATATGATAAAGAAATTGAATTTTTGTTTGCACCAGGAACAGATTGGGCTTACAGTGGCGGCGGTTATGTAATTGTTCAAATGGCTTTAGAAGATACTTTTAAAAAATCTATAGGTGAACTTGCACAAGAACACATTTTTACGCCTCTTGGATTAAAAAACACTACAATGATACAGCCTAATGAAAAAGGATTTCCGACAAATGTAGCTCTTGTGCATGATGAAAATGAAAAAGTTATTAGAACAGGTCTGCCAATTACACCGCAAGTTGGACCGTCAGGAATGTGGTCTACGCCAACTGATCTAGCTCTAATCGCGATTGAAATGCAAAATGCTTTACGTAATAAAAACAATAAAGTGATTTCTCATGATGTTGCTCAAAAAGTAACTGAAGTAACAGCTTTAAAAGATGCTGTTGGCGGTTGGAGTTATGGATGGCAAAAGTCCTTTGGTTACAATAACTATGATTGGTTTATGTGTAACGGTTCAAATACAGGAGTTGGAGGAAGTGTTTTTGCAACGATGACAGATGGAAATGGCTTTACATTTTTAACCAATGGCGAAAAAAAGAATCGTTTTCCTGTAATGGGAAATACTCAAAGAACACTTTTAAGAGTAATGGGCTGGAATAAAAATACCTCGAATGAGGAAGTTCAGGAAATGCCTTCAAGTCTAAAAGAAAAACTAGTTGGGACTTATGATGATTTTCTTTACGCACAAGGCGTAGAAACAAAAATTGTAGAAAAAAACAATCGCCTTTATGTTGAATCTCCGTTATTAGATCACTTTAAAGGAAAAAATGATAATGAGTTGGTATATCTTAAAAATGGATATTTCAGAATTATTGATTATCCTAACTTGTTGAAATTTGGTTTCAGCGATGGAAAAGTAAATTCTGTAACCTTAACAAGAGATAAACTCAGTACAGAGGTTCAATTAACTAGTAAAGGAAAATAGTTGTTTCGTAAGATGGTTTATCAGCTTGAATTTTAAATCATTACGAACGAAGATATTTCTTATATTAGCAAAAAGAATTTTTTAACACATAGTCTTGAAGCTTCAGGACTATGTGTTTGCTGTTTATAAAAAACAATAACCTCCTTAAATGCCAATCAAAACATGAAAAAACAATTTCTCTTTGTTTTTATAATAGTGGTACAATCTTTTTACGGGCAGGATAAAGTGGCAAAAAAGCCCGAATATGTATTGATAATTAACAATGATATCGGTACAATGGCAGATGTTGAGAAATATGGTGCCGATGGTTATGTTAAATCTATGATTAAAGGAGTTTCTGAAAGCGAAAGAAAGGAGCTGGCCAAAAAGTTTGGAGATAAAATAGGGAACAAGGAGTTTATAATTTTAATTGAGATTTTCAGCGAGCAAGAAAAAATTGAAAACGATAAAAAAACTGCCGCTCAGTCTGTAGAAAGCCAAAAATTGGTAAAAGAAGATGAGTACATTTTAAAACTAAATGAGAAAGCAAAAGACTTTACCTTAAAATTAATAGATGGTAAAGAAGTAAAACTTTCTGATTTAAAGGGTAAAGTAGTTCTAGTAAATTTTTGGGCAACTTGGTGTGCGCCTTGCTTAATGGAGTTTTATGATATACCATCGAAAATTATTGAGCCCAATAAAAACACTGATTTTGTATTTTTAGCAATTTCAAGTGGAGAAACTCAAGAAGTGGTTTCGAAAAAAGTAACTAAACTAAGAAAAGACGGAATCGACTTTAATTATGGAATTGATCCAAATGGAAAAATATGGAATGAGTTTGCAAAAGGTTCCATTCCGAAAAACTTTTTATTAGATAAAGATGGAGTTTTAAGATTTATGTCAACAGGAAATACTCCAAACAATTTAGATAATATTGCAGCCGAAATTAAAAAATTGCTGGCAAAATAACTCTTTTGATTCCGCTTAAAACAAATTGAATTTTTAGGGAAATAAAAGTATCAAAAGCCTCCGTAATTTTTAAGGAGGCTTTTTTGAATAATATTTTGTAATTATTGTATACTACATATTTGTTCTCTCAGGTATTAAAAATATTTTATGATTTATTCCTTGTGTTTTAAAAACTTTAAAAGCAAAAAATAATATATTTGCAACAACAAAGTGTAGACTATACTCTATGCTTTATTGTTTTTTATAAAAAAAAATAAAGTTATGCTTATAAACGAATTATCAAAGAAAACCGGATTATCAATTCATACTATTAGATATTATGAAAATCTAGGAATGATCAAGGGATTAACTAATGAAGAAGTGAAATCTAATAACTATAAAAATTACGATGATAATGTTGTTGAACGTTTAGAAATCATCATAGAAGCGAGAGAAGTGGGCTTTACCTTAGCAGAAATAAAAAAAATATTAACCACTTGGTTCGAAAGTACTGATTCGAAACCTGAAACACTTGAGCTTTTTCAGTCAAAAATAAAAGAGATTGATGATAAAATGAAATATTTCAAACAGACTAAGAAGCTTCTTGAAAAAGTATGTGAGAAATTGCAAAGTAATGATTGATGATGAAATATTGATAAGCAAATTGTGAAAGTATATCACAAAAAAAAACTCCTTAATTTCTTAAGGAGTTTCTTGGTAGAGTGTCAAGGACGGCAATCGAACACTTAAAGCCAATTCTTGCATTTTTATAAAAAGAAACTTTTTAGTTTCTTTGAGAGAGTGCTCTTTAAATGGTTTTATATTTCATCGCCGATATATTTCCAATATTCCAATCCGTATTTTTCTTTCAACAAATAACGTTTCTTAAGATTGTTGGCAATAATTTCAAAATGTTTTTGATTACAAAAACCTAATTTTGTATAGGTCTTAGGTCGTGTATCTCCAAGAGTTTCTTCTTTGTGTAATTTAAAAAGTATTTTTGGTATTCCATTTTCAAAACTAAATACCAATAAATGTTTGTGTCCATCATCTACAGTGTCGGTTGGAATCCAGCCTTCATAAATGGATTGAGTTATAGTAAATTTTTCGAAAACAAACTCATCTGGATTGTCATAGTTGAAAATGCAATCAAATTCTTTATTTAGTTTTAAGTCTGCATAGGTATGCATAGTAAAGATAGTAATTTCGTTTTCATTTCTTTTCCAGCTTATATACTTTTGATAAAACTCATTTTTATTGCGATTTGTAAATCGTTTAATTATTGCATCTTGGGATAATTTAATTCCTTTTTCTGATAGGTATGTGTCGGAAAATAAGAATCGTTCGGTTTTTGGGCAATCTTCTTCATTTCTCATGTGTAGTTTTTTTGTTAAATAAAGATTTTGCGTTTGGTCTAAGATTTCTTGTAAGCTCAAGAGTAGAATAAAAAAAAACTCCTTAATTTCTTAAGGAGTTTATTGGTGGGCGATGAGGGGTTCGAACCCCCGACCCCCTCGGTGTAAACGAGGTGCTCTGAACCAGCTGAGCTAATCGCCCTATTTTACTAGGTTGCTATCGTTTGTGATTGCGAGTGCAAATATACGCTAGTTTTCGAGTTCTGCAAAGGATTTTGAAGAAAAAATAAAACTTTTTTTAAAATAATTTATATCTGTCTGTTTATGAATTTGTTATTAAAATGATTTTTTAAAGTTTTTTGTAGATCAAAAGTATATTTTAACCCAAAGGCAGTTCAGCAACAACAAAAGTGCTTCCGCCAACGTAAATAAAATCATTTTCCGAAGCATTTTTCTTTGCTTCCGCGAAAGCGCTTTCAACAGAATCGTATTTTTCTCCAATTAATTGGTGCTTTTTTGCTTCGCTCTGCAAAATTTCGGTGCTTAATCCTCTTGAAGAATTTGGACTGCAGAAATAATAATGTGCACTTTGAGGAAAAAGCGGTAAAATAGAATCTAGATCTTTATCATTTACAACGCCCAAAACAATATGTAAATTTTGAAAAGTTTCTTTTTTAATCTGGTTCATTACAACCGTTAATCCATGTTTGTTATGTGCCGTGTCGCAAATAATTTTTGGATTCTCGCCAAGCTGCTGCCATCTTCCTTGTAATGCTGTATTTTTAACCACATTCAATAAACCCAATTTTATACTTTCATCTGAAACTTTAAAATCAGTAGTCTCGTTTATAATTTTAATAGTCTGCTGTACCGTTTTTTTATTGTGAAACTGATAATCTCCAATTAAGTCAGACGGGAATACTTCGCTAATTAAATCAGACGCAAAATAAATAGGGGCTTTTTTTTCTTCGGCTTTAGCTAAAAAAACCGGCTGTGTTTCAGTAGTATATTCACCAACAACAACAGGAACATTTGGTTTTATAATACCTGCTTTTTCACCAGCAATTGCCTCAAGAGTATTTCCTAAAAACTGAGTGTGATCTAAACCTATATTTGTAATTACAGAAACTAATGGAGTAATAATATTAGTTGCATCAAGTCTTCCGCCCAGGCCGACTTCAATAATAGCAATATCGACTTTTTCGGATGCAAAATAGTCAAAAGCTAAACCAACAGACATTTCGAAGAAACTCATATCATTGGCTTCAAAGAAACTTTTATGCTTTTCGATAAATTCACACACAAAATTTTCAGAGATTTCTTGACCGTTAATTTTAATACGTTCTCTAAAATCTTTTAAATGCGGCGAAGTATACAAACCAACATTATATCCAGCTTCATGCAAAACCGAAGCCAGCATATGTGATGTTGATCCCTTTCCGTTTGTTCCAGCAACATGAATGCACTTTAGCTGCGTTTCTGGATTACCAAGATGCGCTGCCAGTAATTTGATGTTTGTGAGATCTTCTTTATATGCCGAAGCACCTTGAAGCTGATACATTGGTAATTGATTAAACATCCAGTTTGTAGTCTCTTGATAGTTCATTTTATTTGGATAAAATAGTTGGTAATTGAAATAATTTTCGTTTTTTTTAGTTTAATATTACAATGAAAATTATCTTTAGTGCAAAATTGAAATATTTTTTAGAATTAATTATTAAAAACAAGAATTAAAATATGTTTAGCCTCATTCAATTACAAACAGATACCATTGCAAACGCATCTAACGTAGTTATCGAAAAAATTGCTCCAAATACCGAAATTTCCGTTTTAGGTTTTATCTTAAAAGGAGGTTTCTTCCTAATTCCAATCGCACTTTTATTATTTTATACTATTTACATCATTTTTGAGCGTTATATGTATATCAGTAAAGCTTCAAAAATTGATAGTCGATTAATGCAGGATGTTGGTGATAAATTGAATGCAGGAAATATCGAATTGGCTAGAACAATTGTAGAAAGAAGTAATACTGCTGCAGGAAATATTTTGAAAGAAGGAGTTCTGGTTATTGGAAGACCAATTGCCGAAATCGAATCAAATATGGATCGCGCTGCCGATATTGAAATTGGTGAAATGGAGCGTCGTTTAGGTCATCTTGGACTTATTGCAGGTATTGCGCCAACACTTGGATTTATTGGAACAATTTCGGGAGTTATTAAAATTTTCTACAGTATCTCAGTAACTGAAAATATAAGTATTGGAAACATTTCTGGAGGTTTGTACGAGAAAATGATCAGCTCGGGATCAGGATTAATTGTTGGAATTATTGCGTATAGTGCTTATCATTTATTGAATGGAAAAATTGATGATTTTGCCTTGAAAATTCAGAAACAAATATTAGAGTTTGTAAACATAATTCAAAGAGCATAAGGTATGTCTATTAAGAGAAAAAGAAGATTTCATGCTGAGGTTGCAACTTCATCGCTGAGTGATATTATGTTTTTCCTGCTGTTGTTTTTCTTAATTATTTCAACACTTGCAAATCCTAATGTTATCAAGATGACTTTGCCAAAAGCCAAGGCAAACGAAAAAACAAATAAACAATTAATCAGTTTGTCTGTTACCGAAGATAAAAAGTTCTACATAGATAAAGAACCCGTGGACTTTGAGAATCTAGAAACAAGTTTAATGACAAAAATAGGAGCAGACAAGGAGCAAACGGTTGTAGTTCGCATCCCTTTTAATTTGCAGGTTCAAGATTTAGTAGATGTTTTGCAAATAGGAGTAAAGAACAATTTGAAGTTTGTAATTGCTACTAGTCCGAAGTAAAATGTAATACGCAGTTTTGTCATTTCGACTGAAAAGGAGAAATCACACCAAAAATTCTGCAAAGTCTATCTTCAATCTTTGTCGATTAACGAGTGTGATTTCTCCTTCGTCGAAATGACAAACTGGACGAAAAAAAAAGGCTTTCTGAAATATTTCAGAAAGCCTTTTTTATGATAACACATTTAGTGTAAATCCGTGAAATCCGTGGTTTTTAATTCAAACTGAAATTATAAATAATTTTTCCAACTTGTTTTACTGGTGCATCATTATCAGATTCCCATTTTGTATTCATTGCAGCAATTCGTGCTTGATCAAGTAAACATTTCGCTGTATTGGTTGTACCTTTAATTCCTGCAGTTGCGCTTATTGTTTTTCCGTTTTGATCCACACTTACTTCAACAACAACTTTTCCTTCTTCGTTGCAAGTATATTTTGGTGCAGGTTTAGATAAAGCTTTTCTGTTTCCAAGAGAATAACCTGATCCTCCTCCAGAGCCGCCGCCGCTTCCTGCTCCGTAACCGCTTCCGGTTCCTATGCCGTTTCCAGTTCCGTTACCGCCTCCAGTTCCTCCGCCAGAACCACCAGTTCCGTAATATCCATTTGATCCCAAACTTCCGCCTGCTTTTCCTTTGTTTCCGGCAACTTTATCATCACCGTCACCGCCTTTATTAGATCCTTTTAAAATACTTGATAAGGCATCATTTGTAGAATTTGAAACTTTTGGTTTTTCAGGTGCTGGTTTTTGTATTGGTTTTTCAACAGGAACAGGTTTCTTAGGTTTTTCTTTTGTCGGAATAATAACATCTGCTTTATCAGATACCGAGTTTTCCTGAGTAATAATAGCTTCTTCTTCTGGAGTTGCTTTTGCGGGTGCCTGTTTTACATTATTTTTTACCTCAAGAACCTCGCTTTTGTAATTAGCGCCAGAACCCAAATCGCTGTCGCCAAAATTTACAGTAACACCGCCTCCGCCTCCGCCGCTGGCAAGAGCAACATTGTTATCTGGATTATAAGGAGGCCAAAAACGTATGAAAAACAGTAATATTAAAATTACCGCATATATAGCTGTCGTAAAGAGTAAGGATTTCTTTTGATCTGAAGAAATAGTGAAACTCATTTTAATTCTGAATTTTGAAATGTATAATTTTAAAAACGTTTAAAAGTAGTAAAAATTGTTTAGAATGAAAGAGAGAATTTAACCGCAATCCCGATAGCGATCCGGGAGCTAAGGTTTTATGCAAGGAATACAAATGTTTTTTTAAACATTGTTTAAAAACGTACTGTTTGTCATTTCGACGAAGGAGAAATCTCACTCGTAAATCTACAACAGAATCTCCAATCTTTGTCGAGCTTCTAGTGCGATTTCTCCTTCGTCGAAATGACATAAAATGAGAGAAAGCTTTGTGAACTTTACGGTTAGATCTAAAAAAAAACGAGCTAAGTAATTTAGCCCGTTTTAGAAATAAAGTATAAAATGAGATTATACTAATTGTTTCAATGCAATTTCAAAAGCCGTTGCACTAATATTTGTTTTAGACGAATTTAAAGCGTGAGCTTTTACAATTGCATTTTTTATAGTTTCAGAAGTATCGTTAAAGATAGCTTCATCTGTCATTTGAACTTTTTTCTCCATGAAATAAGCAAAAACTCTTGCCATTCCACAGTTTGAAATAAAATCCGGAATCAAACTTACTTTATGATCCACTTGTTCCATAATTGATCCGAAGAAAATTTCTTTGTCGGCAAAAGGAACGTTTGCACCGCATGAAATAACTTCAAGTCCGTTTGAAATTAAACTATCAATTTGATTTTGAGTAACCAATCTTGAAGCCGCACAAGGTGTAAAAATTTCAGCACCAATTGTCCAGATTTTAGAGTTGATTTCTTCAAACGGAATCATATTGTCGGCAACTAATTTATTTCCGTCTTTATTTAAAAATAAAGTTCTGATTTCTTCAAAAGAAAAACCATCTTCTTTGATTAGTCCGCCGTCGCGATCAATAATTCCAATTACTTTTGCGCCCATTTCGGCTAAATAAAAAGCAGCTGCAGAACCAACATTTCCAAAACCTTGTACAATTGCTTTTTTACCTTTTATTTCTCCGCCATAAGTTGCATAAAAATGACGAACAGCTTCAGCAACGCCAAAACCAGTAATCATATCGGCAACAGTATATTTTCTAGTTACGTCTGGTGAGAATTTTGGGTTTTCGATAACCTTGATAACACCTTGACGTAATTGCCCGATTCTATTAATTTTATCTGCTTCTGTTGGTTTAAAATGACCATTGAAAACGCCTTCTTGCGGATGCCAAACGCCACATTCTTCAGTCATTGGAATTACTTCATGAATTTCATCAACATTTAAATCGCCTCCAGTTCCGTAATAACTTTTTAATAAAGGAGAAACGGCTTTATACCAGCGTTGTAAAACTCCTTTTTTGCGAGGATCATTTGGATCAAAATTTATTCCAGATTTTGCACCTCCAATAGCAGGACCAGAAACAGAGAATTTTACTTCCATTGTTTTAGCCAATGACAAAACTTCGTTCATATCTAAGCCTTTTCTCATTCTAGTTCCTCCGCCGGCAGCTCCGCCTCGCAGTGAGTTAATCACGGTCCATCCTTCAGCTTCTGTTTCAGAATCTTTCCAGTTAAAAACAATTTCAGGTGCTTTATTTTCAAATTGCTGTAATAAATCTTTCATTTTGTTGAGATATGTTTAGTTTGCGTAAAAGTATAAAATAGAATAATGCGAATAATGTATTTTGCTTCAAATTTATTAAAACAAAAAAGAAAGCCGAAAACTATAAGGTTTTCGGCTTTCGAATATGGTAAAGAATTAAGAATTATATTCCTAATAAGTGCTTTTTTAAAGTTTCGTCAACCGGCTTGTCTGAAAGCCAAATGCCAAATAATGCTTTTTTGAAATCAAATCCTTGAATTTTTCCTTTTAAAACTTCGTTTTTATAAACATTGATTGTTTGGTCAAGAGGATTATAAAACAAAATGAATACATCTTTTTCTGTAATGGCATCACTTAAGTATGTTTTAAACTGCTCAATTCGAGGACGTAATTGTTCAAGATTGCTTCCTGCAGATTTTTCGAATCCAGTATTCATTGCTTTTGTTAATTTATTAGAAGAAACCATTGATGAGGTAATTTCAATTCTAATAGCCATCTCAGTATCACTGTCAATAATAAATTGTGGATCTTGGCTTAATTGCGATAAGTACAAAGCCTGCACATAAACTTCCAACCACATTTTTGATCTTCCGCCGGCACCGTTAAGCTGCAAGGATTTGCTTTGAAATTCTATTTTTCTTGGAACAGTAACACCATTTACTTCTAATTGAGTTTGTGCCGAAACTGTAGAAAATTGCAGACTTAAAAGGAGTGTAAGCAATAGTAAAATCTTTTTCATATTCTATCAATTATATATTTTTTGAGCAAAAATAATGTTAATTTATCAAAATTTTACGTTCTGTTAAGATCTTTTTTTCTGAGATTTTTTGCGTATTGTTTTAGAAATCAAATTAGTAGGACTAGTTTTACGTGAATTTGTGTCTTTTATAAGTAATAGGTCTTTTTTAGAGTAAGAATTGTGCTTAGAATTTAAATTTGCTTATTTTTTATCTGCATTTTTAATCTTAAAATTTAGAAAAAAAGCTGCATGATTATTGTTACTTGGTCAAAAAAGCTAAATATTAACGAAAACGTTATCGTAAATATTGCTGATCTCTCAATTTTATATGCGCGCATTGTAAATTTCACATTTAAAATTTATCTTTGAAAGCCTTTTTGTGTAAAAAATAAGGACTTCAAGAAAAACAAAAAAACAAACCGGCCACAGTGCATTGTCATTTGATGGTAAAAAAACAATAATTAAAAAAACTATGGATTTTAATCTTACCGAAGAACATTTAATGATTCAGCAAGCAGCAAGAGATTTCGCTCAGAATGAATTGTTACCAGGAGTTATTGAACGTGATGAAAAACAAATTTTTCCAACTGAACAAGTTAAGAAAATGGGTGAACTTGGATTCATGGGAATGATGGTTGATCCTAAATATGGCGGAAGCGGACTTGATGCGATTTCGTACGTACTTGCAATGGAAGAAATTTCGAAAGTTGATGCTTCAGCTTCTGTAGTAATGTCGGTAAATAATTCTTTAGTTTGCTGGGGATTACAAGAATTTGGAACAGAAGAACAAAAACAAAAATATTTGCCAGGTTTGGCTTCAGGTCAAATTCATGGTGCTTTTTGTTTAAGTGAACCAGAAGCTGGAAGTGATGCAACTTCGCAAAAAACTACAGCTGTTGATATGGGAGACCATTATGTGGTAAACGGAACAAAAAACTGGATTACAAACGGAAATACAGCATCTGTATATTTAGTTATTGCTCAAACGCATCCAGAATTAAAGCACAAAGGAATTAATGCTTTGATTATGACTAAAGATATGCCAGGTTTCTCAATTGGACCAAAAGAACAAAAAATGGGAATTCGTGGTTCAGATACACACTCTTTGATGTTTAGTGATGTAAAAGTTCCAAAAGAAAATAGAATTGGTGAAGATGGTTTCGGATTTAAATTTGCAATGAAAACACTTGCAGGAGGACGTATTGGTATTGCTTCTCAAGCATTAGGTATTGCTTCTGGAGCTTACGAATTGGCTTTGAAATATTCTAAAGAGCGTAAAGCTTTTGGAACAGAAATTTGCAATCATCAGGCAATTGCTTTCAAATTGGCAGATATGGCAGTTAATATCGAAGCAGCTCGTCATTTATGTATGAAAGCAGCTTGGGATAAAGATCAGCATAAAAATTATGATGTAAGCGGTGCAATGGCAAAATTATTTGCTTCGCAGGTTGCAATGGATACTGCGGTCGAGGCTGTTCAAATTCACGGCGGAAATGGTTATGTAAAAGAATACCATGTTGAACGTTTTATGCGTGATGCAAAAATCACTCAAATTTATGAGGGAACTTCTGAAATTCAGAAAATTGTAATTTCAAGATCAGTTATCGCAGGATAATAGATTTATAATATTTTCAGTAAAACCCTTTCAGGCTTCTTGGTCTGAAAGGGTTTTCTTTTTTAATTGGTTATCTTTACTAAAAGAAAGTTTTTTATGTACGAAGATTTAAAATATTGGTATTTGCGAGATCATAAACTGTTTCGAACTTTGAGTTATGCTCAAATCAAGCAGTTGTGCATTATTACCGGTTTTAAAAAAGCATCAAAAGGCGAAATTATTTATTTCTCGACTTCAGATCTGCCGCGTATATTTTTACTTAAGAAAGGCAATATTAAAATTGTTGCTGTTGATGATGAGGGTAATGAGACCATAAAAGACATTATTCAGAAAGGTGATTTATTTGGCGAATTGACTTTGGAATCGGATGATAAAAATGAAGAATATGCAAAAGTCCTTTCAGACGATGTGACAATTTGCAGTTTTTTAATGTCTGACTTTGAGGACTTATTGCTTAAAAATCCCAAGCTGGCACTTTCGTATACAAAATTTGTAGGCTTGAAAATGAAACGAGTAAAAAACAGCTACGCCAATTTAATTTCTAAAGATGCAAAAACAAGGTTGTATCAGTTTCTAAAAAACTGGGCAGAGCAAGAAGGCAGTAAAAATGGGAATGTTGTTACGATCGAAAATTATCTGACACAAAATGATATTGCACAAATTATTTGTACTTCTAGGCAGACCGCCACACATTTATTGAATGAAATGGAATCTAATAATTTATTAAGTTATAACAGAAAAGAAATTATAATTCAGGATATCACCAAAATATAACTATTTTAAGCTAAGTGTAAATTAGCTGACATTTTGCTTTTTCAGACTAAAGTAATTTTACAATATCAAATAAGATGTAAAATTAAAAATTATGAAAAAGTTCTTTTTTATGGTGCTGGCAATTGTAATTTCAGCTGTTAATGCTCAAAATACTGTTCCTAAAACAGCATTAGATATCGCTCCTTTATTAATAGGAGAAAAAATACCAAACGCTACTTTAAAAACATCTGAAAATACAGATGTGAAAATTTCGGATTTACTTAAAAAGAAAAAAACAGTTTTAGTTTTTTATCGCGGTGGCTGGTGTCCGTATTGTAATATGCATTTGCAGGCATTGGCTGAAGCCGAAAAAGAAATACTGGATTTAGGATACCAAATCGCAGCAGTCAGCTCTGACGCACCTAAAAATTTAAAATCAACAGAGGAAAAAGATAAGGTAAAGTATACACTGCTTTCTGACTCTAAAGGAGAGCTTATAAATGCGATGGGAATTGCATTTCAAGTCCCGGAAAATTATAAATCAGTAATTAATGCAAATTCTAATGGAGATAACAAAAGTTTTCTGCCAGTTCCGTCTGTATTTATTGTCAATGAAGAAGGCGAGATTTTATTCGAATATATTTCTCCAAATTTCAAACATCGCATATCAAATGAATTGCTTGTTTCGGTACTGAAAACTTTTAAATAAAGGAAAATGAAAAAGACAGCAATACTACTATTGATTTTAGTTTCGAGTATTTCATTTGCTCAAAACGACACAAGGCGAGTGGATCAGTTTAATCTCAAAAATAAAATCGCAATTCAAGGTTATGATCCTATTGGGTATTTTAATGAAGGAAAAGCAATTAAAGGAAAAAATGATTTGGCAGTTTCTTATCAAGGAGTTGTCTATAAATTTTCATCAATGCAAAATAAAGAAGCATTCTTGAAAAACCCTTCCAAATATGAACCTCAATATGGCGGATGGTGTGCTTATGCGATGGGAAGCAGCGGAGAAAAGGTTGAAATAAATCCTGAAACTTTTAAAATTGTTGAAGGCAGACTTTACTTGTTTTACAACGCCTATTTTAATAATACATTAAAAAGCTGGAACAAAGACCAAACGAGTTTGATGGCCAAAGCGGATAATAATTGGAGAAAAATAAATAAATAAAAATGTGATGAAACTGGAAAAAATAACATGGGTTTTAAGAATTATTGCAGCAGCAATTTTACTGCAGACACTATTTTTTAAATTCGGAGCAGCAGCAGAAAGTATTTATATTTTTTCGACCTTAGGGGTAGAGCCTTACGGAAGAATTGGCTCTGGAATTGCAGAGTTATTTGTCGTAATTTTAATTCTAGTTCCCAAAACAACATTTATTGGTGCTTTGGGCGGATGCATAATTATGATTGCGGCGATTTTATCACATTTATTTATACTAGGCATAGAAGTGCAAAATGACAACGGTTTTCTTTTTATGCTCGCCATTATTACTTTATTATGTTGTGCAGGGTTAATTTACTTTAATAAAAAGCAGAATATTTAATTTTCTAAAATGTAAAAACTATGTTATTAAAATCGATACACAACAGTTTAGACGAATTAATTTATCTCTTAGATCAACTTTCAGATAAAGAATATTCTAAATCTTGCGTCGCTTTAAGTGATGCAACAATTGGTGAGCATACTAGGCACATTATCGAAATGTTTCAGTGTCTTGAAAATGGTTATGATTGTGGTGTTTTGAATTATGATAATCGTGAAAGAAACAACAAAATTCAAACCCAAACCGCATTTGCCAAGGAATCACTTATTGAAATAAAATCAAGATTGAAAAGCGAAAACAAAATCATTTACTTAGAACAGAAAAGTGAGGAGCAGGCTCTTAGTATTCAGAGCACTTATTACCGAGAATTACTTTATAATTTAGAACATTGCATTCATCATCAAGCTTTAATAAAAGTGGCTGCTTTACAATTTGAGAATATTTTGATTGATGAAAATTTTGGAGTAGCCCGTTCAACTATTGAATATAGAAAACAATGTGCACAGTAAGTTATGTAAATAATAATGGAGTTGTGATAATAACTTCAAATCGAGACGAGAAGGTGATTCGGCCAGAAGCAATTTCACCTAGAAATTATTACCACAATGGTAAAAATGTCACCTACCCAAAAGATTCTAAAGCTGGAGGAACTTGGTTTGCTGTAGATGAATACGGAACTGTTTTAGTACTCCTAAACGGAGGGCTTAAAAAACATATTTCTTCGTTTGCTTATCGGAAAAGCAGGGGATTAATTGCGTTGGAGATTATATCTAACGAATCACCAAAGGATTTTTGGAAACTGATTGATCTTGAAAACATAGAACCGTTTACCTTGATTTTGTGTCAGCAGCAAAAATTATACGAATTGATTTGGGATGGTTTGAAGAAAAGAACAACTCAATTAAATGAATTGCAAAATTACATTTGGTCATCTGCAACTTTATATTCATATCAAATTAGAAAAGAAAGAGCTTCTTGGTTTTTTGATTTTTTGGGTAATAAAAATCAAGTTTCGGCTTCAGAAATTTTTGGTTTTCATCGTTATACGAAGCGTGATGATTCTAGAAATGGTTTGATTATCAATAGAGAAAATACAATAAAAACGCTGAGTGTAACACAAGTGATAATCATAAAAAATAAAGGAACAATAAGGTATTGTGATTTGGTAAACGCACAAGATTTTTCAACCTCTTTTATAAGTATTTAAAAAACATAAAGATGAAACTCTTTTTTCATAAAATTACAAATTGGGAGTATTGGCCGTTTCAGGTTTTGTACTTTCCCATCTATTTTCTTTGGGCCTATTATGCAATTAAAGCAAGATCTGTTTTCTTCTTTAATGCCTCAAATCCTAGAATTAAAAATGGTGGCTTTTTGATGGAAAGCAAAAAGAGGATTTATGATTCACTTCCTAAAAAGCATTATCCCAAAACAATTTTAATTAAGGAAAATACAGATTTAAAAAAGATTGTAAGTACTATAATCGAACATGAAGTTTGTTTTCCTTTAATTGCCAAACCAGACATTGGTCTTCGTGGTTCTGGAGTAAAATTGATTAAAACAGTTTCAGAATTGAAAAGATATGCCGACAAAGCAAACTTTGATTTTTTAATTCAAGATTTAATTCCATTTAAAAATGAAGTTGGAGTGTTTTATGTACGTTATCCATCACAAAAGAAGGGAAAAATAACTGGAATTGTTTCTAAAGAATTTTTGAATGTTATAGGCGATGGAGTTTCGACGATTGAAGAATTGATATATAAAACGCCAAGATTTCAGATTCAGTTTGAAGTTTTAAAAGAAGAATATGGCGAGCAGTTGCAGCGCATTTTACAAAATGGAGAAGTCGCAAATTTAGTTCCGTTTGGAAATCATGCGCGAGGAGCTAAATTTCTTGACGGAAGTGATTTAATCACTCCAAAATTAACCGAAATGATTAATGAAATAGCAGCTCAGATTCCAGAGTTTTATTATGGACGTTTTGATATCATGTACAACACATTTGAAGAATTAGAGAAAGGTGAAAAATTTCAAATAGTAGAACTTAACGGAGCTGCAAGTGAGCCAACTCATATTTACGATCCCAAACATTCTGTTTGGTTTGCCTGGAGAGAACTTGCCAAGCATATTACCTATATGTACGAAATAAGTGCTCAGAATCATAAAATGGGAGTTCCATATTTAGATTATAAAGTTGGAATGCAAGAATATAAACTTCATGTACTTCAAAACAATAAGATCGTAAATTTTTGAAATCCATCTGAATTTATATTTACTTAACAGAAAGTAGATTGCAATTGAAAAAAAGTTAAAATAGTAGTATATTGCAGGAACTTTGACAGCTGTTTTTTGAAACGCTTATTTGATTATAATTTTACAAGTTGATTTTCAAAACACAGGCCAATTTTCAAAGTATGCAATATCTTTTTTTGTCTTAAAAAAGCAACAGATATTAAAAACGTATTTTAACCAGTCTTCTTTAGAAATCTAAATCATCATTTATGAAAAAACTCTACTTTCTTTTGCCATTTATTTTTTTTGCCTGTAAAACAAACCCGACTGCAGTAAGCGAGAAAAAATCAAAATCAGATTCTAAACCTATTGAAGTTACTTATAAAGTCAATCAAAATGAAGTTTCAAATTTTTTAGAATATCTTTCTTCAGATGAAATGGAAGGACGAGAAACTGGGACAAAAGGAATCGAAAAAGCGGCTGTTTTTTTAGAAGATTTTCTTAAAAAGAACAATGTCAAACCGTATTTTAAAACATATCGAGATACTTTGACAAATTTTAAATCTCCAGCTTTTAATATTGTCGGCGTTCTTGAAGGAACAGATCCAGCGTTAAAAAATGAATATGTTGTTCTAAGTGCACATTACGATCATATTGGGATCGAGAAAAAACAACAAGCGGACATTATAAATAATGGTGCAAATGATGATGCTTCTGGTGTAACTGCTGTTGCGCAAATGGCTAAATACTTTGCCGAAACAAAATCGAATAAAAGAAGCATTTTAATTGTGTTTTTTGCCGGCGAAGAAAAGGGATTGCTTGGTTCAAAAAGTTTAGTTCAAAAACTGAAAAAGCAAAATTTTAATCTCTACACACAATTAAATATAGAAATGATAGGAGTTCCTATGAAACGTGATTATTTGGCTTATGTCACCGGTTTTGATAAATCGAATATGGCGGAGAAAATTAATCAATATACTGGTAAAAAAACAATTGGATTCCTGCCAAAAGAAGCTGAATACGAATTATTCTATAGATCAGATAACTACTCGTTTTATGAAGTGTTCAAGAAGCCATGTCAATCTATAAGTACTTTTGATTTTGAAAATTTTGAGTTTTATCACCATGTTTCTGATGAGTTCAAAGTAATGGATGTTCCTCATATTACTTCATTTATTCAAGAGTTTTTACCTGCTGTAACAAAAATTGCAGTAACTCCAACTGAAGAAATTACAATGAATAAATAGTCTTTCTTTCTATTGTATTTGTTTATTTTTGCTTTATGAAAAATATTATTGTTACAGGAACGAGTAGAGGAATTGGTTATGAACTGGCTTTACTGTTTGCAAATGCTGGAAATCAGGTTTTAGCTATTTCTAGAAAAACACCAAAAGCGCTTTTAGAGCATGAAAATGTAACTTGCTTATCAATCGACTTAGCAGATGAAACTGCTTTACAGGAAGTAGAGCATTTTATTTCTTCGACGTGGAAAAAAGTGGATGCCTTAGTTCATAACGCAGGAACTTTAGTTTTGAAGCCTTTTGCAGAAACTACTCAAGCCGATTTTGAAAGTATTTATAAAGTAAATGTTTTTGCAGTTGCAAACCTTACAAGAGTTTGCCTGCCATATTTGCAAAAAGGAAGTCATGTTGTAACCATCAGTTCAATTGGAGGCGTTAGAGGAAGTCTTAAGTTTGCTGGTTTGGCAGCTTATAGTTCAAGTAAAGGTGCCGTAATTACTTTAAGCGAATTGCTGGCTGAAGAATATAAAGAACGCGGTATTTCATTTAATGTGCTGGCTTTAGGTTCTGTTCAAACAGAAATGCTGAATGAGGCTTTTCCAGGTTATCAAGCGCCAATTTCTGCCGAAGGAATGGCGACATACATTTATGATTTTACACTCAACGGAAATAAGTATTTTAACGGAAAGGTATTGGAGGTTTCTTCAACTAATCCATAGGAAAATTTCAATAGTTAAATTCCAGATTCAAATAGAAATGAACTTTTGACGTTTAACAAATAACATTTAACCTAAATTGAGCGAAACTTTAGCAAAATATATTCCAGAACACGCTGTAAAGCCTGTTTTTGATTTGATTGTATCCAATCAGGTTCATTTGAAAATTGTCAATGAACGTCAAACGCGGCATGGAGATTACAGACGTGGACCTAGTGGCAAACATGAAATCACAGTTAATGCAAGCTTAAACAAATACAGGTTTTTGATCACCTTAATTCATGAGATTTCGCATTTGGTTGCATTCGAAAAATTTGGGCGAAATATAAAACCGCACGGCAACGAATGGAAATACACCTTTCAAAGAACAATGGTTCCATTTATCAGACCAGAAATATTTCCAAGTCAATTACTGCCGTTATTAGCGAGACATTTTAAAAATCCATCAGCAAGCAGTGATACAGATACGACTTTGTCTTTGGCTTTAAAGCAATATGATTCTGCAAGTGATAAGAATTATGTTTTTGAAATACCGTACGGAAGCGTTTTTCGAATAAAAAATGGTAAAATCTTTAAGAAACTTGCCGTTAGAACCAAACGATTCGAATGTATAGAAATAAGCTCTGGAAAGACTTATCTTTTTAATCCAAATGCCGAAGTAGAGCTGATAGATTAATAATTTAAATAAAAAGAGAAATCCCAAATTCCAATTTTAAACAGCTTGGAATTTGGGATTTATTGATATTGTAAAGCTTTTTTAGCCTTTCAAATAAGCTTCTCTTACTTTTTTAAACAGATTAGAAGAGTAAACAAATTTGACAATATCTTTATTGTCTGTTCTAAAAATCTCTTCTTTAGTTCCCTGCCACGCTTTTAATCCTTTTTTTAAGAAAACAATATTCTCGCCAATTTCCATTACCGAGTTCATGTCGTGTGTATTAATTACAGTCGTAATATTATACTCCTCTGTAATTTCCTTAATCAAATTATCAATCAATGTTGAGGTATTTGGATCTAAACCTGAATTGGGTTCATCACAAAATAAATATTTCGGATTGTTTACAATAGCGCGTGCAATAGCTACACGTTTCTGCATTCCTCCAGAAATCTCAGAAGGCAATTTTTTATGAGCATCGACTAAGTTTACTCTTTCTAAAACAAAATCAACACGTTCTTGGATTTGCGCTTTGTTATTGTTAGTGAACATTTTTAGCGGGAAAGCAACGTTTTCCTCAACAGTCATCGAGTCAAATAAGGCGCTTCCTTGAAAAACCATTCCTATTTCAGTTCTTAGTTCTCTTTTTTCATCTGGATTTAATTCAGAATAAACACGTCCGTCAAATTCAATTGCGCCCGAATCTGGTGTGTGAATTCCTAGTAGAGTTTTTAATAAAACAGTTTTTCCAGAACCACTTTGTCCGATAATCAAGTTTGTCTTTCCAGTTTCAAAAACCGTCGAAACGCCTTTTAAAACTTTACTGTCACCAAATGATTTTTCTATGTTTTTTACTTCGATCATTATCCTAATAATAATTGAGTTAATATATAATTAAAAAGAATAATACAAACAGATGTCCAAACAAATGATACTGTACTTGCTTTACCAACTTCTAATGCGCCGCCTTTCATATAATATCCATGAAAAGATGGAATTGTAGCCAATAGCATTGCAAAAATTAAAGTTTTAATAAAAGCATATGTAATATGAAACGGAATAAATTCCATTTGAGCTCCTTGAATAAAGTCTTGACTTGTTGAAAAACCGCCATATGCACAAGCAAGCCATCCGCCAAAAATCCCTAAAAACATACTAATTCCAATTACGAAAGGGTACATTAATAAAGCTACTATTTTTGGGAAAACGAGATAGTTTAATGAATTAACTCCCATAACTTCTAATGCATCAATTTGTTCTGTAACGCGCATTGTTCCAATACTTGAAGTAATGTAAGATCCCATTTTTCCAGCCATAATTACCGAGATAAAAGTTGGTGCAAACTCCAAAATCACAGATTGACGAGTTGCAAAACCAATTAAATATTTTGGAATTAAAGGATTAGTTAAGTTTAATGCCGTTTGAATGGCAACAACTCCACCGATAAAAAATGAGATAAAGCAAACGATACCTAGAGAGTCTATTATTAAATCATCGATTTCTTTGAAAATTAATTTTTTCATAACAGGCCATTTGGTCTGTTTATTAAAAATTTCTTTCAGCATTAAAAAATATCTTCCTATTTGAGATATATAACGAATTAGCATCATAAGTTTTACAAATATTGGCTAAATTAAGGATTAGTTTACAGTTTACCGTTTCAGTTTGCAGTTTTTAATTTTTTTTAAGATTAAAAAAGCTTCTGTTTCATTTTTTGAAAACGATAATTTCTAATAAATTTAGCTTGTTCAGGGGTAACTAATAAAGGAGTTTTTGCACTTTTGGCTTTCCAAAATCCTCTGATATAATCTAAAAAAAGAAATGGCTTTTTCTTCATCATAGCCAATTTTGCTGATGCGATTGCTGTGATCCAAAAACCATAACCTAAAGTATAAAAAGCTTCTCCTTGTTTATAACGAGCAGTTTTGTTGTAGTTTGCGCCAGTTGGTTTTAAGTGTTTTACATGTAAAGATTCGTCGGTAACAATTTTCCAATCGTAATATTTACACAATAATTCGTCAACCGTGTCCCAGCCCATTGCAGGTTTTAAACCTCCAATTTGCTGATAAGTTTCCTTGCGATAGGCTTTTAGTGCACCGCGAATATGATCTTTATCGGTTAAGTTTTCTAAAACCCATTCGCCATTTTTATCGATATAGCAAAATCCGCCCGCCATTCCTATTTTAGGGTCAGATTCGAAATGTTTGATTACAGTTTCAAAATAATTGGGAGGGAAGATTAAATCGCCGTCTATTTTTACAATAATATCATAATTAGAATCCAAAGTTTCAAAACCCTTTTGAAACGCCTGAATTACTTTACTTCCCGGCAAATGAATTGCATCTGAAGTTTTATTTACAACAGAAATATACGGGTTTTCCTTTGCAAAACTCAATACAACTTCTTCTGTTTTATCTGTAGAATTGTCGTTTACAACCACAACTTTTGAAGGCAGAACGGTTTGAGAAACCAAAGACTGTAAAGTTAAGCCAATTAAGTCTTGCTCGTTGTGCGCGGGAATGACGATGTAGTATTTCATAAATTTTCAATTTTAAATGCCAAATCATTAAATTTCAAATTCCAATCAAAGCAGGTTCAATTGGAATTTGGAATTTTAGTTTTGGAATTTATTTAATTTTTTCCGCTGCAACAATATAATATCTTGGAGTGAAATATCTTAATAATGGTCTAAATCCAAACTTTTTTACCGGATGTGTAAATTGCAGACGATCTGTTATTTTCCACCCCGTTTTTTCTAAAAGCCAGTCTAGCTGCCAATCTTCAAATTCATGATAATGTCTGTCCCACATATCAGTTTTAGAACGATATGCTGGAGAAAACCATAAACGCAGCGGAATTGAAATTAACAATTTGTCGCATTTTACATTTTCTAGAATTGTGTATGGATTTAGTAAATGTTCGAAAATTTCAAAAGCGGTAAAAACAGTGTATTCTTCAGTTTGTAGCGCCGTCTGATCGTTGTCTAAATCTTCTCCTTTTGTATTTTTTACAGTATAACCATTCTCTTCCATTATTTTAGAAAAGGGATTTGGCACACCAAAATCAAAAATGGTTTCTGATGTGTTAACGTGTTTTTGTAAAAACTCTAAGGTAAGTTTGAATCTTTTATTCGGAAATGTTTTTTCGTACATTATATATGTTTTAAACAACAAAGGCGCAAATATACTAAAAAAGTCCGCATCTTATAGTGCGGACTTTTTTAGTTTTGCAGTGTTCAGTTACAGTTTTGAGTCTAAAAACTAATTACTGCGAGTGTAAACGGAATACTAATATCTGTATACAAAAGCATTAACGTTCATTCCTGCACCAACTGAAGCAAAAATTACAACATCGCCTTTATTAATAGTATGATTTTCGATTTTACCTTGTAGAATTAAATCGTATAAAGTAGGAACCGTTGCAACACTGCTGTTTCCTAAATCATGAATACTCATAGGCATAATGTCTTTAGGAGCAGTTTTGTCGTATAGTTTATAAAAACGTTCGATAATTGCCTCGTCCATTTTTTCATTTGCCTGATGAATCAGGATTTTCTTTACTTCATCAATTGAAATGCCGCTTTTGTCTAAACAGCTTTTCATTGCACAAGGAACGTTGCTTAAAGCAAATTCGTAAATTTTACGGCCGTACATTTTAATGTACTTAATATCTGGATCTAAATCAGGATTGTATGATTTTCCGAAGTAAAGGAAATTAGCTTCGTCATTAGCAAAAGTGGCGCTTTCGTAAGATAAAAGTCCAGCTTCGTCTGTTGAAGCTTCTAAGATTGAAGCACCAGCTCCATCAGAATAAATCATCGAATCACGATCATGATCATCGACAACTCTTGAAAGCGTTTCGGCACCAATTACTAAAACTCTTTTTGCCATTCCAGATTTGATAAAAGCATTCGCTTGAAGTACTCCTTCAATCCAGCCAGGACACCCAAAAAGAATATCGTAAGCAACACATTTAGGGTTTTTAATGCCTAATTTATGCTTAACACGTGTTGCTAAACTTGGTAAAATATCAGATTGTGAAGTGCCTGATTTTACATCACCAAAATTATGGGCGAAAATGATATAATCTAGAGTTTCGGCATCGATTCCTGCATTTGCAATTGCTTTTTCAGCAGCGAAAAAGGCTAGGTCTGAAGCTGTATGATTTTTTTCGGCATAACGGCGATTTTCGATTCCGGTAATACCTTTAAATTTTTTAATAACGACTTCATTCGGGTAACCAAAAGGAGTTCCATCTTCATTTAAAAAAATATGCTTGTCAAAGTCCGTGTTTTTTACTTCTAAATTAGGAATATAACTCCCGATGCCAATTATTTTTATTTTCATTTTTCCTTTAATTATCCGATAAATTTATTGCTAAAGTATAAATAAAATCATGATAACTATCATAAAAAATACTATGCATGCATATAATTGTGGAATAATTGTTTTTTGAGTGATATATTGATTATTTTTTAATGATTTTTTAATTTTATAGAGATCTCAAACGTTTGAGATCACTTTTGGAATCTATTTTTATTTTATCTCAATATTTTAAAGTGTTATAAAAAGCAATAAACTTTTTAAGAATGTTATAAAAAAAATAAAACCCGATAACTGTAATGTTATCGGGTTTGTTTTATGAAATAATCTATGATTAGTTTTCCATGTAAGCTTCGATAGGAGCACAGCTGCAAACTAAATTTCTATCACCGTAAGCGTCATCTACACGACGAACTGATGGCCAGAATTTATTATCAGCAATATACTCTAATGGGTAAGCTGCTTTTTCTCTAGTATATGGAAAATCCCAATTGTCTGTAGTTAACATTGCCAATGTGTGCGGTGCATTTTTCAATACATTGTTTTTGTCATCAGCCGTTGATGCTTCAATTTCTTTTCTGATTGAAATAAGAGCATCACAAAAACGATCTAATTCAGCTAAATCTTCAGATTCAGTTGGTTCAATCATTAAAGTTCCAGCTACTGGGAAAGAAACCGTAGGAGCGTGGAAACCGTAATCCATTAAACGTTTTGCGATATCACCAACTTCGATTCCGTTTTCTTTAAACGAACGACAATCTAAAATCATTTCGTGAGCCGCTCTTCCGCATTCTCCAGTATAAAGAATTGGGTAGTGGCCTTCGAAACGTGCTTTCATGTAGTTAGCATTCAAGATCGCATGTTCTGTAGCACTTTTTAATCCGTCAGCGCCCATCATTGTAATGTAACCGTAAGAGATTAAACATACTAAAGCTGATCCGTAAGGTGCAGATGAAATAGCTGTAATCGCTTGTTCACCGCCTACTTTTAAGATTGGGTTTGTTGGTAAAAATGGAACCAGTTTTTCATTTACACAAATTGGTCCAACTCCAGGTCCGCCGCCGCCGTGAGGAATAGCGAATGTTTTGTGTAAATTTAAGTGACAAACGTCAGCACCAATTGTAGCAGGATTTGTTAATCCAACTTGCGCGTTCATATTTGCACCGTCCATATAAACTAATCCGCCATTTTCGTGAATTAATTTTGTGATTTCAATAATTGAAGATTCGTAAACTCCGTGAGTAGAAGGATACGTTACCATTAAACAAGATAAATCATCTTTGTGTTCAATAGCTTTTTCTCTTAAATCTTCTACGTCGATATTTCCTTCTGGAGTTGTTTTCGTAACAATGATTTTCATTCCAGCCATCGCTGCAGAAGCAGGATTGGTTCCGTGAGCAGATGAAGGAATCAAACATACATTACGGTGACCTTCGTTTCTTGATAAATGGTAAGCACGAATCGCCATTAAACCAGCGTATTCTCCTTGCGCTCCAGAGTTTGGTTGCAATGTTGTTCCAGCAAATCCAGTAATTACATTTAATTGCTGCTCTAATTTTTTAAGCATTGTGATGTAACCTTCCGCTTGTTCAACTGGTGCAAACGGGTGAATGCTGTTCCAGTTTGGCATTGATAAAGGCAGCATTTCTGAAGCTGCGTTTAATTTCATCGTACAAGAACCTAATGAAATCATTGAGTGATTCAATGATAAATCTTTACGCTCTAATTTTTTGATGTAACGCATTAACTGACTTTCTGAATGATGATTGTTAAAAACATCGTGCGTTAAGAAAGAAGATGTTCTTTCTAATGAAGCAGGTAATTGACTAGCTTCTGTTAATTCAGAAATCGTAACAGTTTGTTTTCCTAAAGCTTCAGCAAAAATTGCAATAATTTGGTTGATGTCCGCAATTGACGTCGTTTCGTTGAACGAGATAGAAATTGTATCGGCATCAGGATAGAAGAAGTTTACTTCGTTTTTCTCAGCAATAGCTTTTACTTTTTGAGCGTCTGCTTTTACCAAAATGGTGTCAAAGTAAGCGGTGTTAGTTTGGTAAACTCCTAATTTATTTAAAGCTTCAGCAGCAGTAACTGCCGATGCGTGAACTTTGTTTGCAATATATTGTAATCCTTTTGGCCCGTGATAAACGGCATACATTCCAGCCATAACCGCTAGTAAAACCTGAGCCGTACAAATGTTAGAAGTTGCTTTTTCACGTTTAATGTGCTGCTCGCGAGTTCCTAAAGCCATACGTAAAGCACGATTTCCGTTTGTATCAACAGAAACTCCAATGATACGACCCGGCATAGAACGTTTGTATTCGTCTTTAGTTGCAAAAAATGCAGCGTGAGGTCCACCATAACCCATTGGTACACCAAAACGTTGTGTAGTTCCAACAACTACTGCAGCTCCCATTTCTCCTGGAGAAGTTAAAGCAGCAAGTGATAAAATATCAGCAGCAAAGGCAACTTTAATTTCATTTTCTTTTGCTTTAGCAACAAAAGCGCTGTAATCGTTTACCTGACCATATTTTCCAGGGTATTGTAAAATAGCTCCGAAAAACTCATTTGAAAAATCAAATGTTTCGTGGTTTCCAACAACTAATTCAATTCCAATTGGAGTTGAACGAGTTTGAAGTACAGATAAAGTTTGTGGTAAAATTTCTTCAGAAACGAAGAATTTATTTGTATTGTTTTTCTTTTGATCACGAGTACGAACGTCAAATAATAAAGCCATAGCTTCAGCAGCTGCAGTTCCTTCATCAAGTAAAGAAGCGTTTGCAATTTCCATTCCTGTTAATTCGATTACAGTAGTTTGGAAATTTAAAATTGCTTCAAGACGACCTTGTGCAATTTCTGCCTGATAAGGTGTATAGGCAGTATACCATCCCGGATTCTCGAAAATATTTCTCTGAATCGGTGCCGGAACAATAGTTGGGTGATAACCCAAACCGATATACGATTTGAATACTTTATTTTTCTTTCCTAATTCCTGAATATGATTTGCAAATTCATATTCTGTCATTGCAGGATCTAAATTCAAAGGTGCTTTTAAACGAATATCATCCGGAAGGGTTTCGTAAACAAGTTGCTCAATTGAGTCAACTCCAATTGTTTTCAGCATATGCTGAAGATCGGTTTCTCTTGGACCAATGTGTCTTAAAGCAAAAGCATCTGTTTTCATGTAGCTATCTAATGTTTTTAATTGATGTGTTCGTGCACCATTTTGCTGTACGAATCACATTTAAAAGTAAATGTGTTGTTTTTTTGTCGCGCAAAATTAAGTATTATTAATAATTTAATAGGTATTTTTAACTTCATTTTTTATCAAATTTCTAATCAAAGACTTGGTTTGTTAATAAAATATTAGATTTGAGGTATGATAGTATCAAAACGCTTCTTAGATTTTTACCTGAATAGCAGTATTCATGTGGCTTTGTCATGTTATGCACTTGTACGAATAACGTTTCATGTGTTTCATATTCAATATGATGAGCCGATGGCGCTTTTTGTTTTTTTTGGAACAATTGTAGGATATAATTTCGTAAAATATGATGCGCTGGTTCGAGTAAAGAAAAATCCGATTGGAAATCAATTAAAGATTATTGCTTTTTTGAGTCTCGTTTCGGTAGTTTTAGTAGGCTATTATTTTTTCCATTTACAGCGAATTACACAAATTGTTTCGGTAGGAATTTTTGCGATAACCGCGCTTTATACTTTGCCTTTTTTTCCAAATAGAAAAAACGCTCGAAATTGGGCAGGAGTAAAAATTTATATTGTGGCACTTTGCTGGGTTGGCGCGACTTTGGTTTTACCGCTAATTAATGCCGGAATTGCGTTTACAACAGATTTCTTTATAAAATGCATACAGCGTTTTATTTTAGTTTTTGTTTTGATTTTGGTTTTCGAAATAATTGATCTGACAAATGACGATCCGCATCTTCAAACTGTACCGCAGACTATTGGAGTGAAATGGACAAAATATTTAGGGTTACTTCTTTTAGTGCCATTTTGTTCTTTGGAGTTTCTTATTTCAACATTTAATGTTCATGATCTTTTCATTAGCTTGGTAATGGTGATTACTTTGATGTTGTTTATTGTTTTTGCTAATCCAAATCGTTCGAAATATTATACCTCTTTTTGGGTCGAAAGCGTGCCGATTTTCTGGTGGCTGATGGTGATTTTTTTATAAAAAAAACCGAAGCAGCAGCATCGGTTTAGATTGAATTTATTTTGTTTTTTGTTCCGCTAAAGCCTTGTTTAATTCGGCTTTTGCTTCATCTAGTTTTTTCCTTTTTTTATCGATCTTTTCTTTGCTTTCTTTGTCTTTTATGGCTTCATTTAAATCAGCAGTTCTTTCATTAACTTTTTGCTGTTTTTCCTTTACTTTTTTGTCAAGATCATTATTGACTGTTTTGGTGGTGCAATTTTTCTTGGTTTGAGAGATTGCATCTTGAACGCCTTTGATTTGATTTTGATTTCCAGCTTTTTTAGCTGCAGCTAATTTTATGTTTAATTCACATAATTTTCTTTCACATCCTTTTAAATCTTTACAATTGCTTTGCGCAAATCCTATAAAAGAAAAAGTAAATAGGAGGGTTGATAGTATAATTTTTAATTTCATATTTTAATTTTTTAGTTCTCTTTAAGATTTATTTTATTTAAAAGTAGGAAATTTATTTTAAATAGATTTTTCTGAAACTTCTTTTAAAACTTTATTTCGTTCCAAAAGAAAATTAGTAAGATGCTTTTTGAGAAGTAAAACATCGAATAGGTTTCCTAGAATTCCAAACGGCGTTTCATACTGTAATTTATCTTTCATGATTGTAATGCCGTTTTCTTCCTCAAAAAAATGTTCGTGTTTAAAAAACTTGAAATTACCTTCTTCCATTTCATCTACAAAATAATCGTGGAGATTCATTGCCGTAATTCGGCTTTTGTGTGTAAGATAAAAACCAAAATGTCTGCCTCGCCAAGTTACCGTTTCATTTAGGTTTATTAATCCTGATGTTAGGCCGGCAATTGCTTTTTCTTTTGATGCACTTGCTGATTGCTGATGAATATCAATATTTCGTGAAGCATCAAAAACGATTTGTTTTGGCGCTTTTATTTTAGTTGTTAGGTTTATTGTTGTCATTATTTGGGAATGTTTTTTACACAATCTTGTCATTTCGACGAAGGAGAAATCTTCGTAAGAAGCTCGACAAAGATTAGCTTATTGGAACGGAGTTACTTGTGAAGATTTCTCCTTCGTCGAAATGACAATATCATGAGGATTGTGTTTTGTCAAAGTTGTTAGCTTAGTAAATCTTGAAACGCATTATCAATATCTCCAAACTTAAATCGAAATCCATTTTCTAAAAGACGTTTCGGAATTACGTTTCTACTTTTCAAAATTAACTCGGGTTCTGTTCGAATAAAAAATGCTCCAATTTCAAGAAAGAATTTATTCAATGGAATTCCAAGAGAAAAACCAACTGCCTTTCTCAATTTTTGCATAAAAAGAGCATTTTGTATTGGCTCTGGAGAAACGATATTTATAATTCCAGAAATTTCTTTTTCAATAATAAAATCAATTGCATTGGCAAAATCGTCTTCGTGAATCCAGCTTACAAATTGATTTCCTTTTCCTTGTTTTCCTCCAAAACCAGTTTTTGCCAAATTTTTTAGCGGAATAAATGCACCGCCTTTTTTCCCTAAAACAATTGAAGTTCTCAAAGCTGTTTTCATCGTTTTTGGCGTTTCAGTTTTAAAGAAGGCTTTTTCCCAAGAAAGCGCCACATTTATAGAAAAATCATTTCCAATTTCACCGTCAACTTCATCCATTTGTTTGTCAAGGGAAAAACGATAAATAGTTGCCGTTGATGAATTAAGCCAATGTTTCGGCGGATTTTTACAATTTAAAACTGCTTCATTAAGTATTTTAGTGCTTTCAATTCTAGATAATAGAATCTCTTTTTTGTTTTCTTTTGTATAGCGGCAATCAACCGATTTTCCAGCAAGATTAATTAAAACGGCTGTATTTTCTAATTCGCTTTCCCAACCTGAAAAAGTTCTGCCATTCCAGTTTACATATTTTATTCCGTCAAGTGTCTGAGATTTTCCTCGAGTTAGAATTACAATTTCTTCAAATTTATTTTTGAAATGATTGACTAAAACTTGTCCAAGAAAACCTGTTCCAGCTGCAATTATGAGTTTTTTCATTTGAGTTTTTTTTATAGCCACGAATCACACGAATTTNNAAATTCGTGTGATTCGTGGCAAACTATTTTAAGCTTTAAAAACCAATCTTTCTTCTCGTTGTGCTTCTTTTGCTTTTCTTTTTCCTCTAAAAAAGAAATATAAATTGAAGAATAACATGATGCCAAGGTAAATAGAAAATCCACCGATTTTATAACTTAAATTTTCAATTAATTCTTGATAACTGTTGCTGTACAATTGCAATTTTAAAATCATTAATGCGAAACCAATATTTAAAAGATAAAAACCAGTTTCAAAAAGCTTGTTGGTTGCCTGCGCAATATCTTCACGACCTTTAAATATATCCAGCATAAAGATTTTTCCGTTTTTAAAAAGAGTTTTAGAAACATAATAGGTAAGAAATAAAGCAACTGGTAAATAAATTCCGTAACCGATTAAGATTTTTGTAGTTTCCATGATATTTGAATTTAGTTGTTATTTGATTAATTTATGAATGTACTTCGTTAGAATTATAATGTTGAGATAATGTAAAGCAGATATGATAAATATGATAACGGCTGTTTTTATGCCAATAATTTCTATTAATTGAGTTGATGATGTAATTTTAATCCAGGAAATTAATGTCATGGCACAATAACCAATATTTAAAAGGTAGTATCCTAAAAGTAAAATCTGATTGATTTTTTGACAAATGTCTGCATGGTTTGGAATTAGCTCTAAAACAAAAACATTTCCGTTTTTGTAACAGATTTTCCCCACTTTTAGAATAATGAAAATCGTAATGCTGAGATAAATAAAATATCCTATAATATTAAAGTTCATAATTGCCGATTTATAAATTATTAGTCGAGAAACTATTATGTCATTTTTTCTAAAACATCTACTGATTCTAGTTTTCGTTTATTCATAACAGTGATTTTTGATCCTTTAGCTAAGAAAACTGATGATGGTTTTTTGTTTTGAAGAAATCCAAAATTACTTCCGTAAGTTTTTTCAAAATCAATTTCAATGTTATGATCTAAAACTTCAAATTGTTCCCATCTTGGATGTTGAACCTCATATTCAAAAGTGGTTTTAGTATTGATTTTTGTGTAACCGAAGTAATGTTCTGTAATGAATTCCGCTTCAGAATCAATTTCAATTTCTATTGGATTCTTTTTAGTTTCTATTTGAATTGTATTCCATTTTTTGGCGTTTTTCCATTGATAAATAAAAGTATTGGTGTTTTCATCTTCAATAATTTTATGTCTCATTTTTTGAGTTTCGTAATGTTCCTGATACAACGTATTGGCAATAAAAGTGATCGCTTTTTTAGGAACAATTTCTTTAATAAAAACTACACCACGTTTCCATTCGCCATTTTCAAATCGTTTTACATAGAATCTCAAATTCACTTCTTCGAAATTGATATGAAAGGGAATTTTAAAACCTAGAACTTTCGTGTTTTTAAACATAAAACCCACTAAGCTTACATAACATTTGTCGTTCCAAATATCAATCTCAGTTCCTGCTGGAAGATATTTTTCTAGTATTTGAGCATCAACCTCATAATTGAAAAGAGCTAAGTTTTTCCATTCTGCTTTTAAGAAGTTCATTAGTTTGCTTTTTTATAGATTAATATTGAAAGATAAAATGCCAGTATAATTGGTATTCCGATTCCGAAATAAGTTTTGAAATCATCAGATGAAAAGGGATCGATGTAAATCATAACAAAATAGAAAACGACTCCTACGATGTACAATTGAAGATATTTGTTTTGAGGTTCGTGAAATAATAAATAACCACTAATAATAACTTGAAATAATCCCAAAAGTATAATGGACAATAAACCGAACACTGTTAAATCTATAATTTTTAAGAAAGCCAATAGAAAAAGGATTATAGGTATTCCAAGAAGAAAAGAATTGATGTAGTTTATTGTTTTCATACTTATTGATTTTTTTAAACTTTCAGAAAAAAATGAAAGTTATGATTAAATTTTTTTACTTCATCATTTTCATAACCAATTTACCCAACCAGTTATCATTAAATTCAGTCATTTTGTCTAACATATTGTCTGCTTTTAAAACGAAATCGTACAATTTGGTAGTCTGATCTACAAAGTGTTTTTCTTCAGCTGAATCTTTAGCTTCGATTGTCGAAACTTCTTTTAAGATTTTCAGCGTTGGCTTAATTTCTCTTTTACTTCTTTCTCTGGAAATTTTTACTGCTAATTCGTCTAAATCTTTTTCTGCAGTGAAAAATTCTTTTCTTTCGCCGGCTTTGTATTCTTTATAAACAATTCCCCAATCCATTAAACCTCTAAGGTTCATGCTGGCATTACCTCGGGAAATTTGCAATTCTTCCATAATGTCTTCCATAGAAACAGGTTCGTTCGAAACCATTAATAAAGCGTGGATTTGTGCCATCGTTTTATTAATTCCCCATTGAGAACCTAATGCTCCCCAGGTTTGTACAAACTTATTTTTTGCTTCTTTGAATTCCATAGATCAAATGTAAGTAAAAGTTTTTAAACTTTCAAAAATAATTGAAAGTTATTTAACGAATTATAAAGTTATGTTAATTCAAGCTCCGAAATTTTCGATTAAATAATGAGAAGGATATTTTTGTAAAAATCATATTTATGGAATTATACTACACTTTTTCAGTACTTATTGTACTAGCTTCTTTCTTCGCCTATTTAAATTTAAGATTTTTAAAACTTCCGGGAACTATCGGAATCATGATTATTGCCATGTTAGTTTCGGTAGGCATTCGCCTTTTAGGAGATTCTTATTTTCCTGCTACGACAAAGCATTTTTTTGAGTTAATAAAGGAATTTGATTTCAACGAAATCCTAATGGGAGCGATGTTGAATTTTCTGTTGTTTGCGGGTGCACTTCACGTAAACATGTCAGATCTGAAAGAACAAAAAGTTCCTATTATGATTTATTCTACCGTAAGTGTAGTATTGTCTGCATTAATTATTTCTACGCTGCTTTATTACATAGCGCCATTTTTAGGAATAAATATTCCGTATATATTTTGTTTAGTTTTTGGAACCTTAATCTCTCCTACAGATCCAATTGTAGTTTTAGGAGTCTTAAAAGAAGCTAAAGTTCCTAAAAGGATAGAGACTAAGATTGTTGGAGAATCATTGTTTAATGATGGTGTTGCGGTGGTAATGTTTGCTGTTGTTTTAAAAATGGCAACAGATCCTGCATTTGATGCTACTTTTGGCTCAATTTCATGGTTATTTATTAAAGAAGGAATAGGCGGGCTTTTATTAGGAGCAGTTTTCGGATTTACTGCGTCTAAGGTTATGAAGAGGATTGATGATTATAAAGTTTCGGTTTTGATTACACTTTCTATCGTAATGGGAGGTTTTTTGATTGCGCAAAGTTTACACGTTTCAAGTCCTTTGGCAATGGTAGTTGCAGGATTAATTATTGGTAATTACGGTAAAAAAGTCGCAATGAGCAAAGAAACCAAAGATTATTTGGAGAAGTTTTGGGAGCTTATTGATGAAATCCTGAATGCTATTTTGTTTTTATTTATTGGGTTTGAATTGCTATTGCTGCCAGATTTAAACAAACAATTACTGACTGGTTTTGTGGCTATTTTTATAGTGCTTTTTTCAAGATTAACAGCGATAGTTCTGCCTTGGAAATTCTTTGATATATTTAAGTTCTTCGGAATTAAGTCGGCTTACAACAAAGGTTCTCTGATGGTTTTGGTTTGGGGAGGAATTCGTGGAGGAGTTTCAATCGCGCTGGTACTTTCTATGCCTGAAGGCGAATATAAAAACCTGCTTTTAGAAGTAACTTACATTGTGGTATTATTTTCAATTGTAGTTCAAGGACTGACTGTTGGAAAATTAGCAAAGAGAGTTTTGGAGAAAGAGTAGAGAGGATATAGAATAAAGATTTCTACTTTTAAATTATTTAAAAAAAAATGGGCTGTTTCAGAAATGATTCAGCCCATTTTTTAGATTGCTCCAGCGGAGCAGAATATTTATAGAAAATATGGTTTCCAAATATCAAAGAAGCTCCAGCGGAGCGATATGTTATTCGTTCCTTATCGCTTATCTTCTTTCGAATAATTAGATTCTCCGTTAATATTAATTTCTCCGCCTAAAAAACGAGGTTCTCTATTTCTGAAAACATCAAAAAAGGATTTGAAAATTGAACCATATTCTCTAAAGCAAACATATTTATACCCTAAATATTCTCCTTTATTCGCAGAATATCCAACAGATTTAATTCCTAGTTTTTGACCAATATAAATGGCACGATTCAAATGATATTCCTGAGAAATTAAAGTAGCTTTTTTGATTTTAAAAATGTGTTTGGCGCGATACATTGTCGAATACGTATCGAAACCGGCATAATCAATAAATATTTTTGTTGTGTCAACTCCGTGATTAAAACAGTAGTTTTTCATTACCGTTAGTTCGTCATATTCGTCACGGCCATTGTCTCCAGAAAGTAAAATTTTATTAATACGCTTGGCTTTCCAAAGCATAATTCCTGCGTCTAAACGATCTTTTAAATATTTGCTTGGCTGATCTCCATTAATTCCTGCGCCAAAAATAATTCCAACATCATTTTTAGGAAACCTTTTAATCGAATAATAAATATTTTTTTTGGTTGAAGATTTTACGTAATAATTTACAGAGATAATTGCTATTAGTCCAATAACTGCAAGATAAAGTGCTATTTTAAAATATTTTTTCACGGCTTGTATTTGTAAGATTAAGATTTAAAAATACGAAGATACTTAAAGTAAAACCAAATAAAAAACCGAAGTATTTCTACTTCGGTTTCAAAATATCTAAAAGTCTAAGAAGTTTTATAACAATCCTGCTCTCTTCAATAAAGCTTCAGGTTTTGGTTCTTGTCCTCTAAAGCGTTTGTATAAAATCATCGGATGTTCTGTTCCTCCTTTTGAAAGAACATTGTCTTTAAATTTCTTTGCAATTTCTTCGTTAAAGATTCCATTTTCGTGGAAATATTCAAAAGCATCAGCATCTAAAACTTCTGCCCACTTGTAGCTGTAATATCCAGAAGAATATCCGCCTTGAAAAATATGAGAAAAAGCAGTACTCATCGCATTTTCTTTTACATCAGGATACAATTGTGCATTTGCAAATTGTTCCGTTTCGAAAGCTTTTAAGTCAGTAATATTAGTTGGATCTTGTCCGTGCCAAGCCATATCTAATAATCCAAAACTTAATTGACGCAATGTTGCCAAACCTTCTTGGAAACTTGCACTTTCTTTAATTTTCTGCACATATTCAATCGGAATGATTTCTCCAGTTTCATAATGGTTAGCAAACAAAGCCAAAGCTTCTGGCTCGTAACACCAGTTTTCCATAATCTGACTTGGTAATTCTACGAAATCCCAGTAAACAGAAGTTCCAGACAAACTTGGGTAAACCGTATCAGCCAGCATTCCGTGTAAACCGTGACCGAATTCGTGGAATAAAGTGGTTACTTCATTAAAAGTTAATAACGAAGGTTTTGTTTCTGTTGGTTTTGTAAAATTACAAACATTCGAAATATGTGGCCTTTCGTTTACGCCGTCTTTTACATATTGAGATTTAAATGAAGTCATCCACGCACCATTTCTTTTTCCTTTTCTAGGGAAGAAATCAGCATAGAAAATCGAAACCAAATTGTTTTCTGCATCTTTTACTTCATAAGTTGTAACTTCTTCGTGGTATTTGTCTATGTCAAAAACTTCGGTGAAAGTTAAACCGTATAGTTTTTTGGCAATTGTAAAAGCGCCGTCTAATACTTTTTCTAATTGAAAATAAGGTTTCAGTTTTTCATCGTCTAAATTAAAAAGCTGTTGTTTTAATTTTTCAGAATAATACGCACCGTCCCATTTTTCAAGTTGTTCGATTCCGTCCAATTCTTTAGCGAAAGCAGTTAATTCTGCAAATTCTTTTTGAGCTGCTGGTTTTGCTTTTGCCAATAAATCATTCAGGAAAGAGAAAACTTTCTCCGGACTTTCTGCCATTCTTTCTTCCAAAACAAAATGTGCGTGCGTTTTATAACCTAACAAATTAGCTCTTTCAAAACGAAGTTTCGCAATCTTTAAAACATTTTCCTGATTGTCGAATTCGTTATTTTGAAATGCTTTTGCTCCAAAAGCAATCGCCATTTTTTTACGTAATTCACGATTGTCAGCATAAGTCAAAAATGGAACGTAACTTGGATGATCTAATGTGAAAATCCAACCTTCTTTTTCTTGATTTTTGGCTAATAATCTTGCTGCTTCAATTGTTCCTTCGGGTAAACCAGATAAATCTTTTTCGTCTGTTAAATGTAATTCAAAAGCATTTGTTTCTGCCAAAACATTTTCGCCAAACTGTAAACTCAATTTCGATAATTCTTTGTCGATTTCTCTCAATTGGTCTTTTTTGTCTTCAGGCAAATTGGCTCCGTTTCTGGAGAAACTTTTATATTTTTTGTCTAAAAGAGTTGTTTGCTCTGGGTTTAGATTCAAACTTTCTTTTTGATCGTAAACAGCTTTTATTTTAGCAAATAAAGCAGCGTTTAGCGTAATGTCATTTCCAAATTCAGATAATAAAGGCGAAACTTCCTGAGCGATTTTCTGCATTTCGTCATTCGTTTCAGCTGAATTTAAGTTGAAGAAAATACTAGAAAGACGATCTAAAATATCGCCCGAAAAGTCCATAGCAACAACAGTATTTTCAAAAGTCGGCGCATCTGGATTATTTACGATTGTATCAATTTCGGCTTTAGCCAAAGCAATTCCTTCATTGAAAGCAGGAACATAATCTTCGATTTTAATTTGCGAAAAAGGTGCGGTATTATGTTTGGTATTGAAATATTGGGTTAAGACGCTCATAAGTAGAGTTTTTTAAAAGTAGTCAGTGGTCAGTTTTTTAGTNNACTAAAAAACTGACCACTGATCACTAAATTTATTTATTAAGACCTTCCGCAGCTTTATTAACCGCAGCTTTTAATTCTTCTTTATAAGAAATAATAGTTTCAAGGACTTTTTTATCGTGGCTTCCGATGATTTGTGCTGCTAAGATTCCCGCATTTTTTGCTCCGTTTAGCGCTACAGTTGCTACAGGAACGCCACCTGGCATTTGCAGAATTGATAATACTGAATCCCATCCATCGATAGAATTACTTGATTTTACAGGAACTCCAATTACAGGAAGCGGAGACATTGAAGCCACCATTCCAGGTAAATGTGCCGCACCGCCAGCACCGGCAATAATTACCGAAATTCCGCGAGTATGTGCATTTTTACTGAAATCGAACAATTTTTCCGGCGTTCTGTGCGCCGAAACGATATCTACTTCAACTTCTACATTAAATTGTTTTAATATATCGATTGCATCCTGCATAACTGGCATGTCTGAGATGCTTCCCATTATAATAGCTACTTTGCTCATGTTTTTTTGTTTTGTTTCAGGTTTAAAGTTTCAAGTTGTTGGAAACTGAAAACTATTTTTATTTTGTTGGTTTATGATCTTAATTTAAGCAGAATTGTATAAATCAGAAATAAAACGAAAATTATTAATGCTAAGAAAGATAGAACAAGAATTATAAATAGAATAAAACTTTTGATTCTTTCTCCCGTGTATTCATATTTATCTGTAAATTTTTCAAAATGAATTTTAAACAAATTTGATTTGTCGTCTAAATTCAAAAGATTTATTACTATTTCTACAAGATCCATTAAAACTGATAAATTCGTTTATTTTTGCTTCAAGTTTGTCAACTGCAATTGCAACTAAAAACTGACCACTAAAAATTATTGACCACTGATCACTTTAATAGTGTTCTTAACTTCCTCTGCAATTCTTCTTGCTTCCTGCATATTTTCATTTACAATAGTAACGTGACCCATTTTTCTGAACGGGCGAGTTTGTTTTTTTCCGTAAATGTGCGGCGTAACACCATCCCATCCTAAAATGGTTTCGATGTTTTGATATACTACATTTCCAGAATGACCTTCGGCACCAACTAAATTTACCATAATTCCGGCCACTTTACTGTCTGTGTTTCCTAACGGAAGATCTAAAATAGCACGTAAATGATTTTCGAATTGTGAAGTGTAACTTGCTTCGATTGAATAATGTCCAGAATTATGCGGGCGAGGAGCGACTTCGTTTACTAAAATCTCATCGTCTTGAGTCTGGAACATCTCAACAGCCAAAAGTCCAACGTGGTTGAAGTTTTTAGACACATTCAACGCAATTGCTCTTGCTTTTTCGGCTACTTTATCATCAATTCTTGCTGGGCAGATTACGTATTCAACTTGGTTTGCTTCTGGATGAAATTCCATTTCTACAACCGGATATATTTTTATTTCTCCTGATGGATTTCTTACCACGATTACCGCTAATTCATTTTTAAACGGAACCATAGTTTCTGCAATACATTCGACATTTGGAAGATTATCTAAATCAGAAACTTGACGAATAACTTTTACGCCATTTCCGTCATAACCAAATTCAGTACATTTCCATACGAAAGGCATCTCGACTCCGCTCGATGTGACAGCAGATTTTAATTTGTCTAGATTTTCAAATCTTCCGAAAGGTGCAGTTGGGATATTATTTTTAGCGTAAAATTCTTTTTGAACGCCTTTATTCTGAATTCCTTTTAGAGTTTTTGGAGAAGGATATATTTTTAAACCTTCATTCTCTAATTGTGTCAATGCTTCAAGATTTACTAATTCGATTTCAAAAGTAAGAACGTCGACTTGTTTTCCGAAGTTGTAAACGGTTTCATAATCCATTAAATCGCCTTGAAAGAATTTGTTGCAGGCAATTTTACTCGGCGCTTCGTCGCTTGGATCAAGAACGTAAGTTTGTATGTCAAATTTTCTGGTGTCAAACAAAAGCATTTTGCCTAATTGTCCTCCGCCTAAGATTCCTAATTTAAAATCAGAAGAAAAATAATTCATTTTGTGTTGTGTTTTTGCAAAGATACCTTTTAATCTTTTTTTAGCCAAAATTTAGTTTTTTTCGCCGCAGATTAAAAGGATTTGCCGTTTCTGTCTTTTTGCCTCGAATTACACTAATTCACACTAATTTTAAAGTTGAATTAAAAAAAATAATTTGTGAAAATTTGTGTAATTCGTGGCTGACAAAAAAATCCTTTTAATCCTTTTAATCTGTGGCTAAAAAATATTATTCAATTTTTTTCAAAACTTCTCGAGCGACGGCTTTGTAAGCTGCGGAATGATCTCCGTAATCTTTGTTTAAAATAATTTGAAGTTCGGGATGAATCCAATCGTAATGATTTCCCAAAACATATAAAGTTCGAATTGAATATGCTTTTGCAGCCACTTTTACATCATTTATAAGCCAGTCGAAACTCGCCTCGATACAATCCTGAAGATTTTCTTCGGACATAAGAATGCTGTTTTCATCTTTTTTATAATGTGATTTTACCAAAAGCTGTGTCACTTTTGCAATTGGCCGAATGGAACTTTCATCTTTAAGTACTTTTAAATTTGAACAGAAAAAATCAAGATGAGGCTGCAGCCAAAGTAACTCTTCATAAGATACAAATTCGAGGATCCAACAGGCTTTGTGATTGTTTTTGTCTTCGGGCGTAAAACAAATAGAAACTAATTCGTTAAAAAATTGTGGGCTTTCAAGAATGAACTGAGCGCACTTTAAGCGATTTTCTCTATGAGCCGTAACATAATCCAGTTTTTCTTGCAGTTCGGAAAGCATTTTTTTGAATTTGATTTAAAAATACAAATTTAGGCTCAATTTTCGGTTCTCAAATTCGAAATCTGTATCTTTGTCCATTATTTTAAATTTAAAAATAATGATACAACTTCACGATAAACAATTTGTTCCGTTTATTTCGGCTAAAGAAATTGATTTTGCTTTGACTAAATTAGCTGCACAGGTAGAAGATGATTTTGGAGATGATACTCCAATTTTTATTGGAGTTTTGAATGGCGCTTTTATGGTCGTAGCCGATTTTTTGAAAAAATATAAAAAACCTTGCGAGGTTTCGTTCATTAAAATGGCCTCTTATGAGGGAACTGAAACAACAAATTCGGTTAAAGAATTAATCGGAATCAATCAGGATTTGACTGGCAGAAGTGTTGTTGTTATTGAGGATATTATCGATACAGGAAATACTCTGGAAGAATTAAAACATTTGTTTAAAGCACAAAATGTAAAACACTTTAAAGTGGCAACATTGTTCTTTAAGCCAGAAGCTTATAAAAAAGATATAAAAATTGATTACATCGGAATCAGAATCCCGAATAAATTTATTGTAGGTTACGGATTGGACTATGATGGTTTAGGACGAAATCTTGGCGAAGTTTACAAATTAGCAGAATAATTTTAAAGACACACAACTATATATTCATTTTAAACTTCTTCGAAAATTAAGAAGTCACACAACTCACACGTATTATGATTAACATTGTTTTATTTGGAAAGCCGGGAGCAGGAAAAGGAACTCAGGCAGAATTTTTAAAAGAAAAATACAATTTAACACATCTTTCGACTGGAGATATTTTTCGTTTTAATTTAAAAAATGATACAGACCTAGGTAAAAAAGCAAGAGTATTTATGGACAATGGAGAATTGGTTCCTTGCGAAGTTACTACTGCAATGTTAATAGATGAAGTAAACAAACATCCTAATACAGCAGGATTTTTGTTCGACGGTTACCCAAGAACAATTGATCAAGCTGAGGCTTTAGATAAATTTTTGCCAACTATTGGTTCAAGCGTAACGGCGACAATTGCTTTAGAGGCTGATGACGAGATTTTGGTAGCACGTTTACTTGAAAGAGGAAAAACAAGCGGAAGAGCAGATGATCAGGACGAAGAGAAAATTCGTGTAAGATATCAGGAGTACAATGAAAAAACGGCTCCATTGATTGGTTATTATAAAGAACAGAATAAATTTCACGCCGTAAATGGTATTGGAACTATTGAAGAAATTACAGAGCGCTTAACGTCAGTTATAGATAATTTGTAGAAGCTTCCCGAAATTTCGGGACTAGCTGACGATTTATCCCGACAGCGATTGGGACACTAAAAAAAACTATTTTTCTTTTTCATAAAACGAGCTTCTCCCGACGCTTTGGGAGTCGATTGTTTTCTGGCGGGAAAAATTAGTTTTTTTAGCTTCGAGCTAAAAGAATACTAAGATTACAATAAAAATTAAATAACCAAACAAGTAACGAATCTACTAAACATTGGAAATACTAATAATATTTTTTCTAATACTATTAAACGGAGTTTTCTCGATGTCAGAAATTGCATTGATTTCGGCTAGAAAAAACAGACTGGAAACGGCAGCGAAAAAAGGGAACAATAGTGCCAAAATTGCGCTGGATCTGGCTAATTCTCCAAATAAGTTTTTATCAACTGTACAAATCGGAATTACCTTAATTGGAATTTTGACGGGTATTTACAGCGGTGATAAAATCACAATGGATGTAGAAGTATTTGTAAGCGGATTTGAAGTTTTAAAACCTTATGCACATTCTATAGCAGTTGGAATCGTAGTTGTTGTTTTAACTTTTTTCTCTCTTGTTTTGGGTGAGTTATTGCCAAAACGTATTGGATTAAATTATCCAGAGGCGATTGCAAAAATGGTTGCAATGCCAATGAAAATAGTTTCTATTATCACGGCACCTTTTATTTGGCTCTTAACAACGTCTACTGATTTTTTATTGAATGTTTTACAGATAAAACCAACAGCTGACGGAAAAGTTACGGAAGAAGAAATTAAGGCAATTATAAAAGAAGGAACTGAGGTTGGAGAAGTTCAGGAGATTGAACAAGATATTGTGGAGCGTGTTTTTCATATTGGAGACAGAAAAGTAAGTTCTTTGATGACACACCGAAAATCTGTTGATATGCTGCCTTTGAATGCTGATAAAATCAAAGTTAAAGAGTTGGTAGTTCAGGATTTACATGCTGTTTATCCAGTGTACAATGAGAATTATGATGATATTGCTGGAGTTGTTACTTTAAAAAATATTTTTGCCAATATTGAAAAGGATAATTTCGATTTGCGAGCTATAATGACAGATGCGCCATATTTAATGGAGCAAACTACTGCTTACAAAGCATTAGAAAATTTTAAAAAGACGGGAGTTCACTACGCTTTAGTTTCAGATGAATACGGAGTTTTTCAAGGATTGATTACTTTAAATGATATTTTGGAAGCTTTAGTTGGTGATGCATCAGAGTTTTATAAAGATGAGTTTCAGCTTATAGAGAGAGAAGATGGTTCATGGCTGGTTGACGGACATTATTCATTGCATGATTTTTTAACTTATTTTGAATTGGATGAGTTGACAAATGATTACGAAGTAAATACGGTAAGCGGGATGATTATGACGGAACTCTCTCATATTCCAAAAGAAGGTGAGAAACTGATTTGGCAGAAATTTGTCTTAGAGGTTATCGATATGGATGGAGTAAAGATTGATAAAGTGCTTGTGAAAACACTTAAAGAGTAGGAAAATTTGTTTCAATCCCGATAGCCATCGGGACGGAAACTACACATAAATAAACAAAAAATGACAGAAGGAAATTTTGTAGATTACGTTAAGATATATGTTTCTTCCGGAAAGGGAGGAAAGGGATCTACGCATTTACATAGAGAGAAATTTATTGAAAAAGGTGGTCCTGACGGTGGTGATGGAGGGCGTGGTGGACACGTATATTTAGTTGGAAATAAAGGTCTTTGGACACTTTTTCATTTAAAGTTTGCGCGTCATATTAAAGCTGGACATGGTGGAGACGGTGGAGGAGATCGCAGTACCGGAGCAGATGGTGAGGATAAATTTATCGAAGTGCCGTTAGGAACTGTTGTAAAAGACAAAGAAACTGGAGAGACTCTTTTTGAAGTTACTGAACATGGAGAAAAAAGAATTCTTTCTAAAGGAGGTAAAGGAGGTTTAGGAAACTGGCATTTTAGAAGTTCTACAAATCAAACGCCAAGATATGCTCAACCGGGTTTACCAGGTGTTGAGATGGATGTTATTTTGGAACTTAAAGTTTTGGCTGATGTTGGTTTAGTTGGTTTTCCTAATGCTGGAAAATCAACATTGTTGTCAGTTTTGACTTCGGCTAAACCAAAAATTGCCGATTACCCTTTTACAACTTTAAAACCGAATTTGGGAATTGTGGCTTACAGAGATTTTCAATCTTTTGTAATTGCAGATATTCCTGGAATTATTGAAGGTGCAGCAGAAGGTAAAGGTCTTGGACATTATTTCCTGCGTCACATTGAGCGTAATTCGACATTGCTGTTTTTAGTTCCAGTTGATACACCAGACATTAAAGCGGAATACGATATTTTGGTAAATGAATTAACAAAATACAATCCTGAAATGTTAGACAAAGAACGTCTTTTAGTAATTTCAAAATGTGATATGCTGGATGATGAACTTAAGGCTGAATTGAAAGCAGAATTGGATGTGTCTTTTAAAGACGTTCCTTATATGTTTATTTCATCTGTTGCACAACAAGGTTTAACTGATTTGAAGGATAAACTTTGGAAAATGCTTAATGAATAATTTATATTCTTAAAATAATAAAAAAGGCATTCTAGAAATAGAATGCCTTTTTGTTTTTATAATGTTAAATTCGTAATAAATGAGTATAAAATTGATGTCATGTTCAATTTTGATATTCTTTAAGATGAAATAATTGTCGAAATGAATTATATTCGCAGAACTTAAACAAAATAACATGAAAAAAGTAGTTTTATTCTTGACCATGTGCCTAATGGCTTTTCCTGTAAGAGCTGATGAGGGAATGTGGTTTTTGATGTTTATCGAAAGATTGAACCATAGAGATATGGAAAAAATGGGCTTGCAATTAACAGCCGAAGAAATTTACAGCATTAATCACCATAGTTTAAAAGATGCTATTGTACAATTTAATGGAGGTTGTACAGCTGAAATCGTTTCAAACAGCGGTTTGGTACTTACTAATCACCACTGTGGATATAGTGCGATTGCAGAACTTTCGACTGCAGAACAAAATCATTTGAAAAATGGATTTTGGGCAAAGCAAAGAAGTGCCGAATTGAAACCAAAATCATTGTACGTTCGTTTCTTTGTTCGTATGGACGATGTTTCAAAAAGGATTTTGTCAAAAGTAAATGATCAAATGACTGAGGCTGAAAGAAACAAAATTATTCAGCAAGAAATCGCTTTAATTGAAAAGGAAAATAACGAAGGTGGAAAATATACTGTTTCTGTTCGTCCTTTCTTTCAAGGAAATGAATATTATTATTTCGTTTACCAAGATTATACAGATGTTCGTTTAGTTGGTACACCGCCAGAAAGTGTTGGTAAATTTGGTGGAGATACAGACAACTGGGAATGGCCTCGTCAAACAGGAGATTTCTCTATGTTTAGAGTTTACGCTGATAAAAACGGAAATCCTGCTGCATATTCTAAAGACAATGTGCCATTACAGCCAAAACATTACTTACCTGTAAGTATTAAAGGTGTAAAAGAGGATGATTTTGCTATGATTTTAGGTTATCCTGGACGTACAAACCGTTGGATGCCGGCTGGCGGAATCGAGCAAAATATCAAGTTTGCTTATCCTGCATGGGTTGAAGGTGCTAAAACTGGAATGGATGTAATGAAAAAATATATGGACAAAGATGCAACAGTTCGTTTGCAATATGCGTCTAAATATGCTTCTACTGCCAACTATTGGAAAAACCGTCAAGGTATGATTGATGCTTTAACAAAAGCGGGAACAGTAGCAACAAAAACAGAACAGGAAGATAAGTTCTATGAGTGGGCAACAAAACCTGCTAACAAAGAAAAGTATGAAAACGTAATTCCTACTATCAATGATTACTACAGAGAAACGAATTTAAAAGCGACTCATGATAATTATCTTACACAACTTTTGCGTACATCAAGTTATGCAACTGGACCAGCTAATTTAGGAAATGCTTTAATTGCATATTATAATGAAAATGATGCGAAAAAAGCAGAAATGCTTCCTAAGATAAACGCAATGATTGATAATATCTATGGCGAATTTTATGCTCCATTAGAGAAAGATGTGTTAACAGCTCAATTGAATTTATATTCTTCTAAAGCTGTTGGATATGGTTTAGCTCCGCAAATCGCTAAAATGAAATCTGAAAATAACGGAGACTTTACTAATGATGTTGCAAAAGCAACTGAAATCAGTTATTTTACTACTAAAGAGAAAGTATTGGCATTTATGGCTAATCCAAAACCATTAGCAATTGTACATGATCCTTTGTATATCATCTCTAATGATTTATTGACTAAATACCGTGCTAAAACAGACGATCAAGCTAAAGCTGATGATGGTTTTGCAATTGCTTTCCGTAAATTAGTAGAAGGTCTAAGAGAATCAAAATTAAATGCGATTCAATATCCTGATGCAAACTCTACTTTGAGATTGACTTACGGAAAAGTTCGTGCTTTACCTGCAGATCCTCGTAACGATGCTAAAATCAACAACTATACTACAATGGAAAGTATGGTGAAAAAGTACAAAGCAGGAGATCAAGAATTTGATTTACCAGCTCGTTTGTTAGAGTTAAATAAGAAAAAAGATTTTGGGCAATATGCTGATAAAGCAGGTTATATGCCAGTAAACTTTTTGACGGATAATGATATTACAGGAGGAAACTCTGGTTCGCCAGTTCTTAACGGAAAAGGTGAATTAATTGGGATTGCTTTTGACGGAAACATTGAAGCTATGGCTGGAGATGTTATTTTCGATTCGAAATTACAAAGAACTATCAATGTTGATATTCGTTATGTACTTTGGATTATTGATAAATACGCTGGAGCTAAAAACATTATTGACGAATTGACGATTGTGAAATAATCTCAATTTAGTTGTAAAAAATAAACCCGATAGTTTTTAAAGCTATCGGGTTTTTATTTTAAAAGTTTGTCATCCTGAGCGAAGTCGAAGGCTAGCCAATTGGAACGGGTCTTCGACTTCGCTCAGACTGACAAACTTCATTTAGTTCGAATACTTATTGAACTTTTACGCGAATTCCTTTGGTATGGCTTGCAAATTCTGGTGCATACATACTTTGAATTGTTGTAATTCCGTTTGAGAATTCTCCGCTGTTATTTACGCGAATATCATATTCTACAACATAAGTTCCTTTGTTGATTTGATCAAAGAAGAAATGTGTTGCAGCATCTTTTGTACTTGTGTAATATCCTAAGCGATCTTTGTACTGATATTTAGAAAGTACATTTACAGGCTCAAAGCAAGAAGCACGCATATCTTTTAAGTGAATATATTCTGTGTCTTCCTTTGAAGTAATGATTAATCGAACGGTAACTAAGTCGCCAACTTTTAAAGGATCTTTTGAAGTGATTTTTTCTAATTGATCTCCTTTTAAGGTGTTTTTCTTTAAATACAATTCTTTCGAAACTGATAGAACAGATCCTGAATTGTCTTTAATTTTATCCAAATCTTCAAAATATTGCCAGTAAACACCTCCAAATCCTGGGACTTTAGATTTGTTTTGAATGTTTATTGACGCCATTTCTTTTTTAACTTCTTCGGCTTTCCAGTTTAATTTAATGTAACCCGTTTCGGCCTCTTTTTCATTTTCTGCCAGTTTTTTAGTTACGATTTTTTCGTCTCCTAATTTTATAACCGTGTTGTCTTTTACAGAAAGCCAGTCAGTACCTTGTGTTAATAAAGCATAAACAGCTTCGGTCGTCGATTTAGTTGTTGGCCAGTTTTTGGTTTGTTTGTTTTTTAACAGCCATACTTTCATTGCGTCGACAGATTTCTTATCGTTATTTACTTCGGCGAAAGCCTCTATTAATAATGCCTGAGTTTCTATTGGAGCCTGATACCAATACCAACCAGATTTATTAGCAATCCAGTACATTCCCCAATCTTCGTTGTTTGATGCTGTTTCTTTTAAACTTTCAATGATTTTTTTAGCGGTTTCTTTTTCGCCAAAACGATTCAAAGTTAATGCAGTTAATCCTTTCTCGTAAATAGAATAATTTAACCAATCGTTTTTAGCGGTTTCCAAATAAAGTTTGACTGCCTTTTTCAAAGTATCTGAAAGAGGATATTTTTCTAAATAAAAACTTCTGGTATACAAATAATGAAGATCAGAATATGGGTTAGGCAAAATTAGTTTCTCAGAAGGTTTTAGATCTTTGATTCTGTTTTTATAGTAATCTAAAAATTTAGTATCTAGAAATGGAATTCCTGTTTTTGCAATTTGGTCCGTTTTATTGTTAATGTCACTGGTTTTAGTCAATTTTGATAAATGCCCTAGACCTGCTAGAATATGTCTGGTAATATATTCGCTTTCTTCGCTTCCGTCAAACCATGAAAATCCACCTGAAGCTTTTTGTTTTTGTTTTAATTTTTCGAAAATTGTTTCTTGTGAAGTTTTCATCTTTTCCAAATCAAATAAAAGAGCCAGATTTTTTTTCTTTTGATCTTCGGTTTGAGCATCATTCAGCCAAGGTGTTTCGGCAAGAAGGGTTGACTTTAGTTCTTCGTTTTCTTCTAGTTTAGAGGTTGGTGTTCTATTTTTTCTCCAATTTTCAAAAACAGCAGCAACCTTCGGATTGTTTGAAATGATTTCTGAAGCTAAAGCATTGGCATAAAAACGCGCAAAAGTTTGCTCGGCACATTCATGTTCATATTCCATTAAATATGGCAAAGACTGTATCGCAATCCAAGTCGGATTCGAAGTGTATTCTAACGTAAATTGATGATTTTTCAAAGTCGTAGAATTATTGTTTTTTAAATTCTCAAACTTATATTCTTTAATAGAATTTTCACGAACCCAAATTGGGATACTTTCAGTAACCAACATATTATTGGTCAAAACCGGAAGTATGTTTTCTTCTCCATCTGAAAAATTAGCAGATTTAGCCAAAATTTTATATTGAACGCCTTGCAAACCTTCTGGAATAGAAATTGTCCAAGTTGCTGTTGTGTTTCCGAAAGGCTCAATGGTAAAATTTTTAACGTTTTTTGTATTGAGCATTTTACTGTCGATTGGCTGCATTGTTGTAGCATCGAAAAACTGTAAAATGGCAATTCCTGTTTTGGCTTGATCCGTAATATTTGAGATTTTTGCCGAAATAACGATCGTATCTTTTTCTCTGAAAAAGCGAGGGAAATTCGGTAAAACCATCAATTCTTTTTGAGTCACAACACTTTTTTCTAAATAACCCGTTACGACATTTTTATTATGCGCCATTAAGCGAAGTTTCCACGCTGTTAAAGCTTCGGGTGAAGTAAAATTGAAGCTTACTTTTCCTTTAGAATCGGTTCTTAAATTCGGAAAGAAAAAAGCTGTTTCTGATAGATTTTTTCTGGCTTTTACTTGGGTTAAGGCTTCTAGAGCGGCTTTTGTTGTGACAATTACAACTCCATTTGCGCCCTTGTTTCCGTAAAGAGCCGTTGCTTTTTCATCTTTTAACACATCAATAGAAAGTATATCTTTAGGATTTATGTTGTCTATATCGGCGACAATTTGCCCATCAACAACATATATTGGGTTTTTTCCTGTAATAGACCCAGTTCCTCTAATTTTAATACCGGCAACTCTAGTTTCTAAAGAATCTTCGATTCCTGCTGTATTATATACATTATTGTCTTCTTCGACCTGAACACTTTCGGTCGCAACAGATTTTGTTGAGTACCCCAGTGAGCTTTTCTTTTTTTGAGTTCCATAGCCAACAACCACAACTTCGCTTAAACTGCTTTCTTCTGGAGTTAGAGTAATGTCGATAATTTTATTTTTTGAAACTTTAATCAACTGTTCTTTAAAACCAATGTAAGTAAAAACAAGTTCTTCATTTGGCGCTGCTTCAATTTCGTAAAAACCATCATAATCTGTAGTGGTCGATCTTGGAGTACCTTTTACAGCAATTGAAACTCCGGGAAGTGATAAGTTAGACAGATCTTTAACAACTCCTGAAATGTTTTTTGCGTTTATTGGTTTTTTATATTTTTTATTAATTTGTTTTTGATATTCTCTTTGTAAATAAGTATTGCTGGTTTTGTTATTAAAATCAAATCCAAACCACATCAATTTGGTAGTTTCAGTTTTAAAATTAAGTCGATTTGAGATTGAATTTAAGTTTCGAACGTTAATATAAGTTTTTTCGAACCCTAAAGGAGATTTAGAGTTAACTACATTGTAATTATAGTCGTAAAAGCCTAACGTTTCCCAGTCTCTTTTAGTAAATTGATCTAATGAACTGTCATACATTGAAGCTAAAACTTCTGCCTCAGATTTTGTATTTATAGCATTCAATTTAAAAGACCAATTCTCGCTGCTTCCGGGTTGTATTTTGCTTCTAAAAGTTTCTACATTAAAGTCAAGTTTTGGTTCTTTTATTTTTAAAGCAACCTCTATTTCATTGCTAAAATTTTCATTTTCAAAAACACTCTCGAAACCTATTTTTAAAGATTTGTCAAATTCATTTTTCACAGGAACTTTGATTGTGACTTCGTGGTTTTCTAAATGATAGATTTTCTGAAAAAACATTTTACTTTCATAGTTTCCGCTAACTGTGATATAAAGTTCAGGAACAATCGAAGTAAGTTTTATTAGCGCAAAGCCATCCTTTTTAGCATCATCATTTATTTGATTTGCTGTAATTAAGGTGCCAGGATTTAGTTTGTCAGTACTCTGAAAAAGGACAATATCTTTAGAGGTTTCTATAACATTATTAAAACTGTCTTTTGCTGAAAATACAATTCTGTAATTTCCTGACTTATAATTAGAAATAAAATCTAATACCAGTTTTTTATCTTTTGAAGAATCGATGTTTTTAGAATAGATTAATGTTTCAGTTTCTTTGCTTATTGGTTTTTGGTTGTTTTCGTAGGGGAATAATTTTTCGAATTCCTGATCTGAAATTGATTCAATATCTGGTATTGGAAAAATTCTTGCTTTAAATTTGTTTGAAAAAGGACTAACGAAGTAAATTTTAATTTCGCCTTTGGCAGTTAAAAATTCACCATTTAAATTAGTGGACCAAATTTCAACTTCGTTTTTAGTTTTGGTTTCAATTCTATTGGGAGCGATAAGATTAAGCATCAAATCATGATAACCTACCTTAACAGTTGTTTGCGCTTCATGAGTTTCGCCATTAATATCCGTAACCGATGATTTTACAACATAATTGAAAACCGGTAATTGTTCTTTAATAGCATTTTTTGAAGGTAATGCAATAAAATCAATTACAAATTTGCCCGAAGCATCAGTTTTGGTTTCTCCAGTTGCTACAACTTCATTCTCTTCTTGCCCGTAATAGTTTCTAAAATAACTAGTATATCTTGTTACTGTATACGTAACTTTTGCATCTGAAATTGAACTGCCTGCAAATGCTTTTGCAGTTCCATCAACTTTAATAGTTTGGTTGATTTGGAATGTTTTTTTTTTCGGCTCAAAAAGGATTTCAAATTTAGGACGCTTATATTCTTCGACTCTAAAGCTGATTTCAGAATTATCAAAATCAACATTATCCCAAAACGGATGTTCTTCTTTAGCTTTATTATAAACAATATCTTTTTCTGCCTCTGCAGGTTCTCTAGAAATAATGCTATAAGTGCCGGTAAGCCCTGTTTTGGGCAAAACAAATTCGCCGGAGAAAGAACCGAACTCGTTTGTTGTAATTTGAAATTCTTTCAATGTTTCATAGTTCGCATTTCGGATACTAATTTGGAATGATGTTTTAGCTGCAACATTTGTTTTATTTTGTTTTTTTTGGATTGCAATTCCTTTGTAAAAAATGGTTTGCCCTGGACGATAAATAGCTCTGTCTAAATAAAATTCGACTTTTCCTTTGCCTCTGTATTCAAAATCTTTTATGTAATCGTGATTGTAACGAATATAATTTTTAACGATTAAAATAGTATCGTTTTCTGTTGTCAGTAAAAGAGGTTCGTAGTTATAATTGTTGTTTTCTTTATCGTGCGAAGCAAATCCATTTTTGTCAGTTTTAATAGTCTGATTTAAAAGTTTGATAGATACATTTTCTAAAGGCTTTCCTGTTTTTCTGTCCAAAACCTGAAAACTTTCTGTTTTGTCCTTTTGCGACGCCAAAAGTCCAATATTCGAAATTGTAATGGTTTCGTAAGCAAAGGCTTTAGTTTCTTTTGAGTCAGAATCGCTTTCAAAATAGACCAAATAATTTCCTGTTTTCAGTTGTGGCAAGAGAACTTCTGTCGAATATTGAAAAAAATCCTTTTTGTTTATAAGTTGATAATCAGAAGATTTTATTGCTTTTTGTTTCTCAATTATCACATTTACAAGGCTATCTTTATCAAGAGGAGAATTTCTAAACTCATTTATACGATTTTGAGTAATCTTATAAAATGAAACCTTTAAATGATCAACATTTTTGTATTGAATAAAAGCTCTTGTGTTTTCGTCGCTGTAACTATTCTTTTTAAGTTCAGCGGTTATACTTTTTGAAGTGATAAATTGTTTTTGTTGTATTGCTGATTGGTATGCATTTGTATTATTGTTTTTGTTTAAAATGCTATCTAGTACAACAGTAGCTTTGATGTTATAATCAGGATGAGTTCCTTTTGAGGCTTGCTGAGATAAAAGTATCGCTCTTATTAGTTGAATTTTTTGAATTGAAGTTTCGTCATTTATACTTTTTTGAAGGGTGATTAGTGCACGAGTATAATCTTCAATAGAATCAACCAAATTAGTTTTGCAATACAATAATCTTTCTAATTGATTGTCAATGTTTGGATTGGATTTTTCCTGTTTTTGATATAAATTTAAAAGTGAACGCAAATTTTCATTGGTTACAAAATCTAAATTTAACGCAAGAAAATCAGACGATTTTCCTAGAAGCTGTTTTTTGTACGAATCAAATTCCTTTTTTTTAATTTCCCATTGACGAACTTTTTGAGAATGCAGCGTGATGTTTTCCTTTAGTAAATATTCATATAAATTCTGTGTTTTGAATTTTTCTAAAGTCGAATAGTCAAAAATCGATTCGTATTTTGTTAAAGAAGTACTTTTTAAAATCGATTCGCTTCCTAATGTTTGTTGTAATGATGACTTAATTTGATCTGTAAAGTTTTTTTCAGTCCATGTCAGGAAGTCTTCATTTAAGGTTGCAATATTTGTCCTTTTTTTGATTTGATATTCATTTCTTGCATAATAATCAGTCAGGCATTTTGCATAAACTAAATTCAAAATTGCTTTTGATGATATTGAAACGTGATTAATATCTATTTTTAGATTATTTAAAATCTTTGTTTGTGCATTTTCATCAATGACTTGCAGATATTTAGATTGATAAAAAAAACATTTTATTATTTCTGCTTCATCTTGATCCGAAATGGCTTTATTGTATATTTTGAGAACAATTTCATTTGCCGATTTAATTTTGCCTTCGTTTTCGTAAGCAATAACCTTATCCCATTTTTTATCATTTTGTTGTGCAAAAAGTCCCGAAGAAATCAATAAGAAAACAAATAATATATTTTTCATAAAGTAGTTTTTATCTATAGAGTATTGTTTTTGGAAAAAGGTTGGGAAGCTTTAAAAATAAATTTCGTACAAATTACTAATTTATCTCTAAAAGCAAATGAGACATTTTATATTTCCTTATTTTTGAAGAATAATAATTGAGTTTTATTAGTTACTTGCTATTTCGATTAACCAATGAAACAGTTTAACGATTAAACATTTTAAATGAAAACACATTTCATCGCTATTGGCGGGAGCGCTATGCATAATCTTGCATTGGCATTACATAATAAAGGATATCAGGTTACTGGAAGTGACGATGCTATTTTTGAACCTTCAAAATCAAGATTAGAAAAGAAAGGAATTCTTCCTGCAGAAATGGGCTGGTTTCCTGAGAAAATAACTTCTGATATTGATGCCATCATTTTAGGAATGCATGCAAAAGCGGACAACCCTGAATTGTTGAAAGCGCAGGAATTAGGACTTAAAATCTATTCGTATCCTGAATTTTTATATGAGCAGTCTAAAAATAAAACTCGTGTTGTTATTGGTGGTTCACATGGAAAAACGACAATTACTTCGATGATTTTGCATGTAATGCATTATCATAATATTGAGGTAGATTATATGGTAGGAGCACAGTTAGAAGGTTTTGATACTATGGTTCATTTAACTGAAGAGAATGATTTTATGGTTTTAGAAGGAGATGAGTATTTGTCTTCTCCAATAGATCGTCGTCCGAAGTTTCATTTATATCAGCCAAATATTGCTTTAATTTCTGGAATTGCTTGGGATCATATTAATGTTTTTCCAACATATGAAAACTATGTAGAACAGTTTGAGATTTTTATTTCGAAGATTACAAATGGCGGGATTTTAGTATATAACGAAAATGACCCTGAAGTAAAAAGAGTTTCAGAAGCTGCGACAAATCCAATTCGTAAAATGGCTTACCATACTCCAGAATATTCTGTTGCTGATGGCGTAACGCTTTTAAAAACACCTGAAGGCGATATGCCAATTGAAGTTTTTGGAGCGCACAATTTAAATAATTTGGCAGGAGCAAAATGGATCTGCCAAAATATGGGCGTTGACGAAGCTGATTTCTACGAAGCAATTGCAAGTTTTAAAGGGGCTTCTAAACGTTTAGAGAAAATTGCTGAAGGAAAAGGAAAAGTGGCTTATAAAGATTTTGCGCATTCACCAAGTAAAGTTGCTGCGACTACAAAAGCAGTAAAAGAACAATATCCAAATAGAACTTTGGTTGCTTGTTTAGAATTGCACACTTACAGCAGTCTTAATGCGGAGTTCCTAAAAGAATATGAAGGAGCACTTGAGTATGCTGATGTTGCTGTTGTTTTTTATTCTCCAGATGCGGTGAAAATTAAACAATTAGAAGAAGTAACTTACGAGCAGATTGCTACAGCATTCAACAGAAAAGATTTAATTATTTATACTAATCCAGCTGAATTTAAAGAGTATTTATTTAACTTAAATCTTGATAATTCTGCACTTTTACTGATGAGTTCTGGAAATTACGGAGGTTTGAATTTTGATGAAGTAAAAGGATTGATTAATTAGATAATATGTCAATTAGTCAATTTGATAATGAGATATTTTGCCGATTGTTTTACAATCGGCATTTTTTTTGAATTTAATTTTTAGTTATCAAATGGACATATTATCTAATTTTCTAATTGAAATTTATAATGTCCCACAATTTTGTATTCAAATAAACAGTCTTCTAGAACTTGTCCGCCGCCAACGTTGTGAACGATTAAATTTCGTTCCCCGTCTTTTGATTTCTTATTGGTTATGATTCCAATATGAGGCAATTTGTTATTGATCATCCATGTTACGATTTCTCCTGTTTTATAATCTGAAGGATTTTGAGTTACAGGTAGTTTTGTTCCTTTTCTTTCAAAAAACACTTCGAGATTGGGCACTCTTCTATGATCAATATTAGTATCAGTTTTGGTCATTCCCCATCTTTTTAAATTAGGATATGCTTTAAAATTTTCAATCATATCTTCGTGTATTTCTTTCTGAAGATCAATTCCTAATTTTCTATACGAACGTATTACCACATCAGTGCAAACTCCTTTGTCTGCAGGGACATCTCCATTTGGATATTGAATCGCAAAGTAGGCGGGATCATAATCTATTGACGAATCAATGATAGATAATGCAGCACTTTATAATCTTTGCTCAAAAGTTTTTGCTGCTTCTTGTAAATTTTCAGCTTTTAAGGAGGCTGTCTGCTTTTGGTTGCATGATAAAAACACAAGTAAGATTATGATGGTATATAATGATTTCATTTTGAAAAGTTGATTTAATTTAAAGCGATTTAAAAATAAGCAATAAATAAATAGAGTGATTATTTATGAATGATTTTTCTTATTTTTTAATATATTCGTCCTCCTGAAAAATAAGCTGATTTAGTTTTTCAGTTAATTGATAAATAATCCTTTTTATGAAATCAAATCATTTTCCTATTAAAGATTGGTCAGATGATGATAAGCCGCGTGAAAAATTAATGCTCAAAGGAAAAGATGCTTTGAGTGATGCTGAGTTGTTGGCCATTTTAATTGGTTCTGGAAGTCGTAATGAATCAGCGGTTGCTTTAAGCAAACGTATTTTAGCGAGTGTTGACAATCTTAATTCATTAGGTAAGTTGGATATTTCTCAATTAATAAACTTTCGTGGTATTGGAGAGGCAAAAGCGATTACCATTATTGCAGCTTTAGAGTTAGGACGCAGACGCAGGGTAGAGGAAACTGTTGAGTTAAAAAAGATCACATCTAGTAAAATTGCTTTCGAAATCATGCGGCCTATCATTGGAGAATTACCTCATGAGGAGTTTTGGGTGCTTTTTCTGAATAATTCAAATAAAGTGATTTCTAAGTCACAATTAAGCAAAGGGGGAATTTCTGGAACAATTGTCGATACTCGATTAGTTTTTAGACTGGCGTTAGAAAATAGAGCTACTGGCTTGATTTTGTGTCACAATCATCCTTCGGGTTCGCTAATTCCAAGTGATGCCGACAAGCAAATTACGAAGAAAGTAAAATTAGCAGGAGAAAGCTTAGATGTTAAAGTTTTAGATCATATAATCATTACTGAAACAAAATATTATAGTTTTGTAGATGAAGGAATATTTTAATTTATGAATACCACTATTACAGACATTTTTTTTGACTTAGACCATACGCTTTGGGATTTTGATAAAAACTCAGAATTGGCTTTTGACCGAATTTTTAGCGAAAAGTATTCTGAAGTTAAAACTGAAGATTTTATTGAAAAATATGCTCCAATTAATCAGGCTTGTTGGAAATTATATCAAGAAGATAAAATTACGCATCAAGAATTGCGTTACAATAGATTAAAGCTTTCTTTTGAAGCGCTAGATTATACAATTTCTGACGATAACATTAATCAGATTGCTAATGATTATATAGCATTTTTGCCAGATAATAATCATCTTTTTGATGGAACTATTGAGGTTCTAGAATATCTAAAACCAAAGTATAAGCTTCATATCATAACAAATGGTTTTGCAAACGTACAGGATAGAAAGATTAGTAATGCAGCCTTAGGCGGTTACTTTGCTACCATTACAAATTCAGAATCAGCAGGTGTTAAAAAACCAAATAGTATTATCTTTGATTATGCTGTCAATTTAGCGCAAACATCAAAAGCTAATAGTATTATGATTGGTGATGATTTTGATGCTGATGTTAATGGCGCATTAAATGCTGGTTTAGATGCAATATTTTTTAATGTAAAAAATATTGAGACACCTAAAAATTATAAACAAATTAATCATTTATTAGAACTTAAAAAATATTTATAATTATGAAATTAAAAGTTTTGTTGACTTTGCTTCTTTGTTCAGTCCTTGGATTTTCGCAATCGATTAACGATTATAAAGCAGTTATTATACCGCTTAAATATGATTTTATTAAAACAGATAATCAGTATAGATTAGCTACAATGACTAAAACTAATTTAGTTAAAGCGGGCTTTCAGGCTTTTTATGTAAACGAAGAAATTCCTGCTGGTTTTAGTGATAGATGTGATCTTTTGTATATTGATGTAAAAAGAGATAATGCATTTTTAGTAACTAAACTTTTTATTGAGTTTAAAGATTGTTACGGAAAAGTAATTTACACATCTGAAACAGGAAGAAGCAAAGAAAAAGACTATGAATTGGCATATAAGGAAAGTTTAGAAGATGCTTTTAAATCTGTCAATGCTTTGCACTATAAATATAGCGGTAAATCAGCGGCGCCTGTCTCTAACAAAGCACAAACAGTTATAGCAGCAACACCTTTAGTTCCTGCTGTGCAAATTGCTGCAACACCAGCTGCAGATGTTTCTGACCCTAATTTATTGTACGCACAGCCAATGGAGAACGGATATCAGTTAATAGACAAAACTCCAAAAGTTGTCATGAAACTTTTAAAAACCTCACGTCCAGATTCGTTTATTGCAATTAAAAATGGTGTTCAAGGAAGTTTAAATGCAAAAGATAATCAATGGTATTTTGAGTATTATCAAAACGATAAACTAGTTTCTGAAAAAGTTTCAGTAAAATTTTAAATAAATTGATGGTTTAATAACCATATTTATCTTTCCAACGGTTCTTTAAAAATTCACGGTTGCTATTCTCTCTTGAATTGTTTCCTGGATTATAAAGAACCGTTTGTTTTATGGCATCAGGCAAGAATTCTTGTTCAGCGAAGTTATTTGCATAATCGTGTGAATATTTATAATCGTCACCATAGCCTAACTCTTTCATAAGTTTGGTTGGAGCATTTCGCAGATGAATAGGAACAGGTAAATCTCCTGTTTGTTTTACCAATTGCTGTGCATTTCCTATTGCCATATAAGAGGCATTACTCTTTGGAGAAGTAGCGAGATAAATTGCGCATTGACTAAGAATTATTCGGCTTTCCGGATATCCAATTGTAGTTACTGCCTGAAAGGTGTTGTTTGCCATAATAAACGCCGTTGGATTTGCATTTCCAATGTCTTCACTTGATAGAATCAGCATTCTTCGCGCAATAAATTTTACATCTTCACCACCTTCAATCATTCTTGCCAGCCAGTAAACAGCTCCATTAGGATCGCTTCCTCGAATTGATTTTATAAAGGCAGAAACAATATCATAATGTTGTTCTCCGCTTTTGTCATACAGAACTGTATTTTGTTGGACTAACTCAAACACGCGGTCATTTGTAATAACAACTTCTTCGGTAGCCGCAGCATTGATTACAAGTTCGAAAATGTTTAACAATTTTCGACCGTCACCACCAGAAAGACGCAGTAATGCTTCTGTTTCTTTTAATACGATGTTTTTTGACGCTAAGTATTTGTCACTTTTTAGTGCGCGGTGTAATAGTGCTTCTAAATCTGATTTTGTAAAAGCATTGAGAATGTAAACTTGACAACGTGACAGTAATGCGGGAACAACTTCAAAACTTGGATTTTCGGTGGTCGCGCCAACCAAAGTAATCCAGCCTCTTTCAACAGCAGCTAAAAGAGAGTCTTGCTGAGATTTGCTAAATCTATGAATCTCATCGATAAACAAGATGGGGTTTTTCGCTGTAAATAAGCCGCCGCTTTGCTTTGCTTTCTCAATTACATCACGAATATCCTTTACGCCAGAATTAATAGCACTTAAGATGTAAAACGGGCGTTTTGATTCTTGAGCTATAATTTGTGCTAAGGTAGTTTTACCAGTTCCCGGCGGTCCCCATAAAATTAAAGAGGGAATTATTCCTTTAGAAATTTGTTGTGTTAATGAACCATTAGGACCTACTAAGTGGCTCTGACTAATGTAATCTTCTAGTTTCTGTGGGCGAATACGCTCGGCTAACGGTGCTTCCATTTTGTAAAATTACTATTTTCAAATGTATTTTTATTATTTAGAGGTTCGGAACTTAGTTAGGAAGTAAGTTTTAATAACTTTTTGCTGACTGACAAATTATCAGTAAATTGTAACTGGATAGTTTTTTGATGTAAATTATTAGACTATAATTTGACATAGATGAATGATAACCACTTTAAGTTTTCTAATGCTGTTATTGGCCTTCCGGTAATTTTTGTCCTCTTTTTGTGGATTGTTTATTGGGTTCAGATTAGATTTGATTTCGATTTTTATAAGAATGGAATTTATCCACGAGATTTTTATGGATTACAGGGCATTTTCTTTAGTCCATTTATTCATGAAAATTTAGAACATTTGTACAATAATTCCATTCCTCTTTTGGTTTTGTTGGCTGCATTACAATATTTTTATCCCAAACAAACCATTCCTGTTATTGGTTACGGTATTTTGTTTTCGGGATTAATTACATGGATTATAGGTCGTGAAAATTTTCATATCGGTGCAAGCGGTTTAATTTATGTTTTGGTAAGTTTTATTTTCTTTAAAGGAATTCAAACAAAATATTATCGATTGGTTGCGCTTTCATTGTCGGTAATTTTACTTTATGGAGGAATGATTTGGTATGTTTTTCCTGATGTTGATGCCAAGGTTTCTTGGGAAGGTCATTTGGCAGGTCTTTTAACGGGATTTGCGCTCAGTTTATTTTATAAAACACCTGAATATTCGAAGCCTATTGTTTATGAATGGCAGAAGCCTGATTTTAATCCTCTTGAAGATCCATTTATGAAACATTTTGATGAGAATGGAAATTTTGTAAATATTGAAAAGAATGAAGACGAGATGGATGAGATTCAATCTTATTTTCATTCTGATACTAATGTGTTTTATGTTATAACTAAAACGGAATCAGTAGATAATCAGGAAAACGATAATTAATTTTCGTGAAAATTAGTTATTTTTGTTTAGTGCATTTATTAATTTGAGATTATGAGAAAAGTATTATTTGCTATGTTGGTTGTGCTGTTTTGCAGTTCTAATTTTTATGCACAGTGTGATGTTAAAAATAAGGTGCTGGCAGATGGATCTATGGTGTATTATTTTGATCCGGCAGTTTTTTATACGACGAAATCTAAATCTCTAAAAATTAATATTGTTACTGATAAAGAGAGTTATTTTGTGGCGCTTCAGCCAACTCCTTTTCCGTTAAAAAAAGAAGGAAAAAAAATTAAGGATGATTTAGTTATTCAGTTGGCGGATCATAAAGAGTATAAGCTGACTCATTTCGATACGCAGTATTTAGAAAATGATTCGATTATGCAGGTTTTATATCTAATAGACAATAAAGATTTGGAGGCATTTTCTAAATTTGAAGCTGTTGTAGCAGCAATCAATATGAAGGGAACTGAATTTGTTCGAGATTATAATTTTAAACTTCATAAAGATGCAATCATGAAACAACTTGCATGCTTTTTGAAAAAAGAGGAGAAGTGAGATTAGTCTTCGTGTGGAGCCTCAGGCTTATGTAAAATCTTTTTATTTATATTTTTTAGGAGGTTGTTGAACGTTAAGGTTAATGATACTGCATTTACAATTTGATTATTGTCGTTTCTTGGCAGGTATTCATTAGCATAGGTTAGTTCAATTTGTGTGTCTTCTGTAAATAGGTATCCTGCTCCTATATTTAATCTGTTTCTGTCAAAAAAACTTTGTCCCGTTACCTTTGTGCCAGATTTTAAAAAAATCTCATCTGATGCAATTGCATAGATGACACCTTCACGTAAAATTTTGCTGTTTATTGGTTTGATATATTTAATTTGCTGTCTATATCGTAACACATTTTCAAAAGTATCATCTTGATTTTTCATATGACGAAGCTCAGTTCTTAAACGTGTACTAAGTGTATATCCGGTTTTATGAAAGTAATAAATACCCTGTAAAGCAAATCTCCATTCAGGTGATTGAAATTGACCTATTTCTGGTACATCTTTGTTGTTGTAAAATGCAACAAATGAAGATAGTTTCCAGCGTGGCGAAAGATAATAATGTGCCCATCCTCGAAGAGATCTTTGTGTGTTTTGGTCAAATATATTGGGAGAAGATTCTGTGCTGCTATAACTTGTGCCAAGGTTTAGTTCCGTAGACCATTTTTCACTGAGTGTTCTGTTAAATTGAACTTCGCCCCAAAATTGATTGTATTTTGTGGTTTGTCCATAGTTAATTGTTGCAGTTAGGAGTACTGCAACAATTAAGCTGAGTTTGTTAAATATTATTTTATAAACAGGTTTTAAAGACATTCAATGTTGTATTAAGTTGCCACCCTATTTCAAAATTTTTTTAGCTTCTTTGGCGAACGGCTTCATATAAAAAAGCACCGCAGGCAACAGATACATTTAGTGATCCTATTGATCCAAACATTGGTAATTTTGCTTTTTCGTCAACAATTTTAAGTACAGATGGATTGATTCCTCTGTCTTCAGATCCCATGATGATCGCTACAGGTTCATTTAATGACAAATCATAAATGTTTTGATCTGTTTTTTCAGTTGCAGCCACAGTTTTGATTCCTGATCCCTGAAGATAGAATATTGCATCTTTAATATGTTCTACTTTGCAGATAGGAACATTAAAAACAGCACCAGCTGATGTTTTAACTGTATCGCCATTTACGGGAGCAGAACCAGCTTTTTGTACTATAATTCCGTTCACACCTGTACATTCAGCTGTTCTAATAATAGCGCCAAAATTTCTGGCATCTGAGATTTGATCCAGTATTAAAAATAATGGTTTAGAACCCGAAGCAACTGTTGATTCTACAAGGTGTTCGATGTCTATAAATCCAATAGGTGAAATAGTTGCTACGGCACCTTGGTGATTATTTGGAGTTAGTCGGTTTAGTTTTTCAACAGGGACATATGAGAAATTAATGTTGGCACGTTTCATTACCTTCATTAAATCTTTCATTAGTTCGCCAGAAATATCTTTTTGAATAAATACTTTGTCTACTTCCTGACCTGCTTGTATTGCTTCTATAATGGCTCTAATGCCAAATATTTGATGTTCTTTTTCCATAGGACAAATATAGGTATATTGTTTATATAAAAAAACCACTCTGAATGAACAGAGTGGTTTAGTGTATATGCTTGTTGAAATAAATTAGTCTTTATCCCACCATAATTTAGTTGTTACATTACTAACAACAGTTGCATTTGGGTTGTAATTTCTTTCGTCCGAAGGAGTTGGGAATCTTACAGGAATAGCTTTAGTATTTGAAGATTGGTTTGGAACCAATGCAGGTAATCCTGTTCTTCTGTAATCATTATATGGCTCCATAGTCAAGAAAAGTGCGTTGTACTTTTGTTGAATAATGTTTGCTAAAGTTGCTGTATTTACAGTAGCTAAGAAAGCTGGAGTTGCTGCAGTTTTTGTAACTTTTAGAACTGATGCAGCAATAGCAGCTTCTAAAGCTGGTTGAGCATTTTGTCCTAATCTGAATTTAGCTTCAGCTTCGATAAATTTAGCTTCAGCGTAAGTTACCATTCCTACAGATGAGTCTTTATCTGCATAAGCTAAACCAATGTATGAAGACGAAGTTGTGTCTAAATCATTTGCAGCGTTACCAGTGTAGTTTCCATTTTGATCTTTTGCAATTGCAAAAGGTAATCTTGGATCAGCTGCTAAACCATCAACAAAGTACTTTCCAGTTTTAAGGTAGTTTTTACGGCTGTTGTTGAAAGCGTACCATTGATTCCAAGCGTTTGTAGTTGTAAGGAAAATTGCATTAGCATCATCAGCATTTGCAGTCATGCCAGCAGCAGTAATATAGTCTAATGCTTTTTGAGCAGCACCTGTATCAACTTGCGTTAATCTTAATGCATATCTTGCTTTCAATACTCTAGCAACTTTGATCCATTTTGCTGTGTTTCCTCCAAAAATAAAATCGTCAGCTGCAGGTACAGATTCATTGCTTGCAGCAGGTTTTTGTAGGTTTACAATAGCTTCATCAAGAATTGTTTGTAATCGTTGATAGATTTCTTGCTGTGTATTGTATTTTGGAGCTCTGTTTCCTTCTTCTGCTCTAAAAGCTTCGTCGTAAGGAACATCTCCCCAAACGTCTGTTGCGTATCCTAGGTTCAATGCTGTTAATATTTGACCAATACCATTGTAATAAGGGAATTTGTCAGCAAAATCACGAGTTAAAATGTGACCACTAATTAAAGTAGTTCCATAAACTGTGTTCCATTCGTTATTTACGTCTTGTTCTGTTAGAATATAACGTTGAATATCTCCTAATTGTCCAACGCTAGTACCAGCCAAGTGTTGGTCAAAAATATTCGAAGTTCTGATTAGACCACTTGTATGTGTTGAAAATGTCGAAACTTCCATAGCTGCCAACAATAAAGTTGGTGTAGTCGTTGTAGGGTTGTTTGGATTTTCATTAAAGGTGTCTAATTCTGTCTGACAGCCGGTTAGTAAACTAGCACCAACAGCTGTAAGAATTATACTTTTTATATATTTTTTCATTTTTATTTGTTTTAAATTTAAAAGCCAACTTTAAGAGTCATGATAAATGACTTGCTTCCAGGATTATTAAAGTAATCTAATCCGTTGATTCTTGAACCAGCACCAGTTAAACTTGTTTCAGGATCTACACCTTTATAGTTAGTGTTTAACCATAAGTTTCTTCCAGTAAATGAAATTTGAGCTGAGTTGATTGCTGTGAATCTTTTTACATCAAAGTCATAGCTTAAAGTTACGTCACGTAATCTGATCCAGTTAACGTCTGTAACAGCTTCTTCAGCAGCTCCACCACCATCACCTAGGTATTTTTGGTAGTAGTCCTTAGCTGAAATCGCTTTGTCATTTTTAGAACCGTCAGCTTTAACACCATCAATTATGTAAGTATGCTCTCTGTCTCCAGATGCCTCAGAAACACCAAAGTTATGCATTCTAGCCAATGTACCGTTGTAAACAACACCACCGTGTCTGAAGTCTAGTAAACCTGATAAAGTTACTCTTTTGTATGTGAAAGTGTTTCTTAAACCTCCTGTCCATTTTGGAGCAGAGTTTCCTAAGTTACCAGTTTCTCCGTCAATAATTGCTAAACCATCGCTTCCGATAAGTTTGTTTCCGTTTGCATCACGTGCCCATCTAGTTCCGTAGAAGCTTCCTAATGGTTGACCTTTAACAGCGTAGTATCCAATTGATCCAAAAGCTGCTTCAATTTGAATTTCGCTTAAGCTTCCAGAAATGTCAGTTACTTCATTTTGGTTTTTAGCCCAGTTTGCATTGATGTTCCATTGGAATGGATTGCTTTTGCTGAAAATATCGTATCCTAATTCAACCTCTAATCCTTTGTTAACTAACTCAGCAGCATTTTGGTAAACTGATTGGAATCCGCTTGATGCTGGTAAAGGTAAAGTGATTAATAGATCTTTAGATGTTTTGTAGTATGCATTTACGTCAAATGATAAACGGTTGTTTAAGAATTTAGTACTTAAACCTACCTCATGACCTAATACTCTTTCAGGTTTTAAATCTTGGTTTCCTAAACCTCCAGAAACTGTCATACCGTTAATTCCATTGTAAGGGAAACTTAGACCATCTGTAAAACCGTCAGTCATAAATGGCTGGCTGTAAAGAGAACGTGTTCTGTAAGGGCCTGGAGCAATACCCACCTCACCGTAACCATACGTAAGTTTTGCAAAATTAATTGCTTCTGGTAAATCAAAAGAGCTTGTTATAACCCATGATGCAGATGCAGCAGGGAAAATAGCGCTGTTAGCGTTTGTTCCGTAAGTAGATGACCATTCTTGTCTAACAGATCCTGTTATGAAAAGTTGGTTTTTAATATCAAATTCTAATTGTCCGAAAACCGCTCTTGACATTATCTTTTCTTCATAGTTTGAAGCGTATAATTGAGTAGCGTTTGATAAGTTGTAAAGTCCTCTTACAGCAAGTTCTTTACCTCTTGAGAATACATCAGTATTTTGACCTGAACGTAAGTTAAGACCAGCAGTATAGTTGATTTTTAACCATTCAGTTTGTAATGGAAGTAAACCACTAGCGATGAAGTCAGCGTAAAATTGTTTGTTGTTGATGTTGTTAAATGCTACTTCTCCAATACCTGCAAGGTTATCACCATTAGATGAGATTGCAAAAATTTGTTTACGGTAATCAGAGTAAGCATCAACACCACCTTTTGCAGTTAAAGATAACCATTCAGCAGGTGTGTAAGTTAAGAACATATTTCCAAAAACACGGTTAACATCACTTGTCGCTGGGTTTTCGTTTACTGTAAAATATGGATTATCATAATTTGCGAAATAGTTTTTGTTATTTCCTTCAGTATCTATGTAGTCTCTTAAATCATAGTTTCCTACTGAACGTAATAAACTTAACATAACTCCAGAAACGTTACTACCATTTTGAGCTAGAGTATTTGTTGTACGTGTGTATTGTAAACTACCTCCAGTTTTCCATTTATCGCTAAGCTTTAAATCTCCAACAAGTCTTAATGTATTTCTTTTTAATCCTGTTTCAGGAATCATACCAGTTTGTGTAGTATTTCCGTAAGAAGCTCTGTATGTAGCTTTGTTGTCTCCTCCGTAAAAAGAGATGTTGTTTGTGTACGTTAATCCTTCTTGGAAGAAGTTTCCAACATTGTCATACATTGGTACGCCTAAAGTTGAGGCAGCAGGTCCCCAGCTTTGCGGTGTATTAGTTGGGATTGAAGTAGCAGTAGCGCTAGTTCCTTGTACATACTTTCCTTGTCTAGCTGGTAATTGACTTACTTTGTCAATTGCTAACGAAGTAGAAAAATCGATTCCTAAACCTCTTCCTGCTCTACCTTTTTTAGTTGTATAAAGGATTACACCATTACCAGCTCTTTCTCCGTATAACGCAGCAGCAGCAGGTCCTTTAAGTACAGATACGCTTTCTACGTCATCTGGGTTGATGTCTAATGCTCTGTTAGAGTTGTTGATACCTGATAAGTTTGCATTAAAAGGATTATCTCCAGCAGCAGTTTGACTTGTAGTATTGTCAATTGGCACACCATCAACAACGATTAGAGGGTCAGAAGTACCTGTAATTGTGTTTACACCTCTAATGATGATTTTACTTGATGCTCCAGGAGTACCACCGGTTCCAATAACTTGAACCCCAGCTGCTTTTCCAGCTAAAGCTTGAAGAACGTTTTGTTCACCTGATCTTGTGATTTCATCTGCACTTACTTTTGATACTGCGTATCCAAGTGTTTTTTCAGATCTTTTAATCCCTAATGCAGTTACAACTACACCTTCAAGTTCTACTGAATCATCTTTTAATTTTACATTAATAGAAGTTGAGGTTGCTGCTACTTCCTGAGATTTCATCCCGATGTAGCTAAATACCAAAACTTGGCTTGATGATACTTTGATAGAGAATTTACCATCAAAGTCTGTTTGTGTTCCTGTTTTGGTTCCTTTAACTAATACACTCACACCTGGTAAAGGCATTCCTGCATTGTCAGAAACTGTTCCAGAAACAGCTCTTTCTTGCGCAAAAGAAAGTTGCGCAACTAGTACTAATAAAAGCACTAAGAATCCATTGAACTTTAGTTTCATTTTTAAATATTTTGAATTAGTTCGACAAAAATCTTAATAATTTGTTAATCTACCTAATATAAGAAGCTTTTTTTTTAGTTAAATTATAATTTTGAGTGGGTATATTGTTGTTTTATTCGTAAAAACCAGTCTAAAATTACAAATCCGTATTTTTTTGTGTTAAAATTGAGAATAATTAAAAATATTGACAATGCGCGAAATGTTAAATTTATTCAAGAGGGCTTTTTAATTGTTTTTTTTATAACTTTTATCTTAAAAAAGAGTTTGTTAGCCGTGTTGCTTTTTGTTAAAATTGTGATAATCGCTAGAAGGTTATGTGTTAAGTTATTTGTAATGCAATAAAAAAGAAGTGGCGTTCGGTGTTTAATATTGGTTGTTTCTTTTTTGTAATGTAAAATAATGGTTAAATTTTTTGTTGGTTTTTGATGTAGTGGTGACTCTTAAAATTTTACGTTGTAGTTTATGTTTAGCATGCTGTTGTATAGTTTGATTTCGGTTTTGTTTGTGCTTCCGTTTGCTATTGTGATTTTTAGAAGTCCATTTTTCGTTAGTAGTCCTAGTCCGAGACCAGCAGAGAATAGTGTGTTGAATTTTTTTGGATTTGTTGGAGTGGTTTGGTCTTGATATAAGCCGCAGTCAAGTATGCTGTGTATATATAAGTTTTGGCTTGTTAGATATCTGTATTCTGTTAGTAGTAAATTGATGTTGTTGCCTTGAAGGCTGTTTTCGGCAAATCCGCGAATTGATTTTAGTCCGCCAAATCGGAATAGCTCGTTTGTTATGTAGTTTTTGCTCTTTAGATGCTGACTTTGAAGGTTGGTATAGAAGTAGTTTTTCTTGTTGAGTTCAAAGTTGTAAGATAGATTTAGATCGAGGAGTAGTTGCGGGGTTGTTTTTGTTGGTGTTGGTGAGTTGGAAGTGTTTCTTTTTCCAAAGCCAATTGTGGAGTGGATGTTTGCTTTTTTGTGTAAAAGATCGTTACTGTTGTTGTTTATGTAATCGAAGGTTAGTGTTGTGAAAGAATTTTTGTAGTCACTAATTATTGAACTGTTTGTGTTTTGAATATCGCTTGATTCCGTAGATTGGTAACCTAGATAGATTTTGGAATTGTATTTTAGATAATAGCCAAGATCAATCGACGTTTTGGTATTCTGAAAAGTGCTGTCTTGTTTAAATATGTTTAATTGTGCTTTTATTCCAAGAGAACTTTGGAAGATGTATGGTATTTCGATTTTGGTGTTAAAGGATTGTTGCTGATTGCCGTCGCTTTTCCAGTACAGCGAAAATTGTTCGCCTGAGTGTAATGTGTTTAATAGTGTAATGTCAAGGTATCCGTTGAGTCTTATTTTTTTGTTTTCTTCATTAGAGAAACCTATATAGCCGTCAAAAGTGTTTGCTTTTCTTTTTTCTATATAGGAGTAAATTTTGGTAGAGTCGCTTGTAAATAAAATTTCAGGATATTTTGTTTGATTAAGGAACTCAAAGTTGTTAATGTCGGTATAAAGTTCTTTTAATGTCTCTTGATTGAAGGTTTTGTGCGTGTATTTTTTGTTTAACTGTTTTAGGTGTCCTTTTGGAAAGTAATCTGTTTTGGTTGTGTTTTGGTGTTTTATAATGATCGAGTTTATGACGCGTTTTTTTTCTGATTCGAATTTTAGGTCAGAGTATATTGTTTGGTTTTTTCTTCGGATGTTTTCAAGTTTAAGTTTGCTTAGTGCGTAACCCTGTTTTTCTGCATCAACTGTTATTTTGTTTAAATAGTTTTCTATTTCATTATATGGAATGATTATGCTGTCGTTTTTTTTTGTTTTTAAATTAGAAATGAAATTAATCGATTTTATATTTAAGTGTATGCTGGTAATTTGTTTTTTTAGGATTATTAAAGTGGTGTAAGTGCTGTCGTTTGTTTTGTTGGTAGTTAATGCTTGGTTGTCTATGTATCCCTTTTTTGATAGCTTTTGTGATGTGATTCTTATTTCGTTAAGAAGTGAATTTGTGTTTTTGTGGATTTTTGAATAATTTGTTGAATCTATCGTTTGGGTTTCGGCAGGATTTGATCCGTTAATAGTTAAGTGAAAGTTTTGTGCATAACAAGAAAAACTTAGGTTGAAGAAAAATATAAATATAAATTGTTTCAAGTGTTGTTTTGTGTTGGTTAAATGCGTTACAAATATCTATTGTTTGTTCGTAAAAACATAGTGATAAATAATGTTGTTGAAAATTAATGAATTAACGTTTGTATAGTGAAAAATATTTTATACATTTGCAACCCCGTAAAAAGCGGGAATTTAATATACATAAATAATTTTTAGTATTAATTATGCCAACAATTCAACAATTAGTAAGAACAGGAAGAACTCAGATAACTAAGAAGAGTAAATCGGTTGCTTTAGATTCTTGTCCTCAAAGAAGAGGGGTTTGTACGCGTGTTTACACTACTACACCAAAAAAACCAAACTCTGCAATGCGTAAAGTTGCGCGTGTACGTTTGACAAATGGTAATGAGGTGAATGCTTACATTCCTGGAGAAGGACACAATCTACAAGAGCACTCGATAGTATTAGTTAGAGGCGGAAGGGTAAAAGATTTACCAGGTGTTAGATATCATATCGTTCGTGGAGCGCTTGACACGTCAGGAGTTGCAGGAAGAACGCAAAGAAGATCTAAGTACGGTGCTAAACGCCCAAAAGAAGCAAAAAAGTAATTTAAAAACTTTTAAGAAAAAGACATGAGAAAAAGAGCGGCAAAGAAAAGACCACTTTTACCAGATCCGAGGTTTAACGACCAATTAGTAACGCGTTTTGTGAACAACTTAATGTGGGATGGTAAGAAATCTACAGCTTTTAAAGTATTTTATGATGCAATTGATATCATTGAATCTAAAAAGCAAAATGATGAGAAAACTTCATTAGAGATTTGGAAAGATGCTTTAACAAACGTTATGCCTCACGTAGAAGTACGTAGTCGTAGAGTTGGTGGAGCTACATTTCAAATTCCAATGCAGATTCGTCCAGATAGAAAAATTTCTATGGCAATGAAGTGGTTAATACTTTATTCTAGAAGAAGAAATGAAAAATCTATGGCACAACGTTTAGCGTCAGAATGTTTAGCTGCTGCTAAAGAAGAAGGTGCTGCGGTTAAGAAAAGAATGGATACTCACAAAATGGCAGAGGCTAACAAAGCATTCTCTCACTTTAGATTTTAATTCGTAAGAAATGGCTAGAGATTTAAAATATACAAGAAATATTGGGATTGCTGCTCACATTGATGCTGGTAAAACAACAACAACAGAGCGTATTCTTTTTTATACTGGAAAGTCACACAAACTAGGTGAGGTGCACGATGGTGCAGCGACAATGGACTGGATGGCACAAGAGCAAGAAAGAGGTATTACAATTACTTCTGCAGCTACAACTTGTACTTGGAATTTTCCAACTGAGCAAGGTAAAGTTCTTCCAGAATCATTACCATACCACTTTAATATTATTGATACTCCTGGACACGTTGACTTTACTGTAGAGGTAAACCGTTCTTTACGTGTATTAGATGGTTTAGTTTTCTTGTTTAGTGCAGTTGATGGTGTTGAGCCACAATCAGAAACAAACTGGAGACTTGCTGATCAATATAGAGTTCCTCGTATGGGATTCGTGAATAAAATGGACCGTCAAGGTGCTAACTTTTTAGCAGTTTGTGGACAGGTAAAAGATATGTTGAAATCGAATGCGGTTGCAATTACTTTGCCTATTGGTGATGAGGCTGATTTTAAAGGTATCGTTGATTTAGTTAAAAATCAAGCTATTGTATGGCATGATGAAACTCAAGGAGCTACTTTTGATATCGTTGATATTCCTGCAGACATGATTGATGATGTGAAGCATTATCGTTCAATTCTTATCGAAGAGATTGCTACTTATGATGAGAATCTTTTGGATAAATATATGGAAGATGAAAACTCTATTACAGAGGAAGAAATCAACAATGCATTAAGAGCTGCTACTATTGATATGGCAATTATTCCAATGCTTGCTGGTTCATCTTTCAAAAACAAAGGTGTTCAATTTATGTTGGATGCGGTTTGTAAATATTTGCCGTCTCCATTAGATAAAGAAGGTATTGAGGGAATTCACCCTGATGATGCTGATTTATTAGAAGAAGATCAAACTAAAATCTTGCGTAAGCCAGATGTTAAGGAGCCATTTGCTGCTTTAGCATTTAAAATTGCTACTGACCCATTCGTTGGGCGTTTAGCTTTCTTCCGTGCTTACTCTGGGCGTTTAGATGCAGGTTCTTACGTTTTAAATACTCGTTCTGGTAACAAAGAAAGAATTTCTCGTATTTATCAAATGCACGCTAATAAGCAAAATCCAATCGAATTTATTGAGGCTGGAGATATTGGTGCTGCTGTTGGATTTAAAGATATTAAAACAGGAGATACTCTTTGTGATGAAAAGAATCCAATTATCTTGGAATCTATGAAATTCCCTGATCCTGTAATTGGTATTGCTATTGAGCCAAAAACAAAAGCTGACGTTGATAAAATGGGTATGGCATTAGCTAAGTTAGCTGAGGAAGATCCTACATTTACAGTTAGAACTGATGAGGCTTCTGGTCAAACTATTATCTCAGGTATGGGTGAGCTTCACTTAGATATCTTGGTAGATCGTATGAAACGTGAATTTAAAGTTGAAGTTAACCAAGGTGAGCCTCAAGTTGAATACAAAGAAGCGTTTACAAGATCTGCAACACATAGAGAGACTTACAAGAAACAATCTGGAGGTCGTGGTAAATTTGGTGATATCGTATTTACAATCGAGCCTGCTGATGAAGTTGATGGTAAAGTTCCAGTTGGATTACAATTTATCAATGCTGTAAAAGGTGGTAACGTTCCTAAAGAATATATCCCTGCTGTTGAAAAAGGATTTAGAGAAGCTATGAAAACGGGTCCATTAGCAGGTTATGCTGTGGATAGTTTGAAAGTTACTTTAACTGATGGGTCTTTCCACCCTGTGGATTCTGATGCATTATCGTTTGAATTAGCTGCAAGAATGGGTTATAAGGAATCAGGACGTGCTGCTGGAGCTGTTATTCTTGAGCCAATCATGAAAATCGAGGTTATTACTCCGGAAGAAAATATGGGTGATATCGTAGGTGATTTGAACCGTCGTAGAGGGCAGGTTAATGATATGGGTGATAGAAATGGTGCTAAAACTATTAAGGCTGATGTGCCTTTGTCAGAAATGTTCGGATACGTAACTACGTTAAGAACTTTATCTTCTGGTAGAGCTACTTCAACAATGGAGTTTTCTCACTATGCAGAAACACCTTCTAATATTTCAGAAGAGGTAATCAAAAAAGCAAAAGGTAACGCTTAATTTTAAGAAAATGAGTCAAAAAATCAGAATAAAACTAAAATCTTACGATCACATGTTGGTAGATAAATCTGCTGAAAAGATCGTAAAAACAGTAAAAACTACTGGGGCAGTTGTAACAGGTCCAATTCCGTTACCAACTCACAAAAAACTTTTCACTGTATTGCGTTCTCCGCACGTTAACAAAAAAGCGAGAGAGCAATTTGAAGTAATGTCATACAAGAGATTGATTGATATTTATTCATCTTCATCTAAAACTATTGATGCTTTAATGAAACTTGAATTGCCAAGTGGTGTTGAAGTAGAAATAAAAGTATAATTTTATTATATTTTATATATAAAAAGCGAGACAGAAATGTCTCGCTTTTTTTGTTGATCTTATTTTGGTTTTGATGTTGAGTTTTTGTTGTCTAAAGTTTAAATAAGTATTATGTTTTTTTGTTGAAAGGTCTTTTGTTTAGGCACTTGCCAAAGTTTTTCTTTTGATTGTGGAAGTTGTTTTTGTTGATAACTTTATTTTGTTTTTCGTGTTTTGAGGTTTATTCTTTGAAAGAAATTATGGTCTCTTATTGGGGAGTTGAGCTCTTGGATTTTGATTATGAGCGATTTAATTTTTCTAACTGTTTGGTATATTCAATTTTAATGTCTACTTTTGCACTCCCTGTTTGGAAATTTCTGTTATTTTCAAATTGAAGGGAATTTTAGTAATTAATAATTAATATTTATGTCTGGGTTAATTGGTAAGAAAATCGGCATGACTAGTATTTTCGACGAAAACGGGAAAAACATTCCTTGTACAGTAATCGAAGCTGGTCCATGTGTTGTTACCCAAGTCAGAACCAAAGGTGTTGACGGGTACGAAGCGTTGCAACTAGGTTTCGATGACAAAAACGAGAAACATTCTACTAAAGCTGCTTTAGGGCACTTTAAAAAAGCTGGAACTGTTGCTAAGAAAAAAGTCGTTGAATTCCAAGATTTTGCAACTGAACAAAAATTAGGAGATCTTATTGATGTTTCTATTTTTGAAGAAGGAGAATTTGTAGATGTACAAGGTGTATCTAAAGGTAAAGGTTTCCAAGGTGTTGTTAAGCGTCACGGTTTTGGTGGTGTTGGGCAAGCTACTCATGGTCAGCACAACCGTTTAAGAGCGCCAGGTTCTGTGGGAGCTTCTTCTTATCCATCTAGAGTATTCAAAGGAATGCGTATGGCTGGAAGAATGGGAGGAGATAATGTAAAAGTTCAAAACCTTAGAGTTTTAAAAGTAGTTGCTGAAAAGAATCTACTTGTTGTTAAAGGATGTATTCCTGGTCACAAAAACTCTTATGTAATCATTCAGAAGTAATGGAAGTAAAAGTATTAGATTTCAACGGAAAAGATACTGGTAGAAAAGTTCAACTTTCTGATTCAGTATTCGCAATTGAACCAAACAATCACGCTGTATATCTTGATGTTAAGCAATATCTTGCTAATCAAAGACAAGGTACTCATAAGGCTAAAGAAAGAGCTGAAGTAACTGGTAGTACGCGTAAGATTAAAAAACAAAAAGGAACTGGTACTGCTCGTGCGGGAAGTATTAAGAATCCATTGTTTAAAGGTGGTGGAACAATTTTCGGACCAAGACCAAGAAGTTATTCATTTAAATTGAATAAAGGCTTAAAAAGATTGGCAAGAAAATCAGCTTTCTCAATCAAAGCAAAAGAGTCGAATATTATCGTTCTTGAAGACTTTAATTTTGAAGCGCCAAACACTAAAAATTTCATTAACGTTTTGAAAGCTTTAGGGTTAGAAAATAAAAAATCTCTATTTGTGTTGGGAGAGTCAAATAAAAATGTATATTTGTCGTCACGCAATTTAAAGGCTTCTAATGTCGTAACTAGCTCAGAATTAAGCACTTACGCAATATTAAACACTAATAATTTGGTGCTTTTAGAAGGTTCTTTGGAGTTAATTGAAGAAAATTTAAGTAAATAATAGGAGTATGAGTATCATAATTAGACCTATAGTAACTGAAAAAGTAACCAAAGAAAGTGAAGTTCTAAACCGCTTCGGATTCGTTGTTGACAAAAAAGCAAACAAAGTTCAAATTAAGAAAGCTGTTGAAGCTGCTTATGGAGTAACTATCGTTTCTGTTAACACAATGAATGTGAGACCAGATAGATCTACTAAATACACTAAAAGTGGTTTAATCAGTGGAAAGACAAATGCAATTAAAAAAGCAATTGTTCAAGTACAAGAAGGAGAAACAATTGATTTTTACAACAATATCTAAGATAGAAAAATGTCAGTAAGAAAATTAAAACCTATTACCCCAGGTCAGCGATTTAGAGTTGTGAATGGTTATGACGCCATTACAACTGATAAGCCGGAACGCTCTTTGATAGCGCCGATAAAAAACTCTGGAGGTAGAAATAGTCAAGGAAAGATGACCATGCGTTATACGGGTGGTGGTCACAAGCAGAGATATCGTATTATTGATTTCAAAAGAACTAAAGACGGAATTCCGGCTACAGTGAAATCAATTGAATACGATCCAAATCGTACTGCATTTATCGCTTTATTAGCTTATGCTGATGGAGAGAAAACTTATGTAATTGCTCAAAACGGATTGAAAGTTGGTCAGAAATTAGTTTCTGGTCCAGAATCTCAACCTGAAATTGGTAATACATTACCTTTAAGCAGAATTCCTCTTGGAACTGTTATATCTTGTATTGAGTTACGTCCAGGACAAGGAGCTGTTATTGCTCGTTCAGCTGGAACTTTTGCTCAGTTAATGGCAAGAGACGGGAAATATGCAACAATTAAAATGCCATCTGGTGAGACAAGATTAATCTTGTTAACTTGTTCGGCTACAATTGGAGCTGTTTCTAATTCTGATCACCAATTAGTTGTATCTGGAAAAGCAGGTAGAACAAGATGGTTAGGAAGAAGACCTAGAACTAGACCAGTAGCGATGAACCCAGTTGATCACCCTATGGGAGGTGGTGAAGGACGTTCTTCTGGAGGGCACCCACGTTCAAGAAACGGATTGCCAGCTAAAGGTTACAGAACTCGTTCTAAGAAAAACCCGAGTAACAAGTATATCGTAGAACGTAGAAAGAAATAATAAGATATGGCACGTTCATTAAAAAAAGGACCTTTCGTTCATTATAAATTAGACAAGAAAGTTCAAGAAAACGTAGAAAGTGGTAAAAATGCAGTTGTTAAGACTTGGTCTAGAGCTTCAATGATTACTCCAGATTTCGTTGGGCAAACTATCGCAGTTCATAACGGTCGTCAATTTGTACCAGTTTACGTAACAGAAAACATGGTAGGTCACAAATTAGGAGAGTTTTCACCAACTAGATCTTTTAGAGGTCATGCTGGAGCAAAAAATAAAGGTAAAAAATAAGAAGCAATGGGAGTTCGTAAAAGAGAAACAGCAGATGCGAGAAAAGAGGCTAATAAGTCTATTGCTTTCGCAAAATTGAATAACTGCCCTACTTCACCTAGAAAAATGCGCTTAGTAGCGGACTTGGTAAGAGGTCAGAAGGTAGAAAGAGCACTTAACATTTTAAGATTCAGTTCTAAAGAAGCTTCAAGAAAATTAGAAAAACTATTGTTATCTGCAATCAACAACTGGGAGCAAAAAAATAGTGAAGGTAATTTAGAAGAAGCTGGATTATTTGTTAAAGAGATCAGAGTAGATGGTGGAATGATGTTAAAAAGACTTCGTCCAGCTCCACAAGGTCGTGCACACAGAATCAGAAAACGTTCTAACCACGTTACAATCGTGCTTGGAGCTATCAATAACACACAAAGCAATTCTTAAGCAGCATGGGACAAAAGACAAATCCAATTGGAAATAGACTTGGTATCATCAGAGGATGGGACTCAAACTGGTATGGTGGAAATGATTACGGTGATAAATTAGCCGAAGATCACAAAATCAGAAAGTATATCCATGCTCGTTTATCAAAAGCTAGTGTATCAAAAGTAATCATCGAGAGAACTTTGAAACTTGTAACCGTTACTATCACTACTGCTAGACCTGGTATCATTATCGGAAAAGGTGGACAAGAGGTAGACAAGTTAAAAGAAGAACTTAAGAAAGTTACTGACAAAGAGGTTCAAATCAACATCTTTGAAATCAAAAGACCTGAGTTAGATGCTTATCTTGTGGCGACAAGCATCGCTCGTCAAATCGAAAGCCGTATTTCTTACAGACGTGCAATCAAAATGGCTATTGCTGCTTCTATGCGTATGAACGCTGAAGGTATCAAAGTTTTGATTTCTGGTCGTTTGAATGGTGCTGAGATGGCGCGTTCAGAAGGTTTCAAAGAAGGTAGAATTCCTCTATCAACTTTCAGAGCTGATATTGACTATGCTTTGGCTGAAGCTCACACTACTTACGGTAGAATGGGTATCAAAGTGTGGATCATGAAAGGTGAGGTTTACGGAAAGAGAGATCTTTCTCCACTTGCAGGAATGGATAAAAAACAATCTGGAACTGGTGGTGGTAAAGGTGGAGATTCTCCAAGAGGAGATAGAAAACCTTTTAACAAAGGTGGTAAACCAGACGCTCGTAAAAGAAAGTAAATTTTTAAACTAAAGAAAAATGTTACAGCCTAAAAGAACAAAATACCGTAAGGTACAAAAAGGTAAAATGAAAGGTAACTCTCAAAGAGGGCATGAACTTTCTAATGGAATGTTTGGTATTAAATCTGTACATGAAGATGGAATGTTCTTGACTTCTCGTCAAATCGAAGCTGCGCGTATCGCTGCAACTCGTTACATGAAGAGAGAGGGACAATTATGGATTAAAATATTTCCAGACAAACCTATCACTAAGAAACCTCTTGAAGTACGTATGGGTAAAGGTAAAGGAGCAGTTGAGTATTGGGCTGCTGTTGTTAAACCAGGAAGAATTATGTTTGAAGTTGGAGGAGTTCCGTTATCAGTTGCAAAAGAGGCTTTACGTCTTGCAGCTCAGAAACTTCCAGTAAAAACTAAATTCGTCGTTGCTAGAGATTTCGAAGCATAATTTATATTTATTATGAAACAATCAGAAATAAAAGATCTTTCTGCAGCGGAGTTGCAAGAAAAGCTTAGTCAAACTAAGAAAGTATATGCTGACCTAAAAATGGCTCATGCTATTTCTCCAATTGCTAACCCACTTCAAATTAGAAGCGTTAGAAGAACAGTTGCAAGATTGGCTACAGAGTTAACTAAAAGAGAGTTACAATAATTGTATTCTGCTGAAAGATGGAAGAAAAAAGAAATTTAAGAAAAGAAAGAATAGGTGTTGTTACTTCAAATAAGATGGATAAATCTATCGTTATTTCGGAAGTAAGAAGAGTAAAACACCCATTATACGGTAAGTTCGTGTTGAAAACTAAGAAATATGTTGCACACGACGAAACAAACGACTGTAACATTGGAGATACTGTAAGAATTAGCGAAACGCGTCCTTTAAGTAAAACAAAATGTTGGAGATTAGTTGAAATCTTAGAAAGAGCTAAATAATTATGGTACAACAGGAATCAAGACTAAAAGTAGCAGATAACACGGGAGCAAAAGAAGTTTTAACTATCCGTGTTTTAGGAGGTACCAAAAGAAGGTATGCCTCTGTTGGTGACAAGATTGTAGTATCTATTAAAGATGCAACTCCAAACGGAAACGTGAAAAAAGGAGCTGTTTCAACTGCAGTTGTTGTACGTACCAAAAAAGAAGTGAGAAGAGCTGATGGTTCTTATATTCGTTTCGATGACAATGCATGTGTTCTTTTGAACGCTGCAGGGGAAATGAGAGGAACTCGTGTTTTTGGTCCGGTAGCAAGAGAACTTCGTGAAAAACAATTCATGAAAATTGTATCATTAGCACCAGAAGTGCTTTAATTCGTTTTAAGATGATAAAGCTAAAAATAAAATCAGGAGATATCGTAAGAGTTATTGCTGGAGACCATAAAGGTGCTGAAGGTAAAGTTTTACGTGTTTACCGTGAGAAAAATAAAGCGATAGTTGAAGGTGTAAACATGGTTTCGAAACATACAAAACCAAGTGCTAAAAACCCTCAAGGTGGTATCGTTAAGAAAGAAGCTTCTATTCAAATTTCTAACATTTCTCTAATTGATCCTAAAACTAAGGAAACAACTAGAGTAGGTATTAGAGTAGAAGGAGATAAGAAAGTAAGATTTTCAAAAAAATCTAATCAAGTACTATAGTAATGGCATATACACCTAGACTAAAAGAAGAATATAAGAGTAGAGTAATCTCTGCTCTTAAAGAAGAGTTCGGATATACAAACGTAATGCAAGTTCCTAAACTTGAAAAAATCGTTTTGAGCCGTGGAGTTGGTGCAGCTGTATCTGATAAAAAACTTATTGACTATGCGGTTGATGAGTTGACAAAGATCACTGGACAAAAAGCAGTATCTACAATTTCAAAGAAAGACGTTGCGTCATTCAAATTGAGAAAAGGGATGCCTATTGGAGCAAAAGTTACTTTGCGCGGTGAAAGAATGTATGAGTTTTTAGATAGACTTATTACTTCTGCTTTACCACGTGTTAGAGATTTTAGTGGTATCAAAGCTACAGGTTTCGACGGAAGAGGTAACTACAATCTTGGAGTTTTAGAGCAAATCATTTTCCCAGAAATTGATATTGACAAAGTAAACAAAATTTCAGGAATGGATATTACATTTGTTACTACTGCAAAAACAGACAAGGAAGCAAAGTCATTATTGGCTGAATTAGGATTACCTTTTAAAAAGAATTAAGACATGGCTAAAGAATCAATGAAAGCCCGCGAGGTTAAAAGAGAGAAAACGGTAGCTAAGTACGCTGAAAAAAGAAAAGCTTTATTAGAAGCTGGAGATTATGAAGGCTTACAAAAATTACCTAAAAATGCTTCACCAGTTCGTTTGCACAATCGTTGTAAATTAACAGGTAGACCAAGAGGTTATATCCGTCAATTCGGTATTTCACGTGTAACTTTCCGTGAGATGGCTAATAATGGGTTAATTCCTGGAGTAAAAAAAGCATCTTGGTAATCTCGCAATAAGTTATTACTTTTGCAAACCAAAAAATAATTTTAATTGATTAAAGGTTCGGGAGACGGGTGTCTCCCGAAAACCATAATCGCAATCAAATACATATGTATACAGATCCTATTGCAGATTATTTGACTAGAGTTCGTAACGCTGTGGCTGCAAACCACAAAGTTGTTGAAATTCCAGCTTCTAATCTTAAAAAAGAAATAACTAAGATCTTATTTGATCAAGGTTATATCTTGAGTTACAAATTTGAAACGAACACTGTTCAAGGTTCTATCAAAATTGCTTTAAAGTACGATAAAGATACTAAAGAGCCTGTAATTAAAGATATCCAAAGAATTAGTAAACCAGGTTTACGTAAGTATGCTGGTGCTGCCAAATTACCTAGAATCCTTAATGGATTAGGAATTGCTATTGTTTCTACATCAAAAGGTTTGATGACTGGAAAACAAGCTAAGCAGTTAAATGTAGGTGGTGAGGTAATTTGTTACGTATACTAATTTTAAACACTAGATAAGATGTCAAGAATAGGTAAAAGCCCAATTGTAATCCCTGCTGGTGTAACTGTTGAAGTTAAAGAAGGTATTATTACAGTAAAAGGAAAAAAAGGTCAACTAACTCAGGAGTTTTCGGACGTAACTGTTAAAGTTGAAGGTGATCAAGTTTCAGTTGAAAGATCATCTGATCATAAAGACCAAAGAGCAAAACACGGATTATACAGATCATTGATCAATAACATGATTGTTGGTGTATCTGAAGGTTTTACTAAAGAACTAGAATTAGTTGGAGTTGGTTATAGAGCTTCAAACCAAGGTCAAAAATTAGATTTAGCTCTTGGATATTCTCACAATATTGTTTTAGAAATTGCTCCAGAAGTAGCTTTAGAGACGATATCTGAAAAAGGTAAGAACCCAATCGTAAAATTAACATCATTTGATAAACAACTTTTAGGTCAAGTTGCTGCGAAAATCAGAGGTTTCCGTAAGCCTGAGCCATACAAAGGAAAAGGTGTTAAATTTGTGGGTGAAGTATTAAGAAGAAAAGCAGGTAAATCAGCTTAAAAAATAAGATTATGTCATTAACAAAATCTGATAGAAGACAGAGAATTAGATTCAGAATTAGAAAATCGATTAGTGGTACTGCTACTAACCCAAGACTATCTGTATTTAGAAGTAATAAAGAAATTTACGCTCAACTTATTGATGATGTAAATGGAGTTACTATATTAGCTGCATCTTCAAGAGAAAAAGAAATAGGAAAAGGTACTAACGTTGAAATCGCTGCTGCTGTTGGAAAATTAGTTGCAGAGAAAGCGTTAAAAGCTGGGATTGAAACCATCACTTTTGATAGAGGTGGATACTTATATCACGGTCGTATTAAATCATTAGCAGAAGGCGCAAGAGCGGCTGGACTTAAATTCTAATATATTATGTCTAAATACAAAAATGTAGAATTGGTAAAACCAAGTGGTCTTGAACTTAAAGATCGTCTGGTAAGTGTTAATCGTGTTACTAAAGTTACAAAAGGTGGTAGAGCTTTCGGTTTTTCTGCTATTGTAGTTGTAGGTGATGAAAATGGAGTAGTTGGTCATGGATTAGGAAAATCTAAAGACGTTTCTGAAGCAATTGCGAAAGCAGTAGAAGATGCTAAGAAAAATTTAGTAAAAATTCCTTTGAATGGACAATCTGTTCCTCACGAACAAAAAGGAAAATTTGGTGGTGCACGTGTATTCTTAATTCCTGCTTCTCATGGTACAGGAGTTATTGCTGGTGGAGCTGTTCGTTCAGTTCTTGAATCAGTAGGTATTCACGACGTATTATCAAAATCTCAAGGATCATCAAATCCGCATAACGTAGTTAAAGCAACTTTTGATGCTTTATTACAAATGAGAAGCGCTCATACTGTTGCAAAACAAAGAGGAGTTTCTTTAGAAAAAGTTTTTAAAGGTTAATCAAGGAAATTATGGCTAAATTATTAGTAAAACAAGTAAGAAGCAAGATCAACTGTCCTCTTTCTCAAAAGAGAGGTTTAGAAGCTTTAGGTCTACGTAAAATGGGACAAGTTGTGGAGCATGAGTCAAATCCTGCTATCCTTGGTATGATAAACAAAGTTAAACACTTAGTTTCTGTAGAAGAAGCTAAATAACAAATACTGTTATGAATTTAAGTAACTTACAACCTGCTGAAGGATCTACACACAATCAAAATAAAAGATTAGGTAGAGGAGAAGGTTCTGGAAAAGGTGGCACTGCTGCAAGAGGTCACAAAGGAGCAAAATCTCGTTCTGGTTATTCTAAAAAGATTGGTTTTGAAGGAGGGCAAATGCCACTTCAAAGACGTGTGCCTAAGTTTGGTTTCACAAACATCAATCGTAAAGAATACGAAGGTGTTAATTTAGATACGCTTCAATTGTTAGTAGACAATGGTGTGATTACTGATTCTGTTTCTATGACAGATTTCGTAGCAAATCGTCTAGCTACCAAAAATGAGATCGTTAAGATTTTAGGTAGAGGAGAATTGAAAGCAAAATTAAAAGTAACTGCCCACAAATTTACTGCTACTGCAAAAGCTGCTATTGAAGCTGCTGGTGGAGAAGCTGTAACTATATAACTTATCTATTAAGATGAAGAAATTTATTGAATCAATAAGTAATGTTTGGAAAATCGAAGAACTGAAAAACAGAATCTTAATTACATTAGGGTTGCTTTTAGTATATCGTTTTGGTGCACACGTTACGCTTCCTGGAATTGATGCAACTCAATTAACAGGTTTAGCGGGACAAACTAAAAATGGTTTAGGGTCTATCCTAGACATGTTTACAGGAGGTGCTTTCTCTAAAGCTTCAGTTTTTGCTTTAGGTATTATGCCTTATATTTCTGCATCTATTGTTGTTCAGTTAATGGGAATTGCGATTCCATATTTGCAAAAACTTCAGAACGATGGAGAAAGTGGTAGAAAAAAGATTAATCAAATCACTCGTTGGTTGACTATAGCTATTACACTGGTTCAAGGTCCAACTTATATCTATAATTTATACAGAACACTGCCTAGTAGTGCATTTCTACTAGGCTTTAATTCTCCTGAATTTTTGTTCTCGTCTGTTATCATCTTAGTAACTGGTACTATTTTTGCTATGTGGCTTGGTGAGAAAATTACAGATAAAGGTATTGGAAATGGAATTTCATTATTAATTATGGTTGGTATTCTAGCTCGTTTACCACAAGCTTTTATACAAGAGTTTACAACGAGAGTTACCAATAACAATGGAGGTCCAATGTTGTTAGTTATTGAAATTATTGTGTGGCTATTGGTAATCATTTCTTGTGTATTGCTTACAATGGCAGTACGTAGAATCCCAGTTCAATACGCTCGTCGTACAACAACTGGTGATTATGAGCAAGATTTAGCAGGAGGTAATAGACAATGGATTCCTTTAAAGCTTAATGCTTCTGGAGTTATGCCAATCATTTTTGCTCAGGCAATTATGTTTATCCCTGCAGCTGTAGCTGGATTGTCTAAATCAGATACATCACAATCAATTGTTGGTGCATTTAGTAATATGTTTGGTTTTTGGTATAATTTTGTTTTTGCAACTTTAATTATTGTATTTACATTCTTTTATACTGCGATTACCGTACCTACTAACAAGATGGCTGATGATTTAAAGAGAAGCGGTGGTTTTATTCCGGGCGTTCGTCCAGGAGCTGAAACTTCTGAGTTTCTAGATAAAGTGATGTCTTTAATAACTTTCCCAGGATCTTTATTCCTTGCTTTGATTGCTGTGTTCCCAGCTATTGTTGTAAGTATTATGGATGTACAACAATCTTGGGCAATGTTTTTTGGAGGTACCTCATTAATAATTATGGTTGGAGTTGCAATAGATACTATTCAACAAATCAATTCATACTTGTTAAACAAGCATTATGATGGTTTAATGAAGACTGGTAAAAATAGAAAAGCAGTAGCTTAATATATTTATGGCAAAACAATCAGCAATAGAACAAGACGGATCAATCATTGAAGCATTATCAAATGCGATGTTCCGTGTGGAGTTAGAAAATGGACATATTGTAATTGCTCATATTTCTGGAAAAATGCGTATGCATTATATCAAGTTATTACCTGGTGATAAAGTGAAACTAGAAATGAGTCCTTACGATTTGTCAAAAGCAAGAATTACTTATCGATATTAAAGGATATTCACTATGAAAGTTAGAGCATCAGTAAAAAAGAGAAGTGCCGAGTGCATTATCGTGCGTAGAAAAGGGAGATTGTACGTAATAAACAAAAAGAATCCTAGATTTAAACAAAGACAAGGATAATTATGGCAAGAATAGCAGGGGTAGATATCCCAAAAAACAAAAGAGGTGTTATTGCACTTACCTATATTTTCGGATTAGGAAAAAGTAGAGCTATTGAGATTTTAGAAAAAGCTCAAGTTAGCCAAGATAAAAAAGTTCAAGATTGGAATGATGACGAGATCGGAGCAATTCGTGAAGCTGTTGGAGCATTCAAAATTGAAGGAGAATTACGTTCTGAAGTTTCTTTGAACATCAAACGTTTAATGGATATTGGTTGTTATAGAGGTATTCGTCATAGATCTGGTCTTCCATTAAGAGGTCAAAGAACTAAAAACAACTCTAGAACTAGAAAAGGAAAAAGAAAAACTGTTGCTAACAAGAAAAAAGCAACTAAATAATAAGTAATATGGCTAAAGCAACTGCAAAAAAACGTAAAGTTATCGTTGAATCAACGGGTGAAGCTCATGTTTCTTCTACTTTTAACAATATTATTATTTCTTTGACAAATAAGAAAGGTGAAGTTATTGCTTGGTCTTCAGCTGGAAAAATGGGTTTCAGAGGTTCTAAAAAGAATACTCCGTACGCAGCTCAAATGGCAGCAGAAGATTGTAGTAAAGTAGCTCTTGAAGCTGGACTTAAAAAAGTAAAAGTTTATGTAAAAGGACCAGGAAACGGACGTGAGTCTGCTATCCGTTCTATTCATAACGGTGGAATTGAAGTTACTGAGATTATCGATGTTACTCCAATGCCTCACAACGGATGTCGTCCTCCTAAAAGACGTAGAGTTTAATACTCAAAAAATTATAGTATAACCTAGATTGAATATAGATTATCGAAGGATAAGACCTGAATTCATAATCTCAATCTTAAACAATTTAAAATGGCAAGATATACTGGTCCTAGCACAAGAATCGCTCGTAAGTTTGGCGAAGCAATCTTCGGAGATGATAAATCTTTCGAAAAAAGAAATTACCCACCTGGACAACACGGGATGGCAAAAAAAAGAGGAAAAAAATCTGAGTACGCTGTTCAGTTAATGGAAAAGCAAAAAGCTAAATATTCTTACGGAATTTTAGAAAAACAATTCAGAAATTTATTCGAAAAAGCATCAGCAACTAAAGGAGTAACTGGTGAAGTTTTATTACAATTATGTGAAGCAAGATTAGATAATGTTGTTTTTAGAATGGGAATTGCTCCATCTAGAAGAGGTGCTCGTCAAATCGTATCTCACAGACACATTACTGTTAATGGTGAGGTTGTTAATATTCCTTCTTACCACCTTAAGCCTGGTGATAAAGTTGCAGTTCGTGAAAAATCTAAATCTTTAGAAGCTATCGAACGTTCTTTATCAAATTCAAGTCATGTTTATGAATGGATTACTTGGAACAATGATCTTAAAGAAGGAACTTTTGTTTCTGTACCTGCAAGACTTCAAATTCCAGAAAACATTAAAGAACAATTAATCGTAGAGTTGTACAACAAATAATAATTGACTTAGTCGAAATTTATGGCAATATTTAATTTTCAAAAGCCCGATAAAGTTATCATGATCGATTCAACCGATTTTGAAGGTAAATTCGAATTTAGACCTTTGGAACCTGGTTATGGATTGACAGTTGGTAATGCACTTAGAAGAGTTTTGCTTTCAGCATTAGAAGGTTATGCAATTACATCTGTTCGTATCGAAGGTGTAGATCATGAGTTTTCTACTATTTCAGGTGTTGTTGAAGATGTTACCGAAATTATCCTTAATCTAAAACAAGTACGTTTCAAACGTCAGATCGAAGATATCGATAATGAATCAGTTACTATTTCTGTTTCTGGTAAAGATCAATTGACAGCAGGTGATTTTCAAAAATTTATTTCAGGTTTCCAAGTTTTGAATCCAGACCTTGTTATCTGTAATTTAGATTCTAAAATCAAATTGAACTTCGATTTAACAATCGAAAAAGGTAGAGGATACGTTCCTGCTGAGGAGAACAAAAAACAGAATGCTGCAATTGGAACAATTTTTACTGACTCTATTTTTACTCCGGTAAAAAATGTAAAGTATGCAATTGAAAACTTCCGTGTAGAGCAAAAAACAGATTACGAAAAATTGGTTTTTGAAATTAAAACTGATGGATCTATTAATCCTAAAGATGCTCTTACTGAAGCTGCAAAAGTTTTAATTCACCATTTCATGTTGTTTTCTGACGAAAGAATTACACTTGAGGCTGACGAAATTGCACAAACAGAATCGTATGATGAAGAGTCATTGCATATGAGACAATTGCTTAAAACTAAGCTTGTTGATATGGATTTATCTGTGAGAGCATTAAATTGCTTGAAAGCGGCTGAAGTTGATACACTTGGTGATTTAGTATCGTTCAATAAAAATGACCTAATGAAATTCCGTAATTTTGGTAAAAAATCTTTAACTGAACTTGACGAACTTGTTGCAGTTAAAAATTTAACTTTCGGAATGGACTTAGCTAAATACAAATTAGATAAAGAATAATTTACTTCATATTTTGCTCTCCATAGTGGATTGTAGCAAGATGAAGATAAAAAAAACACGTCATGAGACACGGAAAAAAATTCAACCACTTAAGCAGACAGACTGGACATAGAAAAGCTATGTTGGCTAATATGGCTTGTTCTCTTATTGAGCACAAACGTATTAACACTACTGTTGCTAAGGCTAAAGCGCTTAAACAATTTGTTGAGCCTTTAATCACTAAATCAAAAGAAGATACGACTCACAATCGTCGTATTGTTTTTGCTTACTTACGTAGTAAATATGCTGTAACTGATTTGTTCAGAGACGTAGCTGCTAAAGTTGGTGACCGTCCAGGTGGATACACTCGTATCATTAAAGTTGGGAATCGTTTGGGAGATAATGCTGATATGGCAATGATCGAACTTGTAGATTTCAATGAACTTTACAATGGTGGTAAAAAAGAAGTTAAAAAAGCAAAAAGCCGTCGTGGTGGTAAAGCTAAAAAAGCTGAGGAGACTACTCCAGAAGCTCCTGCTGCTGAATCAGAAACGACTACTGAAGCTTCTGAATAATTATGAAAGTAATGATTCTATAGAAATCAAGGATAAACTAATTTTTAGTTTATCCTTTTTTTTTGATTTTTTTAGAGGAAATTAAAATTTAACTTTTTTAAATGTCTTGGTTTTATTTTTATTAATGAAATTTTTAAAAAATCTTGGCAGCACTCTTTTAAAGAAGTAAATTTGCAAAATATCTAATTACAGGTGAAACTTTAAAGGTTTCATAATACGATTAAAAACAATACAAATTAAAGAATGAAATACACAACACGACAAAGCGCCATTTTATTACTTAGTGACGGAACTATTTTTCATGGAAAATCTATCGGTATAAGCGGTAAAACTTTCGGTGAAGTATGTTTTAATACTGGAATGACTGGATATCAAGAAATCTTTACAGATCCTTCCTATTTTGGTCAGATTATGGTGGCTACTAATGCACATATTGGTAATTATGGTGTAAATGATTTAGAGATAGAGTCTGAAAGTATTAAAATAGCTGGTTTAGTTTGTAAAAACTTTAGCTTTAACTTTTCACGAGAAAGAGCTTCTGAGAGTTTAGAAGATTATTTCGCGAAACAAAATCTGATATGTATTTCTGATGTAGATACTAGAGCTCTTGTTAGTTATATTCGTGATAATGGTGCTATGAATGCTGTTATTTGCACTGATGGGACTTCTGTAGAAGACTTGAAGAAAGAATTAGCTAATGTTCCAAATATGGAAGGATTGGAGTTGGCTTCTAAAGTGTCAACAACTGAGCCTTATTATTTTGGAGAGGAGAATGCTAAGTATAAAGTTTCGGCTTTAGATCTTGGTATTAAAAAGAATATTTTGAGAAATCTTGCTAAGAGAGACTGTTATATAAAAGTTTTCCCTTATAATTCTACTTATGAGGATTTAGCATCATTTAATCCTGATGGATATTTCTTGTCAAACGGACCTGGAGATCCAGATCCGCTTTTTGGAGCAATCGAAGTTGCAAAACAAATTCTTGCACACGATAAACCTTTATTTGGAATTTGTTTAGGACATCAAGTAATTGGTCTTGCTAATGGCATTGAAACTTATAAGATGTTTAACGGGCACCGAGGAATTAATCACCCAGTTAAAAATATTTTAACCGGTAAAGGAGAGATTACTTCTCAGAATCATGGATTTGCAGTTAAGAAAGAGCAATTAGAAAATCACCCAGAATTGGAGATTACACATGTACATTTAAATGATGGTACTGTTGCTGGAATGAGAATGAAAAATAAAAATTGTTTTTCAGTACAATATCATCCAGAAGCTAGTCCTGGACCACATGATTCTTCTTATTTGTTCGATCAGTTTGTTGAGAATATAGAATCAGCTTCGTCTAAAACGATGTAGTTAATAAATAAAGGTGTTTATTATTTTAAATACGTTTTAAGTATTAAATATTTTTATAATTTCGAAAAAAAAATATAATTTATTAATAAAAAAATAAAAATAATGAGTATTATAATTAAAGTTCACGCAAGACAAATTCTTGATTCTAGAGGAAATCCTACTATTGAAGTTGATGTAGTAACTGAAAATGGAGTTTTAGGTAGAGCTGCTGTTCCATCTGGAGCATCAACTGGAGAGCACGAAGCTGTTGAATTACGTGATGGAGGTAAAGCTTATCTTGGAAAAGGAGTTTTGAATGCAGTGAATAATGTAAATACTGTTATTGCTGAAGAATTAGTTGGAACTTCTGTTTTTGAACAAAACACAATTGACCAATTGATGATTGATTTAGATGGAACTCCAAATAAATCAAAATTAGGAGCTAATGCAATTTTAGGAGTTTCTCTTGCTGCTGCAAAAGCTGCTGCTAATGAACTTGGATTGCCATTGTACAGATATGTAGGTGGGGTTTCTGCTAATACATTACCTGTTCCGATGATGAATATCATCAACGGTGGTTCTCACTCTGATGCGCCTATCGCATTTCAAGAGTTTATGATTTTCCCTGTAAAAGCAACTTCTTTTACACATTCTATGCAAATGGGGACTGAAATTTTCCACAGCTTGAAAAAAGTATTACACGACAGAGGTTTAAGTACAGCTGTTGGTGATGAAGGAGGTTTTGCTCCAAACTTAGCTGGCGGTACTGAAGATGCTTTAGATACTATTAAATTAGCAGTTGAAAAAGCGGGTTATACTTTTGGAGACGAAATTATGATCGCTCTTGACTGTGCTGCTTCTGAATTTTATGTAAACGGAAAATACGATTATACTAAATTTGAAGGTGAAACTGGAAAAATCAGAACTTCTGAGGAGCAAGCTGATTATTTAGCTGAACTTGCTGCTAAATATCCAATTATTTCTATTGAAGATGGTATGTATGAAGATGACTGGAATGGATGGAAATATTTAACTGAGAAAATTGGAGATAAAGTACAATTAGTAGGTGATGATTTATTTGTTACAAACGTTGCTCGTTTGTCTACAGGTATCGAAAAAGGAATTGCAAATTCAATTTTAGTTAAAGTAAACCAAATTGGAACTTTGACAGAAACTATTGCTGCTGTAAATATGGCTAAAAATGCTGGATACACTTCAGTAATGTCTCACCGTTCTGGAGAAACTGAAGATAATACAATTGCTGATTTAGCTGTTGCATTAAACTGTGGTCAAATTAAGACTGGTTCTGCTTCTCGTTCAGATCGTATGGCAAAATACAACCAATTATTAAGAATTGAGGAGGAATTAGGAAGTACTGCTTATTTCCCTGGCTTAAACGCTTTCAAGATAAAATAATTGTAAGAGTTATATGTTAAGATTAAACCATTCGTTTGTTCGAATGGTTTTTTTTTGGAGTTTTAACAAATTCATAGCAGGATTCTTTTTTTAATTAGTCTTAAATTCCTTAGATTTGATAAATTATTATTTTAAAGAATTATTTCCGATTATATTATGTCAAAAATAGCTACATTAGAAGTAGATGGTAAGAAAATTGAACTTCCTGTAATTACTGGAAGCGAAAATGAATCTGCTATCGATATTAACAAATTACGTGATTTAACTGGTGTTATTACAATTGACCCAGGTTATAAAAACTCAGGATCTTGTACAAGTGAAATCACTTTCTTGGATGGAGAATTAGGGATTTTACGTTACAGAGGATATTCAATCGAAGACTTAGCTGAAAAAGCTAATTTTTTAGAGGTTTCTTATCTTTTGATTTTTGGCGAATTACCAACTGCTCAACAATTGGAACAGTTTGAAAATGGTATCAAAAAACATACTTTGGTAAACGAAGAAATGAAAAATATCATTGATGGTTTTCCAAAAACAGCTCATCCAATGGGAGTTTTATCTGCTTTGACAAGTGCTTTAACAGCATTTAATCCAAAAGCAGTAAACGTTGAGAATGAGAAAGAAATGTACGAGGCGATTTGCAAAACAATGGGTAAATTCCTTGTAATTGCTACTTGGACTTATAGAAAATCAATGGGGTACCCATTGAATTATTATGATAATACACAGGGTTATGTAGAAAACTTTATGCAATTAATGTTTAAATTACCTACAGGACCTTATTCAGCAAATCCTGTTGTAGTTGATGCATTAGATAAATTGTTTATTCTTCACGCAGATCATGAGCAAAACTGTTCTACTTCAACTGTAAGAATGGTAGGTTCTTCTCATGCTGGATTATTTGCTTCTATATCTGCAGGAGTTTCTGCATTATGGGGGCCGCTTCATGGTGGTGCAAACCAAGCAGTGCTTGAAATGTTAGAAGAAATTAATAAAGATGGTGGTGACACAGATAAATTCTTAGCAAAAGCAAAAGACAAAAATGATCCTTTCCGTTTAATGGGATTTGGTCATAGAGTTTATAAAAACTTTGATCCAAGAGCAAGAATCATTAAAAAAGCAGCTAAAGAAGTTTTAGAAACTTTAGGTGTTGAAGATCCAATTCTTGAAATTGCTAAAAAATTAGAGGCAGCAGCTCTTGAAGATGAATACTTCAAATCAAGAAACTTATATCCAAACGTAGATTTCTATTCTGGAATTATTTACAGAGCATTAGGAATTCCTACAGATATGTTTACAGTAATGTTTGCAATTGGAAGATTACCAGGATGGATCGCACAATGGAAAGAAATGCGTGAAAACAAAGAACCAATTGGAAGGCCTAGACAAATTTATACTGGACACCCTTTAAGAGACTTCAAGTCTAATAAATAAAAAAAACTAAAGCTTTACTTAACTGTAAAGCTTTTTTTATCTTTGTTTAAAATATAATAGAATTATGTTGCAATTAAATATAAAGAACGAAACTTCAAGACTGCGGGCTGTAGTTTTGGGTTCTGCGGTTCATAATGGGCCAACTCCAACTTTAGATGAAGCCTATGATCCTAAATCATTGGAACATATTAAAGCAGGGACATATCCGGTTGAAAAAGATATGGTTGCTGAAATGGATGCTTTTAATGCTGTTTTTCAAAAGTATGATGTAAAAGTTTATCGCCCAGAAATGATTGAAAATTACAATCAGATTTTTGCAAGAGATATTGGTTTTGTAATTGATGATACTTTTGTTAAATCAAATATTTTACCTGATAGAGAGCGCGAATTAGATGCGATTCAATACATAATTGATCAAATCGATCCATTAAAAGTAGTTCGTCCGCCTGAAGAAGTTCATATCGAAGGTGGTGACGTTATGTTATGGAATGATCATATTTTTATTGGAACTTATAAAGGAAGTGATTATAAGGATTACATTACTGCAAGAACCAATATGCAAGGTGTTAATTTTATTAAAGAGTTGTTTCCCAATAAAATTGTTAAGGAATTTGATTTAGTCAAATCAAAATTAGAAGCGCGTGACAATGCACTACATTTAGATTGTTGTTTTCAACCTGTTGGAAAAGATAAAGGAATTATCTACAAAAGAGGTTTTCGTGAGGAAGCTGATTATACTTATTTGGTGAACCTTTTTGGGAAAGAAAATTTATTTCATATCGAAAGAAATGAAATGTATAATATGTTTTCGAATGTATTTTCAATTGATGAAAATGTAGTGGTTTCCGAGAAAAACTTCACACGACTAAACAATTGGCTTCGAGCAAACGGATTTATTGTTGAAGAAATACCTTATGCTGAAATTGCAAAACAAGAAGGATTGTTAAGATGTTCAACTTTGCCATTAATTAGAGATTAAATATCGTTTTAAATTTCAGGTTTCAAGTTTTTCTTAACCTGACATAAAACCTGAAACAAAATATAAAAAATGAAACAAACAACAAATGCAATTGTGATGATTCGGCCGGTTGCGTTCAGAATGAATGAGCAGACCGCTGTAAATAATTATTATCAAAAAATATTAGATGGACTTTTGCCAAGTACAGTAAACGCAAAAGCACAACAAGAGTTTGATATTTTTGTAGATAAACTAAGAGCAGTAGGAGTCGATGTTACGGTTATAGAGGATACTTTAGAAACTGATACTCCAGATAGTATTTTTCCAAACAACTGGGTTTCGTTTCATGAAAATGGCGATGTCGCACTTTATCCTATGTTTGCTGAAAATCGCCGTCAGGAACGTCGCGAAGATATTTTAGATATCCTTGAAGAAAAGGGGTTTGAAATTTCTAATATAATGGATTATACTTCTGCAGAAGATGATGGTTATTTTTTAGAGGGAACTGGAAGTTTACTTTTAGATCGTGCCAATGCTAAAGCATATTGTGCTTTATCTCCTCGTGCTGATGAAGAATTGTTTATAGAATTTTGTGAAGATTTTGATTATGCTCCAGTAATTTTTGAAGCTTTTCAAACTGTTGATGGTGAACGCAAGTTGATTTATCACACCAATGTGATGATGTGTTTGGGAGAAACCTTTGCTGTAATTTGCGCAGATTCAATTGATGATAAAAAAGAGCGTAAAATGGTTCTTGAAAATCTAAAAGCTGATAAAAAGGAAATCGTTTTAATTACAGAAGCTCAAGTGAATAATTTTGCAGGCAATATGTTGGAAGTTAGAGGTACAAACGATAAGAAATATATCGTAATGAGTGCTTCGGCACATCAGAGTTTAACTCCTAGACAAATTGAGCAATTAGAGAAGCATGCCGAGATTTTAAGTTCTAGTTTAGATACTATTGAAGCCTGCGGCGGTGGAAGTGCGAGATGTATGATGGCTGAAGTTTTTCTGTCAAGAAAATAACAGATAAATTCCAAAATTTAAAATCCAAATTCCAATTGCTAGTGTTATTGGAATTTGGATTTTTTTTTATTTAGAATTACATCAGATTTCCTTTTACAATGTTTATTATGGAGCTTACAATATATTGAATTCCAATTGAGATAACTATAAAGCCTACAATTCTGGATATTGCTACAATTCCAGATGCACCAAGGATTCGAGCTAAATAATGTGCGCTTTTTAAAATTAAAAAAATGGCAACGGCAATTGCTAGAATCGCTAGACATGAAATAATAATTTCGGTCATTTCATGATGCTCTTGATAAAATGCAATCAATAATGAGATAGAACCTGGGCCGGCAAGCATTGGGATTGCTAATGGAGTAAGAGCGACATCGTTTCTTTGTTGGGCGTCGGTTTCAACTTTTTTGTTGATTCCTCGTTTTTTATTAATTTTTCCGGAAAGTAATGAAAATCCCGAGTTTACAATCACAATACCTCCAGCAATCCGAAGTGCATCAATACTAATTCCAAAAAAGCTTAAGACATATTGGCCAATAAAAAAGGAAACGATTAAAATGATAAAAACATTTATAGCAGTCCATAACGAAATTCGAGAACGCTCCTCTTGAGAATCATGCTGTGTTAGTCCAACAAAAATAGGGACAGTACCAATTGGGTTTAATACAGAAAAAAGGGCGGCAAATAAATAAATGAATAAATCCATATAGTGTGGGTTAGTGAAGTAAAAATAATCAAAATTTAGTATTTTGAAACATATTAACTTTATGATATTGTTTTTAAAAGTAGTAATTCTAAATCAATATCATAAAGCGAACCTCGTTCTTTTTAATTACTTTTGTGACATATTTAAAAATCAATGAAAAACAAAAAAACACTAGTTCTGGGAGCAACTACAAAACCAGAACGTTACGCTTTTAAAGCGATAAATATGCTCGTTCAAAAAGGACATACCGTTTTAGCAATTGGTCAAAATACAGGTGAAGTTGCGGGGGTGAAAATTTATACTAAAGCGATACCTGTTAAGAATATAGATACAGTTACACTTTATTTGAATCCAGCTCGTCAGCGCGATTATTACAATTATATTATTGAAGCGCAACCAAAAAGAGTAGTTTTTAATCCGGGAACCGAAAATCCTGAATTGTATCAATTGTTAGAATTAAATAATATAAAAGCAGAAGTTGCTTGTACGTTAGTATTATTAGCTACAAATCAATACTAGTTTCTTATAGTGCTTAATAGAGTTGTTTAAAGTTTTAATTCTGAACATCTTAGGGGCGTTGTTTGTCTGAGGCGTAAAGAAAATTAGAACAGTTAATAGATAAACATAAATATCGGATTTAGTTTTTCCAAAAATTACTAAACCATTACTTTTGTCATCATGGAATTTTCATCAAAATTAATAGAAAAAGCAGTCAATGAAATGTCGCAATTGCCCGGAATAGGTAAGCGAACGGCATTACGATTGGTACTTCATTTATTAAAACAGCCTAAAGAGCAAACAGGCTTTTTGTCTCAAGCATTGATAAATATGCGTGAGGATATTAAATTTTGTGAGAGTTGTCATAATATTTCAGATACAAAGGTTTGTGAAATTTGTGCAAATCAACTTAGAAACCACCAAACAATTTGTGTAGTCGAAGATATTCGGGATGTAATGGCAATTGAAAATACGGGACAATATAAAGGGATTTATCACGTATTAGGAGGTAAAATTTCTCCAATCGAAGGAGTTGGACCTAGTCAGTTAAATATTTCTAGTTTAGTTGAAAAAGTAAAATCAGGGAAAGTGATCGAGATTATTTTTGCATTAAGTTCAACAATGGAAGGAGATACGACGAATTTTTATATTTATAAACAAATTGCGGATTCAGAAATCGTTTTGTCTACAATTGCAAGAGGAATATCTGTTGGGGATGAATTGGAATATGCCGATGAGATTACACTAGGCAGAAGTATTTTACATCGAGTTCCGTTCGAAAAAACCTTTAAAAATAATTAAGATAATGATTGTTAATTTTTTATTAAAAAATTAGAGAAAAAACTATATTTGCGGATAAAAAAATAATAATGACAAGAATGTTCTTTTATTTATTGTTATCATTGAGCGTGTTATTTACATCTTGTATCCCGGTGAAAGATCTTACTTATCTGCAAGATAAAAATACATCAATTGAGCAAAGTAATATTTCAGTTGTACAATCAAAACCTTACCGACTGCAAGTAAGTGATATTTTAAAAATTAACATAAAAGCAATAGACCCTAAACTGGTGTCGATTTTTAATACAACCGAAAATAATGTGGATGTTGTAAAATCCGAGTCATCATTATATTTTGATGGCTTTACCGTTGATGATCATGGAAATATTCGAGTGCCTGTATTGGGAGAAATTAATGTAATGGGTTATACTCTAGAAGAAGTTCGTATTAAAATTGAAAAACAACTGCTTGAAGAGTATTTTAAAAGTGAAGCCAATATTTTTGTAACCGTAAAATTGGCTGGTTTTAGGTATACTATAAATGGAGAAGTGGGCAGCACGGGAACAAAAACGTTGTTTCAGGATCATGTAAATATTATGGAAGCTATTGCTAATTCAGGAGATATTACAACCGTTGGAAATAGAAAATCAGTAACCGTCATTCGTCAGACTCCAACAGGTGTTGAGATGAATGATATTGATTTGACAGATAAAAATGTAATGAAGTCGCCTTACTATTATTTACAGCCAAACGATTACGTATATGTCAAGCCGCTTAAACAAAAAACTTGGGGAACTGGTCAAACAGGAATACAGTCTATTGGAACTATTATTACCTTGCTTTCATTGGCAACTACGGTATATTTAATTATAAAAAATTAAAACTTAATTCAGTAGATGTTAGATATAAAAGATTTTTCCTTTTTCGAGAATCATGCAAGTTTTGATTTTAAAGGTTTTTTATTAAAAATTGCAAGTTATTGGAAATGGTTTCTAGCTAGTTTAATAATCGCTTTCACAATTGCATATCAGGTTAATATTCGAAAAGAAAAAATATACGGATTGGAGACAATGATCTCAATTAAAGAAGAAAGAAATCCCTTTTTTACTTCAAATACAAGTTTAGTATTTAATTGGGGTGGTATTTCAGATCAGGTAAATGGAATTTCTACAGTCCTGCTGTCAAGATCACATAATGAGAGGGTTGTTGATAAGCTGCAATTTTATATCGACTATTTACAACAAGGAAAATACAATTTAATAGATTCTTACGGAGCTGTTCCTTTTTATGTGGATATTGATAAAACGAAAGGGCAGCTTGCTAATACTTTAATAGGAATTAAATTTTTAAGCGAAACTGAATATCAAATTGAAATTCCTTTTGAAAATAATTCAGGTTCATTAATTAAATATTTTAGTAATTCGTACGAAACTGCCTCTGTAGAGCCAGTTACATTTGTGAAAAAATATAAAGTTGGAGAACAGGTAGCTTTGCCTTTTTTAAATTGGAAATTACAAATTAATGATAACCCAGGTTTTTACAAAGAGAAAGAATATTTTGTAAAGTTTAATGACTTTGATGGTACAGTATCAAATTATAAAAGAATAAGTATTGATAGTGATAAAGGCGGCGGCTCTATATTGACCTTAGGGATGCAGGGTACAAATAAAGCAAGAATGGTTGAGTATTTAAACTCGACAGTGAAAATGCTGATTAAAATGCAGCTCGATGGTAAAAATCAATTTGCGAACAATACAATAGCTTTTATTGATAGTACACTTGTTGCAATGGAGCTTCAATTGAAAGAAACGGGTAATGAACTAAAATCTTTCAGAAAAGATAAAAATATCTATAATATTGAAGATGGCGGGGTAAAAGTCTCAAATAAAATGATGGATTTTGATGTTGAAAAAGATCAAATCACCAGAAAAATCTCCTATTATAATTCTTTAAAAACATATTTGAACAATAGTACAGATTATTCCAAGCTTCCAGCTCCATCTGTTGCAGGAATTGAAGACCTGAATATTGTTACTAATATATCAAAACTTATTATGCTTTCGACACAACGTTCAGAAATGGCGTATGCGGTAAAAAGTGATAAGATTTTTAAAGATTTTGATAATCAAATGCAGGCCGTAAAAAGTGTTTTACTTGAAAATGTATCATCTGCAAATGCTTTATTGTTAAATGATTTGTCGTTAGTAAATAGTAAAATAAGTCAGGCTGAAAGTACTGTGAAACGACTTCCTGAAGAGCAACAGGAGCTTTTAAAAATTAAAAGGAAATACGATTTAAATGATAATATTTATACTGAATTTCTTCAAAAAAGAAATGAGGCGGAAATTGTAAAAGCATCAAATTTATCAGATATTCATTTTATTGACCCAGCAAAAGATATTGGCGAAGGATTAATTGGTCCAAAAACTTCTGTAAATTATATATTAGCATTGTTTTTAGGTATATTGATTCCTTTATTATTTTTGTTAGGGATTTTTTTTGTGAATAATTCTATTCAAAACATTGAAGATATTACTAAATTGACAACTATTCCGATAATCGGGATTATAGGAGTTAATAAAGATGCTGTAAATCTAGCGGTTTTTGATAAACCAAAATCTGCTCTATCAGAAGCTTTCAGAGGAATTCGTTCCTCATTACAGTTTTTGTATAAAAGACAACAAGTAAGTGGTTCGAAAACACTCATGGTTACTTCGTCGATAAGCGGTGAAGGAAAAACATTTTGCTCGATAAATATTGCCACAGTATTTGCATTAAGCGAAAAGAAAACAGTTATTGTTGGTTTGGATTTAAGAAAGCCAAAATTGGCTGATGAATTTAATTTAGGCAATAATCAGTTGGGTGTAGTAAGCTATTTAATAAAGCAAAATACACTAGATGAAATTGTAAATAAAACGCAAATCGCAAATTTAGATGTAATTCTTTCAGGGCCTGTTCCTCCAAATCCTTCTGAGTTGATTTTAAGTGATTCAATGAGGGAATTGATTGAGGAATTAAAGAAAAAGTATGATTACATTATTCTAGACACGCCTCCTGTTGGTTTAGTATCAGATGCTCTAGAATTAGTTCAATATGCAGATGTTACCTTGTATATTGTTAGGCAGAATTATACTAAAAAAGATATGATTACGTTGCTGAATAATAGAATCGAAAGAGGTGAGATAAGTAACGCCAGTATTATTTTGAACAGCTATGAAAATAAGGCTAAATATGGTTCAACATATGGATATGGTTACGGCTATGGCGCTTATGCCAATGGATATCATGATGAAGATAAGCAGAATGGAGTTTTGAGTGCAATCTCTAATAAAATTAAGAAAAAATAATTATACGTATGAAAACTTCAAGTCAGAATACAATTTTAATAACTGGTGGAGCGGGTTTTATTGGCTCAAATTTGGCTGAGTATTTTTTAGGATTGGGACACAAGGTGGTTTGTTTGGATAATTTTTCAACAGGGCATCGTCATAATCTAAAAGATTTTTTAGAGAATCCAAACTTCAGATTAATCGAAGGAGATATTAGAAATATTGAAGATTGTAACTTAGCGGTTACTGCGGTTGATTATGTTTTACATCAAGCAGCACTGGGATCTGTGCCAAGGTCAATAAATGATCCAATTACAACAAATGATGTAAATGTTTCAGGTTTCTTAAATATGTTAGTTGCTTCTCGAGATGCAAAAGTAAAACGTTTTATTTATGCGGCAAGCTCTTCTACATATGGAGACTCTGAAGGTCTTCCAAAAGTTGAAGATGTTATTGGGAAACCATTATCTCCATATGCAATTACTAAATATGTAAACGAGTTATATGCAGAAATTTTTAGTAAAACATATGGTTTAGAAACTATAGGATTGCGTTATTTTAATGTTTTTGGAAGAAAACAAGATCCAAATGGTGCTTATGCGGCTGTTATACCTAAATTTGTGACCCAGTTAATGAATTATGAAAGTCCAGTAATTAATGGTGATGGTAATTATTCACGAGATTTTACTTATATTGATAATGTAATTCAGATGAATGAATTGGCGATGACGATTCAGGATGAAAAGGCTTTAAATACGGTTTATAATACTGCTTTTGGAGATCGTAATACGCTGAATGATTTAGTTAAATATTTAAAAGAATATTTGTCTGAATTTGATGCCAAGATTGCTGATGTTGAAATTATATATGGAGTAAATAGAGCGGGTGATATACCTCATTCATTAGCCAGTATAGAAAAAGCAAAAACCATATTAGGATATAATCCGAAATTCTCTTTGCAGCAAGGATTAAAAGAAGCTGTAAGCTGGTATTGGAATAATTTAAAATAAAATATAGAAAATAAAATAGTAAATGGAAGTTACGAAAATTTGCTGCATTGGTGCCGGATACGTAGGAGGACCTACAATGGCTGTAATTGCTCAAAAATGTCCACATATTCAAGTTACAGTTGTTGATTTGAACGAACAAAGAATTAAAGATTGGAATGATCCAAATACAGATAACATTCCAATTTATGAACCTGGACTTTCGGCAATTGTTGCTGAAGCCAGAGGAAGAAATCTTTTCTTCTCAACAGAAGTTGAAAAAGCAATTGATGAAGCTCAGGTTATTTTTATATCTGTAAATACGCCAACTAAAACCTATGGTAAAGGTAAAGGAATGGCGGCAGATTTAAAATATATTGAATTATGCGCCAGACAAATTGCAAAAGTGGCTAAACAAAATAAAATAGTTGTAGAAAAGTCGACTTTACCAGTTCGAACAGCTGAAGCAATAAAAAGTATTTTAGATAATACAGGAAATGGGGTTCAGTTTCAAATATTGTCAAATCCTGAGTTTTTAGCGGAGGGAACAGCTGTTACAGATTTATTGAATCCAGATCGAATTTTAATCGGAGGAGATACGACTGCAGAAGGACAAGCAGCTATTACTGCTCTTGTTGATGTTTACGCAAATTGGGTAAGTAAAGATAAAATTTTGACAACTAATGTTTGGTCATCAGAATTATCTAAGTTAACAGCAAATGCATTTTTGGCACAACGTATTTCGTCAATAAATGCAATGTCAGAGTTATGTGAAAAAACAGGCGCAGATGTTAATGAAGTTGCAAGAGCAATTGGCATGGACAGCCGAATTGGATCAAAATTTCTTAAAGCATCAGTTGGTTTTGGAGGTTCTTGTTTTCAAAAAGATATTTTGAACCTAGTGTATATCGCAAAGTCATATGGTCTAAATGAAGTGGCAGATTACTGGGAACAGGTTATTATTATGAATGATCATCAAAAAAGAAGATTTTCAAATAAAATTGTTCAAACACTATACAATACAGTTGCAGATAAGAAAATTGCATTTTTAGGCTGGGCATTTAAGAAAGACACCAATGATACTAGAGAATCTGCGGCTATTTATGTGGCAGATGACTTAATTAATGAGCAAGCCAAAATTTCAGTTTTTGACCCTAAAGTTTCAGAAAGTAAAATGTTGAGTGATTTAAATTATCTTGAAACAAGAACTGCAGAAGAAAACAATACTGCTTTAACTGTATTTGACGATGCTTACGACGCTTGTAATGGAGCACATGCCATTGCGGTTTTAACCGAATGGGATGAATTTACAGCTTACGATTGGAAGAGAATTTATGACTCTATGCATAAACCGGCTTTTGTTTTTGATGGAAGAAATATATTAAACGCAAAAGAATTAGAAGCAATTGGATTTATTTATAGAGGAATTGGTTCTTAATTGAGTATTGGAACCGCGGTAAGAATAGAAGATAATGAATATAAATGTTGGTTTTGAATATTTTGTTTCAGTTTAAAGAAAAATTATGAATTGGTACGTAGTATATACAAAACCTAAGTGGGAAAAAAAGGTAGCAGAAAAGCTCACTCAAATTGGAATTGAGTGCTATTGCCCTATAATTACTCAAGTAAAACAATGGTCAGACAGAAAGAAGAAAATTGAAGTACCGCTTTTTAATTCGTACGTTTTTGTGCAATTACAGGAAGGTGATCGTAATTCTGTTTTTCAAATTGCAGGAGTAGTCAGGTATTTGTTTTGGCTGGGTAAGCCTGCTATTGTTAGGGATGAGGAAATTAAAAGTATTAAAGATAGTCTTAAAGTTTCTAACATTGCTGAAGTTTCTGTGAGTTCAATTCAAGTTGGAGACCGTATAAAGTTGGAATCTGGGGCTTTTAGCAATCAAAGTGCAATAGTACAAGAAGTATCGAATACCCATTATATTTTGGTTCTTGAATCTTTAGGTTGTGTATTGAAGATTAAGTACAAGTAGAATAGGTTGTAAGTTAAATAATCAAATACTGAAAAGCGGGAGTTGAAACTTCAAAAATGAAGTTTTATCTTCTGCTTTTTTTGAAATAGAATTTCTTACAGGTTGATTTGTAGCTGTTTGAAAAGTGGTATGGTTTTTTATTTGTCAGATTTATTAGTATTACGGGAAACCGTATTGAATAAATTGACTTATTATCTTATATTTGCCGAAAATGAAATTAGAGTATCTGTGCCAAAACTATGTGGTTCAGAGTGGCGAAGCCGTGATTTGTGATGAATGAAACTTATAAAAAAGGAGTAGAATTGGAAGAAAACATAAAAATAGCTGTTATCGGTTTAGGTTATGTTGGCTTGCCACTGGCGAGACTATTTGCTACAAAATACTCGGTTGTTGGGTTTGATATAAACAAATCAAGGGTCAAAAGTTTAAACTCTGGAATTGATTCAACTTTAGAAGTTGACGTTGATATTTTAAAAAAAGTATTGTTAGATGCGCCTACTGATGAAATTGGTCTATTCTGTACAGACGCACTCGAGGATATTTCAAATTGTAATTACTTCATCGTAACTGTTCCTACGCCAGTCGATAAAAACAATCGTCCAGATTTAACACCATTATATAAGTCAAGCGAGTCGGTTGGTAAAGTGTTAAAAAAAGGAGATATTGTAATCTACGAATCGACAGTTTATCCAGGTGTTACAGAAGAACAATGTGTTCCGGTTTTAGAAAAAATTTCTGGATTGAAATTTAATGTAGATTTTTTCGCAGGATATTCACCAGAAAGAATTAATCCAGGCGATAAAGAACATACTGTTGAAAAAATTTTAAAAGTTACTTCTGGCTCAACTCCTGAAATTGGTTTAAAAGTTGATGCGTTATATAAATCTGTAATTACGGCAGGTACTCACTTAGCTCCAACAATAAAAGTTGCAGAAGCTGCTAAGGTTATCGAAAATTCCCAAAGAGATATAAATATTGCATTTGTTAATGAATTAGCCAAAATATTCAATTTAATGAATATTGATACACAAGATGTATTAGCTGCAGCAGCAACAAAATGGAATTTTTTACCATTTAAGCCTGGACTTGTTGGAGGGCATTGTATTGGTGTTGATCCTTATTATTTAGCGCAAAGAGCACAAGAATTTGGATATCATCCTGAAATAATTTTGGCAGGACGACGTTTAAATGACAGTATGGGAGAATATGTTGCTTCACAAATTGTGAAGTTAATGATAAAAAAAGGTATTTCTGTTAACGGAGCAAGTCTCTTAATGCTTGGAATTACATTTAAAGAAAATTGTCCAGATGTAAGAAATACTAAGATCGTCGATGTTGTAAAAGCATTAAAAGAATACGGAATAGTAGTTACAATTTACGATCCTTTAGCAAATGTTGAAGAGGTCGAGAAAGAATATAAATTAGAAACTATAGATTCTTTGCCGACAGAGAAATTTGATGCTATTGTTTTAGGTGTCGCACATGCTGCATTTTTAGAATTAAATTTCTCAGAATTGCAAAAGGATAATAGTTTAATATATGATGTAAAAGGGATCTTAGGTACTTTAGCTGATAATAGGTTATAGTAAAGATTCTTTTTTATTTAGAGAAAAATGGAAGCAAATAATAATTCGATTATACATGTGATTTTGACTGGAGGAGTGGGAAGTAGATTATGGCCTCTTTCTCGAAAAAGTCAGCCTAAGCAATATTTGGAAATATTTGAAAATAAATCTTTGTTTGAAATGACTGTCAATCGTAATAGTCATTTAGCAGATAAAGTTATGGTCGTTGGAAATGTTGATAATCATCATTTGAGCGGTAAAGTAATGGATAAAACTAATACAATGTATACAAATATTGTGGAAGCAACTCCTCGAAATACTGCTGCAGCCATTGCTTTTGCTGCATTCGCATCAAAAGCAGAAGATATTTTAATTGTAACCCCTTCAGATCACATTATCGATCAAAATGAGAATTATAATAAAGCGATTAATGAAGCAATTTTAAAAGCGCAAGAGGGTTTTATTGTTACGTTTGGGATCATTCCAACAAAACCAGAAACAGGATACGGTTACATAGAATCAAAAGGAGATAAAGTAATTTCTTTTCGTGAAAAACCAAATGAAAGAACTGCGAAAGAATTTATTGCACGAGGTAATTTCTTATGGAATAGCGGTATGTTCTGCTTTAAAGCAGGAGTTCTTTTGGATGAATTGAAGCAATTTCAGCCTGAGGTGTATGAAAGATCTAAAGCTGCTTGGGATTCCAACAAAGAAGGTTTTTTAGATTTAGATCTATCAATGCAAATTCCATCTATAAGTATTGATTATGCAGTAATGGAACGAAGTAAAAAAATTAAAGTAGTTCCAGCTTCTTTTTCATGGTCAGATTTGGGGTCATTTGAATCTGTTTATGAATATCTTGTGTTAAAAGGACATCCAATCGATTCTAATGGAAATATGACTATTGGATGTAATATTTATACCACTTTTTTAGGTTTAAAAAATACAATTTTTGTACATACAGATACAGCAAATTTAATTTTACAAAAGGAAAATTCGCAGGATGTTAAGGATGTTTACAATGAATTAGAAAGACAAAATTCAGATTTATTAAACTAAAATTAAATGACAAAAAAAATTCTAATAACTGGCGGTGCCGGTTTTATTGGTTCTCATGTGGTAAGACGTTTTGTAACTAAATATCCAGAATATCAAATTTTTAATCTGGACGCTCTGACGTATGCAGGAAATTTAGAGAATATAAAAGATATTGAAGGTCAGCAAAACTACACTTTTGTGAAAGGAGATATTGTAGACGAGAGTTTTATAAATGAGCTTTTTTCATTACATAATTTTGATGGTGTTTTACATTTAGCTGCAGAATCTCATGTTGATCGATCAATAGAAGATCCGTTGGCATTTGTTAAGACAAATGTGATTGGTACAATGAATTTACTCAACGCAGCAAAAAAACAATGGAAAGATAATTTTGAAGGAAAACGTTTTTATCATATAAGTACTGATGAAGTATATGGTTCATTAGGGGCTGAAGGGTTATTCACTGAGACAACTTCTTATGATCCAAATTCTCCTTATTCTGCGTCAAAAGCTAGCTCAGATCACTTTGTTAGAGCGTATGGTGAAACATATGGTTTGCCTTATGTTCTAACAAACTGTTCAAATAATTATGGATCATACCATTTTCCCGAAAAATTGATTCCTCTTTTTATAAATAATATCATAAATAATAAGTCATTGCCAGTGTATGGAGATGGTAATTATACTCGTGATTGGTTATTTGTAGAAGATCATGCTACTGCTATCGATTTGGTTTTTCACAAAGGGAAAAATCATGAAACTTATAATATTGGAGGTTTTAATGAGTGGAAGAACATTGATCTGGTAAAATTATTATGCCAAATAATGGATAAAAAGTTAGAAAGAAAAGAAGGAACTTCTCAGGAGTTAATTACTTATGTAAAAGATAGGCCTGGTCATGATTTACGTTATGCAATTGATGCTTCCAAAATTAATAAAGAATTAGGATGGAAACCAACTGTAACTTTTGAAGAAGGATTAGAGAAAACCATTAATTGGTATTTGGCTAATGAAGAATGGTTGCAAAATGTTACCTCAGGTTCTTACAAAGAGTATTATCAAAAGCAATATTCGTAAACTTTAAAATGTTTTTTCAAACCAATCAAGGGTTAAATTTTATTCTAAATATGAAAAAGATACTATACGTCCTTACATTATTTTTTGCTTTGTTGCTAACAGTTGATGTTAATGCTCAGGACATTATTAAGTCTAAAGATTTGAGTACCGTTAAGGTAGATTATTTATCAGATGATGAGATTGCTAAAATTATTTCGCAGCTAAAAAGTAATAACGCCACTATTAACGATGTTGAATCGATGGCAATATCGAAAGGGATGAGCCAAGCGGAGTTTGATAAGTTGAGAACTCGTATTACAGCTTACGAAAAAAAGAATAGTTCAGATAAAAATAAAAATAAGGATCAAGAGGCTCAATCAAAAAAAGCAGAAAAGGATACGGAGTTTGGTAGGAAACAGGAAAAAATTAAAAATGAAAAAATAAAAGATTCTTTAAATGCATTAATTTTTGGATCCGAACTATTTGATAACCCAACTCTGAATTTTGAACCCGATTTAAAAATGGCAACGCCTGTAAATTACATACTAGGTTCTGGTGATAAATTAGAAGTAAGTATTTATGGTATTCAACAATTTGATGATACCGTTTCAGTAAATTTTGAAGGTAAGGTAAACATTCAAAATGTGGGACAAATTGCGGTTGGAGGAATGTCAATTGAAGCAGCTACTCAAAAAATTAAGACAGCCATTGCAAGAGTCTACACTACGGTTAAGTCTGGACAATCTCAGGTAAGTGTTAGCTTGAGTGATATAAGAACGATTAAAATCACCATTGTTGGAGGGAAGCAGCCAGGGAATTATTCTATTTCTTCTCTTGCTTCTGTTTATAATGCATTGCACTTGGCCGGAGGACCAGGAAAAAATGGGAGTTATAGAAATATAGAGTTAATTCGAAATAACAAAGTATATCGAAACATAGACATCTATAAGTTTTTAGTAAAAGGAGATCAGTCGGATAATGTAAATTTAAAGGATAATGATGTTATTAGAATTCCAGCTTATACACAAAGAGTAACTGTTGAAGGAGAAGTGAAGAGACCTGGGGTTTTTGAGATGAAGAAAGGAGAAAAATTTTCTGATTTATTGAATTTTGCTTCTGGATTTAATGAATTTGCTTACACGGCTTCAGTAAATGTATTGCAAAAAACGGGTAAAGAATTTAAGGTTCATGATATCAATGAAAGTGAATATAGTTTTTATGTTCCGCAATCTGGAGATGTTTTTAGAGTGACCAAAATCTTAAACCGATTTGAAAATCGTATTAAAATTGAAGGAGCCGTTTTTAGACCTGATTATTATTCTTATAATGAAGGAATGAGAATCTCGGATCTTGTTACAAGAGCAGAAGGTCTTAAGGAAGATGCTTATTCCAAAAGAGCCAGAATCATTCGTCTCAAAACAAATTTAACGACAGAAATTGTAAATGTAGATTTAAGTGCAGCTTTATCAGGAGATTTAAATGCAGATATTGAATTAAAAAGAGAAGATATTGTTACGGTCTATTCTATCTTAGACTTTAGAGAAGAGTATAAGGTTACAATTGATGGAGAGGTCAAGAATCCTGGAGAGTATGACTACTTTGATAATTTAACATTAAATGATTTAGTGGTTCAAGTTGGTGGTTTAACTGGCTCTGCCTCTAAGAGAGTAGAAATTGCTAGAATGGTAAAATCTGATGTAATTGATGATGCCGATCCGAAAAAGATTGAATTAGTAGAACTTGAAATTACAGCTGAGAATAATGAGCAGGTTAAAAATTTTGTTTTAAAGCCTTTTGACGTGATTAATATACGTAAAATGGCAGTGTATGAAAAACCAGAAATGGTAAAAGTGAGTGGTGCAGTTACATATCCAGGAAAGTATGTTTTAGCCAATAAAAAAGAAACTGTTTATAATGTAGTAATGAGAGCAGGTGGTCTAACCTCTATTGCAAATTTAGATGGAATGAAGATTAAAAGACCTATTAAAGAGGCGCAAATTGAACAGTTAGAAAGTATTAATCTTAATTTGGATAAGAAACAAGTTATGCAAGATGGGAAAGAATTAAATACAAAGGATAAAGATACACTTAGTTCAAAATTATCTAAGAAGCTTAGGGATGAGTTAAAATACGCTACAATTCCTGTAAATTGGGAAAAAATAGTAAAAGATAAAAGTCATTATTCTAATGTGACGTTGTTTCCAGGTGACGAAATTGAAGTTGCAGTTTATAATGAAGGAGTAAAAGTAACGGGTAATGTGTTGTTGACTTCTGAAATTCCTTATAGAAAAGGAAAAGGATTCAAATATTATATTAATTCTGTTGGGGGTGTAGATAATAAAGGGTGGAAGAAAAAAGCGTATATTATTTATCCTAACGGAAAAGCATCGGTAACTAATTCTTTTTTGTTTTTTAGATCATATCCTAAGATAGAACCTGATTCTCAAATTGTAGTTCCAGAAAAACCTGAAACAAAAAAAATGACTGCAGGAGAATGGGTCGGGATTGGTAGTGTGATTTCTAGCTTAGCATTATTAGTTATTACAGCTTTCAAATAAATCATTTTTAATGGAAAATAAAACTATAGAAAACGATGAAATTTCGTTAAAAGAATTGCTGATTAAACTAAAAGAATGGTATAGTTATTTGTTGTCGCAATGGAAAATTATTGTCTTAGCTGTAATTATAGGTGCTACTTTAGGATTAACTTATTCGTTTATTAAAAAACCTGTGTACACTGCTACATTAACTTTTGCATTAGAAGATGAAAAAGGCACTGGAGGAGGTTTAGGTGGTGCACTTGGATTAGCTAGCTCATTTGGATTAGATTTAGGAGGAAGTGGGGGAGGAATTTTTACTGGCTCTAACTTAACTGAGTTGTTCAAGTCAAGATCAATGGTTGAAAAGACATTATTGTCTTCAGTATACTTGGATGGCAAACAAGTTTCTTTAGCTGAGATCTACATCCAGAATAATAATTGGAGAGATAAGTGGGAGGATAATCCTAAATTATCAAAAATTGAATTTTTGCCCAACTCCAATCGTAAAAATTTTACAAGAGTACAGGATAGTATCATGGGTATAATGTATAAAAATTTATCAAATTCAGGTTTAGTCGTCGGACAAAAAGATAAAAAAATTTCTATTATAAATATAGATGTTTCCTCTATAGATGAATTGTTTTCAAAGTATTTTTGTGAGGCTTTGGCTAAGCAGGTTGGAGAATTTTATGTAGAAACAAAAAGTAAAAAAGCTAGAATTAATATGTCAATTTTAGAACGACAAGTTGATTCTATTCGAGGAGAACTTAATGGCGCAATTACCGGAGTAGCTGTAGCAAATGATAATACTTTTAATTTAAATCCGGCTCTTAATGTTCGTCGTGCTCCTTCTGCTAGACGACAAGTTGATGTCCAGGCGAATACAGCTATACTTACAGAATTAGTAAAGCAGGCAGAATTGGCCAAAGTTACTCTACGTAAAGAAACACCTTTAATTCAAGTTATTGACCGACCAATCTTGCCTTTACCTAAAGAACGTTTTGGAAAAGCAAAAGGATTAATTTTAGGTGGTTTTTTAGCAGGCTTTCTTATTGTTTTCTTTTTAATTTTTAAAAGGTTATTGACTTATTTAAAATAATTGCTTGTTTAATTACACAATGAAAAATTACACTTTAAAAGTTCAAGAAATAAAAAGAGAAACTGATGATACAGTTACTCTATGTTTCAAACAACCTGGACTAAAAAAGATTAAATATTTAGCGGGTCAGTATCTAACACTTCAATTTAGAATTAATAACAGGAGATATATTCGACCTTATTCATTTTCTTCTACACCTATAATTGATTCTACACTTAATGTCACAATAAAAAGAGTACCTGGTGGTATTGTTTCTAATTATATAAATGACTTCATAAAAATCGAGGATGTAATTGAAGTTCAGGAACCACTTGGGGATTTCATTTTTGAAGAAGAAGAATCTATAAAATCTATTGTTTTTTGGGGAGTTGGAAGTGGAATTACACCTCTTTTTTCAATGATAAAAGAACTATTGGTTGCTAAACCATCGATTGATATTTATTTGGTTTACGGTAATAAATCTAGATCATCTGTTATATTTTATAAGGAATTAGAAAAACTTAGATTAACTTATTCGGATCGTTTTAAGATCTATTATTTTTACTCAAAAGAAGATTTTTTTGATGCTGAATCGCATAATTTTAAAGGAAGGATTAATTCCGATTTTGTGAGTAACTTAATTAAAAAAATAGATCAACCTACAAGACATTATATTTGTGGACCTATTGGATTGAAAAACACAATTAAGGAGTCATTATTGTCTTTAACGGGGAATTTGGATAATTTTTTTTCTGAAGATTTCGAAATTGTTAAAAACCCTGAAGATTTTAAAGATATACTTAATCAGGATATTATATTAAATTTTCAAGGGATAGAAAATAAAATTACCATAAAGAAAGGAAATTCGATACTAGAAGATGCATTGGAAATTGGTTTAGAATTACCTTATTCATGTCAAACGGGAAATTGCAGTACTTGTAAAGCAACCCTTAGATCAGGAGAAATTAAAATGATTGGTTTAAGTAAACCGAGAACGGATTTAAATGAAAATGAATATTTATTATGTTGTAGTTACCCCGTGACAAATAATGTTTGTGTTGAGATATAAATAACAATAATCATAGATAAAATATAATAATGAAAGTAGTAATTTTTGCAGGTGGTTTTGGAACACGTCTTATGGAAGAAACCGAAGCTAGGCCAAAGCCAATGGTAGAGATTGGTGGAAAGCCTATATTGTGGCATATATTAAAAATGTATGAGCAATATGGTCACAATGAATTTGTTATCTGTTTAGGATATAAGGCGACTTTTATTAAGGAATATTTCTATAATTATTATTTGCATAATTCGGATGTAACAATCGAATTAGCCAATAATAATATTAATGTTCATTATTCGGAAACAGAATCTTTCAAAGTAACTTTAATTGATACTGGTTTATATACAAATACAGCAGGAAGACTGAAACGTATTCAAAAATATGTTAATGATGAAACTTTTATGCTTACATACGGTGATGGCGTTGCGGATGTGGATTTATCACAATTGCTTAAATTTCATAAATCACATGGTAGATTAGCAACTTTAACGAGTGTTCAAGTTCCTGGACGTTTTGGAAATTTAGAAATTGGAACTGAAGGCGAAGTTGATAGTTTTGTTGAAAAACCAGCAGGTGATGGAATGTGGATCAATGGTGGCTTTTTTGTTTTAGAACCAGGGATCTTTAAATATCTTGAAAATGATGTTGATGACATTCAATGGGAAAAGGAACCTTTGGGAGCTATTGCTAAAGATCAACAATTGGCAGCTTATAAACATTACGGATTTTGGAAATGCATGGATGCTCTTAGGGATAGAGTGGAATTGGAAGCATTGTGGAATTCTGGAAATGCAAAATGGAAAACATGGTAGTTTCATTATTTGAAAAATTAAAGGCATCTTACAGTGGAAAAAAAGTCTTTTTAACCGGTCATACTGGTTTCAAAGGTGCTTGGATGTTAAAAACTTTATCTTTATTAGGAGCTGAAGTAAAAGGATATGCTCTAGAGCCTCAAACCAAAAATGATTTATTCTATCTTATTGATGGAGATAATATCTGTGATTCTGTAATTGCTGATTTAAGAGATAAGAAACGCTTAGAAAAAGAGATCATGGATTTTCAACCTGATTATGTTTTTCACCTTGCGGCACAACCATTAGTTCGATTGTCCTATGATATACCAGCAGAAACTTTTGAAGTTAATGTTATTGGTACAGCCAATGTTTTAGATGCAGTTCGCCTGTTAGAAAAGAAATGTGATGTAATACTTATAACAACCGACAAAGTTTACCATAATAACGAATGGATATATCCTTATCGCGAAAATGATAGATTAGGCGGTTATGATCCTTATAGTGCAAGTAAAGCTTGTGCCGAATTGGTTATAGATTCTTATAGAAATTCATTTTTTAATGTTAAATCATACGGTTTTCACCAGAAAGCGATTGCTGTTGGAAGAGCAGGAAATGTTATAGGAGGAGGAGATTGGTCAAAGGATCGTTTGATACCAGACATTGCCAAGGCTTTTGCAGCCGATAAAGCTGTTGTTATAAGAAACCCTAAATCAGTTAGACCGTGGCAACATGTTTTGGAACCGGTAATAGGTTACTTATTGTTAGGGGGTAATTTATCTGAGAATCCATTGCAATTTAGCCAGGCATACAATTTTGGACCACATTTATCTGATGCACTTCCAGTAGAAGATATGCTTAAATTGGCTATTCAAAGTTGGGGTAAAGGAGAATATAAAGTAGAAATTGAAGAAAATCAACCTCATGAGGCGGGATTGCTGAAACTTGATATTAGCAAAGTTATAAATGAATTAAAATGGGAGCCAAAATTGAATGCTACCAAAGCTGTTAATATGACAATGGAATGGTATAATCAATTTGTTACTAAAAAAGAGGATATTAATTTATTTACAGAGTCTCAGGTTAAACTATTTCTAAATGCGTAATGTCTTAATTACTGGAATTACTGGTTTTTTAGGTTCCCATATTGCTGAAAATTTAATTGCAAATAATATTAATATTGTTGGGTTAAAGCGTGAAAGTTCTGATTTATGGAGGTGTGAAGAATTTAAAGATCAAATTAATTGGGTTGATATTTCTCATGATGGATCTTTTTTAAATCAATTAATTAATCATTCGTTTGACACAATTATACATGCGGCTTGGATTGGTGTTGAGTCTAATGATAGAGATAATTGGACGGAACAAATTAAAAATATTAGTTTTTTTGTTGAGTTACTTGAAGTAGCTAAAATTTTAGAAATAAAAAAAATAGTTTTTTTAGGATCACAAGCTGAATATGGTATTATAAATAGTAAAATATCAGAGAATTTTGAAACAAATGCCTTAAATGCATATGCAGCTACTAAATTAGCATGTTTAGAAATTTTAAAAAGTTTTTCTAATACAAATAATATAAACTGGGTTTGGCTTAGATTATTTTCAGTATTTGGAGAGAAAGAAAATTCAAACTGGTTAATACCCTCTTTGATAAATTCGATGCAAAGTAAAAATGAGATGGATTTTACTTTGGGTGAGCAAAAATATGCGTACTTATATGTCAAGGATTATGCTGAAATAATGAGGAAAATTGTTTTAAGAAATGTGGAGTCAGGAGTTTATAATATATCTTCTAATGAAGTTAGAACAATTAAGTCTATAATAGAGGATATAAAAAATATTGTCAATCCCAAATTTCGCTTAAATTTTGGAGTCTTAACTTATAGACCTGGGCAATCGATGCATATGGAAGGTGAAATGCTAAAGTTGAGTAATCAAATTGGGAAAATTGAATTTTCTAATTATAATATTGCTTTGCAAAACACCTTAAGTTATTATTTAAAAAAATAAAATTATGAAGGCATCTGACTTTATTGCGGAGTTTTTAGAAAAAAAAGGAATTAAAAGTGTTTTTGAATTATCAGGAGGTATGATTACACATATCTTAGACTCTTTAAATCAAAAAACAAGTATTAATATTATTACAATGCATCATGAACAAGCAGCTGCATTTGCAGCTGAGGGTTATGGTAGAATCACTGGTTTGCCAGGTATAGCTTTGGCAACTTCGGGTCCTGGAGCAACTAATTTATTGACAGGAATAGGAAGTTGTTTTTTTGACTCAACTCCCGCTGTCTTTATTACAGGTCAAGTAAATAGACATGAATTGAAGGGTGATAGGGAAATCAGACAATTAGGTTTTCAAGAAACTGATATTGTTTCAATGGCCATACCTATTACTAAAGCTTGCTTCCAGGTTAGTGACCCTGATGAAATTCCAACTATTTTTGAAAATGCTTTTAAAATTGCTTTAGAAGGAAGACCTGGGCCAGTTCTTATTGATATTCCAATGGATGTTCAGCGTTTTCAGATTGAGAATAATTTCGTAAGTGATGAATTTGGCCAATCTTCAAAATTTGATATAAATATCTTTAATAACTTAATTGAAGATATTAAAAAAGCAAAGAAGCCACTTATATTATCTGGGAGAGGAATTAAAGCAAGTAAAAGCCAAGATTTATTTGAGGAGTTTCTCTTTAAAACAAAATTACCTGTAATTACGACTTTATTAGGTTTGGATACAATTAGTTATGATAATTCTCAACGAGTAGGATTTATAGGTAGTTATGGTAACAGATGGGCAAATATAGCATTCGGAGAATGTGATTTATTGATTGTACTTGGAAGTCGTTTGGATATTAGACAAACAGGTGCCGATGCTAAATTTATTGAGAATAGAAAAATTTATCATGTTGATTGTGAAAAAGGCGAGATTAACAACCGTGTAAAAGGTTGCGAGGCTATTATAGGAGACTTAAAGTCATTTTTTACTGAATTTAAAACACGTACAATTGATGAATCTTTTGTTTTAAAAGACGGATGGTTCAATCAAATTCATGACTTTAAGGAAACTTGGCCAGATACAAAAGAACTGGATCCAAATGGTATTAATCCAAATGTTTTTATGCATTTGCTTTCTAATAAATCTAAAAAAGCAAGGGCGTATTTAGCAGATGTAGGAAGTCATCAGATGTGGGCAGCACAATCATTAGAACTGTATAAAGATCAAAGTTTTTTGACTTCTGGAGGAATGGGAGCTATGGGGTTTTCATTGCCAGCTGGGATTGGAGCAAGCATTGCTTTAAATAAAGAGCCAGTTGTTGTCTTAGTCGGCGATGGTTGTATGCAGATTAATATTCAAGAATTGCAAACGATTGTTAGGAATAAATTGCCTTTAAAAATTGTTGTTTTGAATAACAAGACTTTAGGTATGATTAGACAGTTTCAAGATAGTTATTTTGAATCTCGTTATCAGTCGACCTATTGGGGATATGACGCTCCTGATTTTGCTAAAGTTGCTATAGCTTATGGGATAGATGCAAAAACAATTGAAAACTCGACTGAGATTGAGAATGCTATAGATTGGTTTTGGAATAGTGAAAATGAAAATAAACCACAACTATTGCAAGTCATGATTGATCCTCATACTAATACTTATCCCAAAATTGCTTTTGGCAGACCAATTACTGAAATGGAACCATTTGCTAAGCCAATAGCTATGGAAGCTACTTAATATTAATTAAAATTATTGTTAAAGATAAAATTATATGTTACAAAATTTAAAAGAAGATTCTCTATTAAATAGTTTAAGAGAAATTGCAAAGAAAAAATCAACTCAAGTTATTGTTGCTGGAGAAAATTACATTCCCGTTACTGGAAAAGTATTAGATGAAGAAGATATTTTAATGGGAGTTGATGCCGCTCTTGATGGTTGGTTAACTGCAGGTCGTTTTGCTAATAAATTTGAAGCAGATTTTGCTGCTTATTTTGGCGCTCATAGATCACTTTTGGTAAATTCAGGATCTTCTGCTAATTTGGTAGCTTTTTATGCTTTAACTTCTCCAAAGTTAGGAGAAAGAGCGATCAAGCCAGGTGACGAGGTAATTACTGTAGCAGCTGGTTTTCCAACAACGATCAATCCTATAATTCAATTTGGAGCTATTCCAGTTTTTATTGATGTTGATATCGCAACACACAATGTTAAAGCAGATATGATCGAGGCAGCGGTAAGCTCTAAAACAAAAGCAATTATGATAGCTCATTCGCTTGGTAATCCGTTTGACTTAGATGAAGTAATGCGTGTTGCCAAAAAATATAATTTATGGGTAGTCGAAGATGATTGTGATTCTTTAGGAGCAACTTATAATGGAAAAAAAACAGGAACTTTTGGAGATATTTCAACATTTTCATTTTATCCAGCACATCACATCACAATGGGCGAAGGTGGAGCCGTTTTAATAAATAACCCTGTTTTATCAAAATTAGCAGAAAGTTTTCGTGATTGGGGACGTGATTGTTATTGCGAACCAGGAAAAGACGATACTTGCGGTTGCCGTTTTGGCCAGCAATTAGGGACATTACCTTATGGTTATGATCATAAATATACATACTCTCATATTGGTTTTAATTTAAAAGTCACTGATATGCAGGCTGCTTTTGGAGTTTCACAAATTAAAAAAATTGATCAATTTGTACAGCGTCGTAAAGAAAATTATGCTGCCTTGTATGAACGTATGAAAGAATTTGAAGAAGTTTTTGTCTTACCAGAACCTACTCCAAATTCAGAACCATCTTGGTTCGGGTTTCTGTTGACGCTTAGAGAAGGTGATGCAAATGATCGTCATATGTTAGTACAACATTTAGAAAAAAATAAAATTGGAACTCGTTTACTGTTTGGCGGGAATTTGTTAAGACAACCTGCTTATGCTAATATTGAACATAGAGTTGTTGGCACATTAGAAAATACTGATACTATTATGAACCAGTCATTTTGGTTGGGTGTATGGCCTGGGCTAAATGAAAGGCACTATGATTATATTGCTAAAGTGATTAGAGAATATTTAAATTCCTAAAGTGTTAAATTTAATAAAGAAAAGTTTAAATAAGATAGGAATTGATGGCGCAATTGGTTTTACATTACTATCAAGAGTCATTCAAGCAAGTGGAGGAATAATAACTCTTATTTTTATTACTAGATGCTTAAGTAAGGTTGAACAGGGATATTATTATACTTTCGGAAGTATATTGGCAATTCAAATTTTTTTTGAATTAGGACTCTCAGGTATTATAACTCAATTTGTTGCTCATGAAAATGCTAATTTAGTATGGGATGGAAAAAGCAGATTTAAAGGCTCGCTTGAAACAAGTTCTAGATTATCTTCATTATTAAGATTTACAGTAAAATGGTTTGCTATACTCGGAGTATTATTGCTATTTGGACTTGTGATTGCAGGCTACTTTTTCTTTGCTAAGTTTGGAAAAGATGATAGATTAGTTGAATGGCAAATTCCATGGTTTATACTTTCAATCACCACATCTTTGTCTTTGATGGTATCTCCAATATTAGCTTTTTTTGAAGGATTGGGAATGGTTAAAGATGTTTCGAAAATAAGACTTTTTCAACAAATTACACAGCTTTTTTTTGTTTTGCTTTTGTTTTTACTTGGATTTAAATTATACTCAAGTCCAATAGCGGCATTAATATCGTTTATTATTGTGCCTATATGGATATTGTTTAGTTCTAAGATAAAACTCTTGGTTTTAATATGGAATAAAATAGATGAGTGGAAAGTAAATTATTTTGTAGAAATTTTTCCTTTTCAATGGAAAATAGCATTAAGTTGGATAAGTGGATATTTTATCTTTCAGCTTTTTAATCCTGTGCTTTTTGCAACTGAAGGAGCAATAATTGCAGGACAAATGGGAATGACCTTAGCCGTTTTAAATGCTGTTTTTTCATTGACGTTTAGCTGGATTTCGACAAAGATCCCAAATTTTTCAAGTCTTATAGCCCAAGAAAAATATAAGCAATTGGATGTTTTATTTAATCAAACATTGTTGCAATCATTAGTACTAAACATTTTGACGCTTACATTGTTTTTTGTAGTAATTTTCATCTTTCGTTATTTTGATTTAAAATTTGGAGGTAAAAACTTAGCTGATAGATTTCTTCCTTTGTTACCTATGTTTTTTATGATGATTGCCGTTGTTTTAAATCATATTGTTGGTTCATGGGCCACTTATTTACGGTGTCATAAAAAAGAACCGATGTTGATTCAAAGTATAGTTATGGGAATTCTGTGTTGTAGTTCAACTATTTTATTAGGAAATTATTTTGGTATCATAGGAATTACATCAGGTTATATGGTATTAACAATCGGAGGCTCTGTTTGGACTTATTTTATTTTTACGACAAATAAGAATAAGTGGCATAACTAAAAGTTATAATAATTTGATTTAATATATACATGCTAAGTAAACAACCGATCTTAACAATTGCTATACCAACATATAACAGGCCAGAAAAAATAAAGGCACAGGTCAATGTTTTATTACCTCAGTTAAATGATAAGGTACATTTGGTTATCTATGATAATTGCTCTGATACAAAAGTAGAAACATTGTTTAAACCAAATGAAATATTGCAGTTTCATTTAGTAAGGAATAGGGTAAATGTCGGTGCAGATGCTAATATTGCAAGATGTTTTGAAAATTGTACTACGAAATGGTTATGGACCTTATCAGATGATGATTTAGTAAAAGAAGATGCTGTTGAAAGTATTTTAAATGAGATAGAAAAAAATGAAGAGGCTGTTTTCATTAATTTGTGTTCAGTAAGTAATTTTTCAACACGTAATTTCGATGAAATAGCTGCTAAATTTAAAAGTCCAAGAGTTTTTGTAAATTCTTTCCAGATGTCATCTTGTTTATACAATATGTCTATACTTTCTAAATCTTTGCATAACTACTATAATAATTTATCTAGTATGATGGGAACAATCATTATGGTACTGAAACATGTTCAAAACCATAATTTGTCTCATTGTCGTTTTGTGGATTTAATAGTTGTTAAAGATTTTGACAATGTAGTAAGTTGGGACTATAGTGTATACATACTAAGGACTCAGCTTTTTATTGATGCATTTTCAGGTTTGAAGTCTCGCAATTTACATAATAAATTGTCTTTAGGATGCTACATTATTAACTATTCGTTAATTGAATTAGATAGAAAAGAATCTAAAGTAAATTATAGCAAGCGTTGGAATTTATATTTATATAATATAAAAAATCAAGGATTGTTAAATGCTTTAATATACTGTCCTAAACCATTAATAAGAACTTTTTTAAATTTAATTCTTCCTCAATCAATATTTAATTTCGTAGTTGGTAAATAGGTGATGAAATTTTTGATAGAGTTGTTTTTTTATTTGATTTTGAATATTAAACTATTGTTTCTATGGAGCAAAAACCTTTAGTTAGTATTATAACTACCTGTTATAATGATGGAAAATATCTGAAAGAATGCATAGATTCAGTAAAGAATCAGACGTATTCAAATATAGAGCATATAATTATTGATGATGGATCGACTGATAAAAATACTTTAGATTTCATAAAAGAAATCCAAGGTGATAAACAAATTCAAATAATAATTACCCCGAATCAAGGTGTTTGTAAAGCTAGAAATCAGGCAATTACTAATTCTAAAGGATTGTTTGTTCTAGTTTTGGATAGTGATGATCTAGTTTCTCCACAATTTGTAGAGTTGGCTGTTAAAGAAATGTTAGTAAATGACGATGTAAAACTGGTTGCGACAGACTATAAATATTTTGGACGAATAAATCGTATTATTAATTTAGAAGAATATTCTATTGAAAGATTAATGGGACATAATTTATTTGTTGTAACAACAATGTTTCGCAGACGAGACTTTGACATTGTGGAAGGATTTAATTTTAATATGAATGAAGGTTTAGAAGATTGGGATTTTTGGCTTTCTATAATGAAAAAAGGTGGAGATGTTAAATATATTAAAGGGATTAATTTTTTTTATAGGATAAAACCAAAAAAAGATTCACGCAATATTTCTTCGGCAATAAAGAACTATTCAAAATTGCGAAAAAAATTGTGGGAGAATCATAAGGAATTATATAGTGAGAATTACCTCAATCCAGTTGAGTCTCATGAATATTTAAAAGTTGTTAATTCTAGAGAGTATCGTTTAGGGAAAATATTGTTAACTCCAATTTATAAGATTTTCAATCTAACTAATTTCTTTTAGAACTTTTAGTAATGACATTAGTTTTTGGTTTTTTATTTCTTTTATTTTCTCTTTTAGGATATTTACGTTCTAAAAGCTATTTAGCTCCGACTTTTATAGCTCCTGTTTCATGGGCGGGAATTTTGTTAATATATGGAACTTTAGATCATGGGATGCCTTCACTTTCCATAAATGTGTTATTGGTGGTCTTACTCTGGGTTTTGTCGCTTCTCACTGGAATGTACTTATTTAGTGAAGTCGGTCGTAGAAAAATTGTAAAAAAAAGGTTTAACCCATTTGTTAGAAACGTCTATTATTATATTGCATTATTTGGATCAATTCCAGGCTTTTATGTTGCATATATGCAAGCTACTACCATGGGAATGGGAAACATTTTCCTAAACTTAAGGTTTGCCGGTGCAGGATTGTCTGAAAGTGAATATAATTATGGTATTTGGAGGTATGCCTTTACTTTTGCATATGTTTCATTTTTAATGGAACTTTATTGTAATGATAATAAAAAAAGAATAAGAATTTTGTTTCTGCTAAACTTAATTCAAGCTATTATTACGATGTCAAAGTCAGGCCTTTTTATATTATTTTTATCAATTTTTGCAATCTTATTTTTACAAAGAAGAGTTACTAAAACTATTGTAATTGTTAGTTTATCATCTTTGATGTTTTTAATGTCTTTGACTCAAATTTTACGTTCCGGTGAAGAAAAAGATAATGTTGTTAGTGATATGCTATATTCTTATACTTTGGGAGGAGTCCCTGCTTTAGATAAAGTAGTTATTGCAGAAACTAGTTCAAAAAATTGGGGACAGTTTTCTATGAAATTTTTTAAAACTTTTACTAGAGCATTTGTTGGAAAAAAAAACCAAAGTGAAGATTTAGATCTGAATAATGATATTACTGATGAAGGCTATGTATACTTGCCTTTACCTACAAATGTATTTACAGTGATTGGTCCTTTTTGGTGGGATTTTGGCTACTGGGGAATTATGATTTTTGGATTTATAATTGGAGGCTTATCTGGCTATTATTATAGGCTAATGCAAGCTGGTGTAGTGTGGGCTGCTATACCATACTGTTTTTTATTTAGTGTGTTAATTTTGCAATTTTTTGGGGAGTTTATTTTTTCAAATTTATCTTTTTTACTTCAGTTAATTATATTGTCAATTATAGCATATAAATTTAAATATATTTTAGTTTGCAAAAAATCAATCATACCTGACTAGATTGCATGTTTGCACAAAATTTTATTTGTATAAAATGATAAAAGGTTTTAAAAATATAATCTTGGTGGTTCTTTATAACGAGAATATAACTTCATCAATTACCATTTCTTCCTTAATAAAAAATGATTGTTTAGAAAATGATTTTTATTTAGTTATATGGGATAATTCTTTTGAAGTTATTGCGGAGGATGAACTAAATATACTTAAGAGAAAGAATATTCAGTATGATTATATACATAAGAAAGAAAATACTAGTCTTTCAAGAATATACAATCAAATTATTAATTGTTATTGTCAAATAGTTAGTAAAATTTTTATATTTGATCAAGATACAATCGTTGATAAAGAATACTTTAATTTAATAGAAAAAGCGGCTTTTCAAAATGATGATATAGGACTATTTTTACCGTATGTTGAAAAGAATGGAAAGGTTATAAGCCCAAGTAAATTTAAAATTGCAGTAAATTACAGTTTTTTTGATAGAGAATTTAAATTTGGCAGAACAAAAGCGAAAAAAGGAATCGCTTTTGGGAGCGGAATGTGTTTAAAAACTGAAATTTTTAAAAACAGAAATTTGAAATTTGACGAAAACTTAAGCTTTTATGGGGTTGATTATAAGTTTGTTTTGGATTATGGAGAGTTGCATAATTATTTTTATATTATTGATTATGAGCTTAAACACGATTTGTCTTTTATGAATGAAGAAGATGTAAGTATAAAAATCAAGAGATATAAATCTAACTCGTACGCTTGGTTATATATATTGTTTATTCGATTGAATTTTATTTTCCAATTCATTGGCATTTCTAGACTTTTTTTGGATACAATAAAACTCTCAATAAAATATAAAAATTTCGAATTTTTAAAAATTTTTGCACATAACCTAAAGTTTTTAGTAAACAACTTTTCAAAAATAAATAAGACTAATTCCTTTTAATTATGAGCGTTCTTCTTGAAGAATCATTCGTGTCAGTAATTATACCTACTTATAATAATTATCAAACGATAATATTTGCATTAAAATCTGTTTTCGAACAGAGTTTTAAAAATTTTGAAATTATTATTATTAATGATGGATCTACTGATGATACTGATTTAAGAATAAGACAATATATAGATACAATTACTGACGAGGATAAACAAAAAATTGTTTATCTTATTAAGGAAAATTCAGGGCCTTCGGATTCAAGAAATCTTGGTATTAGAAAGGCTAAAGGAAATTTTATTGCTTTTTTAGATGCTGATGATTGTTGGAGTAAGGATAAGTTGCGCTTACAATTGACGTATTTTGAAAATTTTCCTAATGCTATATTAGTTGCTGGTGCTTTCGATAATAAGAAATTTAATGATGTTGTCGAATATAAAGTTATTCTCTTTAGAATGTTATTATTTAAAAACTTCTTTTCTACTCCTACAATTATGGTGAGAAGCAATTTTTTACAAGGAATTAAATTTAATTCTAATCAAAGATATTCTGAAGATTATAGATTATGGCTTGAAATTAGTTTAAAAGGTGATTGTATTTTCATTAATGAAATACTTGCGAGAAATCAAAATAATAAAAATAGTTTTGGAGATTCTGGTTTATCAGCAAATCTTTGGCAAATGACAAAAGGAGAGATGTCAAATTACATCTATTTTTGTAAGAAAAAAAAAATAAGTTTATTGACTTTTATGGCAGTTTCTTCTTATTCATTTGTAAAATATATTCGTCGAGTACTTTTAACTTACTTTAAAAAAATAGATTTTTGTTGAAGTATGGGCAAAAAGTTGTCTTTCTTAATTTAGAGACAAAAATGATGCTTGTAAGTATAGTTGTAAATTATTAAAATGAGAAAAAGTAAAGTTTTACATATTATTGCCGTTTCATTTTCGATTAATTATTTTTTTGGCAATCAGTTTGTTTATTTAAAAAAAAAAAAAAAATAACCAATACCATTTAGGCTGTTCGCCTTCAAATGAATTTCTTGAATTGTCTAAGGAACTAGATTATATACCTTTCGAGGTTAATATTACTAGAGAAATTAGTCCTTTTAAAGATTTTAAGGCAATATTTTCAGTTTATAGATATATTAAAAAAAATAAAATTGAGAAGGTCATTGGCCATACTCCAAAAGGAGGAATGATTGCAATGATTGCTTCTTTTTTGGCAGGTGTATCAGATAGAATTTATTTTAGACATGGAATAATTTATGAAACAAGCAGCGGATTAAAGAAGATTATTTTGAAAAATGTTGATAGATTGTCTGGTTTTTTAGCAACAAAAGTAGTTTGTGTAAGTAATTCCATAAGAGAAATAAGCGAAAAAGACAAATTAAATAGTGCAAGTAAAAATATTATTTTAGGTTTAGGAACTTGTAATGGTATTGATACAGAATATAAATATAATCCTGATACTTATGAGAAAGACACTATAAATTCTTTAAAATCTAAATTATTAATAAAAGAAGAAGATTTTGTAGTCGGCTTTGTAGGAAGATTAGTGAAAGACAAGGGGATTAATGAATTAATTCAAGCTTGGGAAATTGTAAAAGAATCTCATGCTAATGTTAAATTATTGTTGGTTGGGCCAATAGAGTCAAGAGATTCCATTTCAGAGATATCAAAAAGTAAAATTTATCAAGATGATACCATTATTTTTACAGATTTTGTTTTGGATGCTGCACCTTATTACAGTTTAATGAATGTTTTTATTTTGCCATCATATAGGGAAGGGTTTCCTACAGTAGTTTTGGAAGCTTCCTCAATGGGAAAACCTGTTTTAATAACTAAAGCGACGGGATGCATTGAGGCGATAAAAGAAGATATTACGGGAGTTTTTATTACTTATGAACCGAAAGATATTGCTTCTAAAATATTTTATTATTTAAAAAATAGAGATATTGAGAAAATACATGGTAAAAATGGAAGAATGTTTGTACAAGAAAATTTTGAACAAACTAAAATTTGGGATTTAATTTCTGAGAATTTGAATATATAAAATGAAAGTATTATTAACGGGATCTACTGGTTTTCTTGGAAGAAATATTATAAAAGTTTTAAAAGAACAAGAATATCAAATTGTAACATTAGGAAACCCTAGTACAGATATAGTTTGTGATATTAGCAAAGAACTTCCAAATTTTAGCCAATCTTTTAATTATGTAATACATGCAGCAGGAAAAGCACATGTTGTTCCTAAGTCTGACTCTGAAAAACAGGAATTTCATGATGTGAACGTAAAAGGAACACAAAATTTATTGGAAGGTCTGGAGAGAAGTAATTTTTTACCCCAATATTTTATATTCATTAGTTCAGTAAGCGTATATGGTTTGCATCATGGAGTTAAAATTGATGAGAACTATCCTTTATTGGCTAAGGACGCTTATGGAATTAGTAAGATTAAAGCCGAAAAAATAGTGCAGAATTGGTGTGATAAGAATAAAATTAAGTGTACTATTTTGAGATTGCCTTTATTGGTAGGTATTAATCCACCAGGGAACTTAGGTTCTATGTCGAATGCAATAAAGAAAGGTTATTATTTTAATATTGGGGGAGGAAAGGCAAAAAAAAGTATGGTTTTAGCAGAAGATGTTGCTAAATTTATAATTTATGTTGCTAAGATCGGTGGAGTTTATCATTTAACAGATAGTATTGACCCTAATTTTAAAGAATTAAGCTTGGCAATTGCAAAAATTAATAATAAATCAGTCCCATTAAATATGCCAATTATTTTCGCTAAACTTTTGGGTAAATGTGGAGATATATTTGGAAGTAAATCTCCAATAAATTCTTTGAAAGTTGCAAAAATTTGTTCCGAATTGACTTTTGACGACAGTAAATCTAGAAGTATCAAAGAATGGAAGCCTAATTCTGTTTTGGAATATATTAAAAAAAACATTTTATAACGTTTGGAATATTATTGCTTTGTGTAATTATTTTTTTTAAAATTTTAAAATTTGTTTAATTGCTTTTTACTGATTTCATTTTCTCTTATTTTTTTTTTATGATTTATATCCTGATCCTTCTTATTCTATTTTTAATTGAATTATTATATTTTAAAGTAGCCAATCATTTTAATATAATTGATAAACCTAATTTAAGAAGTTCTCACACAGAAGTAACTTTAAGAGGGGGTGGAGTGATTTTCTGGTTTTCTGCTTTACTATATTTTGTACAGCATATACAACCTTATTTATTTTTCTTTGCAGGAATAACTCTAGTTAGCTTAGTTAGTTTTTGGGATGATATTCAAAGTTTGTCGAATAAAATTCGAATTTCAATTCATTTCCTTTCCATTACCTTAATCTTCTATGATTTAAACTTATTTGCTTTAGTTCCATTTTGGGGAGTTTTAGTAAGTTACATATTAGCTACTGGACTTATTAATGCCTATAATTTCATGGATGGAATTAATGGTATTACAGGGCTGTATACTCTAGTGGTAATGGGAGCATTGCTATATGTCAATACAACCGTTCAGGTTTTTATAGATGGTGATTTTATAAAATACGCGATAATCGCGAGCCTAGTTTTTCTGTTTTTCAATTATAGAAAAAAAGCAAAATGTTTTGCAGGTGATGTTGGAAGTATTGCAATTGCTTTTTGGGTAATTTATTTGGTTCTCAAACTAATTCTTGTAACAGAATCACTTATTTGGTTGTTATTTTTAGCAGTATATGGAGTTGATGCAGTTTGTACCATCTTGCACAGACTCTATCTTAAACAAAATATTTTTGAAGCACATCGATTGCATTTATATCAAATACTTAGTAATGAATATAAAATACAGCATAGGTTAGTATCGCTGCTTTATGCTTTAGTTCAGACTGGAATTTCTATATTGGTAATTTCCCTTTATCAGAAAGTTCACGAATCAATTATTTTTGTAATAATAATTCTGCCTTTATTATTGCTTTATTCATTAAAGTTTTATTTGTTAAACAAGAGTGATTTACGATTGAATCATGAAGCCTAAGATAATTCAGGGAGGAAATTTCTCCGATCATCGTGGCACAATTTCGTATGTAAATGATTTTAGTTTTGCAGATATCGAAAGATTTTATATTATAAGTAATTCTAAGGAGAATCCAATTCGTGCTTGGCAGGGACATAAGTTAGATACTAAAAACTTTTATTGTATTTCAGGTTCTTTTAAAATTCATTTTATAAAAATTGATAATTGGGAGAATCCCTCTAAAGATTTAGTAATTGAGACTATTTTTGTTTCAGAATCTGATAGCAAAATTGTTCATATTCCTGCAGGATATGCAAACGCAATACAATCTTTGGAAGAGAACTCAAAATTAATCTCTTTTTCTACATTGCCATTGACGAATGTAAGTGAAGATGATGCTCGTTATCCGTCAGATTATTGGCTTATTAATAATGGATCATAATAGAATTTATTTGTCATTGTCACAAGAGTGTGGTTATGAGCAAGAATACATTCAAAGGGCTTTGAAATCTAGCTGGATTACCTCAGGCGGCCCAAACGTTGATGATTTTGAAAAGGAACTGGAACATTATTTTGAAAATGAAAACTTTGTAACGGCATTAAATTCAGGAACATCAGCCATACATTTAGCATTAGTTTTATTGGGAATTAAAGCTGGTGATGAGGTCATTTGTCAAACCATGACTTTTTCTGCATCAGTAAATCCAATTTTATATCAAGGAGCAGTTCCTGTTTTTGTTGATAGTGAAAAGGATACATGGAACATTTGTCCTGAAAATCTTCAGGTTGCAATTAAAGAGAGAACTAAGAGAGGGAATAAACCAAAAGCAATTATAGCGGTTCACCTTTATGGAAATCCATATAAGATTGATGAAATACATGCAATTGCTGATCAGTATGAAATTCCAGTTATTGAGGATAGTGCAGAAGCATTAGGAAGTAGTTATAAAGAAAAAAAATGTGGCAGTTTTGGTCATTTTGGTATTCTGTCATTTAATGGCAATAAAATTATTACAACTTCCAGTGGTGGAGCATTGATTGCTAATTCTAGAGAGTTCAAAGAAAAAGCAATTTTTTATGCTACTCAATCCAAAGATAAGGAGGTACACTATGAACATAGTGAAATAGGTTATAATTACAGAATGAGTAATGTTTGTGCAGGAATTGGTCTTGGGCAAATGAAAATTCTTAATGAGAATGTTATAAAAAGGAAAGAAAATCATAGTTTTTATCAAGAGATTTTTAAATCAATAGAAGGAGTAGAGCTTTTCGAAGTTTTAAATAAAGATTACGTTTCAAGCTATTGGTTAAATACGATTTTGATTAATCATGATAATAAAAATAGAGAAAACTTGCGAATAGCTCTGGAAGAAAAAAATATTGAAAGTCGACTGCTTTGGAAACCCATGCATTTGCAACCTATTTTTAGCAACTATCCCTATTATGGAACTAAAGTGGCAGAAGAATTATTTGAAAAGGGATTATGTTTACCATCTGGATCAAATTTAAGTACTAAAGATAAAGAGAGAATAAAAGAAGTTATTATTAGTTTCTTTAAAGAATAAAACAATAAACATGAAAGTTGAAGAAACATTTATAAAGGATTTGGTAACTGTAGAACCAACAGTATTTGGAGACGAGAGAGGCTATTTTTTTGAATCTTACAGCAAAATTAAATTTGAAGATTTAGGAATTGATATTGAGTTTGTACAAGATAATCAATCATTTTCAAAAAAAGGCACTTTAAGAGGATTGCACTATCAAAACCCGCCATTTGCACAAACGAAACTAGTTCGTGTTTTAGATGGCGAAATTATTGATGTTGCAGTAGATTTAAGAAAAGATTCGCCTACTTATGGAAAAGCATTTAGTGTTTTATTATCAGCCGAGAATAAAAAACAATTATTAGTACCTCAAGGATTTGCTCATGGTTTTTCTGTTATCAGCGAAACGGCATCGGTAATGTATAAATGCGATCAGTTTTATAATAAAGCTTCAGAAGGCGGAATTAAATTTGATGATCCCTCTTTAAACATTGATTGGGGAATGAATTTAGATGAAGCAATAGTTTCAGAAAAAGATCAAATTTTGCCTTTTATAGAAAATTGTAATAGTTTGTTTTAATGAAAAAAATTCTTGTAACCGGCGCAACAGGTCAGTTAGGATCAGAACTATTGGTCTTGTCCCCTTCTTATTCGAGGTATGAATGGATATTTGCTGATCGAACAAAAGCGACATTGAATGATTTAGATTTATTAGAATCACAATTAGTAGCAATTAAACCAGATGTAATATTTAACTGCGGGGCTTATACTGCTGTTGATAAAGCTGAATCAGAAAAGGAATTGGCATTTAAGGTCAATCATTTAGCGGTAGAATTAATTGCTAAATATACCGCGAAAAATAATGTCAAATTAATTCATATTTCGACAGATTACGTTTTTGATGGTTCATCTTCAATTGCGTTAGATGAAAAGGCAGAAACAAATCCTGTAAACGTTTATGGTGAAAGTAAACTGGCAGGTGAAATCGTATGCATAAAAGAAAATCCAGAAACAATTATTATTAGAACATCGTGGGTATATAGTATGTTTGGGAATAACTTCGTAAAAACGATGCAGCGATTAATGCAGGAAAGAGAGGAGATCAATGTTGTAAACGACCAGATTGGTTCACCAACTTATGCTGCAGATTTAGCGCAGGTAATGATTGCTATAGTTGAATCTTCAGAATGGATCCCAGGAATTTATAATTATTCGAACGAAGGTGAAATCAGCTGGTATGAATTTGCACTTTCTATAAAAGAATTAGGAGCGTATACTTGCAAAATTGGAGGAATTCCATCGTCCTCTTATCCAACACCAGCAAAGCGTCCTGAGTTTTCATTACTAGATAAGAGAAAAATTAAAGAGGTTTTTAATCTAGACATTCCAAATTACAAAGAGAGTCTAAAAAAAATGTTTGCATAAAGATAATTTTAGATTTGAAAGTTTTAGAGAGAAATCTAAAATAAAAAATAAAAAAGATGAAAGGAATTATATTAGCTGGAGGTTCTGGCACAAGATTGCATCCATTGACGTTAGCCGTAAGTAAGCAACTAATGCCTGTTTACGATAAACCCATGATTTATTATCCATTATCAACTTTGATGATGGCAGGAATAAGTGAAATTTTGATTATATCTACGCCTCATGACTTGCCACATTTTAAAAAGCTTTTAGGAGATGGTAGTTCAATTGGTTGTAAGTTTAGTTATGCTGAACAGCCAGACCCAAATGGGTTGGCACAAGCTTTTGTCATTGGTGAGGAATTTATTGGTAAAGATAAGGTGGCTTTAGTACTTGGAGATAATATTTTCTTTGGAACAAATATGCAGCAATTGCTTAAAGATAACGCTGATCCAGATGGAGGTGTTGTTTTTGCTTATCATGTTGCAGATCCAGAAAGATATGGTGTTGTTGAATTTGACGAAAATAAAAAGGCCATTTCAATTGAAGAAAAACCTTTAGAGCCAAAATCCAATTATGCAGTTCCAGGGTTGTATTTTTACGATAACTCTGTAGTTGAAATTGCTAAAAATATTAAACCTAGTGCGCGCGGTGAATATGAGATCACAGATGTTAATAAAGTTTATCTTGAAAAAGGAAAGCTAAAAGTTGGAATATTAAGTAGAGGTACGGCTTGGCTAGATACAGGGACTTTTAATAGTCTAATGCAGGCCGGACAATTTGTCCAAGTACTTGAAGAAAGACAAGGTTTAAAGGTTGGTTGTATTGAGGAAATTGCTTGGAGACAAGGATTTATTGATGATGCTCAGCTTGAGAAATTAGCATTGCCTTTGGTAAAATCAGGATATGGAGCATATTTAATAGAGTTTTTAAAACAAAAGAAAAAAGGAGTTAAAGTTTAATTTATTATAGAAATAAATTTTTAAACCCTTTAATTTGTATTTTTGTAAGATATACAAAGTTTACAGAACGAAATCAGACCAAATTGGAGACAGATCAACCAACCAAAATAGCCTCTATATTGTACAATTCTTTTTCACCAAGGAATTTGAGAGCAAATATTAACAACCTTAGTTATTTGCCTCGTTGGATTATTATTGCCATTGATATAATGGTATTGATTTTTTCCTTCACTTTTACTTATATGCTTTTTGAAGGGACTGGATTGGGGTATATCATTACATCACATCAGTCTTATTTTGTTGTTAGTTTATTGGTCGTAAACATATTTTTCTTTTGGTTGTTTAGGACCTATTCGGGTATTATTAGACATTCTTCTTTTATTGACGCTATAAAACTGTTGTTTTCTCAAATGTCAGTTTTAGTTTTCTTTTTGTTTTTCAATTTAGTTTTTGAATTGTATACAGGGCATAAGGCTTTTTTGAATACAGGACTCTTTATCAATTTGGTTTTATCTTTTTGTAGTTTGTTTTTGTACCGAGTAGTCGTAAAACAGACTTTTGAAATGTACTTTTCGGAAAAGACAAACTCTAAGTTAATTCGAACAGTAATTTATGGTACAGATGCAAATGCAATCTCTGTAGCCAATGCTTTGAAGTTTGAAACTCCTTCTAGATTTAAAATAGTAGGTTTCGTTGATAAAAATAATCAGAATGCATCTAAACGAATGTTGGATCTTCCGATTTTGATATTAAGAAAAAAGCTGCCTGCATTAATGCGTTCTGTAGCTGCTGAAGGTGTAATTATAGCGGACAAAAGTTTATCTAAAGAAGAACAATTAATTATTGTTGATCAATGTTTGGAGTTTAATTATCGAGTATATACCGTTCCATTGATTTCAGATTGGGAAAATCAAAAAGAGATTTCGCAAAAAGTAAAAAATATTCAAATTGAAGATTTGCTGGAACGAAAACCAATTGTTCTAGACAGTAAATCAATTTCTAAGCAATTAAAAGACAAAACAATTCTTATTACTGGAGCCGCTGGTTCAATAGGAAGTGAGATTGTGAGACAGGTTCTTGGTTTTAATCCAAAGGCTGTGATTGTTTTGGATCATGCTGAAACGCCGCTTCATAACTTATGTTTGGAGACATTGGCGATGAATTCAGACACAAAAATAATTGCAGTAATTGCTGATGTAAAAAGTAAAAAAGCATTAGAGAAAGTATTTAAAAATCATAATCCACATGTTGTTTTTCATGCTGCTGCATATAAACATGTGCCGCTAATGGAGGATAATCCTTCACAGGCTATTTTAACTAACATAAAAGGAACTAAGAATCTAGCCGATTTATCATGTAAATATCATGTCAAAAAGTTTGTCATGGTATCAACAGATAAAGCGGTCAATCCTAGTAATGTTATGGGAGCGAGTAAGCGTATTGCAGAGAAATACGTGCAGTCTTTATTCTTAAAAAATCAAAGTGAAAATATTCCAGGGGTAACAAAGTTTATTACTACTCGTTTTGGAAATGTTTTAGGTTCTAATGGATCTGTAGTCCCTTTATTTACCAAACAAATTGCTGAAGGCGGCCCAGTTACAATTACACATCAAGACATTATTAGATATTTCATGACCATTCCAGAAGCTTGTCAGTTAGTATTAGAAGCAGGAGCAATGGGTAATGGTGGAGAAATTTATATTTTTGATATGGGAAAACCAGTCAAAATTATTGATTTAGCTAGAAAAATGATCAAGCTTGCAGGTTTTATCCCTGACAAAGAAATTAAAATTAAAATAGTTGGTTTAAGACCAGGCGAAAAATTATACGAAGAGTTATTGAATGATACTTCTAAAACGCTGCCAACTTATCATAATAAAATTATGATTGCTCAAGAAATACAAGATGAATATGAAAACTTACATATTGATATCGATGAGTTAATTGGAATTGCTGATTTTTATGACAATGACGATATTGTCGCTAAGATGAAAAAGATTGTTCCTGAATTTAAGAGTATGAATTCAACTTTTGAAGTTTTGGATAAATAATATGGATAAACTATAGGATGTTATCTACAAATATAATTTGTAAGAAAAAAGGTGCTTTTTTAGCGCCTTTTTCCATTGTTAAATATTTCTGATAATGGACAGTAAAAATGAGCAAGAGGATTGGTTGTTTGTTATAAAACCAAGGAACAAATTTCTATCACTAAATTTTAGAGAAGTTTGGCAATATAGAGATCTATTATTTCTTTTTGTAAAAAGAGACATAATAACGGTTTATAAACAAACTGTTTTGGGGCCATTATGGTATTTGATACAACCATTATTTACATCACTTACTTTTACTATTATTTTTAATAATGTAGCGGGAATCAGTACGGGATCTGTACCGCCTTTTTTATTTAATTTGACAGGAATTACGGTTTGGAATTATTTTACGGCTTGCTTGAATGGAACTTCTGATACTTTTAAAGCAAATGCCAATGTTTTTGGAAAAGTTTATTTTCCAAGAATTATTACTCCATTATCAATTGTGATTTCTAACTTAATTAAATTCGGAATCCAATTTTTAATTTTTATTGCATTTTACATATTCTATTATTTAAAAGGTGTGAATTTAATTTTAAATGGCTTTGCAGTGTTTTTCCCTTTTTTAATTATCACCATGGGGATTTTAGGACTTGGATTAGGAATGTTGATTTCTTCAATGATTACTAAATATCGAGATTTTAGTTATTTGGTAAGTTTCGGAATCCAATTATTAATGTATTTGTCAGCTGTAATGTATCCAATGGAATTGGTGAAAGATAAGCTGCCAAAATACGGATGGATTGTTGAATATAATCCGCTGGCATATATAATAGAGACTTCAAGATACATTCTTTTAAATGTGGGGGAAGTTTCTGTTTTAGGATTAGTTTATACCGTTTCTGTTGCGATCATTATTTTTTTTATTGGTCTTTTAACTTTTAATAGAACTGAGAAAAGTTTTATAGATACAGTTTAAAAAGAGTTCAATATTTTTTATATCTAGTTTATTCTAAAATTGAAAGACATTATTTTAAAGGTCGAAAAGATTTCTAAACAATATCGTTTAGGGCAAGTTGGTACAGGAACCATAAGCCATGATTTAAATCGCTGGTGGTATAAGATAAGAGGCAAAGAGGATCCTTATTTAAAAATAGGAGAGACTAATGACCGCTCCATTAAAGGAACTTCAGATTATGTGTGGGCTTTACAGAATATAAATTTTGAAGTTAAGGGCGGTGAAGTTTTAGCAATTATTGGTAAGAATGGCGCAGGAAAATCTACACTTCTTAAAATATTATCAAAAGTTACTGCCCCAACTACCGGCAGTATAAAATCTCGAGGACGTATTGCTTCATTACTAGAAGTTGGTACCGGATTTAATGGAGAATTGACGGGAAGGGAAAACATTTTTTTAAATGGAGCAATTCTTGGAATGACCAAAAAAGAGATCATTTCAAAACTTGACGAAATTATTGAGTTCTCAGGCTGCGAACGTTATATTGATACTCCCGTAAAAAGATATAGTTCAGGAATGAATGTTCGTTTGGCATTTGCTGTAGCAGCCTTTTTAGAGCCTGAAATTTTGGTTGTTGATGAGGTATTGGCAGTTGGTGACGCAGAATTTCAAAAGAAAGCAATCGGTAAGATGCAAGACATTGCAAAAGGTGAAGGCAGAACTGTTTTGTTTGTAAGCCATAATATGGCTGCCATAAAGAGCCTATGCACAAGAGGAATTGTTTTGGAACACGGAAAGGTTGTTTTTGAAGGTGAAATTAGCGAAAGCATAGATTTTTATTCTAAAATAACAACAGAAGAACTCTTGTCAGAGTGTATTCATAAATCTCATTTGAATAGAATAGAATTTAATTATTTTAAAGTCACAAATAATAGTATTTCAATTTTACAAGGTCAGATTATTGAATTGGGGGATAAATTAGAATTCGAAATTAACTTTAAGGTTTTAGATCGTGTTACAGATTTATCTATTGCGATGGATGTTTTAAATACAAATCAAGAGTTATTTGCCCATATTACAAATGAAGATGATGGTTTGCTGTTTGAGAAATTAGAAAAAGGAAAGGAAATTACAATTCACGTTAAGACAGATCACTTGTTATTCATTCCTGGTTTTTATACCATTAATCTTTGGATTGGAAGTGGTCAGGTTGATACTTTTTATACCATTAAAAACTTAGTGGGATTTTATTTAGAACAAAGCAGTTTCACAAAAAGGACAAAACCGTTCCCTAAACATTCGAAAATGTATTTACCTACAAAGTGGAATTCAAAAGTTATAGGCAATGATTAGTGTGAGTTATTTGGTATCTTATGATTATGATCTATTGCTTACTTCTATTAAACAATTGTATGATGATGTCGATAAAATTGTTTTAGCAATTGATAATGAAAGTAAAACATGGAGCGGAAATACATTTAAAATACCCGATTCTTTTTTTGAGGAAGTTAAACTTTTTGATAAGAAGGATAAAATTCAACTCTATTTGGATCAATTTTATATGTCAGATTTGACTCCGATGGAATGCGAATCAAGAGAACGAAATATGGTGCTGAAGAAGTTAGGGAAAGGTTGGAAAATTCAGTTGGATGTTGATGAATACATTTATGATTTTAAAAAGATTGCAAAATATTTAAAAAAGTATTGGTATCTAAATTTATTCCCTAAACTTACACCAATTTGTTTTCAAGGAAAGCTGATTACTTTATTTCGAGAATTGCCAGACGGTTATTTGTATATTGATAATGAAGAGAAATTTCCGTTTATTACAAATCAGACGACAAACACACATACAAGAAGAAATAATAAAATCAAAAATCATTTTTCGAATATTAAAGTAATTCATCAATCTTGGGCTAGAAGGGACGAACAAATTCATTTAAAGATTAAAAATTGGGGACATAGAGATGATTTTGATACTGAAATATATTTTCAGTTTTGGAAAGGCTTAAATAGTTCTAATTACAAAGAGTTTAAAGATATTCACCCCATAACACCAGAAGTATGGAATGTGTTAGAATTTATGCCGTCAAATTCTATTGATGATTTTATCGCAAAATTTGAAATTAGTAATTGTCAAATTCCACGATTGTTATCAAATAAAATGATTTTTAAAGCCGGTATAAAAAGATTAATAAGGCTTAAGTAAATGCTGGCTATTATAATTCCGTTTTACAAATTAGCTTATTTTGAAGAAACAATTCAATCATTAGTTAATCAATCAGATAAGCGATTTAGGGTTTATATCGGAGACGATGCAAGTCCTGAGTGTCCAAAAAAAATAATAGAAAAATATCGGGATAAGTTTGATGTTAACTATTATCGTTTTAATGAAAATTTGGGGAGTAAGTCATTAACAAAACAGTGGCAGCGCTGTATTGATTTGTCAGGAAATGAAGAGTGGATTATGGTTTTGGGCGATGACGATGTTTTGGGGAATAATGCTATTGCGCAGTTCTATAAAAGTCTGCCTCAAATCGATGAAGAGATTAATGTTATAAGGTACTCGACACAATTAATCAATGAGCGAAATGAAACCATTTCGGATGTCTATACACATCCAGAAATAGAAAAATCAGCCGATTTCCTGATTAGAAAAATAACAAATAAAACTCGCAGTTCATTAAGTGAGTATGTTTTTAAGAAAGAAAAGGCTTTAGAGATTGGTTTTAGAGATTATCCATTAGCGTGGTATAGTGACGATATGGCCATTTTGGAGTTTTCTGAATTTAAAAATGTCTATAGCATTAATAACGCAGTAATTTTTGTGAGATTTTCATCTCTAAGTATTTCCGGAGATGTAACAAAAGAAAGAATCAAGAACAAAGCAAAGTTTACATTTTATTATTTTCTTTTGACGAGAAGAACAAATTGTTTTTCAAAAAAGCAAAGACAAATTCTAGTTTACAAAATCTCAAATTGTTATATAAATGAAAAAAAGCAAATCGTTTATTTCTTAAAAATAAGTTGGCTCTACTTCAATTATAATTCCTTTATAAATTATTTGAAGTTTATAAAATCGGTTGCACACTACTTTACAAAAAGATTGTTAAGAAATACATGAAAGTTATAAAATTCGCTCTTTTTATCTTTTGATCAAATGCCCGATAAATTAGTCTCCATAATCATCCCAACCTTTAATCGAGCATATTTAATAGCGGAAACGTTAAACAGTATAATAAACCAAACTTATACAAACTGGGAATGCCTTATTATTGACGATGGCAGTACCGACGGAACAGCTGATTTAATTGCTGCTTATATTGATAAGGACAAACGTTTTCAATATCATCAAAGATCAGCAGACAAAGTAAAAGGAGCAAATGCCTGCAGGAACTTTGGTTTCGAATTATCTAACGGAATATACATAAAATGGTTTGACAGCGACGATATTATGCATCCTGATTTTCTTGAAAAACAAGTTACTGTTTTAGAAAAAAATAAGGAATTAGGATTTTGTGCAGCGTTTTCGAAAATATTCGCAAAATCAATTCATGATGCCTATGACGATTTTAATCCTCAAATGATTTATGATACAAATGCTATGTTTCATTTTATAATAGGAGAACTTTATTTTTTGACTCCTTCTTCACTTTGGAAAAGAGAAGTACTAGATAATAAAGAACTCTTTGATGAGACTTTGTCAAATGCTCAGGAAACTGATTTTAACTTTAGAAGATTGACCGAAAATGTGAGGTTTTGTTATATTGAAGAAGCATTATTTTTTGTGCGAAGAGGACATAAAAGTATCGATTCTGAAGCATCAACTAATCCGATCAGTTTACAATCACAATTTGATTATTTTCAAAAAGTTTATAAAGTTTTAAATTCCAATGAATGTAATATAGAAGAAGATAAAATCAAAAAGCTTAAGAAATATATAATATACAGGAAATTGCATTTTTTCTACGAGATAAGATTGCTGTTAAAATTTAATAAAAGTATAAGAAATTTTAAATCCATTTTAGAAAACTTAAAGGATGTAAATCTTAACTATTATGATGCAGTAAGACTTTATGTTGGAATTACGACAATTATTTTAACCAAAAAAGGTTTTCGTTTAATACATCTGAAAAGATTTGATATTAGAATTAAAGACTAAATAATTATATAATGTAGTGTAAAAATGTTGAAACGATTAATGAGAAAAATTTAATGGCAAAAGTGATTTTACTTTCGCAAGTTCCGCTGCCTTTTTCAAAGATTGGAAGTTGGACAACCCTATATAATAATTACCTAGAGAAAAATAATGAAATAGATTATATAGTTTGCCCTAAGCCAGAAGATCTGTTTGAGGGAGTAAAATATAGTTTCATACAAGTAACATTTTGGAGCGGCATTCAAAATAAAATTTTTAAGAAAAAAAACATAGAATATTTAAAAGCGTTAAACAAGATAATAGTTCCAAAAGAAAACTATATAATTCAAATTGTTGATAATTATGGAATGGTTAAACCTCTTAAAGAGTATCTTATTTCAAAAGGAGTTTCAAAGAATTGTTACATTCAGTTCTTTTATCATGGTTTCTCCCCGTATGCTCAGCTAAATTCACAATCAAATTTTTATGAATTGATAAATGAATTGGTCGTATTAACAACTGATAGTTATAAACAGCATAAAGAAACAATTAATACACTTCCCAGCCATTTTTCTATACTTTATAATGGCATTGATACTAATAAGTTTAAAAAAGTTTCAGTTTCAAGAAAACGAGAGTTAAAGAAAATATTTGAGTTTGATAATAAAAAAGTCTTTATATGGTGTTCTCAAGATAGACAAAAAAAAGGATTGCACATTGTTTTAGAAGCATGGAAAAAAATATATAAGACAGAAAAAAATATAATATTAATAGTCATTGGATGTGAATCGCGAGAAGACATAGATGGAGTGAAATTCTTGGGTAAAATTCCAAATCATGATCTTCCAGAGTATTATCAAGCGTCAGATTGTTATCTTTTTCCAACGTTATGCCAAGAAGGTTTTGGCCTAAGTTTAATTGAAGCTTTGCACTGCGGTAATTATTGCATTGCCTCTGTAATGGGAGGAGTCCCAGAAGTTTTGCAATATGGAAAACTGGGAAGACTCATCCAAAATCCAGATTCTGTTTCAGAATGGGTCGATGCAATAAATGATTTTTTGGATGAAAGATTTGAACTTCCTGAATTTTCTTCAGAATTGTATTCTTCAGAAAAATGGAATATTAGAATGAATGAACTTATAACCAAAGCTAAAAACAGCATGCCTTAGAGTGAAAACAATTGCCATAATTCCAGCACGAGGAGGTTCTAAAAGGCTGTATCAAAAAAACATAAAATTAATTGGCGGTATTCCTTTACTGGTGCATAGTATTTTGTATGCACAAGCAAATAGCGAAATAATCGATGAAATTTATGTTTCGACTAATGATGTAGAAACAAAAGAAATTGCATTACAATTTGGAGCAAAAGTTATAGACCGGCCAGAATCGCTATCAGGAGATTTAGAACCAACCGTAACTGCATTGAAACATGTTTTAGAGACGATAAATGTTGAGGTTGAAAATGTTATTCTACTGCAGCCTACAAATCCTTTAAGACCAGAAAATTTATTGAAAGATGCTTTTAGTATATATAAAAGAGAGAGGCATGATAGTTTATTTACGGTTACTGGGAATGATAAAAAGTTTGGAAAAATAGTCGATAACAAGTTTATTCCGTTTACTTATAAAATTGGACAAAGGAGCCAAGATTTGGAACCTCTTTTTTTTGAAAATGGATTGCTGTATATAACAAAAGCAAAATTAATTTTTGAAGATATAATTATTTCAAAAGATGCATTACCATTCGAAGTAAATCATATGTTTGCAAGTGTTGATATTGATACCCAAGAGGATTTTGATTACGCTGAATATTTATTTAAAAAGATATAATTAATTTACGGCTCTGAGAATTCTTATATAGAAATAGTACTGAATTATTTCTTAGTTGTCGGCAGAAATCGGATATTTGTCAGCTCAATCATCAAAAAACAATTTAGAGATATTTAAATTATGTTTCTTAACTAATTTCCACTTTTAAGCAATTATGTTTTTCAACTCCATAGCTTTTGCTGTTTTTTTACCAATAGTATTTTTATTGTATTGGTTTGTTTTTAACAAAAACAAAAGCACTCAAAATTTTGTATTAATTATAGCTAGTTATTATTTCTATTCCTGTTGGGATTGGAGGTTTTTATTCTTATTAGTGTTTTCAACCTTCTTAGATTATTATACAGGAATTCAAATTGAGAAAGGGAAATCGGAAAAAAGCAGGAAATTTTGGTTTTGGTTAAGTATTATTGTTAATCTTGGATTTCTGGGAATCTTTAAATACTATAATTTTTTCGCAGCCTCTTTTGCAGATTTGTTAAGTGCAGCAGGATTTAAGGCAAGTCCAATTTTACTAAATGTGATTCTTCCAGTCGGGATTTCGTTTTACACTTTTCATGGACTGTCTTATGTAATAGATATTTATTATAAACGAATTAAAGCCGAATACAACTTTGTAGATTATTCCTTGTTTGTAAGTTATTTTCCTTTGCTGGTCGCTGGTCCAATTGAGAGAGCTACACATTTGCTTCCGCAAGTAAAAGTAAAACGCGAATTTAATTTTCAAACTGCAAAAGATGGAGTTTGTCAAATTATTTGGGGATTAGTAAAAAAAGTAGTTATTGCCGATACTTGCGCAACTTATGCTAATGCCATTTTCGATAATTATTCAACGATGAACTCTTTTTCATTGATATTGGGAGCCGTTTATTTTGCATTTCAAATTTATGGAGATTTCTCCGGATATTCAGATATTGCTTTAGGGGTTTCAAAATTGTTTGGAATCGATTTGTTGCGAAACTTCAATTACCCTTATTTTTCTAGAGATATTGCTGAGTTCTGGAGAAGATGGCACATATCGCTTTCGTCATGGTTTCGAGATTATTTATATATCCCGTTAGGAGGAAGCAAAGGCGGACTTTGGATGAAAATTAGAAATACGTTTATAATTTTTATTGTCAGCGGATTTTGGCACGGAGCAAATTGGACTTATATAGCTTGGGGATTTATAAATGCTGTTTATTTTTTGCCGCTGCTTCTGGCAAAAAGTAACAGAAATAACATTGATACAATAGTTTTAAAAAGAGATTTAGACTCCGTAAAAGTAATTCTAAGTATTTTATCAACGTTTATAATTACGTGTATCGCTTGGGTATTTTTTAGAGCAAGAACCATATCAGATGCTTTGCTGTACCTGAAAAGATTAGTTTTAAATCAAGATTTTAGTTTTCAATATTTAGATAATGAAAGATATAATTACGAATTAATACTCTTAGTAGTATTGTTTGTTGCAGTAGAGTGGAATAGTCGTGCTAAGATCGAACCGCTTTCAGGACGAAATAGTATGCTTAAAATTGCATTGGCTATTACAGCAATACTTGCATTTGGAACTTTCTCTGATTATAAAGAATTTATATATTTTCAATTTTAATGAAACGTTTTTTAACTTATACCGCTAAAATTATTCTAATAACAGCTTTAATAGCAGTTGTTTTAGACGGACTTTATACAGCAGTTTTTTTTCAATCAAAAAATCGTGGGAAAATTGAAGAAGTTGTCAATTCCAAACCTCAAAATTATGATGTAGTTATTCTAGGTTCCTCAAGAGCAAACAATCATTTTGTTTCGCAAATGTTTGAAGACAAAGGATTAAAAACTTTTAATTACGGTATGAGCGGCGGACATTTATTTGAAGCTTCATTGATGCTGAAATTAATGATTGAAAGAAAATACAAAATTAAAAATATTATTCTCGAAGCCGATTTAAATTTGTCAAACGACAAAGAATCTGATGGCGTTTCGGCAAAGTTTTTACCTTACATTCATAATTCAGAAGTAATAAAAAAACAATTTAAATCTCAGGAAAATTTTAATGAACTCTATTATATTCCATTTTATAGATTCATAAAGTTTGATAGTAAAATAGGTTTTAGAGAAGTTTGTAAAATCATGAAAAATGAAAAAACAAATGCATTAGACAACCTAGGGTATTATCCATTAGAAAAACATAAAAATGGCAATATGAAAAATAATATTGTCAATTTAAATCCGCTTCCTCATAATAAATATTACGAAGAAATTAAAAATATCTGCAAAGCAAACAACATTAATTTTATTGCAGTAATGACGCCAATGTGCGAAAACGTTGTGGGAATGAATTATTTTGAGAAAGTTAAAAAAGCTTATCCCGAGATTCATAATTACGAGAACATAGTGATCGAAAACAAGTATTTCTCGTCTTGCGGACATATGACAGATGAAGGTGCTAAAATTTTTACGGCTAGAATTTTAAAAGACTTTTTTAATAAGTAAGGTTCTTGAATGAAGAAGAATAAAATTTTATTACTCTTTCCTGATGGAGTCGGAATTAGAAATTATCTTTATTCAAACACATTTACGAATACAAACGAAGAATTGATTCTGTTTCATAATTTTGATCCAGAGACCATAATAGCAATTAAGCAGCATGTAGCAATAGAAAGTGAAATTGTAATTCCTGATTATAAAGAATTTGTAAAGGAAAAATTTCTGAGGGAATTAATTTGTTTGTCAAGATTGTATTACAATCAGAAACAGGTGAAGAATCCAACTTTGTTAAATAACTGGAATTGGAATCAAAAGACATTTTCTAAAAAGATTTTCTACAAAGTAATTGAGTGTATTGCTCCTTTTTTTAAAAAGTATTCCAGCATTTTAAAATTAGAACAAAGATATCAGAATGCCCTTCGTCAAAATCCTCTTTACGATGAGGTAAAAACAATTCTAAAAAAAGAGCGGCCTAGTGCTGTTTTCTGTTCCCATCAAAGAGCTTTAAAAGCAGCAGCAATATTTGCCGCGGCATCAGATTTAGGAATTCCAACAACAACAGTAATTTATTCTTGGGATAATCTGCCTAAAGCCCGTTTAGCTTTAAGAGCCGATAATTATTTAGTTTGGTCAGATTATATGAAAAATGAGCTGAATACATATTATCCTGAAATTTCTGCGGATAAAATTTCTGTCACAGGAACACCTCAGTTTGAGTTTTATCAAAAAGCAGAAAATATAATTGAAAAAGAGATCTTTTATAAAAGATATAATTTAGACCCAAATAAGAAAATAATATGTTTTTCAGGAGATGATCTAAAAACATCTCCAGATGATCCGAGTTACTTAAAAGATCTTGCTCAAGAAATTATTAAAGCAAATTTACAGCACCAGTATCAAATACTATTTAGAAGATGTCCAGTTGATTTTTCAGGAAGATTTGATGAAGTTGTAAATGAATTTAAAGATCTAATAAAAGAAGCTTCACCATCATGGTATTTTAGTAAATCAAAAGAATGGAATGCTGTCTATCCATCTCTCGAAGATGTAAAACTGCTTGTCAGCACCGTTTTTTATTCTGATTTAGTTGTAAATGTCGGTTCAACAATGGCATTTGATTTTTGGATGTTTAATAAACCTTGCATCTTCATTAATTATGATCAGCAAAATAAAAAAGAAGAAAATTGGTATGTAAAGACAATCTATCAGTTGCAGCATTTTAAGAGTATGCCAAATAAAAAAGCGGTTATTTGGCTGAACAGCAAAGAAGAAATTTCAAAAAAAATAGTTTTAGAGACAAGTCAAAATGCTGCTATGGAAGAATGGAAAGTGAAAATACTTGGAGATTATAAAAATGCATCAAACAACATAAGGCAAAAACTCATTGCTGTTTAAGATGCATATTTGTTTTATAACAAACGAATTTCCGAAACAAGGTTTCCCACATGGAGGAATAGGAAGTTTTGTTAGAACATTGGCACCAGCACTAGTCAAACAAGGAATGAAAGTATCAGTTGTTGGGATAAATTACATTGCAACAGAAGAAACTGAAATTGTTGAGGGTGTAGAAATTTATAGATTAAAGAAAAATACAGTAAAAGGCTTTACGTGGTATTTAAACTCTAAATTGATTAATAATAAAATCAAAGAAATACATCAAAGTAATTCAATACAAATTGTTGAATCATCTGAGCTTGGTCTCTCTTTTATAAATAAGCTGCCAGATGTAAAATATGTGATACGTCTGCATGGAGGTCATCATTTTTTTGCAGAAAGTGAAAAAAGAAAAATTGACAAATGGAAAGGGTTCCAGGAAAAAAGATCTTTCAAAAAAACTGATGCATTTATAGCAGTTTCTCATTATGTAAAAAATCATACCGAAAAGTATTTGAGTTACAATAACAAACCGCTAGTATATTTAAGTAATCCAATTGATACGGATTTTTTTAAACCTGTAAATGAAAATGAATCTCAGAACAAAATTGTTTTTGTTGGGACGGTTTGCGAGAAAAAAGGAATCCGGCAGTTGATTCAGGCTTTTCCGTTAGTAAATAAAAAGTTTCCTAATGTTTCATTAGAAATTTATGGAAGAGATTGGTTTTTTCCAGATGGAAGCTCTTACATACAGATGCTTAAAGAAAAGGAATTACCTCAATTAGGACAATTGGCAAGACATATTCATTTTCACGGAGTGATTCCTTTTGAAGATATTCCGAATGCATATGCAAAAGCTGTGGTTTGTGTTTTTCCATCTCATATAGAAACTCAAGGTATTGTTGCGCTTGAAGCAATGGCAATGGGAAAAGCGGTAGTTTTTACAAAATACGGTTCAGGTCCTGAAACTATTGAAGATTATAAATCAGGTTTGTTGTGTGATTCATACAATCCAACAGATATTGCTGAAAAAATTATATGGTTTCTTTCTAACAAACAAAAAGTAAATGAAATAGGAAAAAGTGCAAGAGAGCTTGTGCTTCAAAAGTATAAAGTTGATGATATAGTAACTCGTACTATTGCTTTTTTTAAAGAGTTACAGAATTAACTATGTAAGGCTTCTTGTTTTTATGTACGAGTTATAAAATGAATTCTACGAAAATAAGGATGAAAGCAGATATAAAATGAAGTTTTTAATAATTACAAATGTTAATCATATTCAAAAAAGAAATGAGTATTTAGGTTATGCGCCGTATGTGACTGAAATGAATAGTTGGTTGAAATATGTTGATGAGGTTATTATTTTTGCTCCATTAAAAAAAAACAGGATAACAAAAATTGACAGCGCTTATCAACATAGCAAGATTGATTTTAGAAGCGTTTCTAACTTTAGCTTTACTAGTTTTAAAAACAGTTTTTTATCGATTTTCAAAATTCCATTTATCCTTTGGCAGCTCTTTTGGGCTATGAAAGATGCTGATCATATACATTTGCGATGTCCAGGAAATATTGGATTATTGGGCTGTTTTGTTCAAATACTTTTTCCAAATAAAATAAAATCGGCGAAGTATGCAGGGAATTGGGACCCTCAAAGTAAACAGCCTTGGACATACCGTTTACAAAAGTATATTTTAACTAATACTTTTTTGAGCAGGAATATACAGGTTTTGGTTTACGGAGACTGGGAAAATCAATCAAAAAATATAAGACCGTTTTTTACCGCAACTTATTCAGAGTCTGAAAAAGAATTGATCACAAAAAAGAGTTTAGATCAAACAATTGAGTTTGTATTTGCAGGCAGTTTAGTTGAAGGTAAAAATCCGATATATGCTGTTAAGTTAATCGAACAACTTGTGAAAAAAGGAAATAAAGCGGTTTTAAGTTTGTACGGAGAAGGAAATGAAAGAGATTCTTTAGAAAAATATATTGCAGCAAATCAACTCCAAAACATTGTTTTTTTGCATGGTAATCAAGATAAAGAAACATTAAAAAAAGTCTACAAAAAAAGCCATTTTGTTATTTTACCTTCAAAGAGTGAAGGATGGCCAAAAGCTATTGCCGAGGGAATGTTTTGGGGTTGTATACCTATTGTGACAAAAGTTTCGTGTGTTCCATTTATGCTAGATTATGGAGAAAGAGGAATAGTATTGAGAATGAATTTAGAGAAAGATCGGGATCAAATAATTGATTTTTTAGATGAAAAACTTTTTCTAAAAATTAGTAGGAGAGCTGCTGATTGGTCACAGTATTATACAATTGAAATCTTCGAAACAGAACTTAAAAAGGTACTTGAGAAATGAGAGTGGTGCAAATTGTAGATTCACTTCAAATGGGTGGTGCTGAAAGAATGGCGGTGAATTATGCCAATGCTTTATCAAAAGAAGTGACTTTTTCAGGGTTGATTGTAACTCGGAAAGAGGGACAATTGTTTGATCAGATAAATGAAAATGTTTCGTATTTGTTTTTAAACAAAAAGGGCAAAGTTGATTTTAAAGCTGTTTTAAAGTTAAGAAGGTATATATTAAATAATAGAATCGAAATTATCCATGCGCACAGTACTTCTTTTTTTAGCGCAGTTTTAGTAAAATTGACATTGCCCAGAACTAAGATTTTCTGGCACGATCATTTTGGAAATAGAGCTGTTGAATCGAAGAGTAAGAATAAAATGTTGATTTTTTGTTCTTTCTTTTTTGCTTCCATTTTTGCAGCAAATCTGCAATTAGAAGATTGGAGCAAAAAAAATATGTTTTGTAAAAACGTTTTTTTTATTCCAAATTTCATTTTAGATACAAAAGATAATTTACAAACAACAAAACTAAAAGGAATTCTAGGCAGGCGAATAGTTTTTCTAGCAAATTTAAAAGAACCCAAAAATCACATTCTGATGCTTAAAGCTTTTCAAAATTTAAGATTACAGGAATCAGGATGGACTTTACATTTAATCGGAAAAGATTGTTTCGACTCTTATTCAGCCTATTTAAAAGAGTTTGTAAAGTTTAATTCATTAGAAAGCTATATACATTTGTACGGAGAAAGGAACGATATCAAATATATATTAGCGCAATCTTCAATTGGAGTTTTGGTTTCGACAAACGAGGGATTCCCTATAACTCTATTAGAGTACGCATCAGAAAAATTGGCAGTTCTTTCTTCCAATGTTGGTTATTGTTCGCAAATTATTGAAAATGGTTTTAACGGATTGTTATTTGACCCGTTAGACTTCTTAGAATTGAAGGATCAGTTGAAATTACTCACTAACGATGAAGTATTGAGAACTACTTTAGCAGAAAATTTTTCAAAATCAGCAGCAAAGGAGTATTCAAAAGAGGCTGTAATCAAAAAAGTAATACAGCTTTATAAGAATTAAATTAATGAAAAGAATCTCATTTTCTTATCTTATTTTAGTCCATGTTATAATTGCATTGATGGTTTTTGTGTTACCTTTTTTATCAATGCTTTATGCTCTTTTAATTCCAGTTGTTGGCCTCTTTGTTGTTTTTCGAAGCAAGAATAAGAATAACGAAGTTCTTTATGTAAGTGCTTACTTAATAGGTGTTGAAGTTTTTTTGCGAATGACAGGAGGTAATTTCAGTAATGAATATGTAAAAACGCTTGTTGTCTTTTTTATGTTAACAGGTATGTTTTATAGTACTGTTTCAACTAAATCGTTCGTTTATTTCTTTTATTTATTGTTGTTAATACCTGGGATTTTTGTTTCTGTAAGTACAGCTGATCTCAATATAGATATTAAAAAAGCTTTAGTATTTAATTTATCAGGTCCAGTGTGTTTAGCAGTTTCTTCAATCTATATGTTTAAAAGAAAAATTCTATTTAAAGATCTTCAAAATATTATTTTAGTAATGGGACTTCCTATTATTTCAACAGTAGTTTATCTTTTCTTGTATAATCCAAGCGTAAAAGATGTTGTTACGGGTACACAGTCTAATTTTGAAACTTCAGGCGGATTTGGTCCTAATCAAGTTTCTACTATTTTAGGATTAGGAATGTTTGTCTTTTTCTCTCAATTGCTTTTGTTTTCAAAATCAAAAAAGAAGATTATTTTAAATGGAATTCTTCTGATCTTGGTAAGCTATCGTGCAATTGTTACCTTTTCGAGAGGTGGTGTTATTACTGGAATTGCCATGATTGTCTGTCTTATATTTGTAATTTATTACGTCTCGAATTCTCTTGGAAAAGCGAAGGTCGGTTTAGTTGTAATTTTGTCGTGCCTTTTAGGAATTGGTATTTGGGGATATACTATTTCGGAAACCAGCGGACTAATCGAAAAAAGATATGCTAATCAAGATGCTAAAGGAAGACAGAAAACAGATCGATTGGGCGGGAGAGAAGCAGTTATAGAGGCAGATCTTAAAATGTTTTTTGACAACCCCATTACTGGAGTAGGAGCAGGAATGGGAAAAGAATTGCGAAAAGATTCATTAGGACAAGAAGTTGCTTCTCATAACGAAATAACAAGAATGCTAAGCGAACATGGTGTATTGGGCATATTTGGACTTTTGATACTACTTATTACCCCGTTTATATTATATATCAACAATCGACAGCATTTGTATTTTTTATCTTTTTTCATTTTTTGGTTTCTTACAATAAATCATGCGGCTATGCGAACAGCAGCTCCTGCATTTATATATGCTTTGACACTTTTATTTGTTCAAATAAAATCCCCAGAAAAAAACAGCACGTTTGTAAGATAAAGTTTATGTTTTTTGCAATATATTTGCTTTGAAGTAAAGCTTTTAAATCTGCTAAAAAAGTAAATGTCCTCAAATAAAAAAATGCACTTTGAAATTTCAGAACGAAAAGTATTACTTTTTGTTTTTGATATCTTTTTTGTTTTGACAGCTTTATATTTATTAAACAGCATTTTTGATTATAATTATCTTGCTTTTGAAAAAAAGACCTTCTATCGCCCTTTGATCCTTGTTGCATATCTATCTGTTTTTGGAGCTATTTTTGAGGTATATAATTTGCAGGCGGCCAGTAATCAATTTCAAATACTTAAAAATGTTATTCTAGCGGTTTCAACTACAGTTTTAATTTATTTTTTTACACCGGTATTATCGCCTGAACTTCCAAGTCAGAGATTGGCTATCTTTATCTTTTATTTCACAATATTAATTACCGTGCTACTTTGGCGGTTTTTTTATGCCTTCTTTTTGGCGTCTCATCGTTTTTCACAAAATGTTGTATTGATATGCGGCCAAAATCAGGTTGAAGAACTGGTTTTAGGACTCGAAAATGTCGATCCGCATTATAAAATTGTAGGTTTCGTTAATCCTGATTCTGATTCTGAGGAGAATACTGATTTTTATTACGTAAAAGAAATTAAGAAAAATGAACTCGAAGATTTCGTCGCGAATCAAAGTATCTCTGAAATTGTTATTGCATCTCAAAAGACAGATGGAATCAATGCCGATTTGTATCAACAGTTACTCCATTTACTAGAATCTGGAAATAGTATTAGAGAGTATACGCAGGTTTATGAAAGTAAAACACAGCGAATACCAGTCCATTATATTGCAAGAGACTTCTATCGGTTTTTTCCGTTTAGCCGCAGCAATAGTAATAAATTGTATTTGGCTTTAATCCGCCTTTTAGAATTTGTTTTTTCATTTGCCGGTTTAATAATCTGTATTGTTTTTATACCCTTTATTTCTTTCGCTAATTTTTTTACTAATAGAGGAAGTTTGTTTTATACGCAAGAACGGGTAGGTAAAAATGGATCAGTTTTTAAAATTTACAAATTTAGAACTATGGTAGAGGCTCAAGAAACGCAAAGCGCATTTTTTGCAGTTTCAAATGATAAGCGAATAACTCCATTTGGTAAATTTATGCGTAAATCAAGGATTGATGAACTGCCGCAGTTTATCAATATTATAAAAGGAGATATGGCAATAATTGGCCCAAGACCAGAAAGACCTTTTTTTGTTAAGAAAATCGCGCAAATAATGCCCTTTTATGAAACCCGTCATGTTATAAAACCTGGTCTTACGGGATGGGCACAAGTTAATTACTCTTATGGAGAGTCTATAGACGAGAGTTTGATAAAACTGCAATATGATTTATACTATATTAAACACCGAAGTATTTTTCTAGATTTAAGCATCTCTTTCAAAACTATAACTACCGTTTTGTTTTATCGCGGACAGTAATTAGATTATTATCGGGATGCGTTTTTTGTTTCTTATCGCAACTCGAACCAACACAAAACCACTTGTAATTATCATTGGTAAAACAATTAAAAAATGTGCTTTATTGATTAGGAAAATAGCATAAACAATCAAGAAGATTAAATGTAAAACTGCAAATCGGTAAGTCCATCTTTTATTTTTTGCAATTGAAAAAAGAATTAAAATCAATAATAGCGGACTAAATAGTAAAACATTGTAATTCATTGCCAGTTCTTGGTGAAATGAATAAAATCCCATTAAGACAAAAAATATACCTATTAAAGACAAAATGAATAAGTATATTTTATCAACAATTTTGTTATGCGCTAAAACGACAAAACCTAAAATAATTAAATAAGTATAAATATTATTCCACCATGAGGATGGTGTTTCTTTTTCAAAATTCAAAAGTGTTTGGCTCTCTTTTGCTAAAGGATGATTTTGAAAAGTAGTTTTCGCTAAACTATTTTTTAATTCAAAAGGCAGAAAAATTTTGGTTCCCAATTGATCAACTTTAGTTCCAAAAATAATGCTAGTTCCTAATTGATCATAAAAATGCCCATTAAAATAAGGAAATAAAATAGAACGATATGTTTTATCTGTGTCCTCTTTCTTAACAATAACATTTCCATGTAAAGTTGAGTTGATAATATCAACCACCATCGAAGTACAATTTTTATCAATGAACTTGTAGGTATAATATCTTTCTTCAGATAATAGAACAGAATTTAGTTTATCAAAAAGTTTTTGTTTTAAATCTTGCGAAATAAGAAGCTCTTGCTCAAAAACACTTCGTTTGTCCTCATTATATTCGTTTAGAAATTCTGAAAAAGAATGTGTAATTACAAAATACTGTAAATCACCTTTCGCAAATTTTGCTACAAAGTTTGGAGTTCTAAAATCAAAAGCACCAAAATTGTAAACAACGTCAATATTGTTGGCAGGATCAGCTATTCGAATTGCAGTATGTCCGAAATAAGAATAGGTTTCATTGCCTAAACCACAAGTAATCACACTTGCTTTTGCATCTTTTGATAAAGGAATATTTTGGCTGTAACCAATAAAACTTAGTAATAATAGTAAACTAAAAAGTGTTTTTTTGAAAAGGACATTTTTCATGATTTAAAATTTTAAAAAGTTGAATGGTTTGAAAAAATTATCTAAAGATACCTAAATCTACTTTTAGTGAAAAAATATTTGAGTATAAAGCTGCGCTTTGATTTCCTAAATCAGTTAAGGCATAATCTACTTGGATACCTTTGTATTTGAAACCCAGCCCAATATTAGGCTGAAAATTTAATTTTTCAGTATTGTCTAATTGCATTACATTTTGAAAGTTTCCAGCACCGGCTCTTAGAAAAACCAGATCAGTGTAGCCAAATTCAAAACCAACGGCGGGATCAATACTAACAATTTTTGATGAAATAATATCATTTGTCTGCTCAAAGCGCATATTTAAATTGGCCGCCGCCATAAGACTGTAATCATTATGGAATTCAAATTTTTTAGAAACTCCTAATTGCGCTTTTGGCAAAGTAATTTCAGTACTTTCTGGTAATTCATTGTTTTCGCCTGGAATAGCATTTGCAATTTTGGCATATTCATCTTCATCAATATTCCAGACATTATAAGTAGTAGTAATATCACGAAGCATTAAGCCAAATTTCCAATTATTGCGTTCGAATTGCAATCCCACATCAAAACCAAAACCCCAAGAATTGGCAAATTTCCCAATAATTCGTCTAATTATTTTTGCATTAATACCATATTGAAACCCGTCAACAGGCAGTTTTCTGGCATAAGAAAAAGTAAAACCATAATCAGCCGTAGAAAATAAACGAATTCGATTATAATCAATATTGCCCTGATTGTCGATTAATTGTGTGGTGTCAAGAATATCATCAACACCAAAACGAATCATCGAAATTCCCCAAGCACTTTGATCATCAATTGGGCTTGCATAACCTATAAAATCATATTGAGCAATATTGGCAAAATAGCTGGCATGCATCAATGAAATCTGATGATCTTCTAGATGCGTTAAACCAGCAGGGTTCCAATAAACTGCATTAACATCATTTGTAGATGCAGTAACAGCACTCGACATTCCTAACGCCGCCGCATCGACACCAATATTCATAAACTCATTCGAGTATTTTCGAACAGTTTGTGCATACTGAGAAGTAAAACTCCAAAATAGTAAAAACGTTAAAAGTTTCTTCAACTGATATTTTTTTGCAGACGAGAGCCTGTTTTTATTTTTTTCAAAAATATAATAATTTATGCATCTAATTTCTTCGTTTCGAGAAATATTGATAAAGCTTTAATTTGTATTAAAAAACAATTGTAAAAACACGTTTTTCATGGACATATTATGCTAAATTTGTTGACCAAGATTATCAAAATTTATAAAACATGAATATTAAAAAGCACATTCCAAATTTAATTACATTAATTAATCTTTTTTGTGGTTGTATAGCTGTTGTCTTTATTTCTAAAGCTAATTATGAAATGGCTTTTTATATGGTTTGTTTAGGAATCTTTTTTGACTTTTTTGATGGTTTTTTTGCCAGATTATTTAAAGTTTCAAGTCCGCTTGGACTTCAATTAGATTCACTTGCAGATATGGTGACCAGCGGTGTTGCTCCAGGATATGTAATGTATTCTTTATTTGTAAAAAGTGCACATCCGCATGATATAATTGGATCTGAGTTTATTCCTTTTTTAGGATTTATTGTAACATTAGGTTCTTGCTATCGTTTGGCAAATTTTAATATTGATACACGACAAACCGATTCATTTATTGGGCTGCCGACACCTGCAAATGCTCTTTTTATTTTAAGTCTGCCTTTGGTTTTGAAATTTTCAGATTCTTTAATGCTGTTAGAAATTTTGAGTAATCAATGGATTTTGCTTGCAATTACTTTATGCAGTGCCTATATTTTGAATGCCGAAATTCCATTGTTTTCTTTAAAATTTAAGAAATTCAATCTTAAAGATAATGCGTTGCAAGTTGGATTTTTAGTTATTTCTTTAGTATTACTTTTATTGTTTCAATTTGGAGCCGTTCCCTTAATCATTATTTTTTATGTGTTATTATCGATCATAAATAATATGTTTTTGAAAAAGTAGTTTTATTCGAATGGCAAGAAAAACGACACGACGAAATTCTTACACACGAAAAACGAAACCTGCCAAATCTGTTTTTAGTAAATTATTCCGTTTCATTATATTTAGTTTTTTAGGATTAATTTTCATTGGAACGATTTATCATTATCGTTCAGGATTGGCTTATTATTTAGGTTTTAAGTCAGATAAAGTTTTAGAAGAAGATGAGGTAGACAAACACCTTTCAGACGTTAGAAACATTCAAGTTCTTGAAAATCATAAAGGAAAAGTAATTGGAATTGATGTTTCTGAATTTCAAGGAACTGTCGATTGGGATGAGGTTGAGATTCTAGAAGAAAAATATCCTGTGCAATTTGTTTTTATTCGTGCAACAGCAGGAAATGATAGAGTTGACAGGCAGTTTAAATACAATTGGGAAGAAGCAAAAAAAAATAAAATCATACGAGGCGCTTATCACTATTATCGCCCGAATGAAAATTCTATCGAGCAAGCAGATCTTTTTATAAAAACAGTAAAGTTGAAAAAAGGTGATTTACCGCCGGTTCTTGATATAGAAAAACTTCCAAAAAATCAATCTATAGATAGTTTAAAAAAAGGATTAAAGCGCTGGCTTAACAAAGTAGAAGCACATTATCAAGTTCGCCCTATAATTTACTCAGGAGAACGTTATTACTCAGATTTTTTAAAAGAAGAATTTGGAGAATATTTATTTTGGATTGCCAATTATAACTTTTATAGAGAAAAAATTGATGAAGAATGGCTGTTTTGGCAGTTTACAGAAAAAGCTTCTCTGCCTGGAATAAAACATCGTGTAGATGTGAATATTTATAATGGTGATTTAGAACAGCTGCAGTTTATTACAGTTGATTGACAGTGATCAGTGGTTAGTTTTTTAGTATTCAGTCTTTTTCGAAAAAAAAATCAGTTTTTTAGTTCCAGCCCAAAACTGAATACTAAAAAACTGATCAATGATTTTTTTTTTAAGAACTGATCACTAAAGACCTGAACACTGAATACTATAAATTAGAATTCCAATTTCTTTTTACGAAGTTCGAAGTTTTGTCCAAGATATACACGGCGAACCATTTCGTCTTCAACAAGTTCTTCTGGAATTCCTGCTTTAAGGATTCCTCCTTCAAACATTAGATATGTTTTATCGGTAATGGCTAAAGTTTCCTGAACGTTGTGGTCAGTAATTAAGATTCCGATGTTTTTGTTCTTTAATTGTGCCACAATTCTTTGAATATCTTCAACCGCAACAGGGTCAACTCCAGCGAAAGGTTCATCAAGCAAAATAAATTTTGGATCTGTTGCCAATGCGCGAGCAATTTCAGTACGACGACGTTCACCTCCAGAAAGTAAATCACCTCTATTCGTGCGAATATGTTCTAAACTGAATTCTTCAATTAAGCTCTCCATCTTAGCATATTGTTCTTCCTTAGAAAGTTTTGTCAGCTGTAAAACACTCAAGATATTGTCTTCAATACTTAATTTTCTAAAAACAGATGCTTCTTGTGCCAAATAGCCAATTCCTTGTTGCGCACGTTTGTACATCGGGTAATCAGTAATGTTCAAATCGTCAAGATAAATGTTTCCTGAGTTTGGTTTTACCAATCCTACGATCATATAAAAAGAAGTTGTTTTTCCAGCCCCATTTGGTCCCAAAAGTCCAACGATTTCTCCTTGATTTACTTCAACAGAAATTCCTTTTACAACACTTCGGCCTTTATAGGTTTTGATTAAATTATCGGCTCTTAATTTCATTTTTTTAGTTTAATCGTTTAAACGTTCAAATCGTTTATTCGTCACAAATTAACGAATAAACGATTCAACAAATAAACCTATTAACAATTATTTAGTTTCAGCTTCTTCGAGAGCTTCCCAAAATTCGTAAGCTCTTCTTAAATGCGGGATTACAATTGTTCCTCCAACAAGAGTTGCAATTCCCATCGCTTCCATCATTTCTTCCTTTGTAACGCCTTCTTTATGACTTGTTTCAAGATGATATTTTACGCAATCGTCACAGCGTAAAACTGCAGATGCGACTAAACCTAAAAGTTCTTTGGTTTTTACATCAAGAGCTCCCGGTGCATAAGCATTAGTGTCAAGATTAAAAATTCGCTTTACAATTTTGTTGTTATCAGCAAGCAGTTTTTCGTTCATTTTAGAACGGTAGTCGTTGAATTCTTGAATAATATCAGACATTTTCTTTCAATTTATTTTTATAAACAATTCTAGATATTAGAATACTTACTTCGTAGATAATTAACATTGGTATTGCTACAATAGTTTGGCTCACTACATCTGGCGGAGTTACAATTGCGGCAACGATTAAGATGATAACAACTGCATATTTCCAATATTTTCTTAAAAAATCAGGAGTTACTAAACCTAACTTAGTTAAGAAATAAATGATAATTGGCAGTTCAAAAAATAATCCGCTCGCCAGAATACTCGTTTTTACCATTCCCATATAAGATTCTATTGTAAATTGATTTACAACCATTTTACTTATAGAGAAAGTAGCAACGAAATTTACTGACATTGGTATTACAACATAATAACCAAATATTACTCCTAAGAAGAAAAGTAACGAAGAAGTAAATATAAAAACCTTCGCATTTTTTCTTTCTTTTTCATACAATGCAGGACTGATAAATTTCCAAACTTCCCATAAAATATAAGGAAAACTTAAGATAAAACCAGCCAATAGACACATCCATACAAAAATATTAACCTGTCCTTCCATTTCTGTATTCTGAATAATAAAATTCAATTCAGTAATACAAATACTGTCAGCAAATCCTAATTGATGAGATAAGTCGCAAAACCACTGATAAGTGAAAAAAGTAGGTCTTGTTGGGCCTAGAATAATTTCATCAAATAAATAATCACTAATAAAATAAGTAACAAATGCCATAATACATATAGCAAAAGTACTTCTAACTAATAACCATCTTAGTTCTTCAAGATGATCTAAAAATGACATTTCGCCAAGATTTTTCTTTGCCATTATACGATTCCTTCTTTTAAAATGTCATGTAAATGCAGTACTCCTTTGTATTCGCCGTTGTCTGCAACGATAAGCTGTGTTATAGAAAAATCTTCTAGAATATTTAAGGCGTCAACAGCCATAGTTTCTGAAGATACTAATTTTGGGTTTTTAGACATAATGTCTTTAGCAGTCAAATCTGCAATAGAATCTCTGTCGTTCAGCATTCTTCTTATGTCTCCATCAGTAATAATGCCTACGATTTTATCATTTTCGATAACTGCCGTAACTCCTAGTCTTTTTTCAGAGATTTCGAAAATTACCTTTTTAACAGACGTTTCAGGAGTTACCATTGGTTTTAACGAATGCTCAATCATATCTTTTACGCGAAGCAGTAATTTTTTGCCCAAAGCACCTCCCGGATGATAAACTGCAAAATCTTCAGGTTTAAAATCACGCATTTCCATAAGGCATACAGCAAGCGCGTCTCCCATTACAAGTTGTGCAGTTGTGCTGTTTGTTGGAGCCAGATTAATAGGGCAGGCCTCAGTATCTACGGTGGTATTTAAAACATAGTCAGAACCTTTGGCTAAAGCTGAAGTTATATTTCCGGTAATAGCGATTAAAGTATTTCCGAAGCGTTTTAATAACGGTACTAATACTTTAATTTCAGGGCTGTTTCCGCTTTTTGAAATGCAAATAATGATGTCTTCATTTTGTATCATTCCTAAATCGCCATGAATTGCCTCTGAAGCATGCAGGAACATAGAAGGCGTTCCGGTAGAGTTGAAAGTAGCAACCATTTTTTGAGCAATAATGGCGCTTTTTCCTATGCCGGTAACGATCAAACGACCTTTAGTTTCATATATGCGCTGGGTTGCTTCGAAGAAATTTTCATCAAGAAAATCGATTAACTTTGTAATTGCTTCACTTTCAGAGAGTATGGTTTTTTTGGCAATCGCCAATATATTTTCTTTTGTGATCAAAACAGAATATTTAAAATTTGTATGTATAAAAGAAAGTTGTATCTTTATGTGTTGCAAATTTATACAAAAATATCCATTTAAATAAAGAATGAATTCAAACGAAATTGAAATACATAAGGAATTAAAGAAGTATTTCGGCTTTAGCCAATTTAAAGGCTTGCAAGAGCAAGTCATTACGAGTATTTTAGATAAAAAGAATACTTTTGTAATTATGCCTACTGGCGGAGGAAAGTCTCTTTGTTATCAATTACCCGCTTTAATTCAGGAAGGAACAGCCATTGTTGTGTCTCCTTTAATTGCTTTGATGAAAAATCAGGTAGATGCGATTCGAAGCCTATCTTCAGAAAACGGAATTGCACATGTACTGAATTCCTCACTTACCAAAACAGAAATTGCACAAGTTAAAAAAGACATTTCGTCTGGATTGACTAAACTCTTGTATGTAGCTCCAGAATCTTTAACAAAAGAAGAATATGTTACTTTCTTGCAAAGTGTACCCATTTCATTTGTTGCTATAGATGAAGCACATTGTATTTCAGAGTGGGGACATGATTTTAGACCAGAATACCGGAATCTTAGAAATATAATTAAACAATTAGGTAAAGTGCCAATTATTGGACTTACTGCTACTGCCACACCAAAGGTACAAGAAGATATCTTGAAGAACTTGGATATGGTGGATGCAAATACTTTTAAAGCTTCGTTTAACAGACCTAATTTATATTACGAAGTACGTACAAAAACTAAAAATATTGAGTCGGATATTATTCGATTTATCAAACAACATAAAGGCAAATCAGGAATTATTTACTGTTTGAGCCGAAAAAAAGTAGAATCGATTGCTGAGGTTTTACAAGTAAACGGAATTAGCGCTGTTCCTTATCATGCAGGTTTAGATGCAAAAACGAGAGCAAAACATCAGGATATGTTTTTGATGGAAGATGTTGACGTAGTTGTTGCAACAATTGCTTTCGGAATGGGAATTGATAAACCCGATGTTCGTTTTGTAATTCACCACGATATTCCAAAATCATTAGAAAGTTATTACCAAGAAACAGGCCGTGCAGGTCGTGACGGCGGCGAAGGGCATTGTTTGGCATATTACTCTTATAAAGATGTAGAGAAATTAGAAAAATTTATGTCTGGTAAGCCAGTTGCTGAACAAGAAATTGGTTTTGCCCTTTTGCAAGAAGTGGTAGCTTATGCAGAAACCTCAATGTCACGCCGTAAATTTTTACTTCATTACTTTGGTGAAGAGTTTGACAGCGAAACTGGTGAAGGTGCAGATATGGATGACAATGTTCGTAATCCTAAAAATAAAGTTGAAGCCAAAGATCAAGTGGTTAAATTGCTTGAAATTGTTCGCGATACCAAACATATATATAAGTCAAAAGAAATTGTCTTTACTTTAATTGGTCGTGTTAATGCCGTTATAAAAGCGCATAAAACAGATACGCAGTCTTTTTTTGGTTCAGGTTCAGATCATGACGAGAAATATTGGATGGCTTTACTTAGACAAGTTTTAGTAAGCGGCTATTTGTCAAAAGATATTGAAACTTATGGCGTAATAAAAATCACGAAACAAGGTTTAGATTTTATCAAAAAACCAGTTTCATTCCTGATGTCAGAAGATCATGAATACAGTGAAGCTGATGATGAAGCTATTGTTGCTTCATCAAAATCATCGGGTACTGCTGATGAAGTTTTAATAGGAATGCTGCGCGAACTGCGTAAAAAAGTCGCCAAAAAATTAGGTGTTCCACCGTTTGTTGTTTTTCAAGATCCTTCGCTTGAAGATATGGCTTTAAAATATCCAATTTCATTAACTGAATTGTACAACATTCACGGAGTTGGAGAAGGAAAAGCTAAAAAATACGGAAGCGAATTTGTTACTTTAATCAGCAGATATGTTGAAGACAATGATATTATTCGTCCAGATGATTTAGTAGTAAAATCTACCGGAGTAAATTCTGCCAATAAATTGTATATCATTCAGAATATAGATCGAAAATTACCCTTAAGCGATATCGCTTCTGCAAAAGGACTTTCGATGGATGCTTTAATTAAAGAAATGGAGCAAATTGTATATTCGGGAACGAAGCTGAATATCAAATATTGGGTTGATGATATGCTCGATGATGATCAGCAAGAAGAAATTCACGATTATTTCATGGAATCAGAATCAGACAAAATCGAAGATGCCCTAAAAGAATTCGACGGTGATTACGATATTGATGAATTACGTTTGATGCGTATTAAGTTTATCAGTGAAGTAGCTAACTAGTTATAAGTTAGATATAAAATGAAAAATGTGAGATNNATCTCACATTTTTCATTTTACATCTTACTCAGAATAAATCTCTCCTCGATGTGGTTTCAAAGCATCCCTAACTTGAATCATATTTTCATCAGTTACCACCATAAAAGCTATGGCGTACATATCGTCTATGATTTTAAATCCCGTAATATTTAAAGGAAGTTTTTCGATTGTAATATATTCTTTTAAATGAATTTCATGATGTTCGGCTGTTTTTGCAGAAGCTGGGCCACGAAAATCCCAGATTAGTTTTATTTTTCTTGACATTTTTTTTAAGTGAAAAGATTCAGAGTGGCAAAGGTACAAAGTCTTTTTTAAAGGTTCTAAGATTCTGAGATGCTAAGGTTCTAAGTTTTTTTTGTGTAGAGATGCACTGCAGTGTGTTTACGTAACGTGTGCCCGTAATAGGTTAGACGCACGACAGTATGTCTAACCGTTCTTAAATAAATCTTTTTAATCCCAATAATCTGTGGCTAAAAATAAATAGTAAAGATTTTAGGAAATGGAAAGTTGCTGCATAAATTAACTGCAAAGTGCGCTAAGATTTATTTTTTCTTTAAACATGGAAAACATAAAGTTCGCAAAGTTACGTCAACATAAAGCTTTGCGAACTTTGTATTTTATAAAACTGTATCTAAAAAAAACTTAGCGCACTTTGCGGTTAATTACATAAAGTCAGTTCAAAGTAGTACTTTTGCATCTTCTTTTCATAGAAAGAAAAGCTAATAGAATAAACACAAAAAAATGCCTAAAGAACTTTTACTTCAAGTAACACCAGAAATTGCTGCAAACGAATCATTGCTAAAAGACCATTTGTCTAAGCAAATTAAAATTTCTGCTCAAGAAATTCAGCATGTTTCGATTTTAAAACGCTCTATTGATGCACGTCAAAAAGCGATTAAAATAAACTTGAAAGTTCTTATTTATTTAAAAGGAGAACCGTTTCAGGAAACCAAAATTGAACTACCTATATATAAAGACGTTTCTTCTGCACAAGAAGTCATTGTTGTTGGTGCAGGTCCAGCTGGACTTTTTGCTGCCTTGCAATTAATTGAATTAGGTTTGAAACCAATTGTACTGGAAAGAGGAAAAGATGTTCGCGGACGCCGACGTGATTTAAAAGCAATAAATGTAGAACATATCGTAAACGAAGATTCAAATTATTGTTTTGGAGAAGGCGGAGCAGGAACCTACTCTGATGGTAAATTGTATACGCGATCTAAAAAACGCGGTGACGTTACTAGGATTTTAGAACTTTTGGTTGCTTTTGGGGCTTCAGAAGATATTTTGATTGAAGCACATCCGCATATCGGGACTAATAAACTGCCAAAAATTATTGAAGATATTCGAAATAAAATCATTGAGTTTGGTGGTCAGGTTTTGTTTGATACTCGCGTAACTGATATTTTGGTAAAAAACAATGAAGTCGAGGGAGTTGTAACTCAAAATAGCGATAAAATTCTTGCTAATAAATTAATATTAGCAACTGGACATTCGGCGCGAGATATTTTTGAATTATTAGATAAAAAGAAAATTTTAATTGAAGCAAAACCTTTTGCTTTAGGAGTTCGTGCAGAACATTCGCAGGAATTAATCGATAGTATTCAATACAGCTGTGATTACCGAGGGGAACATTTGCCGCCGGCACCATATTCGATTGTAAAACAAGTAAATGGTCGCGGAATGTATTCGTTCTGTATGTGTCCAGGTGGAGTAATTGCACCTTGTGCTACAAGCCCAGGCGAAGTCGTTACAAATGGATGGTCACCATCGAAACGAGATCAAGCAACAGCAAATTCAGGAATTGTAATTGAGTTGAAGCTAGAAGATTTTAAACCTTTTGCAAAATTTGGCGCTCTTGCTGGAATGGAATTTCAAAAAAGCATTGAACAAAAAGCATGGCATTTAGCTGGACAAACTCAAAAAGTTCCGGCACAAAGAATGGTTGATTTTACACAAAACAAAGTTTCTGCGGATATTCCAAAAACATCATATGTTCCTGGAACAACTTCTGTCGAAATGGGACAGGTTTTTCCAGGTTTCTTATCACAGATTTTACGTGAAGGTTTTAAGGAATTTGGTAAATCAATGCGAGGTTATTTGACTAATGAAGCAATTTTACACGCACCAGAAAGCAGAACTTCATCGCCAGTCAGAATTCCAAGAGATGCTCAAACTTTAGAGCACTTACAGATAAAAGGCTTATATCCATGTGGCGAAGGAGCGGGTTATGCAGGAGGAATTATTTCTGCGGCAATCGACGGGGAAAAATGTGCTTTGATGATTGCAGAAACATTGAAATAAGAGCTTGTTTTTTGTTACAACGTTTTTATAAATTATTTAAAAGTCGCATAGTATAATGTATTGGGTATAAAAAAAATATTGGTTTGTTATTTTTGTAGTAAATAAACCATAGTTTTGAATAGTTAATTTAGTAATTGTTTCGATTCTTTAAACCCTAATTTTAATGAGCAGTTTTTTCTCTAATTTGTTTAATAGAAATAACGACCCAAAGTCGATTGTTTCTTTTGATGTTTTATACGAAGTTTATTCTCATTTATACCACGAATCCAGCAGGTTGAATTTCAAAATGAAAGGAATTCATGACACTGTTTCTGTAACCTTATATTCTGTTCCAGATTCATTTGATCATGATGAGGGAAAAGCAGAAATCAAAAAAGCAGGTTTTAATAATGCATACGAAATTTTAAATGAGGTATATAAAAAGGTAAATATAGGGCCGCTTTCAGATGAAGAGATAAAGGAAGGATTGAATTATTACTACATTCACATCGAATTTTTCTCAAAGCCCGCTCCAGAAATGAAAAAACATTTGAAGCATGTTTTAAATAATTTCATTGTTTTCTTTTGTTGTACAGACAGCATGGAAACAAACGATTTTAAATTACTATATAATAATAGCTATTTTTATGATTATACACGTGGACTTTTAGAACTTAAAGCAGTTGATATAAAAGAACCCACTAATGAAATTCAGAAAATTGGTTTTAAGGATTTTGAAATTGTTTTGCAGGGTATTTGCGAATATTTAGGAGCCGAAATACCTGCAACAGTTGTAAAACCTTCAACAGAAAGTCTAATAGCTGAAAGTACTTCAATTGAGCATTTTCAAGAATTTTTGCGATTGATTTCGAGAGGCGAAATGAAAGAAGAATTGTTAAAAGATCAAGCAAGGACTCTTTTTGAAGCTTATGAGGAAGGAGTTGAGGACTATGATTACGATGATGAGTTTGACTTTTTCGAAGGAATAAACAGCTGGCAAAGCGACTGGAAGTTTGATGCAGAAGAAGCTGAAGCCATAGTGTCTGATTTGATTGATCAAGATTTTAAATTTGATTATCCTGAAGAAACTTACAGTCACGATTTGTTTCCTTATATACAAAAAGAGTTAGCAAAACAAGAATTAGAGTTAATGAGTTATGACACAAAAGGAGACAGCTATTTGTTTTTTGTTGCCAACAAAAATGAAGTCGACAGAATTTTAGAATTGTCAGAATTGACTAAAATAGAAATTGATCAATTGTAAAGTATATTTTTCGCCACGAGTCACGTTTTGTTTTAAATAATTCATGAATTTGTGGCGAAAAAAAAGTTTAAGGAATCAAAATTATTTTTCCAGTGCTTTTTCTGCTTTCTAAAAAATCGTGTGCTGTTTTTCCTTCCGATAGTTTGAATGAAGTTGGTTCTGAAAGTTTGATTTTTTTATCTAATATCCAATTAAATAGTTGATTGGCTCTTTTTATTCTTTCTTCCTTAGAATTTAAATAACTCCACAAATCACCTCCAGTTAAAGTTTTAGAACTGTCCATTAACATTCTAGGATTTACAAATTCAGGATCTCCGCCCGCCATTCCGAAAAAAACAACTTGACCGCATTCTTTCGTAACTTCAAAACTTTGCATTAAAGTACTTCCAATACTGTCGTAAACCACATCGACACCTTTTGGGATTATTTTAAAAAGATCTGATTTCCAATCCTCATTATATAGTAAAACATGATCTACTCCGTGTTTAATTGCTATTTTTGCTTTTTCTGCAGATGAGGTTATACCAATAACATTCGCGCCCAGCAGTTTACTGATTTGTGTTAAAAGTTGACCAACACCTCCCGCGGCTGCATGAATTAGAACAGTTTCGCCTTTTGTGGTTTTATGGCTGTCGGTTGCTAAATAATGTGCAGTCAAACCTTGCAGTAAAACAGAAGCAGCAGTTTCAAAAGAAATATCGTCTGGCAAAGGAATAACATGATTTGTATTAACAGCAACTAATTCAGCATTAGCAAAAGGAACATCGGCAAAAGCCACACGATCTCCTATTTTATAATCTGAATTATTAGAATCAACAACAATTCCTGCACCTTCATAACCAGCAATAAAAGGTGGGTTTCCTTTTAAATGATAATTTCCTTTTCGTCTATAAACATCCGCAAAATTTAATCCAATAGCTTTCATTTCAACTAGAATTTCATCGCTCTTTAACTGCGGATTCGGGATTTCGATATATTCTAAAACATCTGATTCTCCAAAAGTAGAGAAGGTAAGTGCTTTCATTTTTAATGTATTTAAGAATGTAAAGTTCGGAAAAAATCAAAAGAAAAAGTCTCAGAATATTTGAGGCTTAGATTTATTTTCTCTCAGTCGTTCCCAATAGTTATCTATATAAAGGGATTATTAAGATTTTTTGGAGAATGAATAATAGTTAAGACGAATAAGAATAAAAAAAACTGGTTTGTTAGTTTTTGATTTTAGCGGATGGTTTTGTTTTTTTTGATTATCGTAAATTACTAAAAAAAGAACAACGGAATATTTTGTATTAAATAATTGATTGGTAGTATTTTGAATAAAAAATATGTAATTTAGATGTCAGAAAAGTGTGATTTATATTGAAATAGAATTTATTACTGAAGTACATTTTTCAGACTTAAATTAAATTTTTAAAGATTTAGAATTTTTAGCAATCTGTGCAAACAGGCATGAATATTGAGAAAGCAATGTTTATAGAAGAATTTAAATTTTCGAGAACAAAAAATATTAATCTAAAAAAAACATCTTTATGAAAAAACTTACACTTGCAGTCGTTTCAGTTTTAACCTTATTACTTACTTCATGTATGGCATCAAAAGAGAGTAAAAGCACAGCAAATATTTATGATACAACTTGGGAATTAGAATATATTTCGGGTCCTAGAATTGCTTTTGAAGGTTTGTATCCAAATAAAAAACCACAAATTAGTTTTGATCAGAAAGAAACAAAAGTTTTTGGTAATAATGGATGTAATGGTTATAGTGCGCCATATACTTTAAATGGAAAATCGCTGACTTTTGGAGAACCGGGACCAACTACAATGATGTTTTGTGAAGGCGGCGGTGAACAGCAATTTTTAAAACAAATGAGAAAAATTACAAGTTACTCTGTTGATAAAGATGGAAAATTAAATTTAATTCAAGGCGATGTGCCAATGATGAGATTTAAAAAAGTAGCTAAACAATAGTTTTAAAAGGGCATAAAAAAGGGGAAATTAAAAATCATTTCCCCTTTTTTATGTTCTTTTTTTATTTCTTCTTTAGTTTGTCTTTAAAAACTTTTTCAAATTTTTCCAGTTTAGGCTGAATTACCATTTTGCAATAGGGTTGATTCTTGTTGTTTGAATAATAATTTTGATGATAATCTTCAGCTTTATAAAAAGCTTTAAAAGGTTCAACTTTAGTTACAATAGGATTACTGTAAACTTTTGCTTTGTTCAATTCGGAAATAATAGATTCAGCCGCTTTTTTTTGTTCAGTATTTTTGTAAAAAATCACAGATCTATATTGTGTTCCAACATCAGCACCTTGTCTGTTTAGTGTAGTCGGATCGTGGACAGTAAAAAATACTTTGAAGATTTCGTTTATATCTGTTACATTTTTGTCGAATGTAATTTGAACTACTTCCGCATGACCAGTTGTACCTGTGCAGACTTCTTCATAAGTAGGATTTGCATTTTTTCCGCCAGAGAATCCAGAAACAACAGATTTTACCCCATCCAGATTTTCGTAAACAGCTTCAACACACCAATAACATCCTCCGCCAAGTGTAATAGTATCTAGATTTGAAGCTTTTTTAGTTTGCGAAAATCCGTTTAAGGCTAGCGCAAAAAGGGAGATTAAAATTGTATTTTTCATTTTTCAGTTTATTTGTTGTCAGGAATAAAATCCAGAGCGATCGAATTCATGCAATAACGTTTTCCAGTAGGAGCGGGTCCATCATCAAATAAATGTCCTAAGTGCCCTCCGCAGCGGCCGCAAAGCGCTTCGATTCTTTCCATCCCGAGAGAATTATCATTTTTGTAAACCACACTTTTTTTATTGTCTTGCTCAAAAAAGCTTGGCCAGCCGCAGCTGCTTGCGAATTTTGCACCAGATCTAAAAAGTTTGTTTCCGCATGAAGCGCAGTAATAAGTTCCTTTTTCATCAGTATTCCAATATTTTCCGGTAAAAGGCCTTTCAGTGTCAGCTTCGCGCATGACCGCATAAACATCTTCAGGAAGTACTTTTTTCCATGCAGCATTACTCACATTTAATTTAGTTGTGTCAGTATTTGAATAGTATGGATTTCCGGGTTTGCTGATTTTATTTTCCATAGCAGTAACAGTATTTGCAGTTTGTTTTTTAGTATTTTGCCCGCATGCCTGTAAAATAAAAAGTGGAATTAAAAAGCAAAGACTAAGAATTTGTTTTTTTGTTTTCATTTTTTTTAAAGCTTTAATTCTGTTTCTTTTTCAAAGATACGACTACATTTTCCCTTCAAATGTCGTGTATTTTACAATTCAGATATATTTAAGTATGTTTTAACTTTTTATTATCTACGTAAAACTCATCAATACAGTTTTTAAATCTTATTTTTAAAGGATTTTAAAAGAAAAGGTAATATATAGTATGTTGTAAGTCAGTATTTTGTGTAGATTCGAGACAAGTTAAACTTTTCACAATGTCTGCTGAGATTTTTAAGCCATTTCTTTTTTCGTATTTTTGTTTGATTAATGCGCCATATGACAGAAGAAAACGTAATATTAGTTAACCAAAATGATGAGCAGATTGGTTTGATGCCAAAATTAGAAGCTCATGAAAAAGCTGTTTTACATCGTGCTTTTTCAGTTTTTATTTTAAATAATAAAAATGAAATGATGCTGCAGCAGCGTGCACATCATAAATACCATTCTCCATTACTCTGGACTAATACATGCTGCAGTCACCAGCGTGAAGGTGAAACCAATATAGAAGCAGGAAGTCGAAGACTGTTTGAAGAAATGGGTTTTAAAGCGGAGCTGAAAGAATTATTTCACTTTATATATAAAGCACCTTTTGATAACGGTTTGACAGAGCACGAGCTTGATCATGTAATGATTGGGTATTATAATGAAGAGCCTTTAATAAATCCAGATGAAGTTGAAGACTGGAAATGGATGAAAATAGAAGATGTTAAAGCTGATATTGAAAAACAGCCTGAACTTTATACTGTGTGGTTTAAGATAATTTTTGATGAATTTGATCATTATCTCGAAGATCACAAATTATAACCAAAGCTAACCAAACCTAAATGAGAGTAACCATATCAAGAAAAGCACATTTTAATGCTGCACATCGATTACATAGAAAAGATTGGACATTAGAAAAGAACACTGCTGTTTTTGGAAAATGTAATAATCCCAATTTTCATGGTCATAATTATGGTTTAACAGTAAGTGTTACAGGTAAAATTGATCCAGAAACTGGTTTTGTTTTAGATGTGAAAGTATTAGCGGATATTATACTTGAAGAAGTAGAAGTTCCGTTTGATCACAAAAATCTGAATCTGGATGTTCCAGAATTTCGAGATTTGAATCCAACCGCAGAAAATATTGCTGTTGTGATATGGAATAAAATTAGAAAAAGAATTCAGCCTGATTTTGATTTAGAAATCGTGCTTTATGAAACAGATCGCAATTTTGTAACTTATAAAGGAGAATAATAAATGTCATTAAAAATAGGAGATATAGTTCCGAATTTTACTGCAAAAGATAATCACGGGGATATTTTTGAAAGCCAGAGTGTTTTAGGCCGCAAGCCTTTAGTGATTTATTTTTATCCAAAAGATAATACACCTGGTTGTACAACTGAAGCCTGTAGTTTTAGAGATCAATATGAAGATTTTGCGACTTTAGGTGCAGAAGTAATTGGTATTAGCAGTGACAGTGTAAAATCGCATCATAAATTTGCAGATAAACATCAGCTGCCTTTTATCTTACTTTCAGATCAAGATAAAAAACTGCGACATCTTTTTGGTGTACGTAACAACTTGTTTGGTCTTCTGCCAGGACGTGTTACTTATATTATTGATCGAAATGGTGTTGTCATTTATATTTTTGATAGTGTAAATGCATCAAAGCACATTCCAAAAGCATTAGAAATAATTAAAGAGTTAGTACTATAAATAAAATAAAAGCTTTTAGTTTATGTTTATTTAAGCTATTAGTCTCAAAATTAAAATATGAAATCAAGTTTATACCCTTTGCAATTTGAACCAATTTTAAAAGAAAGAATCTGGGGAGGCGAAAAATTAAAAACAATATTAAATAAGCCCATTTCTTCTAAAATTACTGGTGAAAGTTGGGAATTGTCTACAGTAGAAGGTGATATTAGTATTGTGTCTAACGGAGAATTAAAAGGAAAAACATTAATGGAGCTTATTGGTGAAACTCCAAATGAGCTTTTGGGAACAAAAGTTCATGAGCGTTTCGGTAAACAATTTCCGTTGCTTTTTAAATATTTAGATGCAAGAGAAGATCTTTCAATTCAAGTTCATCCAAATGATAAATTAGCAAAAGAGCGTCATAATTCATTTGGCAAAACCGAAATGTGGTATATAATGCAGGCTGATACTGATTCTAGAATTATTGTTGGTTTTAAAGAGAACTCAAGTAAAGAGGAATATTTAAAACATTTAAGAGATAATACTTTAGTTTCTATTCTAGACAATGTAAAAGCAAAAGCTGGAGATGTTTTCTTTTTAGAAACAGGAACTGTTCATGCAATTGGTGCAGGTTTGGTAGTTGCAGAGATTCAACAGACATCAGATATTACTTATCGTTTATACGATTTTGATCGTGTAGATGCACAAGGAAATAAAAGAGAGCTTCATGTAGATTTAGCACTTGATGCAATTAACTACAATAAAGTTAATACACAGAAAGAATACGATTCAAAAACAAACACTTCAAATGTTGTAGTTGATTGTCCTTATTTTACTACGAATTATATTCCATTAGAAAGTAATACTGAAATTTTTAAATCTGGTGAAACATTTACCGTTTATATGTGTATCGATGGAAGTTTTGAAATTGAATATGATGACTTCAAGCATACTTATATAAAAGGAGATACAGTATTAATTCCTGCCGCTGTAAGATCATTTGTTTTGAATGGAAAAGCTTCAATTTTAGAAATTTACATTTCATAGCGTGTAATATAAAGATTATGTGTATTTTTGCAGACGCAAATTAAAATTATAATAAAAATGGCAAACGTTAAAAATTTAAAGAAAGACATCAATTTTGTATTAGGAGATATTATTGAGGCGGTTTACTTGTTTGAAATGTCTACAACAGGAAATCCTACTCCAGAAACGAATGCTTTAGTTGATGAAGCGATTACGGCTTTTGATACTTTGATCACAAAAGTGAATGCAAAGAACGTTGAAAATAAAAAAGCGCACTTCAAACAAATAAATGTTGAATTGGAAGAAACTGCTAATCAATTGATTGCTAAAATCAACGAATTGTAAGCAAAAAAAAGTATAAAAAAGGGCAAAATTATTTTGGTAAAACGAAAAACCGCTTTATATTTGCACCCGTAATGAGGCCGATGTAGCTCAGCTGGCTAGAGCAGCTGATTTGTAATCAGCAGGTCGTGGGTTCGAGTCCCTCTATCGGCTCAACAAAACCATCACAGAAATGTGGTGGTTTTTTAATAATAAAGAGTGGTGTGAAATTTTTTTTGGAATATTAAAAAACAATTTTATCTTTGCACCCGGAAAATAGGCCGATGTAGCTCAGCTGGCTAGAGCAGCTGATTTGTAATCAGCAGGTCGTGGGTTCGAGTCCCTCTATCGGCTCCAAAAGAAAACCATCACATTTGTGATGGTTTTTTTTATTTGTGCCTTCTGGTAATTGTGTTTAGAGGGGTGAAGGATGAGGTTTGTTTCTTGTTGAAGGGATTTGAATTGTGGCTTTGGTTTTTTTTGGAATAAAGGTATGGTACGTTTGAGTAGTAATCGCGAAAAGAAAAAGTATTTCAAGATCGTTGAGGGTTACCTTAATAATGAATTTGAAGACAGGTTAAAGATGTTGTCTAGAAAGCAAGGTCAGATCCTTGTAAAATTGATTTATCGTCAAAGGGGGGGGGGCACGACCTATGAGCTGATAAAGACTTTAAAAAGCGGTTTCAAGGCATTTGTGTCGAATACAACAGCGAATTTATTTGATATAAGTCTAAAAACCGAGTATAAGCCATATATGAAGTAAATGAAGGCTATCTAATAGAAACAATTCTGGTTCGTGCTTTTGAATCTGGGCGTTTGCTCAATCAAACACCAGTTAATCCTGTGAATTATGATAATTTGATGGAGTATTGGGAAGCGAAAGCAAAAGCATTTAATAAAAACTAATACTATAATATATAGTAATCATAGCCCGGCAGGTTTTCAAAACCTGTCGGGTTTGTTTTTATACATATATAAGTGTAAAAATGTACTATAATATATGTACGAGTAAAAAAGGGATGAGATAGGATAGTTTTGAGATTTTGAAAAGGGATTAATTTGCGGAGAAGGCTAGAATCTTTTGTTTTGTCTCTGCAAGCAGAATGATTTATGTTTCGATTTTAATTACGAAGTCTATTTTGAGAAGATAAGCCGAGTTAAAAAGAGAAAACGCGGCTTCTTTGTGTTGGAAGACGATTGGAAAACACCGAAAATCAGCTTTTACTTCCAAGAGTTCGTGTTGTAAAACAAGAAAAACAGCCAAAACAGCTAAGAACTCCTCAAAATAGGAGTTAGAAAA
>NZ_MUHA01000024.1 GCF_002217355.1 Flavobacterium oncorhynchi | reverse complement strand
GCGATTTCTCCTTTCAGTCGAAATGACAATAATGAGAAAAATTCTTTTTCCTTTTTAAAACTTCTTTATGCTTTGGTATATTTTTAATGTTTTTTAAAGATATAAATATTTAATTTAAAGATTTCTTTAAAACTTTAAATTTTACTCATGTTTTATCTCTAAAATTAAAAATTATAAGTTTAGCCCTTTTTTTTGTGCTAAAATTTTACATTTTACATGTAAAATTTGTTTTATGGTTTCAAATTGTAATCGAATTAAGTGTTTGTGTTTTTCAATTGTAACTGATATCGCATCTTTGCCTTATCAAATTAAAATTTAAAAATAAAAATATAAGATTATGTGTGGAATTGTATGTGCCTTTGATCTAAAACAAAAAGCCGAGACTTTAAGACCTCAAGTATTAGAAATGTCTAAAATCATTCGTCACCGCGGACCGGACTGGAGCGGAATTTACAGCAATGATAAAGCAATTCTTTCTCATGAGCGTCTGGCTATTGTAGATCCAGCTTCAGGAAAACAACCATTATTTACAGAAGATAAAAAATTGGTTTTGGCTGCAAATGGTGAAATCTACAACCACAGAGAGCTGCGTAAGCAATTTGAAGGAAAATATAACTTTCAGACTGAAAGTGACTGTGAAGTGATCTTGGCTCTTTACAAAGAAAAAGGCCCTCATTTTATAGATGAAATGAACGGAATCTTCGGATTTGCAATTTATGATGTTGATAAAGATGAGTATTTTATTGCTCGTGACCATATGGGAATTATTCCTTTGTACATTGGTTGGGATCAGCACGGAACTTTTTACGTAGCTTCTGAATTAAAAGCTTTAGAAGGATATTGTACAAAAATTGAGTTATTTCCTCCTGGACATTATATGACTAGTAAAGACGGTGAATTTGTACAATGGTACAAAAGAGACTGGACAGAATATGATGCAGTAAAAGATAACGAGACTAGTATTCCAGAAATTAAAAAAGCATTAGAAGCTGCGGTTCACAGACAATTAATGAGTGATGTTCCTTATGGTGTTTTACTCTCAGGAGGTTTAGATTCGTCTATTACTTCGGCTGTAGCCAAAAAATTTGCACAAAAAAGAATTGAGTCAGATGATACTACAGATGCTTGGTATCCGCAATTACACTCTTTCTCGGTTGGTTTAGAAGGTTCTCCAGATTTAGCTGCTGCAAGAAAAGTAGCAGATCATATTGGAACTATTCACCACGAAATTAAATTTACTATTCAAGAAGGTTTAGATGCAGTTCGTGATGTAATTTACAACCTAGAGACTTATGATGTAACAACTGTAAGAGCTTCAACTCCTATGTGGTTAATGGCAAGAGTTATTAAATCAATGGGAATTAAAATGGTATTGTCTGGTGAAGGTGCAGATGAGTTATTTGGAGGGTATTTATATTTCCACAAAGCACCAAACGCTAGAGAATTTCACGAAGAAAACGTTCGTAAATTAGGAAAACTTCATATGTACGACTGTTTGCGTGCTAACAAAAGTTTAGCGGCGTGGGGAATTGAAGGTCGTGTGCCTTTCTTAGATAAAGAATTTATGGATGTTGCAATGCGCATCAACCCGCAAGATAAAATGATCAACAAAGAACATCCGATGGAAAAATGGGTGGTTCGTAAAGCTTTTGAAGATATGCTTCCAGAAAGTGTTGCATGGAGACAAAAAGAGCAGTTTTCTGATGGAGTAGGATACAGCTGGATTGATACTTTGAAAGAAGTGGTAGGAAGAGAAGTTTCGGATGAACAATTGGCAAATGCAAAATACAAGTTCCCATTGCAAACGCCAACTTCAAAAGAAGAGTACTACTATCGTTCTATTTTTGCAGAGCACTTTCCAAGTGACGCAGCAGCATTATGTGTGCCTCAAGAAGCAAGTGTAGCTTGTAGTACAAAAATCGCTTTAGAATGGGATGAAGCATTTAAAAACATGAACGATCCTTCTGGAAGAGCAGTTGCAAGTGTTCATGATGATGCTTATGCTAAAGCATAAAAAAGTTTATTTTAGAATTAGTATATTTTGATGAAAGACGTTCTCTTCCCGAGGACGTTTTTCTTGTCTAAGAATGTTAAATTGTTTGATTTTTAGTTTTTTAAGAGTGAAAAATGGAAAATTGATTTAGCTTTCGTTTTATATTTGATATTTATCAAAATAAAATAAAATCGAAGCATTTTTTAATACTAAAAAATTAGAAAAGAAAGAATTAATATTTAGCTTTGCTTTTAATAGAAATTTTAATGATTTTTTAATGTTGGATTCAATTTGAATTTTCATTGAAGAGAATGTAATAAAAAATAGAATAGTATGTCTGGATTATTAGCCGTTATAGGCAAAGGAAAAGACCCGCAGCTTGTAAAAGAGCTTTCTAAAAGAATGTCATATCGTGGTCCCGATGAGAGTGATTTACAGATTATGGAGAATGGCAGTATACTTTGTCATGAAAGTTTATCCATTATAGATTTGCAGTCAGGGAAACAGCCTATTCAGGGAACTAAAAAAGCCTGGATGGTTCATGATGGTGAAATTTACAATTATCAGGAATTAAAAAATACGATTTTAAAAGAGCATACATTCAGAACAAATTCAGATTCTGAGGTTATCGTGCATTTGTATGAAGAATTTGGATATGATTTTTGTAATAAGTTAGATGGTGATTTTGCTTTTGTGATTATCGACGGTGATAATTATATTGCCGGACGTGATCCAATTGGTGTTAAACCTTTGTATTATGGTTTAGATGAAAGAGGAAGAATATATTTCGCTTCAGAAATGAAATCGATCGCAGACCAATGCAAATCATTCTCAACATTCCCTCCGGGACATTATTATACAGCAAAGAAAGGTTTTGTAAAATATTATAATCCAGAATATGAAGATCGATCAAAGGCTAATAAATCTCTTGATTTAGATTTGATTCGCAATACATTGGTAGAATCTGTTCGTAAACGTTTGATGGGTAATGTGCAGGTTGGTGCTATATTATCAGGAGGTTTAGACTCTTCTTTAATATCCTCGATTGCCTCACGTTTCTTTAACGAAAAAGGCAAAAAACTGCCAACATTTTCTATTGGTTTAGATGCTGATTCACCAGATAATAAAAAAGCTCGAAAAGCAGCTGAATTTTTAGGAACAGATCATCATGAGATTCATTTTACTGTTGCAGAAGGAGTAGAAGCATTAGAAAAAGTAATATATCATATAGAAACATATGATATTATTTCAGTACGTTCCGGAGTTCCAATGTATTTATTGTCGAAAGTTATCAGCGAAAAAGGAATAAAAATAATATTTTCAGGAGAAGGTGCTGATGAAATTTTTGGAGGTCATTTGTATTTTAGAAATGCGCCTTCGGCAGATGAATTTCAAGACGAAACAATCGAAAGAGTTCAAAAGTTATTTACAGCAGATTTACTTCGTGCAGATAAGACAACAATGGCAAACGGAATAGAAGCAAGAATTCCGTTTTTGGATTCTCATTTTTTAGATGCTGCAATTCGAATTAAAACAGAAGAAAAACAGCCTAAAATGTACGATGGAATTGAAAAATACATTTTACGTAAAGCTTTTGATACACCAGAAGATCCATATTTACCAGAGAGCGTTTTATGGAGACAGAAAGAACAATTTTCTGATGGAGTTGGGTATCGCTGGGTTGATGAACTTATAGAATATTGTTCGTCTCAAGTTACAGATGAACAATTGGCTGGTGCAGCTGCTGAGTTCCCATACAATACACCAACAACAAAAGAAGCTTATTATTACAGGTCAATATTCCATAAATACTATCCACAGGTTAGTGCGGGACAAACCGTTAGAAAATGGATTCCGAAATGGCAGGACAATCTTGATCCAAGCGGAAGAGCAAATGCAGCGCACATTTCTGATGATGTTGAAACTGTAAAATCAGGATTGGCAATCTAAAGTTAGAAGTCTATTTTAAGTTGATTAAAAATATAAAGTATAAAATCCGAAACTACATTTTAAAGGTGAGTTTCGGATTTTTTTTGTTTAGAATTGAGAAGTTTTATTGCGCAGTTAGTTAGAAGTTTAGCTCAAAGATAAAATGCTAAAACTAAGTTAATTTCAATTTGCCTTAGTTAGGAAAAATACTATATTTGATTACCAAAAAAATTACTGCTTTTTTAATCACTAACTATTACCTATGAGAAAACTATTACTAAGTGGAGCGTTGTATTGTGCATTTGCCTCCATGAGTCCTGTTAATGCACAAAAGATTGAAACGCCGAAATACATTAAAAATGTTGAAGGTGTAAAGGAATATTCTTTGAATAATGGACTAAGAGTGCTGCTGATTCCAGATGCCTCGCAAAGCAATATGGTTGTAAATATTGTCTATAATGTAGGATCTAGACATGAAGGTTACGGCGAAAAAGGAATGGCGCATTTATTAGAGCATATGCTTTTTAAAAGCACAAAAAATCTAGGTGATATTAAGAAAATGCTTTCCGATAAAGGAGGAAGCGCAAACGGAACTACTTGGTTAGATCGTACTAATTATTATGAAGTTTTTCCATCAACCGATGAAAACTTAAAATGGAGTGTTGAAATGGAAGCGGACAGAATGATAAATGCTACCATTTTGCAAACTGATCTAGATAAAGAGTTTTCGGTAGTTCGAAACGAATTTGAAATCGGGGAAAACAATCCTGACGGTGTTTTACAAGAAAGAATTTTATCTACAGCTTACCTTTGGCATAATTACGGAAATAGTACTATTGGAAGTAAAGAAGATATAGAAAGAGTAAAAGCCAATACGCTTAGAGTTTTTTACGAGAAATATTATCAGCCGGATAATGCAACTCTGATTATAGCGGGTAAATTTGACGAGAAAAAAGCACTGCAATATATCGGACAATATTTTGGAGCAATTGCCAAACCTAAAAGAGTTCTAAATAAAACCTATACGATTGAACCAGCACAAGATGGTGAAAAATATGTAGAACTTAAAAGAGCTGGTGATAGTAAAAATGTTGGAGCTTTGTATCACACAGCAGCTTATGTCGATAAAGATTATGCAGCGATTGATGCTTTAGGTGAAATTTTGACTGCAGATCCTTCAGGATATTTGTATAAAGCGTTGGTAGAAACTCAAAAAGTATCTAGTATATATTTCTGGCAGCCAACTACTAGAGACGCTAGTTTTATGTATTTTGGAGTTGCAGTTCCTAATGATAAAGATGTAGTAGCAACAAGAGATTTGGTAAGAACTGAGTTAGATAAAATAGCTTCTACAAAATATACAGATGAAGATGTAAGCAGAGCTAAAGCGAAGCTTATTAAACAAATTGAAGGTGTAAAAAATAACACAATTTCATTTGCTATAAATCTTACTGAAATTATTGGTGCAGGTGATTATAGATTGGGTTTTTTATACAGAGATGCAATCGAAAATCTTACTAAAGAAGATATTCAAAGAGTTGCAGAAAGATATTTTAGAAGTAATAATAGAACAATCGGAATATTTATTCCATCAAAAGATGAGCAAAGAGTTAAACCTTCAGAGTACACAGATGAGCAGTTAGTTGCTTTTACAAAAGACTATAAAGGAAAAGCTTTAGAGAAAGAAACGGCAGCTTTTGAAGCTTCTATAAAAAACTTAAAACAAAATTTTGTTGAAGGAAAATTAAGTAATGGAGCAAAATATGGACTTATTAAAAAAGAAATAAAAGGCGGAAAAGTCCAAGCTAGTTTTAAATTTCCTGTAAGTAATGAAAAAGATTTAGCAGGAAAAACAGATACTGGAGCGATCCTTGCTCAATTGCTAAAAACAGGGACTAAAACCAAAACAAAAGAACAAATAAGTGATCGATTAGATCAGCTAAAGTCTAGCTTAAATTTTAGTTATTCTGGGCAGAATTTGTCTGTAAACGTTAATACTTACAAAGAAAGCTTCAAAGAAGTTATGGAAATTTTGGGTGATTTGCTGGTGAATTCAACTTTCCCTCAAAATGAGTTGACAAAAACAATCAATGAATACAATACTTATCTAGAATCTAGTTTAAATGATCCTCAGGCTGTTGCTTTTGTACAAGTTTCAAAACAAACAGAAGAATATTCCAAAGAAAGTATTTTTTATACATCAACAGTTCAGGAACAAATTGATGCTTATAAAAAGATAAAACAATCAGAAATTGTTGATTTTTATAACAATATTCTAGGAGGAAACAATGGATTTGGAAGTGTAGTTGGAGATTTGGATGCAAAAACTACAGCGGAAATTTTAGAGAATACATTTGGAAAATGGAATTCTAAATCAAAATACGTGATGGCACAGCCTACTTTTTTTGAAACTAAAAAGTTAGACAAAGAGTTTATTACGCCTGATAAAGAAAATGCTGTTGCAATAGGAAAAATAAGTTTTAAAATGAACTTAAAAAGTCCTGATTATCCAGCATTTGTTATGGCAAATGAAATGTTAGGAAGCGGCGGTTTTTTAACAGCTAGAATTCCAATGCGATTAAGAGAGAAAGAAGGAATTAGTTATGGAGCGGGATCGTTTATAAATATTCCAACTACAAATGATGCAGCATATTGGCTATATTATGCTTTTTTAAATCCAACGAAAAAAAATGCAGTTGAAACTGCGGCTAAAGAAGAAATTTCAAAAGCATTAAAAGATGGTTTTAGTGCCGAGGAATTAAAGTCAATTTTAACAAGCTGGCTTAACGAAAGAAAAACCAGATTAGGAAATGATGTGACTTTAATGGCGTTAACAAATGCTTATCTTCAATACGGAACACCGCTTGAGGATTATGATACGCTTGAAAGTAAAGTAAAAGCTTTAAAAGTGGAAGAAATTAATGCTGTTTTGAAAAAATATATAAGCTTGGATAAAATGACCTCAATTTATGCGGGAGACTTTAACAAGAAATAATAAAGGATAAAATCTTCAATTTTATAAAATTCAAATTCTAATTTGGGATCAATTAAAGAATCCGAAATAACATTAAATTGTTATTTCGGATTTTGCTTTTATGCTGTTTTTAGTTTTGGGGTTTGGAATTTGAAATATTGGGATTTGAAAAAAATGAAGATTTTTTTGGTTTTATTTTTTTTAGCGGCTAAATTTTGGAATTTAGAAGTTATTTTTTGATTTTTTAAACAATTGTGTTGATAACTTAAGTGCTTTAAGTCGGAATTTTATGGGTATATAGTCCGCGTTTTTATATATTTGCGTGTTAGACAATAAATACATTTTTTAGAATAAATTATATGAGCGAAGAAATCAAGAAGAACAATTATTCAGCAGATAGTATTCAGGCATTAGAAGGAATGGAGCACGTAAGAATGCGTCCATCGATGTATATTGGAGATGTAGGGGTTCGAGGGCTGCACCATTTGGTTTATGAAGTTGTCGATAACTCAATTGATGAGGCGATGGGAGGACATTGTGATGCTATTAGTGTTGCAATAAACGAAGATGGTTCTGTAACAGTTGAGGATAACGGACGTGGTATTCCTGTTGATTTGCATAAAAAAGAAGGAGTTTCTGCACTAGAGGTTGTAATGACTAAAATTGGTGCCGGAGGTAAATTTGATAAAGATTCTTATAAGGTTTCTGGAGGTCTTCACGGTGTTGGGGTTTCTGTAGTAAACGCACTTTCGGTTCATATGAAATCGACAGTTTTTAGAGAAGGTAAAATTTACGAACAAGAATACGAAAGAGGAAAATCTTTATATCCAGTTAAACAAATAGGAGAAACTGAAAAAAGAGGTACACGTCAGACATTTTACCCTGATAATACCATTTTTACACAAACTACAGAGTTCTCTTATGATACTTTGTCGGCTCGTATGCGTGAGCTTTCTTTTTTGAATAAAGGAATCACAATTACGTTTACAGACAAAAGAGAAGTTGACGATAAAGGCGAGTTTAAAAGCGAAGTATTCCATTCTACAGAAGGACTTAAAGAATATATTCGTTATTTAGATGGTAATCGTGAGCCAATTATTTCTCACGTAATCAGCATGGATCACGATAAAGGTGAAATTCCAGTTGAGGTTGCCTTGATTTATAATACAAGTTATACAGAGAATATTTTTTCTTACGTAAATAATATTAATACACACGAAGGAGGAACTCACCTGCAAGGTTTTAGAAGTGGTTTAACAAGAACACTTAAAAAATATGCAGATGCTTCTGGAATGTTGGATAAATTGAAATTTGAAATCGCTGGAGATGACTTCCGTGAAGGATTAACAGCTATTATTTCGGTAAAAGTTGCTGAGCCTCAATTCGAAGGACAAACGAAAACAAAACTTGGAAATAGAGAAGTAGTTTCTCCAGTTTCTCAAGCTGTTGGAGAAATGTTAGAAAATTATTTGGAAGAAAATCCAAATGATGCAAAAGTAATTATCCAAAAAGTAATTTTAGCAGCTCAGGCACGTCACGCAGCGAAAAAAGCGCGTGAAATGGTACAGCGTAAAACTGTAATGGGCGGCGGTGGATTACCAGGAAAATTATCTGACTGTTCAGAACAAGATCCAGCAAGATGTGAGGTTTATCTAGTCGAGGGAGATTCGGCTGGTGGAACAGCAAAACAAGGACGTGATCGTAACTTTCAGGCGATTTTACCATTACGTGGTAAAATCTTGAATGTGGAGAAAGCGATGCATCATAAAGTATTTGAAAACGAAGAGATTCGTAATATCTTCACAGCTTTAGGTGTTACAGTTGGAACTGCAGAAGACAGTAAAGCATTAAATCTTGAAAAACTAAGATACCACAAAGTAATCATCATGTGTGATGCCGATGTCGATGGTAGTCACATCTCTACCTTAATATTAACATTCTTCTTCCGTTTCATGAAGGAGCTTATTGAAGAAGGACACGTATATATTGCAGCACCACCTTTGTACTTAGTTAAAAAAGGACAAAAGAAAGAATATGCTTGGAACGATGTTCAACGTGATCAGGCGAATGAAAGAATGGGAGGAAGTGCTGCTATCCAACGTTATAAAGGTCTTGGAGAGATGAACGCAGAGCAGTTATGGGAAACAACTATGGATCCAAACTTTAGAACACTGCGTCAAGTAACCATTGATAGTTTAGCTGAAGCTGATCGAGTTTTCTCAATGTTAATGGGGGATGAAGTACCGCCGCGTAGAGAATTTATCGAGAAAAATGCAGTTTACGCAAATATTGATGCATAATAAAACAGAATAGAACCTTCAATTCGTTTAATTGTTTAAATTTACTTAAACGATTAAACGAATTGTTGATTTATAAATAAACAGATTAATAACCGATAAAGTAAAAAATATGAAAGTTACTATTGTAGGAGCAGGAAATGTTGGAGCTACATGTGCAGATGTTATCTCGTATAGAGGAATTGCAAGTGAAGTAGTATTGTTGGATATTAAAGAAGGTTTTGCTGAGGGTAAAGCTTTGGATATTATGCAATGCGCCACTAATACTGGTTTTAATACCAAAGTATCTGGTGTAACCAATGACTATTCTAAAACTGCAGGAAGTGATGTAGTTGTAATTACGTCAGGAATTCCAAGAAAGCCTGGAATGACCAGAGAAGAATTAATAGGTATAAATGCCGGAATTGTAAAAACAGTTGCTGAAAATGTATTAAAACATTCTCCAAATACAATAATAGTTGTAGTTTCAAATCCTATGGATACTATGACTTATTTAGCTTTAAAAGCAACAGGTTTGCCAAAGAATAGAATTATAGGTATGGGTGGTGCATTAGACAGCTCTCGTTTTAGAACTTACCTTTCTCTTGCATTAGATAAACCTGCAAATGATGTTTCTGCTATGGTAATTGGCGGACACGGTGATACTACTATGATTCCATTAACACGTTTAGCGTCTTATAACGGGATTCCTGTTTCACAATTTCTTTCAGAAGAAGTATTGCAAAAAGTTGCTGCTGATACAATGGTTGGAGGAGCAACTCTTACAGGGCTTTTAGGAACATCAGCTTGGTATGCGCCGGGAGCTTCTGTAGCGTATTTAGTAGACAGTATTTTAAACGACCAGAAAAAAATGATTGCTTGTTCTGTCTTTGTAGAAGGCGAGTATGGGCAAAACGACATTTGTATAGGAGTTCCGTGTATAATTGGTAAAAATGGAGTTGAAGAGATTGTTGATATTAAATTAAATGATCAAGAGAAAGCTTTGTTTGCTAAAAGTGCAGATGCGGTTCGCAGCATGAATGACGCTTTAAAGTCGATTTTAGTATAAAGAATTTGATAAAAAAAGGAAAAGGCTGCACTTTTGCAGTCTTTTTTTTGAGATTAATTAATAAATAAATTGCTTAATCATTTCGAGAATTATATATTTGCTCGGTTTAAAAAAAATGTTGTAATTCGTGATCTCGATTTTTTAGTTTTAAAATCTCATGTCAGGGCTTATTTTTAGGGAATTTAGAACCAAAAACAAACAATAAAACATAATTAATTTTTAGTAATAATGCAGAATAAAGGACTTATTAAATTTTTCGCAATTCTATTTGCATTGGTAAGTATTTACCAACTATCATTCACTTTTGTGGCAAATAATGTCAAAAGTGAAGCTAAAGCTTTTGCAGGAGATAATCCTGATAAAGAGCTAAAATATTTAGATTCTATTGGTAAAGAAAAAGTTTTCAATCTTGGGTTTACGGATTTTACTTATAACGAAGTAAAAAACAAACAACTTAACAAAGGTCTTGACTTAGAAGGAGGAATCAACGTAATTCTTCAAATTTCTATTAAAGATGTTTTAAAAGGATTAGCAAACAACTCTAAAAATCCAGTATTTAATAAATCTTTAGCAGATGCAAGTGCAAATGTAGAAGGAAATAAGACCTATTTAAATAAATTTTTTGAAGCTTTTGAAGCAAATTCAAAGGGAACTGTAAAGTTAGCTTCACCTGATATTTTTGCAAACAGAAGTTTGCAAGGTGATGGCGGTGTTGATTTTCAAATGACAGATGCTCAAGTTCAAAAAGTAATCAAAAGAAAAGTTGATGAGTCTGTTGAAAGTGCTTACAAAGTATTAAGAGAGCGTATCGACAAATTTGGTGTAACACAACCAAACATTCAAAAATTAGGAGAAACAGGAAGAATCTTAGTAGAGCTTCCAGGTGCTAAAGATGTTGATAGAATTAAAAAATTATTAGGTGGAAAAGCTCAATTAGAGTTTTGGGAAACTTACAAAATCGAAGAAGTTGGTAACTTCTTAGTTGCTGCAAACGAAGCTTTAAAAAAGACTGAAGTTAAGAAGGTAGAAACTAAAGCTGTAGCTAAAGATTCATTGAATGCTTTATTAACAGATAATTCTAAAGATTCACTTGATACTAAAAAAGGAAACAATCCTTTATTTGATAAAATGATCGTTCAAGGTGGTGGTCCAGTTTTAGGATATTTTGCTACTAAAGATACTGCTGCTATCAATGGTTATTTTAAAAGACCAGAAATTAGAATTTTATTGGCTGCTGACCAACACAATGCAAAATTTGTTTGGAGCAAACCAACTACTATAAAAGATGCGAAAGCAAAAGATGTTGAAGCGGTAGAATTATACGCTTTAAAAGGAAACAGAGATAACGTTCCTGCAATGAGCGGTGGAGTTGTAACTGATGCAAAAGATACTTTTGATCAAATGGGTAAACCAGCTGTTTCTATGCAAATGAACAGTCAAGGTGCTAAAGTTTGGGAAGAATTAACAGGAAGAGCTTTTTCTCAAAAAGGTTATATTGCTATTGTTTTAGATAACATCGTTTATTCTGCGCCTGGTGTTACAAGTGGACCAATTGCTGGTGGAAGATCTGAAATTACAGGTTCTTTTGATGTTGCTGAAACTAAAGATTTAGCAAACGTATTAAATGCTGGTAAATTACCTGCATCTGCTGATATTGTACAATCTACTGTAGTTGGACCATCTTTAGGTCAAGCAGCAATTGATGCTGGAACAATTTCAGCTGTATTAGGATTTTTATTAGTTTGTGTTTGGATGGTATTCTATTATGGTAAAGCAGGCTGGTATGCTAACTTAGCTTTATTATTAAACTTATTATTCTTATTCGGAATTATGGCAAGTTTTGGTTTTGTACTTACATTACCAGGTATTGCAGGTATCGTATTAACATTGGGTACTGCAGTAGATGCTAACATTATTATTTACGAAAGAGCAAAAGAAGAATTACGTGATGGTAAATCATTGTCTGAAGCTGTACTAGCTTCTTACGGATGGCACGGTGCAATGCGTTCTATTATCGATGCAAACGTTACGCACGTTTTAACTGGAGCAATCTTGTTTATCTTTGGTACAGGACCAATTAAAGGTTTCGCATTAACATTACTTATTGGTATCGTAACATCATTGTTTACGTCAATCTTTATTGCGAGAATTTTTATCGACAAAAACATTGCAGGAAAAGCTGATTTAACTTTCTGTACAAATATTACTAAAAACTGGTTTACTAATTTCCACTTTGACTTTATTAAAGTTAAAAAATTCACTTACATCTTCTCTTCAATTGTTGTAATTGTAAGTTTAACTTCTATCTTCTTTGTTAACGGATTAGATGAAGGTGTTGATTTTGTTGGAGGAAGAACATTCCAAGTTAAATTTGAAAAACCAATCGATGCAACAGTAGTTTCAGATGAATTATCTGCCGCTTTTGGAACTCCGGTTGAGGCTAAAATTTTAGGTGATGATGATCAATTGAAAATCACAACTAAATACAAAATTAAAGAAGATGGTGTAGCTATTGATGAAGAAGTAAATCAAAAATTATATGCTGCATTACAAAAGTATTACCCAAACACTTCTTACGATAAATTCATCAACTCTTTTGATGGTAAGAAAATTGGAGTTTTACAAGCTTCTAAAGTTGGAGCATCTATCTCTGAAGATATTAAAACTAACTCATACTGGGCAGTTCTTGGTGCGATGGCAGTTATCTTCTTATACTTAATGGTTTCTTTCCGTAAATGGCAATATTCATTAGGTGCGATTGCAGCTGTAGCGCATGACGTTATCTTTGTATTAGGAGTTTACTCTTTATGTTATAAATTCATGCCTTTCCATATGGAAATGGATCAGCACTTTATTGCTGCGATTCTTACTGTAATTGGATACTCAATGAATGATACTGTAATTGTATTTGACAGGGTTAGAGAGTTCATCATCGGAAACCGTAAAGGAAGTTTTGAAGATATTGTAAACGCTTCTATTAATACGACATTATCAAGAACATTGAATACGTCATTAATGATGATCATTGTATTATTAACGATGTTTATCTTTGGTGGAGAATCTATTAGAGGATTTATCTTTGCAATGTTAATTGGTATTATTGTAGGAACATATTCTTCATTATTTATTGCAACTCCAGTATTGGTAGATACGATTTCAAATGATGAAAAACATACAATCGAAGACAAGCATAATAAAGCGTAATTAATCGCTTCAATTATATTAAAAAAGATCCAGTGAAAGCTGGATCTTTTTTTTTGCTGTTCTAGGATATAATTTTAGATTTTAGTAAATTATTTTTTGATGTTTACAGTGCTTAAAATTAAAAGATTGATCGTGACTTCTTCTTGTTCTTAATTGTGGATTACGATGTAAGTTGGGAACTAGAGAATAGGTTGTTTTGGTAAAAGTAATATACTTTGCGTCTGAGGCGTAAAAACAATGAGGTTTTGCTTTTGTAATTGTTTCTTTGTTTGCTTCTTCTTAGAAAAAGAAAGAAACTATAATTTGAGTATGATATGAGTGTAGATGTATTTGAATGCGAAGCTGAGCAGAAATAAAACGAGTTGTAATAAAGAAATTTAGAGATTGGTTTCTGTGGCTGCTATAAATAAAAAGTCCAGTATTTATTAGATACTGGACTTTTTGTTATAAAATATTTTATGTTTAATTACGAAGCTGCTAAAGGATTTCTTTGTGCTCTAATAACGAAGAATAGACCAATTATGATAAAAGGTATGCTTAGCCATTGTCCTGTTGAGAAAAGGCCTAATTCGTTCTCAAAACCGCCTTGGCTTTCTTTTACGAACTCAACTACAAAACGTACAACAAATAAAAGTACTAGAAATAATCCGAATAAATATCCTGATTTAAGTCTTGCATTAGTTTTCCAGTACAAGAAAAATAAGATTGCAAATACAAATACATAGCAAAATGCTTCGTACAATTGCGTTGGGTGTTTTGCAGGTACTTGTGCTAATAAATTAGCAAATTTTGGATCTGTTGCAATCGCAGTGTAAGCGTCTTTTGGATTTGCGATTTGTGTAGCATTTACAGCTTCACCTTTGCTGAATTGGTCGTGTAAAAAACGAATTCCAAAAGGAGATGTAGTTTCATGACCGATGATTTCAGAATTCATGAAGTTTCCTAAACGAACAAAAATAGCGCCGCTCGCAACTGGAATAACAACACGGTCTAAAATCCATAATAATGGACGTTTTAGAATCTTTTTGCTGTAATAGTACATGGCAATAATAATCGAAATTGCCGCACCGTGACTTGCTAAACCTTGAAATCCTGTAAACTCAAACTTAGGTTCAAATTTAACAGGTAAAAAGATTTCAAGTAAATGATTTCTAAAATATTCCCAATCGTAGAATAATACATGACCTAAACGTGCTCCAATTAAAGTAGCTAAAACAGTCCACACAAATAATGAATCTAGTTTGTCAATTGGTTCATTTTCGCGTTCGAAAATCTTTTTCATGATAAACCATCCTAAACCAAAAGCAATTACAAACATTAAACTGTAATAACGAATCATAAAGAATCCTAAATCTATTCCCTCTGAAGGATTCCAAATGATATTTAAGGCATGTGTCATATGTTAAGAGTTTTTGTTTTTTGTAAAAATAAATATTTAAAACAGAGTTAGTCTTTATTTAAAGTTAATGTTTGTGCGAGCATTTTTTCTCAGGAACCGGGTCATAACCTGATCTTCCCCACGGATGACAGCTTAAAATTCGTTTCATTCCTAAATATCCGCCATAAAACAATCCGTGCATTTGTAATGCCTGAATCATGTATGTAGAACACGTTGGTTCAAATCGGCATGCAGCAGGCGTAAAAGGCGATATCGCTGTTTGATAAAAGCGTACCAATAATACAAACGGATATATTAGAATTTTTGAAAACATATTTTTAGTAATCAATGATTATTAGTAATCAGTGATCAATATTTAGTAATCAGTTTAAATCTGAACACTTTAAACTGATTACTGAACACTTCGTTTTTAAATATTAAAAGAAGTACCTTCTTTTCCGTCCTTTAATTGAATGCCTAAAGCAATCAATTGGTCACGAATTTGGTCAGAAAGAGCAAAGTTTTTATCTGCACGAGCTTGATTTCTCATACCGATAAGCATATTTACGGTACCTTCTAATTTATCATTATTACCGTCAGTACCTTTTTCATTACTTAAGCCTAAAACATCAAAAACAAAACCGTTGACAGTAGATGTTAATGTCTTTAAATCATCTTCAGAAATGGTTTCTTTTCCTTCTTTAAGCAGGTTAATATATCGAACAGCTTCAAATAATTGTGCAATTAAAATTGGAGTGTTAAAATCGTCATTCATCGCATCATAGCACAATTGTCTCCAAGAAGCAATATTTAACGAGCTTGTTGTGCTGACTTTGATTTCTGATAAAGAATCAACAGCTTCCATTAATCTTTTGTATCCTTTTTCGGCAGCCACAATTGCATCATCAGAAAAGTCAAGAATACTTCTGTAATGTGCTTGTAACATGGAAAAACGTGTTACAGATGCTGAAAAAGGTTTACTTAGAATATTGTTTTCTCCGCTTAAGATCTCTCCCGGTAAAATATTATTTCCTGTAGATTTTGCCATTTTCTTACCATTTAAGGTAAGCATATTAGCGTGCATCCAATAATTTACTGGTGACTGACCAGTGCAGGCTTCATTTTGAGCAATTTCACATTCGTGATGAGGGAATTTTAAATCCATTCCGCCGCCGTGAATGTCAAAGTGATTTCCAAGATATTTGGTACTCATTGCTGTACATTCTAAATGCCAGCCAGGAAAACCATCGCTCCAAGGCGAAGGCCATCTCATAATATGTTCTGGTTCTGCTTTTTTCCAAAGAGCAAAATCCTGTGGGTTTCTCTTATCTGACTGTCCATCAAGATCACGAGTATTAGCAAGCATATCTTCGATATTTCTGCCGCTTAAGATACCGTAATTGTTGGTTTCATTATATTTAACAACATCAAAATAAACAGATCCATTGGCTTCATAACCAATTCCTTTATCAATAATTTTCTTGATGATTTCAATCTGTTCAATGATGTGACCAGTTGCAGTTGGCTCAATACTTGGAGGTAAAAAGTTAAAAGCTTTTAGAATATTATGAAAATCAACAGTATATCGCTGTACAATTTCCATAGGTTCTAATTGCTCTAAACGTGCTTTTTTAGCAATTTTATCTTCGCCTTCATCAACATCATCTACAATATGACCGACATCAGTAATGTTACGAACATAACGAACTTTGTAATCAAGATGTAGAAAATACCTGAAAATAACGTCAAAAGACATAAAAGTCCTTACGTTTCCTAAATGTACATTACTATAAACCGTTGGTCCGCAAACATACATTCCAACATTTCCTTCATGGATTGGTTTGAAATTTTCTTTTTCACCCGAAAGTGAATTGTATATTTTTAAGGGTTGACTGTTATATAATGGCATATTTGATATTGCTGTTTATTTGTTATTTGTTTAATCGTTTCACCGTTTATTTGTCAAATCTGAAATTCAAAAAAAATGATATAGCGATTTAGCAAATAAACGATTTAACAAATATTTAAAACTGAGTTTCTAGTTTAATGTAGTCAAGAAATTCTCTTTTTGTTTGAGGATCTTTAAATTTCCCACCAAATTCAGACGTTACAGTGCTGCTTTCGATGTCTTTGATTCCTCTTGAGTTTACGCAAAGATGTTTAGCATCAATAACGCAGGCAACATCTTCTGTTCCTAAAGCTTTTTGAAGTTCTTGAACAATCTGCATTGTTAAACGCTCTTGAACCTGAGGTCTTTTTGCATAATATTCAACAATACGATTCATTTTTGATAAACCAATAACTCTTCCGTTTGAAATATAAGCAACATGAGCGCGCCCTATAATTGGCAGTAAATGGTGTTCGCAGGTAGAATAAACAGTGATGTTTTTCTCAACAAGCATTTCACCGTATTTGTAATTATTATCAAAAGTTGAAGCTTTTGGTTGTTTTGAAGGATTAAGACCTCCAAAAATTTCTTTTACAAACATTTTTGCAACTCGGTTTGGAGTACCTTTTATGCTGTCATCTGTCAAATCCATTCCAAGAGTTTGGAGAATGTTTTCAACATCTTTTTTAATTTTTTCTATTTTTTCGTCATCGCTTAAGTCGAAAGCATCCTCTCTTAGAGGGTTTTTTGCATTACTGCTGAAATGACTGTCACCTATTTCGTCTAAAAAATCTTCGTTGTTTATCATTAAAAACTACTATTATAATGGGTATATCTTTTTAAGGCGGTAAAGATAATTAATAAATAGGAAACCTTTTCTATGGTTTTTATTATTTAATCGATCCTTTTAAGATATAGTTTAAATAAAGACTAAATCAGTATGGTGTTAAAACATAAAAGACAATAACTTAGATGGTTATTGTCTTTTAAAAGGAATGTATTTTATGATTTTATTTTTTGTTGTAAACTAAAAGAGCTTCTTTTAAAATATTTACAGCAGTAATTAAATCTTTTTTATTTAGTACATAAGCTATTCTTACCTGATTCAATCCCATTCCCGGAGTAGAATAAAATCCGGCAGCAGGAGCAACCATAACCGTTTCACCGTTTAAATCATAGCTTTCTAAAAGCCATTGAGCAAAATCATCGGCGTTGTCAATTGGCAATTGAGCAATGCAGTAAAAAGCACCTTTAGGTTTGGTAACCATTACGCCTTCGATTTTATTTAATTCATGGATTAAAGTATTACGACGTTCCTTGTATTCAGAGATAACTTCGTCAAAATAACTTTGCGGAGTGTCAATCGCAGCTTCGCAGGCAATTTGTTCAATAGTTGGCGGACTTAAACGTGCCTGAGCAAATTTCATTACCGTTGCCAGTACTTCTTTATTTTTAGTGACCAAACAGCCAATTCTTGCGCCGCACATACTGTAGCGTTTTGAAACTGAATCGACCATAATTACATTTTGTTGTACATCTTCAAGATTCATTACAGAATAGTGAATGTCATCTCCATCATATAAAAACTCACGATAAACCTCATCAGCAATTAAATAGAGATCGTATTTTTTAATTAAACTTGCTAATTGTTTAATTTCAGTTTCTGAATATAAATAGCCTGTTGGATTGCCTGGATTACAAATTAAAATGGCTTTCGTTTTTGGAGTAATCAACTTTTCAACTTCCTCGATACTTGGCAAAGCAAATGCCGTTTCAATAGTCGAAACAAGCGGCACTACTGTTGCACTTGTAGAAGAAGCAAATGCATGATAATTAGCATAAAAAGGTTCTGGAATGATGATTTCATCTCCCGGATCTGTAATTGTGGCCAACGCAAACAATAAGGCTTCAGAGCCACCAGTAGTTACAATGATGTCTTCTGAGTTAACGTTTACATTTTGGCGTTGGTAAAATTTTGCTAATTTTTTTCTGTAACTTTCATATCCAGCAGATGGGCTGTATTCTATAATAGTTCTGTCAATATTTTTTACCGCCTCGATGGCCACTTCGGGTGTCTTGATATCCGGTTGACCAATGTTTAAATGATACACTTTGTGTCCTTTTTGCTTTGCTAAATCAGCATAAGGAGCAAGCTTGCGTATCGGAGATTCGGGCATGTTTCTGCCTTTGTTAGAAATTGTTGGCATGAGATTTATTATTGAAGTGCAAATTTGCATTTTTTTTTCGAATTTAACGTAAACAATACAAGTACTTATGAAAATGTAACAATTATAAATATATTTAGTAATTTTATAATAAAATATTGTCAATGAAAAAATATATTATGTTGTTTTTTGGGTTATTCTTATCTTTTAACCTGCTGGCTCAAGATAATTTCATAATTCAAAACAATAGTAAAAAGGTAGTTGTTCCCTTTCAATTGATAAATAACCTCATTTTTATTCCGATTAAAGTAAACGGAATAGAACTTAATTTCCTTTTAGATTCCGGTGTTGAAGAAACTATTCTTTTCAGTATGGATGAAATGCAGGAAGTTAAATTTAATAATGTCCAGAAAATAAAACTTAGAGGACTTGGCGCCGAAGAAGAAATAGAAGGACTTAAATCAACCAATAATACATTAGAAACACATGGATTAAAATCAGAAAATCACATGTTGTATGTTATTTTAGATCAAGGATTTAATTTGTCTTCGCATATTGGTATTCCTGTTAATGGAATTATTGGCTATAAGTTTTTTAAAAACAACATTGTTGAAGTGAATTACGTAAGAAAGAAAATTACGGTTTATGACAACAAAAAAGAGATTCAGAAAAAGCTGGACACAAAATTTGAAGCAATTCCAATTACAATAGAAAGATCTAAACCCTATATTAATGCTTCGGCTGTTTTAGACAGCATTAATATTCCTGCGAAACTGCTTATTGATATTGGCAATAGTGATGCTTTTTGGGTTTTTGAAAACAATAAAATTAAGCTTCCAGAAAAGAATTTTCCTGATTTTTTAGGAAAAGGATTTAGCGGAGATATTGAAGGTCATCGGGCTAGAATTAAGAGTTTTTCGATTGCCGATTTTAATTTTAAAAAACCAATTGTTGCTTTTCCTGATTCTACATCTATTCGAAATGTAAAGATGGTTCCGGGAAGAGTTGGATCTGTAGGCGGAGAGATTTTAAAAAGGTTTACTTTGGTAATGGATTATACAGACCGAAAGATATATCTTAAAAAGAACAATAAATTCGCCGAGCCTTTTACTTATAATAAAAGTGGAATTACTGTTCAGCATAATGGTTTGCAATGGGTTCAGGAAACAGTGCATCTAGAAACAGTTCAGCTTGCTTCGACAGTAAGTGATATCGAAAAAAATGAAAACGGCGGCGGCGGAAATTTTAGATATAAATTTTTACTGAAACCGGTTTTTGAGATTGTTAATATTCGGAAAAACTCGGCGGCTGAAAAGTGCGGACTTCAAAAAGGAGATATTATAATAAGTATTAATGGAGATAGACCATATAAGTTTACTTTACAGCAGATAAATCAGCTTTTAAAATCAGAGGAAGATATATTTATTAACCTAGAAGTCGAGAGAAATAGTCTTGTTTTAAAGTTTCGATTTAGGCTCGAAGATGAGTTGTAATTTTACTTTTGAGATGAAATAACATTATATAGAAACCTAAAATTAATCAGAATTTTATGTTTTTTTTGGCAAGTGTTTTATTATTTGTATGTTTAACCAAAATAATAATACATGACCAAAAACTACGTTAAATTCTTACAAATACCACTGTTTTTTGTTTTTTTACTTGTTTTGCCTTCAAAAATATATGCACAATGTGCAGGAAGTGATGCTTTTTTTCAAGTATGTGATACTCCAGATCCAGCAAGTAAAACTATTTCCTTATTTAATCTGCTTGGCAGCGCAGCTCCAGGAGGAATTTGGACCGACGATAATGGCTCCGGAGGATTAAATACGGCAACTGGCGTATTAAATGTACAAGAGATTCGGAATAGCAGAATTTATCGCTATACTTACAAAATAGAAGGCATTTCTGGTTGTACTGATAATTCATCAACAGTTACTGTTGTGGTCGGAGGATATGCCGGCGTTCCATCTAATATATCGGTTTGTGATGATGATAAAGACTTTACTCTTTTTCAGGCTTTTGACGGGAAGTTTTTAAGTCCGCATGAAAATGGAAGATGGCATGATGATACTAATAATGAGTATGTAGATGCAGCATATCCTGTAAAAGGAAAAATAGGAGTTTACCAATTTACGTATACAATGCCGCAAATAGGAACTTGTACTGAAAAGACCGCTACAGTATTTGTTAAAATTTATAGAGCACCAAAAGCAGGAACTGCAAAAGATTTATTGTTATGCGGAAGTGATGGTTTAGCTGCCTACGCAGATTTTGATTTGTATAGTTTAATTACAGATCATGATTTGGGAGGCAAATGGAATGGCCCAGACGTAACTTCTGCAGGTGATCATAATGTTAATTTAGAGCAGTTGTTTGAAACTTATGGAGAAGGAGAATTTCAATATGTTTATACGGTTACACCTTTAGATAATAAAATTTGCCCGTCAAAATCAGTCTCGGCTATTATTAGAATTGAAAAAAGACTTGATTTTTCAGATGCTAAACTTGTGGTGGAATCAGATATTTGCGAAGATAGAATCGCTGATGCTGTTTATTCAGCCAAAATTACACAAGGAACTTCAGTTATTCCTAACGGAACTTATAACATAGATTTTACGGTTTCAGGACCAAATGGCGGATCAGAAAGTGTGGCTGCTAATTTTGTAAATGGAGAAATTAGGTTTCCAATAAAATCTGCCTATTTTAAACAGGTTGGAACTTTTACTATTGCAATTACTAACATCGTTGCAGCGACCAGCAAAAAAGCCTGTACTAATATTATTGGTAATTTGACTTATGATTTAAAAATTAATCCGCTGCCGCGCTTAGATGGAGCTTTGTTAACTACAACTCCAACCTGTCAGAATAAAAAAGCTTTTGTGCAAATATCAAATGCCGCTCAGTTAGCAGATGGTAATTATGAGATTATTTATAACATAACAGGAGATAATTTTGCACTTGGGCAAACCGCTGCAATAACAGTTGCAGGAGGTAAATCACAATTTGAAATTCCGGCAGGTTTAAATGTCAAAAGTGGTGTTTCACAACTAGTTATTGTTAGAATTACAAAATTAAATACAGGTTGTACTAAAATAGCAAATGTAGCAGGTAATTTGACTATTAATCCATTGCCAGCTGCAATTACTGTAAAAGTATTGGCTAATGACAAATGTTTTAATGAACCCGTTCCAGTGGCTGTTTCAGGATTAGGAAATCTAACTACTGCGACACTTTCTTATATGCTTTCTGATAGTAATTCTTCAATATTGCAAACCGTGGTTTTAAATGTTGTAAACGGAAATGCTGACTTTTTTATTCCAGTAAATTTATTAGCTAATACAGGTACTACGGTAATTTCAGCAAGTAATTTGATGAATAATACGACTTTATGCGATGTTAGTTTGAATAATGTATCAGATGGTTTTTTTGTAAATCCTATTCCGTCGGCTCCAACAGTAAATAATCTGCAGACATTTTGTAAAGTTGATGGTGCGACTATTACAAATTTAACGCCGCGAGGATCTCAATATAAATGGTACGTTTCTCAAACAGCGGCAACACCGCTTGCAGATACGTATGTTTTAAAAACAGAAAATCTTTATGTAAGAGAAACTTCTTCTGCAAATTGTACATCGGCGCCAACTGCAGTTTCAATTGTAGTAAACGACACGCCGGCACCAGTTTTAAATTCGGGAGGAGCAGATTTTTGCGGCTTAAAAAATCCAACTATTTCAGATTTATCAAAAGCGACAAATGTGTCATCAACCGTTACTTGGTATGATGCGAAAGAAAACGGAAACCTATTAAAATCAACGACTTTATTAGTTCATAATGCTGTTTATTACGGATATGATTTGTCGACAATTACAGATTGTATTTCGGATAATTATTTAGAAGTAGCAGTCTCATTAAAAGATTGTGATGCTAAGGAATTTGATTTTTTTATTCCTGACGGATTTTCGCCAAATGGAGATAATGTAAATGATACTTTTAGGATTCCTGATATTGAATTTTTGTACCCAGATTATTCACTTGAAATTTTCAATAGATATGGAAATGTAATGTTTAAAGGAAATATAAATAAACCCAATTGGGATGGAAGAAATTCTGAATCGGCTGGTTTTGGAGATGGAATAGCAGCTAACGGAGTCTATTTTTATATTATCAATTTCAATAAAGATAATAAACCTCCTAAACAAGGACGTCTTTACCTAAATCGATAATTTCTTTTTACATTCTTTAACCTAGTTTTCAAATGAAAAAAATAATACTTCTTATTAGTTTTCTATATATAACATCCGTTTCAGCACAGCAAGATCCAGAATATACGCATTATATGTACAATATGAGTATCGTAAATCCAGCATATGCAACAGGTGTTCCTGCAATGATGAATTTTGGCGGACTTTACAGAACACAGTGGGTTGGAGCAGTTGGAGCCCCAAAAACATTTACCTTTTTTGCACATAGTGCAATAACCGATAAAGTTGAAGCAGGTATATCATTTGTTTCAGATGATATTGGCGATGGTGCTAAAAAAGAAAACAATGTTTATGCTGACTTTGCTTATGTTTTAAATTTAGGAGGAAAAAATAAATTGTCGCTTGGACTTAAAGCAGGATTTTCGTCTATGCAGACGAACTTTAATGGATTTCGATTTGCAGATCCTCAAACTGATTTTGCTTTCGCAGAAAACATAAACGCCACTAAACCTAACATTGGTGTAGGAGCATATTATTTCAGAGACAATTTATACGTAGGATTGTCAGTTCCTAATTTATTAAAATCAAAATATGTTGAAGAAAAATCTGGAATAAACGCTTTTGGTTCAGAAGCGATACATACTTTTTTGACTGCAGGTTATGTTTTTCAAGTTAACGACAGATTGAAATTAAAACCCGCATTTATGTCCAAATTTGTGGCAGGAGCCCCAATTACATTGGATATTACAGCCAACGTTTTGTATAACGAGAAATTTGAATTTGGTGCAGCCTATAGAATAGATGATTCAGTAAGTGCGTTGTTCAATATCAATGTCACACCTTCATTGAGAGTGGGTTATGCTTACGATTATACATTGTCGAATTTAGGGCAGTTTAATTCTGGAACCCACGAAATCATGCTTCTATTTGATCTGGACTTATTAGGAAAAGGATATGACAAATCACCAAGATTCTTTTAAAATGAAAAATATGAAAAAACTACTCGTTATTATATTCGTATTTTCAATACAGTTTATAAATGCCCAAGATCAAGAATTAAGCAGAGCAAAACGCTTTTTTGAGAAAACGTATTACAGCGAATCTATTATTTTATATGAGAAATTAGCCGAGGAAAAACCATCGCAAGAGGTTATTAAAAACTTAGCCGATTCTTATTTTTATACTAATGACTTAGTAAAAGCACAACGCTATTATCGTTTATTGATCAAAAACTATAACAATAATTTAGATCGAGTATATTATTTTAGATATGCACAAACATTAAAAGCAACTAATAATTACGATGAAGCGAATACTTTTTTAAAGGAATATTATGCAAAATCTACTAATACGGAAGATCTTGCTGCTTTCGAAAAAGAGTTGAAAATACTAGAAAACGTTACCGCAATAGGAAAGCGATTTGAAATTAAAAATCTAGCCCTGAATACCCCGAATTCTGAGTTTGGAGCTGTAAAATATGGTGAGAATCTAGTATTTGCAGCCGTTAAATTAAAACCTGGTTTATTTGATAAAAAATACAAATGGGATAATGAAACTTATTTAAATTTGGTAACAATTCCTTTGAAAAACAGCAATGCAGCAGATTCGCTGACGCATTATTTTGCGGACGCATTACGAACAGGAATGCATGAATCTAATGCTGTTTTTACAAAAGATGGCAAAACCATTTATTTTACCCGAAATAATTCTAAAAACAGAAAGAAAAAGAGAGACGAGAATAAAATTTCAAATCTTCAGATTTTTAAAGCAGAATTAGTTGATGGGAAATGGACAAATATTACATCGCTTCCATTCAACAGTCCGAACTATTCAGTAGAACATCCAGCTTTGAGTGCTGATGAAAAAGTACTGTATTTTGCATCAGATATGCCTGGAACTTTAGGATCTTTTGATATTTATTCTGTAAATATAAACAAAGGCGCATTTGATACTCCAAAGAATCTTGGACCAGTAATTAATACAAATAAAAGAGAACAATTTCCTTTTGCATCATCAGATAATAAACTTTATTTTTCTTCAGATGGGCATTTAGGTTACGGATCGCTTGATGTTTTTGCAGCAGATATTATTGGCAATGAATATACTAAACCAATAAATATTGGATTACCGTTAAATTCAAATCTAGATGATTTTGCTTTTAATATTGATAACAATAAAGAAGGATATTTTGCTTCGAATAGAGAAGGAGGAAAAGGAAGTGACGATATTTATTGGTTTAAAGAAATTAAAGATTTAATCGTAGAAGACTGCAAACAGTTTATTGCAGGAATTATTACAGATGTCGATACAAAACTAGCTTTAGAAAATGCAACTGTAATTTTGCAAGATGCAGAAAATAAACACTTGAATACAATTACAACTTCGGTAGATGGAAAATTTAGTTTTACAGTTTCTTGTGAATCTTCATATAAAGTTAGCGCTTCTAAAGAAAATTATACCACTGCTTCTAAAATCTTGACTTTAGATAAAACAAGAGATAAAACAAATGATGCTTCTTTAGCTCTAAAATCTTTGGAAGTTATGAAAAAAGAAGAAAAACAGATTGCAGAAAATAAAAGAAAACAAGAGCTTATTATAGAAGAAGAGAATAAGAAAAAAACAGCACTTGCCGCAATCGAATTAAAACAAAGGGAGAAAAAAGAAAAAGAAGCAGCAATTGCTGTGGCCGAAGTGAAAAAGAATGAAAAAGTAAAACAAATTTTAGCTCAGGAAAAAGATGTTGTAAAAGATAATAAAGACAGATTGGTCATTAAAACAGATCCTATTTATTTTGATTACGATTTATGGTACATCCGAAAAGAATCTAAAGTAGTTTTGAACAGAGTTGTAGAATTGATGAAGAAATATCCAAATATGGTTGTTGAAATTGGATCACATACAGACTCGCGAGGAAATTTGAAATATAATGAAGATTTATCTCAAAAAAGAGCCAATTCGACCAGAGAATTTATAATCGAGTCAGGAATCAATTCAAAAAGAATTCAGGCAAAAGGATACGGAGAATCCGTTCCAATTGTAAAATGTAAAACAGATGAAGCCTGTTCAGAAGAAGAGCATGAATTAAATAGAAGATCTGAATTTGTAATTAAGAATTTATAAATTCGAAAATTCTGTAAAATTCTTTCAGTTGATTTCTTTTTTATTAATTTTATACAATAACCTTGATTAAAATATTGAAACATGAAAAATCTAGTTTTGCCTTGTCTGCTTGTAATCTGTATTGGATTTCAGAGCTGTAGAAATGAAGAAAAACAAAAAGAAGCCGAAGCTGCAAAAGCCGAAGGAGAAAAAGTTGTAAGTACTGAATGTTATAAAGCGATATACGAGAAAGATACCATAGATTTAAAATTGAATACTTTAAAAAACGGGAAATTATCTGGTGATATGATTATGAAAGTAGCTCCTTCGACAGTAAGAACTGGAGAAGTTGCTGGTGAATTTCACGGTGATACATTATTCGTAGATTATACTTTTAGAGACAACGTTAATAAAAATACGACATTCAAAAACCCAATGGCATTATTAAAACGAGACAAACAGCTTATTTTAGGAAATGGTACAATGCAGACGACAATGGGTGTAACTTATATAGTAAAAGACAAACCAATTGATTTTGAAAAAGTAAAATATAAATTCGAAATTGCAGAATGTGCTGAGAAAACAGACAAGTAGTCACAATCTTGTCATTTCGACGAAGGAGACTTTATTCATCATAAAAAAAAGCCGTTTCTAATTAAAGAAACGGCTTTTACTATTTTTAGGTATTATTTTTTATAAAACTTCTCCCTTAATTTTAAGGGCAACTCGGCCGTCAGGATAGTTCACCGCATTTGTTTCAACCGTAATTGTTTTACGAATAGGGCCAGAAACCATGTTGTATTTAACATCGATTTTACCTTTTTTTCCTGGCATTACTGCCGCAGCAGGTTTAGTAACAACGATAGAACTAACTGTCGATTCTGCGCCAATAATTAAAAGCGGTGCATCGCCGGTATTAGTGAATTCAAAGGAGCGTACTCCATTATCACTTTTTGAAATTTTTCCATAATCAATCGTATTGTCTAAGGCTGCAAATTCAATCTTTGGGCCATTTTGTGCATAGCCTATTGCGCTAAACAATACGACTGCAATAAAAGAGGCAACATTTTTCATTTTGAAATTATTTTTAATTGTAAGTAAATATACATTCTTTTAATTAACACACAAATTAATAATTCGCTTTTTATAGTGTCTTTAATTATTTACTTTTGCTGTCAGTTATAATTACAAAAATTGAACCATTTTTTTGTTTAATTGTTTAAACGTTAATTCGTTTAATCGATTAATGGTATGTAAATACCCGCAGCAAAATAAAACAGTTAAACAATTAAACGATTCAACAGTTAAACAAATTAACGATTAAACAACCTATTTAAATGACAATTCCAGCACAATTTGACGCTAAGACGATTGAGAACAAATGGTATGAGTATTGGATGAAAAATAATTATTTTCATTCAGAACCAGATCATAGAACACCGTATACTATTGTAATTCCTCCTCCAAACGTCACTGGTGTCTTGCATATGGGACATATGTTGAATAATACTATTCAGGATGTTTTAATTCGTAGAGCACGTTTAAAAGGTTTCAACGCTTGCTGGGTTCCGGGAACGGATCACGCATCGATTGCTACTGAAGCAAAAGTTGTAGCAAAATTAAAAGCAGAAGGAATCAATAAAAATGATTTAACTCGTGAAGAATTCCTAAAACACGCTTGGGAATGGACAGATAAATATGGCGGAACAATCTTGGAGCAGCTTAAGAAATTAGGTGCCTCATGCGATTGGGAACGTACCAAATTTACAATGGATCCAGATATGTCAGCATCTGTAATTAAATCGTTTGTAGATTTATACAACAAAGGATTAATCTACAGAGGTTACCGAATGGTAAACTGGGATCCAGAAGCAAAAACGACTTTGTCTGACGAAGAAGTTATTTACGAAGAACAACAAGGAAAATTATTTTTCTTAAAATATAAAATTGAAGGTTCAGAAGATTTCTTGACTATTGCAACTACACGCCCAGAAACTATTTTTGGAGATACTGCAATCTGTATCAACCCGAACGACGAGCGTTTTACTCATTTAAAAGGTAAAAAGGCTATCGTTCCAATTTGTGGCAGAGTAATTCCAATTATCGAAGACGAATATGTAGATGTAGAATTCGGAACAGGATGTTTGAAAGTAACACCTGCGCACGATATGAACGATAAAACGTTAGGAGAAAAACACAATCTTGAAATCGTTGATATTTTTAACGAAGATGCTACATTAAACAGCTTCGGATTACATTATCAAGGAAAAGATCGTTTTGTAGTTCGTACCGAAATCGCGAAAGAATTAGAAGAAATTGGAGCTTTGGCAAAAACCGAAATCCATTTAAATAAAGTTGGAACCTCTGAAAGAACCAAAGCCGTAATCGAACCAAGATTATCTGATCAATGGTTTTTGAAAATGGAAGATTTAGTAAAACCAGCGATTAAATCGGTTTTAGAAACGGGAGATATTAAATTACATCCAAAACGTTTCGAAAACACTTACGCACATTGGTTAAACAATATTCGTGATTGGAATATTTCTCGTCAATTATGGTGGGGACAGCAAATTCCGGCTTACTATTACGGAGACGGAAAAGAAGATTTCGTAGTAGCAGAAAATATTGAAGATGCTTTAGTTTTAGCTAAAGAAAGAACATCTAACAACTCACTTACAACATCTGACTTAAAACAAGATGTTGATGCTTTAGATACATGGTTTTCATCTTGGCTTTGGCCGATGTCCGTTTTTGGCGGAATCATGGATCCGGAAAGTGCAGATTATAAATATTACTATCCAACAAACGACTTAGTTACAGGTCCGGATATTTTATTTTTCTGGGTTGCAAGAATGATCATTGCAGGTTACGAATATGCAGGTGAAAAACCATTTACAAACGTATATTTAACAGGTTTAGTTCGTGATAAACAACGTCGTAAAATGTCTAAATCATTAGGGAATTCTCCTGATCCTTTAGATTTGATCGATGCTTTTGGAGCTGATGGAGTTCGTGTAGGATTACTTTTAAGTGCTTCTGCAGGAAACGACATTATGTTTGACGAAGAATTGTGTAATCAAGGAAAAGGGTTTTCAAATAAAATTTGGAATGCTTTCAAATTGATTAAAGGTTGGGAAGTTTCAGAAACTATCGCTCAGCCAGAATCGTCAAAAGTGGCAATCGAATGGTATGAAGCGAAATTACAGCAGACTTTAGTTGACATTGAAGATAATTTTGAGAAATACAGAATTTCAGATTCTCTTATGGCTATTTATAAATTAGTTTGGGATGATTTCTGTTCTTGGTTCTTAGAAATGATCAAACCAGCTTATCAGCAGCCAATTGACAGCGTAACTTTCGCTAAAGCGATCGAAATGCTTGAAAGTAACTTGAAGTTATTGCATCCTTTTATGCCTTTCTTGACGGAAGAAATTTGGCAGTTAATTGCTGAAAGAACTCCTGAAGAAGCTTTAATTGTTTCGACTTGGCCAGAATTAAAACCTTTTGATGCTAAATTAGTTGCTGATTTTGAAAATTCAATTGAAGTAATTTCTGGAATTAGAACTATTCGTAAAGACAAAAATATTCCATTTAAAGACAGTATCGAATTAAAAGGAATTAACAGCGAAAATGTTTCTACTTATTTTGATTCAGTTATAACGAAATTAGGAAATGTTTCTGCTTTTGAATATGTATCTGAAAAAGTGGATGGTGCTTTGTCTTTCCGTGTAAAATCAAATGAATATTTCATTCCGATTACAGGAAATATTGATGTTGAAGCAGAAATTGCAAAACTGACAGAAGAATTAAACTATACAAAAGGATTCTTGAAATCTGTAGAAGCGAAACTTTCAAACGAAAAATTCGTAAACGGAGCTCCAGAAAAAGTCCTAAACATAGAGAAACAAAAACAAGCCGATGCTTTAGCAAAAATTGCTACAATCGAGCAGAGTTTGGCTGGTTTGAAATAAGAATCAGAGTTACTTTTTAAAAGCTGTCCATTTGGGCAGCTTTTTTTGTGTTTTGTCATTTCGACTGAAAGGAGAAATCACACATGTAAATTCGTTTCGAAAGTCGTCAATCTTTGTTGAGCTTCTTGTGTGATTTCTCCTTTCAGTCGAAATGACAAACTTTGTAATAATCAAACTTTGTCGAGCTGCTTGTAGAGATCGCAAGTTCTTCTGGATGAAAATATTGGGTTATAATCTGATTGCAAATAATTCGTGTAATTCGTGGCTATCAAAAAAAAGTCATTTTACAGGTTCTCTTAATAAAGTCTTTAATTTCTCGGGAGCAGTTTTACGAAAGTCTGATAAATAAATTTCATGGTGCAGCCCATTTTGCTGCAGATTGTTTTCGATGCTGAACTTTTGAATTTTTTTCAAAGTCTGCGGTTCATCTTCAAAAGGACCAATATGAAGAATCTGAATGACTTTACCTTCTGCCATTTCATGAAATTCAATAAACTTAGCTAAGTCTATTTGTTTTTTATTGACCGCAATAATAATAGCATCTTCAATTTGTTTATTAGATACAAAATCCGGCATTCTAATCATAATTCGATAATTCCACTCTGATCGAGGTATTTTTAGCGGTGCTTCATCCATCGAAATGGCAGCGTATTTTTCAGTATCAAAACTCCATAAAGCCTCTAGTTTTGGAACAACAAAATCATTGTTTACAGCTTTAAGCATGAATTTGAGAATATAAGCGGTACCATATAAAGCCTGAATTTTTTCCGAAAACTCTTTTCCCGAAGGATCTCCCTTTCCTGTAATCGATATATAATTTGTTTTTTCTATATGAAGTATTTCTGGACTGGTTTTAGCTTTGTAATATATTTTATCCGTTTTTGTTAAATCTAGTTTGCTCATCTTTTTTATGTTTTGTACAGCAAATTAAATCACATTGAGTGACAGCAGTATGTCAGCAGAAATATTACTTTATAATTTTTTTCTCAAAACCAAAAACAAAGGATAAGAAACTGCCGTAATTCCTAAAATGATTATAAAGCTTTTAGGATCGCTGTAAATAAATCCTATTAATAAAGCAATTGAGATTATAATCGCAATTATCGTTGTCCACGGATACCAAAAAGAACGGTAAGGTCGTGGAAGATCAGGTTCTTGAGTTCTTAACTTTAAAAGTGAAAAATAAGCCAATCCCCAAACAATAATCGAGATAAAAGCGGCGAAGGAAAACAACACTTCAAATGAACCGATGCATATTAAAAATAAACTGAAAAGTGATGAAACTAAAAGTGCAACAATAGGAGTTCCGCCTTTGTTTACCTGTGTTCCTTTTTCAATAAAAAATCCGTCACGACTTAGTCCGTAAAGAATCCTTGGCGGAATCATCATAAAAGCATTCAGAATGCTGATTAAAGAAAAAATGGAAATTATTGTAACGATAAGAGCGCCGTTTTCTCCAAAAAGAATTTTAGCAACATCGGCAGCAGCGAGATTTGATTTGGCTAAAGTTTCTATTGGCAGAACATGAAAAAATGCTGCATTTACCAAAACATAAATTGACATAACAAGTAAAACTCCGCTGTATAATGATCTAGGAATGTTTTTGCTTGGATCATCATTTTCTTCAGCAAAAAAGCAAACGCTGTTCCAGCCATTGTAAGTACCAATGATAAGTTGTAAAGATTTGAAGAAACCAAAGATTAACCCAATTTGAAAAAAAGAACTATCCGTTTTTATCGGTGTAGTTTCAATGCCAGAATACATAAAGCAGGCGACTACTAAAGCAACAAAACAGATCACTTTAAGCAAGCTTGTAATCTGCTGAATAACACTTCCGTTTTTTACGCCGCTCAAGTGTATTAATACAAAAGCAAGCAATAATGAAATTGCCATTACTGTGGCGTAATTTGCAAGTTCAGGAAATAAAATAATAATATATTCGCTGATGACAATGCAATAAAAAGCGGGCGGAATAACATTGGTAATATAATCGAACCATCCAGACAAAAAACCTGCATATTCTCCAAAAGCTCTTTTTATATAATTATAAGAACCGCCGGCTTTTGGTAACATAGTTGCAAGTTCTGCATACGAATTGGCACCCAATAAAACATATAGACCTCCAAAAAGCCATGAAGCAATTATAAGCCAGTAATTACTTAGCATTTCGGCAATTGTTCCAGGTGTTCGTAAAATACCAACTCCAATAGTTCCTCCAATTAACACTGCTATATTAAAACTTAGACCTAAACTTTTCTGCAATTGATTTTTCTTGAAATCTGACATATTTGGATTTTTTGTTTTTTGGAATATGAGGTGTCCGCTCAGCAAAAGTAATACAATTAGAATATTTCCTTTTATTGAAATAAAAAACCTTATCTAATGATAGATAAGGTTTGTGTATTAAAAAACCAAAACTCTTTCCGTTTTTCAAAAAATGAAAAGGCGGAAAAAGCTTTGGTTCATTATAATCTAATTCAAATTTTTAGAACTTGTAACGTAAACTTGTCATAATTTGACGTGGTGCGATTGGATTCACACTATAGTTTTCGTGAACTGTATAATTCAACTCGTTTGTAATGTTTGATAATTTACATAAAATTGAGATTTTTCTCCAAGTATATCCAGCAGATACATCAATTGTAGTGTAGCCTTCTAAAGGAATTTCTCTGTCGTTTATAGTTTGTACTCCAGTTTTAGGATCAATTACAACTAAATTGTTCCATCCTCCAATTCTCTTACCAATGTAATTTCCGATTGCTCCAAAAGAAACACCTTTTAATAAACCATCTTGAAGCGTGTAAAAGAAGCTTAAGTTTGCAGTGTTTGCAGGAGTTCTAGCCAAACGGTCACCTTCAATAAAACTACCGTTTAAACCTGAAGTTTTGCTGTAACGCATATCATTGTAGCTGTATCCAGCAATAATGTTTAAACCGTCAACTGGTCTTGCTGTAACATCGATTTCAATACCTTTACTTTTAGTCTCACCACTTAATACTTTTACGTTTGTATCCGTATTAGGAGTTCCGTCAGCTTTAAATTCAGCAGTTTGAGCTAAGTTACTGTTTGTGATTTGATAAAGTGTAACGTTTGTACTTAATAAACCTCTCCAGAAATCTTTTTTAATACCTACCTCATATTGGTCAATGATAGATGGTTTGATAGCTTCACCATCAACAGTTGTTCCTGTATTTGGCGTAAATGAGTTCGCATAACTTGCAAATAATGAAGTGTTTTTTGTAGGCTGATAAACTAAACCAACTTTAGGAGAAAAAGCCGCATCTGTTAATTTTTGTCCTTTAGTTATTGTAGCTTTTGTATAATCAGTTGTTTCAGCTTGAGTTTCTTGCCATGACCAACGTAATCCTGCTAAAACTTTAAATTGCTCTGAAATAGAAATTAAATCCTGAGCGTAAATTCCAAAACGGTTTGAATCTGTATTTACAAGTCTTGTAGCATTTGCATTTGGAATATCCATACGCTGTCCGTCATAAGTAAGATCGTAAATGTTTACACGGTCGTATGCATTAACAATGTATTTTCCTTTAGCATCTTTTACCGCTTTTTCGTCAAAAGCATAAGTGTAAGCTTGAGTGAATGAGTTTTCTAAATCTACACCTGTAAAAATTTGGTGTTTAACTTTTCCAGTATGAAAAATCCCTTGTAAGCTTAATTGCTCACCAATGATTTGCTCAAAGTTTTGATTTTGCCCTAATGGACGAATATAATCACCATTTACATAATTTGGAATTGTTGTGTCGATAGATACACGCTCAGTTCCTTTAGAAGTTCTTTTGTAATTTTGGAATGACGTATTGAAATTAAGTTTCCAGTTGTCATTAAAATTATGGTTAACTAAAGCCGAAACACTAGTTTGATTCGTTTTTCCGTAAGACCAAAGTGCTCCTAAATATTTGTTTCTTGGTACATCAGCAATTTCTTTTCCAATTATTCCCGTTCCAAAATCTGGAGTCCAGTCGTAGCTTAAATAATCACCTTGAAGTGTAATTTGAGTTTTGTCGCTCAACTTAAATAAAAACGATGGATTTAAGTAGTAACGCTCATTTTTTACAACATCTCTAAAACTCTCTGAGTTTTCGTAAGAACCTGTAAAACGGTAAGCAATATAACTATTTAAAGGTCCGTAAATATCAATAGAAGGTTTGTAGTAAGAGAAACTTCCTATTTGCATAGAAACTTCACCGCCTTTAGTAAATTGAGGAGTTTTAGTTACCATGTTTAAAATTCCACCTGGAGCAACGTTTCCGTATAATAAAGCAGCACTACCTTTTAAAAATTCTACTTTTTCTAATGAAGAAACTTCTGGCATAGAGCCGCTGCTAAAACGGAATCCGTTTTTAAACATATTGTTTGCACCCATATCGTAACCTCTTGAAAAGAATGATTCTTGAGCACCACCACGAGCAGAACCTACATAAACACCGTTCATGTTTTTAACAACTTCACTCAATCTAATAGCTTGCTGTTGTGCAATGATATCACTGCCAATAATTTGAACACTTTGAGGCAAGTCCATTACTTTAATACCAGAGCGAGCAGCTTCAATAGGTTTTTTAGGTTTATTAGTTGTTATTAAAACTTCATTAAGAATTTCTCCTTTTTTATTTTTTACCGTATCATTAAGAGTTGTGGTATTGTCGGCACTTGAATAATCTTGACTATAAGACGCTAAACTAATCAAGGATAAAGCGAGTAGTAAGTTATATTTCATTTTACTTATTTAGATTTAATAAAAATAATTTTTTGCAAATATAAGACTGCATAAAGCCTTTAACAAAATTTTTAGAGGTGTTTTATTGCTTAAACTATTCTTAGTTTTGTCTTAAGATTTACTTAAGATGTTTTAATGTTGATTTAATTTTATTATAAGGTTGTTCTAATGTTATTTTAATGTTTACAGTTTAACACTAAAAAAAACCTTGCTCAGAAGAACAAGGTTTCATGAAGATTAACTTCGTGATTTAATCTAAAAAAAAGATTGAAAATTATTTAACCGTGATTAAGTAAGTAGCCATTTTCCAGATTTCATCGTATTTTTTGCCATTGTGTTCACCAGCAGCTTTTTCAGTATAAGCAAATTCTACCATGTAATTTCCAGACCAGATTGGCGTAAACGAAAACTCGCCTTTATCATTTGTCCATAATTCTTTTTCCCAGCCATTTGGAGCGATAACCTTAATTTTTTGCTCCTTTGCAGCTGTACCATCATATAAAGCCACACCATTTATTTTTGAGTCTTTTTTTGTACTATCAGCATTTTCGCTAAATACGCTGATTACATTTTTGTTGGCAGAAGCAGAATTTCCAGCAGTTTTATTTCCAACCACAACAGTTGCGCTAGAGTTATAATCAAGAACCATAGTTCCGTAAACATCTTTTACCTTATGATGCATTACAACAGTATAAACTCCGTCTTCATCAGGAGTAAAAAAGGCTTGATATTTATTGTCTAAAGCTTTTGCAGTAAGTTTTGTTTCTTTTTTTGAAGGAGAAACCAATACTAAACTGAAATCTTTTAAATCAGAAAACCATTTGTCAGCTTTCGTAATGTCATTATCTGAAAATTCTCCAAAGTAAACCGAGATTTCTTGTGCTTTTCCTTTTGTTCCTGCAGCTTTAGTTTCAATCCAAAGCGCGTGTGCAAAAAGTTGAGGTGCCGCAAAAAAGGCTAAAAATAAAAATGTTATTGTTTTTAAAGTATTTGATTTCATATGATCAAGATTAATTTGTTAAGTATGATAATGGTACAAACTTAAAGTTTATTTAGAACAATTAAAAATAAAAATAAAAATCTTTAAAGCTAATTCTTGTTTGATTTGTTAAAACCTTGATTTTGCATTGTATTTGTAAATAATATGCCTCTTAGTATTTTTGCTTTTTATGTATTTAAAGCCATTATTTATTATTAAAATAGAAAGTTGTTGTTCTATTTTTGAACCTAAAACAGTTGAATTGGTATTTTGCAAATAGAAAAAGCAAAAAGGGTCGCAGTTCCTTTTAAAAAGCCCTAATTTTGCAATCTGAAAAAAGCCTTCATGATTTTACCATTCTTTAAAAAAATTCAAAACACACCTAGAGGATATCGTATAGCCAATACTGTATTTTTTTTCCTATCAGGTTTTGGATATTCTTCTTGGGTTTCTAGAATTCCGCATATACAAGCACAATTGCATTTATCTGAAGCCGAATTTGGTGCGGTTTTGTTCGCATTTCCAATTGGATTAATGCTGACAATGCCTTTTACAGGAAAATTGTTGAACAAATACAGCAGCCGGTATATTATGCTTTTAGGAGCAATCATGTTTAATATAGTATTGTCGCTTCCAGGATTGGTTGCGTTTGTATGGCAGCTGGTTTTTGTACTTTTAATTTTTGGAGCTTCGCGTAATATTTTCAATTTATCCATAAATGCACAATCTCTGGAGGTTCAAAAATTATATCCTAAATCGATCATAACTCGTTTTCATGCCGTTTGGAGTATTGCCGTTTTTACAGGTGCGGGTTTAGGCTACGTTATGGTAACGCAGCAAATTGCGCCATCACACCATTTATTAGGAGTAAGCGTTTTTATGATGGCACTTACAGCTTGTTTTTATCCAATGAGTATTCATAATGAACCAGTTCCAGTAAAAAAGAAGTTCTTTTCGATGCCCGAAAAAAATCTGGTAAAATTTGCCTTGATTTGCTTTGTTTCAATGGCCTGTGAAAATACAATGTACGATTGGAGCGGAATTTATTTCGAAAACATACTAAAAGCTTCGCCAAAGTTAACCAGTGCCGCATTTGTCTTTTTTGCAACAGCAGTAACCTTAGGACGTTTGTTTGGCGATTATGGCGTAATGAAATTTGGTACCAAACGAATTCTATTTTACAGCGGCGTTTTAATCACAGTAGGATTTGGGATCTGCTTTATACTGCCATATGCTTATCCAACTATTTTTGGTTATGTTTTAATTGGTTTTGGAGTATCCTGCGTAGTTCCGCTTGTGTTTAGTATTGCCGGAAGATCATCAACATTAAGCAGCGGTTCAGCATTAACTTCTATATCTACTATTGGTTATTTAGGGTTTTTATTAGTGCCGCCAATGGTTGGTTTTATCTCTGAATATCTAAGTATGAAATGGGCTTTTTTAGTAATGGCACTTTTAGGAATACTGATGATTTTTATGGTCAATAAGATAGGGGAGAACGAGTAGATTTTTTTTGAAGGTGCTGAGGTTCTAAGTTTTTTTATTGATTCTTTTTTGTTGAAAATTAGGGATATATAAGTCTTATGATTTCTTGCTTCTCGCTATCATAAAAATAACCATCATTAGCGAATTCATTTACTAAATCAATTTTATAGTTTTCATTAATATGATTAAGGATTTCCAAGAAAGAAAGCAAAGTCTTTCTGGTAGAGCTGCAATTAATGTAGAATAGCTCTTTTTCAACCTGATTTTCTATACAATAAAACCTAAAATCGAAAGTCGTGCTCATTGTTTCTTCTATTCGATTATATTTAAAAATGAAAGAAGTAATTCCACTTTGAATTAGATTGATTAAAAAAGCTCGAATTTCATTGTGCTTGCTGTAGCCATTCCATAGTTCATTCCCAATAGTGTTTAATTTTATGTCTGACATCAGATGGCTTTTTTGGGTTAATGTATAAAACTATTTTACGATCAAAATTGTAAGTTTCAAGCATTATCGGAATCTTACCCTCATAAATATATATATTTTCATTAAAAGTATATTCTATAATTGGCACATAGTAAGTTGATGATACTTCTGGATTGCTTGGACTTCCTACAGCATCACGCCATTTTATCCTTTCTTCAAAGCGAACTATTTTGCTTTCAAGAGGTATAAATGATTTTGGAATAATCGAATATTTTATATGCAAGATGATACCCAATAGGATAATAATGCCGAAAAAAGTTAGGACAATTGTAAACATTCAAAAAATCTACTTTTTAGTCATTACAAACTTCTCAGAACTTGGTTTTCCATTCAAGTTTCCAGAAATTTCGGCGGTTAAAGTATTATCTGCACCTTTCGTATAAGTGATTTTTTGAGGATAATCGTGCTTGGCATTTTCAAAAACCAATTGTTTATCAGACTCTAAAGTTGATGCAAAAGAAACTGGTTTGTCGTCATTTTGCCCTTTTACAGTTGCTTTATACGTTAAAGTTTCTCCAAGCTGAGCTAGAATAATAGACTCAAAATGGATAGTGTCTTTGCCTTTTATAAAATAAGAAGAAGCGCTGAAAGTACTGTCGTTTAATTTTTGCCAGTTTTCAGTAAGAACACCGTCAGTCGATTTGTTTTCCCAATTGCCAATTAGCCAGTCGGCAATTTTGATTTTATCTTTTTCTACAGATTCCTTTTTTTGACAAGAAACAGCTGTTATTACAAGTGCTAATAGAGTAATTTTCTGAAACATATTTATGAGTTTTGATTGCACTAAAGTATGAAAAAAAAGTTTGCCAAGAATTACACGAATTTTCACTAATTAAACTTTGAAAAATTGGAAATGTTTTTGGCATTTCTAAACAGTTTTATTTAAACACATAGAAACATAGATTTTATAGCTAAGAAAGAATGTAAAAAGAAACACATTTCTTTCACATAGAGATACTTTGTGCATTTTTACTAAGTGAAACGCCTTTTTTAACAAACTAGAGCCTATGTTCCTATGTGTTAAAAAGATTACACGCAACAGCTTAGATTTTATATAATACAGGATGAAAATTAAATCTGCCAAAAACTGCATAAAAATCAATTCGTGCAAATTCGTGTAATTAGTGGCAACAAACACGCAAAGCAAAGCAAAGCAAAGAATCATTTTAATCCCATTAATCAGTGGCAAGAAAAAAAACTAAACGCTTTCCTTCAAAATAGAATAAACCAATTCTTTAGTAGGTTTTTGATCTTTCAGCTTGGTGCGTACTTCATCAAAAGTGACTTTAAAATCACAACCCGATTTGTATTCAGCACAGCCGTAGGCCGTTTTTCCTTTTAAGATTGTTCCTTTTTTACATTTCGGACAGGTTAAAGAATCAGATGATTCATTTGTTGTCTGTTTAGCTTGAGTTTTTTTAGGTTCTAGTTTAAGTTTGAAATTTTCTTCAAAACGAATCAAACCTTCAACCGTTCCAGAATCTGTTTTAAAGCCTTTTATATTTACGGTTGACCCTTTTTGAAGCAGTCGCAAGTATTGACTTTCGGTAATTTTTTTATCGGCAAAAACATTAGGCAGGACAAAATCGCAGCCAGATTTATAGTCGCTGCATCCAAAAGCGGATTTTCCTTTGATGAAATTCCCTTTTTTACATTTCGGGCAGGTTTCAGACAAAATTCCTGCAGCTTTCTTTTTTTCTGCTTTAACAACAGGTTTCTGGATTGTTGCTGCGTGCGAAATATTGGCATGTTTGGTTTCGCTTCGTACTTCATAGACTAAAGCTTCAACCATGCGTTTCATGTTTTTTATAAAGGCCGAAGCGGTAAAACTGCCTTTTTCAATGTCTTTCAGTTGTTTTTCCCAAGAACCCGTAAGCTCAGCCGATTTTATTAATTCATTCTGAATTGTATCAATCAACTGAATTCCTGTTGTTGTGGGTAAAACCTGCTTTTTATTTCGAACAATATATTGACGTTTAAAAAGTGTTTCGATAATATTCGCTCGTGTTGACGGACGACCAATACCGTTTTCTTTCATCAATTCGCGCAAATCTTCATCGTCAACTTGTTTTCCTGCGGTTTCCATGGCGCGCAGTAAAGTTGCTTCGGTAAAATGATTCGGCGGTTTGGTTTCCTTTTGCAGAAACGAAGGTTCGTGCGGTCCTTTTTCGCCCACAACAAAACTTGGCAGTAAATCGGCCTCTTTTTCTTTTGCGTTTGGATCTTCAAAAACAACTCTAAATCCTTTTTTTAAGATTTCTTTCCCTGTTGCTTTAAAAGTAACATCGGCAGCTTTTCCAATAACAGTCGTATTTGCAACTAAACAATCATCATAGAAAACGGCAATAAAACGCTTTGTAACAATATCATAAACTTGCTGTTGATTGTATTGCAGATTAATTTCTATTCCAGTTGGAATAATAGCGTGGTGATCTGTTACTTTTTTATCGTTGAAAACCTTAGGCGATTTCTTTATTTTTTTGCCTAAAAGCGGCTGTGTCAGTTCTGCGTAATGCGTTAATTTTTGTAAAATACCCGTTACTTTCGGATAAATATCTCCAGGCAGAAAAGTCGTATCAACTCTTGGGTAGGTAATGGCTTTTTGTTCGTATAAAGATTGTGCAATTTTAAGTGTTTCTTCTGCCGAAAATCCAAATTTTTGATTGCAATACACTTGTAAACCAGTTAAATCAAAAAGTTTTGGTGCATATTCGTTTCCGTTCTTTTTATCAACAGAAACAATTTCAAAATCACTCTCTTTGACTTTCTCGGCTAAAATTTCACCATCTTCTTTTTTCAGAAAACGACCTTCTTCATAACTAAAAAGCGTTTCTCTATATAAAGTCTGTAATTCCCAATAGGGCTGCGGTTTAAAGTTTTCGATCTCTTTAAATCGATCTACAACCATTGCTAATGTCGGCGTTTGCACACGCCCGATAGACAAAACTTGTTTGTAACCGCCATGTTTTACGGTATACAAACGAGTAGCATTCATACCAAGTAACCAATCGCCAATCGCTCTTGAAAATCCAGCGTAGAATAAATTATCGTAGTTTTCAGAAGGTTTTAAGTTGTCAAAGCCTTCTTTTATCGCTTCGGTAGTAAGAGATGAAATCCACAGACGTTGTATTTCACCTTTGTAATTTGCTTCGTTCATCACCCAGCGCTGAATTAATTCTCCTTCTTGCCCGGCATCTCCGCAGTTTATAACCAATTCGGCTTTGTCAAAAAGGCTTTTTATAATTTTAAACTGCTTTTGGATTCCTGAATTCTGAACTACTTTGGTTTCAAATTTATCAGGAAGCATTGGTAAATTGTTCAAATCCCAGCTTTTCCAGTGCGGTTTATAATCGTTAGGTTCTTTTAAGGTGCATAAATGTCCAAAAGTATAAGTCACAGCGTAACCATTGCCTTCGTAATACCCATCGTGTTTGGTATTGGCACCCAAAACGGATGCGATTTCACGTGCTACACTTGGTTTCTCAGCAATACAGACCTTCATTTTTCTCCTTCTTATTTGAAGGCGCAAATTAAGAATTTTTTATAAGAAAGGCGCAAAGGTTCTTAGGAACAAAGGGACAAAGTTTTTTTAAATCACGTATTGGTATTTTTTTTATTTCATTTTATGTCATCTCGACGAAGGAGAGATCACACAAGGAACTCCACAATCTAAATCGACAATTTTTGTCAAATCCCGAGTGTGATTCCTTGTTCCTCGGAATTGACAAGATTATTAGCAATAGTAGAATTTAAAACGGTTTGATCCAGCAAAAATACAAGAGAATTAAGAGTTCCAACATCTTAGTACCTCAGAACCTTAGCATCTTAGTCTCTTAGTCCCTCACAAAAAAATCCAACATCATTTTCAAGGCATTTTCTGAATGCATTTTATCACCATTTTCAAGAGATTCTTGCGCCGCTTTAGAAGCTCTTTTACGCATATTCAATTCATAAAACGAAATGGCTTCTTGCAAGGTATTGTATTTATTAGAAGTTAAACATTCGCTTAATTCCAAAGCATCAAGCATCGCCATATTAGCGCCTTCGCCAGCAAAAGGAGGCATTACGTGAGCAGCATCTCCAATAATCGTGGCATTTGGCAAAGCTTCCCAAGTTTGATTTAAAGGCATGCAATAAATAGGTCTCGGAATAAATGGCGTTGTAACGTTCTCGAATAATTCATACCAAATCGTGCTCCATTCTGGATATTCATTTTTGAACCAATTTAGTATTTGTATTTTGTCTGAATAATCTAAACCGCTGTCTGCAGTCCAGTTTTCATTGGCTCTAAAACTCGCGTAAAAACCAAGATCACCGCCGCCTTTTTGCCCAAGTAATATATTTTTGTTATTTCCAAAAGCCATAATTTTTCCGCCTTTGCATAACGAATCAATGTTAGGAACTGCTTTTTGAGAATCGTAAACATTGCCTTCGAGCATAGTTATGCCAGAGTAAATAGGTTTGATAGTTGTAATATAAGGACGTATTTTAGAATTTGCCCCATCAGAACCAATAACAACATCTGCATAAACTGACGAACCATTTTTAAAATGCAGCAGCCAGCCGTTATTCTGTTTTTCCATCGAATCAAAATGACTGTTCCAAACTACTGTTTCGGGTTGTAAAGACTCGAGCAGTATTTTTCGTAAAGCACCGCGATCAATTTCAGGACGAAAATATTCATTGTCAAAATCTTCATCACGATTGGTATCATGATCGCTAAAAAATATAGCAGCCTGTTCGTTTACGATTAGAGTTTTATCGGCACCGGGAAGAAAATTGTTTTTAAACTCATCAAATAAATCAGCTTTTCGAATCGCGGCAAGTCCAGAATCGTTGTGTAAATCGAGCAGCGAACCTTGTACTCTTGCATTTTTATTCAAATCCCTTTCATAAACCTTTACATTCACGTTTTGCAGCTGTAAAAGTCTTGCCAATGTTAGTCCGCCGGGACCGCCGCCAATAATGGCTACTTGTTTATTTTGTAGTAACATCTCGTATAGTTTTAGTAATACGAGGCAAAATTATTGTTGTTTCAGGACCGATAATAGTATAAATCGGTCATCTTTATTTTTTAAGAGCTCGCTGGGAACAACGCCTGAGAATTTTTTAATTTCTTTTATAAAATGAGTTTGATCGGTAAAGTTTAATTCGGGAAAAAGTCTGCCTTTTGCAATATGCTGTAACGAAGCTTTGAAACGTAGAATTTTGCAAAAAGCATTTAAGGAAAGTCCAAATTGTTTATTAAAATATCGGTTTATTTCTCGGCTGCTCCAAGCTATTTTTTCTGAAAGTTCTTTTACTTTTATTTCGCCGTTTGAAGCATAAATAAGTTCAAAAATCTGCCGTTTTCTTTCGTCTATTGTTTGAGGCAAAAGTTCTTTTAACTGCGCTGTTATTTTTTGCTGAAAAGCTTCAAAATCTTTCAAATCATCGGGATTAATATTCCAAAAGTCTTTTGGAAGTTCTTTGGCGCTGTTTAAAATATCGGCAATCGAAGTCTGCAAAAGATACTCGACACCAAGCGGTTTAAAACTTACTTTAAACGCAAGTGTGTGAGGCGGAATAACTCGTTCTTCGGGTATTGTTTCCAACCCGATTAATATAATCTGAAAAGGCGCTTGATCGGATTGCAGAAAAAACAAATCAACTCTTCCGTCTGGCATTAAAACGACTTCTTTTGCTTTATCTGACGGATTGCAGAACATACCAATGTTTTCTACAAAGTCTGCAAGCGGCTCTTCTGGCAAAAGAAAATTATAATAGAAGTCGTTCATTTGAAATGAGTATTTAGCTGTAAAAACGCCAAGTTTTTGTTCAATGAATTTATAAAAAAAAACTTGGCGTCTCAGCGGCTTTGCGTGAAAATTTCGCGCTTGTATTAAAACTTATATTTCTTTGCTGAAGAGGTATAAAGTTTTCTAATTACACTTTCTTTCTTCTATCAGTAAGATATTTTCTAATTGGAGTATCATACAAAACCATAGTCAAATAAGCGAAACCAAGCAAAAGTGCTGTTCCTGCAATTATAATCAAAGTCAGCTCGCCAACTGCGGGTTTGTATTTGGTGTAATAACCTGCAAAAATCCACATTACGGCATAATGCGTCATGTATAAAGGATAAGATATTTTTCCGAAGAAAACACAAATTTTTCTAAAACCTTCTGTTAATGAAGCTCCAGCGCCTAATGCAATCAATAAAGGAAAATACAGTAAAACTACCAAAGGTTCTGTAAGCCAGTTCCAACCAGAAAACGGCATTACAAATGTTAACAGCAATAATACAGACAACCCAATAAATCCAAGTTTTGATTTAATAATCCAGTTTGATCGGTAAATGAGCATTCCTGCTAAAAAAGAAAACGAAATACGAGCGCAGCCATCCCAAAAAGTTTCTCCGCTCCATCCGCCCATCAACGAACCTCCTGCGCGATAACTAACAAAACAAATTCCTGCAGCAGCTAAAAGAGTTAGTAAAAAAAGCCATTTACGGCTTAATTTATGCAGGAAAAGCGCATAAAGAATATTAGCAATATATTCCCAAAACAAAGACCATGCGGGCGCATTTAAACCAAATATATTGAAATAACGATCTGGCATTACAGGAAAAGGAATTAAAAGCAGCGAAGTAATAAATAACAAAATTAATCTGCCAGTATCATAAGTTGCCGAATGACCGCTGAAGGGATCAAAAAGAAAGGCAAGGAAACCCAATACAGCACCAAAAATAACTAACGGATGTAATCGTATTAACCTAGATTTAAAGAACTCCTTAACTCCCATTTTGCCAATACGATCGTGATAAGCGTAGGCGATAACAAATCCTGAGAGACAAAAGAAAAAGTCAACGGCTAAAAAACCGTGCGCAATAAAATTTTCTTTGGGCGGATAAACGATTTCCATAAAATGAAAAACTACGATTGCCAAAGCCGCAATTCCTCTTAAGCCGTCTAGGATTTCAAAATGTTGTTTGGTCTTTAAAATTTCGGTATCAGATTTTGTCATGTTAATAGGTTATTTTTTTTTCGTGGTTTATAGATTAGATTTTTTTTAGCGTTTGCTTTTAGTAGTAGTTGTGATGCTTGTAAAATTGTTTTTTTAGTTATTCACGATTTGAGTTTTTCTGCAAATTAAAAACCGTGCCTGCTGGATCCATAATCCAATGCATGTCTTTTGGAATTTCCTCAATTTCGTCGCAGGTTTCTACGCCATTTTGCTTTAAATAATCCGTCGCTTTATCGACATCGGGAACGGTTAATTGCAGCCAAGTTTCAGAATGGGTGTAATTATCCACACAATCCAGCCAAATGACATTGTGACCAAATTTAACCGAATGTGTTTTTGAAACGGTCGGATTTGTTATTGCCACTTCTTTTACTTCTAGTTTTAAAATGTCGCGATAAAAAGCTACAGTTTGATCGTATTTTTGCTTCGGAATTTTAATTGCGATATTTATTCCTGCTTCAAAATTTGTTTCCATAATTAAAATAGGTGTTAGAAAGTTACTTGCTGGAACTTGATTTTTTATGAATTTACAATCTCATTCGCAAAGATTGATTTTTTTTGTTAATAAACTAAAAAAAAGCTGCAGAAAATAATTTCCTGCAGCTTTCTTGATAAGCATTTGCTCTTGTATGTTGTTATATCTTAAAAATATCGATTTTTTTCATCCACGGAATTTGCGAATCTAAAAATTGAAGTTTTGTTTTAACAATTTGGTCTGTTTTATCTCTAGGATTTTTGGTTACAAATCTCGCTTTCGAAGTATTAAAATCTAAGGTGTATTTTTCGTTAAGATCTTCTTTTTTGTTGGTAGAAAAGGTAATCATATTGTCTTTCACAGTCCATTTTCCTTTTCCATATTTGTTAGATTCTGGCGGAGTTCCACCTTGTATTTTGGAATAGGAATGAAACTCAAAAGTGCCATCGGGATTTAAACTCAGTTTGTATTCGATTATATGTTGTTTCCCGTCGTCCGAAAGTGAACGTGTATAATCGCCTGCAAATTGACTGGATTGTGCGAATAAAATCGAGTTGAAAATAAAAAGTAAAATGCTAAGTATTAGTTTCATTGGTTTAGGTTGTTTTAAAAACGAGTTAAAAAGTTTTTTTAAAAGTAATTCGTTTTTACTGAAAAACCTTACGTAAAGCCGTACTATTTTATAAAATAATATTTAAACAGAATGAAGTTGTTTTTTTAAAGTCTGGAAAGTAATAAAGTCCCAGCGGGACGATATGTTTATAGCATTTTTATTTTAAGATTTGGTTTTCATCGCTTTTATTAGTTTCTCATTACGTTTATCGGCTCTTGAATTCTGTAGAGAAATAACAGCCCAAATTGCCGCAGGAATCCAGCCAATTAAAGTTATTTGTAAGATGAGACAAATAATAGAAGTGAATATTTTTCCTCTCAAAAAGAAAGAAGCAAAGGGAAAGAAAATTGCAATTAGCGTCATGCTTTTTTGGTTTGTAAGTTTAATAATTTATAAGAAGAAAAAACACAAAGTCAATCTTGAAAGTTTTTGAGATTGCGCAGAGTTTCATTAAAACTCTTCGTCGAGCAATTAAAAATCAAAGAAGTATTACAAATCCTTAATTAATTCGCTCGGATGAACTTTTAAAGCTTGTGCAATTTTAAATAAAGTTCCTATTTTCATTTCCTGTGAGCCTTTAATATATTTTCGTAAATTTTCTACATCCATTTCAGCATCATGGGCAACCTCTCTTGTTTTTAATTCATTGTTGTTTATCACATCTTTTATCTTAATTCCCAGTTCTTTTACGACTTCTGGAATTTCACTTTTTCTTTCTCTTTTCATAGAAATGAAATTACAAGTAATTGATTGTTTTGATATGATTGTTAAAAATCGATTGTTTTCAACCGAATTTTATATATTTGTTTAAAATTGTAAATTAAATCTTATATAATAATGGGAGTGGAAAACGAAGAAAAATTCAAAAAATTAATGCGTTATTATTTTGAAACTCTAAAATCGGCTAATAAAGAAAATGAGCAGTATGCTGCTAAAGTTGCGTTTTCAAGTTATTATGAACTTGGCTGCACTATTAATGAAATGTTGAAACTATGTATTTTAGGTGTAGAAAACGACGTGCATAAAATTTCAGAAACAGATATAAGAACAACTATTAATCTGCCTTTGATTTTAGAAGTTGTGCACAAGCTTTTTCCTTTGGATGCATTCGAATTTCTGGATGAAATAGATGAAATGTTTCTTAAAAAAGTTCAAAATCTAGAAGAATAATCCCGTGTTAACAGTCAGTATTTATAAGGTATTTTGCAGTGTTTATTTTTTAATATAGATTTCCCGAATTTTATTTCCGAACGCTTCCGTTTTTTGGACAGCTTTTAATTTTGTCATTTTTTTATTCACCTTAAATGCTCGGATAGTGGGAGTTTGCAAAGTCAAAATGCGTTCATTGTAGGTATAGGAACCAATAATTTTTGTTGGTTCAGCGAGGACATCGTTTTCAATGTCTTCGATCAAAGTATAAGTATTGTCTTGATTTAATTGAAGAGTAAAAATTTGCCCAAAACTAAAACCGTCATAAGCAGGATCTGTAAAATACCTATGTTCAAAATTACCAATTGGTTTATCCTGTGCATTTGCAGCTGCGCAAAAAAATAAAAAAAGCAGTAGTGTTTTCAATGTGTTTGTTTTTGTTAGTATTTAATGCCTCGCTGCGCAATCTTGTTTATTCAATTTTGAGTTTGTTAATTCTTTTTCTGAACAATAAAAACTCTACTGTGGTAAGAAATAGATAAATTATTGAAAAAAGGGCAAGCCTTTTTAAAACAGTTACATTGTGTACGCTAATATCAATCAATAAATTAACAAGGATAAAAATGACACAAAATAATGGTATTCCTAAAAATGCTAAAAGTGACCAGTAGAAATTATTTCTGATTTTTTCTTTCAAATTTAGAAAAATTGCAAACGAAGAGATAATCATCGCAATAAAATATACAGCAGAAAAACCTAGATTTATTATGAGATCTAAAATCTGTACAAATTTTTCAAAGGAATTTCCCTCGACCATCTTTGTTTCTGAAATCACAATTCTATAAATAAAAAATAATGAAATGCTTATCAGGAAATTAATGATCCAAAATCGGAAAACAAGTTTTTTCATTTTTTGCTTTGCTAGTTTTATAAGAATTCTTTAGAGAGCTAGGGATTGGTTTGTTTAGTTTGTAAATGTAAAACAAAAGCTATATGATTTGTAGCTTTTTGTTTTGATAATTTTTATTATGTCTTACTGTTGCGGGCACGGATTACAAATCCGCGCTAACGAACCGTAGAGATATATCTGCGAGATTGGGTTTTTTAAAATGGTTAACTTGTTTATATTTAATAATATACGAATAAGTTAACTTTACAATATGAAAGAAAATGTCAGACATTACGATGCAATTTTCAAAGAAAATGCCGTACAGTTAAGTTATCGAAGAAATATGGTTACGGAAGCAGCTGAGGAACTTGGCGTTTCTCTTAAAATGCTTTCTAAGTGGCGCACTATCTACTCTAAATTTGGAAAAGGAAGTTTTCCAGGTGTAGGACATAAAAGAATTTCTTTTGAAAACGAAAAAAGTTACGAATTAGAAAAAAAACTTGCAGACTCCCAACTTCGATTAGAAATACTGCAAAAAGGATTGAAATACATGCATGAAAGTAAGCATGTGCTTTATAATTTCATACATCAAAACAGAGGGAAATATCCTTTATATAAAATGTTTGAGGTTTTAGAAGCTTCTCATGCCACCTATTATTTATGGGTAAAACAACCTTTTTCAAAAACAGAAACCCGTGTCTGTCTGCTCAAAAAAGAAATAAGTTCTATATTTTTTGAATTCGGACAGTATAAAGGAGCTGTATTGATTACTAGAGAATTACACAGTCGTGGATTTCAAATTTCCCAAGGACATGTATCGTTTTGTATGAAACAGCTTGGTTTACGCAGTAAACTAAAAAAGAAATTCAAAGTTACGACCGATTCAAAACATAATTTATGTATTGCGCCAAATCTTTTAAACAGACAATTTAAAGTCGATAAACCTTCCAAGGTTTGGGTTTCAGACATAACTTATATTACGATTGATAAAAATTTTTCATATCTCACTGTTGTCATGGACTTGTATGATAGAAAAATAATAGGATGGCATTTGAGTTTTGGACTTTCTGCCAAGGTTACAACTTTACCTGCTTTTGAAAAAGCAATAGCAAGTCGTCCCATTGCAAAAGGATTAATATTCCATTCTGATAAAGGAGTTCAGTATGCAAATAAATTGTTTACTAATAAATTGGCTGAATATAATTGCAAACCAAGTATGAGTCGAACGGGAGACAGTTATGATAATGCTGTTGTGGAAAGTTTTTTTAATACTTTAAAGAGAGAAGTAATATATAAACAGACAAAATTACTAACAACAGGTGAAATGAAAATAGTACTATTTGATTATATAGAAAATTGGTATAATAAAAAAAGAATCCATTCCAGTCTTAATTACAAGACAATTGAGGAATTTGATAATATTTATTATGAAAATGAAGAGAATACATTATGACCGAGATTTCAAATTAAAAGCTATTCAATTAAGTTATGAAAATGGAAGTGTAACTCAGACGGCTAGAGATTTACAGATAAGTGTAAAATCTCTGTCTTTGTGGCGAAATATTTTGAAAAAGAATGGAGGCACAAGCTTTCCAGGTAAAGGGAATTCAATATCAAGTCCTGAAGAGAAAAAGATTAAAATTCTTGAAAAAAAGATTAAGAATATAAATCTAAGGATTGAAATTATTAGAAATGCTAGGGAGTTTATTATTTGTGGTAAACCTTTTATCTTTCACTTTATTGCAGAAAATGAAAAGAATTATTTTAAAGAATTAATGTGTAAAACGTTAGGCACGAACACAGTAACTTATCGAGCATGGAAAAAAGGTTTTCTTACAGAAAAACAAAAACGTAAAATTAATTTAAAAGATGAAATCAATTCCATCTTTGTTGCATCAAGAAAAACCTATGGATGTTTACGTATCGCAGTAGAACTTGAAAAATGTGGATATTTAGTATCGTCTACTACAGTGCTTAGATATATGAGAGAATTAGGCATATTTGTATCAACAAAGAAAAATAACCCGCTGCGCAAATGTCTCTGACTTTGCGCCACTTTGCTGTAATTTGTTTAAAAATATAAACGCCTCAAAGTCTCTGACTTTAACTCATTGATGCTTATGAAAAATAGTAATTTTAGATAGATTCAGGAAAAGTCGGTAGATTTTTGACAGGTTTATGGTTTTTAAGAGCAAAAAAAACTACGCAAAGTCGTAGACGTTTGCGTAGTTTTATGGTTGAACACTTTAGAGAGTTAAAAATAAAAAATAATTTTAATTTGTATTTAAATTATCATCATCAAAGTCATAAAACATTGAATCATCGAGAGAAAAATTTTCTAATGTTTGATACTTTTGATAAAAGTTAAAACCTTTTTCTAGAATTTTGTATCGGAAATTTAATGATTTTTCTAAATGAACTCCTTGTTGATTCAAGCGGTCATACTCCATTAGTAAGGGATTTGCTTCGAAACTCTCTTTCTTTCTGTTTTCTTTTCTTACAGTTTCAAATAAATTTAAGAAATGATTAAAAGCTAGATGGTTAGGTAAGTGTCTTGTATAGAAGTAATAATAAACTGGAATTACCCCTTTAGAAGCTAATAAAAAATCTTTATCCACAAAACAATTAGACATTTCTGTAAGATTATTTTGTACAATGTTAAAGGTTTCAGCTATTTTCTCTGTAAAATCTTTATTATCTCTAATGAATTCATATAGTACTTTATTTGTGAATGTAACTAATTCATTATTTGATTCAGTTAAAGCAAGCTTTACAAATAAATCTTGATGTTGGTATCTAGGATTTTTAAATCTAAGTTTTTCAGTAAAAAAAACATTGCTTTCGACAATATCTCTAACTTTTCTATTAAATTCTCCACCAACAGCATTTCTCTTCTCTGCATTTGTAAGTGCTTCTCCTCCATTCAATCTTAAAAAGAGTTCCTCTAATTTGTCTTCATCGTCTGTGTCTACAAAAATTATATCAAATTCATAGGAAAAAAACTTTGACAAAATAGATGGAAATTTTTCCGAAATATCATTAAATTTTAAATTTTGTAAGTTTATTTTTTCATCGTCATAAAATTTAAAATTGCTTGATAATTCAAACTTATTCTTTACAAAATCAAATATAGCCTCTAACCTTTGTTTACCATCAATAACAGCATATAATTTATTGCTCGTATTTAAAGGATTGTTAGAATCTGAGAAATAATTAAAGTAAAATTTTGGGGTATCAAAATCATTTAAAATAGTATCAATAAAAAGTTGTTTTTTTTCTTTCGACCAAATTCCACCATATCTCTGATAGACAGGATGGAAATCAATTGAACTTTCATAAGATATTATTTTATCAATATTAAAAGTTCCAAAATCACCGAGTTTATATATTTTAAACATGTTTAAGAGTAATTAGCGGTTCAATAAACTCTCTTTTAATTTCTAACGCCAAACTTGAAAGTTCTGGATATATTGTGCTTTCAGTAACTCCTAAAGTTGATAGTTGTCGTTTTAAACTTTCAATATGATCTTTACATAAGGTAATTTTAGTTAAAAACTCCGAAGCACCTTCTGTGTCTTCTAGATTAAAAGCTTCTGTATCAGGAAAAAGTGTAAAAGTTCCTTTTTGAGCTACAATTCTAGAATTATTTAATGGACCGGTTATAGCAACAGGGTACTTTACAACTCCAGTAGCATTAAATTTGTAAGTAGGGAGTAATTCTTTTTTTAATGTAATGTCAGGAATTTTTTCATTATCAATCAATTTAACTCGAATTCTATTTTCATCATTTAAAAGGATTGGGTTTAAACACCATACAACTGCATCAGCATCTTTATGTTTTTCATCTCGATAAAGGACCGCAAAAGCTAGAGCCGTTATTGCGCTTGAAGACCAATCTAATAATCTAGTGGGAACTCCATGATGTTGCATTAAAAATAACCAATGCCAATATTCATAACCACTATATGACGAAGTTAGAAAAGGAATAGCCCTAGAGCTAAATTTATTTAAAAAGTGTTCCTCAACATTGGATGCAAATGGTGGTCGATAGATTGAAGGGCATAATTTAAAATTACTATTTTCTAATCCTCGAAACCATAGTTTTTCATTATTTGCAGTTAATTCTTCTATATTTTTAAGAAATTCTGTAATTGTAGTAACTGGTTCAATCATAAATGTATTGCGTTTTGTGAGTTAACAAAATTAAATTTGAATTTGACCACCTCATTATTTTTTCAAAAATACACAATAACATTCAACATTGAAAGGACAATTATTTTAAACATTATATTTATTAATAGCTCGTAACAAAAAATAAAATATAACAATATTCAACAGTTAGAGGAGATTGATATTTTTAAGCTAAATAAATCGATAATCAATTAAAGACAAACATCGTAATTTAATAAAAATTTATTACTAAGTAAAAACCCCTGTTTTTCAAAAACAAAAACCATCAAAATCTGTATCAAAATTCCCAAAAAATAACCACTAGAATTTTCCACAAAAATTTTGTAATTTTGCAGTCCAATAAAAGGAATTAGAAAATGTTAGATAGACTTCAATATGTAAAGCAGCGTTTTGATGAGATTTCGGATTTGATTATTCAGCCGGATGTTATTACTGATCAAAAACGTTATGTGCAACTCAACCAAGAATATAAAAGCATAAAAGCTTTGGTTGAAAAGAGAGAAGAATACATTCTTGTTTTAGCAAATATTGACGAAGCAAACGAAATTATTGCTGACGGAAGCGATGCTGATATGGTTGAAATGGCCAAAATGCAGCTAGACGAAGCAAAAGAGCGTTTGCCGCAGCTGGAGGAGGAAATCAAATTTATGTTGATTCCTAAAGATCCTGAAGATGCTAAAAATGTAATGGTGGAGATTCGCGCGGGAACGGGTGGAGACGAAGCAAGTATTTTTGCAGGAGATTTATTCAGAATGTATACTAAATATTGTGAATCTCAAGGTTGGAGAACTTCGGTTGTAGATATGAACGAAGGAACTTCTGGAGGTTTCAAAGAGGTTATTTTTGAAGTTTCGGGAGAAGATGTTTACGGAACTTTGAAGTTTGAAGCTGGTGTTCACCGTGTACAACGTGTTCCGCAGACTGAAACACAAGGTCGTGTGCATACATCGGCAGCTACTGTTATGGTTTTACCAGAAGCAGAAGAATTTGATGTACAAATTGATATGAACGATGTTCGTGTAGATTTCTTCTGTTCGTCAGGACCTGGAGGACAATCTGTAAATACTACGAAATCGGCAGTACGTTTAACGCACATTCCAACAGGATTAGTGGCGCAATGTCAAGATCAGAAATCGCAGCATAAAAATAAAGATAAAGCGTTAACGGTTTTACGTTCTCGTTTGTACGAAATGGAATTGGCTAAGAAAGAAGCTGAAGATGCTACAAAACGTACTTCTCAGGTTAGTTCTGGAGACCGTTCGGCTAAAATTCGTACGTACAACTATGCGCAAGGTCGTGTAACGGATCACCGTGTAGGTTTAACACTTTACGATTTAGGAAATATCATGAATGGTGATATTCATAAAATTGTTGCTGAGCTTCAGTTGGTAAACAATATGGAGAAATTGAAAGAGGCTTCGGAAGTTTTCTAAGGTTCTGAGGTACTGAGGTTCTAAGGTTTTTTGCTTAGGGGCAAAGGGGCAGAGATGCAAAGATTCAAAGGTTTTCTTTGAATTTATACTATATTAAAAGTCGAACATTTGTTCGGCTTTTTTTGTTTGTGATCGTGATGATTCTAGATAAAAGATATAAATATAGCCAATGGTTTCAACTATTGGGACAGAATGTATTTACAAATTATCACAACCCATTTTTCAAAAATCATTTCCCGTAATACAGCTCCCGAAATAGTTTTCACAGTTTCAAGCGTGAGTACTATTTTGGTTTTTATTAATTCTAAGAAAAATCTTAAAACCTTTGAGCCTCTGCACCTTTGCCTCTTTGTTCCTTAGAAAAAAAGTTTTTTTTAAACATTTTTCTTTTAATATTTGTGTGCCTTTTCAACCATAAAAGGTGTAACTAACCAATTGTTTAAAACTAATTTATGAAGAGAACTTTACTATTATTTTGCTTCTTTGGAAGCTTTTTTTATGCCCAAGGGCAATCGTATTTTGGATTTCGGGATGATAATTATGCGGGAATTCAAGGTGTACTATTTAACCCTTCGGCTGTTGTTGATTCTAAATACCAAGTTGATATTAACGTATTTTCGGCTAGCGCAACGGGACAGAATGACTTGTATGGAGTTAATTTTGCCGAGATTTTAGATGGCAGTTTTGATTTGCAAAGAGACGGAAAGAAGAATATTAAATCGAATAATAAAGGGAATTTTAATGTCGACATTTTAGGTCCGTCCGTTATGTTCAATATTACGCCAGCTCACAGTGTTGCGCTTTTTACGCGTGTGCGAAGTGTAACTAATGTTGTCGATGTAAATGGTCAACTTGTTGATGAGGTAAATAAGGATTTAGATGTTTCAAATAGTTTTTTAATAACAGGAGGAAATCCAAATGCTGTTACGAATTCGTGGGCAGAAATTGGCGCCAGCTATGGTACAGTTTTACTCGATGAGGAAGAACATTTTATAAAAGGCGGTGTTACACTGAAATATTTAATGGCAGGAGTAAACGGCTATATTAACGGAAGTAATTTGAGTGTTGCTTTTAATAAAAATGATGTAAATCCCGCTTTGAGCGAATATTACTCAACAGGAACATTAAAAACAGCTGCAAGTTATGATTATCAAAACGGCAATGATCCTAAGTTTGACGGAAGTTCGGCTGGCGTTGGCGTTGATTTAGGGTTTACGTATGAATATCGTACCAATTGCCATACTTGCAGAGGAAATCGATATAAGTTTAAAGCTGCAGTTTCGATAACAGATATTGGAAAACTTAATTACAAAAATATGGCCGAAAATACCTACGATTTGTCAGGAAGAGTTACGCAGGATGATATTGATAATGCTGATAATATTTTTGAGTTCTTTGATGCTAATTATGTAAAAACGGCAGCAAGAAAAGGGATGCAGGCTAATTTACCAACTGCTTTTCACACCAATTTTGACTGGAATATTAATAACAAATTTTATCTGAATTTAAGCGGTGATTTTGGATTGGTTGATGCTAAAAAAACAAATGGAACCGCAATTGCTAATTCGGTTACATTTACGCCTAGATTTGAAGACGGGAAATTTAGTTTTTATGTTCCTGTAACCTGGATGGAATACGGCGGAACGCAAGTTGGAACTGGTTTTAGAGCCGGCCCGTTGTTTATTGGTTCAGGATCTTTAATCAGTAATTTGTTTTCAAACAATTCTAAAGGCTGCAACCTTTATGTGGGATTGAAATTTCCTATTTATCAAAATTATAATTAAAGGTTCTGAGGGACTGAGATGCTGAGGTTCTGAGGTTTTTTTGATTGAGGGGCAAAGGTTCAGAGGGGCAAAGGTTTTTCTTTGAGTCTGTAAATAGTTAAGCCGAACTTATGTTCGGCTTTTTTGGCTAAATAAATTAATCCTTATTTACGTATAGCGAATGGTTTTAACCATTTGGAGGCAATATGGTTATAATTTATTTGCTGAGATGTATTTTAGAGAATAAAAAAGCGCGAGTTTCACTTTTGTGAAACTCGCGCTTTTGGGTTAAGATAAGTTTAAGTTTTCAAGAAAAAACTTAGAATCTCAGCCCCTTAGTACCTCAGGGTCTATAGTGATGTATTAACCGTTTAATCGTTTGTTATAATTTAAAACGTATAAACAAGTTAGATACCTAAAAATACTCTTGTAAATTCAAAACATTTATATAAGGTAGAGTAGATGTTCACACTATTTTTGACTATTATTTCATTTAATTTTTCCATAATCGTAGTATTTAGTTAGACAATCACTCTTATGATAGTTCATTATGTCATGATTCCTCTTTTGCTGTTTCGCGTGAAGGTTCATGCGGTTTCGAAACTAAATTGGTTACAACAAGCTGCAATAATGATCCGAAGATGTTTTTAAATGTCGAATGCGTTTTTCCTACTACTAGTTTTTTGGCCAGAAAACCTATTCCAATACTAATTGCTGACTGTGCCAAATGACTTTTAAAGCCAATTGTTTCATTGATTTCTTCGACCGTATTCCGAATTAGATTAATAGGTTTCAAGTTATCTTTAATATCCTCGATTTCTTCTTTAATCAAATCCCATTCTGTGTCTTGTCGGTTTTCGAGCTGTTTAATTTTCTGATTCAATTCGTCAATAGTGTAAATAGCCTCCATAACAGTCTTTTTTAGTTATTAATCGAATAAAATCAGTTCTTAGTTTCTTTTAGAATACTAGAAACAATTGTGTTTCCAATTGGAGTTTTAATTAAGCTATGATGCATTTTATGAATCACAATGGCAACAATTAAATAAAAAAGCGCCATAATAAAAAAGCCGTAATAATATTCTCCAAGTTGTTTTCCAATCCACAAACTAATACCAATATTGAGGAACAAGGAAAAAAATGCAACAACAATCGCAACCGCAATCTTTGATGTGAGTGTCGAAACAACATCAGCCACAGATGATACCGTTTTAAGTTTTAGTAATTCTAAACTCGTTTTGGTATAATTTTCGGCTTTTTCATAAAGATTTAGATCTTCATTTGTTGTTGCATTTGGTTCCATGATAGTGGTATTTATGGTTTGAAAGAATCACTTTTTAGTAATTTGTTTTTACAGATTTAGCTTCGTCTTTAAGCGCATTAAAGTCTTCTTTTGCTTCATTAAACTTTGCTTTTCCTTCTTGAATAATTTCTTTACCGTTTGAAGTGATTGTGTGTACAACGCCGTCAAACTTATGTTTGAGATTATCGCCGTAGTCTCTTGATTTATCTTTGATTTTTTTTCTGGTATTTGAACCTTTATCTGGTGCAAATAATACTCCTAATAATGCTCCTGCTGCTGCAGCTCCAACAATTCCTAAAATGGTGTTACTCGTTTTCATAATAATTGAATTTTAGTGATTAATATATTTAATTTAAAAAGGGTTCATTTTTTACGTTTCCAGCCTTTAAAAAGTCTTTATTATTAAATTTATTTTCATTATTAAAATAGCTGCCAATAAATTGGCTAACCATTATTTTATTTCTTTTTTCAGGTTTTGCTCCGTTTCTCTTAAAAGATCAAATTGTTCAGGTAAATAGGTCAATACTAATTTTAAAATTGTTTTGTCATTTGTTTGTTTAGAGATCGATTCCAGTAATTCGATTTGATCTTCTAAATATTCTTTCATAGAATTTAGATAAACAGCATCAAAATCAAAAGCATTTACATTTACCAAATTGTAGGTATCTCTTCTATGCGCCGCATCTATTTCTGATATGATAATTAGCCTTTTATTGGCTAAATCATTTATATCTTCTAATAATCTATTTTGCTGCGTTTCGATTTTTAAACTTAAAATTACTATTGAACTTTCTGAACTTTTTTGTTGTGCAATCTTGCTTTTTGAAATAATCGTTTTACTAACATTTGCAACAGCTATAAAAAAAAAGGCTTCTGTTTCTTCCTTTTCATTTTTTGCAAAAGTTTCATTTTTCTTTAGTGTCGTTTCAATTGGATTATTCTTTTTGCACGATGAAACACAAATGATAATCAAAAAAAAACACACTTTGAAAAATGTTCCTTTTAGTATAGATGTTGCTCTCATTATTACTTCATAAAGTATTATATTACAAAGTTGGCGATGAATGGCGTATTTTGCTTTACACCATAAAAAAGAAACGTTATATAATTCCCATAAAGAAATTATACAACGTTATTTTACAATGTTTTATGATGCTGTTTGTGAAGAATTAATCAGGAAGAAAAATGGTAAAAACAGAGCCTTTATCCGGCTCGCTGTCCGCCATAATAAAGCCTTTATGGTTGTCGACAATTTTTTTGCAGATAGCCAGTCCAATTCCAGTTCCCGGATAATCTGTTTTTGAATGTAAACGTTGAAATAATATAAAAATCGTGTCTTTAAATTGAGGATCAAATCCCATTCCGTTATCTGTAAAAGTAATCTTGTGGTATTTTTTTACATTTTGATCCAGCAATTCGGGATAATCTTCAGAAAGTACTTTGGTGCTTTCAATTACGATTTCAGGTACAACATTAGGTTTGCTGTATTTTAGTGAATTTCCAATTAAATTGATAAAAAGCTGTTCTATTTGGTACGGAATCACAGACAATTTAGGCAGTTTTGAAACTGTAATAACTGCTTTTTTATCCTCGATAATTTCTGTTAATTCCGCTTCGGCATTTTGAAGCAATTCATTTAACTGCGATTTTATAAATTCTTTTTTCGTCGTATTTGTTCTCGAAAATAAAAGCAGATCATCAATTAAAACTCGCATTCTTTTAGCCGAAATCTGAATTTTAGTAATATAATCGTTGGCACTTTGCGACATTACAGCTTTATCAGCATCAGAAATTCTCGAAATAAAAGTTTGGATTTTTCTTAACGGTTCCTGCAAGTCATGACTCGCAACATGGTTAAAAGAAGCCAGTTCTTTATTGCTTTTTTCTAATTCGTGATTACGTTCCTGCAATTCTATATTAAGCAGATGCTCATCGGTAATATCAAAATTAATTCCCAGTAAAATTTTGCTTCCCTGTTGATCCGTCAATAATTTTCCTGTTGATTTAAAATATCGAACTTCACGGCTTGGAAGCAATATTTTATAATAAACAAAAGGAAGTCGTCCGCTGTTTATAATGCCTTCAATAGATTTAGCAACCGTTTCTTTATCATCTGGATGAACAAAATTTAAAAAAGTATCTTTTTCAGGTACAAATGAACCTGGCTCGTAACCTAATAAGCGAAATTGGTTATCAGAATAATCGATTTTATTAGAGTCTAAATCCCATTGCCATGTACTGAATTTACCAATTGTTTCAGATTGTGCGATTAAACCGCTGGAAATTAAGAGTTTCTTATTGAAAATTTTCAAACGCTCGAAATCTTTGCTTATTTGTCTGTAAGCTAGTAAGATAAAGCTCATGGCGACTAAAAATAATGAAATAGAAAAAAGCGGACTTAAAGATATTTCGGCATCATAGATTTTCAGCCTTTTGTTTAAGTATTTTTTCTCCATGTCATTCATTTCGTCAACCTTAAAACGAATGTTTTCCATCAGGATTCGGCCGCCAAACATATGATTGTCAAGTCTGCGTTTATCATATGTTTTAGGATCGCTGTATTTTAAACAGTTTTCAAACGAAACAAAACGCTGAATAATTAGCTTAAAAAGTTTGCGAAGATTTTCCTGTTGAACAGGATTATCAGCCGTTAATTTTCGCAAGGTGATAAAGGAAGTATTTACTTTATCCCGCGAATAAATATAAGGCGTTAAAAATCGTGCATTTCTGGTAATGATATAACCTCGCTGACCCGTTTCGGCGTCTTTGATCGCCGACATTAAACGTTCCAACTGAATATTTATCTCGTAAGTATGCATAACAAGCTTACTAGATTCGTTTAAATCTTGATTGTGCTTGTATGCAATAGAGGAAAGAAATAACAGAATGAAAACTGCGATTACAAAAATAACTCTCAAAGAGTTTGAAGAATTAAAATTTGGTATCCATTTCATTGATCTACAATTATTTTAGACGCAGTAAAAAATTATCACGATTTAATCCTGATGTATGATAGTGCCAGTTTACAGTCACAACTTCGTTAATTATTTTTTTAAGCGTATTAAAATCGCTTGGTTTTTTGATGTAAATATTGGCACCTTGAATAAAAGTATCTTCAATATCTTCTTCAGATGATGAAGTTGAATAAATGGCGATAATGATGTTTTTAAGATGTTCTGTTTTTTTGATTTCGATCAAACATTCTTTCCCTGTTTTTTTAGGCATGTTCAAATCGAGAAATAAAATATCAGGAATTTTTGTGTTTGGATTCATTAAATGGTCCATTAACTGCATTCCGTCATGAACAAAATTTACATTAGTTTGTACTTTTACTTCTTCAAAAGCATCCTTAAAAAAAAGACGATCATCTTCATCATCATCTGCGAGTAAAATATATAATGCGTTTTGCATTTTTATGTGGTATTTAGTTTTGTTTTAAATTTTCTCTTCGTTTCTTAATTATTCGCTGAAAAGCCGATGGCGTTATGCCGGTTGTGTTTTTAAACTGTGTGCTTAAATGGGCTACACTTGAATAGTTTAATAAGAACGCGATTTCTGTTAAGCTCATTTCGTTAATAATAATTAACTGTTTTGCTCTTTCAATTTTTTGTAAAATGATGAAGTTTTCAATAGAAGAATAAGTTACTTCAGAGAAAACGTTCGATAAATAGCCGTAACTATGATTCAGCTTTTCTGCTAAGAAAACGGAACTTTTATAATTGTTATTGTCTTCCATAAAAACAAGCTCAATTATAGCATCTTTAATTTTTTGAACTAAAACACTCTTTTGATTTTCAACAACTTCAAATCCGCAAGGGCTTAAATTGTTTTTTAAAGCTTCGAGTGCATCAGAATCTAGACTATCATCAACCTCGATTTCTCCAAAACCTAAAGTAGTAAAATTTATATTTTGCTGCTCGAGATTTTGCTTCAGATAAAGAGAGCAAATGGTGTTAATGTCAAACTTTATAAACAGTTTCATTTTATACAAATTTGGTTAAAGATAATTAATTTATTTTGGCTTATAGTCTTTCTTGCTCTTTGTATTAAGGAAATATTAACGTATAAAAACCAAATTTTCAAAAAAATACCGTCTAATATTTTGCTACTAGACGGTACTTCTGATCGAATAAGAAAGTTTCATAATTCTGGCAGGATTTGATATAATTCATTTTTTCCTGTATTTGCTAAAGTTTTTGGTACGTCGCAACTTTTATCTTTAGCAACAATTAAATCATTAACTGTCAGAAAAGCTTTTACAGCTTTAGATTCTGTTTTATTCAACCAAGCCTTTTTTATTTTTGGAAATAGAATGTGGGGTCCTTATTACATGGTAAAGTTGCGTATTAATATTAAATTTCGTGTTACACTTATTTTGATAATCGTTGCATAATTCACATTTCAAGCATTTTTTTAAACTTGATAACGGCGCAGAATCCAAGCCATTTTTTCATGTTCCTGCAATAAGTTCGTCACAAAATCTGCAGAGCCGGCATCATTGGCTTCGTCTTCAAAAATTGGAATATAAGCTCGAAATTCAGTTACCAATTGTTCGTGATTTTCTAGAAGTTCCTCGAGCATATGTTTTTGCGAAGCGTACTCCTTTGGAGATTCTTTTAGTGTAGAATTTTCAATGAATTCTTTCATTGTTCCAATTGTTTTTTCGCCAAGCTGACTGATGCGTTCTGCAACTTCGTCGATTTGAGCTTCTAAAATTCGGTATTGCTCTTCAAACAATTTATGCAATTCCATAAAACTATTTCCCGAAATGTTCCAGTGAAATTTTCTGGTTTTTACATAAAGAATCATTTCATTAGATAATATAGTGGCTAAAAGGCTTGTGCTCTTTTTTAAATTTCGTGTAGATATTCCAATATTCGGGGTCATAAGTAACTGTTTTTTAGAGTTTCTTTCAAATTTAAAAAGAAGCGATTCTTTTTTCTTACATAATTTTTTGCGGTTGTTATAAAAATTCAATGTTAATGAGATAATAGGACAATTAGATAATATGGCAATTAGAAAATTGAAATATCCTAATTGTCACCCTGAGCGAAGTCGAAGGGAGGTCCAATTGGAACTTGGTCTTCGACTTCGCTCAGCCTGACAATGAATCTGAAGTTTGAAAAATTTAGAATGTCGCCCTGAGCGAAGTCGAAGGGCGAAACGTGAAGTTTTTTTGCTGCGAGTTGCACAAATTGTATTTACCAGAATTCTATTCGTGAAATTCGTGGCAAAGAATTAACCTGAAACTTCAAACCTAAAACCTGAAACAAAATCTAATATTATTTGTAATTTTGCTGCACTATTAAAATATAATATGACAACACAACAACTACACGAACAAATTCTTCAAAAAAAATCATTTTTATGCGTTGGTTTAGATCCTGATTTAACTAAAATGCCGCCGCATTTATTAGAAACAGAAGATCCAATTTTTGAATTTAATAAAGCGATAATCGATGCCACTCATGATTTAACGGTAGGTTACAAACCAAATACTGCTTTTTTTGAAGCATACGGAATAAAAGGATGGATGTCGCTGCAAAAAACAATTAACTACATAAACGAAAATTATCCTGAAATTTTTACAATTGCTGATGCTAAACGCGGCGATATTGGAAACACTTCGAGCATGTATGCTAAAGCTTTTTTTGAAGACTTAAATTTTGATAGTGTAACTGTTGCTCCTTATATGGGAAAAGATTCTGTTGAGCCTTTTTTAGCTTTCGAAAATAAACATACTATTATGCTGGCATTAACTTCTAACGAAGGCGCATTCGATTTTCAGACTTTAAATACAAACGGAACAGAATTGTACAAACAAGTTTTAGAAACTTCTAAAACATGGAAAAACAGTGAAAATTTAATGTACGTTGTTGGAGCGACAAAAGCAGAATATTTTGCCGATATTAGAAAAATTGTTCCAGACAGCTTTTTGTTAGTGCCTGGAATTGGGGCTCAAGGCGGAAGTTTGTCCGAAGTATGTAAATACGGAATGAACGATAAAATTGGTTTATTGGTAAACTCGGCAAGAGCAATTATTTACGCTTCAAAAGGAACTGACTTTGCTGAAAAGGCAAGAGAAGAGGCTTTATCTGTTCAAAAAGAAATGGAAAATATTATTAATGCTAAGTTTTAAATAACTTTATAAATAGATTAACCGCAAAGTTCGCTAAGGTTTTTCGCAAGGTTCGCAAGGAAAATAACTTTGTGATCTTAGCGTAAATCTTTGCGAACTTTGCGGTTAAAAAGACATCTTAATAAATGAAACAGTTAACAGATCAAATAGGAACCGTTCATTCTTTTGAAACCGCTCCCAAACGGATTATTTCTTTGGTTCCATCTCAAACAGAATTGCTTTATGATTTGGGTTTAGAAGATAAAATAATCGGAATCACGAAATTCTGTGTTCATCCGTATCATTTAAAATCGACCAAGAAGATTGTCGGAGGTACTAAGAAAATTCATTTTGAAAAAATAAAACTTTTACAGCCTGATATTATCATTTGTAATAAAGAAGAGAATACAGAAGAAATAGTAAATCAGCTGCAAGAAATTTGTCCAGTCTGGGTTACCAATATAGTTTCTATAGAAGATAATTTTCAGATGATTTCAGATTTTGGTCAATTATTCAATTGCAGAACCGAATCGCAAAAGTGGAACGACAAATTGACTTTCGCCTTGAGCGATTTCAAAAAATACATTCAAGATATTGAAGTTAAAAAAGCTGCGTATTTCATTTGGAAAAATCCTTATATGGTTGCTGGAAATGATACATATATTAATGAATTGCTGCAACTAAATCATTTTGAGAACATTTATAGTGATAAAGGACGTTATCCTGAAATCGAATTAAAGAAAATGCGTTTAGAAGGCGATCCAGATGTGGTTTTTCTTTCCTCAGAACCTTATCCTTTTAAAGAAGAAGATGCTTTTGAAATAGGCAGGTTTACACATCATGCGAAAACAATCTTTGTCGACGGAGAAATGTTCTCCTGGCACGGCAGCCGATTATTAAAGGCTTTCACGTATTTTAAATTACTTCACGAACGATTGAAAAATTAATTTTTTGTTTCAGGTTTCAGGTTGTTCGGAGATATTTAACCGCAAAGAGCGCAAAGGTTTACGCAAAGTTCGCAAAGTTTTTTACACAAAGCTTTGCGAACTTTGTGTTTTATACAAAGTTTCGTAGATAAAAACTTTGCGCTTTTTGCGGTTAAATTATGTTCAAAGCAAAGTAATATTAAACCTGATCCCGAAGCGTCGGGAGAAACAAAAAAAATGCCGACATCTCGAAGACGCCGGCATTGTTTAACTAACCAAAACCAAAATAATAAATAACCAGTTTATTACATGACAAAGATCCGACATATATCGATCTTATGCTGTTAAGATCTTGTTATTACTTTGTTGGATATAAGTTAATGTTCAAAAAAAAGTTTTTTAACCGCAAAGGACGCAAGGAATTACGCAAAGTTCGCAAAGTTTTTTACAAAGCTTTGCGAACTTTATACTTTATACAAAGCCTAATAGATAAAAAAACTTTGCGCTCTTTGTGGTAAAACTACGTTCAAAGTAAAGCAACCTGATACCTGAAACAAAACAAACCAAGTTAACACAAAAAAAGAATGCCGGCATCTCGAAGACGCCGGCATCATTTAACTAACCAAAACCAAAATAATAAATAACCAGTTTATTACACTACAAAGATCAGGTATATATGGATGCTTTGCTGTTAAGGTTTTGTTATTACTTTGTTGGACATACGTTAAGATTTTTTAAGTGTTGATTTTGAGCTTTCTGTAATAGTATATAGTTTTTTGTTATTAAAATATAATAACAATCAATTTTGATTATCAATATGCTAAAGATAAGTTTGTATATTTGATAAAACATTAAATATCAGCAATATGGAATCAAACAGAAAATTAACAACTGCTACCGGAACTCCCGTTCCAGACAATCAAAACATTCAAACTGCGGGCCCTCACGGACCTGTTTTGTTACAAGATTTTTGGTTTTTAGAAAAGATGGCGCATTTTGATCGTGAGGTTATTCCAGAACGACGAATGCATGCTAAAGGTTCTGGCGCTTACGGAACTTTTACAGTAACTCATGATATTACTAAATATACAAGAGCCGATTTGTTTTCGGAAATTGGTAAAAAAACAGAAATGTTTGCTCGTTTTTCTACAGTTGCAGGAGAAAGAGGCGCTGCAGATGCAGAAAGAGATATTCGGGGTTTTGCTTTGAAATTTTATACAAACGAAGGAAACTGGGATTTAGTAGGAAACAATACACCTGTATTCTTTTTCCGTGATCCAATGAAATTTCCTGATTTAAATCATGCGGTAAAACGTGATCCAAAAACCAATTTGAGAAGTGCTGATAACAATTGGGATTTTTGGACTTTACTGCCAGAAGCTTTGCATCAGGTTACAATAGTAATGAGTGATAGAGGTATTCCTAGATCGTACAGACAAATGCACGGATTTGGAAGTCATACTTTTAGTTTTATAAACAAACAAAATGAGAGACATTATGTGAAATTTCATTTTGTAACACAGCAAGGAATTGATAACCTTTCAGATGAAGAAGCGGCTAAATTAGTAGGAGGTGACAGAGAAAGCCACCAGCGAGATTTGTTTGATGCTATTGAAGAAGGAAACTTTCCTAAATGGAAATTGTTTGTTCAGATTATGACTGAAGAACAAGCTGAAACGTATCGTTTTCACCCTTTTGATTTAACTAAAGTTTGGTTGAAAAAAGATTTTCCATTGATTCCAGTTGGAGAATTTGAATTGAATAAAAATCCAGAAAACTATTTTGCCGAAGTAGAACAAGCCGCTTTTAATCCGGCGCATGTTGTTCCTGGAATTAGTTTCTCACCAGATAAAATGCTGCAAGCCCGTTTGTTTTCTTACGGTGATGCACATAGATATCGTTTAGGAGTAAATAATTTCCAAATTCCTGTAAACTCATCAAGATGTCCTTATAATACTTTCCACAGAGACGGAGCAATGCGCGTAGATGGAAATAACGGCTCGAAAAAACATTATGAACCAAATAGTTTTGGCGAATTGCAAGAACAGCCAGAATTTAAAGAACCGCCATTGAAACTTCACGGCGATGCGTGGGCACATAATTTTAGAGATGATGATAATGATTATTTCACACAGCCGGGATTATTATTCAATTTGTTAACTCCAGAAAAGAAACAATTGTTGTTTAAAAATACTGCAGGACAAGTTGGCGGCGCTCAAAAGTTTATTCAGATTCGCCATATCAGAAACTGTTTCAAAGCTGATCCGGCATATGGAGAAGGAGTTGCAAACGCTTTAGGAATGACAATGGCTGAAGTAGACGCTTTTGATGATCCAAGATTGTCGATTGTGGTTCGTTAAAAAGGTTCTGAGATACTAAGGTTCTAAGGGACTAAGTTTCAAATTATCATAATAGTAAACCCGACCAACTTTTAAAAGCTGGTCGGGTTTACTTATTTTATAAAAAGGAGAAAACCTTAGAACCTTAGTATCTCAGAATCTTAGTCTCTAAGAAAAAACAACTGTCTTATTACTATAAACCATTGTTTTTCTTTCTGCATGCAGTTTAATTGCTCTTGCAAGAACAATGCGTTCCAAATCACGGCCTTTCATGATAAAATCTTCAACTGAGTGAATATGAGAAACTCTGGCAATATCCTGCTCGATAATTGGTCCTTCATCTAATTCTTCGGTGACGTAATGGCTTGTTGCACCAATAATTTTTACACCACGTTTAAAGGCTGAATGATAGGGTTTTGCTCCCGGAAAAGCGGGTAAAAACGAATGGTGGATATTAATGATTCTATTTTCGTAAAGCGAAATCAAATTGGGTGTGATAATCTGCATATAGCGTGCTAAAACAATAAAATTGATTTGATATCTTTTTAAAAGTTCAATTTGTTTAGCTTCGCCTTCTTCTTTATTGTCTTTTGTAAAAGGCACGCAATGAAACGGAATGTCGAATCGCTCAGCAATTGATCTTAAATCGTTATGATTGCTGATAATAAGCGGAATTTCGATGTTTAATTCGCCAGCACTGTAACGTCCTAAAATATCAAATAAGCAGTGATCGTATTTAGAAACGAACAATGCCATTTTTGGCTTTTGTTCTTGGTTGTACAAATCCCAAGACATATTAAAGTCGGCGGCGATAGATTGATCAAAATCAGTTTTAAAATCTTCGATTGTCGTTTTCGGATTGGTTAATTCGCATTCCAATCGCATAAAAAAGACATTTTGTTCTACATCAACATGCTGATCAATGTAAATAATATTTCCTTCAACTTTGGCAATAAAAGTTGTCACTGCAGCGATAATTCCTTTTTGGTCTTTGCAATGAATCAGAATGGTTATTTTTTGCATTTCGTTTTTTGGTTTAATCGGTTAATTGTTTAACTGCTTAATCGTNNACGATTAAGCAGTTAAACAAAAAAAACTATTTTTTATCCTGCATTGCAAAAACATTTTTCAATAAAGGTGTTGTTCTTGCGCTAATGTTAGTACGGATATCTTTTTCTTCAACAGCAATCATTTTAAAAACGCCGGATAACGCCTGAGTTGTTGTATAATCCGTTAAATCTGGATTTACTTTTTTCACAAGCGGGATTGTGTTGTATTTATTTATAATGTTTTTCCACACTACATCTGCCCCTACTTTTTCGAATGAGCTTTTAATTACGGGATTAAATTTTCCGTATAAAGATTTAGTTGTATTGCTTTGTAAATAAGTTGTTGCAGCGTTTTCACTTCCTAATAAAATATTTTTTGCATCGGTAATCGACATATTTTTCACTGCCGAAACAAAGATTGGAGTTGCTTCTTTCACAGCATCTTCGGCAGCACGATTAAGCATTTTAACGCCTTCATCGGCAAGTGAACTTAATCCAACTTTTCTTAAAGTGGCATCGACTTTTTGCAGCTCTTCGGGCATTAGAATTTTTACAGCTTCATTTTTATAAAAACCATCTACGGCGGTTAATTTACTTACTTGTTCTGTAATTCCTTTATTTAGAGCCTCTTTTAGTCCAGATGCAATATCAACGCCGCCAACTCCTGAAACTTTAGTAGATAGTTTTGATATTTTTTGAGCTAAGGTTTCTTTTACCTGAGCCTGAGAACTTAGAGAAAATAGAAGAGACAGAATTAAAATCTTTTTCATTATAGAGTTTTTATTTAAGTTTCAAAAATACTACTTATTCAAAAATAAAGCCACAATTTTATTTGAGGACCTGTAACAATTTGTTTTATAATTAACATTAGAACAGCTTTCAATTTCTTAGATATAGAAATTTGATGAATGGGAGAGACGACAAAACTGCAAAAAAAAAAGATTCAACTTTTTTAGTTGAATCTTTTTAATAGGTATTAAAAAAAAAATGAGCTTATTGCTTTACTTCAAATTTTCCGTCTTTCTCTGCATAAATTTCAGTTGCAGAAGATTCATATTTTTTAAAAGACGAATCTGCTGTTTTTTCTACTAAAATAAAGGCGTTGTTGTATTTAATAAATTTCAATTCTAATCCTTTATCTGTAGTAATAGTTGTTTTGTCGTTAACTACAACAAAATCAGTTTCACCATTATCTTTATAAATCCAAACTTTTGATTCAGTTGGATCATTTGAAGATAGAATACTTCCCTCTGCACGATTTGCAAATCGATCCGTTTTTAGTTTTCCAGTTTGTGTTTTTCCGTTTTGAGATACAGTTCCGTTAATATAGATGTAGTAAGCCGAGTCAAATGTTGGGTTTTCAACTTTTGCAGTAAAGTTACTTTGGTTTACTGTCATTAAACTTGTAATGTTTGCTTTGGCTTCATCTGGCCACATACTCATCATACCTGCACCTTGCTTTGCAGTTTCAAGGTATTCTAAAGCTTTGTTAAAATTTAAAAGGAACAATTGTGTCAGCGATAAGTTTAGGTAAATTACTTTATTGTAATCTTTTGGTTTTAATTTTTTGTATTCTTTACCTACATAACCCAAATAGAATTTTTCAAGTTCTGTTAGATAAGATTGATCTAAAGAATTGCTTGCAATTTTGTCTAAAAATTCATTTGTTTTAGTGTTAAACTCGATAAGTTCAGGAAACTCATCTGCTTTTTCGAATACACCGTAGTTTAATGTGAATTCTTTTTCGGTTGTAAAAATATTGTTATCAGCAAGATATTTGTATCCAATGTTGTTAAGGTCACTTGCTAAACTTTGATTTGGTTTTCCGTTTACATAAGTTCCAGAATACATTTTAGCATTTGTGCCTTTTTCGTATATGATTTCATTGTTTTTTCCTAAAACCAAATATTTGAAATCTCCGTCTAAAAGATAAGTACCATTATCAGCTCTTTTGTAAGTAGCTCCTTTATATCCCATTAAAACGCGAACATCTGGGTTTGAGGCATCTTTTTTAGAGTAATCTTCAATAGTGTTTTTAGTTACATTATGCTCATAAGTTTTTGTGGTCTTGTCAGCGTAATCTGCATTCCAAGTATCGTCTCCTTGAACAATAATATTGTATGTTTTAATGTTTTTGAAAAAGTCAGATTTTGGAATCGTTATCTTAACTTTTTTCTTGTTGGTGTCTGCTTTTTGAGCATAAGACACACTGCTTAATGCAGTTAGTAATAAGATTAGGGTAGTTTTTTTCATAAAAAAATTTTTGCCAAATATATGAATATGACTATTAAATGTACCAGTAAAAAGCATGTTTTAATTAACAAAAAAACAATTTCTTAATATGGTACATTTCTTAAAAGTAAATATAGACTTCTAGTACCTTGATATTTTGTTTTTTAATTCTTTGTAAATTTCAAATTAGGAGAATATTTTGCAGTATTAAGTTATGGCATATGCAGCGAACAAAGAAAAATCGGAAACTCAAATAAATGAATTTCCGATTGGTTCTTAAGTTTTAAATTAAATTTAGTTTACTGCAACAGCTGATTTTTCAGGAGTTAGAGCTGCATCTTTTTCATAGACATCTTGAAAAAAGCCAACCTCTCCGTTTTCATTCACAAGCGAAGTAAAATAGCAGATATAAATAGGTACTTTTTTAGAAAGTTTGAAACTGTTTTCTGCTTTTCCTGCCATTGCGTTGTCTATTTTTTCTTTTGTCCATTCAGGATAATCTTTTAGCATGGCGACTGCTAATTCTTTGGCTAATTTTACATTAATACATCCATGACTGAAAGTTCTTTTTTCAAAATCGAATAAAGTTTTAGATGGTGTGTCGTGCATATAAATATCGTCTGGATTTGGGAACATGAATTTAACCAAACCTAAAGAGTTTTCTGGTCCTGGTTTTTGTCGTATCTGACCGTTTACCATTTCCATGTTATGTTCTGCAAGATAATTTTTATTGGCAGCTATTTTTAATTTTAACTCATTTTCAACTATACTTTGCGGCACTGTCCAGTAAGGACTAAAAACAATTCTTTCGATTTGCCCGTTAAAAATGGTAGTTTTAGTCAAAGGCGATCCTACAAATACACTTGAAGTTAATTCAATTTTTCCGTTTTTAACATAAATCAATTCGTAAGAGGGAACATTTACCATAATGTATTCGTCATTGTTCACCAGCTCAGCCGAAATAGAACGAACTCTTTCCATATTTAGTACCAAAGTTTTTACTTTATCCGAAAGCGGAATATTCATTTCTTTAATATGTTCTTCTGCCAGAATGTAATTTGGTTTAAAACCATTACGAACTTTATATTTCATAACAGCATCCATTAGTTCACGATCGTAAACATCACTTTTAGAATCCTGTTTTAAATCGCCTAATAAATACAAACGCGTTCTAACTTGAGCAATTGTGCTTGAAGCTGCATCCGGACGCAAATCTTTGTATGGAGTTTCTGTTGTAATAGGTTTCCATTTATTAGATTGTTCTATTTTTTTATATTGTTTTAAAACGCCTTGCAGTTTATAATATTGGTCATAAAGATTTTTATCGTCCTCAGTTTTTACTGTTGCTTTTTCGATTGTACTGTAGTTTAAAAAATCTTTCAGCATGGCGTCATAAGACAATTTTTTATTTGAATCTGAATTACTTTTTTGAGCATATACAATGTATAAAGAACTTAAAAGCATATCGGCATCGGTTACAGAGAGATTGGTTTCTGATGAAGAATCAAAAAGCTGATCTATTTCTTTTTGGTAAGGAATAACCAAATCGTTTATTTTTTTTGCGTTTTCATATAAGATGATGCCAAATTGATTGATCTCATTTTCGTCGTACCAAATAGTTCCAAGAGATCGGTTTTTGTATAAGGACATGACATCAGATTTATACTTTTTTAAATCAGTATATTTCTTGAAGAATTCGTTTGAAATATTGTCTTTTACATTATCATTATCTGAATTATTGTAAAGAGCCAAAACGTTAGATTTGTAATTCTTAGATTCAACATTCTCGTACTTATTAAAAGATACGATAATAAAACTAAGAGCAATAATTATACTTAGGTGATATGTAGTTTTCATTTTTTTAAATTTTTACGTTATTACTTAGATTTTAAGTTTGGTAAAAATTTGGGGCTTTTTCTACTTTACTAAATTACTTTAAGATCTTGAAAATGAGTTGCTTTATTAAATATAGATTTATCAAAATTGCCATGTTGTAGGTTTATATACTATAGATCAATAAGTGATTTAAAATGTTACCCCAGTAGTTTAGGAATAGTGAATCTTTTTTTGTTAACATAAAGCTATTAGAGTAACCAAATATTAAAATATTTTGTAAATTGCTCCCTTAAAATTATCATATTCATAAAATGGAACAACAAATACCATATATTCCTAAAAATAAAGTAAGAATTGTCACAGCTGCTTCACTTTTTGACGGACACGATGCCGCCATTAATATTATGCGTCGTATTATACAGTCAACAGGAGTTGAGGTAATACATTTAGGTCATGATCGAAGTGTTGAAGAAGTGGTTAATACAGCAATTCAGGAAGATGCTAATGCAATTGCAATGACTTCTTACCAAGGAGGTCATAATGAGTATTTTAAATATATGTACGATTTGCTTCGCGAAAAAGGAGCAGGGCATATCAAGATTTTTGGCGGCGGCGGCGGAGTGATTCTGCCAAGCGAAATCTCAGAATTGCATGAATATGGTATTACTAGAATTTATGCACCAGATGACGGCCGTTCGTTAGGACTTCAAGGAATGATTAATGATTTGGTTCAGCAGGCTGATTTTCCTATTGGAGACAAATTAAATGGAGAAATCGATCATATCGAAAATAAAGTTCCAACAGCAATTGCGCGTTTAATTTCGGCTGCAGAGAATTTTCCTGAGATTGCAAAACCTGTTTTTGATAAAATTCACGAAAGCAATGCCGATTCTAAAATTCCTGTTTTAGGAATTACAGGAACGGGCGGAGCAGGGAAATCATCTTTGGTTGATGAATTAGTACGTCGTTTTTTAATTGATTTTCCAGAGAAAACAATCGGATTAATTTCTGTCGATCCATCAAAAAGAAAAACGGGAGGAGCGCTTTTAGGAGACAGAATCCGTATGAATGCCATAAATAATCCTCGTGTATATATGCGTTCGCTGGCAACTCGTCAATCTAATTTGGCATTGTCGAAATATGTAGCCGAAGCGATTCAGGTTTTAAAAGCCGCAAAATACGATTTGATTATTTTGGAAACTTCTGGAATTGGTCAGTCTGATACCGAAATTATGGATCATTCTGATGTTTCTTTATATGTAATGACTCCAGAATTTGGAGCTGCAACGCAATTGGAAAAAATCGACATGCTTGATTTTGCTGATTTAGTAGCTTTAAACAAATTTGATAAACGCGGCGCGCTTGATGCTTTGCGCGATGTAAAAAAACAGTATCAAAGAAACCATAATCTTTGGGATAAAAATCCAGACGAAATGCCTGTTTTCGGAACAATTGCTTCGCAGTTTAACGATCCGGGAATGAACACGCTTTACAAAGCAATTATGGATAAAGTGGTTGAAAAAACGGCTTCAGATTTGAAGTCGACTTTTACAATCACAAAGGAAATGAGCGAGAAAATCTTCGTGATTCCGCCACACAGAACACGTTATTTATCTGAAATTGCAGAGAACAACAGAAGTTATGATGAAACTGCAGTTTCACAGCAAAAAGTAGCGCAGAAATTGTACGGAATTTTCAAAACCATAGAATCGGTTTCTGGTAAAGTTCCTCAAATCAATAAAGCGGGAATTGATGACGATAGTGTCATCCTGAGCGGAGTCGAAGGACTCGACGAAAATAGAATCTTTTTAAATCTTTTACTAAATCAATTCGATAAGGTAAAAATGGATTTAGATCCGTACAATTGGGAAATTATCTTGAATTGGGATGAAAAAGTAGCGAAATATAAAAATCCAGTTTACTCATTTAAAGTTCGTGATAAAGAAATCAAAATTGCAACACATTCTGAAAGTTTATCACATTTACAGATTCCGAAAATTGCTTTGCCTAAATATGAAGGCTGGGGCGATATTTTACGTTGGAATTTACAGGAAAATGTTCCTGGAGAATTTCCTTTTGCATCGGGATTGTATCCGTTTAAACGTGAAGGCGAAGATCCGTCTAGAATGTTTGCGGGCGAGGGCGGACCAGAAAGAACCAATAAACGTTTTCATTATGTAAGTGCAGGATTGCCTGCAAAACGACTTTCGACTGCTTTTGACAGTGTGACTTTATATGGAAATGATCCAGATTTGCGTCCAGATATTTATGGAAAAATCGGGAATGCGGGAGTTTCAATTTGTTGTTTAGACGATGCTAAAAAGTTGTATTCAGGTTTTGATTTGGTGCATGCTTTAACATCTGTAAGTATGACGATTAATGGGCCAGCGCCAATGTTGTTAGGCTTTTTTATGAACGCGGCAATTGATCAGCAATGCGAATTGTACATTAAAACCAACGAATTAGAAAAAGAAGTTGAGGCAAAAATCAACAAAATATATGCTGCTAAAGGTATTGAAAGACCAAAATACCAAGGCGATTTACCAGAAGGAAATAATGGTTTAGGACTAATGCTTTTGGGCGTTACAGGAGATCAGGTTTTACCTTTGGAGGTTTATAATGAAATAAAAGTCAGAACACTTTCGCAAGTTCGAGGAACCGTTCAAGCTGATATTTTGAAAGAAGATCAGGCGCAGAATACTTGTATTTTCTCAACTGAATTTGCTTTACGTTTAATGGGAGATGTTCAGGAATATTTTATTACTAAAAACGTTCGTAATTTCTATTCGGTTTCGATTTCAGGATATCATATTGCCGAGGCAGGAGCAAACCCAATTACACAATTGGCCTTTACGCTTTCAAATGGTTTCACTTATGTGGAATATTATTTGAGCCGTGGAATGAACATCAACGATTTTGGACCAAACTTATCATTCTTTTTCTCAAACGGAGTAGATCCAGAATATTCGGTAATTGGTCGTGTGGCACGTAAAATTTGGGCAAAAGCCATGAAAAACAAATACGGAGCCAACGAAAGAGCACAAATGCTGAAATATCATATTCAGACTTCTGGACGTTCGTTACATGCGCAAGAAATTGATTTCAACGATATCAGAACAACTTTACAGGCTTTATACGCGATTTATGACAACTGTAATTCATTGCACACCAATGCTTACGACGAAGCGATTACAACGCCAACAGAAGAATCTGTACGTCGTGCAATGGCAATTCAGCTGATTATTAATAAAGAATTAGGTTTAGCTAAAAACGAAAATCCAATTCAAGGTTCGTTCATCATCGAAGAATTAACCGATTTAGTTGAAGCCGCAGTTCTTCAAGAATTTGACAGAATCACAGAAAGAGGAGGAGTTCTTGGCGCAATGGAAACAATGTACCAAAGATCTAAAATTCAGGAAGAAAGTTTGTATTATGAAACCCTAAAACACAATGGCGATTTCCCAATTGTGGGTGTAAATACATTCTTAAGTTCAAAAGGTTCTCCAACGGTAATTCCGGCAGAAGTTATTCGTGCCACCGAAGAAGAAAAGCAATATCAAATCACGATGCTGGATAATTTACACCAGTTTCACGAAGCAAAAGTAAACGAGCATTTAAATAAACTGCAAGAAGCGGCTATTAAAAACGAAAACTTATTCGATCATTTAATGGAAGCTACAAAAGTTTGTTCGTTAGGTCAGATTACTTCGGCATTGTTTGAAGTTGGCGGACAGTATAGAAGGAATATGTAGATAGTTTTTTTCTTAAATAATAAAAACGCATTTGATTTAACTATCGAATGCGTTTTTTGTTTGTAAAATGATATTTGTAATATAAATCGTTATATATTTACTGTTAAATTTAATTAAAAAGCATTTTTTTTGATTAACAATATTTATGTAATTTTATTGAAGATACTTATATGAAAACAAAACTACTTTTATTTTTTTTTATTTTTTTATTTACTGAAGTTAGTGCTCAACAAGAAATTTATAATTTTTCTCCTGGTACTCCGATGAGTTCAGTTCTCTTTAATAAAAAGTTTTTTTTTGAAGGTTATGAAACTAGTACTGGGAAAGAAATATGGCAAAGTGACGGAACAACTTCTAATACAAGCTTGTTAAAAGATATTAATGCAGGAAGTGGTAATTCGACGGTTGCAAATTTAAAACAGACATCAACTATTTTAAATGATGATCTATATTTTATTGCCAAAGATGTAGATTCTAATGGAGAAATATGGAAAATAAATGGTAAAACAGAAGTTCCTGAAAAAATAACAACTTTTCTTAATGGCAGAGTGACAAGATTGACTACTGTAGGAAATACAATTTTTTTTATCATTAGAAACGTAGATAATTCTATAGAACTTTGGAAAACAGATGGAACAGCAGTTGGTTCGATAATGATAAAGAATGATTTCTCTATTTCGAATAGAGTTTCATTTCAAGGAAAGTGTAATAATACCTTTATATTTACATTTCAGCCTCAAGGGAGTAATAATTCAAGAGTTTGGAGAAGTGATGGGACTTCTGGTGGAACATTTCCAATAACAGAAGAAATTGATGGAAACGGTTCAGGAAAATATACTGAAGGTGGATCGACCAATGGCGGGACTTCTATTTTGAGTCAATATATAGAATATAAAAATAAATTATATTTTGTTAGCAGATCTTTTTTGTTTGAAACTGATGGAACTCTTGCAAATACTAAAAGCGTCGGAAATACTAAAAATAAAGATTATAAACTGGTTGATTTTAGCGATATTATTGAAGTAAATGGCAACTTATATTTAATGTTTTTTACTTCAAGTATTAATAACTTAACAATATTGAAATTCAACGCAGAAAGCCATGATCTTTTTCCTATTCATGATAAGACAAGTATGCAATACTTTTTTCCTTCTAATTTTGTGAAAACAGAGAATTCTTTGCTTTTTAGTTCATTCAATTCAACGGGAGGAACATCCTTGGTTTCGATGGATTTATCTACAAATATTTTGTCTAGTGTTAAAGAATTATCATTGGCAAATGATTTAGAAAGACCCGTGGCGTTCCGTGACATCAATAGAGGGGTTATTTTGAAAATTAATAAGGATGAATATTTTATTATGAATTCAAGAGAAAAAACTACTCAAAGGAAAGGTTGGATTTTAAATAATTCTTTACAAACTACGGAAAATATTAGTTCATTAGACAATATTCTTGAACCTTTTGCTTACAATGATTATTTGTATTATTCTAAAGATAATAAACTGTATAAGTTTGCAAAAAATTTAAGTACAGTTTCTATAGATCAAAGAAAATCTTTAAATCTGTACCCAAACCCTTCAAAAAACTTTGTAAATTTCCATACTGAAGATTACAGCGAAATTGAAGACATTCAAATTTTTGATTTAAATGGCCGATTAGTAAGTGGTAAATCTGATTTAAATGGTGATAAAATTGATATATCCAATTTACATCAAGGAACCTATATTTTGAAGGCTAAAATTAATGGAACTGAGATTACTAAAAAGATTATAAAAAAGTAAAGAGATAAAAAAGCATCCACCATAAATGGATGCTTTTGTATTTTGTATACTATTGCTGTTTTAAACCTTTTTTCTTGTAATAACTTTGAGCTTACTATTTAGTTTTTCGATAACAGCATCAGCTAGGGTAAGCATTTTATTCGTGAACCCAAATAATGCACAAGCGGAATACTATCTCTAATAACACAGTAAAACTTCATAAAGTTTGTTATTTCGATGTAAGGAGAAATATCCACAAGAAACTCCACAACAGTGTGTGCTCAGCGTACGGAGATTTCTCCTTACATCGAAATGACAATATTGTGGTATTACTGGAGTGGAATAAAAACAAAAAACCTCTCATTTCTGAGAGGTTTTATTTATATCAGTTTCTTTTAAACCTTTTTTCTAGTAATAACTTTGGGTTTACGATTTAGTTTTTCGATAACAGCATCGGCTTTTTCATTTTGACAAATAAATCGCAAAGATTCTGCGTAGCGATAATAATAAACAGGTTCTAAATCTGATGTTATAGCGAAAAGTTCACCGTACCACGCGGCAGCTTTCTCTAGTTTGTAGTTAGAGTAAGAGGAATTTCCTAGTTTTTGAAACAAGTCGACAGATTTGTAGCCTTTTGCAGCAATACGTTCGTAAGTTTTAATCACATCAACATAAGCATACTTATCGCTTATCTTGTCTGTTATGAAAGGCTTTTCATTTTGAGCAGAAACACGAAGTGAAAAAACAGTCAACAGCACTAATACAGCTAGTTTTTCTTTCATGAATATTGGTTTAAATGAATGGTTTGGTTATTATTTTTTATTTTTGCAAATATATCTAAATCAAGTATATAACATGTATTTAGACGGTGTTTTTTTAGTTTTATCGATTTTTTAGGGCTGTCAGAAACAAATTAACGCATTAAATAGAAAATTTCTTATAATGAAAAACGATTTATCAGAATAAATATTTCATTTATGCAAAGGATAAATTATAACTTTAGAGTTATAAAGTTAAGAATATTATGACAGTTCGACAATACTTAGATAAAATAATTAATTTTCGTGTTGATGAAAGCAAGGAAAAAGATCTTCTGAAAGTTGATTTAGAAAAGCTTGTTTTAAAAATTTCATTAGATGAAAAAGTAATTTATTTTACTCTTAATAGTCTTTTTCAGGAAAGATCAGAATTAAATTCTGAATTGCTAAAGAGTATTACAAATCGATACTGTTTATTGTTTCTTGACAAAAAAGAAACGGGAAATGTATGTTTTGCAAACAGCGAAGAACTGCGCTTAGAGTATAAACAAAGTTTTACTGCAATTGATTTATTAGATTTATGTTATGCTGTTTTGCATTCGTCACTTTATAATAAGGATTTAGAGAATGATATTCAGAAAATCCCTCTTCCTATGGATTCTAATTTGTTTTGGAAACTGATTCAAATTGGGAATAATTTTAGAAATCAAGAAAGGGAATAAATAAAAAAGCATCAGCTGCGGCTGATGCTTTCTAATTTTTAGAGCAAAAAATTAGCGGCGAAAAGATGGACTTTCATTTACTGATTCGTCTAACTTTACGGTTTTTACTTTTTTAGAAGCAACTTTAATCTCATGTTTTGCAACCTTATCGTTTGCTTTTACTTCAAGAACATAAGTTCCGGCTGGAAAACCTTCAAGACTTATTGTTTTTGAAACCTCTAATTTGTTTGCTGCAGATTCTCCAGCATAAAGTAAATTGTGATTTTCGTCGTAGATAGAAAATGATGATTTTTGAACAGTATCTAAAGTAAAGCTTACTACTTTTCCTTCTCCGGTTTTAATGTTCAAAATATAATCTCCTTTTCCATCAATGGCATAAGAAAATACAGTTGCTAAAAAAAAGGCCGCAACTAACCCTGTTTTGGTAAATCTTGTCATGTTTTTTTTAATGTTTATTACTAATGTGGAACGCGCAAAACTACAAATACAAATTTAATTTTATGCAAAAAAAGTGCTTTTTTAATGATGTAAAATGCTGATTTAAAACTATTTCTGTATTTTGTTTACACTATATACGTAATTACTGGTGTTTTGGATGTTTTTTTATATCATTTTTTTAATGACATAAAAACCAGTGTTATACATTTATTAAGAATAGTTTTTCAAAATAAAAATAAACAATGAAATCTGCTTGAGTTTAAAACAAAAAAAACAGCTCAGTAACCACAAAGAGCTGTTTTTAAAACTTACGTTTTTTAACTTTACTAACTATCTAACCTTGATTTATACTTTATGAGAAGTATAACCTTTTAGCGTACTGCTACGCTTGTATTTTTTGCAGAAAAACCTGCTTTGTAAACTGATGAAACCGCTTTTTTTGATAATACAGTTGCATCATCTGTAATGGTGATTTGATGCGTTACTTTTTTTACATTATCCTCAACTTCTAAGAAGTAAGTTCCTTCTGGAAATTCTTCAAGATTAAAAGTTCTTAAAATTCCATCTTTACCCGAAGCATTTTCAGAATAAATTAGAGATCCGTCTTTGTCATAAATTGCCAGATTTGCTTTTTGCACTTTATTAAGAGCAAATGTTATAAGCTTTCCGTTTGCTTTTATTACATGAAGATTAAAATCTTCATTTCCATCGATTGCATACGTACTCATTCCAGTAAAAAGTACTGCACATACTAAACTCAATTTTAAAATCTTTTTCATAATACTTAGTTTTAAATTATTAGTTTAATTCTCTGAAGTAAAATTACTACAGAGGTGCGTGTATTTTAACAACTCTATTTTCCAATTTCGATGCTGTATTCTCATTTACGAAACCGTTATAGGTTAAAATATAAAGAATATTTACTGTTTTTGTTAATTTGGTTATTATTTTTCAATGATTTTCTTGATTTTGAATTTACATTGAATTAAGAATTTATTTACAGGTATTATGTGGATTTAACCGCAAAGCACGCGATGGTTTTTAATATGCTGAATTTAGAAAAACGCAAAGTTCGCAAAGCTTTGTCTAAAAAACTTTGCGAACTTTGCGGTTAAAATCTCATTTCAATAAAGCACAAAAAAAACAGCTCAATAACCACAAAGAGCTGTTTTAAAACAATCACGTTTTTAACTTTACTAACTATCTAACCTTATACTTTAAACAAAGTATAAATTCTTACAGCGCATTGCGGCGCTTATTTTTTGTTTAATAAGCAGTCAAAAGAGCTTTTGAAGATAAAAGTGAACTTTCGTCTGTTATTGTAATTTCATGTCTTGCTTTTTTAACGCTGTCTTCAATTTCTAAGAAATAAGTACCGGCAGGAAATTCTTCTAAGCTAAAAGTTCTTAGAATTCCATCTTTACCAGAAGCATTTTCAGAATAAATTAAACTTCCGTTTTTGTCGTATATACTAAGGCTTGCTTTTTGAGTTTGATTTAAAGCAAAAGTGATTACTTTTCCATTAGCTTTTAATACGTGCAAATTGAAAGCATTACCTCCGTCAATTGCATATGAACTTATTCCTGATAAAAGTATTGCACATACTAAACTCAATTTTAAAATCTTTTTCATACTATTTAGTTTTAATTATTTATCTCAAATTTCTGAATGTAAAATTAGGCTCTAGATTGTTGTTTTCTATTTACTCTATTTTCCAATATATGTGCTATATTCTCATTTACGAAACCGTTATAGGTTAAATTTTGCGTTATTTGTTACGTTTTGGTTAATTCACTTGTTATTACTTAATGTTTTGTTTAAAATAAGATAGAGTTGATTTGCTGGAGTTTCGTAGAAAAATGATCTTCATAAAACTCTTTACATACTTTGCGGTTAAGTTTTAGCGGTTAAAATCTTAGTATAATAAAGGACAAAAAAAAACAGCTCAATAACCACAAAGAGCTGTTTCTAAAACTTACGTTTTTTAACTTTACTAACTATCTAACCTCATTTTTATACTGTATGAGAGTATAAACTTTTTTAGCGTATTGCTACGCTTGTATTTTTTGCAGAAGAATCTGATTTGTATACTGCCGAAATTGCTTTTGATGATAATGTTGTAAAATCATCGTTTACGATAATTTCATATCTCACTTTTTTAGAATTGTCTTCAACTTCTAAAAAGTAAGTTCCGTTTGGAAAATCTTGTAAATCAAAAGTTCTTAAAATTCCATCTTTACCAGCAGCATTTTCAGAGTAGAACAAATTTCCTTCTTTATCGTATATTGCTAATTTTGCTTTTTGAACTTGGTTAAGACCAAAAGTGATCATTTTTCCGTTTTTCAATACATGAAGATTAAAGTCCTCATTTCCATCAATTGCATAAGTACTGAATCCTGATAAAAGTACTGCACATACTAAACTTAATTTTAAAATCGCTTTCATAGTATTTCGTTTTAAATTGTTATCACTAATTTTCTGATGTAAAATTACTTCAGTGGCGCCTATTTTTTATTTACTCTATTTTCCAATTTATGTGCTATATTCTCATTTACGAAACCGATATAGGTTAAAATTTGAATTATTGTAGGTGTTTTTGTTAATTCAGTTGTTATTTTTTAATGATTTAAGATTGTTAATATTTTTTACAAACTCCTGTATTCTTACAAAAAATACCAGATGACCATAAAAACGTTTGATTAAATACGATTTTAGAAAAAAAACATTCAGAAAAATATCAGTTATGAAAAAAATGACGATTTTCTCCTGTTTTCGAACTGTATTTTTATACAAAATCCTCAATTACGAAACCGTTATAGGTTAAAATTTAAATTATTTTAGGTGATTTTGTTAAATTTGCTATTATTTTTTAAAGATTTTATCATGAAGACAATTGCCCCAGCTCTTGAAGTGATAACTAGCTCATACGGAAGTTCTTTTACCTATACTAAACACGCCGAAAAGACCAATAGCAAAGCTCATTTATGGCATTATCATCCAGAAATTGAGTTGGTTTATATAAACGGCGGGGCAGGAAAAAGACAAATAGGAAGCCACGTTTCTTATTACACAAATGGCAGTTTGATTCTGATAGGCTCTAATTTACCGCATTGCGGTTTTACAAATGAAAATACGGGAAATACAAACGAAACAGTCATTCATATTAAACCTGAATTTTTAGGAAATGACTTTTTTGTAGTTCCAGAGATGAAGAAAATCCAAAATATTTTAAGTCAGTCTAAAGGCGGAATTGCTTTTGGCGGTGAGACTAAAAAACAAATTGGAAAGAAAATAGAAATGATGGAACATCAGCTTCCGTTTGAGCGTTTGCTTACACTTTTGAGTGTTTTGGATGAACTTGAATCTTCTGAAGAATACACCATTTTAAATGCTGATGGTTTTTCGTTGGAGCTTCAAACACAAGACAGCGATCGTATGAATATGATTTTTAATTATGTAAAAGATCATTTTCAAGAATCGATTGCTATTGACGAAGTTTCGAATTTGGTGAGTATGACCACGCCTTCATTTTGTCGTTATTTCAAAAAGATTTCAAATAAAACATTTACAGAGTTTGTGAATGAATATCGTTTGGTTCATGCTTCAAAATTATTGGCCGAAAAAGCAATCAGTATAAATGAAGTCTGCTACGAAAGCGGTTTTAATAATTTCAGTCACTTTAGTAAATCATTTAAACAATATACTGGTAAAAGTGCCTCGCAATATCGTCACGAGCATAAAATTATAATTAGTTAGGTTTTTGAATGATAAATTTTTTGCCACGAATTACACGAATTAACACGAATTTTTAATTTTAGTTTTTACTTTAACAAAGTTTAAAACTTTGTCAAAGTTTCATTCTTGAAAATTCGTGTAATTGCTTCGCCTGTTCGCTATCGCTCGGGTCGTGGCAACAAAAGAAAATAACCCCATAAATCCGATTAGTGAAAAGCTGGTCGGATTTTTCATATAATTATTTTGAAAAAAGGTATATTTACATTCCTTAATCGAAAAATGATAAAAATGAAAAACTTTAAAATTTGGGTATTTGCCGTTTTTTTATGTGTTTCGTCAATGTCGTACGCGGCAAAAGTAGACACGCTGCAAATTGCCAGCGCAGCCATGAGTAAAACGTACAAAACGGCTGTAGTTTTGCCCAATTCATATGCTAAAAGTAAATCGGCTTTTCCGGTAATGTATTTGCTGCATGGCGCTTACGGACATTTTGGTGATTGGTTAAAAAATACTCCAAATAAAAAATTAGTTCAAAATTTATCAGATCAATACAATATAATTATTGTAATGCCAGAGGGCGAAACGTTTAGTTTTTATCTAGACAGCCCTGTAAATCCAGGAAGTCAGTTTGAAACTTTTATTACGCAGGAAGTAATTCAAAAAGTGGATAAAACATATAAAACCATAAGCAATAGAAACGGAAGAGTAATAACAGGACTTTCTATGGGCGGGCATGGAGCTTTGTATTTGTCGGCCAAACATCCTGATTTGTTTTGTGCTGCAGGCAGTATGAGCGGGGCAATAGATATGAGTACAATGCTTAATCGCGAATCTTCGGCACAAGTGGTAAAATTGATGCAGCCCGTTTTTGGAGACAAAAGCGATAATTCGGCATTGTATGCACAGCACGCCGTTATGGGAATGCTGGATAAAATAAAAGACAATAAACTGCCGTTAATAATTGATTGTGGTGTTGATGATTTTTTAATTGAACCTAATAGAGAATTGCATCGCAGAATGGTTTACGATAAAATAGAACATGATTATACAGAGCGTCCGGGAGCACATACTTGGGAATATTGGGAAAATTCGCTGCCGTATCATGTGTTATTTTTTAATAAAATACTGCTTAAAAATCAGGTTGTTGCAAAAAAATAAACAAAAATCTCGTTTCAAAGCCAACTAAAAACTTTTTTTGGTTTGGTTTTTGGGATACCTTTATAAATCTAAAAAATATAAATTATGAAAAAGATACTTACCCTTTTTGCGGTTGTTGGATTAATCGCTTTTACAAGTTGTGAAGGACCAGAAGGGCCTCCGGGAAGAGATGCGTTAATGCCTGAAGCATTTGAAATTAGTAATGTTAATTTAGGTAGGGTTGCTGATAACGAGTATAATTTAAAAAGTACTTTTAAATTTGAAATTGGGGATAATTTATTTGATGATGAAACTGTTTTGATTTATAGATTAACAGGTATTATTAACCCAACTACTCCAGTTTGGCAATTACTACCTAGAACAATTTATTTTAATGATGGAAATGAGTTGGATTATGATTATGATTTTAGTAAAATCGATTTTATTATAACTGCTAGAGGAACTTATAATTTGTTAAACAAACCAGAGTATATTCAAAATCAAACTTTTAGAGTTGTAATTATTCCATCTGATTTAGCTAAGACTGTTAATACGAATAATTTTTCAGAAGTAATGTCTGCAGCAAAATTGAATGAAAGCCAAATTCAAGAGATTAAAATCTAGTATTAGAATTATAAAAAAAAGGAAATCATAAAGATTTCCTTTTTTTTATGTCTATATTTTTTGAAAAGTATTATTCTTCGCTACTATCAGTAAGTTCTTTTTCTTTACCAAATTTAAGAGAAACCATAATTCCAACTAAAAGTGAAAGTGCAATAAATCCTAAAGAAGCCCATTCTGGTACGTGGATAAAATCGTGCAGTAACATTTTTAATCCCACAAAGGCTAAAATAGCAACTAAGCTGTATTCTAAATAACTGAATTTCGCTAGCATATTAGCTAAGAAAAAGTACATAGAACGCAGTCCAAGAATAGCAAAAATATTAGAGCTGAATACTAAAAACGGATCAGATGTAATGGCTAGAATGGCGGGAACACTGTCAACAGCAAATAAAACATCCATTACTTCAATTACAATCAAAGCAACAAATAATGGTGTTGCAGCTCTTTTTGCGGTTTTTGTTGAAATGAAAAACTTTTCGCCTTCCATATGAGAAGTAATCGGAATAATTTTTCCTAATGCTTTGTAAACGAACGAATCTTTAGGCTGAAAATCTTCGTCTTCACCTGAAAACAACATTTTTATCGCTGTAAATAATAAGAAAGCTCCAAATAAATAGGTTGTCCAAGTAAACTTATTGATCAACATTACTCCGAAGAAAATCATTAGACCACGGAAAACAATTGCGCCTAAAATTCCCCAGAATAATACGCGGTGCTGGTATTTTTGCGGAATTTTGAAGGAAGCAAAAATAATAGCAATTACAAAAATGTTATCTACACTTAAGGATAACTCAATTAAGTAACCGGTAATGAATTTCATTGCGGCTACAGCTGGTTTTAGATTATCAGGGTTTTCGATATAGTCTGTAGTGTACAGCCAATAAATAACTCCTGAAAAAAGAAAAGATAAAGTAACCCAAATTAAGGTCCATTTGCTGGCTTCTTTGGTGCTGATGATATGGGGTGTTTTATTGAATACACCTAAATCTAAAGCAAGAATAAAAATTACGGCTAACAAAAAGAAAGTCCAGACTATCATGATGAATTTTTTAAATGATGTACAAAGATAAGTTTTGAAGTTTAACTTGGAAATTAATTATTGAAAAGTTAATGGTGAATTTTATGGAAAGAATGTGTTTGCAAAACCTGTTGCTCTAATTTGTGTTTATACACAAAGTTTGTCATTTCGAAGAATGAGAAATCACACTAGAAATTCCGTACAAAAACTCTTCAATCTGTGTCGATCAACGAGTGTGATTTCTCCCTTCGATCGAAATGACAAGATTGTGTAAACGGATTAATAAATAAAAAAAGTGCCAACAATTACGAAGGCACTTTTAGAATATAATGTAAGCTTTGAATTATAGCGCTGAGTTAACAGTTTTGATAATTCTAGCAGCAATTTTGTATGGATCTCCGTTTGAAGCTGGTCTTCTGTCTTCCAACCATCCTTTCCATCCTTTTTGAACAGTCATTAAAGGAATTCTGATAGAACATCCTCTGTCTGAAACTCCATAAGAGAAATCGTGAATAGAAGCAGTTTCGTGTTTACCAGTTAAACGTTGGTCATTGTAAGCACCATAAACAGCGATATGCTCAGCAGTAACAGGACGGAAAGCCTCACAAATTCTTTCGTAAGTAGCTTGGTCTCCACATGATCTTAATACTTCGTTAGAGAAGTTAGCATGCATACCTGAACCATTCCAGTCTGTATCTCCAAGTGGTTTTGGGTGGTATTCAATATAGTAACCATATTTTTCAGTCAAACGATCTAATAAGTAACGAGCAACCCAAATTTCGTCTCCAGCTTTTTTAGCACCTTTAGCGAATAATTGGAATTCCCATTGTCCGCAGGCAACCTCTTGGTTAATACCTTCAAAGTTAATTCCGGCAGCGATACATAAATCAGCATGTTCTTCTACTAATTTTCTTCCGTGAGTGTTTTTTCCACCTACAGAGCAGTAGTACATACCTTGTGGAGCAGGATAACCTCCAACAGGGAAACCTAATGGCAATAAAGTTTTAGTATCCATGATGAAATACTCTTGTTCAAAACCAAACCAGAAATCATCATTATCATCATCAATTGTAGCTCTTCCGTTAGATGGATGTGGAGTTCCGTCAGCAAACATAACTTCACACATTACTAAATATCCGTTAATACGAGTTGGATCAGGGTAAATTGCAACAGGAACTAATAAACAGTCAGAAGATCCACCTTCAGCTTGTCTTGTTGACGAACCATCAAATGACCAATTTCCAAGTTCTTCTAATGTTCCTTTGAAATTTTCATGCTCTTCAACTTTAGTTTTACTTCTAAGATTTTGAGTTGGCTCGTATCCATCTAACCAAATATACTCTAACTTAATTTTAGCCATAATAATATAAATTTGTTTTTTTGTTTTTTCGCTGGGTCAAATATAGATTTATTTTTTTACTCCTAAAAATTAGGGGGCTATTTTGTTTATCTGACTATAATTTTTTTGAGAAGCGCAATTTTGAGAGGGGTATATTTTTAAAAAAGCAATTTTTAACGCCTTAAAAAAATAAATTCGTAATAATTTGGGGCTCTTTTTGAATTTTAAGGTTAAGGAATTATGAAAAAATGTTTATTTATTAGGTAATACTATTGTTTTTTGTTAGAATTCTATACAACAGATTCATTATTCTTTGAAAAAAGTATCTTCTGTTGAGAAATTGTTTTTCAAAATTCTCCAATTTATGTTTAAAACAGGGAATTTTATTGTTTATATTTGCCGATCATTTTTTAATGAAAATTAGTACGAATTTTTAAAATTATATACATGTCAACATTACGTTTCCAAGCTTTGCAAGAAGCTTCTACAAGAAAGCCGGTACATTTTGAAGAGATTGGTAGAAAATCAAATCTTTTTGGTTCAAATGTGTTTAATGAAAAAGCCATGAAGCAATATTTAACTTCAGATGCTTTAAAAGGAGTAAGGGATGCTATTCAGCATGGAACTAAAATCGAAAGAAAACTGGCAGATTATATTGCCATGGGAATGAAAGAGTGGGCGTTGGCAAAAGGTGTTACACATTATACACATTGGTTTCAGCCTCTTACAGGAACAACTGCTGAAAAACATGATGCTTTTTTTGAAACTTCGTATGATGGCAGCGATCCTGTAGAAAAATTTGGAGGCGCACAATTAGTACAACAAGAGCCAGATGCTTCAAGTTTTCCGAATGGCGGAATCAGAAATACTTTTGAAGCCAGAGGTTATACAGCTTGGGATCCAACTTCGCCAGCTTTTATATATGGAACAACTTTATGTATCCCGACAGTATTTATTGCTTATACAGGAGAAGCTTTAGATAATAAGATACCTTTATTAAGAGCTTTATCTGCAATTGATGAAGCAGCTACTGAAGTTTGTAAATATTTTGATAAAAATGTAAAAAAAGTAACAGCTACTTTAGGTTGGGAGCAAGAGTATTTCTTGATTGATAAAGCTTTGGCAAATTCTCGTCCTGATTTAATGATGACTGGAAGAACTTTATTAGGACATACTTCGGCAAAAGGGCAGCAGTTAGATGATCATTACTTCGGATCTATTCCAACTCGTGCTCTTACTTATATGAGAGATTTAGAGCAGGAATGTATGCTTTTAGGAATTCCTGTAAAAACACGTCATAATGAGGTTGCGCCAAATCAGTTTGAACTTGCGCCTATTTTTGAAGAAACAAATCTGGCTGTAGATCATAACTCTTTATTAATGGATGTTATGCAGAAGGTCGCAGAACGTCATGATTTTAAAGTTTTATTTCATGAAAAACCTTTTAAAGGAGTAAACGGTTCAGGAAAACACAATAACTGGTCGCTGGCAACAGATACAGGAGTTAATTTATTGAGTCCGAGTAAAACACCAATGAGCAATTTACAGTTTTTGACTTTCTTTATTAATACAATTAAAGCGGTTAATGATAACGAAACTTTACTTCGTGCTTCTATAGCTACAGCAAGCAACGATCATAGATTAGGTGCAAATGAAGCACCGCCGGCAATTATGTCTGTATTTATTGGAGCGCAGTTAACAAAAGTATTGTCTGAATTAGAAAGTGTAACAACTGGAAAATTATCTCCAGAAGAAAAAACAGATCTAAAATTAAATGTAGTTGGTAAAATTCCAGACGTACTATTAGATAATACAGACAGAAACAGAACTTCGCCTTTTGCATTTACAGGAAATAAATGGGAGTTTAGAGCTGTTGGTTCAAATTCTAACTGTTCTAACGCAATGACAACGTTAAATGCTATTGTGGCAAAACAATTAATCGACTTTAAAAATGAAGTAGAAACTTTGATCGAGTCTAAAGACATGAAAAAAGACGACGCTATTTTTAATGTTTTAAGAGAATACATTAAGCAGTCTAAAAAAATACTTTTTGAAGGCGACGGTTATAGTGAAGCTTGGGAAAAAGAAGCTGGAAAAAGAGGTTTAAGTAATTTTAAAACTACTCCGGAGGCTATTAAAGCTAAAGTTTCTAAGCAAGCTTTGGACTTATTTTCTGAACTAGGTATTTTTAATCATGTTGAAGCTGAAGCGCGCTACGAAATAGAATTAGAAGAATACACTAAGAAAATTCAGATTGAAGGAAGAGTTTTAGGCGATATCGCTAGAAATCATGTTATTCCTACTGCAATACGTTATCAAAATACTTTGATTGAGAATGTAAAAGGTTTAAAAGAGATTTTTGGAAAAGAATTTGAAACGATTGCAAAAGAGCAGATTATTTTAATAAAAGAAATTTCAGGTCATATAGAAGGAATCAATTCTAAAGTATTGGCAATGACAAACGAAAGAAAGAAAGCAAATCAATTGACCGATGCACAAAAAATGGCAGAAGCTTATTGCGATAAGGTAAAACCTTATTTCGAAGACATTCGTAACCATTGCGATAAACTGGAGCTTTTGGTTGATGATGAAAGCTGGACATTAACCAAATACAGAGAATTGTTGTTTACTAAATAACTTTCATTAACATTAAGTTAAAGCCTGTCTGTAAAAAGACAGGCTTTTTTTGTGATTATGTTAATATAACTGTTTCAGGTTTGAAATATATCTTTTGTTTTGGCATAAATGTAAGGAAAATGTAAAAAGTAACTTTTTTCTTATTAAGAAAAAAAACAAATACAGCAGTTCGTCGTTATAGTTTTGCATTTCATCGAAAACAGATTAAGATCTTGTAAAATACGTATTTATACCTGTTTTGATTATCGAGAAGTTTTCTAATTTTGAATATGAAAATGAGAGAATTAGCAGAAAAAACTATTCTCAAATGATGGTTAAAATCCCCCAGATTTTCTCCCCAAATTGCATATACCTACATAATAATTTGTATTAATAACCAATTAAATATATTTATTATGAAAAAAGTAATTTTAAGCATCTCCGCGATGCTATTTGCAGGTGTAGCGTTCGCTCAAGGTAATGTGAGTGATGTAGATCAGTTAGGTTTGTTAAATGGTGCATTGGTAATCCAAGTGGGATCATCAAACAATTCAGATGTTGATCAAATAGGTATTGCAAACGTTGCAATTGTTGGACAATACGGAGATGATAATGAGTCTAGTGTTGCACAATTAGGAGCAGGAAACGTTGCTGTAGTAACTCAAATTGGAGACGACAACAGTTCAACTATCGCACAAGGAATCTGGGTTGGAAACTTAGCAGTTACTACTCAAATCGGAGCTTACAACAATTCTGATGTATTACAAGTAGGTAACTTTAATACAGCTACTACTACTCAATTCGGAGCACTTAATAATTCAACAACATTGCAATTTGGAAATGACAATACTGCAGAAACTACTCAAGTAGGTTTCTTCAACAATGCCGCTACATTGCAATTAGGATGGGATAACTACTCTAGCATTGAACAATATGGAATTGGAAACTTTGCAGCAACTGCTCAATTTGGAAATGACCACATTAGTACAGTTACTCAAACTGGATTCCTAAACGGAAGTATAGTAATCCAATCTAACTAAATAGAACCAAGAAAAGGAAGAATTTGATTTATTAAGTTCTTCCTTTTTTTTTTCTTAGAATTCTCTTTTACCACAATACCACAATTATGAAACGTTTTGCCACTTATATTTTCCTATTCATTACAGGAATTTTATTCTCTCAATCAATTGATGGGAATAGAAGTGATTACGTTTTAAATGAAATGAACAATCGCAATCAAAATCAAATAAACCAATACATTAAAAGCAGAAATATTGTAACGGTTTCGCAAATTGGAAATTACAATCAGGCCAATTTAACCATCATCAGTAATAATGCAAATGTAACCGCTCAGCAAACAGGCAATACCAACTATATGAATGTTTATAAAAAAGCTGAGGAAATCAATCAATCCTACACACAGACAGGCAACAATAATTATATAAGCGATTATTCCTTGTACACAAGAGGAGTCGCTTCAATGTCAATAAATCAGAACGGCAGTAATTTAACGGTTTTTAATTCGGGTTCAAATTCTATATCTAAAGATTTGATTATTAATCAATCTGGAAATTCAGGAACAATATTTATATTCAATCGTTAGAATTATGAAAAAGTATTGGAACATAGGAATTGTTTTTTTTGCCCTTTTTTTTTCTGAATCAGGATTCTCGCAGGTAGTTTATAAAGAAGTAAAAGCTAAGATAGAAGTAAAAGAAATTGAAAACCTTCTTGCTATTACTGGAACCGTAGAGAATTTAAAATCTGAGTTCAAGAATATCTCGTATAAGTTGACAGTATTCAAAAAAAGCAAATCAGGTTCAAATAAATCAAATAACGGACAAGACGGCAGAGTCACATTAGAACCCATTCAAAAAGTTGAGCTTTCAAAAACACAGGTCAATTTTACAAAAGAGGATGAGATCATAATACTGTTATTAATTTATGATGAAAATAATGCCATTATAGGTAAAGATAGAGTTGTTTTTGGAGATGAAAAAGAATCAGATTCCGGAAAAGCTATTCCACAAGACGGAATCGAAATGATTGGAATTGTTGCTAATGACACTAAAACAAAACTGGGAAATGACTTTTACGATTATTTTTATTCGCAATATTCGAAATTAAAGATCAATACCAGTAAAATCGTAACAGTTCAAGAGGAATTGACTTTTGGACGCACAACAAAAATTACGATTTTAGTGGATGGTGAAATAATTGAAGAATTTATTTCGCGTCCAGATGAAGATTTTTTAAAATATATGGCTGATACAGCCGCTTCAAAAGCATTTAAATATTTTAAGGATCTCGAAAAGCAAAGCAAAATTATAACTCAATACTAAAATTGAGGAACGTTTTGTGTCAAGAAGAGTTGTGTTTTTAATGTAGGAAATAAAATTATATCAATATGAAAACTTTAGCTTTACTAGTGTGTTTAGCAGGTTTTAGTGCGGTTTCAAATGCACAAGATCTAGCTTATAAACCTATTAATCCTGCTTTTAGTGGTGGCGATACTTTTAATTATCAGTGGCTGCTTAGTTCTGCCCAAGCGCAAAATGATTATAAAGAAGATCCAACCTCTGGATACAAGCAGCAGACTGATTTGGAACGTTTTAAAAGTACTTTAAATAATCAGCTGCTAAACAGGATTTCAAATTCGTTATTCGATGATCAATTTGGATCAGCAACAGGTTCCGGAACAGGAACGGGGACAGGCACAGGTACTGGTACTGGAACAGGAACTGGCGGCGGACTAAAACCAGGAACATATGTCTTTGGAACACTGTCTGTAGATATTTATAATTCTAATTTAGGAATGGTAGTAGATATTTTAGATATCGATACAGGCGAACAAACGCAAGTAATTATACCAGCTCGATAGATTCTGGCTCCTTGTTTTTTTTCTTATACGTCAATTAGGTTCATGTTTTACTGTAAATAACTTATTATGAATAAAAGTCCCCTTTTTATACTTTTAATAACTTGCCTATTCTCAGGATGTGGAGCTTATTTTAACCAGCCAGTAGGAGTTCAAAAGGCAGTATTTGGAGAAAATACTCCTGCAACTACCGCATTAGTCGATATGCCTAAACCTAAAGAACAAATTGTTGTTGGGGTTTACAAATTTAAAGATCAGACTGGGCAGTATAAAGCTACTGAGTTAGGAAGTACTTTTAGTACCGCGGTTACTCAAGGTGCAACTTCGATTTTAATTAAAGCGCTGGAAGACTCTAAGTGGTTTATACCTATAGAGCGTGAAAATCTAGGTAACCTTTTAAATGAACGAAATATTATCCGTTCGACACGTCAGGAATATGCCTCAAAAACAGAAGCGAATGAAGCCGTTTTAACGCCGCTTTTATTTGCAGGCGTTTTGCTTGAGGGTGGAATTATTTCTTATGATACTAATATTATTACAGGTGGTTTTGGTGCAAGATACTTTGGTGCGGGTGGTTCTACTCGTTACAGACAAGATCGTGTAACAGTATATTTAAGGTTAGTTTCAACTTCTAACGGAAAAATCTTAAATACGGTTTATGTTTCTAAAACTATTTTGTCTCAAAGTGTAGATGCGAGTTTATTTCGATATGTAAATCTAAACCGACTTTTAGAAGTAGAGACCGGTTTTACTCGAAACGAACCTATTCAATTAGCAGTAACAGAAGCAATCGAAAAAGCTGTTGAAGGTCTTATTGTAGACGGAATTAAAGATAAACTATGGGAAGTAAATGCTCCTCAGAATAAAATTGATGCTTTTGTCGCTGAATATGATAAAGAAAAAAGCGAAGCCGATTTAGCCCAATTATACAATAGAAATTTGAGTGAAAGAAGAGCCCGTTTTGGATTGGAAGCTTCGGGAGGAGTTGCCTTAATGCAGGGTGATTATGCAAATCCAGTTCCGAAACCACTGATTAGAGGTGCGGCAAAATTTTTCTTTACACCAACATTTGCTTTAAGTGCATCGTCAAATGCATTTTGGCTGGCAAACAAAAATAAACTCGATGCAGGATATCTTTCCTTAGATCTCAATTTAGAATGTTTAATCTTGCCTCGTGATGTATTTACCCCTTATATTTTTGCTGGAACTGGGGTTGAGTTCAATAAAAAATACGAAAACATAGCTAGTAAAGTTCAGTTTGGCGGCGGAGTCGAATATCTCGCAACAAATTATCTGGGAATAAAAGCCTTTGGCGAGTTTAATGTTCCCTTTAGTGATAATGTAGATTATTTAGTCAGCGGCGTTCGAGATGATTACTACTGGCGGTTTGGTTTAGGATTGACCTATTATTTCCCAAAAAGTTATAAGTACAAGAAGAAATAATAAAACCTCGTGATATTTCCAGGTTCTTTTTAAAATGATTACAGGAGTAAATACAATGTAAGTTTAATAAAATTATGTCTCAAATGAAAATAGGATTAAAAATTTTGGCGTGCTTTATTCTTTTGATGTCTTGTAGTGAAGAACAAGTTGACGACACAGGAACAGCAGTAGTAAAAGGAAGAGTTGTTGATATTCGAACCTACGAAGGGATCGCAAATGCCCGAGTTTTATCGAGCCCAACAACAAGCACTGTATTCTCAGATAAAGATGGTTACTTTATTATGGAAAAAGTACCAGTAGGAAAATATTCTTTTCAAGCGCAGAAAGATGGATTTATCGCCAGATTTCAACCCGCAACAGTTGAAAAAGATGTGCCGGTAGAAATTATTTTTGAGTTAGAAGTATCTACAGCAAATAATAAACCGCCTGAAATTCCTACGCTTACAGCTCCTTTGGATAATGCTACTTCTCAGGCTTTAAGTTTAGATTTAACTTGGACCTCGACTGATCCAGAAAAAGATCCAATGACGTTTCAAGTTACCGTTAAAAACGGAACGACTGATGAAGTTAAAACGTATTCTGATCTTAAGGCTACAACTTTAAAAATTACAGGTTTAGATTATAGTACAAAATACTATTGGCAAGTATCGGCAAATGACGGAATCAATAAACCTACAAATAGTGCAATAACCTCTTTTACAACATTAGCATTTCCAAATCCGAGATATTTGTATGTTAAAAAGGTAAAAAATAATAATGTTATTTATACCGCAGATGAAGCAGGAAATGAGCTTCAGTTATCACCATCATCAATTAATAGTTACAGACCGAGAAAAAATTTAAGTATCAATCGAATTGCTTACATAAGTTCTGACGGTTCATTAAATCAAATTTTTACTATGAATCCTGATGGTACAGATGTGAAAAAAGTGACCAACTTTATTCCAATCGCTGGATTTAATATGGATCATGTTAATTATTGCTGGAGCACAAACGGAAGACAGATAATTTATCCTAATTTTGATCAGCTCCTTCGTATAGACTCAGATGGTTCAGGTTTAGTTCAGATATTTAAAACTCCTAATGGTAAGTTTATATCAGAGTGCGAATGGAGTCAGGACGGCAGTCAGATTGTACTAAAAGTAAATGACGCCTCAGGTTATAATGTCGAAATATATGCTATAAATATGGCTGGAGATGTATTGTATCAAATACTTTCAGGCGAAAAAGGTGCTGCAAGCGGTCTTGGTATTACGATCGATAATAGTAAAGTAGTTTATACCAAAGATGTTTCTGGTTTCGAAAATTCAACTTACAGACGATTAGATTCTAGAATATTTATTTACACAGTAGCAACAAATACTTCGGCAGAATTAGACACTCAAAAAGAGAATGGTTTTAATGATTTAGACGTTAAATTCTCACCAAACGAAGCAAAAGTCATCTTTGTTAATACGTCGAATGATGGATTATCTGCTAAAAACATTCAAACAGCAAGTATATCTGATAGTTCAACAAGGACAACTCTATTCCAAAACGCAGCGATGCCGGATTGGAAATAACTTAAAAGACCAATTTTTTCAAAATAGTTAATCAGGGGAAATCGGCAGAAATTATATTCTGCCGATTTTTTTGTGAATCATATAATCGAATAAGTCAAAGAATTAAAAAAAGGGATTATCTTTGCACCACATCAACACAAACTAATTTTCATGAGTTCAGATTCTAGCAAAAGATATGCACAAAGAGGTGTTTCGGCATCAAAAGAAGACGTACATAACGCTATAAAAAATATTGACAAAGGCTTGTTTCCACAGGCATTTTGTAAAATTGTACCAGATTACTTAACGCAAGATTCAGAGCATTGCTTGATTATGCATGCTGATGGAGCGGGTACAAAATCATCTTTGGCCTATATGTACTGGAAAGAAACTGGAGATATTTCAGTTTGGAAAGGCATTGCTCAAGATGCTTTAATTATGAATATTGACGATTTATTATGTGTTGGAGCTACAGATAATATTTTGCTTTCCTCTACAATTGGAAGAAACAAAAATTTAATTCCTGCTGAAGTTATTTCGGCAATTATAAACGGAACAGAAGAATTAATTAACGAATTAAAATCATTTGGAGTAACTATTCACTCAACAGGTGGTGAAACTGCAGATGTTGGAGATGTTGTACGCACAATAATTGTAGACTCGACAGTTACGGCTCGTATGAAACGCAGCGATGTTGTAGATAATGCTAATATTAAAGCTGGTGATGTAATTGTTGGTTTAGCCTCTTTTGGGCAGGCAGCTTACGAAAAAGGATATAACGGCGGAATGGGAAGCAACGGTTTGACTTCTGCACGTCATGATGTTTTCGGGAAATATTTGGCTAAAAAATATCCAGAAAGTTACGATGCGGCAGTTCCAGAAGAATTAATTTATTCAGGTCAGGTTAGTTTAACTGATGAAGTTGAAAACAGTCCAATAAATGCAGGTCAATTAGTACTTTCTCCAACGAGAACGTATGCACCAATTATCAAGAAAATTTTAGATAAATATACACCAAATGACATTCACGGAATGGTGCATTGCAGCGGAGGTGCTCAAACTAAAATTTTACATTTCGTAAAAGATTTACACATTATAAAAGACAATTTATTTCCAGTCCCGCCATTGTTCAAGTTAATTCAAGAACAGTCAAAAACAGATTGGAAAGAAATGTATCAAGTTTTCAACTGCGGTCACCGTATGGAAATTTATGTTCCTGAGAATATTGCACAAGATATTATTGCCATTTCGAAATCATTTAATGTTGATGCACAAATCGTAGGTAGAGTAGAAGCAGCTGATGCTAAAAAACTAACAATTACCAGCGAATACGGAACATTCGAATATTAAAATAATTCACCATATAAGTGATATAAGTTCATTTTAGTTACTTTTTCAAGCGATTTTAATATGAACTTATATCACTTATATGTTTTAAAAACACTTCATTATGTACGAACTGCTTTTTTGGAGATATTTAGACGAAATTTACCTAAACCATCATGAGGTTTACGAAGCTCTTGTTGAAAAAGAAGGAGTTATCGGCCTGGAGAAACTTCCTGTTGAGGTAATTATAAATCGCATTAATTCTGTTTTTTCAAAATGGGAAAGAATTGATGAAAACAGTTGGAAAAATAACGCAGGAAAAGGAGCTTTCCAAGTTATTACGACTCCGCAAAGTGTCAAAATAGATTGTTATGGCACCGAAGGAAAAACTATGAACCAATTGGTCGATTTGATGCTGGAATTTAAATGTCCGCTTTATGATCCGCAAGTTCCGGAGCGTTATGACGAAATGAGTGAATAAGTTTCATTTATTGTAAAAAGGGAGATGAGAAAAGTACTCGTTTTTGTTTGTTGTATTCTTTTAAGTATTATTGCGTCTTCGCTTTTTGGTGTTTTACACAATCAGTTCACATACACAATTTCTGATGAATTTTTCACACAAGTTTTGTTTGAAAGATTTGGTTTTGTAGAATATGGCAGAAATACTCCAAGACTAACTGCTTCAATAATTGGCGTGTGGTCTGTTTGGTGGATTGGTTTATTTACTGGACTTATCTTTGGTTTTGTTGGATTCTTTAGTTCTAATACAAAAGAAATGATAAGAAGTATTACAGGTGTAATTATTATAATGTTGATTACAACAGTAATAATTGGTTTATTAGGATTATGTTACGGGTTTTTAGGTTTTTCGAATTTAGAGTCAAATTGTTGCTTTCCTCTTCAAATTAAAAATGTAAAAAATCTAATTTCAGTTTCAGAAATGCATAGTTTTAGTTACGCAGGTGGAGGAATAGGGGCTGTGATTGCGGTTTTATGGCAAATCAAAAAAATCAAAAACAAAGTTCGAATTAATTATATCTCCTTGAAAATTTATAAAAAAGCAAACCATGACTGTTTCCAATTTTTCTTTTACAAATACTTTAATTTTAGAGGATGAGGTCGTTTTATTGCGATCACTTCAAGAATCAGATGTCGAAAATTTATTAGAAATATCGATTAATGAACCTGAAACATGGAAATATTCGTTAATTGGTGCTGATGGTAAAGAAAATTTGATCAAATACATTCAGTCCGCTGTAAAAGCGAGAGAAAATCAAAAAGAATTCCCTTTTATAGTTTTTGATAAAAAAGCTCAAAAATATGCAGGTTCAACACGTTTTTACGATATTAATCTCGAGTATAAAACACTTCAATTGGGCTATACTTGGTACGGTTCTGCTTTTAGAGGAACAGGACTTAATAAACACTGCAAGTTTTTACTGCTTCAATTTGCTTTTGAAACTTTAGGAATGGAGCGCGTAGAATTTCGTGCAGACAATAATAACGAAAGAAGTGTGGCCGCAATGAAAAGTATTGGCTGTAAAGTTGAAGGCGTTTTGCGCAGTCATATGCCAACAGCAAACAGCACTGTTCGCCGTGATTCTATTGTTTTGAGTATTTTAAGAAACGAATGGTTTGATGGGGTAAAAGAAAATCTAAAACAAAAGTTATAATTTTAGTTTACCTTTTATCCATCCTTCAATAATAAATTTTGCTCTTTTCTTATTTTGATTACTAATTGATCGATATAAGTTTTTGTTTTCTGTGGTAATAAATTCCAATTTGAATCCTTTTTAAAGCTTCTGCAATAATCTAAATCACATTCTACAGCACGAATAACATACTTTTTGTTGTTGTAAACTGTAATAATTTTTACACGTCTTATTTCATCGTATTCCGTTCTTGTTCCGTAAACAATTACAGGGTCTATATATCCGTCGTCGTCAAGATCTTTTGTGCTGCAATATTTTGTCCAGAACCAAATATTGGTTTCTTTAGGATCGTAGTCTTCAAGTAAATCGTTAATTCTCCATTTTTCTAAAAATCCCCCGTGATCATTAAGTACGCAAATAGCTTTTATTTTTGTATTTAAAGTGTCTTTCGATATCACTTTCTGATTTTCGGCTAAAATCAATTCGTAAACACCGCCTTTGTCTTTATATTCAAATGCTCTATAGATTGGGAAATCTGAAAGTTGGTTTAGTTCCTTTTGAATTATTTGTTCTTTTGATAATCTGCTGCTTTCAGCCTTTTGAGAGAAACTAAAAAGAGAGTTTAAAACAAAGAATATAAAGAATATTTTTTTCATACATTGATTTTTATAAAAAGTAAAGATATCTAGATGAAGTTAGAATAAAGACAAATATTTCATAGAAATTTGCTATCCAACGCAGCTCTAATTATTTGTCATATTTACATTTAACTCGTTGAGTGCAAACAATATTAATTTTATTGATAATTCTAAAGATTAAGGTAGTAGAATTGACGTTGAATAAAATGAATTTTTTGGAGAAAGAATAATATATTTGAATAAATTAAGATTATTTGCAAATGAGCATTCAAAAAATTCCTTTAACAAAAGAAGAAAAAGTTATTCTTAAGAGCAGATTTAGAACACATGTTTTTGCAATTATTTTTGTAGTTCTTCCTGTGTGCATTTTGCTATTTTGTATAATTGAGAGTTTAATTGATCAAATTTTGTTGTCTAATTATGATTTCATGTTTTTTTTCGGATCTGTATTTGTAATTTTCCCCTCCTTTTTTTTTATCAAATACGTTGTGCCTTTTTACACAGAATCTTATAAAAACAGTAAGCAAGAAAATAAGTGGGTAATGAAAACACGTGTTTTAAATATCAAAACAAATTATCATAAAAGCACAACAGGACTTGGTTTTAATAAAATCAAAAAGTTAAATGCTGTTGATGAATTTACAACAGACCTTGGTTTCAGTATTAATTCAAATAATACATTTATTGGTAATCCAAAAAATAGTTTGCAAAACGCAATTGTAACTATTGGTTCAATGTTAGAAATTCATTGTCTCGATGACAATTGTACTCAAATTTTAGTTTTTAAGAAAATTGAATAATACCAGTATCAAATTTTAAAACCAGAAACAGGTCTGCTTTTTTTAAAGGATTTTATTTTTAAAATTTCCCTTCATGTTTCTTTTCAATACTTGATTTAAATTCTAAGTTACAGTTCAATGAACTTTTAATTTTGAATAATTACCCCAACGGATCACCATTACTTTAAATGAAAATTCGCTTATCAAAAAGTAATGAAATTAATAAATAAGAAAAACTATAAAATGACTAAAATAAACTTCAAAAATTGTCTTTTCGGAATATCAATTTTGCTGCTCGTTTTTTCCAACACTATAAACGCACAAAAGAAAGCAAGTGGAAAAAATCTTATTCAGTATGTAGATCCAATGATAGGAACTGCAAAAATGGGACACACTTACCCAGGCGCGACAGTTCCTTTTGGAAGCGTACAATTAAGCCCCGAAACCGATACGATTGCTTACAGTTTAAACGGAAAATATAATGGAGAAGTTTATAAATATTGTGCCGGCTATCAGTATGAAGACAAAACGATTGTAGGTTTCAGTCATACTCATTTCAGCGGAACTGGGCATTCAGATTTAGGTGATTTTTTAATTATGCCGACAACAGGAAAATTGCAATTAAATCCAGGTATTGCATCAAAACCTTTATCGGGCTATAGATCGGCATTTTCTCATTCGACAGAAAAAGCAGAGCCGGCTTATTACAGTGTTTTTTTAGAAGATCATAAAATAAAAGCAGAACTTACAGCAACAACTCGTGTTGGAATGCACCAATACACTTTTCCTAAATCTGATGAAGCACATATAATTCTAGATTTGACATCTGGGATTTACAATTATGATAAAAAAAATGTCTGGACTTTTGTTCGTATAGAAAATGATACTTTGATAACAGGATATCGTCAGACAAATGGATGGGCGAGAACCAGAACGGTTTACTTTGCTATGTCTTTCAATAAACCAATTAAAAGTTATGGACAGGCAGCACAAGAAAAAAGTGTGTACAGAGGTTTTTGGGGGAGATTTGATCAAACGAAAAACTTCCCAGAAATGGCAGGTCAGAACCTAAAATTGTTTTTTGATTTTGATACGAATGAAGGTGAAAAAATCAAAATAAAAATGGCTTTATCTCCTGTTAGTTCCGCTGGAGCATTAGAAAACATGAAAAGAGAAACACCTGATTGGGATTTTGAAAAAGTAAAAAGACAAAGTCAGGACGTTTGGAATAAAGAATTGAATAAGGTTCAGATTGAAACCATTCAAAAAGAAGATTTGGTTAATTTTTATACCGCAATGTATCATGCATTTTTGGGACCAACCGAGTATATGGATTTAGATGGAAATTACAAAGGTTTAGACATGAATGTTCACAAAGCCGAAAATTTCACCAATTATACCAGTTATTCACTTTGGGATACTTATCGTGCTTTACATCCGTTATTTAATATTGTGCAGCCAAAAAGAAATGCTGATATGGTAAGTTCAATGCTGGCACATTCAGATCAAAGCGTTCATAAGATGCTTCCAATCTGGTCGCATTATGCAAACGAAAATTGGTGTATGATTGGATATCATTCTGTTTCAGTTATAGCAGATGCAATTGTAAAAGGAAATATTAGTTTTGATGCTGAAAAAGCGCTTCAGGCTTGTGTAAATACTGCAAAAGTGCCGTATTATGATGGTTTAGAATTTTACATGAATAAAGGATATGTTCCAGAAGACAAAAGCGGGGCTTCGGTTTCTAAAACTTTAGAATATGCTTATGATGACTGGGCGATTGCGCAAGCTGCAAAGAAATTAGGAAAAACAGAAATTTACAATGAATTTATCAATAGATCGAAAAATTATAAAAACGTCTATGATGAAAAAACAGGTTTCATGCGTCCGAAATTAAACGATGGAACCTTTAAGAAAGAGTTTGATCCCCTTGACACGCACGGCCAAGGTTTTATTGAAGGAAATTCTTGGAATTACAGCTTGTACGTTCCGCAAGATCCTGCTGATATGATTAAATTGATGGGCGGAAATGAGAAGTTTAAAGTTCGTTTAGATTCGTTATTCAACATGCATCTTCCGGACAAATATTTTGAGAATACAGAAGACATTACAAGAGAAGGAATAATTGGGAATTATGTTCACGGAAATGAGCCTTCACATCACGTTGTGTACTTGTACAATTGGACAGATGCTCCGTGGAAAGCTCAAGATAAAATTAGAATGATCTTGAAAAAAATGTACAGAAATGGTGCTGATGGTTTAGGAGGAAATGATGATTTCGGACAAATGAGTGCTTGGTATATTTTTAGCAGTTTAGGATTTTATCCAGTTGCTCCAGGTTCTGATGAATATGCATTAGGAAGTCCATTGCTGAAAAATGCTGTCATAAATTTAGAAAACGGAAAAACTTTCGAAGTAGAAACCGTAAACCAATCTGATAAAAATGTATTTGTGAGTAAAGTTCTGCTTAACGGAAAACAATTAGAAAGACCGTTTTTAAAACATGCTGATGTTATAAATGGCGGGAAGATTACATTTTATATGAGTTCAAAACCGAATAAGAAACAATATTAAAATTAGTTTTATGTTTGTCACCCTGAGCGTAGTCGAAGGGTTTTTATAACGAAAATGGGCTTCGACTATGCTCAGCCTGGCAGAAAAGATTGCTCAGCCTGACAGAAGTTAATAAATGAGCCAAACGGTGTAATATTAAAATTCGTGAAAATTTGTGTAATTCGTGGCGGAACAACAAAAAAGTTCCCGAAATTTGCATTTCAAATATTAGAAAAATCATTATGAAAATAAATTTAAAATCAGGAATTGATAAACTGCTTTTCGGGATGAAGCAGAACGATGTAACAGCAGCTTTAGGAAAACCTGATAAAAACTATAACGACGAAGATGATAATGTAATTTTTGTATATAATGCATACAAAATGCGATTGACATTTTATCAAGAAGAAGACTTGAAATTAGGTTACATAGTGGCTTCTAGTAATGATTTAGAAGTTTTTGGCTTCAAGTTAATCGGAAGAAAAATTGCTGATGTAAAGAAAGATTTTGCTGCAAAAGGAATAACAAAATATACTCAAGAAACTTTTGATACGTTTGAAAATTATTTCAATGAAGACAATTGGTTTATTCTTCAAACAGAATTTGACGAAGTGGTGAAATTCGAAATTGGAGCAATCATCAATGATAAAGATGAATTTGCTTGGAAATTTCCAGTGAAGAAATAAACTCTTTTTTGTCAGGCTGAGCGGAGTCTAAGCCCAACTCAGTGCTAATTTAACTTTCGATGGCTTCGATTCCGATCTGCCTGACAAACCTAACAAGCTACAGTATAAAAAAAACCGACAATCACTTGTCGGTTTTTTTTGTTTTTAGTCAAAAGGAATTAACCTTTCAACCATGCATTTTTAAGCTTTTCTTTTGAAGCATCAGTAGCTTTAAAAGTTTCAGATTCTTCGTAAGGCAGTTTTACATTTCCTTTTATAGTTTCTTCTTTACTGCCGCGTTTAATTTTTAAAGTAATTGGATCGTTTTCTTTCCAATTTTCACTTTCTGTAATCAAATCATAAATGTTATCTAAATTATATGATTTGTTGTTTACAGCTAAAATTTTATCTCCGCCTTTAAGGTTTAAGTTCTTGAAAAATTCAAGAGATTCTGATTCAGGACGAACAGCAATTTCTTTTGTTGCTTTGTCGATAGTAATATTTGGAACTTGTCCTTTAATGAAAGCATTTCCAGGTTTTTTCTCTGTTGCTTTTGAAACACCAACTTTCGCTAAATAAAAATCGTAAGGAATTGGCGTTGTACCTGCTACATATTTGTTTAAAAATTCGCCTACTTCAGGATAAGTTAACTGCGTGATCTTTGCAAATAATTCATTATCATTAAATGGTTTATCAATACCATATTCGCTAGATAATTTATGCATTAAATCAAGAATTCCTCTTTCTCCATTGCTTTTTTCTCTAATAATAATGTCAATACACATACCAATTAAAGCTCCTTTTTGGTACACATTTAAGTATTGATCTTTATAAGGCTGTTCTAAAACATTGGCACTCATTTTAGTAAAAGACATGGTATCGTCTAAACTTTTAGACTGCTCAATTTTGTCTGCAATACGACTGTAAAACTCACCTTCGTTAATTAAACCTTGATTGATTTGAAAAAGATTGGCAAAATATTCTGTTACACCTTCGTACATCCATAAATGCTCAGACATTTTTGGCGCATTATAGTCAAAATACTGAATTTCTTTTGAGTGAATAGTTAATGGAGTTACAATATGAAAAAACTCGTGAGAAACAACATCTTTCATTGATTCTACCAATTTTTCTTTTGGCATAGATTCTGGCAGTACTACCGTAGTAACTGTTGGGTGTTCTAAAGCTCCAAAACCGTGCGCATCATCTTTTGCTAAAGTTGATAGATATAATAAAACAGTATATTTTTTATTTGCATTTACTTTTCCTAAAAAGTTTTTCTGCGCCGTCATCATTGTTTTCATTTCCGGCGTAATACTTTCGGCAGTAAATTTTCCAGTCGGCGAGTAAACAGCGATTAAAATGTCCATACCATTTACATTAAACTCAGTATAATCTGGTTTAGAATACATAATAGGATTTTCGACTAAAACAGCATAACGCGGAGTTGTAAAAACATCGCTTGTTTTGCTTGGATCCTGATCTGTCATTGAAGTTGCTCCCCAAAGTGTTTCAGGATGCGTAATAGTAACTTTATAAGGAATCTCTAATTTATCTTGAAAATAGCCCACAAAACCATGTGTATTTACTAGAAAATTTACTCCAGCATTGATGTTAGTACCTGCAGGCGAGAAAATATCATCATTACCAAAACCAGTTCCTTTTTCAGTATCAAAAGTATCATTAACTAAGTAGGTAATTTTTTTTAATGCTTTTGCGTTCGAAATAGACCATGAGTTATCGTCAATTCTTTTAACAGTTAAAGCATTTCCTTTTGCATCAAAAGCTTTGAAATCTTCTGAATTTTTCCCGTAGTTATCAGTTGAATAAGTTCCTGGAACAGTTTTGGGGATACTGTAAACAATCTCGTCTGTTTTGATTTGAGGAGGAGTTACTGTTACTAAAACTTTGTCGTCTTTTACATCTACAAGATTGATGTTAACATCTACAACATTGCTTTTTCCTGCTGAAGTACTTCCAGTTTTACAGCTCCAAAGTGTTATAGCAAGAGCTAAAGTGTAAAGTATTTTTTTCATTTGTTTAAGTTTAGATATACGTATTTGACTAAAAAAAGTAAAAATGTTACAATAAATTAAAAATATAAAAAAAACTCCTGGCGCTCAGGAGTTTTAATTTAGTCGAATTTGTTTTTTATATAATATTTGCCATCTAAATCTTCATCAAAATCATCAATTTTAACGGGTTTCGGTTTTGGTTTATTGGCAATGGCTTTCTTTTTCCACATCTCAAATTTTTCAAGAGGCATTTTCTTCTTCATGATTTCAAGAACTTCTTTTTCTGCCAACCCAAATTCTTTTTTTATGACTTCAAATGGATTTTTTTCTTCTAAGGCTAATGAAACAAGCTTCTCAGTTTGTTCCCAATTCAATTCTTTGCGGTTACTCTTTTTCATCTCGTGAAAATTAATTCAAAAATAGAGGTTAATGATTAATAGATTGATTTTCATTTTATGTATCAATATTAATAAAAAAAATAATTACTTGGTTCGATGAAGTATATTTTTTTTACTGTTTTTTTTCGGAATTAAAGGATCGCGATTTTTGAAACGGAATTTTTAATAAATTTCTTAATTGATTGTTTTCTTCGGGCAGCATATGCGTGTCTACTCCATAAATTAACTCTTCTTTAGGTAAAGTGGTAAAAGTTCCAAATAGTCGGTCCCAAACAGAGAAAATATTACCATAATTACTGTCGGTATATGGCAGTACATAATGATGATGTACTTTGTGCATATTTGGAGAAACTATAAAATAGCTTAAGAAAACATCTAATTTATGTGGCAGTGAAATGTTGGCATGATTAAATTGTGTTGCAATTACAGATAATGTTTGATATAGAAAAACCATCCACATCGGACTGCCAACAACGAGGACGCCAAGAGTGGTAAAAGCGAACCGAATCACACTTTCTCCCGGATGATGTCTGTTTGCAGTTGTCGTGTCAATCCAGGTATCTGTATGGTGTATCACATGAAAGCGCCACAGAAATTTTACTTTATGTTCAACAAAATGTACTAAGTAAGCACCAATTAAATCTAACAAAAGCAGTCCAATAATGGTATAGAGCCAAATAGGAATTTCAGGCAGCCATTGTAGAATGCCAAAATGATTTTCAGTTGTCCAATTCGCTGTTTTTATTAGAATAAAAGCCAGTACAAAATTTACGATTATAGTGGTAAATGTTAGAAAGAAGTTGATTCCTGCATGCTGCCATTTGTGGTATTTCATTTGAAATAAAGGAAATGTATTTTCGATTACCCAAAAAAAAGTAATACCTCCTACTAAAATTAAACTGCGATGTGTTGATGGAATGGTGCTGAAATAAGAAATGATTTCGTTCATAGCAAATTGGTTTTGATAGATATGAAGTGTTTTCTTTAAAAAAAAAGAGGAAACCAAATAGTTGAATATCTGATTTCCTCTTAGAATGTGTTTTTTTAGTTGTACTATTTTTAAGCTTTTTTGATCAAGCTGATTATAAAAAGTAATACCCAAGCGCCTCCAACAGCAACTATAATCTGCCATAAAAGTCCGCCGCCGCCAATGCCAAGTTTGCCGGCAATCCAGCCGCCAACAAAACCGCCAATGATTCCAACGATAATATTACCAAATAATCCAAAGCCTGCACCTTTCCAAATTTGACCCGCAAGCCAGCCGGAAATTGCTCCTATAAGTAAGAAATATAAAAATTCCATAGTTTTAATATTTAAGAGTTATACAAATTAGATTATGCGGCGTCGTGATTTTGCAGTAATGATTTATAAATAAATCCGGCTACAATAGCACCCAAAATTGGAGCTGCCCAAAATAACCAAACTTGTGAAAGAGGTTCTCCTCCAACAAAAATTGCTTGCGATAATGATCTCGCAGGATTTACAGATGTATTTGTAATTGGGATGCTTATTAAGTGAATTAAAGTTAAAGCCAAACCAATTGCTATACCAGCAAATCTTCCGTTTGCAAATTTATCTGTAGCACCTAAAATTACTAGTAAGAAAAACAAGGTTAGAACAAATTCAGCTATAAAAGCAGATTGCAGTGAATATCCATCTGGTGAGAATGCTCCAAAACCATTTGAAGCAAATGCTCCTGCTTTTGTATTATCGATTACAAATCCTGCTTTACCAGAAGCGATTGTAAATAATGTTCCGGCTGCAGCAATAGCACCAATACATTGTGCCACGATATAGGGAATAAGGTCTTTTGCAGGAAATCTTCCTCCAGCCCACAATCCGAATGATACGGCCGGATTAAAGTGCCCACCAGAAATATGTCCAACAGCGTACGCCATTGTCAAAACGGTTAAACCAAAAGCTAAAGCAACACCTGCAAACCCAATTCCTAATTCAGGAATTCCTGCTGCAAAAATTGCGCTTCCACAACCACCAAAAACAAGCCAATAAGTTCCAAAAAATTCTGCAAATAATTTTTTCATAATTAAATAATTTTAGATTAATAGATTTGATTAATATTGGGTGTATTGATATGCCCAAAAAATCAAAACGACCTGTAAGGGCAAACGTACAAATAAAATCCACTTTGGTAAATCAAAACTTGCTTTTTTATTTTGATACATATACAAATTGGCAGGAAAAATTGCAATTAATAATGCAATAATTCCCCAAGCTGCAATATGTGTCGAAAAAGAAAGTGTTAGAAGAATGCCTAGTACTATTTCGGCAGCTCCGCTTAAAATATTTATTACTTTGGGGTTTTTGAATACAGGAGGTATAATTTTAATATACATTCCAGGGTTTCTAAAATGATTTAGTCCTGCAAGTATATAAAGAATCGCCATCAAATATAAATGCCAAGGTAAATTCATGATAAATAGTAGTTTATCACGAATTTATAAAAAAATTAACAATTATAACATTACAAGGTGCTTTTTTTTAACGGCGAATTAAAAGCTTATTTAGTACGTTTAAAATTTACATTCATAATAATGATTGCCAGAATAATTAAAACAATTCCAATCCATTGAGAAAAAATCACTTTTTCATTCAATAAAACATAAGCCATCATTACAGAAACGGGCAGTTCTAATGCCGAAACAATGCTGCCTAATCCAATTCCGGTTAACGGAAAACCTAAGTTCAATAACATAGGAGGGATGATAGTACCAAACAAAGCTAGAATGATCCCCCACTTAAAGAAAATATCAAGATTAAAAGAACCAGTCTGTGTAAAAAAAGCGAAGGAGAATATAATTACAGCACCGCCTAAAAGCATATATAAGCTTCGTTGAGCCGATGAAATTTCTGTAGCGACACGATTTGCAGTAAACATTGTTGTAGTAAAGGATGCGGCGGCTAATACACCCCAAACAATTCCGCGCCAATCTAGTGCAATATCATTGTTGATGATATTAGTGGCTAAAATCGTTCCAACAAGGACAATTAAAACCGCAATAACTTTTTGTTTTGAAGGCAGTTTTTTTTCTAAAATCATTTCAAGTAAAACACCCATCCAAACAGTTTGCATTAATAACACAATACCTATTGAAACTGGAATATATTTTACTGCCAGATAATAAAACAAACTTGTCATTCCTAATGATGTTCCAGCAAGCATTAAACTGAATATATTTTTTGAAGAAGCTTTTACAACGGTTCCTTTGTTTTTTGCTTTTTGAAAAGCATTTATAAGCAAGATACCAAGTATACCAAGTATAAATTGAGAAGTTGTAACTTCGGCTGTTGTATATCCTTCAGTGTAAGCCATTTTTACGAAAGTAGCTAACATTCCGTAAGTTGTAGCTCCTAAAGCAACTAAAAACACTCCTTTTAATACATTGTTTTGTAACATCTTTATGATTTGTTTTGAAAAAATTAAGCGGGCAAAGGTAAGGTATTTTGTTTAGGAATTAGTAGAAAATATACGCAAACGTTATCATTGCACCTGTTTTTAGTTTCTGTTTTAGTATTATTTTAAGGATTCTGCAGAAGAATATTTTTGACAGGAATAAAAAAAGTTCCCAAAGATTTGAACTTTTGGGAACTTTAATTGTTATTTCAAAAAAGGAATTTGAAAGTATTACTTTGTTGGTTGATTTTGATAAGTTTCAATTTCAAAAATTAAAGTTGCATTTGGCGGAATTACGCCTCCAGCTCCTTTTTCACCATAAGCTAAGTTTGAAGGAAGAAAGAAAATCGCTTTTTCTCCATCTGTCATCATGTCTAGAGCTTCGATAAAACCAGGAATCATACCGTCTTTTTTTCCAACAGTAAAGGGGAAAGCTTTGTATCCGCCTTGAGCATCTCGGTTTGCATCGTATTTGCCATAAGCTTTTGCTACACTGCTCATGCTGCTGTCAAAAAGACTTCCGTCTTCAAAATAACCTGCATAATGAAAGTAAATTGAAGAACCTTCAGCACCTTTTACACCAGTTCCTTTTTGTGTAATTACATATTTTAAGCCAGAAGCTGTTGTAGTTGCTTTAGCTTTAGTTGCTGCAAAATAAGCTGCTTTGTCTTTAATTACTTTTTGACTTTCGGCTTTTTTAGCTTCTTGTTTTTTAGCATCATCTGTAAGGACTTTTACAGCGTCAAATTTTTTAGCAGCAGCACCTTTACGAGTAATGGTAATTTTTGTCATAATATCGTCTTGAACAATTTTATTTACATTATCCATTCCAGATACAACATGTCCAAAAATAGTGTGTTTACCATTAAGCCATGGAGTTTCTTTGTGTGTAATAAAAAACTGGCTGCCATTTGTTGCAGGTCCAGAATTAGCCATTGCAAGAATACCTCCTTTTTCAAACTTTAGTTCTTCAACAAATTCATCTTTAAATGAATATCCAGGACCTCCAGAACCATTTCCGTCAGGATCTCCTCCTTGAATCATAAAATCATTTATAACTCTATGGAATTTTAAACCATCGTAAAATGGTTTTCCTTTTAGTCTCTCTACTTTTACATTAGGATTTTTTCCTTCTGCAAGAGAAATGAAATTAGCAACAGTTACAGGAGTTTTAACATATTCTAATGAAAGAACAATGTCTCCTTTTGTTGTAGAGATCGTAGCAAAGATTCCCTCATCAGGGTTTGGTTTTGCAGCAGGTTTAGCTGCGGGTTTTGCAGTCGTTACAGCTGGCTTAGCAGCAGGTTTTGCGACTGGTTTTTTAGTGGTTTGCGCTTGAATATTTACAACCGCTAAACAAAATAAAAATAAAAGTTTAAATTTCATTGCATTTTAAATTTAAGTCAAGAAATATAATTACAAGTTTTATAATTATGGTTTTTCTAATAATTGAACTTCAAAAATAATATTTGCATTTGGTGGTATAACACCGCCGGCTCCAGTTTCTCCATATGCTAAATGTGCAGGAATAAAAAGTACTGCTTTGTCTCCAAATGAAAGCTGCTCGATACCTTCAATAAAACCTGGAATCATGCCGTCTTTACGACCTGCTTGAAAAGGAATTGGCTGATAACCTTTTGCTTCAGCTCTTGCTGCATCAAATTTTCCAAAAGCTTTGTTTACATCTTCAATACTTGAGTCAAATAAAGTTCCATCTTCTAAGAAACCTGCGTAATGAATGTATATTTGAGCGCCAGTAGATGGTTTTTTACCTGTACCTTTTTCAGTGATAATAAATTCTAAGCCAGAGTGTGTTTTTGTTGCTTTTGGCCTTAAAGAAGCGTAGTAATCTACTTTTTCTTTTTGAACTCCTGCAAACTTACTTTTCTCTTTTGAAGCTTCTGCAAAATAATCATGAAGTACTTTTTCTGCATCAAATTTTTTGGCAGCTTCTCCATTTCTAACAATAGTAACAGAAACAATACTGTCACCTTGTACAACTTTGTTTACTACTTCTTGACCTTTGTCGACAACATGACCAAAAATAGTATGTTTTCCGTCTAACCATGGAGTTTCAGTATGAGTAATAAAAAATTGACTGCTGTTTGTGCCAGGACCATTATTTGCCATTGCTAAAACACCAGCTTTGTCAAATCTCAAATCTGAAATTTCATCTTTAAATCTATAACCTGCATCTCCAGAACCAGTTCCTTCAGGATCTCCAGTTTGAATCATGAAATTTTCTATAACTCTATGAAATTTTAAACCATCATAAAAATGTTTCTTTTTTAAGTAATCTTTGGTAACAAACTCATTTTTGCCTTCGGCTAAGGTTACAAAGTTAGCTACCGTAACAGGTGCTTTTTTATAATCTAATTCAACAATGATATGTCCTTTGTTCGTTTCAATATCGGCATATAAACCATCAGGAAGGCTGCTGTTTTCATTTTTACAAGAGTAAAAAGAAGCAGCGGTTAGTAGTAATACTAAAATACTTTTTTTCATTTTTAAAATGTTTTTTTATGGGTTTATTGTATCTTTTTTTGGTGTAGCTGCCGGAGCTGCTGTAGTACTTTTTACAGTTTGTTTTGGAGTTGCTGTAGTTTTTGAAACTGCTGGATCAGGAACAAAATTACGAAGTGTAACGGTACAGATTAAAGGCTGATTTGTTCCTATTTTTTTATTATCACCATGATAGCCGTAAGCAATATGCGATGGAAATAAAAAGGTAACAGTTTCATTTTTTTTCATGTACTTGATTCCGTCACGTAATCCCATCATAATATCTTGCTTGTCTACATAATACGTCTGCGGACCAAGATCAGCTTCTGAATAGATGATTTTACCATTGATGTCTTTTACTTCTAAATTAAAATAGGCAATATCTCCTTTTTTTGGTGTAGCTGTATCAGTATTATTTTTTTCATCATAAGAAAACCAATATCCTTTTCTAGTAGCATAGTACTTTACTTTTGGATTTGTTTTGATAATCTTTTTGATAACATCTTCTTCATTTGCAACCAGTTTTTTGTTTCTATCAGCTGATTTTTTCATAAAAGTACCCGAAGCTCTCGAAATTGGTTTTCGAGCTTCTTCATGATGTTTACAGCCTGCCAGTAAAACAGTAAAAAGCAGTGTGTAAAGACTAATTTTTAAGTAGTTCATACGGGGTTATATTTTTAGTTTACTTACTAAATCTTCAAACTTTTTAAGGGTTTCTTCCATTGTTGTTTCAGATCTTCCGCCAGCTGCGTTGCTGTGGCCTCCGCCATTAAAATGGTCGCGTGCAAATTGGTTTACATCAAAACCTCCTTGTGAACGGAATGAAATTTTGATGATTTTTTCGTCTTTATTTTCTATAAAAATAGCTGTAAAAACAATACCTTTTATACTTAATCCGTAATTTACAATTCCTTCAGTATCACCTTTTACATAATTAAACGAATCTAATTCTTCCTGTGTAAGTGATGTATATGATGTTTGATGTTCTTCTAAAACTTTCATGTTTTGAAGTGCACGTCCTAATAATTGCAAACGACTGTATGAACTGTTGTCAAATAATAAAACTGGAATTTGAGTGTTCTCTACACCTAAATCAATTAATTCTGCAATAATTCGGTGCGTGTTTCCTGTTGTTCCTGGAAAGCGGAATGAACCAGAATCTGTCAAAATTCCTGTATAAATGCAAGTTGCGATAGTTTTATCAATATCTTCTTTTTTGTTTAAAAAGGAAATAAAGTTATAAACCATTTCGCAAGTAGATCCATACGAAGTGTCAGAATAAGTATAAGCTGCATAATCATCAGGTTTTTGATGATGATCAATCATAATGAAAGGTGCAGTTAATCGAGCCAAAGTGTGCTCCATTTCGCCTACACGATGTAGAGCGTTGAAATCGAGCGTAAAAATTAATTCGGCTTCTTCTAATATTTTGGTACAGTTTTCAGTATCTTTTTCAAAGATTTTAACGGTTTCTGAGCCTGGCAGCCAAGCTAAAAAATCTGGAAAATCATTAGGCGCAATTACAGTTGGCTGATGGTTATTTTTGAGTAAAAAATGATATAAACCTAATGTAGATCCCATAGCATCGCCATCTGGGCCTCTATGCGGAATTATTACGATTTTCTTTGGAGCGGCAAGCAACAATTGTATTGCTTGAATATCTTGTATTTTCATAGTGTGCGAATTTACATTTTTTTAATGTAATGTTGAAATCATTTTATAGATTAACACACTTTTATTAGTTCTGTATTAGAGTCTTTGTTTTTGGTATTTGAAATTTAAAAATTGGAATTTAATCTTTGATATAATTTATGTTTCGCGCCCTTAACAATCTGTGATTTATAAATGCCAATTGAACCTGAAGAAAAGTAAGCAATTGTACAGCCAAGCGCGATAAATATTCCGGGCTGGATGCCAAATAATTCCATTCCCATAATGGTGCAGGCGATAGGCGTATGGGTTGCTCCCGAAAAGACAGATACAAATCCTATTCCTGCTAAAAGAGCGATAGGCATCGGGATAATTAAAGATAAGGCACTGCCTAGAGTGGCTCCTACAAAAAATAATGGAGTTACTTCGCCGCCTTTAAAACCTGCTCCTAAAGTGAATCCTGTGAATAAAATTTTAAGAAAAAAATCATACCACTGACTTGGGTTTGAAAACGAATCAACAATAACAGGAACCCCTAGTCCAGAGAATTTAGTAAAACCAAATCCTGCAATTGCAATGGCTAAAATTGTTCCTCCAATAACAGGACGAAGCGGAGGATATTTGATGTTTTTTGAAAAAAGTGAACTCCAAAAATGGGTGCTTCTTGAAAAAAGTAAAGCTGCAAAACCAGAAAGAAGTCCAATTAGTAAAGTATAAAAGATATTCAAAATACTTAGTTCGGGTATTATAGGAATGCTGTAATGAGTATGTTTAATTTTCCAAAATTCTACCGTAAAATAAGCAGCATAAGCTACCAGAAAGGATAATAGGATACTTTTATAATTGATTTTACTGAAATACAAAACTTCTAATGCAAAAATTGCGCCTGCCAAAGGTGTTCCAAAAACAGAAGCAAAACCTGCACTGATGCCCAGAATTATTAGAATTCTTCGTTCAGAATGGTCTAACTTGAAAATTCTTGTGAATTGATCTGCGATAGCGCCTCCCATTTGTACTGCAGTTCCTTCGCGGCCGGCTGAACCTCCAAATAAATGTGTGATTAAGGTTCCTAAAAGTACTAAAGGAGCCATTTTAAAAGGAATTACTTTTTTGGGTTTTTCATATTCTTCAAGCAATAAATTATTGCCTTTTACCACAGATTCTCCCCAGTAATAATAACTTAACCCAACTAATAAACCGCCAAATGGTAAAAGGAAGATAATCCAATCGTGCTTAATTCTAAATTGCGTAACCCATTCTAAAGAAACAAGAAAAAATGCAGAAGCAGATCCCGAAAGTATACCGATTAAGGCACAGATAAAAATCCATTTTAGAATGGAAAGCGGTAATTGTTTTAAGTTTTGGGAAGTCATTAATTGTGTTTGAATTTTCTCTGCCACGAATTTCACGAATTTTCACGAATTAATGTTTTTTTTATTAAAGAAAACAAAAGAAATCTTTTAAAATCCCTTAATCAGTGGCAAAACAAAAAAAAATCAGTGGAAATTAGTGAAATTCTCGGCAAAAAAACTATTGAACAACAGCTGTAAATTCAATTTCAACTAAATATTCAGGAGCAACTAATTTACTTATTTCATAAAAACCAGTTGTTGGCTTTACATCTTTAAAGAAAGCAGAATGTGCTCTTGCAACTTCTTCAAAAGTAGAAATGTTGGTAGTAAAAATTCGAGTTCTAATAACATCTTTCATTCCAACATTCAAATCTTCTAAAACTTTTTCTACACGTTCAAGAATGTTATAGGTTTGCGCATAAGCGTCGTCTGCTTTAACATTTTCGCCGTCAACAATTGCAACAGTGCCGGAAACTTCAATGATATTGCCAATTCTAACAGCGCGGCAATATCCCATTTTGTCTTCCCACGGTGATCCTGTTAAGATATTTTCTCTTTTCATTTTGTGTGTTTTTTTTGAATTGCTCTTTGAGTTTTTAAAAAACAAATTCAGGTTAATTAATGTGCTGCAATTTATAAAATATGCTTGGTAAAAAGAGACGTAATTGTTTGAAATCCCATTGATAATTATTGTTTTTTGTGATATTTTAAAAGGATAATTTCTAAACACTAAAGGGTTTTGTGTTCTTCATAAATTCGAAGTTTATTTTGTGTGCTGGTAAGGTGCTGCTGTAAAATTTCGATTTTGTTAAGTAAGTGATAAATAGCATCAATTCCTTCAAAATTAATTTTTAGATCGTAATGCATACGAATCATTTTTTCAATTGCAGGCAGTTGTTCAGGCTGTAAATACTCTTCGTTTTCTTCGACAACAATTTCGACTAAGCCATAATTATGCAGTTCTTTTATAAAAGTATTTTCAATTTCGTTATACAAACAAAATTGTTTTATTAAGATTAAGCTTTTGTTATTCATGATTTCTTAGTTTAGCTAATTCTGCAAATAATTCTTTTTCTTTTTCAGATAATTTAGTTGGTAATTTTAAAGTATAGGTTATGTATAAATCACCAAACTGATTGTCTTTTTTGTAAACAGGAAATCCTTTTCCTTTAAGTTTTACTTTGGTTCCGGGTTGAGTTTCGGGCGCTACTTTTATTTTTACTTTTCCGTCAAAAGTATTCACGTAAATTTCTCCGCCTAAAATAGCCGTGTATAAATCCAGATCAACATCGGCATATAAATTATTGCCTTCACGTTTAAAATCGGAGCTGTTATTGATTATAAAAGTAATGTACAAATCACCGTTTGGTCCGCCGTTTGCTCCAGGCGCTCCATGATTTGGAATTTTGATAATTTGTCCGTTTTCAACGCCAGCCGGTATTGTAATTCGGATATTTTTACCGTTTACATTTAAGTTTTGTTTGTGAGTGGTATAGGCAGATGCTAAATCAAGCTGTAATTCTGCATTAAAATCCTGTCCACGATATTTTGCTTGAGCTCTTGAACTTCTTCCAGAACTGCCATACATAGAATTAAAAAAATCCGAAAAATCACTCTCAGAAAAATTACCTCCGCCAAAATCGGTATAACTTTGATTCCCGCCTTGCTGCTGTCTTGAATATTGCTGCTGATTTGGGTCATAACCTGCTTTCTCAAATTCATCGGCATGTTTCCAGTCTTTTCCGTACTTATCGTATTTTTTACGATTTTCGGGATTACTTAAAACCTCATTTGCTTCATTTATTTCTTTGAATTTTTGTTCCGCTTCTTTATCATTCGGATTTAAATCGGGATGATATTTTCGCGCCAGCTTTCGATATGCCTTTTTGATATCGGCATCAGTAGCAGATTTGGTAATGCCTAATATTTTATAATAATCGATATAATCCATTTTTTAGAATTTTATAATATTAAAAGAATTAGCCGCTTGGGTTTTTATTTTGGAAGAAGTTATTTTTTGAAATTTTAGAATAATTTTTTTAAAGTTTTGAAGTTAGTAATAAGTTGTTTACTATCAAAGAAATAATGTTAGTTTTTATTTGTGAAATGTAGGATTAATTTTGGTTGTGAATGTTTTATTGGATATTTGTTAGAGATTTTTGGCAGGTTTTTTGCTTCCAAAAATTAGCCTAATATATTGTTATAATAGTCTTAAAGTTGTCGCACCAAACTTATTTATATTATTTTTGTGATGCTTGACTTACGATTTTATAAAAATTTTAAAGCCGATTCGATAACACCTTTTCAATGAAGCATCTTTTATTTTTCATATTATTTTTTACAGCTGTAACAGCTTCAGCACAGACTGAATTTGGAGGCAAAATGAAGCCAATTCCGGCACCTAAGTTTGGCGCAAAGAAAAAAGAACCAATTCCGCAAGTCAAAAATCCTCAGACAGAAACTGCAGATGTACCTAGTATAAAAGCTCCAAATATTTTTGAAAATAAAAGTATAACGCCAACATCTCAATTCCAGATCGGACAGGAAAAAAGCAAGTTCACGATGTCTACAGAAACTGATTTTGCCAATCCAGGTGATCAATATGTGGCAAAAATGGAAAAAGATATAAACAAAGCTTTAAAAGATGCTGGTTTAAGAGAAGGTCGAGGAACATTGGTTAAGAAAAATATTTCCTTGGGAGATTTTAGGACCAAGTCGCAGTATTTTATCGTGAAACTGCGTGATTTTGGAGCTATTGACGGCGACTTAGTAAAAGTTTCTTCAAATGATAACGTAATTAGGAGTCAGATATTTTTAGATTCTAATTTTAAAGAAGTCAAAATAGACTTGGTGAACGGTTTCAATAAATTAGATTTTGAAGCTCTAAATATTGGTTCCCTAGGTGGAAATACCGCCGAAATTAGAGTATACGACGATAAAGGTCAATTAGTAACCAATGACTATTGGGATAATCTGGCCGCAGGTTTTAAGGCTTCGATTATTGTTACAAAAGAATAGCGCTGTAAACTCTAGGCTCAAAGCAGCAAAGGTTCAAAGGGACAAAGTTTTATACTTCGTTTGCCTTTGAACCTTTTCTTAAAACGGATCTGCCGTAACTCTAAACTTCATTTCGGCTTTTATTGTAACATCTTTTGTAAGCGTTTCTTTTAAGGTAACTTTAGTTCTGATTTTATATTTATCTGCCTTGATGTATTGATCTAACTTTTTATCAGTGCAAATTAAATCAATCGTGTTTGTTGTTGCATTTATATTATCCTGATACGCTAATTCTATTTCATCAGAATCTGTTGTTGAAATATATAAGTGAACAGATTTTAGGAAAGTAAAAGTTTTGTCTGAAGGATCAGTAATGGCTAATTTTAAAGACCTAAGTTTTACATCTTTTACTAAACTTGCTTTTGTTTTATTATTTTCAAATTCTGCCGAAGAATTGGTGGTTACCTCTGGAGTAATTATTTCTGATGGAAGATTGATTGGCGATGTGCTGTTAATCTTAATAGAAGTTTCATTTGATATATTAAAACTTAGTAAATCGTCAACAGCATCGCAAGAAGTTAGTGACACAGCTAATAAAAGGGCGATTGCAGTAAATTTTGATTTCATATTTAAAATTAGTTTGGGTTTTTCGGTAGATACGAAATATTTTGGTTTTTGGATTTTTTGTTTTTAGGTTCAAAGATGCAAACGTTCAATGGAACAAAGCAAATGTTTTTTTTACAAAATTATAAATCTCTGAACCTCTGTTACTCTGAACTTTTCAGACTGAAAATCGGAACGTTGAAAAAAAATATTTATTTTTCAACGTTCCGATTTTTCAATTTCGAATATAAAAAGTATTTTTGCGCATGCAACACAACGTACTTATTTTAGATTTCGGATCGCAATATACTCAGCTTATTGCGCGTAGAGTTCGCGAATTAAATATATTCTGCGAAATTTTCCCATACAATCACTTTCCTAGTGATTTATCAGCTTACAAAGCAGTAATTTTAGGCGGAAGCCCATTTTCTGTTCGTGCAGAAGATGCTCCACATCCTGATTTATCTCAAATTAGAGGTAAACTTCCAATGCTTGCCGTTTGTTACGGAGCACAGTATTTAGCTCATTTCAGCGGTGGAGAAGTAGCAGCTTCAAACACTAGAGAATACGGTAGAGCTAATTTATCTTATATAAAAGAGAACGAAGTTTTCTTTGAAGGCGTTTCAGAAAACAGCCAAGTTTGGATGAGCCACAGTGATAGTATAAAAGCACTTCCAACAAATGCTGTAAAACTAGCAAGCACACATGACGTAGAATTTGCCGCTTATAAAATTGAAGGCGAAACAACTTACGGAATTCAATATCATCCAGAAGTTTTCCATTCTACAGATGGATCAAAAATGCTGGAGAACTTTTTAGTAAAAATTGCCGAAGTTCCTCAAAACTTTACACCAAATGCTTTCGTTGAAGAAATGGTGGGAGAATTAAAAGAGAAATTAGGAAACGATAAAGTAGTTTTAGGATTATCAGGCGGAGTAGATTCTACAGTTGCTGCGGTTTTATTAAACCAAGCAATTGGTAAAAATCTGTACTGTATTTTCGTAAACAATGGACTTTTGCGTAAAAATGAATTCCAAAGCGTATTAGATCAATACAAAGGAATGGGATTGAATGTAAAAGGTGTTGATGCCGGAGATCGTTTTCTTTCTGAATTAGCAGGAATCAGCGATCCTGAAACGAAACGTAAAACTATCGGACGTGTATTTATCGAAGTTTTTGATGATGAATCTCATTTGATCGAAGATGTAAAATGGTTAGCGCAAGGAACTATTTACCCAGACGTAATCGAATCTGTATCGGTAAAAGGACCATCGGCAACTATTAAATCACACCATAATGTAGGTGGATTGCCAGATTATATGAAATTACAAATTGTAGAACCGCTTAGAATGTTGTTTAAAGACGAAGTTCGTAGAGTTGGAGCTACTTTAGGTATAGATCCTGAATTATTAGGAAGACATCCTTTTCCAGGACCAGGATTATCAATTAGAATTTTAGGAGATATTACTCCAGAGAAAGTACAAATTTTACAAGATGTAGATTCAGTATTTATCGAAGGATTAAAATCTTGGGGATTATATGACAAAGTTTGGCAGGCTGGAGCAATTTTGCTTCCTGTAAACAGTGTTGGTGTAATGGGCGATGAGCGTACTTACGAAAAAGTAGTAGCGCTTAGAGCTGTAGAATCAACAGATGGAATGACTGCTGACTGGGTTCACTTACCTTACGATTTCTTGATGAAAGTGTCAAACGACATTATAAATAAAGTAAAAGGCGTGAACCGCGTGGTTTACGATATCAGCTCAAAACCACCAGCAACAATTGAGTGGGAATAGTATTGTTTTTCAAATTAAGGCGTTACATTTGTAACGCCTTAATTTTTTAAACCTACTATTTATGAGAGAATTTTTAACGATTTCTCTTGTGTTTATTTTGTCTTTTAACAAAATAACTGCACAAGACTCAATTATTGAGCACAAAATTCAAAAGGGAGAAACTGCTTATTTTATAGCCCAAAAGTATAAGGTTTCTGTAGATGAGATTTACAAACTCAACCCCGAATCGCAAAATGGAATTCAGGATAACCAGATTATTAAAATCCCTGTTCATTCTGAAGAAAAAACAAGACCAGACCAGCAAATTACTCATATTGTTGGTGCAAAAGAAACTCTTTTTGGCTTAGCAAAACAATACCATGTTTCTGTAGAAGCTATTCAAAATGCAAATCCAATTCTTGTCAACGGACTTCAAATAGGCCAAGAATTAAGTATTCCAAATTCTTCAAATCTTTCAAAAACAGAGAATGTAAGTTCTTCAAAAGCTGCACATTTGGTTGCGGCCAAAGAATCGCTGTTCAGTATTGCCAGACAATACAATGTTTCAGTCTCTGATTTAGAAAATGAAAACAAGGATTTATTGCAAAACGGATTGCAGATTGGGCAGTCAATTGTAATTCCAAACAAGCGAAAAACTTTAGATGGAAGAGTTCGTGTAATCAATCAGGAAACTCTTTTTCATTTGGTTGAACCAAAAGAAACTAAATACTCAATCGCAAAAAAATACGGAATTTCTATAGATCAATTAGAATCGCAAAATCCTGAAATTGTAAACGGATTAGTTGTTGGAAATAAATTAGCTGTTAATACAAAAGAAGTTAAGCCAACAAATGAAAATGAGGAATTGATGCTTGCTTTGGCCGAAAAACAAGTCGTGGTTGAAAAAACTAAAGCTAAAACGGTAGAAATTACAGATTTGAAAGAAAGACTTGTTATTCAAAAAGAGATGAATCAGAAGATTATTAAAATTAACGATTTAAAGGTTAATTTGAATGATATGAATGGTTCAAAAGAAAATTCAGTCGAAAAATTGCGATTGGTTCTGGAGGCTAATAAAAATGTTCAGGACGTTTTAATGACTAAGTTAGATTCGTTGGTAAATACAATGAATAGTGATTTGGTCGAATTAAAGCGAATGGATATTTTGAATGTTGATGAATCTAAGCGGTTAGAAAAGCAATCTTATGCGAGTATTTCGCAAACAAGTGAATTGTCGTCGCAGTTAAAAAAAGAACTGGCTGAAAATCGAAAAGCATATGCGGGTTTGATGAACAAAGTCGAGAAAATTGCTGTTGAAGAAAATCAGGAGTACAAAAAGAAAATCCGCGAAAGCGAAAAAAATAACAATGTATCATCTATACAGCAAAGACTTTCGGTCGAGGAGGTAAAACGTTACAAAATTGAGCAGGAAAAAGGAGATGTACAAAATCAGTTATTGATTGCAAAAATAGATTCTCTGGATACTCAGAAAAAAATAGAAGTAAAACGTCATATTAGTAAAGCAACTTATTATAGTATGGAAGCCAGAAAATTTGATGATAAACTGGCGCTGGTAAAACTGAAAAAGTATCAAGATGAAGCGGTTAAAAAATCAAATTTTACAGGTGCTTCAAAAGTAGTTTCATTAGAAGAAATGAAGCGTGAATTGGAAGAAAACCCGCTTAAAAGTGACAAAACAGTAAAAGTTGAAGTTTATGATAATCTTCGAGAAGTTTCAAACGGCTATTACTTAGTTTTAGGTATATTTACAGACGCAATGTTGCGTGATAAGTTTATTATGAAACTCATTGATTCTGGTGATTTTAATGCCAGCTTTTTCTTTAATATAAACAGTCTTTCGTATTATGTTTACTCAGATAAGTTTAAAAACATGGAAGAAGTTTTGTATCAATGCAAGAAAAAAGAAGAAGATGAGTTATATAAGAACATTATTATTGCAAAATTAGAAGTTGATCTTAGATAATAACGGCAAGATTTAACAAGTGGCTTGAATCTTGTATAAAAGAAATTATTATCTTGTTAATTGAATTAGAAATTAAATTGTTTTAAGCCATATTATGAAGTATTTTTCGACCTTATTATTCCTTGTTTTTTTTGTAACCTGTTCTGCTTTTTCTCAGGAGAAGGTGGTAAAATATACTGTTTCGAGTGGAGAAACAATAAATCAGATTGCACAGAAATTTAAGGTTACACCTTTTGATATTTACGAATTAAATCCAGATGCAAGAAGAGGTTTAGTACCCAATTCAGTTTTATTAATTCCTACAACTGCTGTTAAAAGTGCGGTAAAAACTACAACTGCTGCGGTAAAAACGACCGAAAGTTCAAAAGAAATTATTCATGAAGTACAGCCAAAAGAGACGTTTTACAGCATCGAAAAAAAATATAATATTTCTGATGAAGCATTAAAAGCCGCAAATCCGTTTCTTGAAAAAACAGGCGTGCAAATTGGTCAGAAATTAGTAATTCCTGCAAAAGGATCTGCTTCAAAATCTGCAGTTCCCGCAGATAAAAAAACAAAAGAAAAAGTACAAGAAAAGTACGTATACCACGATGTTCAGCCAAAAGAAACTAAATATTCTATTGCAAAACAATATAAAACTACGGTTGAAGATTTAGAAAAAAGAAACCCAGATATCGTTTCAAATCTGCCAGTTGGATATCGATTAACGATTAAAGGAACAGCTCCTAAAACGGAAAGTACTGCTGCAAATGTTACTAAACATGAAGAAGTTAAAAAGCCTGCCGAAACTGCAAAAAAAGCAGTCAGCTACATGGATTATCAGGTAAAGCCAAAAGAAACTTTTTACAGCTTATCAAGAACGTTTCATTTATCGCAAGAAGAATTAACGGCACTTAATCCTGCACTTTCAGAAGGTGTAAAAGAAGGAATGGTTTTAAAAGTTCCAACAGGATATTTAGCGCCGACTCCAATTATTGTGCAACAGCAGCCAGTTGAAAAAGTGCTGGAAAATAAAACATCTGGTGGAGGAATACAAATTGTAGACAAAGTAAAATCTGAAACTGTTTCTGTAAATCCTGAAATAGTAGAGTTAAGTAAAAAAAGAAGTCAGGGTGATCGCAAAAAAGTAGTTTTATTGCTGCCGTTTAATTTGGCTAAATTACAAAGTGATACAACTGGAACTACTTCACGTTTGAAAACGGATAAATTTCTAAATATGACGCTTGATTTTTATTCAGGAGCAATGATGGCGATCGATTCAGCGAAAGTTTTAAAACTTCCAATTGATGTTTCGATCTATGATTCGCAGGAAACAAAAACAACGTCAAATATTTCAAGTTTAATTTCAAAACTGCAAGATGCTGATGCTGTTGTGGGACCATTTTATCAAAATAATGCAGAATCTACTGCAAATACATTAAGATTGTATAATGTTCCGGTTATTTCGCCTTTATCAAAAGATGCGGCGAACCCAATAGAAAATTTATATCAAACTATACCGTCAAATGAGGTTGTTCGAAATACAGTTTTCGAGTATATGCGTGGTAAAAATGGTAATATTGTTGCTGTTGTAGACAAGAAAAAAGAATCAGTTATTAGTTATATTAAACAAAATCAAAAAGGAGTTGTTTTTGCAGCTTTGACTGAGGCAGGAGGTTTAGATGCGGCTAATTTAAAAAGCTTGTTACTGCCAAACCGAATGAATTATGTGGTGATGGAAACGGCAAATACGGCAATGATAAAAACAACGATAAAAGCGTTGCTGGATGCACAAAAAACGTGTCAAGTTCAATTGGTAATTTTAGAACCAAACAGCACGCTTGATACAGATGAGATTAGTTTTGACAATTTGGTAAAACTTAAATTAATGTATCCATCAGTTACTCGTGACAGCGATGATCAGGCGGTTTCAATCTTTAAGAAAGAGTATAGATTAAAAAATAAAATCTATCCAAATACATATGCAACAAGAGGTTTTGATGTAACTTTTGATACGATGATGCGTTTGGTTCAAGGAAAAACATATCAAGAAACAGCAGATTTAATGACTACACAACAAGTGGAGAATAAGTTTCAGTTTTATAAAAAAGAAGATGGCGGACATGCTAATAAAGGGGTTTACATTTTATATTATGATTCAGACCTGACTTTAAAAACCGCAAATTAATACTAGTATTAATTCAGTAAGTAGATGTGAAAGTTTACTAATTATTTAATTTAGGATATAGAATAAAAAATCCGTGCTGCTTTTTTGCAACACGGATTTTTTATTTGTGATTTTTTAAAAGAATCGTGATATAGACTATCGTGAGAGATTAAAAATGGTATTTTTGCATATAAAAAATTAAAATAAATTGATGGTAAAAATAAACCACGAACAGTCATTTTTAATAGAGGATATATTATTTTCTTTTGCTTTGAAAGCCGAAGCTGCCGACGTTTTTGAAAGATGTAATACAATTATGACCGGAATTGGGAAGGTGAATGCTGCTTACGAATTGTCGAAAGTTTTGCAGCATAAAAAACCTTCATTAATTGTTAATCTTGGATCTGCTGGAAGTAATTTTTTTAAGAAAGGTGATATTGTCTGCTGTACGAAATTTATACAAAGAGATATGGATGTTCGAGGTTTAGGATATGATCTCTACGAAACTCCTTTTTCTGGTCTGCCGACCGTTTTTGAATATGGCTTAAAAATGGATGGTTTACAGGAAGGAATCTGTGGAACTGGAGATAGTTTTGAAATGGGGCATTCTGAAGTCTTGTATAATGTTGTAGATATGGAAGCTTATGCATTGGCACTGATTGCTATGAAAGAGGATATTCCGTTTTTATGTTTAAAATACATTTCGGATGGGGCAGATGATAATGCAGCAGAAGACTGGCTGGTTCAGGTTCATAAAGCAGCATTGGCTTATGGAAAACTTTTTAAATTAGGATTAGATCAGTAATCTCTACAATAGCTAAAAAAACATAAAAAAAAGAATTTAAATAATTGTAAAACAATACTATGACATCAAAAGTAACTTATTTAGGTGAATTAAGAACAAAATCAATACATGTACAATCAGGAAGCGAAGTTATATCTGATCCGCCTGTGGATAATTTTGGAAAAGGAGAGGCGTTTTCTCCAACAGATATTGTTGCAAATGCTTTGGCAAGCTGCATGATGACGATTATGGGAATTAAAGCTCGTGATATGGAAGTAGATCTAATCGATTCGACTGCCGAAGTAACTAAAATTATGAATGCAGAACCACGTCGTATTGGTGCAATCGAAATTGTTTTTGAAATGAACGGTGTATCTGATGAGAAAAACAGAACTATACTAGAGCGTGCGGCAATGACTTGTCCGGTTTTATTTAGCTTAAATCCTGAAATTGAAAAACGAGTTACTTTCAACTGGAAGTAATCTTTTATTCACATTAAAAAAGCCATTCATTGTTGTGAATGGCTTTTTTGCTTTTGTGTATTATTGTCCTTTTTCAGGTCTTAAATCCTCTAAAATTGGAGTAGTTATACTTTTAAGTTCTTTTTGCAGCGTCTCATTTTTTTGCTCAAAAATTACAATATTGTTTTTGCCTTTTTTAAGCCAGCATCCAGGAAGGTATAAAGTTTGCTGCGGTCCAACGCTCCAATAACGGCCAATGTTGATTCCGTTTACAAACACAATTCCTTTACCCCAATCACGCATATCTAAAAAGGTGTCTCCTGTTTTGTTAAGTGTAAAAGTACCTTGGTATAAAGTAGGACGATTTACTTTTCCAGAATTTTTATAAGCAGTCAAATCTGGTTCTTGACTCATTGGTAATTTGTACATTTCCCAATCGCCTGTAATAGTTTGACCATTAATAATAACAGGGCTTATAATTCCTTTGTTGTTTTCGTTGATTTGAGAACCATAATTAATACGTCCCATGTTTTCGACTACAATATCTAGAGTAGCATTGAAAGGAACTTCGATTTCGCAATCGTATTTTTTATAGTATCGGTTTAATTCGGCCACTTTTTTTCCGTTAACGTAAACGATTGCATAATCGCGTAATCCTTTTAGCTCAAGTTTTCCGCTGATTGGCTGTGTGAACTTTTTACTGTACCAAACGTAGCCGTCGCCTTGATTTAATTGCTCAAAAGTTTGTGGAGTATCTTCATATACCGGGCTTATTTTTGCTTTTAAATCAGCTAAATCAACTGTTTTTGTTAATGCTATTTTCGGAATTTCGATAATTGGCATTTTTTCAGGAATTGCAGGAGTTTCGCTTGTTTTAAGTAGCTCTCTTAACATATTGTATTTAGGAGTTGCCCATCCTGCTTCACTTATAGGAGCATCATAATCGTATGATGTCATATCAGGTTGAATATCGTGTTCTTTGTCGTAATTAGCACCAGAAGTGAATCCGAAATTAGTACCGCCATGAACCATATAATAGTTGAATGAAACCTTATTATCTAAGTATTTTTTAGTTTGACGAGCGGTTTGTTCTGGTTTTTGTGTTGGGAAAGGTTCTGCCCAATGATCTAACCAGCCTGGATAAAACTCAGCAACCATATAAGGTCCTTGACCATTATTGAATTTATTTACAACTTCTTTTAATTTTGCAATATCACTTTCACCATTTGCAGTTGGCAATGCGCCTGGTAATGCGCCTCCTTCAAATAACCAGCTTCCGTCTGAAGTGAAAAAAGGAACTTCAAAACCAAGGTCTTTTAATTGCTGAAATACGGCTGCGCTGTATTTTTTATGTTCTTCTAAAGGAACATCTTTTCGCTGTGCAACATACGAACCAAATTCGTTTTCGCCCTGAACCATGATAATAGGGCCGCCTTTGGTAATTTGTAAATCTTTAACCTGGTTGTATAATTGTGTGAAGTAAGCTTTAGTAGCTGCCAAATATTCTTTGTTGTTACCGCGAATAACCATATTAGGTACATTCTGCAAGAAAAAAGGGTAACCGCCAAATTCCCATTCAGCACATACGTACGGACCTGGGCGAAGAATTACAAATAATCCCTCTTCTTGAGCTGTTTTTATATATTCTGCTAAGTTCTTATTTCCTGTTTTAAAATCCCATACACCAGGAGCAGTTTCGTGGTAATTCCAAAATACATAAGTAGCAACGGCATTTAATCCCATGGCTTTCATCATTTTTAGACGATGACGCCAATATTGCTGAGGAATACGCGAATAATGCATTTCACCTGAGTGAATTTGTATTGGTTTTCCATTCAATAAAAAATCTCCTCCGCTTATAGCGAAAGTTTGTTTTTGCTGTGCTGATGCAGAGAGCAGTGTAAAAAAGGCAAATAGGAGGGTGTAGTAAACTTTTTTCATTTTTCAAAGTAATTAAAAATCTTTTTAATAAACAAAAGAGCGCTATAAAATTGCGCCCTCTTGCTTCTACTAACTAACCAATAAATTTATTCCGCGAATTCTAATTTTTTTAATTTATTCCATCCGCCGCGTGTGAAATCAGGAATTTCTACAGGTGCAGAACCGTTATCAAGAGAAATTTCTGTCAAAGGCCCTAAACAAGACCATTCTGCTAAATCATAAACATCCATATCTAAAGGAAGTCCTTTTTGAAGGCAGTAAATTAAACGGTAATCCATAACGAAATCCATTCCACCGTGACCACCTACTTTTTTAGCTTTTTCTTCGATATTTTTTACAATTGGGTGTTTGTATTTTTCCATTAATGCTTTTTTCACATCTTCTGGTACAAATGAGTGAGCGTTTAATTTTTCATGATTTGGTTTTACGTCATCACTTAATGATTTACCATCTAAAGCGTATCCTTCTAATGGATATTTGTTTGCAAAACCTTTTGTACCGCTTAATTGATACATTCTGCTGTATGGACGAGGAGAAGTAACATCGTGTTGAATTTGGATAGTTTTTCCGTTTTCAGTACGAATCATTGTCATGGTGTGATCTCCATTTCTAAAATCTTTAATTTCCTTACCTGATTTTTCTTTGATATAAGCAGGATTTCCAACTGCTTTGGTATCCATAGAAACTAAGAAATTCATTTTGTCTCCACGGTGAATGTTTAATGCTTGACAAGCTGGTCCCATACCGTGTGTTGCGTAGATATCGCCACGGTGTTTAATGTTGTAATCCATTCTCCAGTTGTTCCAATATTCTCCCCAAAATGGTTGTAATCCGTGAATGTAAGAACCTTCTGCATGAAGAATTTCTCCAAATAAACCTTGCTGAGCCATGTTTAAAGTGGTAAGCTCGAAGAAGTCATACACACAGTTTTCCAACTGCATACAGTGCTTACGAGTTTTTTCTGAAGTATCTATAAGATCCCAGATTTCTTTCATTGTCATTGCACCTGGAACTTCAATTGCAACGTGTTTTCCGTCTTTCATTGCTTGAACACCAATTTGTGCGTGGTGTTTCCAATCTGTAGCGATGTAAACTAAATCAACGTTTGGTAATGCTGTTACTTTTCTCCATGCATTCTCATCTCCAAAAAATTCTTGTGCTTTAGGAAAACCAGCTTTAGTTAAAATTTCGTTAGACGATTGTGTGTTTTTTTCAAGCATATCGCAAAGTGCTACAATTTCGACACCTGGTATATGTGTCATACGTTCTACAGCTCCAGGACCACGCATTCCTAAACCAATAAAGGCTACACGAACAGTTGGAATTGGAGTAGTTGCTAATTGCAGTACATCTTGTTGTCCTTTTGCACGAGCCGGCGTTTTGGTTTTGATCATTTGTGCCGACGCGATTGTGCATCCAAACAAAAGACAGGCAGCTAACATGAATTTTAAAATACTAGTTTTCATAATTTGAATTAATTTGATTTGAAAATGATTGATAATCTAAATGCTGATTATCGGTAATTATTGTTTTTGTATTTGTGTTTTTTTTAAGTGCGATTAGGGTAAAGCTTCAAAATTTATTTCTGGCTTTTTATTTGCTAAAGGTCTTGAAAAAATTGTTTTTGGCGTTGTGTAATTATTAAAAAAGCCTCCATTTTTTAAATAAAAAGAATTAGCGTCAAGTCCGCCTGCAAAATCCATTCGGTATTCTTTAGCACCCGTATTGTCAGTTGTAAAGCGCGCCGAATTAATTTCTAACCAAACTCCTTTTTCGTCGCAAATCCATTGATTGTTGAATAAGACTTTACGAGAAAAATCGCCTTGTTCTGGGATAAAATTCTCTAGAAATGAATGAAATCTTTTTAAATATGTATTTGTTTGCGGGCGGTTAAAGCTCGCAATCAAAAGCCATTTCCCTTGTTCTGGTGCGTAAAAGTATGCTGTATAAGTTGTTGTGTTGTTGTTTAGTGGAAATCCTTGTAATAAAAATTTATAAGTAGTTCCTGCTTTCCAGTTGTATTTTAGGTAACTCTGTCCTCCAGAACCTTCGTTTCCGAATTCGCCAGTATGTACATTTTCACCTTTTTTAAGCATTTTTATTTTATGTGATTCAGGAATACTGGCTGGATCATCTGTGGTAAACGGACTCCAAACAGAGAATAAAACTCTTCTTTCAGAAGCCGAATTTACTTGAATTCCAAAATATCCTTCTCCAAAACCATTTGCCATAAAATAAGAGCCAATTTTGTCCTCATTTTCAGGAACAGTAAGTTCATTGTAATACCATTTTGCATTCGTGTTTTCTGGAACTTGATAGTTTAAGTGCACAGATGGGCCGCGACGTCCCCAATGGTAGAAGTTTCCTTCGTTGTTAGGAACGAAAGCAATTTTTGCATCGTAATCATCACTTGAAATTGTTAGACGATTAATCGATGGAAAACGATCGCTTGTTTTGCTGATTCCTTTTATTTTGACTGCAACATATCCTTCTTGGTTTATTTTCCAAGTTCCCGCTGTAACTGCTTTTTTTGATGCCGTAAATTTTACTCTTTTAGCTTCATTGTTAATTGAAAACTCAAGTTCTGATTTTCCAAAAACCTGCACTGATTCTTCAATAGTAATTTGAAAAGTTCCTGCTTTTGATACTCTAAAATAAGCGGTGAAATATTCATCAGAATTGGTCCAGTTTTCAATACCGTTATCTGTAATTGTATTGCTTTCGTCTACATGTTTAGAACTATAAGCATTACCGGCAAGTGGCAGCGAAATTTTGGTTTTTGGATTTTCTAAACTTGTTTTTTCGCTAAAAATGTCGTTGCTGGCTGTACAGGAAAAAGCGGCTAAAGCAAGGATTAAGCAGAATATGTTTTTCATAGATATAGGTAATTTAGGTTTTCTTTTTTTGAAGTTCCTCTCTAATGAACCAAATTAGAGAGGCTTCAAAAATAAAAACAATTCTAAACAATTATGGGTTTTGAGTCAGTGTTCCTGGGTAAGCATTTATTTCTGACTGCGGAATGTATTGTACTACTCTTGGGCTTGAAGCCGGCCAGTCGACCATTGGTAAATGAGGTCCCGGATAGTGACGTGTCATCGTTTGTCCGTTTCTATAAACATCATAACCACGGTGTGCTTCAAAAGCTAATTCTAATTGACGCTCTTCATCAACACGCTGTACTGCATTTGTATTGTCTAATGATGTATAACCGCCGCCAACGATTGATCTTGAACGGATAATGTTTAAGTTTGTCAATGCACTGTTATAATCTCCTTTTTTAACATAAGCTTCTGCCATATTCAAATACAATTCATCTAATTTTGAAATAGAAGGAGAGTATAGGTGAGAATCATTATTTTGCAAAGAACATTTTGTAACGTAATACATTGGGTATACACGATTCAATAACATCATATAATCTTTTTCGCCCGTATATGTTTTTCCGTCGTACACAATTGAGTACTGATTTTCGGCTGCATTTACTACTGTTAAGTTATAATCTGTAGATCCAATTGTGATATAATATGAACCATTAGAATTTGTTTTAAGTGGCTGCTGCATATAGTTGTAACCAGTTTGAGTGCCGCTTGTATTTTTAATGTCGTAGATAAAACGGAATGCTTGAGTTTTGGTTCCGGCTTCATCTGTATCGTATTGCGGATCAATAAAAGCCCAACGTGCATCTTTTTTCAATCCTGATTTTCTTAATAAATCCAGGTATTTTGCACTAGCGTACATTTCGCCCCATCCTTGACCTTGAATGTTAGCATACATACCGCCGATTCCATAATAATGATCATAACCTGAAAATTCTGAAGCTACGCGTTTAACAGCAAAAATAGTTTCGGTTTGTTCATCAGAATCCGGTGCATAAGTATTAGATTTCATAAAACTTTCACGGCTCAATAATTTATACTTCCCACTATTGATTACTTTATTAGCGTACTCGATTGATAGTGTTGCATAATCCTGATTTGGATTTTCATAGGTACCACTCATATATAAGTATACTCTTGAAAGCATTGCCTGCGCTGCTTCTTTTGTAGCATAAGCTGCAGATCTGTCAACAGTCATTAAAGATTCTGCTTTTTTTAGATCGCTGATCGCTTGTGCATAAGTATCTTTTACTGTTGATCTATCTGGTAATACAAGATTAATTACGTCTGCTGGCAATCCATTTACAATTGGCACACCTAAATTAGTTTCAGGTGATTGTGCGTAAGGTCTTCCATAGGTACGGCATAAATAAAAATAGATCATGCCTCTTAAATAATAAGCTTCACCAAGTTGTTGATCTACAGTTGCGCTTTCACCTTCTGTAATCATTTTAATTAAATCACTTGACTGTGAAACAATCTTATAACTGTTGTTCCAAAAAACAGATAATCTATCGTTGTCTGGAATGTGCTGATAGGAAATGAAAGAATAGAATGAATCTGTAGATGTTCCTCTAATCATGATATTGTCACTTGGGTATTCCCCAACTCTGTGCATAACATCAGACCAGCCTTTTAATTGTGCATAACAGCCGTTTAATAAAACTTCTACTGCTGCTACTTTATCTTCTTCGATTTTGTCTTTTGTATAGGAACCAAATGGCTCTCTGTCTAAATCACATGAGGACAGAAAACTAATTGCCATACATAATATAAATATTTTTTTCATGATTTTGTTTTAAAGAGTTACGTTAAGTCCTAGTACAATTTTGCGCGTTGAAGGATATACTTGTGTTGCTACACCTGTAATAGTATATTGTTGATTTGCTGAGTTGTAAGTAGGAGGGAGTTCAGGATCAACACCAGAATAATGACTGATGGTAAACAAGTTTTCTCCAGCTATATATAATCTTAAATTTGAAATATAAAGACGCTCAATTGGCATATTGTATCCAAAAGTGATGCTTCTCATTTTTAAGTAAGTACCAGTTTCTAAGAAACGTGATGACGCTTTGTTTGATTGGCTGTTGTTATCATAAAGTGCTTGTGGATGAGTCGCAATATCTCCTGGTTTTTCCCAACGGCTCCATCCGCTGTGAAGTTTCATTTGATTTCTGTCATTATAAGCACCATCTGAATCAAATTCTGCTCTCGCATAATTATAGATTTCACCACCAACTGAATAGCTGAAAATAGCAGCAAAATCAAATTTCTTGTAGTTTAAACTAGTAGAGAATCCTCCAAAAAAGTCTGGAGTATAGGCTCCAACTACTTTTCTGTATTTAGAAGCTTCACCATAATTGCTTGTTTTTACACGTTCGCCAGCGGCATCAGTAGTGTACCATTGTGGTTTTCCGTTTTCAGGATTAACGCCAGCCCATTCCGTTACGTACCAGCTGTCAACATCATTTCCTGGTTTTAAAAGTTTGTTTGCAGAACCTGCAGCACCACTTCCGTCACCTACAATGATTTCTTGTTTATCACCGTAAAGTTTTGTTACCTTATTTTTATTAGTACCAATATTGGCATCTATCGACCAGTTTAAGTTTTCATTCTTGATGATGTCAACATTAACAGAAGCTTCAAAACCTCTATTGTTTACTGCACCTACGTTTCTCCAAATACTGTTCACTCCAATTACACCTGGAAGGGGCACTTGGTACAATAAATCAGAAGTATTTTTATTGTAGTAGTCTAAAGTAATATTTACACGTTTAAAGAAGCTTACATCTACACCAACACCGCCTGTAAACGTTTTTTCCCAGCTTAAATCAGGATTAGCCAATTGTGAGATTAACGCTCCTGGACTTTCATTATAGCTGCTTTTTGAGAAAGAATATAAAGGCAGGTGAGGGTACAAACTATTAGGTCTGTTTCCTACTGAACCATAACTTGCTCTAAGTTTTAAATTATTGATGTAATCTGCGTGAAAGAACGATTCATTATGAATGTTCCATCCACCGCTTATAGAATAAAAATTACCATATTGTGCATTTTTTCCAAAGTTTGATGCTCCATCACGACGGAAAGACACTTGTGCTAAATAGCGATTATCATACGAATAATTTACATTTGATAATAAAGACTGCACTGCCCATTGTGATCTTCCACCCGCTACTTTTTCAGGAACCGCAGCAGCATCTGGAGCTACAATTCCAGGAGGAATTCCTGTTGCAATTGCTTGGCTGAATTTTTTATTGTATTCATTCCACTCATAACCAGCAACAGCATTAAATGAATGACTGCCAAATGATTTGTTGAATTTTAATAATTGATTGGTATAAATTCTGTTATACGTATCGAAGTTGTCTTCAATTCTTCCTTTTACAGCAACTCCATTTGCTGATCTTGGATCTGTGTAATAACTTGAGTTTGAGTTGCCAAAAATATAATTATTTACAGATGAAAAAGTTAACCATTTTGTAAACTTAATATCAAAATCAAGATTAGTTCGAACCGTGTATGTTTCAGATTCATTGCTGTTCCACTGTAAATCATATAAATAATTTGATCCAGTTGTGTTTACCCAAGTTGGGTTTGGTGCATTTCCTACTAAAGAGCCATCTTCTAAATAAGGACTGTCCCAAGGCATATTTGCATATAAAGCGTATACATCGTGCTGTTTATCTAAAACAGATTCCCTAGTTAAATTTACTTGAGGTCTTAAAGTAAACCAACTGCTTGGTTTGTATTCAAACTTCATAAGACCGTTGTATTTTTTGTAGTCGTAACCTTTTATAGCGCCAGTTTCATTGTAAAGACCAACAGAAACATAGCTTTTAAAAGTTTCACTTCCACCGCTGAATGATAAGTTGTAATCTTCTGCAATACCCGTTTGAGTTGCATTATCCCACCAATCAAAGTTTTTGTTTCTTAATTCCGGTTTCCACCACCAAACATTTTGAAAAGTTTCTTTGTTAGCAAATGAATCATATAAATCATATAATTCGGAGCCATTCATAATTTTGAAATTTCCATTGTTTATAGAAGTCATGGCAGTTTTCGCAGAAAAATTAATTGTAGATTTTCCATTTTTTCCACTCTTAGTAGTAACTACAATTACCCCATTTGCTCCTTGTGAACCATAAACAGCCGTAGAAGCTGCATCTTTAAGAACCGTCAAGGTTTCAATATCAGCTGGATTTACATTTGCTGAAGTATTCCCCACAATAACTCCGTCAATAACCCATAAAGGGTCTGTACTTCCATTGACAGTTGTTCTACCTCTAATGATTACTTTAGCTGCTGCTCCTGGCTGTCCGCCGCCTGTATTTACAAATACTCCAGTAGCTTTTCCTGCCAGCATATTTTCAACATTAGGCGTGGTTACATCTACAATTTTTTTATTGTCTAAAGTTTGCAAAGAACCTGTCAAACTTTCTTTTTTTACTTTGCTGTATCCTACAACAACAACTTCATCCATTTGCTGTCCGGCTTCTTTCATAACAATTTTCAGAATACCGTTTCCAGCTGGAACTTCTTGATCCTGCATTCCCATAAAGGTAAAGATCAAGATAGCGCTGTCATTAGGAACTTCGATGGCAAAACTTCCATCCATATCGGTTTGTACTCCTTTTGTAGTGCCTTTTATATTAACATTTACTCCGGGAACAGGAATTCCTTTTTCATCTACAACTTTACCTTTTACAATTTTTTGAAATGCCAGGAAACTGGTTTCATTTGTCGAAATTTCTTTTGCAGGTGCCGCAGTTGTAATTTGAAAGCTTAAGGACAACAGAGATAATAATGTTGTTTTTAAAGTTTTTTCAAGTACAGTATGCAACCTGAAGTTTTCAGGTTTTTTTGAGAATACCTTCTTCATACTCTTGATTTGGTTTTGGTTACTAAATGTGTTTTTTGTCTGGTTGTTTTTATTTTAATTATTTAAGTTTTTTAGTGTTTATTTTTTTTGGTTTTTGCTAACTAAAAAAAGGCTTAAATAGATCAAAAAAAGGCGAAAAAAATCGCTTAAAAACTTTATTATTTGACGAAACTATCGATTATATTTTTATTAACCAAGAAAAAACACAAAAAATGTGCTCGAACACACGATATTTGTGTTCTCGAGCACATAAAATTATGCAAACTGTTTTTTTTGACTTAAATAGGTACGATATTTTTAAGAAAATTGCTTTCAAGGTGAGTTCTTCATTTTAGTCAGATTTTCAGTCTGAATATTTAATATTTAAAAAATGAAAAATAGTTGTTTGTATTTATGAGAATATCGCAATTATGGATTAAAAAGTCTAGTAATAAATTAAACTTTTTAATAGTTTGAATTATGCGTTTTTTTGCATAATTAGGGTTTTCTGATACAGATAAAAAAGAATCTGAAACTGAGGTTAATTCAAAAATAAAAGTTTGAATGTTATCAGCTTTTTAGAAAGATAAAATAGAGCATATTTTCTAAATTTTAGAGTTTGAAAAATGACCTGATTTCTTTTCTATTTGGAGGTGAAACTTTACTAAAATCAGGCATGATTTTTTGAATGTTTTTTGCCTGTTTTTTTAATCTGATAATTTGAAATAGAATAGTATATTTTAGATCGATTGATGCTAAAATAGATCGCTGTGTGAAGTAATTAAAAAAGAATAAGGAACAAGAAAGGTTGATTGAAAATTATGCGCGGTAAAAATCAGCATTTTCAGAATTAATTATATCGATTGGCAATAATGTTACTGCAGGAGTTTCTTTACGGAACAGAAAATGCTCTATAAGGTATATAATGCCTAAATAAACTTGTCTTTTTTGATTTTGATGAATTAGGAAATCAATTACTCCTTGATTCAAATTAGTTACGTTCTCATCAACCAAATCATAGCCTATCACGCGTATTCTTTTGTCTTTAATTTTACTGATAATCTTAGAAACTTGATACGCTTTTGAAGTAGTTATAAAAACGCCTGATAAGTCAGGATTTTCGTTGATGAAGTTTTTTAAAGCAACTTCTAAATTGGGATTTTTTAGTTTTAAAGTAGTAATCTTATACTCTAAATTATTTTTCTGACTGAAAAAGGATTTGAATCCTCTTTCTTTTTCCTGCATGTGAATAGCATTTTTGTAGGTTTCGTCAATATGTATAATCGCAATGTGTCCTTTATCAAGAATTGTGCTTAACAATTTTGCAGCGACACGACCGCTTCGATACAAATCCTGTCCGACAAAATTTTTGACAGCAGCCGATTCGACCTGATTATTAAATGTATTTACAATAATATTTAAGGATTCGTATTTTTTTATTGCATCAAGTGTTTCTTTATGAAAAAGTGGAGCCAATAAAACTGCATCAGGTGATTTCTCGATAATAGTTTCATTGATGCTTAAAAAAGATTTTGTTTTTTCAGGATTAAAATAAAAAGTCTCAATAAGTAAATTGTAGGCTTTAAATTCCTGTGCTGCTTCTTTAATTCCTTTTAGACAAGGAAGCCAATACGGATCTATTTTTGGGTCGGGAAGAAGAATGCAAATATGATAAACTTTATTGTTTTTTAAATTTCGGGCAATAAGATTTGGCTCGTAATTAATTACGTTTAATACTTCATTTACTTTTTCAAGAGCAAGCGGCGAAACTTTTCCGCGCTTGTGCAATACTCTGTCAACAGTTCCTTTTGAAACCCCTGCCATCTTAGCGATATCCTTAATAGTATGTTTTCTATCCATAAAATTGTTGTATAAAAACGATACGTTTATTCGTCTATTAATTAATTTAATAAGTGTATTATAATTTAATGCATAGAAAATAGATAATTCCTGCTTTTTCAGAATTTAAATTTATTTTCAATGCATTAAATTATAGCTAACCGAATGGTTTGTTTTATTTTAAATGCGGTAATGAAATTTTAAATTGATTTTGCGATTTCAACACTCAATTCAGTATTCTTTAAGTTTAACTCTTCACGTTTCATTCCTTTTAGAAGAATATTTTTTCCTAAAACCTCTTTTCCTATTTTATTGCCGCTGATTTCTACATTTTTGCAGGCTTCGATTCTAAAATTATACTTTTCTGGATACCAAGGTGTAAATGCAAAACTGCGTTTAATAGTATTGTTTTTAAAGCTTAATCCATCTACAGATACGGCGTATAGAATAGGGTAGTCTGACGGATTAAAACTATTGCTTTCTATTTTTATGTTTTTATGAAAAGGCTGTGCAGCATTTGGCTGCGGAATTTCAGGATAAATACTGATAATGGCTTCACAGAATTGATAATAAGATGAATTACAAGGATATCTAAATTCATTGTTTTTAATAGTAATGTCTTTTACGGCACCACTTTCGTACCAATAATTAGCATCACCAGCAATAAGAATTGCTGAACCGCTGGTTTCAAAAATATTATTTTCGATAATTACTTTTCCTGGAGTTGAGATTAGATAACCTCGAGCTCGATTACTGCCAACAAAACAGTTCGTGATAGTAGCATTAGGTGTCCAGCTTAGGTTTTCCAAAACAAAACCAGTATCAAGATCATTTGGGATTTTTTCTTTAAATCTAATAATGAAATGATCCACATCTAAAGGCTCAAAACTCGAAACAGTGCCATAGGCTAAAGTTCCCATTTCTTTCTTTTGGATAAAACCAACTTTATCATTTGGAACAGCCCACAGTAATCCGTGCGACATATCTTGACCAAATTTACATTTTACAGCATAGTCATCAATTTTTTGTATTACTGGAACGTAAGTTCCGTGAATATTAATAGGATCGTCCATTAAACCCTGTGCATCGCAATTATCAATTACAATTTCTCCTTTGCATCCCATAAAATGTAATCCATCATCGTGACCACTTAAATAGCGGTTTTTATGCGGGTTCGGAATCATGTTTACGTTTCGCATTTCGATATTTTCGCAATATTGAGACAAAATACCTAAACCAGAAGTATGATAAACATTGATATTCTCTAATTTGGTGTTTTTGCTGTGAAATAAAAACATTCCGGCATGATCTCTCGTACCATGTCTTAGTATAAGAAAATTTCCAACTGCAGGCGTTTTTGTAAATTTTCCCTGCATGAGTACCAATCCGGGTTTAATCTCGCTGTATTTTACATTTTTTAAATCCCCTTTCACACAACCATTATCACCTGTATTTGCAGGAATTATGTGGTTTTTATCAAATTCAATTAACCAAGAACCTCCAGACAATGCCCAATTTTCATTAGCATTTTCACCTACAAATGTCAGCCCTTTTTCATGAATTTTATAAGGAGATTGAGTAATGTCAATCTTCATGACGATATGATTCTCATCGGATTCTATTACTTCAGCTTCAGAGGTCAAAGGAACATCCCAATCGATATTTACATTTTTAATCGTAATATTTTCAGCATTGTCTAAAGTAAAGGGTTGTATATGCTCATGATAAACAAAATCTGATTGCTGTGCATTTATGGTTATGTTTTTTTTATCCTTTATAAGTATTGCGAGTTTTCTAACAGCTGCATCATAAGTATTACTTTCGTAGTAAGTTCTATAATAATTGGCATCTGGATAAAAATCATATCTCCCTTTCGGGAAAATAATTTCTACGGGTTCGCTGCCTAATCCTTCAATAAGTTTGTTGACTTTTGAGGTTAGATTTTCTTTAGTGCCAGCTGTAATACCGTAGTCTTTTACATTTATTTTTTTGACTTTATTTTGGGCGTTACAAATGGTTATTATAGAGAATAAGGCGTATGTTAGAAAGAGTTTATGCATGTTTTTTTACTTTATTTCAAAATCCGTGTTATTAAATGTTTCAACTGTATCTTCAGTTTTTTTTAATTTAATAACAGATTTACAGGTGCTATTTTTGGTTATTAAACTTTTTGATAATTGGTGTCAGGTGATTTTTTGTATCATCATCTAAAGCGCTTAAAGCTTGATCAGATTCTTGGCTTGAGAATTTTGATAATCCGTAAATTCCTGCTGCAATTACATTATACGATTGATTTTTTGTGCTCTCAATCATCAGTGCTTTATAAGACGAGTCTCCTGTTGAAGCCAATTTTACAATTGCCGCAGCTCTGGCATTTGTTTTTATATCATTTTTAGCAATGTCAAGCAATGTTTTAATGGCTGCATCTTTTATTTCACGATCTCCTAAATCAATTCCTTTGATACTTAATGTTCGTAAATCGTCTTGCTGATCTTTTAAACCTGCCAATAATACAAGCTGCGAATCATGACTTTTATCTTTTGATGCAAATTTTATAGCTTCAATTCGATTGTAGTAAGAAGGCACATTTTTGTATTGATACAAATAATCAGAAGCAGTTTTTTTATCTACATTAACTTCGCCAACTAAGATTTTATCTGGATCTAGATCTATAAATTCAGGTTTTGAAGGAAGGTCAAAACTGAAACTTTGTTCTCTTTTATTAATTAAAATATACTTTCTTATTTTAGTTCCATTTACATAAAAATCAACTTTTAAAGGAAGTGTAAAGGTTTGCACGGCACTATCCTGAGATTGAGTGATAGTAATGATGATTTTTCCGTTAACGTATTTGTAATTCACATCCAGAATCGGACTTCCAGCATTATAATACCATTGATCAAAATAAGGCAGCCAGTCTTTTCCAGTAACTTCTTCCATCGACAAACGCAGTTGATGCGGTTCGCCAGATTTATAAGCATTCGTTGTTAAATAATGATTTAATCCTTTAAAAAATGCTTCATCACCCATTTGATTTTTCATGGCATACAAAATGATTGAACCTTTAGAATAGCTGATATTATCAAACATATCGTCTGCGTTTTTGTAATGAAAACGTGCTAAAATAGGACTGTTACCATTTTTTTGAGAACGAAAATAATTTTGAAGTTTCTCATAACGGGATCTGTCTTCCGCATCTTGTCCAGCGTCGTGACCGTGCCAAAGTACTTCTCCAAAAGTGGCGAAAGATTCGTTCATTGTTAAGTTTGACCATGATTCAGCTGTTACATAATCTCCAAACCATTGATGAAAAAGTTCGTGAGCAATTGTACTTTCTTGATTATCATCTAATAATTCTCGTTCTGTTTTTTGTACATATTCGCCATGAACTGTTGCTGAAGTATTTTCCATTGCACCTCCAAAATAATCTTTCACAACAATTTGCGCATATTTTGCCCAAGGATATTCTACGCCAAGCATTTTACTGTAAAAATTCATCATATCTGGCGTTTTATAAAAAATCTGTTTAGCATAAGGCGCATATTTTGGCTCTAAATAATAGCTGACTTCTTTACCATTATAAGAATCTTTATAGATTTTAAAATCACCAACAGCCATCATAAACAAATAAGGTGCATTTGGCTGTTCCATCTTCCAAACATCCGTTCTTGTTCCGTCTTTATTTACTTTTTGAGAAGTTAATTTACCGTTTGACAAAGTGGTATATTTTGATGGAACTGTCATAGCAATTTCAGAAGTTGTTTTCTGATTTGGTTTGTCAATTGTTGGAAACCAGCAAGACGAAGCTTCAGTCTCGCCTTGAGTCCATATTTGTGTTGGTTTGTCTCCCTTTCCGTCAGGATTAATAAAATACAATCCGTTTGAGTTGGTAATCGATTCGCCGGCTTTGCTTTTCAGTTCTGCTGGTTTTGCTGTGTAATCAATAAAAAGGGTATATTTTTCAGAACCTTTATATTTTCTGTCCAGTTTAATAAAAAGCTGTTCGCTGTCGTAAGTGTACTTTAAAGGTGTTTTTTTCTTTCCTTCTACGATCGAAATTTCTTTAAAATTCATCCCTTTGGCATCCAAAGTAAGCGAATCTGTTGCATAGAAATGTGGTTTTAAAGTAAGCCATTCTTTTCCGTACAAATGTCTTTTTTCATAATCAAAAGACACTTCCAGTTTTGTGTTTACCAGATCGTGAACTTTTAGTGGAGTTGCTCTGTAAATAGCTAATTGATCTTTATCTTTTTCGGTATTTTGAGCCTCTATGTTTTGGCATGCTAATAAAGCAATGCTAAAAAGGGTGCATTTTAAAAATAGCTTGTTCATTTTGTGTAAGTTATATGTTTTTTAAAGCTTTTCTATAATTCTAACTTCTCCGTCCTTTTCATCGGCTGTTAAAATATCAGATTGTTTTTTGGTGTACATTTGTAAACTCCATTGAACAATTTTGTTTTCAGGATATAATTTAGCTTGATTTCGAATCCATTCTTCCGCTTTTTTTGCTGATGAAGTTTTTTCGACGGCCCAAGCTGAAATAAGTTGATTTGCAGGTAAGAAATTCATAACCGTATTATCAATCTTTGGATTAAAAGAAATGATTTTTTGTAACGATTCTTTAGCTTTTTCTGTACTACCCAAACTTGTATAACATTGATAGTCCATCCAATTTTCTAATCTTTCATCGATATTTTCGTCGTATGGTTTTCCAACACCTAAATTTTCTGGAAACAGTTTGGCATCAGCAATTAGCTGTAGTGCTTTTTTGTATTGTTTGTTTTTCATTTCGGCTAAAGCCTGCATCAATTTAGCTTCGTGATACAATTGTCTTCCTGCAGTCGCACCTTCAAACGGAAGGATTTCTAACTTGGTTAAAAAGGTATCTGCTTCGCTGTATTTTTTATTGAGAAGTAAAGTTTTAGCATACAACATTCCCATTAAATAATTCTCTTTATGCTTTTTATAGAATGGTTCTGTTATGGCAAGTGCTTTGTCATATTGTTTCAAACTGATGTAATGCTCTGCCAGTAGTTTATTATATCTCCATCCTTGATTATCTAGTTTTAAAGCTTGTTGTAAACTTGCTGTTACGATTTCAGGATTGTCTTTCATTAAAGATGCTTTTGCAGCATAAAAAGCGGGATCAGCAGGTTTAGAACCACATTGATTAAACAACTCTTTTGCTTTTGAAAGATTATCGCGATTCCATTCAATTAAAGCCAAATGATATTTTAACTGCCATTGGTTATTTTTCTTAATAAGATCTTCAAGTATAACAGCGGTTTCATGACGAAATGGAAAACTAAGTCCGGGTTGAATTTTACTTAAATCAACGGCTTTGTTTTCTAAAAATGCTTTCCAATAAATAATTTCAGCACTTGGAGCCGCTGTCGAGAAAACCTTTAAAGCCTCGTCCTTGCGGCCCAGATGCTGGTACCAGATTCCTAATTCAAGATAAGTTTGCTCTGGCATTTCGTTTCGTATCAATGAAGTGAAATTCATTTTTGCAGCATCTGAATTTGCCCAAAGAAAATTTTCAAATCCCGCAAAATGATTTAAAGGATCAACATTGTTTATTTTATTCAAGGTTGCAACAGCTTTATTTTTATTGTTTTGTAAACGATATATAACGGCTAAAAGCTGTAATCCTTCTAGATTATTTTGATTATTCAGCAAGCTTTTTTCTGCATATTCAGTGGCTTTTGTCAGGTCATTTTCGATGAAATAAATTTGACTTAAAGCAGTATAAGCAGCACTTCGATATTCGACACTAGCGGCAGCAATATCAAATCCGTCTTTTGCATCAACATTATTTCCTAAATGCATATTGGCCAAAGCATAATAATAGTTTGCAGCAGGATCGTAAGTATTTATGGCTAAAGCTTTGGCAGCTGATTTGACTGCATCTTTGTATTGAAATTTGCGAATTTGCAATAAGGCAAGATCAGAAAGGGCAGGAGCGTAGTTTGGATCTTTTTTAAGACACTCATTCAGCATTTCCTCCGCTTTTATATAATCTTTAAAACTGATATAGTTTTTGCCTTGCAGATATAATCCGTACATTGAATTGTTATCAAAATCTTTTGGAACTTCTAAAGGACGGTTTAGATTTCCGTCTTCTGGCGCCGAATTCCAAACTAGTTTATTGCCTCCAATTGTCAATCTTAATTTGTTTTGATCAACTGCAGCTTGAATAGAATCTTTGTATACTTGTAAGGTATTAACTGAAATATCTTTAGAATAGATTTTTTTTCCATTATCAAAAACTTCCAATTTTTCATTTAATTTTTGAAGCGGAGAGAAGTAGATTTTCAGCCAGCCGTTTTCATTTTTTACGTTTACAGCGCCATAATTGTTCGCTTTTACAAAACCTTTAGTCTGTTTTACAGGAAACCAATATTCTGTCCAAGAATCAGTTTGATAGGGTGCAAAAGAGCGTTGTTTAAAAGGAGTTAAATTACTGCCTTCACTTGCTTGATTAAATAATCGGCCGCTTTGCACTTCTACATATTGGCCATCAGTATCAGTAAGCAGTTTTTCCCAAATCATTCCCTGTTGCGACAATCCCCAAATCCATATTTTTTTACCCGGTTTATCATCATAATTACCATATCTCCCCATTCCAAAATCTTCATCATGGTAATAACCGCCAAAGAAATCATTGTGTTTTCCAAAAACATGATACGATTTATAACCGCCAAAATCATTGTTTTTATAATACGATAAATCTTTGCCGTTTTTTTTATCAATTGGCCATTCGTTGTGTTCTCCATTATGACCAATGTAACTTTGCCCTGGGAAAATAAACTGTAAATTTCCTGCTGCTTTAATACCAGTATTCATCCAAGTATAATAAGGCTGTTCTGACTCGGTCGAATTAAACCAAAACGAATTGGTCGTAAAATAGGCTTTATCTTTTGGTAAATTAATATCTAATTTCCATGAAGTGCGGGTTAGTAAATCTAAAACACCTATAATACAACTTACACTGCCGTCTTCTCTAGTTATGGTGGTGTAATCTACAGGAGTTGCACAGTTTGGAGTGTGTCCGATAATACCATAATTTCCTTCAACACCTCCGCTTGTCCATGGACCGCGCATAGCAATGTCTCTAAACTTGATAACATGGTTGTTGTAAACAATATCTTTTCCAGTCGATTTTTCTATGGCAGACCACACTTTTCCGCCAATTTCAGGCAGAATTGTCAACTTAATATAATCGTTTTCAAGTTCGACAACTTTCCATTCCTTTTGCACAGCTTTATCTGTAAAACCATCAAAACGATAGTACGGATAAACTTTTGTATCTGGTTTAGGAATTGGATCTGGATCTGAAAAAGGATAGGTTGTAAACACCTTTTTATATTCCTTAATAGTTGGTTTATTTTGTGCATTGACAAACAGGCTTCCAAAAAGTAAAATCGATAAAAATGGTCTAAGTTTCATATGGAGAGCTATTTATTATGGTTAGTTGTTTTAACAGTAATGTTGTTGTGTTTTTTTGCAATAGATTGCACAGATTTAAATGATTTTTTGAATCGATAAATACTAATCTGTGCAACCTATGGCATTAATTTTATAGTAATTTGTCATTTCGACGTAAGGAGAAATCACACTAGAAACTCCGCATAGAAAATCGCTAATCTTTGTTGATATACAAGTGTGATTTCTCCTTACGTCGAAATGACAGACTGGACGTGGTATGCTTACTTTCTTAAATTATTTAACAATCAATAACCATCCTTTTCCTTTTGCTACTGGAATTTCATCTTTTGCGTTAAAAGTTTTTGCAGGTTGGAAATTGATAACTTCTGGAGCCGTAATTGTTGCTTTGGCAGGATTTATTCCAAGTTTTTTCCAATCGATGTTCAATTTCACATTTACATCGGTATCAGCCCAGCTTGCAATAGAAATTAATGCTGTTCCGTTCTTTTTGTAAACAGTTGCTAAAACTTTATCATTACTTGTTTTTACTGGACAGTTTTCGCTCCAATATCCAATCATTTCAGAACCTTTGATTCCGAAAGAATCCCATAATTTCCAAATATTTCTAGGATCAGCGTTATTGCTCCACGGAAGTCTGTTTGTCATTCCGTAAACCATTCCTCTCCACGGATTTCCTCCATCTTGCAGCATTTCACCCATTAGCCCAAAAGGAATCCCGCTTACTTCAGTTAAGAAAAAGTCAGGTTGTCCTTTTTCGTAATCAAAGTATTCTCCAAACCATAGTTTATTGATGTATGGAAAGTGCTCCATATATAAATTGGCACTATTGTTAAAACCATCGCTTTTGTTGTACTGATTTGCACTATGCAAATCGATAATTCCTGGGTGACCGTCCTTGGTTAAAACTCTTTTAATACGTTTCATTGTGATTCTGTCGAAAGCAACATCGTCCAGATAAATCCCGTCGATACCAACGTTTTGTGTTAACCAATTCATTCCTTCTACGTAGTAATTGTGCCAACGGTTCATACCGCTGTTTACAATTGCCGCATCTTTAATTTCAGGAACAAACCAAGCTGCGATATAATCATCGCCTACGTGTTCTTGAAGCCAAGAAAATCCGCCGCCTTTTCCTGGAGAGTAAATTTCATGACCTAAACTTTTTAAAGCAAAAGTTTCATAAGCTTTATTCGAAACTTCTCTTACAGTATTATAAATTTTTACTTTTAAACCTTTTTGGTGCGCTTCATCAATATAGTTTTTCATCTTTTTAAATTCGATAAAAGGATAGTTGATGTAAGGATTGATCGCATTTGCGTGGTGAATATTGATTACTGTTGCACCAGTTTGAGCAATAGAATCGATTGGGCTGTATTTGTGATAAAATTTATTATCCCATTGAAAATCTGTATTGATAGTATGAAAAGGAGTGATCAATAATGTAAAGTTATAATACAAAACATCTCCTTTTTTCATGCTGCGAGCGCCGCTGTATGCGTTTACCAAAACTGATTTTTGGTTTGGTGTAATGGTGATTCCGCCTTTGTTTTCGTTACCCCAAGAAGTTGGTAGTAATAATGGTTTTTGCAAATAGAAATTAGTGTTTAACGGACGGCTGTATTTTTCGTCTCTCAAAGAAAATTGTAATCCAGAATTTACAGCACCAATCCAAGCACCATCTTGATTTTTGTGTGCAACATCCCATTTCCAGTCAAAAGATGCAGGACGATCACCGCCTTTTTGACCAAGTCCCATCATATATTTTGCAAATGTTGGCTGCATTGGTAACTGAAAATTAATGTCGTTGAATGAAGCATCTTCTAAAGCAGTAACTTTAACAGTATAATGTAAAAATCCATCAAATTCAATCGAAGCATTTACATCCATTTGAACTGATTTTGACGTAGATGTACTTTCCCAAGCTACGGTTCCGGCTTCTTTTTTAGTGAATTTTAAACCATTATTTTTCCATTGCAATGATTCTTTTCCTGCTGCATCTACAAAATGAAATGTTATTGGAGCGCTTAAAATATCGTTTGGTTTTGTAGTGACAGTTGTCATTTCGGGCGTGAAAAAAGTTTGTATTTGAGTTGGAAAACCGTCAGTTCCCAAAACTAACTTTCTGCCTAATAAAGAGATTTCAGCATCTTTTACTACTAGTGGAGTATAAGGTGCAATTACGGTATTTTCTTGAGCTAATGTAGAGTTTAACCATTTTAAACGAGTCATTTTTTCTGGGCTGTCAATACCTCCATTTTTAGTAACTTCATTAGTTACTGTTATTTGAAGCGTGATTGCTGTAGATTTTCCGTCAGCGGTAACAGTTGCTTTTCCAGTATAATTCCCAGCGGCAGCAGTTTGCGGAACGTCAATGCCGCACCACATTGCTTGAACTTTTCCTTTTGAAACAGAAACAGTATTGGTAAAAGGAGTACCGTCATATTTAGTTCCGTCAGTGTTGATACAGCTGATGTCTTTCCCTTCTATTGTTGCTCCAGTTGTACTTACTAAATTCGTAAAAGATATTTTTACATTTTTTAAATCTGCAAGAGCGTATACTCCCAATTGAAAAGCTAAATATTCGCCTTTCTTTGCAGTATCAGAAAAATTGTTTTGTACTCCTTTTTCGATCCAGCGTTGTGGTAAATCACTTTTCATTCGAATAGAATGCAGTCTGTCTTCTGGGAAAACCAAAAAAGTACTGCCGCTGTTTTTAGCAATAATAGCAGAAGTTTCGGCAGCTGTTGCAATTACTTCCATCGGATAAAAACTATTAAAGGCGTTTATACTTTGAATTTCTGTAACAGTACAATTGTCTTTTAAACCTGTTTTTATTTTAGAAATCCATTGAGCATCCGCTTTGTTTTCTGCTTTAGCGTAAATTCCTTTTGGATAATTGGCTGTACCTTCGTCAATATAAGGCATATAATAAACATAATAAGTTCCTTTGCCAGAAATTGGTTCAAAGTAAATTGTTCCGTTTTCTCTGTTGATGTTTTCTGTTTTTACATTAAGAACTTCTTTGCCTGCAGCATCTTGAACAATAACTTTTTTAAGTTCAGGTTTTTCATCTCTTCTGCGCCACTCAATCGTAGTTTTAGCGATATTTCCTGTACCGGAAAAGTTAACAAGAACACGATGATTTCCCAGCAAATTAGGATTCCAGCTGTCATTTCCGTCTGTATATTTTACTTGTGCAGTCAATGGAATACTGAAAATGAAAAGACACATAATCAATATACTGCTTAGTATTTCGTTGTTTTTTAGGTTTAGTTTCATTGTGTTTTTATGTTCAAGTTAAAAAGTGTGCTTTATTATTTAGTAAACGGCTTTCCATCCGTTTTTTTTCCAGTAGGCGATAATAGGTTTGTATGGTCCGTATTTATGCTGTTCTTCAGAAAAATTATCGCTAAAAGGGCTGTGTGCATAATCTATAGGTTTTCCCATTTTATTAGGATAATCTAACGTTTTAGGATTTGGTCTTTCATGAATGGCATCATTATTTACGTAGGCAGCAATATCGAGTGCTTCGGCATCTGTAAGATATGGTTTTCCTAAAGTTACTTTGTCATACGGCATATTGCTTTTTAACCATTGTGCTTGTTTGATAACACGATGCATACTTGAGCCGGGCTGATAGGCATATTTTCCCCATAAAGGCGGGTAAGTATAGCCTGACTTGTCTGCATTATAAACTCCTTCACCATCATTTCCGTGACAGCGTGCACAGTTTTCAGTAAATAAAGCTTTTCCTCTTTCTGGACTTGCGGCAACATCTGGAAACTCAATTTCTAGATTTTTTGCGCCTTTAAATTGTCCGTCTTTTGGAACAAATTTGCTGATCCATTTAAAATAGGATAAAAAAGCTACCATTTCTTTTCCGTCAAGCGGAAGCGGTTTTCCTGAGTGTGGTCTCATTACACAATTGTTTACACGTTCAGCAAGTGTAAGCACTTTGTTTTCGCGTCCGCGATACTGAGGATAATTATCATGTGAGGACATTAAATTGAAGGCATGAGGTTTTGTACCAGCATCTTGATGACAGTTGGTACAATTCATTTTGTTGCCTAAATATTTTCCGTTAATACCATTTGGACCAATATAATACGCCGTTTTCAGCATCAATTCACGGCCATAACGTACAGATTCTCCAAATTCATCATCTGGAATTTTTGAAGTATCGATGCTAATATAACCTTCATCATCAGCAGTGGTTTTGGCTGCCAAAGTCTGAGAGTTGGATTTGGTGCAGGAATTGAAAACAACAATTGGTAATGCTGAAAAGAGTCCAATAAGAATTATTTTTTTCATGACTAAAATTTTTAATTTAAAAGAAAAGGTTTCATGTTTTCTTCTGGAATAAATTGTACGCGATAAGGTGGTATTTCAGACTCTAAAGCCCAAAGTAATACTCCTTTTTTGTTGGTTAAAACCGTTATATGTCTTTTGGAACAGCAGACTAATATGAGATCTTTATTGATCATATAGGCGCTTCCCATTCTATCGTTGTAAATATCTTTTGGCAGATTTACATGAAAATCAAGTTGTACTGCTTTGTTTTTTTCGTCTACTTTAAGTGCAAAAACCGAAGATTGTTTTTTGTCTACGCCATTATCAAAAAACATTAAACTTCCGTCTTGATTAATGTGTGCCGCATGCGCTTGCGAGAAATCACTATCCTTAGCCATTTTCATATTGCCGTTTCTTCCTAATTTCCAAATTACTTTTCCAGATTTAGAATCAACTTTCCAAATTTGCCCATTGTTATAAAAAGAGATTAAAAAATTACCGTCTTTATCATAGTTTAAGCTGTTGGCGTGCATCCAGTCTTTTTTAGTTTTCAATAAAGCTTTGTCTTTCATTGGATCGAGATCATCAAAAACACTCCATTTCCAAATTTGTTTTCCTTTTCGGTCTAGAATTAGGATTCCATCACCATTTATAGTGTCTCTCTTTTTTCCACCAATTGCAGATAAGTCTGTTATTTTAGCATCAACAAATAAAGTAACAATCTCATTTGCTGATTTTTTTATGATTTCATGATGGATAACTTGTTTAAGATCCCCTTGTCCTTTTTTAATATGTGTTAAAGTATCGCCTTGAAGGTTAATTTCTAGAATTTCACTGCCGTAACTTGTAGGTTCATCATTGGTTCCTAGAATAGAAAGTATAGTTTGCTCTTTTGTGAAATGTGTTACTTTAAAACCAGTATTTTCTACTGTATGATACCATCTAATATTTCCTTTGTAATCGACAATAAAAGCTGTTCCAGGCGTTTCTCTTTTAGCCATAAGCATAAAACCTTTTTTGAAGTTTTGCGGTAAAAGCTCTGGTTTTGGAGAATTTGCTTTGAATTTTTTCTGCAGCCATTCCGGCAGTTTTCGTGATTTAAAATTGTACACTTTGCTGCTGTCTTTTTCTTTTCCTTGAACTGTAATTAATTTAAAATTATAGTCAGTTTCGGGAATTATATTAAGAAGCACTAAAGAATGCGAAAGCCCTTTTTTTGAAATTGGAGAAATTATCTTGTTTTTAGTTCCATTTTTTGCAGTCCAATATTCGGCATATACCTGTACATCGTTATTCGTAGTAACATCGATTTGAATTTTCAATTCGTTGTTACTATGAGTCCCAATATTAATTTTTGTGATATAATTACCTTGTTTTTTGGAACAGCTTGCAAATGCAAGTATTACGAAAATAAAGCTCCATTTTAAAATTAGTTTTTTGATCATTATAAAGGCTTTTTTGAATGAAACAGAAAAGTGCTTTTTTGTATAAAAAAATCAAGAATAGACAGACGGTTATGCTGTCTATTCCTGATTTAAAATTTATTTATTGCCTGTCAGCATTACTCAATTTTGGATTAAGATCAACTTGACTTTGCGGGTAAGTATAATATTTGTTTTGCGGCATTTTGATTAACGCTGCTTCGCCAACTCTAAGGTGATAAGCATTTACCAGAACATCATATTTGTTCATTCTGATTAAATCAGCACGACGTTTTCCTTCATAAAAAAGTTCCCATCCTCTTTCTTGTAAAATAGCATCTCTTAAAGAAGACTGAGTATGTTCTGATAGAATTAATAGTTTTGCATGTGATCTTCCTTTTACTTGATTAATAAGATCTACAGCTTCAGCTGTTGGCCCACTGATCTCATTTAAAGCTTCAGCTCTGCTTAATAATACATCTGCATAACGTAAAATATTCACACTATGACCGTCATAATAAGTTGTAGTTTCATCATCAGCATATTTTCTAGTCGCTACATCCGGCATATAAAGTACGCCAGCAGGCGGCTGGGCACCCAAAGTTGGTGCTTGCTTGTGCAATAAACCATCTGATCCCATAAACTCTGGAAAGAAACATTTTTTTCTATCATCTTCATTACCAAATGTATTGAAGAAATCCCAGTTTACTGTATAATATTGCCATCTGTTTTGTACAACTGGATGATCTGTTGGCCCAAAATGGTTCAATAATTCTGTTCCATTTACATTTGCATCACTAAGCGAAGAAAAGATGTTTTCTGAGCACCATTTGTTGCTTTCTTTAAATAATCCTAGATAAGACGGATAAAGACTGTACTGGTTCAAGTTCATTACTTGCTGCGTAAGTGTTGCTACTTTTTGCCAATCATGACTGCGCAGGTATAACTTCGCTAATAAAGTAAGTGCGGCGCCTTTAGTAGCACGAGCTACATCATTAGTACCATAAATTGGATTATTCTGGTAATTTAAAGGCAGTACATCTGCAGCTTCATTCAATTCTTTGATAAGGAAAGCATCTATTTCTTCTACTGATGACGGAGCTATTTGTTCTAAATAACCTGGGTTTCCTAAATTAGCTTCCGTAATTAAAACTACAGGTCCCCAAGCATCTGTTAAGTCCATATACGAAGATGCTCTTAAAAATTTGGCTTCAGCAATAAATTGAGCTTTTTCGGCAGCAGTTATCCCAGACATTTTTGCGATATTAAAAATCGCATTATTTGCATTGGCAATCAATTTGTACATTGCAAGCCAATCTTCCTTAAGTAATCCGTTACTGGAATTCCAAGTTCCTAATGACAATTGTCCTGGATCTCCACCAAATTGACAATGACCTAAATCTGTAGCAATATCTGTTAAAGCAAAGTGTCTAGTTGCCCAGTACGAAAAGTTATCGCCTACAGAAGGTCCTTTTAATCTGCCATAAACGGAGTTGACTGCAGCAATAGCATCTGATTTTGTTTGATACCCATTGGTGTTGGTCAAGCTACTATATACCGTAGGTTCAAGATCCTGATTACAGGAAAATTGTACTCCAGCAGCTAGTAATAGTAATAATATTGTATGTTTTTTCATTTTAATAAATTTAAATGTTACTAAAAAAGCTTTTTAGACTAGTGAATAGTCACTTTTATGCCTAAAATAAACGTTCTAGAAGCTGGGAAAGAGTTAAAATCAATTCCTCCACCAATGTTTTGTGCTGTAGAGCTCGCTGTATGTCCATTTATTTCAGGGTCGTTTCCAGAATAATTTGTAATAGTCAATAAATTCTGTCCTATAGCATACAATCTAATATTATCTATAAATTTTACTTGTCTTAATGCACTTTCTGGAATAGAATATCCAATAGAAACATTTTTCAAACGAATGTAAGATGCATCTTCAACAAATTTTGAATTTACGTAACTGCCATAAGTGCTTTTGTAGTATCCGTCTCTTGGAATATCTGTGTTTTCATTAATTCCAGCTACCCAACGATTTAAAGCATCTGTACTTGTACTGGATTCTCCAACCATTTTTGTCATATTATAAACAGAATAATCAAAAGCTCCTTGGAAAAAGATATTCATATCAAAGTTTCCAAATCTAAAATCATTATTAAAACCTGCGATGTAATGTGGTGTAGAATTTCCTAAATATGTTCTGTCATCAGCTGTAATTAAACCATTTCCATCTAAATCTTCATATTTTGGATCTCCTGGTTTAGACAAAGGCTGCGGAGCATAAACTTCTCCAGTTTTGATTACACCGGCATATTTAAATCCGTACAATACTCCCATTTCTTTTCCTGGCTCTAATCTTGTAAATTCTCTTCCAGAAACCGTTCCACTTGGGTTAGAAGTATTAGTACTAATAATTTTTACATTATCAGCTAGAGATACAACTTCTTGTTTATTGTAAGCAACGTTCAAGGAAGTTGTCCAAAGAAATTTATCATTTCTATAGTTTGTAGTAGTGATTCCAAGTTCAATACCTTGGTTGTCAATAACTCCAGAGTTCATGGTTTGGTTTTCAAAGCCCCACCATCCGCCAACAGGCACTCTGATCAATGCATCAGTCGTTCTCTTTTTGTACACATCAATCGTTGCAGTTATTTTACTGTCTAAAAATCCCATGTCTAAACCTATATTGGTTTGCGCTGTTTCTTCCCATTTTAAATTAGGATTTGGTAAATTTTCAGGTTCATTTGCACCTACAAAACTATCAGGCGCAATTGTTGCTCCCCAAGATTTTAATGTATTCATGTACGCATAATCTCCAATACCATCATTTCCTGTAATACCGTAACTTACTCTTAATTTAAGTTCAGAAATCTTGTCTAATTTTTGCATAAAAGGTTCGTTAGAGATTTTCCATGCAATAGCACCAGAAGGGAATGTTCCGTACTTATTATTTGGTCCAAAACGTGAAGAACCGTCTCTTCTCAGTGTAAAAGAAGCTAAGTATTTATCGTTAAAGGCATAGTTTAACCTTCCAAAATAAGAAGTTAATTTTGTCTCTAATTTTTGTGTTTCTGGTTTCAAATACACTTCAGCACCTTGTAAATTGTAATAAGTTAATACGTCACTCGAAAATCCAGATCCAGAAGCTTTCATTCTTTCGTACGTATCTTTTTGATTAGAAGTACCAATCATTGCTGTTATCGCATGCTGCTCTTTGATATTAAACTTATAAGTTAAATATTGTTCCGTACTCCATCTAAAATAAGTCTTATTTTCTTCTGAACCAGTTCCTTTCAAAGCAGCTCCTGCAGTTAAAGTTCTTGGTGTATATTTTCCTTGAATGTTTTCCTGCCATTCAGCACCCGCGCCAAAATGATACGTTAGACCTTTGATGATTTCATAATCTAAAAACATATTACCATTAACCATTCTATTAATAACATGATCGGTTGGTTCTAATAAAAGGGCTAATGCATTATCCTTACCTAAGTATTTATTGTAAGTTCCATCTGCATTATAGATCGGAAGATTAGGGTAGGCAGTCTGAATTGAAAACATTGGCGATAGAATATTATCTCCAAAATCACTATTATTTCCTTCTGTCGCGGCACCATAAAAATTGGTACCCATATTTAATTTGCTATTAAATCTTTTTTCGCCTCCCATTCTCACACTGTATCTTTCAAAATCAGTATTTTCAATGGCTCCGGTTTGTTTGATATAATTTCCAGAAAGAAAAAATTTAGATGTTTGATCACTTCCGCTAAAGGTAAGAGATCTGTTTAGTACTTCACCCGGACGCGTTGCTGCATCAAACCAATTCGTATTGGCTACAGGAAGACTCGCTGGAAAAAGGGGAGGTCTTCCGTTTTCAAGTTGAATTGCATTTTGAATGTCAACAAATTGCTGTCCGGTTAGTAATGTAGGTTTATTAATGATGTTCTGAAAACCATCAGAAATCTCTGCTTCAACCTGCATTTTACCTGATTTTCCTTTTTTAGTCGTAATCAAGATTACACCATTTGCTCCTCTTGAACCATAAATAGCAGTAGAAGAAGCATCTTTTAATATCTGAATGTTTTCAATATCGTTTGGACTGATAGAACCTCCAGAACTTGTAATGAAACCATCAACTACATACAATGGACCATTTGAATTGTTAATGGAATTTCCTCCTCTAATTACAACATTTGGAGTAGTTCCAGGAGCATAACTGTTTTGCTGTACTTGTACTCCAGAGGCACGACCTTGAAGAGCTTGTCCAACATTGGCAATAGTTCCTCCTAAATTTAAATTGTCTTTTCCAACAGAGCTCACAGAACCAGTAAGGTCTTTTTTTCTGGCTTTTCCATATCCAATAACAACTTCCTCTAATTTTTGACCAGCTTCTTTCATAACAATTTTTAGAGGTGCGCTTCCTATTGTTACCTCTTGGTCTTCCATACCAATGTATGTTATAATAAGTTTGGTCGCACTATCAGGAACGGTAATCGCAAAACTACCATCAACATCAGTTTGAACACCTGTTTTGGTGCCTTTTATGGTTACGTTTACACCTGGAAGGGGAAGTCCATTTTGATCTGTTACTTTACCCTTTACCGTTTTTTCAAAAAACAACGAAGTATTGGTTTTAGAAGACACATTTACAGGAGTTGCTGCCGAAGCTTGAAATGTGAAAACTAACAACGAAAGAATCGTGAGTTTAATTTCTTTCCCGGATAAATTGTTAATCCGAAAGTCTCTAGGTTTTTTTTGGGTTAATAATTTCATACTCTTAATTGGTTTTTTGGTTAATAAAAATTGTGTTTTTTGTTTTGTAGGTTTTTTTTTCTTTTTATTTGATTTTAAATTTAGGTTTCCTCTTTTTCCGAATTATAATTGAGTCGTTTTTTGTCCATAAATACACTCTTTATTTTTGACCTAATTTTAGAGTTTTTACCCGTTTTTGGTCATTTTTATAAGAGCAAAAAATGCTTAAAAAACACTTTAATTAACTTATTTTTAAGATTATTATATAACGAAACTATCGATTATATTTTTACTAAACAAGAAAAAGCACAAAAAATGTGCTCGAACACATAAAAAAAATGTTCTCGAGCACATAAAATTACATAAAACATTTTTTTTTACTTAAAAAGATAGAATATCTACAAATTAAGCAGCGATTAAAAAGAGTAGTAAAATTGAGGGTTTTTTACTTGAAAAGGTTCTTTTGTTGTATTGTTGGTGTTGTTTTATTAAAACTTTATGAAATTCGTAATGATAATATGGGGTAAATGATAATTCATCAGGCTTTTCTTATTGCTTTAAAATATTTTTAGGCAATTTTATTTTTATTTGAGTTGTGTTTTTTTCTTGAATTTTAAACTACTTTAGTGATCTTAAAAAAAGTAAAAAATAGTGACCGCTTTTTGTGTCATTTTCGGTTTTTGAAGAAATAAAAAATTAACAAATTTTAAGAAATACAATTGTGAAAGAATATCAAGTAATTTTAGTAGAGAAACAAGAGCAAAATTCTGATGAAATTTTAGATTTAAAGACTTGGGAAAAAGTAAACTGTTTGACTGATTTTTGTTCTCCTTGGAAAAGGGATTCTATTTCTAAAATTGAATTTAGAGCTTGCTGGGATCTAGAGAATCTATTTTTTAATTTTAGAGTTTTTGATACTGACATTTATATCGATAAAAAAGATGATAGTATTGATAGTATCGGAAACTCAGATAGAGTGGAGCTGTTTTTTAGAAAAGATGAGAAGCTAAGTCCTTATTATTGTCTCGAAATGGATACTGAAACAAGAACAATGGATTTTGAGGCTTACCCAGACAGGAAGTTTGATTTTAATTGGAATTGGCCAAAAGATAATTTACACTTAAAAGCTTCAAAAGATGAAAAGTCTTTTACAGTTGAAGGTAAGATTAGTATAAAATCACTTGAAGAATTAGATCTAATTCAAAATAACATAATCGAAACAGGTGTATATAGAGCTAAATTTTCTAAAGCAGAAAATGGCACATACGAGCCAACTTGGATTTCATGGGTGAATCCAAATACTGAAACACCTAATTTTCATATCGCTTCTTCTTTTGGAAAATTTATTTTGATGAAATAGTTTATTGTAAAAAAAAGGTTCAAAGAGGCAGAGGTTCAGAGGTTTTAAAACAAAAAAATCTAATCTGCTAAATTTGCGTGCCATTTTTGGTTTGCAGATTTAGCAGATTAGATTTTTAGTGTATATATGATTTTAAAAAACTTAGTGTCTGTCTTCGCAGCAAAACGGATTAAGCGTAAAACGAAGCATTTTCAACATTAATAATATCAATAGGCAGTAAAATAGTTTCAGGAATATCTTTTCTAAATAAAAAGTGTTCGACTAAAGTACTGACACCTAAATAAGCTTGTCTTTTTTGATTTTGATGAATTAAAAAATGAACCAAACCTTTATTCAAGAAGTTTACATTCTTCTCAATTAAATCATAACCAATAATTGCAATTTTTTTGTCTTTTGCAGAAGTCAATAGAGAAGCAATTTGATACGCTTTAGAGGTCGTGATAAAAATGCCGCTCAAATTAGGATTCTCCTCTAAAAAAGCGGTGAATTTAGTCTCGATGTTAGAATGTTTTAATTTTAAAGTCGTTAGAGTGAAATCAGAAAGATTTTTCTCTTCAAAATAATTTCTAAAGCCTTGTTCTTTTTTCTGCATGTGAACTGCATTTTTAAGGCTTTCATCAATATGTATAATTGCGATTTGACCTTTTGGTAAAATCAAATTCATTAAACTGGCAGCAACACGACCGCTTTTGTATAAATCTTGTCCAACAAAACTCTTTATCGAAGAAGACTCAACTTGGTTATTAAAAGTATTAACCATAATATTCAATTCGTCATACTGCTTGATAATTTCAAGAGTTTCTTTATGAAATAAAGGCGCTATTAAAACCGCATCAGGCGATTGATTGATGATTTTTTCGTTTGTACTTAAAAATGATTTAGTACTTTCAGGATTAAAATAGTGTGTTTCGATAATAACGCTGTAAGCTTTAAATTCAGTTTTTGCATCTTGAATGCCGTTTACACATGGCAGCCAGTACGGATCTATTTCCGGATCAGGCAGTAAAACACAAATACGATAAATCTTATTATTTTTTAAATTACGAGCAATTAAGTTAGGTTCATAGTTAATCACATTCAAAACCTCGTTTATTTTGTCAAGTGCTGTAGGAGAAACCTTCCCTCTATTATGCAAGACTCTGTCAACAGTTCCTTTAGAAACTCCTGCCATTTTTGCAATATCCTTAATTGTGTACTTTTTATCCATATAAGCAAATATAGAAACTTTGATTTGATTATTTAAAATAGCACTTCATAATTATTTAGTGTGCTCGAGGACATTTTTACGGTGTGTTCGAGCACATTTTTTTTAATTTTACTTGTTTTATAAAAATATAATCTATAGTTTCGTGGAGTTAAAATTGAAAATCAAAAAAATATCCATAACCAAGAAATCATTATAAACTATTGTTGTATAATGATTTAATGACTCTTTTTAAATGAAAAAAATTACTTCATTAGCCCCAGGTCGGACATGTCTCTTTGGAGATCATCAAGATTATTTAGGATTACCGGTTATTGCCTGTGCAATAGATCGAAATATAAAACTAACCGCAGAACAAAATAACACCAATACTTTTGTTCTAAACATGATCGACATTGATGAAGTTAGAACTATTGATATTAACGCCGCTTTTGAGAAACTAGAGCCTCGTGATTATTTTGCTTCATCACTGCGCGTATTACGCAGATATGGTTGTGTGCCAAATACAGGTTATACAATTACAATTACCGGCGATATTCCGATAAACTCTGGAACGTCAAGTTCATCAGCCTTATTGATGGCTTGGATTCGTTTTTTAATCGATGCCTTCGGAATTGATCATGAAGTAACTCCTGAATTTTTGTCGAAATTAGGATATGAATCTGAAGTTTTAGAGCATGGCGAACCAGGCGGAATGATGGATCATTTTAGTATTGGAGTAGGGAACATCGTGTATATTAATACAAAACAGCCTTTTTCTTATAGAATTATCGGAACAGGATTGAAAGGTTTAATTACAGGAGTTTCAGGTGTTCCTAAAGAAACAATTGGTTTGATTGGAGAAATAAAAGGAAATGCATTAATGTCTATAGGTATTGTTAAACAAAACTTCCCTGATTTTGATCTGCATGCCTCAAAAATAGAAGACTTTGATCGCTATCGAAATTGTCTGCCAGATCGTTTAATTCCATTTTTTGAAGCCGCTCTTAAAAATTATCACTACACAAAAGAAGCTTTAAAAGAGTTTGAAAAACCAGTTTTAGATCTTAAAAAAATTGGAGAATTAATGAATCAGCATCACGAAGTTTTACGTGATCTATTAAAAATTACAGTTCCTAGAATTGATGCTATGATTAATGCTGCCTTGCGAGCAGGTGCTTACGGAGCTAAAATTGTAGGTTCTGGCGGCGGCGGAAGTATTGTAGTAATTGCAGATCCGCAAATTGAAAACGCTGTAATCGAAGCCATTTTAAACGCAGGAGCACAGGAAGCATATGCTGTAAATGTAGATCCAGGAGTAAGAACTATAGAAAACATTGAAATTTAAAAAATAAGTATGCACAACAATTTAGTTATTCTTGCGGGCGGAGCATCATCCCGTATGAAAAAAGAAGCAGTTTTAGACAATTTATCACCAGAAGAAATAGCGCAAGCCAATGAAAGAAGTAAAGGTTTAATAGGAGTTGGTTCAAGCGGAAGACCTTTATTAGATTATCTTTTACTAAATGCAAAAAAAGCAGGTTATACAAATATCTATATTATTATTGGAGAGCAGGGAGAGTTGTTTAAAGAGTTTTACGGAAGTAAAAATATAGATAATGATTTTCACGGACTCAATATTTCATTTGCAGTACAGTATATTCCTGAAGGAAGAGTAAAACCATTTGGGACTGCCGATGCTTTGTTTCAAGCCGTAATGCAGTTTCCTGAATTAAACCTGCAAGAATACTCCGTTTGCAACAGTGATAATTTATATTCAGCAGAAGCCTTGCGAGCACTGCGCGAAACAAATAGTCCAAACGCATTTATCAGTTACGATCGTGATGCACTTGATTTTCCGCTTGAAAGAATTTCACGTTTTGCAATTGCCAAACTAGATGAAAATAATCAATTATTGGATATTCTAGAGAAACCAACAGCGGCAGATTTAGAAAATTATAAAGACGTTGATGGAAAAATAAGAGTAAGTATGAATGCTTTTAAATTTAACGGAAGCACTTTGTACACACATCTTAAAAATTGTCCAGTAAATCCAGAACGCGATGAAAAAGAGCTTCCTACAGTACTTTTGAACTCTGTAAAAGAAAACCCAGGAACAACATTAGGAATTCCATTTTCAGAACATGTTCCCGATTTAACGGCAAAAGAAGATATTGCAGAAGTAAAAGAATATCTTAAAAAGTATTATCCAGTTTTGGACTGGGAATAAAAATTAACAAAAAATTTATATCTAATTTAGGGCAGAATACAACATATTAGATTACTTTTGCAATGCAAAAAAAATGCATAATAATGCATAAAATACGCATACCGATTGTGAGTGTTGGTACTAAATTTAGGTTGAAAATAAAAAAACTATTAACTATCAACCCAAAAGTATTATGTCAAACATTGAAAGCGCCATACAAATAAACAAAAGGAGTGCAATTATTCCAATGGTCATCTTGACCGCTTTGTTTTTTATTCTTGGATTTGTAACGTGGTTAAACGGACCACTAATTCCGTTTTTTGAATTAGCTTGCGAATTAACCTCTTCTCAAGCCTATTTTGTAACTTTTGCTTTTTATATTGCCTATTTTGTTATGGCAGTTCCATCCTCTTGGGTAATTGAAAAAGTAGGTTATAAAAATGGTATTTCATTAGGATTACTTATCATTGCCGCTGGTGCGTTTATGTTTTACCCAGCTGCAGAAAGCAGAACTTTTTTACTGTTTTTGATTGCTTTATTTATCATGGGAACAGGTTTGGCTATATTGCAAACTGCAGCTAACCCGTATGTAGTTGTAATAGGACCTAGAGAAAGTGCAGCAGCAAGAATCAGTGTTTTAGGAATTGCAAATAAGATGGCCGGATTTGTTGCGCCAATTATATTAACAGCTTTAGTGTTGTCAAACATGCAGGACTTTACTGCAGATAAAATTGCGCTGTTGGATTCCGCTTCAAAAGCAAACGCTTTAAATGCTTTGGCTTTGCAATTACAGACACCATATCTTTATATGGGGTTAATTATTGTTGTTCTTGCAATATTGGTAAAATTGTCTCCGCTTCCTGAAATTGATCTTGATGAAGATGGAAATATAACAAATTTGAGTATTTTTAAGCAAATTAAAAACGCATTCAAACGCCCACAATTAGTATTAGGAGTTGTAACTTTGATGCTTTATTTAGCAGCCGAAGTTTTAGCTGGAGATTCTATCGGAGGTTTCGGAAAACAATTGGGAGTTTATGGTGATGAAGGGAATTTTTATTTAAAATTAACTTCATTTACAATGTCGGCAATGGTTGTGGGATATATTTTAGGAATATCACTAATTCCAAAATACCTTTCTCAGGTAACTGCTTTAAAAGCTTCAGGAGTTTTAGGTATAATTTTGGTTTTAGCAATCGTCTTGATCTCGCCAAACATAATGGTACAGTTGCCGGGAGTTCCAAATTTGCCACTTGTAATACTTTTAGTAGCATTACTTGGTTTAGCAAATGCACTTTGCTGGCCTGCAATTTGGCCAATGGCACTTGAAGATCTAGGCGGATATACTAAAATAGGAAGTGCCATTTTGATTATGGGGATCATTGGCGGCGCAATCTTTCCTTTGTTTTACGGTCTGATTACAGAAACTATAAACGCATCAAATATCGCAGATGGAACGCAGGCGGTTTCTAAAAGCGGAAACCAAATTGCTTATTTAATGCTGTTGCCATCTTATTTAATGATTCTTTTTTATGCAGTAAAAGGTCATAAATATAGAAGTTGGTGAATAATGAGAAATTAAAATAAACTACTATATCATGTTAAAAAGTAAAATCGACAAAGCAACAGGTTTCGAAAAGCGATTCGAAAACATCAACACAGTTGTTTTTGAAAATTCGAACGAAGCTTCCAAAGCAGTTGCTCAAGAAATTGCAGCTTTAATTCAATCGAAACAAAAAGAAAATCAACCTTGTATTCTAGGTCTTGCAACAGGTTCATCTCCAAAAGGACTTTATGCTGAACTAGTTCGATTGCATAAAGAGGAAGGCTTGAGTTTTAAAAACGTAATCAGTTTCAACTTAGATGAATATTATCCGATGGAACCAAATTCTATCAACAGTTATGTTCGTTTCATGAAAGAATTACTTTTTGATCACGTCGATATTTTACCAGAGAACGCTCATGTTCCTGACGGACTTTTAACTAAAGAACAAATTGCTGACTATTGCCACGAATACGAAGCAAAAATTGAAGCTTTAGGCGGAATCGATTTACAGATTTTAGGAATTGGAGGAAACGGACATATTGGTTTTAACGAATCAGGTTCGCTTCAAAACTCTAAAACACGTTTAGTAGCTTTAGATCATATTACTAGAGTAGCAGCAAGCAAAGACTTTTTTGGATTAAACAATACACCAAGAACTGCAATTACACTTGGAGTTAAAAAAATCATGGAAGCTAAAAGAGTAATTTTATTAGCTTGGGGTGAAGGAAAAGCAAATATTGTAAAAAGATCAGTTGAAGACGAAGTTACAAATCGTGTTCCAGCTTCTTTCTTGCAAGAACACAATAATGCCGTTTTTATTTTAGATAAAGAAGCATCTTCAAAACTGACAAGAATCAACAAACCTTGGCTTGTTGAGAAAATTGAATGGACTGATAAATTAACAAGAAAAGCAGTTTTGGGATTGGCATTAGATCTTAAAAAACCAATTTTAATGCTTACTGATGCTGATTATATCGAAAACGGAATGAGCGATTTATTAGCTGATTCAGGTCCAGCATACGATACTAATATTAAGATTTTTAATAAATTACAAAATACAATTACTGGCTGGCCAGGCGGGAAACCAAATTCAGACGATGCAAATCGTCCAGAAAGAGCAGAACCTGCTAAAAAACGTGTCTTGATTTTCAGCCCGCATCCAGATGATGATATCATTAGTATGGGAGGAACTTTTATGCGTTTGCAAGAGCAAGGACATGAAGTACACGTAGCATATCAAACTTCTGGAAATATTGCTGTTGCTGATGATGAAGCGTTGCGTTTTGCTAGATTCGTAATTGATTACAATGAAAAATTCGGAATCAAAAGCGAAGAGGCTGATAACATCTATAAAAAAGCCCAAACATTCTTAGAGAATAAAAAGAATAGTGAAATTGATATTCCTGAAGTACGTTATATTAAAGGATTAATTAGAAAAGGTGAAGCGAGAGCAACAAGTCATTTTGTTGGATTGCCAGACGAGCAGATTCATTTCATGGAACTTCCGTTTTATGAAACAGGAACAATTGAAAAAAAACCAATTGGGCAGGAAGATATTCAGTTAACAATGGATTTAATTGAAAAAATTAAACCGCACCAAATCTATGCAGCAGGAGATTTAGCAGATCCGCACGGAACACACAAAGTTTGTTTAGATGCTATTTTTGAAGCAGTAAAAGCTTTAAAACCAAAATCATTCATGGACGACTGTTGGTTGTGGTTATACCGTGGAGCTTGGCAGGAATGGGGAATTGACGAGGTTGAAATGGCTGTGCCAATGAGTCCAGACCAAGTTTTAGCAAAACGTCATGGAATCTTTAAACACCAATCTCAAAAAGATGGAGTTGTTTTTCAAGGAACAGATGCTAGAGAGTTCTGGCAGAGAGCCGAAGACAGAAATGCAGAAACAGCAGCTTTGTATCACCAATTAGGTTTGGCGACTTATGCAGCTATGGAAGCTTTTGTGAGATGGCATTACTAAGATGCTAAGGCACTAAGGTTCTGAGGAACTAAGATTAAGTTTTTATTCGCCACAAATTCATGAATTATACTAAACTTAATTCGTGAATTGGTGGCGATAATTTTTTTTAATCTTTTTATCCCGATAGCTGTCAGGAGTAGTGAAATAATAAAAAATAATAATAGCTTTGCATATAATTGAAGCAAGAAGAAAGATCAATTCTTTCTTCTTGCTTCTTTTTTCTTTTAAACTATGGAGCAAGACAAAAAACTTCTTATAAAATTAGCGCACACCAAAATGCCTTTCGGAAAATACGAAGGTAGTTTTTTAATAGATTTACCTGAATATTATGTCGTTTGGTATCATAATAAAGGATTTCCAAAAGGAGAATTAGGACAGCAGCTTCAGTTAATTTATGAGTTAAAATTAAATGGTTTGGAAGAGTTGATTCGGAATATTAAGAAGCAGTATCCGAAACCATAATACATATTGTTAGATTGTTGGATTTTTATATAATTGGATGAAATTTTAGTTTTATTGTTTGAAAAAATGATAAAAGATAGATAAAGGTTAATATATTGAATGGTTTTCTTTTGATTTGAAAAAGGCAAAAATCGTGCAATCTAAAATTCTAAAAATCTAAGAAGTCTATTGTATAAATTGTCTAATTAAATTTGTACTTTTGCCAAGTTTTTTACACAACTACATACAAACAACAACAGAATGAATCAAACAAAATATATTTTTGTTACAGGAGGTGTGACTTCTTCATTAGGAAAAGGTATTATCGCGGCATCTTTAGCAAAATTGTTACAAGGAAGAGGATATCGTACAACAATTCAAAAATTTGACCCGTATATTAACGTGGATCCAGGTACTTTGAATCCGTACGAGCATGGAGAATGTTATGTTACTGATGATGGAGCTGAAACAGATTTAGATTTAGGTCACTACGAACGTTTCTTGAACGTTCCTACTTCTCAGGCCAATAACGTAACTACAGGAAGAGTTTATCTTTCGGTAATTGAAAAAGAAAGAAGAGGGGAGTTTTTAGGAAAAACTGTTCAAGTTGTTCCTCATATTACAAACGAAATCAAAGACAGAATGCAATTGCTGGGTAAATCTGGCGATTACGATATTGTTATTACTGAAATTGGTGGAACTGTAGGTGACATTGAATCATTGCCTTATATAGAATCTGTTCGTCAATTAGTTTGGGAATTGGGTGAAAATAACGGAATTGTTATTCATTTAACATTAGTTCCTTATTTGGCTGCTGCAGGTGAATTGAAGACAAAACCAACACAACACTCTGTAAAAACGTTGATGGAAAGTGGTATCAAAGCTGATATTTTAGTATGTAGAACAGAGCATGAATTGTCTCAGGAATTACGTCAAAAATTAGCTTTGTTTTGCAATGTAAAAAAAGAAGCAGTAATTCAATCGATCGATGCTTCAACAATATACGAAGTTCCAAATTTAATGCTTGAAGAAGGATTAGATGTTGTGGCTTTGAAAAAATTAGATTTACCTAAAAAAGCTTCTCCAGATTTAAAAAACTGGAATACTTTTTTACGCAGATTAAAAAATCCAAAACATACCGTAAATATTGGTTTGATTGGAAAATATGTAGAAATGCAGGATTGTTACAAGTCTATTTTAGAGGCGTTTATTCATGCAGGAGCTGCAAATGAAACTAAAGTAAACGTAATTTCTATTCACTCAGAGCATATCAATGCTGATAATATCGAAGAGAAATTAGGAACTCTTGATGGAGTTTTAGTTGCTCCAGGTTTTGGAGAAAGAGGTATTGAAGGAAAAATTGAAGCGGTTCGTTACGCACGTGAAAATAACATTCCGTTTTTCGGAATTTGTTTAGGAATGCAGATGTCTGTTATCGAATATTCTAGAAATATTTTAGGTTATGCTGATGCTAACTCAACAGAAATGAACGAAAAAACGGCTCATCCGGTTGTAAATTTGATGGAAGAGCAAAAAACGGTTACAGACAAAGGGGGCACAATGCGTCTTGGAGCTTGGAAATGTGATATTAAACCAAATACTTTAGCACATAAAATATATGGTGAAACAACAATTTCAGAGCGTCACCGTCACCGTTATGAGTATAATAACAAATATGCAGATGAATTGCAAAAAGCAGGTTTAAAAGCTTCTGGAGTTAATCCTGATACAGGATTAGTAGAGATTGTAGAGCTGGAAAATCACCCATTCTTTATTGGTGTACAATACCATCCAGAATACAAAAGTACAGTTGCAAACCCACATCCAATTTTTGTAAACTTTGTGGCAGCTGCAGTAAATGCACATAAAAAATAATAATTAATATTCTAGAAGATGTAACTTTTGAGTTAAACTCATTACTAATAAGCTTCAACGAATAACTTTTTTAAATTATAATGGAAGAAAAAAAATTAGACCTTAATTCAATCATTGGTTTTGTATTGATATTCGGAATTTTGATTTGGATTATGTATCAAAATCAGCCTTCTGAGAAAGAAATTGCTGCTGAAAAAGCCAAGAAAGAATTAGTTGCTAAACAAGAAGCTCAAGCTCAGGCTGATAAAGCAAAAACTGCTGTTGCATCAACTGCTGCTGCTGCAACTCCTGGTGATACTGTACAATTAGCGCAATTGCAAAAAACATTAGGTGGTTTCGCATATTCTGCTACGCTTCCTTCTGCAAAAGAGTCTTTTACAACAATCGAAAACGAAAAGATTAAACTTAAAATCGCTAATAAGGGTGGTTATATAGTTGAAGCAACGCTTAAAGAATTCGAAAGATTTAAAAAAGGTTCTGGTCAATTAGTTGAACTAATCAAAAACAACAATTCCAACTTAAATTTACAGCTTCTTACTACAGATAACAGAACATTAAATTCTAAAGATTTATATTTTGAGCCGACATTAGAGAAAATTGGTGCAGATCAAGTTTTGTCAATGCGTTTGAAAGCGGGAGCTAATGAATTCTTAGAGTACAAATACGTATTGAAACCAAATGATTATTTAGTTGGTTTTGATATTCGTTCACAAGGATTAAATAGAGTTTTAAATTCTGCTAAACCATTGAACTTAGAATGGGATTTGAAAACATATAGAAATGAAAAGAGTATTTCTTATGAAAATCGATATGCAGAGATCAACTATAAATATGGTGATGATAAGTATAGTTATGTAAATCATACAGGTCAAGGAAAAATAGAGAATCCTGAGAATTTAAGTTATGTAGCTTTTAAGCAGCATTTCTTTACTACTATTTTATCTTCAGAAAAACCGTTTGCTACCTCTAAATTGCAATCAGATGATTTAGTTAAAGACGAAAAAATCGATACTGTTTTTACAAAACAATTTAAAGCAAATTTACCTTTAGCATTTTCAAATGGAGAGGTTGATTATAAAATGAGTTTGTATTTTGGTCCAGCAGATTATAAAACATTAAAATCATACGATAAAAACTTCGAGAAAATCATTCCATTAGGATGGGGGATTTTTGGATGGATTAATAAATGGATTTTTATTCCGTTGTTTGGATTTTTAAGTTCAACAATTGGATTGTCATTAGGAATTGCGATTATAGTGTTTACCATTATTATCAAATTGGCTATGTCGCCAATTACCTATAAGTCATTCTTGTCACAGGCTAAAATGAAAGTTTTACGTCCAGAGATTTCAGAGTTGGGAGAAAAATTCAAAAAAGACCCAATGAAGAAACAACAAGAAACAATGAAACTTTACAATAAAGCTGGAGTAAACCCAATGGCAGGATGTATTCCCGCATTGATTCAGCTTCCGTTTATGTATGCGTCATTTCAGTTTTTCCCAGCTGCATTTGAGTTGAGACAAAAAAGTTTCCTTTGGGCAGACGATTTATCATCTTTTGATGCTATTGCTAAATTGCCTTTCAATATTCCAATGTATGGAGATCATATTAGTTTGTTTCCAATTTTGGCGGCAATTGCAATTTTCTTCTACATGAAAATGACTTCAGGAGATCAGCAAATGGCAGCGCCTCAGCAAGAAGGTATGCCGGATATGGCGAAAATGATGAAAATCATGATTTATGTTTCTCCATTGATGATGTTAATTTTCTTCAATAATTATGGTTCTGGTTTAAGTTTATACAACTTTATCTCTAACTTAATTACAATAGGAATCATGTTTGTAATTAAAAACTACATTGTAGACAGTGATAAAATTCATGCTCAAATTCAAGAAAACAAATTGAGAGAGCCAAAGAAACCAAGTAAGTTTCAACAGCGTCTTCAAGATGTAATGGAACAACAAGAAGCTGCAAAAGCTCAAAATAAAAAGAAATAAGAAAGTAAAAAAATCTCGATTCAGTCGAGATTTTTTTATATCTATGCTATACTTTATGAACCTCATTTTCGTTAAAGTTTAAAATTGATTACAATATGATTTATAAAAAAATAATAGTAGGATTACTTTTCTTATGCACCTGTTTTTTATCTGCACAAGATTTTAATAAAAATGATGTAAACGGTAAGAAAGATGGAGTTTGGAAAGGAGTTTATGAAGTTTCTAAACGTCCTCGTTATGAAGGAACATTCAGTCACGGAAAAGAGACTGGTGTTTTTAAATTTTTTGATGATACAAAAAAAGGCGATGTTATTGCAACACGTGACTTTACTGCAAATGATGGAAGTTCATATACAACATTTTTTGATCAGAGCAAGAATAAAGTAAGCGAAGGTAAGGAAGTTGGGAAAGCGCATGAGGGCGAATGGAAGTATTATCATAAAGCTTCTAAAATAGTTATGATGCTTGAAAACTATAAAAATGGAAAATTGGAAGGGATGAAATTTATTTATTATCCAGATTCTAAAATTGCCGAAGAAATGACTTATAAGAATGGGAGCAAAGATGGGGTTTATAAAAAATACGGGCAAAACGGAAAGCTTCTAGAGCAAACGACTTATAAAGATAATTTGTATAACGGTGATGCTGTTTTTTATGATTCTGATGGAGCAGTAGCTTCAAAAGGAAAGTTTGTGAATGGAAAAAAAGCTGGGATGTGGCAATTTTATGCTGGTGGAAAGTTACTCAAAGAAGTAAACATGAGTGACCCTAAAAGCAGTTATCAAGCTGATTCAAAACCAATAAAAGAATAAAGAATTTATTGCAGATTATTTTTTGCTGCGAATTCCACTAATTTCCACGAATTACTTTTTTATAAAAATTTGTACAAATTAGGGGTATTCGTGGCAGACTTTTTTTTGTTTAAACTAGAATTGGAAGTTTGTAGCAATCTTTTTTCTAAATTTGATTTACTAATACTTTGAGTAAATGGATTTAAACGAACTTATTGGAAGATTTTTATTATTGTTTTTTTCAATTCTGGTTTTGTATTTTTTCTCTAACAGAAAAGATAATGAAACTATAAATCCGTTGATGGTTATCGTTGGTCTTTGTACCTTTTCACTTTGCTATTTGTTTACCAAAATAGAAATTGGTGTTGGAATAGGATTTGGCTTGTTTGCTATTTTTTCTATTCTTAGGTTTAGAACACAGTCTTTTACTGTAAATGCAATAATTTTTCTTTTTGCCACTATCACACTTTCGATTTTAGATATTATGTATCCTTTTGAAAAAATCGAGATCCTTTTATTTTTCCAAATCATCATAATCGGTTTTTATATCGCAGCTTCGATGATCGTCAATAAAAAAGCTTCAAAGTATTTGAATACTGTAGATGTAAAAATCCCGCTGATAAGCGATTTTTCTTTAGAAAACGGAAACATTAGAAAAGCAATTCAGGAAAAAATTAATCTTGAAGATTTTGACTTTAAAATTGTTTTGGTCAATACCGTTTCAAATGAAATTGATCTGTTAGTTTTTTATTGATTATTCATTAAACGGTCTAACCTGTTTGATGTAAAGATCTCTGTTTTCTCCCACAATTTTAAATTCAATATCAACTGGATGATAGGTGTTTTTCCGCCAGTAACGATACATTTTTTCTTCAATTTTGCTGCTCACAAGAAAAAGCCGGCTCATTTCTTTTCGGCTCAGTAAAGGCTCGTTATTGTTTAAATTTGAAATTGAAGTATAATCAATATCAAAATCGTCATCATTAGTTCCAGAATTAAAATGATAAGCGACAAATTGCTCGCAGATTTCGCCTTTTTCGGGTTTTACAACAGAGTTTTCTCCTTTTTGGATATTAACCGTAATACCTGGAAAGTTCTCTCTGAAGATGTTTTTTGTAATGATAACGCCATTGGCTAATTCATCGGGAAAAGAACGATGTACTAAAATCCCCATTGCTATATTATGCTGATCGATTCCAAAAAGTTCTCTTTCGTTATACGAAGCTTCGTTCCAAACACTGGCCCAGACTTGTTTAATGGCTTTTTCGAAAGTTTTAATGCTGTCGCCTAAAATTCCTGTTTTAGAATCGTATAATCCAGCACCATTAAAATCATCAAGATCTTCGGCATTAGTTGAGGAGCGAAATCTAAAGTTTTTGAATTGAGCATTTTTAAATGTTTCATTTAGTTTTGCTATTAATAAAGGATCAACAGGCTCCTTTTTGATGGCATCCCGAATTTTTTTCAATTGTTTGTTGACCCAAATCGCTGAATCTTTCTTTGTGGAAGTTAAAAGTTCACTGATTAATGGCGAAATTGATTCTTTTTGAATGTGTTTGGTATAAAAATAAAACGGAATTGCATGTGCATTTTCTGGTGTTTTAAATGGAATTTCTTTCGAAACAGCAATTAAATAAGCCATGTTTTGAGCTTTTGATCCAATATAATTTACTCCCTTTTTTGGGATTTTAGATAAATCAACGAGATCAGTAACGGTGTTGTCAATTGTAAGTTCCTTCTTTTTAGAATTTACCTTTTCGACTATTTTTTTATCTGTTTCTTTGATGAAAAAAGTATCAACTTCAATTTTTAATTCCACTTTTTTAGAAAGCAGTTTGTTGATGTTTGTATCTTTAAAAACCTTAGTATAAGCCATAATAGGGATTTTTCGGTTTTTTCCTAAAAGAACTAAATGGCTTAATGGCGTTTGCAGTTCATTTACAATAATTCCTCTTACATTAGGCAAAACATCTGGCGTACCGTCTAAAATTACAATTTCATTCGAATTGGGCTTGATCCGTTCTAAATCTTTGATTTTATATTGTTTTAGGATACCAATATTACTTCCAGAAACCACTTCTTGGTAGGTAAGTTCATTAAAGATATAATCTGATTTTACGCAGGGAATTTTAAACTTATTCTGCTGAAACCATTCCATTTGCTCAGGATTGTTCAAATAGAATTTTAGTTTTTTTCCAATAAAAGTCGAATTTATCACAAGATTAAAGAAGCGCTCTATAAGCGGGATCGGCATACGATCTGAAGCTGCGAGTTCAAAAATCCATTTATCTGTTCCTTTTATATGATTTAAATTTCCGAGTAAAAAGTCACGGTCTTTTTGAGTATTGCTGTAGTTCTCATTATTAAAAACTTCTAAATCTTGATTGTAATGCAGATAATTTAGTGCAAAATCATAATGAAGCGGAATCAATGTACTGTTGAAATAATACATTTTCTGTTTCCTTAAATCATAGATTACTTTTACAGATTCTATATTCGAAAATTTATCAGACAAAGGTTTTCCTCTAAATGCCTTAAAAGCTTCATAATCTGATAGTGTTGACGAGTGCTTTTGAGCACTTAAAGACATCAAAACAAAATAGAATAACAGAGTGTAAATGTATTTTTGCATGACGATTTTATTGAATAATAAAAGTAATTAATTAAACAATAAGTTTTATCTACCGTAGGATTATATAAACCAATTAAAACTACTGCAATTATCTATAATTTGGCTTACCTTTGCACCCTTGTAAAATATAAACATTTTAAAATGAAACGTGTAGTTGTTGGTCTTTCAGGTGGAGTAGATTCTAGTGTTGCAGCTTATTTATTACAGCAGCAAGGATACGAAGTTATTGGGCTTTTTATGAAAAATTGGCACGATGATTCAGTTACTATTTCTAACGAATGTCCTTGGTTAGAAGATAGTAATGATGCTTTATTAGTTGCTGAAAAACTTGGCATACCGTTTCAAACTGTTGATTTAAGCGAGCAATACAAAGAAAAAATCGTTGACTATATGTTCAATGAATATGAAAAAGGAAGAACTCCAAATCCTGATGTGCTTTGTAACCGCGAAATCAAATTTGATGTGTTTATGAAAATTGCATTAAGTCTGGGAGCAGATTATGTTGCAACTGGACATTATTGCCAAAAAAGTGAAATTGAAGTGGACGGAAAAACGGTATATCAATTAGTTGCCGGAAATGATGTTAACAAAGATCAATCTTACTTTTTATGTCAATTATCGCAAGAACAATTATCAAAAGCTTTGTTTCCAATTGGAGCTTTAACTAAACCAGAAGTTCGTGAAATAGCTGCTGAAATGGAATTGGTTACTGCCGAAAAGAAAGATTCGCAAGGATTATGCTTTATTGGAAAAGTACGTCTGCCAGAATTTTTACAACAAAAATTACAGCCAAAAGAAGGTAAAATTGTTCAGATAGATAAAAACGATCCGATTTACAATATCGAGAAACCAGCTGGTTTATCACTGGAAGAGGAATTAAAATTAGAAGCTCAAAAACCACAATATATTCCAACAATGGGAAAAATAATGGGCAATCATCAAGGAGCACATTATTTTACTAACGGACAACGAAAAGGTCTAAATGTTGGCGGTACCACAGATCCTTTGTTTGTTATTGCGACTGATGTTGATACCAATACTATTTATACAGGATTAACGAGCAATCATCCAGGTTTATTTAAAAAAGCCTTGTTTGTTGGGAAATCTGAAATACATTGGATTCGCACAGATTTGACTTTGAAAACTGGTGAAACGATGGAAGTAATGGCTAGAATTCGTTATCGTCAACCTTTGCAAAAAGCCACTTTACATCAATTTGAAGATGGAATGTATGTTCGTTTTGAAGAGCCTCAATCTGCCATTACCGAAGGTCAATTTGCAGCTTGGTATTTAGAAAATGAATTAGTTGGTTCGGGAGTAATTTCTTAGCTTTATACTTTTTTACGGGGTTTTCCTTTTAAAAAAGTATTTATGCGACATTATTTTGTTTTTCTTTTAATATTCGTTTCCACTTTGGCATTTGCTCAGAGTGAAGATGCTTGGGTATATTTTACTGGAAAACCAAATGCTCAGGACTTTTTTAATAATCCATCACAAACATTATCACAACGATCTTTAGACCGTCGTACAAAACAAAATATTGCCTTAAATATTTCAGATGCTCCCATTGAAATAACCTATGTAAATCAGGTTAAAGCAAGCACGGGAATTTCTGTAATGGCGCAGTCAAAATGGCTCAATGCAGTTCATATTAGAGGTACGCAATCCAATATTACAACATTAAAATCCTTTGCTTTTATTGATAAAATAGTTTTTGCTAATAAAGCTTTAAACACAACAGCAAAACCAGCAGCTGTTCATGCTGCGGCAAAAACAAAAGAAAAGCTAAATACAACAATTGATTATGCTTACGGGAATTCGGCAAATCAAATTCAAATGTTGAATGGGCAAGTATTGCATCAACAGAACTATACAGGTTCAGGTAAAATAATTGCTGTTTTAGACGGAGGTTTTCCAGGAGTTAATACAGCGCAGCCTTTTAAGAGATTAAGAGATAATAATTTGATTTTAGGCGGTTACGACTATGTAAATAGAAGTGCTGATTTTTATTCTGGCAACAGTCATGGAACCTCAGTTTTGTCTACAATGGGCGGCTATACGGAAAATTCTTTGGTGGGAACTGCGCCCGATGCTTTTTATTATTTGTTTATTACAGAAGATAATGCCAGTGAAAATCCTGTTGAAGAATCGTATTGGGTTGAAGCGGCAGAGCAGGCAGATGCTTTTGGAGCTGATATTATTACAACCTCATTAGGCTATTTTGGATATGACGAGCCTAGTTATAGTCATACCTACAGCGATATGAATGGCACAACAAATTTTATTTCAAGAGGTGCTGAAATAGCTTTTAGTAAGGGAATGATTGTAGTGGCTGCAGCTGGAAATGAAGGAACAACTGCAGAGCCGCATATTGGCGGGCCCGCAGATGCGGTTTCGGTTATTACCGTAGGTTCTGTTAATGCTTCAAAAGTTAAAGCAGGTTCAAGTTCTATCGGGCCAAGTTTTGATAATCGAATTAAGCCGGATGTTATGGCTCAAGGTGTTGCGGCGGTTGTTTCTAATGCAGCGGGAAATATCGGAACGACAAATGGAACTTCTTTTGCTTGTCCAATAATGGCAGGAATGGCAGCTTGTCTTTGGCAGGCTTTTCCATCAAAAAATAACAAAGAAATTAGACAAATGATACTGCAGTCTGCAGATCGCTATACTAGTCCTGATAATAATTATGGGTACGGAATTCCAAATTTTGGTTCAACCTTAGGTGTAGAAACGTTTCAATATGCTGCCGATTTTTTGGTTTATCCAAATCCAGTTCAAACTAATATTTCTTTTTCATTTACTAATCCTAAAGCATCAGTTTCAATTTACTCTATTTTAGGGCAGAAATTAATAGAAAAAGAAATCACAAATCAAAATCCATTACTTTCTGTTGAAACTCTAACCAGCGGACTTTACTTTTATACTTTTGATAGTGAAGGTCTGCATAAGACAGGAAAAATAATCAAACAATAACAGCCCAATCTGCATGAACAAAATTACCAAACTCTTCAATATAAAATATCCAATAATACAAGGCGGTATGATCTGGAACAGTGGTTACAAACTGGCTTCGGCTGTTAGTAACTCAGGCGGTTTAGGTCTAATAGGCGCTGGATCAATGTATCCTGAAGTTTTAAGAGAACATATTCAAAAATGTAAAAAGGCGACAGACAAACCTTTTGGCGTTAATATTCCTATGTTATATCCTAATATTGAAGATATAATGAATATTGTGGTCGAAGAGGGAGTTAAAATCGTTTTTACTTCTGCAGGAAATCCTAAAACATGGACTTCCTTTTTAAAAGAAAAAGGAATTACTGTAGTTCATGTAGTAAGCAGCAGTGTTTTTGCTTTAAAAGCCCAAGAAGCCGGTGTTGATGCTATTGTTGCTGAAGGTTTTGAAGCTGGAGGTCATAATGGACGTGAAGAAACAACAACGTTGACTTTGATTCCGATGGTGAAAGAAAAAGTGCAGATTCCTATTATCGCTGCCGGCGGAATTGCAACAGGAAGAGGGATGCTTGCGGCAATGATTTTGGGTGCCGATGGCGTTCAGGTTGGAAGCCGTTTTGCAGCTTCAATAGAATCTTCGGCTCACAATAATTTTAAGCAAACAATAGTTAATATAAAAGAGGGAGGAACTCAGTTGACATTGAAGGAATTAGCTCCTGTTAGATTGGTAAAAAATAAGTTTTATCAAGATGTTCAGGACTTGTATGAAAAATGTCCATCTAAAGAAGATTTAGTTCAGCTATTAGGTAGGGCGAGAGCTAAGAGAGGAATGTTTGAAGGAGATCTTGAAGAAGGCGAATTAGAGATTGGACAGGTTGCGGGATTAATTCACGAAATTTTGCCTGTAGAGCAAATTGTTCAAGAAATGATAGTCGATTTTGAATCTGCACGCAAAGAAAAAGCTACATTTGAGTTTTAATTACCCGCAAGAAATTTATATGAATTCTATACGCACTTATTTAGTATTATTGTTTTTAGGTTTTGGATTGCATTATGCTCAAGGTCAATCTTATCATTTTAAAACCTCGGGTTTTAGTGTCTTAGAAAAAACAGAAAAAGGAAAATGGGGCGAGTGGTCCAATCTTGACTTAGTAAATCTTTCGGTTGTTTTAGATACAGATAAGCACAGAATTGTTGTGTACTCACAAGAAATACAGCTTTTTAAAATATTAGATTATATCGAACGCGAAGAAAATGATACTGATATTGTGTATTCCTTTATGTGCAAAGACAATGACGGAAAAGAATGTAAACTTTCAATTATAACTCGTAAAAAGCAAGATTATCGTAAACAGCTTTATATCAATTACGACGATCATATTATTGTTTATAATATTTTTAATGTCTAGGCTGATTGTAATTATATGATGAAGCTTGAAACTAATGTTGTAAATCAATTACTAGCAGCAATGGATACTTTTAAAACCATTGCCGAAGAATTGATTAATAAACTTATAAATGAGACCGATCAGCTGGAGAAAGACAAAATAATAGCAGGCCATTATTATGAAATTGAAAATGCTGATATATTAAACGGTAACGAAACTCTTAGTGATAATTGGTATTTTGATGTTCATGGTGAACATTGCATGTTTAAAAATTTGACAACAGAGCAAACTCTTGAGGTTTCGTTAGGGAATAGAGAAAGTGTTGGAAATATTGATCCTTATTTTTTTTACGAGTTTCTTAAAACAACAAAAGACTTTTACCACTTAACAAGATATTTTGAAAAACCATTTCAGGATGTTTTATTCTTTCTTGAAGAGCTTGAAAAACAAAAAGTAATGATTTCTGTTTACGGTGTGGAGTTCAGAAAAATCTTAGAACCTTAGAATCTCAAAATCTTAATACCTCTTTTAAGCATCAATATCCTTAATAAATTCATCATACTCTAGATAAAACATTTCCAGAGCATGCATGTTTTCGTTGAAGAAATCAAAAATAGCATCCCAATTATTACGATTACTGAAACCGACTCCAGTTTTCTCGACCCAGATTCTACTAATCGTTTTACCGCTTTCTAAAGTGTGATTTTTTTCAAAAACTAAATCTTTGATGAATTCTTCATCAAGAATATTTTTTAAGGCTTCTAATTTTTCAAAATAAGCATTTCGCTTTTCATCACTTCGTTGTTCGATATCAATTAAAACCTGAGCTTTTTTATTGTCTACATAAAACTTGAAAGAGAAATCTTTTATCTTGGTATCATAAAGAACCCATTTTCTCGGGTATTTTTCGGCAAAAGCCACCCAAAATTCTCTTTTTATTCTTTGTGATTCTTCTTTACTGTACATTTTATTTTTATGGCTTTGCTTTAGAAAACTTGTAGAACCGCATTTTCTAGAGTATATTTATATTTTAATTTGAGATTCTGTTTAGATTTTATNNATAAAATCTAAACAGAATCTAATAATACAAAAATAAACTTTGAATATGGATTTTCAAGACTTTTTGAAATTTGTTCCTAATTTAATTCCGATTGAACTGCCGGCAGAATTAGCACACATGAAAATGGCTCCAAAAGAACGTCTTGAAGCTTTAAAAAATATTAATCTAGAGACAAAGAATCCTAGAATAGCAGCTGTTATGATGCTGTTGTATCCAAAGAAGGATAAAACGCATTTGGTTTTGATCGTTAGAAATGCCTATAATGGTGTACATTCATCGCAAATTGCTTTTCCCGGCGGGAAATATGAAAACACAGATTTAGATTTTAGAGAAACCGCATTAAGAGAAACGCATGAAGAAATTGGTGTTTCTCCTGATAAAATAGAAGTTATCAAGGATTTTACACCAATGTACATTCCGCCAAGTAATTTTTTGGTGCATCCGTTTTTAGGAATTTCACATGAAGAATTATCATTTTACCCAGATATTCGCGAAGTTGCTGCAATTATAGAATTGCCTTTATCCGTTTTTTTAAGCGACGAAATTATAATCGAAGCCACATTATCAACTTCTTATGCAAATGATGTTTTAGTTCCCGCATTTAATATTCAAAATCATATTGTCTGGGGAGCAACAGCAATGATTTTAAGCGAACTGAGAGATGTTTTAAAAACTGGTTTTGATAATAAATTTTGAAATATTTAATTTAACAATTTGATATTCATATTTATAGTAGTTTATTTTTGAAATTGCCTAAAAGTACTGCTAAACGATTTATTTTTGTATGTTTGCGTCCTAACCTCAAAAACAGAAAATAAAGTTATGGGATTGTTTAAACGAAATCCTTTCGGACATATATTATTTATCAAGAAATGGTTAATCCGAATCTTGGGAGCTATGACGCACCGAAGATACAGAGGTTTTAATGAATTGCAGATTGAAGGATCTGAAATCATTAAAACATTACCAGATAATAATGTATTGTTTATTTCCAATCACCAAACTTATTTTGCCGATGTTGTAGCAATGTTTCATGTGTTTAACGCAAGTTTAAGCGGACGTCAAGATACTATTAAGAACATTGGTTATTTATGGCAGCCTAAAATGAATTTGTATTATGTCGCTGCCAAAGAGACAATGCAAGCTGGTTTACTGCCAAGAATTTTAGCTTATGTTGGAGCAATTACTGTTGAAAGAACTTGGCGCTCAAAAGGTGTCGATGTTACTGAAAAACGTGATGTTAACCCAAACGATACTGAAAATATTCGTATTGCGCTCGAGGACGGCTGGGTAATTACATTTCCGCAAGGAACAACAAAGTCATTTAAACCGGTTCGTAAAGGAACAGCGCATATTATAAAACAGCATAAACCTATTGTAGTTCCTATTGTTATTGATGGATTTCGCCGTTCATTTGATAAAAAAGGACTTCGTTTAAAAAAGAAAAATATTCTGCAGTCTTTTATAATAAAAGAACCACTTGAGATTGATTATGAAAACGATACAATCGAACAAATTGTAGAAAAAGTTGAATATGCAATCGAGCAGCATCCGTCATTTTTAAAAGTAATTCCTGCTGAAGAGATCAAAGTTGAGGAAGAACTTAATGAAATGAGAAGATGGAGTTATAAGGCTCCAGAAAATGGATACTAGATTTTAGTTTTTTTGTTTCACATTTCAAGTTTAAAAAATAGCTTGGTACTTTCTAGTTATTTAAAGAAAAACCTTTGGGCCTTTGTTTCTCTGCGCCTTTGCAACTGTAAACTAAAGATCAATTTTCTTCAACTCCTTGTAGTTTGAATACAATCTTCGTAAAAGAGTTCCGTACAGTAATCTATAGAAACACCAGAATAATCCAAAGAAACCAAGTATTACAAAAACTAAAATTCCAACCGTAAAAAGCATCGCCTTGCCATCTTGGGCAAGTTTTTCTTGGAAAAACGCCATATCTGGATTGTAGACATATCCTATAAAAAAGCTGAAAATAGAGGAAACTACAATCATTCCTAAATTGTACCAAACATAATATTGAACTGTTTTTCTAGTTCTTAAAATGGTACTCATTAAAGATTTGGTAGCCACTGTAGTCGAAATTGTTGTATAGTTTTTATAGAAAATGTATACAAAAATTAATCCCACTAAATAATTCATATAAGTCAAGTATTCAAGTGCAGCCACAATTTCCGGATGATTCATTTTTTGTAAAACATCATCAGTATTGATAAATAAATTGGAGAAAGTCCAAAAAGAAATTTCCAGAATGCTTATAATTAAAATCCACTTCACAATAGAAGATGATTTTTTATGAATCATTTTGTAGATTTCTTTTTCAGAAATTTGCTCAAAAGAATCCGAGTTCTTTTTCCAGTCTTTTTTTAGTAAATCCAGTTCTTTCATAATAATTTTTAAGGATTTAATATTTTTTTAAGTTTCCCTTTAATTCTGTTCATTTTCACGCGCGCATTCACTTCGCTGATTCCTAGAGTTTCAGCTATTTCTTGATAGTCTTTATCTTCTAAATACATAAAGACCAATGCTTTTTCGATATCGTTTAGCTGATAAACAGCTTTGTACATTAATTTAATCTGCTCTTCTTCTTCATAGTTGTAGTCAACATCTTTTACAAAATGCTGATGACTTTCGTAATCTACGGTAGATATAGTCCTTTTGGTTTTGCGATAGAGAGTAATTGCTGTATTTAAAGCAACGCGATAAGTCCAAGTCGAAAATTTACTGTCGCCTCTAAATTTTGGATACGCTTTCCAGAGCTGAATGGTGATTTCCTGAAACAAATCTTTGTGTGCATCTTCGCCGGCAGTATATAATCGACAAATTTTGTGGATTATATTCTGATTTGCCTGCAATTGCGCAACAAATGATTGTTCTAGGTTTTCGGTCATAAAAGTATTAGTAGTATTGAAATCTATTTTGTTACAAGACTTGATTATTTTTCGCCATGAATTTCGCAAATTTCTCGAATTACTTATCAAAATGATAAAGATAAAGTTGAGTTTTAGTTTTTAAAAATTCGTGCAATTCGTGGCAGCTTGCTACAGTTGTCGTGTTTTGTAATAATTAATTGTCAAATCTATAAACTTGCTGTAGCTTTCCATTCCGTCTTTCTGATTGTTTGATTTTAAAAAACTATCATAAATAAAATGGAAACCTTCATCAATAAAAGTATCATATTGTTTCCAGAAATCCTGACTTTCCTGATAGTTTTTTAGAATTCCAGGATTTACTTGTTTCTTTAGAATAGTAAAGATTTTTTCGTTTTTATACTTCCAAATACTTAAGCAGTAATGCAATGTAAAGCTGTAACCAGCATATTGGAAATAAGGATTGTTGTTTTTAACAGATGCTAAAACACCAATAAAGTTACATTCATTTTCACTCGCAAAACCAATCTGGTGTGCCATTTCGTGAGCTGTGGTTTGCGGAAAGTTATACATTGGCAGTAAATCATTAATTTGAGCTTCGTTAGTAAAAGGATTTAAATAACCGCCAAAACCCATATACGTTAATGGTGTACTGAAAAGTGATTTTTTAACGCTTAGAATTTCGTATTTAAAGTAAGGATGTTCTTGTGCAAGATTGTTATAGCCGTTTAAAATCATTTTAAAAGATTCTTTTTGCGAATACGGAAAAACAATTTTTTCACTTTTGTTTTTAGTGATATCGAACTGAATTTTATTAGTTTTAGCGATTAGCCGTTTTGTAAAAGCTAAAAGATCGGCATCGGTATATTCTCTTTTGATTTCCATTTTTGCGAAAAGAGGCTCGCGATAGTAATTGAAAGCCCATAAAAGATGAAAGAAAAAATAAAAAATGGAGATTTTGCCCAAAATCGTTAAAATATGATCTTTCCAATCTGCTCTCCATGTTTTTCTTATTTTCCAAAACCAAACTATTGCAGAAAGTATAAGAACTGCATAAATGCAATCGCCTACAGAAAAGGGAATTTTTCCTAAAAGTGTTCTTGAGAAGTGCGAAATTCTAACAAATAAATTGTTGCTGTAAAAACCTTCGACATAATCTGAAAAATAAGGCAGAATTTTTAAAACAATAATTTGCAAGAGTAAAAATAACGGCAGAATGTATTTTGATTTCACAGTTTAAATTTTGAATACGTAAATATAAATACAATATTGATTGATAAAAAAAAAGTAAAATACGAATTCCTATAATTTTCATTAATTAATGTTTTTCTAATTATGCAAGAATCTTAAGTGTTGTTGAAGTTATATTTTAATTCACTATAATTAATGCTAATTCGTGAAATTCGTGGCGGAAAAAAGTATAAACTTTGTAACTTTGACAATCTTAATTGTTAAACATCAAACAAAATATAATGAGTCAGGAAATAAGAAATCTGGAACCAAAAGAACTTTGGAACAAATTTGCAGATTTAAATGCAGTTCCACGTCCATCAAAAAAAGAAGAGCGTGTAATCGAGTTCATGAAAAACTTTGGAAACAGCTTAGGTTTAGAAACTTTTGAAGACGAAATTAGAAACGTAATCATTAGAAAACCAGCAACTCCGGGAATGGAAAATCGAAAAGCAATCGTAATGCAGGGGCATCTTGATATGGTGCACCAAAAAAATGCAGATACAGTTTTTGATTTTGATAAGCAGGGAATTGATATGTATGTAGATGGTGACTGGGTTCGTGCTCGCGGTACAACGCTTGGTGCAGATAATGGACTTGGAGTTGCTACAATTATGGCAGTTTTAGAGAGTAAAACAATTGCGCATCCTGCAATTGAAGCTTTGTTTACAATCGATGAAGAAACAGGTATGACTGGAGCATTAAACCTAAAAGGAGGAATTCTTCAAGGGCAGATTTTATTGAATCTGGATACTGAAGAAGACGACGAAATTGATATAGGATGTGCTGGAGGAATTGATGTTACGGCTGCAAGAACTTACCATGATGAAGAAGTTCCAGAAGGTTCTGTTGGGTACTCAATAACTGTAAAAGGTTTAAACGGAGGTCATTCAGGAATGGATATTCATAAAGGATTAGGGAATGCTAATAAAATTATGAATCGTTTGTTGTTTGATGCTTTTGAAAATTTTGGTTTACAGATTGCGGAAATTAACGGAGGAAGTCTTCGAAATGCAATTCCAAGAGAAAGTGTTGCTAAAGTGATTATTTCTGAAATGTTTGATGAAGCATATCTTTTTGATATGCAGGAAATCATTAATGATATTAAAGCAGAATATAAAACAACTGAACCAAACTTATCGATAGAAATCGTTAAGACAGATCTGCCTGAAAAAGTAATGGATTTAGGTGTTCAGGAAGGAATTATTAGAGCAATTTATGCGGCTCATAACGGCGTTTATAGAATGAGCGCTGATATGGCTGATTTGGTTGAAACATCAAATAATATTGCTCGCGTTATTATAAAAGACGGTGAAATATTGGTAGGATGTTTAACGCGTTCTTCTGTTGAATCTTCTAAATTTGATTTGGCTAACTCTTTACGTTCTGCTTTTGAATTAGTAGGATGTGATGTAGAACTTTCAGGATCTTATCCTGGATGGACGCCAAACGTCAATTCGGAAATTTTGGAAGTTTTAAAAGAAATTTACGAAAAACAAAATGGTGAAGAGCCTAAAGTTGTAGCTTGTCACGCTGGTTTAGAATGTGGAATTTTAGGGACAAATTACCCAGAAATGGATATGATTTCTTTTGGACCAACAATTCATGGAGCACACTCGCCAGATGAAAGAGCTAGTATTTCATCTGCTCAAAAATATTGGAAATTCGTATTAGAAATTCTTTCTAATATTCCAGTTAAATAAGAGTAATTTAGTGTTCAGTTTTTTAGTGTTCAGTTTTCTGATAACTAAAAAGCTGAACACTTTTTAAATTCTATACATTATAAGAATTGCTCACTGAATACTTATTTTTAATCTCTTTTAGGAGCATTTTTCTTTTCTCTTTTTTCCTCTTTCTTTTCTTTAGCCGTTTTTAGCGGTTCTTTTTTTGCTGTTTTTTTAGCATCTTGACCTTTTGCCATTAGATATTTATTTTAGTTGTTTTTAATTGATTAATAAGTAAATATAACTTTTTAAAATCCTAATGAGCATAAAAAAATCCCCAATTTAAAATTGAGGATTTCTGTATTTATGGTAAGAGTAAAATTTTAATTCCTTTTAAGTACTTTATATTGTTCATAACAGCCGCTGATGGCATCTAAAATTTGAAGGTCATTTGCTGTTTGTATAAAAGCATCTGAATAGTTACAACGATGCATAATTTCAGGGATTTCATCCTTACTTATTCCTAAAAGTACAGCAATGGTTTCGCGGTCATATTTAGTTTCTAGCAAGTTTCTAATCGTGTCATCTTTCTTCATATCCTTTAGCTTCTTGAGTTCTTTTCCGTTTTTTCCAAAGAAATTATAGAGCATATCAGCCGGATTGAAAATAGAACCTAATACTTTTCCAAATGCATTAGGAGAATATTCGCCTGCTTCATAACCTTGCGTAAGACCAGAAATACTGTAACGATAATTTTCTTTTGTAGGAATTAATTTTGAGTCGACTTCAAGATATCCTGTTAAAGTAAAAGGAGCGATAATAACTTCTTCAAGCGCTATCGCTTTTTCGGTAAGTTGAATGCGGGTAACTTTATTTTTTATCCAGTCATTTGTTACTCTAATTCTAAGAGATTGAAATCCTAGCAGCGAAAAGTGAATAGTGTCATTAGGCTGTACATCAATTTCAAAATACCCTTTTGCGTCAGATTTTGCGCCGCGTACTTTGTTGGTGTTGATGATGTTTACGTTTGGAAGAGGTTGTTTACTATCGTCGTTTATAATATAACCCGAAACTCTTTGCGGGGTTGTAGGCTCGATGTCCTGCGCAAAACTAACGGTAGAGAATAGCATAAAAAAGAAAACTGCGAAATATTTCATATCCTGATTTAAAGCACTAAAAGTAGTAAATAGAGATTAAATATTTCGCAGTCTTTGAATATAATTATAAGAAAATTAACAAAGACAGCAGCGGTGCTTTTAGTATTTAAATAAAAAAGGATAATAAGATTAAATTACATTGTTTTGGATTACAAATTCACTTGTAGAGAATAAGATTCTGAACATAAAAAAATCCCAAATTCCAATTATGTCTGGAATTTGGGATTTTATATTTTAAGATATTAAAGAATTAATCTCTTCTTGGTCTTCTTGGTCTTGGTGAATCACCAAAGCTTTCAGAACGTCTTGGAGCTCTATCAGAACCACCTTCGTTTCTTTTGAAACCACCTTCTCTACGAGGTGCAGATGAGTTTCTGTCGCTTCTAAAACCACCTTCTCTAGGAGCAGAGTTTCTGTCGCTTCTAAATCCTCCGCCAGAACCTTCACGTCTTGGAGCAAAGTTTCCTTCTCTTCTTGGTCCAGAACTTCTTCCACCGCCACGGTTATTGTGGTCGCGTCTTCCGCCTCCGTCATTTTTAGAGATTTCAACATTAATACGACGTCCTTCTAATTGAACGTTGTTTAATACTTCCATAACTTTGTCAGTGTGCTCAGGATCAGTGTTAAAGAAAGAGAAACCTTCTTTTACATCTACCTTGAAAACGTCATCACGACCTAAGTCTAATGTTTCTTTCAAGTAATCTTTAAGCGACATCCAATCGAAATTGTCTCTTGAACCGATGTTTACAAAATAACGAACTGCTCCATTATTATTGAATTCTCTTGGCTCAGAATCGTTTCTTTCACGTCTTTCTCCTGAAGATTGAGATGAAATATCTCTATTCTTTTTGTAGTAAGCAATAAAACGATTAAATTCTACTGAAACCATTTTCTTGATCAATTCTTCTTTAGATAAATCTTCAAGAACATTGTTAATTGCTGGTAAATAGTTGTCAATTTCATGATCAACCTCAGTATCTTTAATTTTATTAGCTAAGTGTAATAATTGAATTTCGCAGATTTCAATTCCAGATGGAATTGTTTTTTCTTCGAATTTTTGTTTGATGATTCTTTCGATAGAAGAAATTTTACGTAACTCACTTTTTGTAACGATTACAATAGAAGTTCCTAATTTTCCAGCTCTACCAGTACGTCCTGAACGGTGGTTGTACGTTTCGATCTCATCAGGTAATTGGTAGTTTACAACGTGTGTTACGTTATCAACATCAATACCACGTGCAGCAACGTCAGTAGCAACAAGCATCTGAATTTGTCTTCCACGGAAAGATTTCATTACACCATCACGCTGCGCTTGAGATAAATCTCCGTGCAATGCAGCTGCGCTGTATCCATCCTCAATAAGTTTTTCGGCAATAGCCTGAGTATCTCTTTTTGTACGACAGAAAACCACAGAGAAAATATCTGGGTTAGCATCTGCCAAACGTTTTAGAGCTTCATAACGATCACGAGCGTTAACTAAGTAAAATTCGTGAGAAACTGTAGACGAACCAGAGTTTTTAGCTCCAACAGTAATTTCTACAGGTTCACTCATGAATTGTTTTGCAATTCTAGCAACCTCTTGCGGCATTGTTGCAGAGAACAACCATGTGCTTTTTTCGTCTGGAGTATCTGATAAAATAGATACAATATCTTCGTAGAATCCCATGTTTAACATTTCGTCAGCCTCATCAAGAACACAGTAATCTATGTTTTTAATGTTAACTAAACCTCTGTTAATCATGTCTTGCATTCTTCCTGGAGTAGCCACAATAATTTGTGCTCCTCTTTTTATTTCTCTTGCCTGCTCTGTAATACTAGCTCCTCCGTAAACTGCTACCACATTAATACCTTTTTCGTATTTAGAGTAGTTTTTAAGTTCGTTAGTAATCTGTAAACAAAGCTCGCGTGTTGGCGATAAAACTAATGCTTGTGTATTTCTGTTGTCGGCATCAATTTTTTGAATTAGCGGAAAACCGAAAGCTGCCGTTTTCCCTGTCCCTGTTTGAGCCAACGCAACCATATCCGTGTCTTTTTCCAATAATAGGGGAATCGCCTTTTCCTGTACCTCTGACGGATTTTCAAATCCTAGATCTAAAATCGCCTTCAGTAACGATTCATTCAATCCTAATTGTTCAAATTTATTCATATGTGTTTTTAAAATAGGGTGCAAAATTACTGTTAATTATTCAGATAAACTAATGCAATTTTAAGAATTATGTATTTGTTATGATTTGATTATCAAAAAGTTATGTTTAGTGTAAAATGATTTTTTGAAAGAAATCGAAAAAAAAACGTCTTGAAATATCAATTTTGTTCCTTAAAATGTTGTATTTTAAACAATTATTTTGTTCTATTCAGGAAATCAATAAGTTGCTCAGTTGCCTTTGCACGATGGCTGATTTTATTTTTAACTTCAGCTGATAGTTCGGCAAAAGTTTCATTATAATTTGTGGGCTGAAAAATAGGATCGTATCCAAAACCATGATTTCCAGTTTTATTCAAAGTAATAGTTCCTTTAGCCAAGCCGGTAAAAAGATGCTGAGCGCCATTTAAATTTAATGCAATAACGGTCTTGAACTGTGCACTGCGATCTTCTTCGTTTTTTAGAGCATCCAAAAGTTTATTCATGTTATCATCGGCATTTTTCTGTTCACCCGCATATCTTGCCGAATAAACACCCGGTTCTCCGTTTAAAGCTTTTACTTCTAAGCCCGTATCATCTGCAAAACAGTCGTAACCGTATTTTTCAGTTACATAATCAGCTTTTAAAATGGCGTTGCCTTCAATTGTATCTGCCGTTTCCGGAATTTCTTCATGACAGCCAATATCTTCTAAGCTTAAAAGCTGAATAGATCCGTTAAGAATACTTTGAATTTCTTTGATTTTATTTAAATTATTTGAAGCGAAAACGAGTTTCATGAGTATTATATTTTAAAGTGAATTTTTCGATTAAAAAGACAAAAGCAATTCCAAATGTATAAGCAAGAATATCACTCCAAAGAAAACCTTGTCCTAAAACGTATCTTCCAAAAAGTGTTTTTCTGAGTGATATGATCCAGTCGCTTTGATAAAGCTGCAAGAACTCAATGCTGTAACATATTAGTAGAGAATAGATTATTATAAAAATGGCTTTTTTATGGGTAAACAAGATTCGAATCAGAAAATAAATCATAATTGCATATAGAAAATCACCAATCCATAACGGAATAAATGAGATTTTCCTTGAAAGAATTCCTAAAAGAATAATAGTCAGAAGTAAAACGGAATATTGTATTCGGGTTTTGTTCAAGTTTACTTTTTTGCTTCAAGCAAAATTACAATTAATCTTTTAAGTTATCGCTCTTTGTAAAATTTTAAATTATAATGAAAAGGAGTTAAAAATTAATAAAAAAATAAACAGATCTGCTTTATCTTATGAATTTACAAATTCAATAAATTACGCAGATTATTACTATCTTGAAGCACTTTTAAGACTTCAAAAAATTAAATAAAATTGATTATGTTAAAGAAAATCACTCAAATCTCGCTTGTCCTTATAATGACAGTAATGGTTATTAGCTGTAAAAATGCTAAGCAAAAGCTTCAGGAATTTGTAACTTCTTATAATGCTGCAGCACCTAATTTTAAAGCTGAAAATGTTACACTGACAACAGCTCGAGGATATATCAATGATGATAAAATTGAACTGCGATTTGAAACTAATTTAGAACAAAACGCTCCTAATAAATTAGCGGCGGGAATTGTGTTTGATAAGTTATTAAAGGAAATGATAAAGAAAAATCAAATACCAAAAGATCTGGTGGAAGAAGGGATTCAGTTTGATGCCTATTTTTTGGCAGATGATAATACCGTTTTTGTAAAACAGATTATAAATAAAGAAACTTTGCCAGAACTACTGAATTAAACTCTTTTTATGAGTTTTATAAAATAATTATTAAGTGCACTCAAAAGTTATTTTGGTAAAGTTTGAGTTATAAAAAAAATGCCTCTTTAAATAATAAAGAGGCATTTCTATTTAATTTATTTTGGTAACATTTGTCAGGTTATCTGGGAAATACAACTCTGATAAATTGGTAAATTCATCACCACGCATAAATATATTAATATCTACATCGGCAAAAGAGGTTTTTCCTGCTGCGGCCAAAAGTTCGTTTGCAGAATGAAGTGTGTTTTTATGAAAATGATAAACACGATCTGATTTATCTGTAACGACCAAACCTTTCATGAGCATTTTGTTTTGTGTAGCAACTCCAGTCGGGCATTCGTTATTATGACATCTTAAAGCTTGAATACAGCCAAGTGAAAACATAAAGCCGCGAGCACTGTTACACATATCTGCACCTAAAGCAATGGCGTGCAGAATAGAATATCCGGAAATAATTTTTCCGCTTCCAATAATGCGTATTTTGTCACGAATATTTAATCCAATCAATGTTTTGTTTACGAATATTAAAGCAGGTTCAAATGGCATTCCAACGCCATCAGCAAATTCTAAAGGAGCTGCGCCGGTTCCTCCTTCGGCACCATCAATAGTTATAAAATCAGGATAAATATCTTCAGCGATCATTTCGTGACAGATTGCTTCAAATTCAGCCGTGTTACCAATACACAATTTAAAACCAATAGGTTTTCCGTTTGATAATTCACGTAACTGTGCAATAAATCGAATCAACCCTTTAGAATCAGAAAAAGCATGATGCCCCGGAGGAGAAAGAATCATTGTATGTGGTTGAACTCCTCTAATTTTTGCAATTTGTTCTGTATTTTTTTTTGCTGGAAGTACGCCTCCATGTCCTGGTTTTGCGCCTTGAGAAAGTTTAATTTCGATCATTTTTACATTTGGAAGATTTGCCTTTTCAGAGAAATTTTCTGGGCTGAAATTTCCTTCGGCATCACGACAGCCAAAATATCCTGTACCAATTTGCCAAGTAATATCGCCTCCGCCGGCAAGATGAAATTCAGTTAATCCACCTTCGCCTGTATTTTGATAAAAATTTCCTTTTTGCGCTCCAATATTTATAGCGCGAACGGCATTTTCGCTCAGCGAACCAAAACTCATCGCAGAAACATTAAATAAAGAAGCAGAGTAAGGTTGTTTACAGTCTTTTCCACCTACTAAAACACGAGGTAATTCTTCGTTCACTTTAGCTGGAAAGATAGAATGTTTTATTCCTTCATAACTTTCAGTGTTTAAATTTTGCTGCGTTCCAAAAGGTGTACTTGAATCAATATTTTTGGCTCTTTGATAAACTAATGAGCGTTGGTTTCTGGAGAAAGGTTTTCCGTCTGTAGATCTTTCAATAAAATATTGTTGAATTTCGGGTGCGATCATTTCAAATAAATATCTGAAATATCCCAAAACAGGAAAGTTTCTTAAAATGGCATGTTTTTCTTGAGATGCATTGTAAGCACCAACAAGTAATAATATTGGAAGAATTATTACTAATAAAAAACCACGTCCAGTATAATAGTAAATTGCTGCAACAATTAGAAACAATAAGAATCCGTAGATAAAGAATTTTTTTCTCATGTTTTTAAAGTATTAATAAGGTAAAATTTTAATTAATTGAATCGTAATCTAACATAGACATGTTTAATGCCTTTTTTGTCAGACTCTCTTTCGTCGATTTCTAGAATATCAGTAAGTGATTTCAGCATTGGCGTAAGCTTAGAAAATCCGTAATTTCTAGGGTCGAATTCGGGTTTTTTCTTTACAATCAAATTTCCAACATCACCTAAAAATGCCCAGCCGTCATCATCTTCAATGTCTTCAATAGTGGCTTCGATAAGTTCTATGGTTTGTTTATCAATTTTATGCAATGCTTTTTCTGCAGGTTTTTCAACCAGTTTTTTAGTATCTGCAGCAACAACGGTTTTGGGTTTCTTTTTCTGAATTGCACCGTCTAGAACTTCAATATAGATAAATCTGTCGCAGGCGGCAATAAAAGAACTTGGTGTTTTCTTTTCGCCTATACCAATTACTTTCATACCAGATTCTCGAAGACGCACCGCTAAACGGGTAAAGTCACTGTCGCTTGATACGATACAAAAACCATCAAGTTTCCCTGAATAAAGTAAATCCATTGCATCAATAATCAAGGCTGAATCTGATGAGTTTTTTCCAACCGTATAACTATATTGTTGAATAGGAGTAATGGCGTGCTCCAATAATACAGATTTCCATCCGTTTGCATTTGGCTTTGTCCAATCAGCATAAATACGTTTTGTAGTTGGTGTGCCAAACTTTGCGATCTCTTCCATCATACCTTTTACATTGCTGTAGGGTACATTATCTGCATCAATAAGAACAGCTAATTTTAGATCTTTTGAGTTGCTTAAAGCCATTATTTCAATATTAGAAAAATTAGTATTCTCAAAGTTAAAATTAAAATTGGGTTTTATGTGAATTTTAAGTCAAATAAGTGTTTTAGCACTTCTAAATTATTCTGGTTATAAATAAGTTTTTGTTTTAGAAAATTAATTAAAGATAAATTTGTCTTTTATAATAAAATTAGATAATTTTGTATGGAATTAATTAATGAGATATGTTTTCAAAAGCGTGTGAGTACGGAATTAGGGCTTCTATTTTTATTGCAACAAAATCTTCTAAAGGAATAAGGGTTGGAATAAAAGATGTAGCAAAAGAAATTGATTCTCCGGAACCATTTACGGCTAAAATTATGCAGATTTTGACTAAAAGCGGAATAATTCATTCGGCTAAAGGAGTTGGAGGAGGATTCGAAGTTTCGAATGAGGCATTGAAAACTATAAAATTAATTCAGATTGTAGATGCCATTGATGGAGATAAAATTTATAAGGGCTGTGGTATTGGTTTAAAAGAATGTTCTGAAGAGCATCCGTGTCCAGTTCATCATGAATTTAAAAAGATTAGAGGTTTACTTTTAGAGATGCTTACCAAAACTACTCTTGAACAGCTGGCATTAGGAGTAAAATCAGGAGACTTTTTTTTAAAAACATTGAATATAAACGATTAATATTAAATAAATACCTAAAAAAATGAATACAAAAACCAAAATTTCACTATTAATCCTAATGGGATTTTTAACAATAACTTCTTGCGGTAAAAAAGAAACTGCACCAGTTGAAGAGCAAACAGAAACTTCAACAGAAGGAGAAGCTGCTCCTGTAACTTCAACCGCAGAAAATGTATTAGTTATTGAAGGAAATGACCAAATGCAGTTTAGCACCAATGAATTGAAAGCAGTTGCAGGAAAACCAATTACGCTTACCTTAAAACATGTTGGTAAAATCCCAAAAGAAGCGATGGGACATAATCTAGTTATTCTTCAAGAAGGTACAGATCAAGCGGCTTTTGCTTTGAAAGCTAATGATGCAAAAGCAACTGATTTTATTCCAGAATCTGAAAAAGCTTCAATTATTGCTCATACTAAATTATTAGGAGGAGGAGAAGAAGATACGATTGAGTTTACAATTGATAAAAAAGGATCATATCCATTTATCTGCTCTTTCCCTGGTCACGTGGCTATGATGAAAGGCGTATTGATTGTTGAGTAAATAACCAAAACTCCGAATCCTTTAAACAAGGTTTGGAGTTTTTTTAAAAACAAATAAAAGATAAAAATGTCTTTTATTGAATTGATTAGAAATGAAAAGAGAAAAAAAATTGTGGATAGTCTTTATTTTAGTAATGGCTATATCATTTTCTGTATTAGGTTATTACGGTTACGAAATCTATCAGCAGGCTCCGCCAGTTCCAAAAGAAATTGTTTCTGATAGCGGAAAAGTTATTTTTTCTGAAGAAGAAATTAAGGACGGACAAAATATTTGGCAGAGTATAGGCGGACAGGAAGTTGGCTCAATTTGGGGTCACGGTGCTTATGTTGCACCAGATTGGACAGCAGATTGGCTTCATCGTGAGGCAGTTTTTATACTGGATAAATTTGCCCAAAAGGACTTCAATAAAAAGTTTGATGAACTTGATGAAGAAAAACAATCGGCCTTAAAAGTTCGTTTGCAAAAAGATGTGCGAACCAATCGATATGATCCAAATACAGGAGTTCTTACTATATCTGAAAATCGTGTTGCTGCGATTGAAGGTTTGAGTGAATATTATAAAGGTCTTTTTACCAATGATCCAAAATTTGATAAACAGAGAGAGGAATACGCAATTCCTAAAAACTCTATTAAAGATGAAGATAAAATGCATAAAATGAATGCGTTTTTCTTTTGGGCAACATGGGCAACAGTTACAAATCGTCCTGATTCAGATATTTCTTATACGCATAATTGGCCGGCAGATGAATTAGTGGGCAATAAAGCTACTAAAGAACTTTTAGCTTGGTCTGGTGTCAGTATTATTTTGTTGATTTTAAGTGTTGGTATTTTAGTGTTTTATCATGCAAAATCGGGTGAAGAAGAAGAATTTCCACTTCCAAAAGAAGATCCAATCATTAAACAAGGTAAAACTCCATCGATGGGATTGGTTACAAAATACTTCTGGATCGTTAGTTTGTTAATGGTTTTACAAATGGTGTTCGGGATAATAACGGCTCATTATGGCGTTGAAGGAAATGGTTTGTACGGTATTCCAATCGATCAAATTTTACCTTATGCAGTAACAAGAACATGGCATACACAATTGGCTATTTTCTGGATTGCGACAGCTTGGCTTGCAACTGGACTGTATATTGCACCAGCAGTTTCGGGGAAAGATCCTAAATTTCAATGTTTTGGAGTGAACTTCTTATTCGTTGCTTTATTGATAATTGTTTTAGGTTCAATGACTGGACAATGGTTTGGCGTAATGCAGAAATTGAATTTAGTACAAAACTTTTGGTTTGGTCACCAAGGTTATGAATATGTTGATTTAGGTCGTTTTTGGCAGATTTTCCTTTTGATTGGATTGTTTTTATGGCTTGCTTTAATGATTCGTCCATTAATACCAGTTTTAAAGAAAAAAACAGAAGAAAAAAATCTAATCATTTTATTCCTAGTTTCTTGTACTGCAATTGCCATGTTTTATGGAGCTGGTTTAATGTGGGGGAGACAAACAAATCTGGCTATTGCCGAATATTGGAGATGGTGGGTTGTTCACCTTTGGGTTGAGGGATTCTTTGAAGTATTTGCAACGGTTGTTATTGCTTTCTTGTTTGTTCGATTAGGATTATTGAAAACTAAAACAGCTACATTAAATGTTTTGTTTGCAACAATTATCTTCATGTCAGGAGGTATTTTGGGAACTTTTCACCATTTGTACTTCTCAGGAACTCCAACTGCAATTATGGCATTAGGAGCTACTTTCAGTGCCTTAGAAGTTGTGCCTTTAACTTTAATTGGATTTGAAGCGTATCAAAACTATAAAATTTCAAAATCAACACAATGGATTGCTGACTACAAATGGCCGATTTATTTTATGATTTCTGTGGCATTTTGGAATTTTCTCGGAGCTGGAATTTTCGGATTTATTATTAATCCTCCAATCGCACTTTATTATGTACAAGGTTTAAATACTACGCCATTGCACGGACATACTGCTTTGTTTGGAGTTTATGGAATGCTGGGAATAGGTTTAGTATTATTTGTATTGAGAAGTTTATACAGAAATGTAAACTGGAATACTAAACTGCTTAAAATTACTTTTTGGAGCTTAAATATTGGTTTGTTCTTGATGGCAATATTGAGTTTGCTTCCAATAGGAGTTTGGCAGGCAATCGAAAGTATCGATCACGGTATGTGGTACGCTCGTTCTTCTGAGTTAATGCAGCAGCCGGCAATGATTACCTTAAAATGGCTTCGCGCAATAGGAGATTCTATATTCGGAATCGGATTTATAACAATGGCTTGGTTTGTATTTGACCTGACCTTAAAAAATAAAAACAAATAAAAATTAAAAATTGATTATCATGGAAAATTTAAAAAATAAAACAATAGGATCTTTTGTAGCTCAGGATTTTAGAACCGCTGCAGTGTTTTCAAAATATAGAATTGATTTTTGCTGTAAAGGAAACAGAACGGTAACTGAAGTATGCGAAAAACAAAAAATAGATTCTGATGCTTTGCTGCAAAGTGTTTATGAGGTTTTGCAATCAGAGAATAATGGTTCAATAGACTTTAATTCTTGGCCTTTAGATTTATTAGCAGATTATATTGAGAAAACACATCATCGTTATGTAGAGGAGAAATCGCAGACACTTCTTGCTTTCCTAGATAAATTATGCAAAGTACACGGAGCAAACCATCCTGAGTTATTTAGAATAAATGAGTTGTTTATAGGTTGTGCAGGAGAATTGTCTCAGCATATGAAAAAAGAGGAATTAGTTTTATTCCCTTTTGTAAAGAGAATGGTTAAAACAAAAGAATCTGATGGAGTTTTATCACAGCCTTCTTTTGGAACGGTATCCAACCCAATTGCAATGATGATGCATGAGCATGATAATGAGGGAGAACGTTTTAGAGAAATAGCTGCCTTGACAAATAACTATACGCCTCCAGCAGATGCTTGTACAACGTACAGAGTAACTTTTGCAATGCTTAAAGAGTTTGAAGAAGATTTACATAAACATATTCATTTAGAGAATAATATCTTGTTTCCCAAAGCTGTTGCTCTAGAGAAAGAATTTGTTGAAGTAGAATAACGATTAAATTTTAATAGTTGAAAAGCACCGATAAATGTCAAGATATTGAGTATTATCGGTGTTTTTTATGGCAACTATTTACTACTTTTAATATTCTTAAAAATGGAATTATTTAAAATGTATTCTCAAAAAAACTGGATTATCTGCTGTTTTTTTAATTTCTTGATTGCTTGTGTTTTCGGGTTGTTAATGCGGTACGTGTATCTTTTTCCTTTAAACTTCATAAACTATAGTTTTCTGTTGCATGCGCACTCTCATGTGGCGATGCTGGGCTGGGTTTATATGATGGTTTATGTTTTAATTGTACACTTTTTTATTCCGAAAGAAAAAAGTGAGAGGCCTATTTATGGTCGTTTATTTTGGTGTACCGAAATTGCAGTTATCGGAATGATGGTTACTTTTCCTGTTCAGGGTTATGCCTTGTTTTCGATCATTTTTTCAACCATGCATATTGTATTGAGTTATCTTTTTTGCAGATTGGTTTGGAAAGATAGTTTTAAAGACAAAACTCCTGCAGTCAGATTTTTAAAAACGGCTGTTTTATTTATGGTTTTGTCCACTTTTGGGGTTTGGTGTTTAGGTCCTGCAGTTAGTACGCTTGGCAAGCAAAGTGCATTTTATCAAATAGCAATTCAGTTTTTTCTCCATTTTCAGTTTAACGGCTGGTTTTTGTTTGCCGTTTTAGCTCTGTTTTTAAAACAGTTTCAGCATGTAATTGAGGAACAAAAGTTTAAGATGTTTTACTCTCTTTTGGTCGTTTCGATCTTTTTAACAGTTGCATTTCCTATTCGATGGTTTGTGGAAAATAACATTTTGAATTGGATTAATATTCTTGGAGTGATACTGCAATTGTTCGCTTTTATTTACTTCTACAAAATGCTGAAACCTCAAATAATTGATTTTAAAGCCAATTTGAATCGAACTGCAATGTTGTTCTATAGTTTGGCTTTGTGTTCTTTATTCCTGAAAATAGGAATTCAATTATTGACAATTTTCCCAAATATTGCCGAAGTTTCACATCAAATCAGAAATTTTGTAATTGGCTTTATTCACTTAACAACTTTAGGAATTATAACTGGTTTTTTGTTTGGAATTTTAGTCCAAAATAAGATGCTTTCAGGTAATTCTTCTTTAATGAAAAATGGAGCAAAGTGCTTTATTTTAGGATATATTGCTACCGAAGTTTTGTTATTTTTTCAAGGAGGGCTTTTCTTTTTTGGAAAAGGCACGATGGAGTTTTATTATCAAAGTATTTTGATATTTAGCTTGCTTCTTGTTTTGGGATTAGTTTTAATGATGATGTCAATAAGAAAAGGTCATTCGTAAAACAAAAAAGTCCCAGCAGGACGATATATTTATAGAATGTTTGTTTGCGATATGTAAAAGCCCCAGCGGGGCGACATTTATCTAAAGGCTTTATAAACAAAAAACAAGAGCCGATCCATTCCTAAAATCTACTCTTGTTTTTCTACTAATCAACCTATTTACTATTTCTAAATTTTTTCTGCTTCTTGATTTATTGTTGTTATGGTTTTATCATTGTTTACGCCCAAACCTTCTTGCTGAAATATCAATTCTCCATCTGGATTAAAAACGCTTATAATATTAGAATGTGAGAAATCTATGGGAGATATCTGCTTGTAATTAACAGCCAAAACTGCTGCAAACTCACGAGTGTTTTCTTCTGATGAACGTAAAAACAGCCAGGGATCTTGATTCATTTTATTGGCAATTGCAAAATCTTTTAGTTTTTCGGGGGTATCAGTTTTGGGATCAATACTCACCAAGATAAGTTTTACATGCTGTTTGTTTTTTTTATCAAGTTTTGATTCAATATCTCTCATATCTGCTACTAATCTTGGACAGGCAGCTTTACAACTAGTGTAAATCATTACCATAACAAGAACGTTTCCTCTTAGACTTTTCAATTCAATATCTTTCCCGTACTGAGTTGTCCATTTTGATGGCAAATTGTAAATTGATAAATCACTAATCTCTTTGTTTACTGGTGCTGAATCTTTTTTCTTGTCAGACTCTTTACAGCTTTGCAAAGAGAGTAAGAGAATAAATACAGCAATTATTGTTTTTTTCATTTGAAAGTAATTTAAGTTATCGTTTTGGGTTTGTATCGCTGGCACATCTAAAACCTAGATTTCGAGTAGAATACTGTGCTTTAAGACTTCCTCTAAAAGCGTAACGCATAAATGCCGCATAATCCATCAAATCTGTTGCATTTACAGAACCGCTTCCGCAGAATAAATTCTTGTCGCTGCTTTTGTCTTTTCTCGATTCTCCAGATAAAAAAATGCTGTTAAAATCGGATGTCCATTCCCAAACTAAACCATGCATATCGTAAACTCCCCAATAATTTTTGAAAGTTTTTCCAATTTGATTTTCGTATGTTCTCGATTTCTCATACCAAGATAAGATGTATTCGTTGAATTGTTTTTTAGTTCTGGCGTCGACTTTTTTTTCATCGGCCATAGCCACATATTCCCATTCATCCATTGTAGGTAATCTTTTTCCTTGGCATTCGCAGTATTTTTTGGCCGCAAACCAAGAAACACTTGTTACTGGTGATTTAGGATTTGCACTTCCAAAATCAAAATCATTAGTCCAATACGACAAATAACTTTTGTCAGCAAAAATCCCTTTTATTTTAGATTTTGCATACGAAGGATTTTTTTTGATGAAGTTTAAAAACTCACTATTTGTAACAGGATAAATATCCATGTAGAACGATTTTACAACTACAGGTTTTTTGGTGGTGGCTCCGTAAAGAGGGACAAACGAGCCCTCTTTTATCGGAACCATTCCAGATTCTTGAGCTTTTAATCCTGTAAGCATCAAGAAAAAAATAAGAATGAAAATATTTTTTTTCATGCGAAAAATGTTGCTGTTATCTTAGCGCTTTTACCATTTCTGGTGTTATTTCGGTTTTATTATTACCCCAGCTGTTATAGATGTAAGTAAGAACATTTGCTATTTCATCATCAGATAAATTTTGAGCCGGCATTACATTGTTGTATTTTTTACCATTAACAGTAACCTCTCCGGTTAAACCATGTAAAATAGTATTGATAGAACGTTTTGGATCGGCATTTAAATAATCTGATTTTGCTAGAGGAGGGAAAGTACCAGGGATTCCTTGTCCTTCAGATTGGTGACAAGCAAAACAAGTCGTTCCAAAAATTTCTTTTCCAATATTAATTTTTTCAGCAACAGTACGTTTTGGAATTGCTGTTTTTGCAGCTGATCCTCCAGGCATTTTCTGAATAGTTCCGCCTTCAGGTAAATAAATACCTTCTTGAATTGTTCCTGAGTAAATGTTTTTGTTTTCTTTTCCTTCCACTTTCAGCATTCCTAAAGCTCCTTTGTTAAACGCTCTAAAAATAGAGTGATCAACTAATATAAAAGTTCCCGGAGTTTCAACTTTAAAATCGACGATGGCAGCTCCGCCGGCAGGAATTAAGGTAGTTTGAACATTTTTGTTAATTACACTTCCGCCTTCAACATGAACACTGTCGAATATTTCACCAATAACGTGGAAAGAGGAAACTAAGTTTGGACCTCCATTACCAACATATAAACGAACAGTTTCGCCTACTTTAGCAGTCAATTCGCCGCCATTTGTTAAAGCTCCTACTTTTCCATTAAATACTACATAATCTGGAGTTTCTTTTACAGCTTTGTTCATATCAAATGCTTGTAATCCTTTTGCGCCATATTCTCCCTGAGTATAAAAATCTCCCTGCATAACGTAGTATTCCTTGTCAACAGGAGGAAGTCCGCCTTCAGGTTCTACTAGAATTAAACCATACATACCATTTGCAATATGCATTCCTACTGGAGCAGTAGCACAATGGTAAACATATAAGCCTGGATTAATTACTTTAAAACTAAAGACTTTTTCATGTCCCGGAGCCACAAGTGATGAGGTTGCACCACCACCTGGACCAGTTACGGCATGTAAGTCTATATTGTGAGGCAGTTTGTTGTCTGGATGATTTTTTAAGTGAAATTCGACTTCATCTCCAACACGTGTTCTAATAAAACTTCCCGGTACAGATCCTCCAAAAGTCCAATACGTATATTTTACGCCATCGGTCATTGTACCTTCTTGTTCTTTAATTTCCATGTTAAGTTTTAACTTCATAGCAGTTCTGTTTCCAACTGGTTTTGGAACCATAGGAGGTGCAGTAAGTTCTGCATTCATTTCTCCTTCGGTCATGATATCTGCATAGTTTTTAGCTTCTTCTTTTTTACAGCTTCCTAAAAAAAGAGCAATAAAGAGTAAGCTTAAAAAGAGACTCATTTTAATCTGAATGGTATGTTTCTTTTCCATAAGTAATTGGTTTTGTTTTCATTTTAAATTTTAATCAAAAATAAAAGACTATTTTGTCTTTTATTATGATAAAAGTCATAGAATGGTTACTAATGTTTCGCTTAATTAATTGTAGAATTATCATTTTTTGGTAAAATTATATTAACTCAAAATGTTTATACTATTCAAAAAAAAGGCAGCTATTCGGGGATAAAAAAACAGAAATAAAAAACAGCACTAAAACTAAATCAGACTGTTAAAAAAATATATGAAAGAATACTTTGAGTATCAAATATAAAAAAAATACTATAAACTACAATATTGATAACTTTGGTTTTTGAGTTTTTTTTTCTTGATTTGTAGAATTCAAATGCAAAAAAAAATATTTATGAATGATGGCTTTTTTTTAAATAAAAATAAATGACTGTCTGAATTTTAGAATAATAATGATTATTTTTGCTCGCTGATTAAGTTAAAAATATTACTACACTATATTATGGTAAAAGATTTATTCGAAAGAATTCAAGAAAATAAAGGACCTTTAGGAAAATGGGCTTCTCAAGCAGAAGGTTATTATGTTTTCCCAAAGTTAGAAGGAGAGTTAGGTCCTAGAATGACATTTCACGGAAAAAATATCCTAAACTGGAGTTTAAATGATTATTTAGGTTTAGCAAATCACCCAGAAGTTCGTAAGGCAGATACTGATGCAGCAATTCAATTTGGAGCAGCTTATCCAATGGGAGCTCGTATGATGTCTGGACACACAACTTACCACGAGCAATTAGAAAATGAATTGGCTTCTTTTGTAATGAAAGAATCAGCTTATTTATTAAATTTTGGTTACCAAGGAATGGTTTCTATCATTGATGCATTGGTAACTAAAAATGACATCATTGTTTATGATGTTGATTCGCATGCTTGTATCATTGACGGAGTTCGTTTGCATATGGGTAAACGTTTTACTTACAAGCACAATGATCTTGAAAGTATGGAGAAAAACCTGCAGCGTGCTACAAAAATGGCAGAAGAAACTGGCGGTGGTATTTTGTTTATTACTGAAGGTGTTTTTGGAATGCGCGGACAACAAGGTAAATTGAAAGAAATTGTTGCAATGAAGCAAAAATACAATTTCCGTTTATTAGTTGATGATGCACACGGTTTTGGTACTCTTGGTAAAACAGGTGCTGGAGCAGGTGAGGAGCAAGGAGTTCAAGACGATATTGATGTTTACTTCTCGACTTTTGCAAAATCAATGGCTAATATTGGTGCTTTCGTTGCAGCAGATAAAAATATTATTGATTATTTAAAATACAACTTACGTTCGCAAATGTTTGCTAAAGCGCTTCCGATGATCCAAACAATTGGTTCATTGAAACGTTTAGAATTATTGCGTAATTCATCTTCAATCAAAGATAAACTTTGGGAAAATGTAAATGCATTGCAAAACGGACTTAAAGAAAAAGGATTTAATATTGGTGATACTAACACTTGTATTACACCAGTTTATTTAGAAGGAAGTATTCCTGAAGCAATGGTAATGGTAAACGATTTAAGAGAAAATTACGGTATTTTCCTTTCTATTGTTGTTTATCCAGTTATCCCAAAAGGAATTATTTTGTTAAGAATGATTCCAACAGCTTCACATACTTTAGCTGATATTGAAGAAACATTAACTGCATTTGAAGCGATTCGCGAAAAATTAGTTAGCGGAACTTATAAAGAAATTGCAGAGCGTACAACTGTTGACGTTTCGTAGTTAATTTAAAAAATAATATTTCCTTAAATGGAAATTATGTAAAAAAATCCATTCTGTTATACGAATGGATTTTTTTTATTTGAAGTAACTTTAAATTTGTAATCAGAAAATAAAATTAATAATTATGAAAAAGCTACTTATACTAACGACTCTAATTTTGACTGTTTTAGTTTCTTGTAAAAAAACAACAGATACAGAACCGGTTCAAATTACTCCAAGCGCTCCAAAAGAGGCTCAAATAGAAGAACCAGCAGGTGATCAATGTTATGCTTTAAGAACAAATGGAAATGTGATTGAATTGAGTTTTAATGTAAACTCGCACCAAGAGGTAAACGGAAAATTAAACTATAATATATCTGGAAAAGATAAAAATGAAGGAACTCTAATTGGAAACATGAAAGGCGATACGCTTATTGCTGATTATACTTTTACTTCTGAAGGAGTTTCATCTGTGCGAGAAGTTGCATTTCTGCAAAAAGACGGAGCGTTAATAGAAGGATTTGGAGATGTTATTCAAGCTAATGATAAAGTGACTTTTAAGGATAAAACCAAACTAAAGTTTGATCAGAAAAATACATTGACTAAAGTAGATTGTAAAGTAGAATAGTAAAAATGTCATTGATACAAAAAATCCATTCGTTTATTGCGAATGGATTTTTTATGTTTAAAACGAAATGCCTATTTCGATAGCTAATTTTTTTAAAGATTTTTCAAATATGTTTTTCTTTGGCAGTGAATTTTTGGATCAAAGTTTTTCCATAGTAAATGAATTGCAGTATTCTCTGCTAATTCTGGAGTTCTGATACAATTTACAATTCCTTTTTCAGAGAAAGTTTTGAAATATTCATCAAAAATAATTGCGGTAACCCCTTTGTTTTGGTAATCTGGGTGAACACCGATAAGGTAAAAAACTACATCTTTACTTTTCTTTCTTGCTTTTAAAAGATGAAGAAAACCAAATGGGAAAAGTTTTCCTTTAGCTTTTTGCAGTGCCTCGGTAAAACTTGGCATAACAATACTGAAAGCGACTAAGTTATCATCTTTATCAACTACAAATTTTATGTATTCAGGATTGATAAAACTGATATATTTCTTTTTAAAATACTCCTTTTGAACATCTGAAATCGCAACAAACGAAGCTAATTTGGCATAACTTTCATTAAACAAATCAAACATTTTGTCGACATGCGGCATAATATCTTTTGTTTTAGTGAAATTAAGAGCTCTAAGTTCGTAGCGTTTTTTAATTAAGGCTTGTGCTTTAAGAAAAAATTCTGGTTTTACATTCGAAAATGGAAATATACTTTCGATGTATTCTTTTTCAACCTGAAAACCTAGTTTTTCAAAATGAGTTACATAGTATGGATTATTGTACCAAGTAATCATCGTTCCAACTTGATCAAAACCTTCTGTAAGAACACCAACTTTGTCTAAATTAGAAAAACCCATTGGGCCTTCGGCATGTTCAAGGTTGTGTTTTCTTCCTAATTCATATACTTTTTCGAGTAATGCTTTTGTAACCTCTATATCATCAATTACATCAAACCATCCAAAACGAACTTTTCTTTTATGCTGATTATTTACTTCGGCCCAATTGATAATTGCTGTAATTCTTCCCACAATTTCATTGTTTTTATAAGCAAGATAAAAGTAAGCTTCGGCATTATCAAACGCAGGGTTTTTGGTTTTATCAAAAGACTCTAGTTCATCAGCAATAATAGGTGGAACCCAATATGGATTGTCTTTGTATAACGAAAACGGAAATTTGATATATTCGGTTAATTCTTTTTTAGTTTTAGCTTCTTTAATTGTAATCATTAAGGTGGTATTATAAAAATTCTCTTAGCTCAGAGAGTTTGGTTATTAAAATTTATTCGTACTTAGCCTTGCGTTTTCTTTCTCTTGCCTGATAATCTATTTCTTTTTCATTTTCAGGATTCTTTTTAGCCCTTTCATTATTTTTTAGCTCGATTTGTTTTTCTTTATACCATCCGTCGTAACGCCAAGAAAAACCAACACCGCCATATAAAACAGATGGAGTATTTTTAAAATTTGTACTTATCGAAGCGTCTATCTGCATATTTGGCGATAAAAGATAAGCTGCGCCGCCGCGAACGATTGCATCACTGTAGAAATCACTTTTATATCCTTGATTTTCAACAAACCCAGACCATTTTGCATTAAATCCGTGTGTTAAAGTTAATACGTAACCATAACTTGGATAATCAGTGCCAATATAATCAGCAATAATATTGGTTACAAAAACCCATCTTCCGCCTCCAAATAAGTTTTGTGTAACCAAGGTAACTTTTGGAGAAATCTCGCCATCACGAGAGAAATAATAAGGATTGTCCGCACCAACAAAATTTGCTCCTGCAAATATTGAAACTGCCGGAATTAGCTCACGCCATTTAAAACTGCGATTGGCTTTATAGCTGTAGATGTTTACTTCGTCTTTATAATTTTTGTAAGGATCGTAAATTAAGTATTTAGCCCCTAAAACAGTTTGTCTGAAATTGTTTTTTTTGTAGCTGGTGTATGGAGTATCAAAGTTTTCCATTTGATATTGCAAATCAACAATAAATTCTAACTGTTCTAAAAAAGCACCATATCTTATTGTAAAATCCGTACCAAAACCACTCGCGTCGTAGTCTAGTAAATCATGTTTTTCTTTAATACCATAAACGCCAATTTCTGCTTGAATAACAGATTTTCCAACTGAATAAGCAGACATAGTTTCGCCAGGTCTGTTTGAGTTTATTACATCAGTATATTGAGCAAAGAAAAATTGTGGTATTAAAAGAAGAGATGTAGAAAGTAAGTTTTTAATTTTCAACATAAATGTATTTTTTGATTAAAAAGCTATAACGCATTTCAAATGTACTATATTTTATTATTTATTTAAGATTGATATTTTAATTTTAAACAATGGATTTATTAATTTTGACAAAAATTATACAATTATGCAAGAAGCATCTTTTTCAGGTTTAATAAAAGCTATATGTTATATAATAGCATTTTATTATATTTTTAAATTTTTAGCTAGAATCTTTTTGCCAGTATTGGTAAAAAAAGCAGTTGAAAAAGCAGGAGAAAATTTTCAGAGACAACAACAATATAGTCAAGATAATTCTTGGCAGCAAACTCGTAACACTACAAAAGATGAGATAATCATCGATACCGCTAATGCAAAAAATCCTCGCGAAACCAAAAAGGTTGGGGACTATGTTGATTACGAAGAAATAGATTAAGTTTGTATCCTAAAAAATAGGATTCATCATTTAACCAAACCTGCCAAAATTGAAAATAGTAAATAAGTTCTATCCGCATGCCCTTGTAATTCTGGGTTTTATTCTTGTATCATTAATTTATTTTTATCCTGTTCTGCAAGGAAAACAGATTTTTCAGTCAGATATTGCTCAATATACCGGAATGGCAAAAGAGCAGAATGATTTCAGGGCTGCTGAACACACGGAACCTTATTGGACAAACTCTGCTTTTGGCGGAATGCCTACTTATCAGTTAGGAGCAAATTATCCTAATGATTTTATTGGTAAAATTGACGATCTTTTGCGTTTTTTACCACGTCCTGCAGATTATCTTTTTCTATATTTTTTAGGGTTTTATGGTTTGTTATTGGTTTTAAAAACAGATCCATTAAAAGCCTTTATCGGCGCACTTGCCTTTGGTTTTTCGACCTATTTAATTATAATTCTTGGAGTTGGTCATAATGCAAAAGCGCATGCAATTGCATATATGCCTCTTGTTATTGCTGGATTTATACTCGTTTTTCAAAAAAAGTATATTTGGGGAGGTCTGCTCACCATGTTTGCGGTTGCATTAGAAGTTAATGCGAATCACTTTCAAATGACCTATTATTTATTGATTTTCTTATTGATACTTTCGGGTTATTTTGCTTTTACTTTTATAAAGAATAAAGAATACAAACCACTTTTAATTGCAATAGGTACGCTGGCTGTAGCTGGAATTTTTGCTATTGGTGCTAATGCAGCTAATTTAATGGCTACCAGCGAATATGCTAAATTTAGTACTCGTAGTAACAGCGAATTAACTTTTAATCCTGACGGAACTAAAAAAACAAACGAAAATGCTTTAAGTAGAGAATATATTACCGAATATAGTTACGGAATCGCAGAAAGTTTTAATTTAATTGCGCCGAGACTTTTTGGAGGTTCAAACCATGAAAATGTTGGTATTGACAGTCGTATGTATTCGTTTATGATAGAGCAGGGTGTGCCGGCAAGTCAAGCTGAAGATTTTGTATCGGGAATGCCTACATATTGGGGCGACCAGCCTATTGTTGCCGCACCAGCTTATATTGGAGTTGTTGTTTTTTTCTTGGCAGTTTTAGCATTGTTTATTGATGATAGAAAAATAAAATACGTATTTCTTTCAGGAGCATTGGTTTCATTAGTTCTTTCATGGGGAAAAAACGTTTCTTTTCTGACCGACTTTTTTATAGATTATGTTCCGATGTATGATAAGTTTAGAGCAGTATCTTCTATTCAAGTAATTTTAGAATTATGTTTCCCTGTACTTGCAGTAATGGGATTACAATCGTTCTTTAAAGCTAAAGAAGAACCAAAACTACAGCAAAAAGCTTTAATTCAGACAGGCGTTTTTGGATTAGGAATCATTGCTATTTTAGTAATTGCAAAAAGTTCTTTTCACTTTACAGGAATGAATGATCAATACTTTTTAGAAAGTTACGGACCAGCCTTTGTTGATGCTTTGAAGGAAGATAGAATGTCATTGTATTCTGCAGATTTACTTCGATCTGGATTTTTTATAATTGTAACTTTTGGAGTTTTATGGTTATTTATTAAAAATAAATTTTCTCAGACTGCAGCTTTAATAATTGTTGCTGTGCTGATGATTTTTGATTTGTTTTTTGTGGATAAAAAATATGTTTCGGCTAAAGATTTTGTGAGCCCTGTTCAAATTGCTGCTCCATTTCAAGAAACACCTTCAGATGTTGAAATATTAAAGGATACTACACATTATAGAGTTTTTGAAATGAGCGGAAATATGTCAAGTGCAAGAGCTTCTTATTTTCATCATTCTATTGGTGGTTATCATGCTGCAAAACCAAGAAGAATACAACAGTTATTTGATTACCAAATTGCGAATAAAAATAAAAACATGAATTTGGAAATACTTAATATGTTAAATGTTAAGTATGTTATTCAAACCGATAAAGAGGGTAAAGATATTCCAACGCAAAACCCTGATGCAAATGGAAATGCTTGGTTTGTAAGTTCAGTAAAATTGGTTAATAAACCAGACGATGTAATGAAAGCTTTGAATTATATCGATACTAAAAAAGTTGCAGTATTCAATGTACGTGAACATGAAGGTAAATTTAGAAATGCCCGATTGAAAAAACAATGGGATACAACTGGAACAATTAAAGTGGTAAAATATAAACCAAACTATATTAAATACCAATCAGACAGTAAAGGCGATGCTTTGGCTGTTTTTTCTGAAATGTATTATAAAAATGGATGGAATGCTTATGTTGACGGTCAATTAACAGATCATTTTCCTGTTGATTATGTTTTAAGAGCTATGGAAGTTCCTGCAGGAAAACATACTATTGAGTTTAAGTTTGAACCTCAGGTTGTAAAAACAGGAGGAGTCATTAACTTGGCTAGTTCAATAGGAATGGTGTTGCTTTTAATTGGCGGGATTTATTTTGAAAGAAAAAGTAAGAAAACAGAAAACTAAAACTCTTGTTTGTTTTTAAATTTGGTTTTCATATGATTTAGTACCTTTACTAACGTGTTTTAAAAACTAAATAATGAAAAAAAGTGTGTTAAGTTTTGGTACTCCAAAAGAGTTAGAAGCTAATAGGATAGCAGAAATTAGATCCCTTTCTTACTTGCAAAGATTAGAGAGATTGATGGTTCTTATCGAAGTGTCTTACACTTTGAGAACAGCCAAAGTAATTCAATCTAAAAAACGATGAATGAGCAAATAATCGCTATCTGGAATAGTTTTTTTGAAAACAAAGTTAAATATATAACTATTGGAGGATTTGCTGTAAACATTTATGGCTATAACAGAAGTACTGGTGATATTGATATTTATTTAGAAGATACTATTGAAAATCGAATTAATTTAAGAAAAGCTCTAAAGTCAATTAACTTAGGAGATTTTGAAACTATTGAAACGATGCAGTTTATTCCTGGCTGGACTGATTTTAGTTTAAATTACGGTTTGAGATTAGATATTATGACCGCTGTAAAAGGATTAGAAGATAAAACTTTTTCTTCATTATTAAATGATGCTACAATTGTAATGATAGGAGAAACTCCAGTTTATTTTATTGATTACGATAGTTTAATAATTGCTAAAAAAGCATCAAATAGACCTAAAGATCTTATAGATATTGAAGAGTTAGGAAAAACAAACAATGATATAGACGATTTAGAGTAAAAATCTCTTAAAATGATTGTTATGTCTTAATAACGCCTAAATATTTACACTTTTAAACAATAAACAATTTTCCTTGGAACAAAAGAAGCTCTTAATTATCACGTACTATTTTCCACCAGCAGGAGGACCGGGAGTACAACGTTGGTTGAAATTTGTAAAGTATCTTCCAGAATTTGATGTTCAACCTATTGTTTATGTTCCAGAGAATCCAACTTATCCAATTGTAGATGAAGGTTTGGTAAGTGAAATATCTGACAAAGTAATTGTACTAAAAAATAAAATTTGGGAGCCTTATCAATTGGCTTCTATTTTTTCGAAAAATAAAACGAAGAAGATAAGCTCGGGAATTTTTCCGCATAAAAAAAAGCAGACATTTTTAGACAAGACTTTTCTTTGGGTTCGTGGTAATCTTTTTATTCCAGACGCGCGTGTTTTTTGGGTAAAACCTTCGGTTTCTTATCTTGAAAAATATATTAAAGAAAATAATATTGATACGATCGTAACTTCTGGACCGCCACATAGTTTGCATTTAATTGGTTTAGAATTAAAAGAAAAGCTAAATGTAAAATGGTTTGCAGATTTTCGTGATCCTTGGACAACAATTGGCTATCACAAATCACTTCGTTTGTCAAATTATGCAGCAAAAAAGCATAAAAATTTAGAACATAAAGTTCTTAATACGGCTGACACTATTATTGTAACGAGTAAAACTACAAAAACAGAATTTCAGGTTATTACCAATAAACCAATAGCAGTAATTACAAATGGTTATGATCTCGAAAAAGTAGAGAAAGAACCACTCGACACGAAGTTTACTCTTGCGCACATTGGTTCATTTTTATCAGAGAGAAACCCAAAGTTTTTATGGGAATGTCTTGTTGAACTGGTTCAGGAAATTCCGGATTTTAAAAACCATTTAGAAATTAAATTAATTGGTGCCGTAAGTCAGGAAGTTTTAGATTCTATCGAAGAATTTAAACTGAATGATTATTTAAATCTTTTAGGATATGTTTCGCATAACGAAGCAATCGCGCATCAAAAAAAGTCACAGGTTTTACTTTTAATCGAAATAAATTCAGAGGATACTAAAAGTATTATACCAGGAAAATTGTTTGAATACATGGTCTCAAATCGACCAATAATTGCGATTGGTCCGCAAGGTTCTGATTTTGCCGATATTATTACAGAAACTAATACAGGAGTATTTTTTGATTATTCTGAAAAAGTGAAACTAAAAAGTGTAATTTTGAACTTTTATAATCAATTTTTGGAAGGAAAATTACAATCTTATGGTGTTGGTTTACAGCAATATTCAAGAAAAAACCTTACCAAACAATTAGCACAGTTAATTAGTTAAAACAACAATTTCAAAATTAAAAGAGAGCAGAAAATCAAAAATCTAAACTCTACAATCTAAACTCTGCAATCAAAAAAATGGGTATTGTCTTAAATCAGTCTTTCAAAAATACTATTATTACCTATATAGGTTTCGGAATTGGAGCCATTAATACACTTTATTTATATCCTGTTTTTTTAGGAGCAACCTTTTATGGTTTAACTAATTATGTGACATCTTGCGCAAATGTTATCATGCCTTTGTTTGCGATTGGAATGCAAAATACATTAGTAAAATTTTATTCGCAGTATAAAACCGAAGAGGAAAAATCTCGTTTTTTATCTTTTACTGTTTTATTTCCCCTTTTGTTAATAATACCAATTTTACTGATTGGCCTTGTTTTTTATGACGAGATTTTATTCTTCGTGTCAAAAAAGAATGCAATCGTAAAAAGTTATATCTGGTTAATACCATTTATAGGATTATGTATGGCGTATTTTGAAATTTTTTATGCTTGGCTGCGAGTAAATATGCATTCCGTTTTTGGAAACTTTGTAAAAGAAGTTGGATTGCGATTATTTTCATTATTCCTATTAATAGGCGTTTATTATGATTGGCTTAGCGTAGAAGGTTTTGTGTACGCAACAGCAGGTTTGTATTTTTTGGCATTCTTGATAACTATGCTATATGCATTCAGCATTCAGAAACCAACTTTTCAGTTTACAATACCAGCAAATACAAGAGAAATATTAATATATACCTTTTATATTATTTTATCAGGAAGCGTTGCTAATTTGCTTTTAGATGGCGATAAGATGATGCTAAACCAATATATGCAGATTGAGAATATTGCGTTCTATTCTGTGGCGACTTACATTGCTTTGGTAATTTCTGTACCAAGTCGTGCGATGCATCAAATCGTTTATCCGATAACGGCAAAATTAATGCATGAAAATAAGTATGATGAATTGAATATACTTTATAAAAAGACTTCTATCAATTTACAAATGGTAGGTGGATTTGTAATGCTGTGTATTTTTGTCAACATCAATCAGCTTTATGAATTGGTGCCTAAAGAATACAGCGGCGGAATTTCGGTTGTATTTATGATTGGTTTATCAAAATATTTTGACCTGATTTTAGGAAACAATAATGCTATTATTTTTAATACAAAATACTACCGAATGGTTTTGTATCTTGGTTTAATGTTAGTTGTTCTTACTGTCATTTTAAACATGATTTTTATTCCAATTTTCGGAATATTCGGTTCGGCTTTTGCAACTTTACTATCAATTACTCTATACAGTTTAGCAAAACTTCTTTTTGTGGTAAAGAAACTTCATTTGTACCCTTTTACAAAAGAGACAATTTCATCAATGGTATTAACTTTTGTGTTGTTTCTATTATTTTATTTCTGGGAGTTTCCATTTTATCAATTGATTAGTATTGCTTTGAAATCGATTTTGGTAACCATTTTATATGTGTATCTGAATTATAAATTTAATATTTCGCCAGATATTAATAAAGTAATCGATACCATTTTAAGAAAAATCGGAATTAAAATTTAATACGATTTTATTGCGAAACAGTAAAGTAATTTAAATTTGAATCTATTTTGTTTTTATATTTGTTAGAAAGGACCAATTACAGCTAACATTTATGAAAAAGAAATTACTTTGTTTTTTAGCGATTTTCATTGTTTTATTTTCATCTCTAGCTTTTGCTCAAAAAGATAGTCTAGATGTATCAAAAAAAGCTGCTGTTGAACTAAAACAAGCAAAATTTCCAGTAAATCCTTTTAAGGATACTTTATTCTTTGTTTATAACAAAGTGGGTTCTTTTTCTGCCGAAAACAGGGCGAAAGCGATTACCGAAAAAATTAGAAAACTTTATGAGGATTCACTTTTTGATTCAGATTCACTTGTAATTATTCCTTCAGATATTTCTCAAGACATAGTTTATAAAGATGATTTTATTATTATGTCAATTCTTGACGTCGATGCAAAAGCTGAAAACCAAACCCAAGAATTTATTGCAAAACGCAATTTGTCTTTAATAAAGAAAGCAGTAATTTATCAAAATGAAAATTATTCGATGCTGCCAAAAAGACTTGGGTATACAGCCTTATTGATTTTGATTATAGGCAGTATATTATATTTTGTTGGTAAACTTTTTAACCGAGTAAAACTCTATATTCTAAAAAACAGCGACAAGTATTTTAAAGGCTTTAATTACAATAATATTAAAATTTTATCGCCTCAAAAGCAACAGGCGCTCGGAATGCAGTTGTATAGTTTTGTAAAAGGTATTATTCTTGTTTTAATAGTTTATCTTTCACTTCCGCTGTTGTTTAGCATTTTTCCTGCTACAGAAGCTTACACGACAACGTTGCTGCGTTGGATTCTTACGCCTGCAAAATCAGCCGTTATGGGGTTTGTTGATTTTCTGCCAAGTTTAGTCACCATTATAGTTATTGTTGTTATTTTTAGATATACCATAAAAGTGATTAAGTTCTTTTTTGAAGAAATTAAAAAAGAGAATATTAAAATTGACGGTTTCTACAACGATTGGGCAATGCCTACATTTAATATTGTTAGATTTCTATTGCTTGCCTTTATGGTAGTTATTATTTTTCCGTATTTGCCTGGTTCAGAATCGCCAATTTTTAAAGGAGTATCTGTATTTGTCGGGGTTTTATTTTCATTAGGTTCTTCAAACGCAATTGCGAATATGGTTGCAGGTTTAGTAATTACGTATATGCGTCCGTTTAAAATAGGTGATTTTATAAAAATAGGAGATGTAAGCGGTGAAGTAATCGAGAAAACAGCTTTAGTTACCAGAATTAGAACGCCTAAATTTGAAGATATAACAATCCCAAATTCAACAGTTTTATCAAGTACTTCAACCAATTATTCATCAAATACAAAACAGGTTAATAATGGATTATTAATCCATACAACAGTTACCATTGGATATGATGTTCCGTGGAAAGATATCCATAAGGCTTTGATAGATGCTGCACTAAAAACACAAATGATCGAACAGACACCGCCGCCTTTTGTTTTACAGACCAGTTTAGACGACTTTTATGTATCGTATCAAATAAACGTTTATACAAAACAACCTACAAAACAGCCTTTAATTTATTCTTCATTGCATCAAAATATTCAAGATTCTTTTAATGAAGCTGGAATCGAAATTATGTCGCCGCATTATAGTGCTTTAAGAGACGGTAACATGACCACTATACCAGAAAATTATTTAAAAAATGATTATAAACCTTCATCATTTAACATTAGAAATAAAGATTAAGTTATTGTTAATGTATTGATATACTGTTTTAAAGAATCAATTTTAACAGTTGTTTATTTTGTAGTTTTAATTTTAAAATATAATTTTAGGTTAAATTTTTAACGTTCCATTTTATTGAAAAAAAACTAAATGGTTTAATAGAATATAAAAAGGTTCTGCTGATGTTTGTTTTTGAATGCAGTACTTAATTGGGAATTGTTGAGAATTTAGAAAATTTCGCATACAGACTAAACCAAAATGAAGGATTATGAAAAACAATCAGCTCAGTCCGGAACAAAGTGTACAGGTGTTTTCGAATATGATTTCAAACAAAGTTCATAACGGATTTGTATTAGAAGAGAGAAATGATGAATTACTTTTCGCAGTTCTTTCAAAGGGCGGAAAAGCAGTTAACCACGGTTTGAATTTTATTATTTTTTGTTTAACCCTCGGATTATGGTCATTTGCATGGCTGTATCTTACAATCGAGGCCTCAAAACAAAAAAAAGTACTAGTTGCCATCGATGAAGATGGTTTTCCTTTTGAAGAAAAATGTTTACTGGCGTAAACGTTCCTAATTTTAAAATAACAAAGCCATAAATTAGTATCATAAGCTGATACAATTTATGGCTTCTTTTTTTGAAGTATAGAAAACTACAGTTTATCTTTCAAATAAATTCCTGTAACAGATTCTTTTACTTTAACAATTTCTTCGGGAGTTCCTACGGCCAATAAGTGACCACCGTTTTCTCCGCCTTCAGGTCCCAAATCGATAATCCAGTCTGCACATTTTATTAAATCAAGATTATGTTCAATCACAATTATTGAATGTCCTTTTTCTATCAAAGCATCAAATGATGCCAGAAGCTTTTTAATATCATGAAAATGAAGTCCCGTTGTTGGTTCATCAAAAACAAATAGAGCTTTATCTTTTGTAGCTCCTTTTACTAAAAATGAGGCCAATTTGATACGCTGTGCTTCACCACCGGAAAGAGTAGAGGATGATTGACCTAATTGCACATATCCTAAACCAACATCTTGTAAAGGCTGTAATTTTTGCGTGATTTTTGTCTGTTTATTTTTTTCGAAAAAAGCAATAGCATCATCGATCGTCATAGTCAGAATATCGTTGATGTTTTTATCGTCAAAATTAATCTCTAAGATTTCTTTTTTGAATCGTTTTCCTCCGCAGGTTTCACAAGGCAGAGAAACATCAGCCATAAATACCATTTCAACATTTATAGAGCCTTCTCCTTTGCAAGTTTCACAACGTCCGCCGTCAACATTAAAAGAGAAATGTTTCGCCTGATAACCTCTTATTTTTGATAATTTTTCTTTAGCATATAAATCACGAATATCGTCATAAGCCTTTATGTAAGTCACAGGATTTGATCTAGAGCTTCTTCCAATCGGGTTTTGATCTACATATTCAATGTGTTTTATTTGCGAGAAAGAGCCTTTAATTTCACTAAACTGCCCTGCTTTTTCAGCAGCATTTTCCAGTTTTTTCTGCATTGCAGGAAATAGGATTTTCTTAATCAAAGTACTTTTTCCACTTCCTGAAACTCCTGTAACCACAGTTAAAATATCTAAAGGAAAAGTAACATTAATATTTTTTAAGTTATTCTCTCTTGCACCAATAATATCAATATGGTTTTTGAATTTTCTTCTTCTTTGAGGAACTGAAATCTCTAAATCTCCATTTAAATACTTAGAAGTAAGCGAATCTGATTTTAGGATTTCTTCATAAGTTCCCTGAGCAACTAATTTCCCTCCAAAAGTTCCAGCTTCAGGACCAATATCAATAATCATATCAGCCGCTTTCATAATATCTTCATCGTGTTCTACCACAATTACAGTGTTGCCTAAATCACGAAGCGAAAGCAAAACCTTAATTAATCTTTCAGAATCTTTTGGGTGTAATCCAATACTAGGTTCATCTAGAATATACATAGAGCCAACCAAGCTGCTTCCTAATGAAGTGGCTAGATTAATACGCTGTGATTCTCCTCCCGAAAGTGTTGAAGAGTTTCGGTTTAAGGTAAGATAATCTAAACCAACTTCAGTTAAAAACGATAAACGATTATTGATTTCGACCATCAAACGTTTGGCAATTTGCTGCTCGTAAGTATTTAAGTCGATATTTTTGAAAAAAGTAACTAAATGCTTTATTGGTAAATCAACTAAATCTGAAACTGTTTTTTCGTTGATTTTTACATATGAAGCTTCTTCGCGAAGGCGTTTTCCGCGACAAGCGTGGCATTTCGTTTTTCCGCGGTAGCGCGACAGCATTACACGATTTTGTATCTTATAATTTTTCTCTTCAAGTTCTTTAAAAAAACTGTTTAGACCTTGAAAATATTGATTTCCTGTCCAAATTAAGTCTTTTTGATTATCAGAAAGTTCAAAATAAGGTTTGTGAATTGGGAAATCAAATTTATAGGCATGTTTTACTAATTCATCTTTGTACCAGCTCATACTTTCGCCTCGCCAAGGATAAATAGCACTTTCAAAAATAGACAGTGAAGTATTAGGAACAACCAAATCGGCATCAATGCCAATTATATTTCCATAACCCTCACAAACAGGACAGGCTCCATACGGGTTATTAAAGCTGAATAAGTGAACATTTGGTTCAAGAAAAGTAATACCGTCTAATTCGAAATTATTAGAATAAGAAAATCGTTTATCTGAACCCAATTCTTGCAGATAACAAATTCCTTTTCCTTCAAAAAAAGCAGTTTGAACAGCATCAGCAAGACGGTTGTAAAATTCTTCCTCTTCCTTTACAACAATACGATCAATAATTAATAAAATATCTTTGTTGTCTAATTGATGTAGGTTTTCTGTAGAAAATTCATCTAAACGCACCATTTCATTTTCGACCAGAATACGAGCAAAACCTTGTTGTAATAACACTTTAAGTTTATCTTCGAGCTGTCGTCCTTCTTCAAGATGAATAGGAGCAAGAAGGAGCCATTTACTATCGATTTCCAATGTTTTTACATCAGAGACCACATCAGAAACAGTATTTTTTTTAACCTCCTGACCAGAAATAGGAGAATAAGTGCGCCCGATTCTGGCAAACAAAAGTTTAATATAATCGTAGATTTCTGTTGAAGTTCCTACTGTAGAACGAGCATTTGTGGTATTCACTTTTTGCTCAATTGCAATTGCAGGCGCAATACCTTTAATGTATTCTACTTTAGGTTTGTCTAAACGCCCCAAAAACTGACGTGCGTATGAAGATAAACTTTCTACATAACGACGTTGTCCTTCGGCATATAAAGTATCAAATGCTAAACTTGATTTTCCTGATCCTGAAAGACCTGTAATTACAACAAGTTTATTTCGCGGAATAGCAACATCTACATTTTTTAAATTATGTACTTGTGCTCCTTTTATTATAATATTTTGTTTTGGGTCGAGTGTAGAAAGATCGATTTGCATAAAAAATGTCAATTTTTACAAAAGTAATCAATTTTGAATTGAGTTTAGTTAAGGATATTGTTCCAAATTTTAACAGAATCACATTGTTAGCTCCAATTTCTTATCTCAAAGTTTTTGATTAAAAAACGGTTAGTGTTTATAAAATATTCTATTTTAGAACTGTTTTAATAATTTCTAAAGTAATAGTTATGAATAAAATAGTCCTATTGATACTCATTTATAGTTTTTCGTACGCACAAGAAGCAAAAAGGAAATTAGTGTGGGAAGAAAACTTCAATAAGAAAGAGATAAATGAAAAGTTTTGGAATTTTGAACTTGGCGACGGCTGCCCGAATTCGTGTGGTTTTGGTAATAATGAAAGGCAGATTTATACCAAAATTAATCATGAAATAAAAGACGGCAATTTGGTAATCGAAGCCAGAAAAGAAGGAAATAAATATACTTCGACAAAAATTACAACTAAAGGTAAGAAAGAGTTTAAATACGGCAAGATAGAAGCAAGAGCAAAATTGCCCGTAGGACAAGGTATATGGCCTGCTTTCTGGATGCTTGGCGCTAATATTGACGAGGTGCAATGGCCAAAAAGCGGTGAAATTGATATTCTGGAATATGTGGGCAAAGATCCTCACATGATTTACACGACACTTCATACACAAGACAGTCACGGGAATACAATCAACACTAAAAGAACTGAAGTTTTAAATATTGAAGAAGGTTATCATGTGTATGCTATTGAGTGGGATAAAGATAAAATTGAATTTTTTGTAGACAAAACTTTAGTATATACCTTTAATCCTTCTATAAAAAACGAAGATACCTGGCCTTTTGATAAGCCATTTTATATTATTTTGAATTTGGCAGTTGGAGGAAATTTTGGAGGACCAGAAGTAGACGATGCCATTTTTCCGCAAAAGTTTTATATAGATTACGTAAGAGTATATCAATAAAAAAACTGACCGCGAAATTTATAAATAATGCAGATTTGAATAGTATAAATGTTTAAATGTAAGTTATTTACGCTTGTTTTTGAAAAGCGTTGTACTTACTAAAATTTCCATTTTTTTTAATGATTTAAAACAAAACAGAACGATGTGTTAAAAAACTTAACGGTTAAATGTTAATTATTATTGCATTTGTTTGCTTTTTAAAATAATAATTTGTTAAATTTGGTCACAATATTAACATTATAAAAAAGATACGCCTATACAATAAAATTACTTTTTAGAGAATTTACTCCAAAATTATAGAACCTAAAAAAGTAAGTATTATGGCTGATCTGCATATTCCAGACGCTCTATTAGTGAAAAATTATGTCGAAGGCAACGAAGGTGCTCTTGCGACATTGATAAAAAGACACGAATCTAAGATATATGGTTTTATATATTCGAAGATTGCTGATAGAGATATTTCAAACGATATTTTTCAAGACACATTTATTAAAGTTATCAAAACTTTAAAAAGCAATTCATATAATGAAGAAGGTAAGTTTTTGCCTTGGGTTATGCGTATATCACACAACTTAATTGTGGATCATTTTCGTAAAACCAAAAAAATGCCAATGTATAGAGAAACCGAAGAATTTTCGATTTTCTCAATCATGTCTGATGATTCGCTAAACATCGAAAACAAAATGATTTTAGATCAGGTTGAAGTAGATTTAAAAAGATTAATCGAAGAGCTGCCAGACGATCAAAAAGAAGTTTTGGTAATGAGAATGTATCAGGATATGAGTTTTAAAGAAATCTCGGAGTTAACAGATGTGAGTATTAATACTGCATTAGGAAGAATGCGTTATGCATTGATGAATTTGAGAAAAATTATCGATAAACATCAAATTATTTTGACCAACTAATACTATTTTGAATATAAGCTCGTTATACTAGTATAAAACATTTTATTGGTATGGCGAAAATTTACTCAAAAAAAGCAGCAGCTGCTAAAGATTTAAAACCTAAAAAAGAAGTAGTTTCTTTTTTGTTGAATTATTCACAAGCTTTAACTGTTGTGAAAATTGAAAATAAAAGTTTTGAAATTATAGCAAATTAAACAGCCCGCTTGCCCAGTCGGATGTTTATTTCGAAAGAAAACCAAATGGTCGTTTTGGTTGAAAGCTCACTATTTGTATTTAAATACAGATAGTGAGTTTTTTATTTTATTAAACTCCCTGGTAATTGATCTCATCAGTCTGATGAATTTAAATTTTAAATGGCAAAAAAAGTAACCTTAGTCTTTTTTGCTTCACAAACAATATCAGATTTTTTGTATAGTTTTATTCTGTATTGTTAAATTTTCATATTTTAATCAGGTTTTCTTTATTTGTTCGAGATTTAATTTTAGTTTAGTTAAAAAGTATTATTTATTTCATTTATATTATTAAAACATGAAGTTTTTATTATTAAAGTGTAGAAGCTCGTTTTTAGATATAAATGTTAATATTTAAGAAAAAACGTTTAACCCAAATCACCGATAATCTATGGAAAAAAATTACGCTTCATTGTTTTGTTTGTTGTAAGTCAGATAGATAATAGAAGAGATCATTATTGGTTTCTACTATTTTTTTGATGGAAAAAGAGTTTTTTGTTTTTTAATATGCGTACCAGAGTATATTAAATAAAAGTTTTGGCGTCTTTTTTTTTGATGCTTATTCTTTTTATAAACAGCCATTAAGTCTATTTAACAACCAACCAAAACTAACCAAAAATGAAAAAAAAACTAATCCTGTTATCAACTTTACTATTGGTAACAATTGGAGCATTTGCTCAAAAAGATAAAATTAAAGAAGCGCAGTCCTTGTATGAGAAAGGAAAAAGTCAAGAAGCTTTAACAATTTTGAATAAAACAGAATATCTTATACTCAATGCTTCTGATGAGGATAAATCTGATTATTACTTTTTAAAAGGAAATGTATTAAAAGATTTAGCTGGAAAAAACATTGATGCGGCCAGTAATTTTACATTGGCATCACAAGCTTATCAAGATGTATTTTTATACGAAAATGAATCAGGTAAATTTAAATTTACTGTTAAAGCAAATTTGGCGCTAAAAGAGATGAAATCTAATTTGGTTAATGGAGCAATGACAGATTTTAATGCGGGTAAATTTAAAGAAAGCGCAGAGAAAAGTTATAAAGTTTATTTGTTTGATAAAAAAGATACACTGAACTTATTTAATGCCGCATCTTCATCTGTAAATGCCAGAGATTTTGATTCAGCGATACGATATTATGAGCAGCTCAAAAAAATCAATTTTTCAGGAAAAGGAGTTTTGTACTATGCAACAAACAAGAAAACAAAAGAAGAAGATATGTTTGTTTCGCCAAAAGCCCGAGAAGCTGCTATTCAGCAAGGAGTTTACGAAAAGCCAAGAACAGAATCGGTTCCTTCAAAAAAGATTGAGATTAATAATAATCTAGCTTATTCTTATCTAGAAAAGAAAGAGTATGCTAAAGCAGAAATGATTTATAATTATGTTCTGGAGTTGAATCCAAATTATATTGATGCTTATATAAATTTAGCGTACTTAAAATTGCAGCAGAAAAAAGATTTAGCCGATGAAATTTCATCTTTAGGAACAACGCCGGCAGAAATGAAGAAATATGATAAATTGAGTGCAGTAAAAGATGATGTAACCCGCAGTGCGATTCCGTATTTGAAGAAAGTACTTGCCATTGAACCAAAAAATTCAGAAGCTACAAAAACACTTTTGGGAGTTTACAGATCACTTGATATGACAAAAGAATATAATGCCTTAAAAGGTGGTATGTAAATTTTAATGATTAAAGAATAAAGATAAAAAAGGCACAAAGGTTTTAAACTTTGTGCCTTTTTCTATTTCGTCACTTTTGTCATTTCTTCAATAATAGATTTTTTTCCAACTGTTCTTGTGATAATATCTTTCTCTAAACTCCAGCCTCGTGCAGGTGAGTATTCGCGTCCATACCAAATAATCTGCAGGTGTAGATCATTCCATATTTCTTTAGGAAACAATCGTTTAGCATCTTTTTCAGTTTGCGTAACATTTTTTCCATTCGAAAGATTCCACCTGTACATCAATCTATGTATATGAGTATCTACAGGAAAAGCAGGAACTCCAAAAGCTTGAGACATTACAACACTTGCTGTTTTATGACCAACAGCTGGTAGTTCCTCTAATGCTTCAAAACTTTGCGGCACTTCGCCATTGTGTTTTTCAATTAAAATTTCAGACAAACCATGAATTCCTTTAGATTTCATTGGAGATAAACCGCATGGTCGAATAATTTCTTTAATTTCTTCTACAGACATTTTCACCATATCATATGGATTGTCAGCTTTTGCAAACAAAAGAGGAGTAATTTGATTAACGCGAACATCGGTACATTGTGCTGAAAGTAACACAGCAATTAGCAGTGTATAAGGATCTTTATGATCAAGCGGTACAGGTATGGTAGGGTAGAGTTCTTTTAAAGTGTTTATAACAAATTGCACGCGAGCTTCTTTATTCATTTCCTTATTTTTAAAGACGTAAAAATAATGAATTATAAGTTATGAGTTAAGACTTGTGATTATCTTTGTTTAATCAATAATCTGAAATCTAAAATTTTAAATAAAAAGATATGACAACACTAAGAGCCGGCGACAATGCACCAAATTTTTCAGGAATAGATCAAGACGGAAAATCACATAAACTAGCAGATTATGCTGGAAAAAAATTAGTAGTTTTCTTTTATCCAAAAGCGAGCACACCTGGTTGCACGGCTGAAGCTTGTGATTTGAGAGATAATTTTGAACGTTTTAAAGCGAATAATTATGAGCTTTTGGGTGTGAGTGCTGATAGTCAGAAAGCGCAATTGAAATTTAAAGATAAATACGAATTTCCTTTTCCGTTATTAGCAGATGAAGACAAATCAGTAATCAATGCATTTGGAGTTTGGGGACCAAAAAAGTTCATGGGAAGAGAATATGACGGAATTCACAGAACAACCTTCGTAATTAATGAAAGGGGAATTATTGAAGAAGTGATAGAAAAAGTAAAAACAAAAGAACACGCTGCACAGATATTGAAGTAGTTTTTGTTTCAAGTTTTATGTTCTTTCGAGCAGAAGAAAAATTTACCGCAAAGCACGCTAA
>NZ_MUHA01000023.1 GCF_002217355.1 Flavobacterium oncorhynchi | reverse complement strand
TATTTATTTATTTATTTATTACTACAGTTCTACATTACTATAGTCCTATAGCAATATACTTATCAGTTAAATCTCAATCTATAAACACACAAAAACATGAGTAATATATTACTCATTTATCCTTGTTTTGCTAATTTATAACTTAAACGTTACATAATGGAAGATATAAAATCTCTAGAAGAATACATGCTTCTAATTGGTCAGAAACTTGAAATGCTACGCCAAAATATGGATTTCATACAAAGTGACATCACTGATGAAGTCGGAATAAGTAGAAAAACTGTTAGCTCTATAGAGAATGGAAATAATTTTTCAGTTGAAAATTTAGTAAAATTATTAATTACTTATAATCGAATAGAACCTTTTTTAAACGCCCTTACTCTACCCTATGATTTTGACATTAAGCAGTATAAAAAAGAACTGAAAGAGTTTAATAAAAAGTATAAAAACGAATGGTGGTTCAATCAAAAAAAAGAAGATTAATAGTTAGAGAATTATACTTTAAAAAAAATAATGCACTATGGAACAGTATTGTAAACTTATGAATGAATATTCCGGAACAGAATTATTTAAAGAAATTATTCATTTTATGGATATGTCTTTTCCTGAATGGAAAACCAACCGAGGTTTAGGGTTTACCTCTTTAGAGTTTGTAAGACATTCTATTGATTTTTTAAGTCAATGCAACCTAGAAAAAAACGAGAAAGTGTTCAATATCGGATCTTTGAAGATAATATATTTGAGTTTAGTAGAAGACTATGAGCGTTTTAAAACAGAGTATAAGTTAGTTTTTTCATCTTTTGTATTGGATAGATTCACTGCTGAATATGCTGATGAAATTGAAGATGAATATTTGACTGATTTTAGGTATAATTATTTGTATGATATTTTTTTAAAGCAAGAATTTGAAAAAGTGACTTATGATTTCCAATGTAAATAACATTTAGTGAAACTATAACCTCATTAAAAGAAACTAGAAGAAAGATATTTCTTTACTTTTTACGGTTTTCCACTTTCGACTTCCATATTTAATCAATATTTTAGCGGTTATTAAAATTCAAAATAATAATTGCTTAATGGCAGCCGAACAAAAACAAAAATTAGAACAACAACTCTGGAATATCGCTAACACCCTTCGCGGAAAAATGGATGCAGATGATTTCAGAGACTACATATTAGGTTTTATCTTCTATAAATACCTGAGTACAAAAATGGATTTGTACGCCAACGAAATACTTAAACCAGACGGCTTAACATTTCAGCAAGTTTTAGGTCATACTGACGAAGCTTTGTTGATGGAAGAATTGAAACAACTAGCTATCGATAAGTTAGGTTTTTTCTTAGAACCATCTGAATTGTTTTCAGAATTAGCAAAAAGAGGAAACGCAGGCGGAAAAAACAATTTTATCCTGGGCGATTTAGCCAAAGTATTGACGCATATTGAGCAAAGTACAATGGGTTCTGAAAGCGAGGAAGATTTTGGAAACCTATTCTCTGACTTGGATTTAACTTCGCATAAACTTGGAAAATCTGAGACTGACAAAAACGAATTGATCGTAAAAGTACTGATACATCTTGACGAAATAGATTTTGATTTAGAAAATACCGACAGCGATGTTCTGGGTGATGCCTACGAATATTTGATTGGCCAATTTGCAAGTGGAGCTGGAAAAAAAGCAGGCGAATTTTATACGCCACAACAAGTAAGTAACATTTTGGCGCAATTGGTTACGGTGGGCAAAGACAAATTAAAAAGTGTTTACGACCCAACTTGTGGTTCTGGGTCATTGTTATTGCGTGTTGCCAAAGAAGTAAAAGATGTAAGTGCTTTTTACGGACAAGAAATGAATCCTACGACCTATAACTTATGTCGTATGAACATGATCATGCACGATGTGCACTATAAACGTTTTGATATCAAGAACGAAGATACGCTAGAACGTCCACAGCATTATGATTTGCGTTTTGAAGCCATTGTTGCCAATCCGCCTTTCTCAGCAAACTGGAGTGCGAGCCCTTTGTTTATGAACGATGAACGTTTTTCTGCCTACGGAAAACTAGCACCAAGCAGTAAAGCCGATTTTGCTTTTGTACAACATATGGTGCACCAACTGGAGGAAAACGGAACGATGGCAATTGTTTTGCCACACGGTGTTTTGTTTCGTGGTAGTGCCGAGGGACACATACGTGAATATTTGATAAAAGAAAAAAATTATCTCGATGCCGTAATAGGTTTACCTGCCAATATTTTTTACGGAACTGGCATTCCGACTTGTATTTTGATTTTGAAGAAAAAACGAACCAATGCCGAAAACATTTTGTTTATAGACGCCAGCCAGCATTTTGAGAAGGTAAAAACCCAAAACGTGTTGCGTACTGAGGATATTGACAAAATTATCACTACTTACGAAAACCGCACCAACAAAAACAAATACAGCCATATTGCTTCTTTGAGCGAGATCGCGACCAACGATTACAACCTAAACATTCCTCGTTATGTAAATACGTTTGAAGAAGAAGATGCCATAGATCTAAAAGCGATAACAACCAAATTGAGAGATTTGGCTGTAGCCGAAAAAACTACCTGTGCGACTATTGCAAAGTTTTGTACCGAATTAGGAATTGAAACACCATTTTAATGAGTACAGCAACTTTACATAAAGAAAAGAAGGAAACTTTGGTGCCGAAATTGAGGTTTTCTGAGTTTCATAGTGAATGGAAAACTGAAAAGTTTTCTGTTTTACTAAAAGAAGGTCGCTTAGGGGGAAACTATGAAAACTCAGAATCTAATATTGGAATACCCGTTATTAAAATGGGAAATTTAGGAAGAGGTGAAATAAATATTAATAAAGTTCAATTTTTACCTGAAAATATTGAATACAACAATGAGGATGTATTAAAAAAAGGGGATCTATTATTTAACACCAGAAATACTTTAGAATTAGTTGGAAAAGTATCGATTTGGCGAGAAGAACTGCCTTTAGCACTTTACAATTCGAATCTTATGCGTATGAAGTTTAATAGTGATATTGAACCTTCAAACCATTTTATGAATTATAACTTTAACACTAAGAATTCAATAAACCAACTACGTCGTTTTGCAACAGGTACAACAAGTGTAGCGGCTATTTATGGAAAAGATCTAAAAGCTTTTGATATAACATACCCAACCCTTGCAGAACAACAAAAGATAGCTTCTTTTTTAAGTGCTGTCGATGAAAAAATCCAGCAGCTTTCTCGCAAAAAAGTATTATTAGAACAATACAAAAAAGGTGTAATGCAGCAAATGTTCTCTGGGAAATTGCGGTTTAAAAATGAGAATGGGAATGATTATCCGGATTGGGAGGAGAAAAAGTTGGGGAAAGTTGCAAACAGAGTTATTAGAAAAAATAAAGAAAATAATCTTAATGTTTTAACGATTTCAGCACAACTTGGATTAGTTAATCAACTAGAATATTTCAATAAATCTGTATCAGCAAAAGATGTTACAAAATATTATTTATTAGAAAAAAATGATTTTGCATATAATAAAAGTTATTCAAATGGCTATCCAATGGGAGCTATTAAAAGACTTAAAAAATATGACAAAGGAGTTGTTTCGACTTTATACATATGTTTTTGTTTTAGTAAAATGGTTTCATTGAATTTTATGGAGCACTATTTTGAATTTGGGCTTCATAATAAAGAAATCGAAAAGGTGGCTCAAGAAGGAGCAAGAAATCATGGATTATTAAATATTGGTGTTAACGATTTTTTGGATATTTCATTGAATTTACCATCATTAATAGAACAGCAAAAAATCGCCAATTTTCTATCCAGTATTGATAAAAAAATAGAAAGTACCAATCAACAAATCATCCAAACGCAAACGTTTAAAAAAGGGTTGTTGCAGCAAATGTTTGTGTAATTATGAATAGAAAAATTATAGATTATATAGTTGTAGAGTTTGTGAAAGTCAGACATGAAGAGACCCCGCATTATTCTATAACACACAAAGGAGAGGAGCTTAAAGTAGCCTTAAATATTAAAAATCTAGAAAATGAAATTTTAATTCTTGAAAATAATAAAATACATCGCAAAGAAGTAATTAAATACATTGAGGAACTTTTGAGTAAGGTTGAAGATTTTGCTACTTATAAAGTTTCTGAGGATGATATTTTGTTTTATAGAGCGAAATACAATGATTCGTATCCAATAACTAAAATAACCTATTATGATTTTTTAGATGAAAATGAGGATGAATATTATAGAACAGAACTTAAAAAAGAAGTTCAAATAAAGGAGAAAGAAATTGCCGCTCTTGATAAAAAAATTGCAATTATCAAAAATGAATTGCAGAAGCTAAAAATTAAAGAAAGTGTCATAATAGAAAATAATAGAAGTCTTGATTTTGAAAATTTCCGTACTGACTTTGAAAAAAGTGTACTATACTATTTAGAAAAAGGATATGAGCCTCAAGGCGGAGTTTCAATTTCAAAAAACGATTCTAATTATCTGGTTTATGGTCAGGCAATGGTTAAATATGAATAATCAACTTAGCCGATAAGGTTCTAAGGAAAAGTAGAAACATCAAATGAACGAAATACAAAGTTTTAATAAAGGCTTGTTTGGGGTAATACTTGCGTAAAATAATATTATATGATTTCATACTTCCACAAAAGAAAGGGTACTTTGGGCCCATGTGAAGATAGCTTAACAGCGGTAGTTTTTGATACACTAAAATATTTACCCGTAGAAATGTTTTGGTCGATTCTTAAGGGTTCGCTGTACCACGATAAATTACCTGCCTATTCAGGTAATGTGCTATCTATTTCATTCTGGGACAAATGGAAATCTAAAAACACCTCTAATTCTAATTTTGTTGAACCTGATCTTTTTATGCGATTTAATGAATTTGATGTCATTATTGAAGCAAAAAGACACAATGAAAAACAACAAAGCAGCGCTCAAATGGAAAATGAAATTCAGGCTTATTACAATGAATACGATCAAGAGGGTAAGCCCTTATATTTTATTCAATTAGGAGGTTTACACCATATAAACGACGAGCCTGATTATTGCATCCACGACAAAAACGTTGTTATTTGTAAAACCAACTGGTCAAAATTATTAGAACAAATAGTTTCAGAAAACAATCGAGTTAAAAATAGCGACAGTAGTATTTTTGCCGCCTACAGCCGTATTCTTGAAGATTCAATCAATGGTTTTGCACTTCATCAATACTACAAAAAAAGGTGGCTCAAAAACTTAAATGTTCAAAAATCAAATCATAATCAATCTTTAGAAAATCTATTCCCTTATGTCAGAAAATAATACTGATACCTTATTAGAAGTACGCAAAGCTTATCGTCTTTTATTTGAATATCAAACAAGAATTTTAGATTTAGTTGATTTCATTGGAAGCTCTTATGGTTACAGTTATAATGGAGGTTACTCCAAATTCAGTAATGGAAGTCCAAATAATGGTACGGGAAAATTAACCCAATGGGCCTGGGATTGGCTTAGCATGTATTTTTACGAATTTAACTTTGGAAGAAAAGATGAAAATACTTTTGCCGTATTTATAGTAAATGATACCGGATTCTTTCAAACAAGAAAAAAGGGTAAAGTTTCTAAAACAAAAGTTAGTTCTTTTGATACGGTTGAAAATTCTAAAACAAAATTAATTTTTGTAGTTGGAAAAAATACTTGGGATGGATGGGGAGTAATGTGGGATCAGGATGATTTTATTTTAAAGAAAGAAGGCCACAAAGAATACGAAGACAAAGACAAAATAATGCTTTTCAAAAGCTATCCATTAGAAGATTTTTTTGACGAAGACAATGCCATTGAAAATCTAAGAGACTTTGAAAATTATTGCAAAAATTTGAAAGTAGATTTTAAATACAAAGAAAAAACGGTATCCTAAAAACACCACAAATGAGTCATCAATCCGAAGCCGTATTAGAAAATAACTTAATCAAGCAATTGGTTAGTCTAGGGTTTGCATCTGTAAAAATACAAGATGGAGAATCTTTGGTTGCTAACTTAAAAAGTCAACTTGAATTTTTTAACAAAACTACTTTTACGGCCAAAGAGTTTGATGCTATTTTGAATCATCTAGCCAAGGGTAATGTTTTTGAAAAAGCCAAAACGCTTCGTGATCGTTTTCAATTTACAAAAGAAGATGGTACTTCATTTTATGTCCGCTTTTTTAATACCGAAGATTCAAATAAAAATTTATATCAAGTTACCAATCAAATAAGTTTGAAAGGTAGCTACAAAAACCGTTTTGATGTAACGCTTTTGGTAAATGGCTTGCCTTTGGTACAAATAGAACTGAAACGCTCCGGAATTGAAATCAAAGAAGCTTTCAATCAAATCAATCGCTACCAAATGCATTCTTTTTGGAGCAATCATGGTTTGTTTCAATACGTGCAAATGTTTGTAATAAGCAATGGCGTAAACACCAAATATTTAGCAAACAACAAATTACAATCTGTTAAACAAACTTTCTTTTGGGCAGATGCCAATAATAAAAATATCACCGACTTAACCGCATTTGCTGCTAGCTTTTTAAATCCTAATCATTTGGGTAAAATGATATCTCATTATATCGTGATAAACGAAACTCACAAGGTAATGATGATTTTACGTCCGTATCAATTTTTTGCTACGGAAGCGATCATTCATCAGGTTAAAAATTCTAATGACAACGCTTATATATGGCATACAACAGGTTCGGGTAAAACGTTGACTTCGTTTAAGGCAAGTCAAATTTTGATGGAATTGCCAGAAGTTTACAAAGTAGTTTTTGTAGTCGATAGAAAAGATTTGGATTATCAAACGATGAATGAGTTCAATGCTTTTAAGAAAGACAGCGTTGATGTTACTGATAATACACAATCTCTTATCAGGCAATTAACAGACAATACAAAATTGGTTTTAACTACCATTCAGAAATTAAACAATGCGGTTTCAGAACGCTTCAAAGGCAATATTGAACCATTAAGACATAAAAAAATCGTTTTTATTTTTGATGAATGCCACCGCTCTCAATTTGGAGAAACTCACGAACGCATTACAAAATTCTTTGAGAAAAGTCAGTTAATAGGCTTTACAGGAACGCCCATATTTGCAGAGAATGCTGCAAAAAATGATTTAGGAAAACGAACTACAAAAGATTTATTTGGCAACTGCTTACATAAATATGTTATTACCGATGCTATTAGAGATCAAAACGTTTTGCGTTTTGGAATTGAATACGTTGGAAAATACAAAAACAAAAGCAATGCTTTTATTGACATCGAAGTTGAAGATATTGATAAGCAAGAAGTCTTAGATTCCAACAAAAGAATCAATAAAATTGTTGATTATATCATAGCTTATCACAATCAAAAAACCTTTAATAGAGATTATTCTGCATTGCTGGCGGTAAGTAGCATCGATAATGTAATCCAGTATTACGATCTTTTTCAGCAAAAAAAAGAAGCTGGAGAACACGATTTGCGCATTGCAACTATTTTTACCTATGGTACTAATGAAGATTCAGATGAAGCGCAGGATTATCTTCCGGACAACGATCTTGATATGGCAGCAGAACCTCCTACTCCATATCAATCTAGACATACAAGAGATAAACTAGAAGCATACATTGGAGATTATAATAGCATGTTTGGAACGAGTTTTACAAACAAAGACAGTTCGTCATTTGAAAAATATTTTCAGAACATAAGTAAGCGATTAAAAAATCGTGAAAAAGAAAATTTCAACAATGAGCAAGATCGTTTAGATATCGTGATTGTTGTAAATATGATGCTTACTGGTTTTGATGCAAAAAAAGTAAACACACTTTATGTAGATAAAAACTTAAAGCAACATGGCTTAATCCAAGCTTATTCGAGGACAAATAGAATTTTAGGAGAACAGAAATCACAGGGAAACATTTTATCATTCAGAAACCTTAAAAAAGCAACTGACGATGCTATTACTTTATTTTCGAATAAAGATGCAATCGAAGTAGTTACAATGCCTGACTATGAAAAGATAGCGGAGAAGTTTGACGAAGCATTGAAACTATTGAGAGAAATAACGCCAACTTATCAAAGTGTAGACAATTTAGAAAGTGAAGAAGATGAAGCGCAATTTGTCCAAGCTTTCAGAAAATTAATGCGTGCCATGAACGTATTACAATCTTACACTGATTTTGATTGGGAAGACCTAGCAATTGACGAGCAGGAATTTGAAGATTTCAAAAGCAAATATCTTGATTTATACGAAAAAGTAAAACAAGACAATCAGAAACAAAAAACTTCGATACTTGATGACATTGATTTTGAATTAGAATTAATTCATAGAGATCAAATTAATGTTGCTTATATTTTAAAGTTATTAGCGCAATTGAAAAGCGCTAAAACGGTAGATACAGCAACCGCTCAAAGAAAAGTTATAATCGACTTATTAGGTGGCGACATTCAACTAAGAAGCAAAAGAGAGTTGATTCAGAAATTCATTGATGAGAATATGCCAAACATAAAAGATGGTGATTCAATTGAAGATGAATTTGAAAAATTCTGGCAAGATCAAAAAGTCTTAGCATTAGGAAAACTATGCGAAGAGGAACATTTAGACAAGGCACAATTCAAAGCTCTGATTGATACTTATATCTACAGTGGTAGAGAACCAATAAAAGATGAAGTTTTTCAATGCTTAGATAATAGACCAAGCGTTCTACAGGCTCGTGCAATTGGTGATAGAATAATTGCTAAGATGAAAGAGTTTGTGGAGATTTTTGTTAAGGGAATGATGGCCTAGTAATTACAAAAATTAAAATAGTTTTCAAATTGATAATATATAGAACAAAATAAAAAATAAAAAAAGAATGAAATTAGATCAGTTATATTCACTAAGAAAAAACTTCACTATAATTGGACTTACTGGAAAAGTAGGTGCTGGAACTTCAAAAATTGCGGAAATATTATCCGCCAAAGATTATATAAAAAATTTAGATATATCTTCTTTTAATTTAGATGAAAATAAACCTGAAGATTTAAAAGTTAAAATTTCTTATAATTATCTAAAGAGTAATGAAAACTGGAGAAACTTTACAGTCATTGAGTATAAATCTGTATTGTTACTTCATTTATTATTTGAATGCGTTTATGCGACAAGAAATACTAATTCGATTAACGATGCGATTAAAATGTCATTTTCAATAATTGGACAGAATGGGAAAAGTGGAAAATACAAAGAGATCTACATAAATAGATTTGATATAAGTGAGGACTACCAATTACTGGGCGATTACCTTTATAATAACAACAAATGGTTTGACGAGATTAGTAAAATTGATTTTGACCAATATGATACGTTAAATAAATATTTGAAAGCAAATAAAACTGAAAGAAAAATATACTTATTATTTTATGCGAATTTTACTAAATTTTCTGAAGGTTTTTATGACGTTTTAAATAAATTAAACTTTACAAAACGAACTAGATTATTACATGATTTAGCTAATAATTTGAGACTTTATGGTAATGTAATTAATGTTGAAAGTGGAGAGAAAAACTTAACACATATATACACAGTAGCAGAAACAATCAATTATTTAATAAAATTATGGAAATCAAATAATTCGCGTGATACAAAAATCATAATAGATTCTTTAAAAAACTCATTGGAACTTATGTATTTTAAAGAGAAATTTTCAGCATTTTACATGGTTGCTGTTAACAAAAGTGAAGCAGAAAGAAAGAAATATATTTCTGATAAATTATTAAAAATTATTGGTGAGGACACTAGTTACAAACACTTTAAAGAAACACTTAAGCTAGGTGACTCGGAATATGACGGGACAGATTTTAGCAATGGTGAATTTGCATATCCAGATATTGAAAACTGTATTCAAAAAAGTGAATATCATTTATTTTTCTCAGAAAATGATAAAAAATTTGATATTAATAGACAATTAATAAAATTTATTTCACTTATAAATCAGCCAGGTATTATTACTCCTTCAGCAATTGAAAGATGTATGCAAGTTGCTTATAATGCCAAGCTAAACTCTGGTTGCATATCACGTCAAGTTGGAGCCGTTGTAACGGACGCAAATTTTTCAATTAAATCTATTGGTTGGAATGATGTTGCTGAACATCAATTACCATGTAACTTAAGATCTGTTGAAGATCTAATTAATGACAAAAATCCTAGTCATTTTAGTGATTATGAAAAAGAAGGAGGAAAATTTAAAAAAGGTCCGGACATTCTAACGTTTAAAGAACTCGTGTCCATTGATTTTAAGGATTTAAATCATAAAGAAAAAGAATTAGGAGGAAGAACATGTAGCTTCTGTTTCAAGTCTCATCTAAACACATATGAGGGAGAAAAAAATCAAGTACATACCAGATCTTTACATGCCGAAGAAAATGCTATGATGCAAGTGGTTAAAAACGGAGGATTAGGCTTAAAAGGAGGTAATTTATTTACAACTGCAAGCCCTTGTGAATTGTGTTCAAAAAAAGCTTTTCAACTAGGAATCAAAAATATTTTTTATATAGATCCCTATCCAGGTATTGCGACAAAACATATTTTAAAAAGTGGAATAGACTCGAAACAAAATCCTGAATTATTAATGTTTCAAGGAGCCGTAGGTAAAACGTTTCATAAACTTTATGATCCTTTTATGCCTTATAAAGATGAGCTTGCAATTTTAACAGAGATCAAACCAAAAATTCCACAATCTGTAAGGAATAAGAAGTTAAAAAGTATTTTAACTGATAAAATCCAAGATAAAGATCTTAAAAATATTTTAGAAGATATCTTTAATGATGAGAACACCGCATTTGATAACATAATTGATCTATTAAAAAAAGGTGTCGAAGTGAATTCATTATAATATCAGGAAATATCAAATTTTAATTTTAGTTAAATACAAAGTATGGTTAATAATAAAATGAAAAGGAAATTACTTGTATCTTTTGAAGTAATTGAAAGTAACTTTGTAAACTAGATAACAAAAAGCCTGTAAATTTGGTATTTACAGGCTTTTTTGTAATATACATATTTCAAATCATTTTTATTTGTAACCACATTTTATTTGTAATTGAAATAATGCGGTGATCTTACCTTATAATCACCGCATTATTTGCGGAGAATAATTACTATATTTACCGCATAAACAAAAAAACAATGGCAATCTACATTCATCAAATTAAAAATTGGCCTAATCTACAGTGGAATGAGCAAGAATTTAATTTGTTATTAAGCGAAGTTAGAATCTTGCAAAGCAAACTTATGGGCAAAGTTGAGTTGTTGGGTTTCGAACTAAAAGACGAAGCCAACTTAGAAACTTTGATACAAGATGTAATACAAACTTCAGAAATAGAAGGAGAAATATTAAATCCTGAACTGGTTCGTTCTTCAATAGCAACAAGACTTGGTCTGCAATATTCTGGTCTAGAACATTCAGATACACACGTCGATGGAATCGTAGAATTAATGCTTGACGCTACGCAAAACAACAATAAAACATTGACAGATGAGCGCTTGTTTGGTTGGCATGCTGCACTATTTCCAACAGGAAGAAGTGGTATGCATAAAATTGAAGTTGCCTATTGGCGCTCAGGAGACATGCAAGTTGTTTCAGGTGGCATAGGTCGTGAAATAGTTCATTATGAAGCCCCAAAAGCTGAACAATTGGCATTAGAAATGAAAAATTTTATAGATTGGTATAATGTCAACCAAAATCTAGAATCATTGCTTAAAGCGGCACTTGCTCATCTTTGGTTTATAACCATCCACCCATTTGATGATGGTAATGGAAGAATAGCCAGGGCAATTACTGATATGCAACTTTCAAAATCCGATGGGGTAAATCAAAGGTTTTACAGTATGTCAACTGAAATCAATAAACAAAAGAAAAGCTATTACACCATTTTAGAACGAACTCAAAAAGGCGATTTAGACATTACAGACTGGATTATTTGGTTTTTAGAATGCTTAAAAAATAGTATTCTTCACTCGAGTGTGATAGTCGACAAAGTGGTTAAAAAGCATCATTTTTGGGTAAAATATGCAAGTAAAATAAGTAATGAACGTCAACAAACTATGCTTAATAAACTTATGGATAATTTTGAAGGCAACTTAAATACTAGTAAATGGGCAAAAATGGCTAAAACTTCTCCAGATACTGCTCTTAGAGATATAACCGATTTAGTCAACAAAGGTATTTTGATTAAGGCTGATTCTGGCGGAAGAAGTACTCACTATATTTTAAACGACAAATTCTAAGAAAATCAAATAAAACAATCATTATAAAACTTAAATTTGTCACTTCATCATTCTAAACCTTTGAGTCATGGAAAGAAAAATGAGAAACGTTCATCCTGGAGAGATTTTAAAAATGGAACTTATTGAAGGAAGAAAACTTTCAATGCGTAAAATTGCGAAATTGCTAGACACTTCACTTTTAAGTATTTCTAATATTTTAAATGGTCGAGAAGAAATCACTCCAACCATAGCATTAGGACTTGAAAATGTTCTTGGAGGTAAAGCAGATTTCTTTTTACGTCTGCAGGCTACTTATGATTTAGAAGAAGTAAAGAAGAGAAATTAATATTATTCTTTTCTTTCAATTATTCTAAATACTCATTTATGAATAATATCACTACACCTCTTGTACACCTCTACCCTCGTAGACCCTTACAAATAAAAGAAAGTTAGATATTGCATCGGGAAATAAATGACAATACAAGATTTAGTCGGTGACTATTCTATTTCAGGAAAGAATCAAGACGAAAACCATGAAATTACCTATAAAGGTGTTTTGAGTTTATCATTAGATAAAAACAATAGAATTAAAGCGAAATGGCTTATTAATAATTCACAAGAACAAAAAGGTTCTGGTTTCTTTAAGGACAATATTCTGGTTATCAATTTCAACTACAAAGATGAAGACAACAAAACTTACAAAGGAGTTGCTGTCTATCGATGCCTAACCAAAGATGTTCTGGATGGATTCTGGTCTGAAAAACACGGAAATCCGCTCTACTTAGGTGCTGAACACTGTTTGAGGATAAAAAGTATTGAAAAGCTAAACTAGTCATCAAGAAAAAACAAACACTTTGTTTAGTGAATCTTGAATATCCCTTACTGCTTACAATATTAAATAGAAGTTTTTCAATTTAGTATAGTACTTTTTAAGCCAATAGATTTACTTTAAGGAATAAAAATAGAAAGATATTTCTTAATTACTTTATGGTTTTCCATATTCATGTTTAAATCATTTTCTGTATGTTTGTATTTTGAGTAGATATAGTTTTTCTAAATATTAAGAAAGAATTAATATTATTTAGAAAAAGTATAAAATTTATAAAAGCCATCAAAATCTTCATTTTTTTGCATGGCTACTTAGTAAAAAATTTATTTAAGTTAAATGATCAATCAAAATCCTGAACAAATCGCTAGAGACAATATCGACAAACAGTTGATACTTTGCGGTTGGATCATTCAGGATAAGAAAAAAGTAAATCTTGCAGCAGGGCTTGGAATTGCTATTCGAGAATATCAAACGGATATTGGTCCAGCTGATTATGTCCTGTTTATAGATAGAAAAGCTGTTGGAATTATTGAAGCAAAACGTGAAGAAGAAGGTCTGCATCTTACTTCTACAGTTCAGGAACAATCTGTTCAATATGCCAATGCTAAATTACGTTTATTGAATAATGATCCTTTGCCTTTTGTGTATGAAAGTACGGGCGAGGTTACCCGTTTTACAGATTATAGAGATCCTAAACCGCGTTCTCGAAATGTTTTTACATTTCATCGTCCTGAAACCTTTAACCAATGGATTAAAGAATCAAAAACATTAAGAGGCCGTTTACACGATATTCCGGATTTACCAATAGATGGATTGCGCGATTGTCAAATCACAGCTATAACTAACTTAGAGAAATCATTTAAAGAACAAAAGCCCAAAGCTTTAATTCAAATGGCAACCGGTTCAGGAAAAACCTTTACTGCCATATCATTTATATATCGCTTACTAAAATACAGCAAAGCAAAACGAATTCTTTTTTTGGTAGATACTAAAAACTTAGGCGAACAAGCCGAAGGAGAATTTCGTTCTTATACTGCTAATGAAGATAATCGTTTGTTTACAGAATTATATGGTGTTACAAGATTAAGCAGTTCTTTTATTCCTAATGACAGCCAAGTGTACATAAGTACAATTCAGCGTATGTATTCTATTTTGAAAGAAACAGAATTAGATGAAAGTGAAGAAGAAAAAAATCCAAATGAAATAGCTTTTGAACCAAAAACACCAACTCCGGTTGGATATAATGAAAAAGTGCCAATTGAGTTTTTTGACTTTGTAGTTATAGATGAATGTCATAGAAGTATTTATAATTTATGGAAACAAGTTTTAGATTATTTTGACGTTTTTCAAATTGGTTTGACAGCAACTCCAGATAACAGAACTTTTGGTTATTTTAATCAAAATTTAGTTTGTGATTATGGTTATGAAAGAGCTGTGATTGATGGTGTCTTAGTTCCGTATAATGTATTTACTGTTGAAACAGAAATTACCCGAAACGGAAACATAATTAAACTTGGCGAAAAAGTAGATAAGCGCGAAAGATTAACCCGAAAAAAATTCTGGGAAAGTGTAGATGAAGATATAGAATACAGTGGTAGACAATTAGACAAAGACATTGTAAATCCAAGTACAATTAGAACAATTATAAAAGCCGTAAAAGAAAATTTACCCGCAATGTTTCCTGATCGACTAGATTCAAACGGAAATTTTGAAGTTCCTAAACTTTTAATCTTTGCAAAAACAGATAGTCATGCAGAAGATATAATTGAAATTGTCCGTGAAGAATTTGCTGAAGAAAATAAATTCTGCAAAAAAATAACATATCGAAGCGATGAAGATCCTAAATCTGTTCTTCAGCAATTTAGAAATGATTATTATCCTCGTATTGCTGTAACTGTCGATATGATTGCGACTGGAACTGATATTCGCCCGCTTGAAGTTTTGCTTTTTATGCGAGATGTAAAAAGTAGAAGTTATTACGAACAAATGAAAGGTCGCGGGACAAGAACTTGTTCTATTGAAGAATTGAAAGCAAAAGGAACACCATCTGCAAAATTCAGTAAAGATCATTTTGTAATAATTGATGCAATTGGAGTTGAAAATTCTCAAAAAACAGATAGCAGACCTTTAGAAAAAGCTCCTGGCGTTTCTCTAAAAAATGTATTGGATTCTATTGTAATGGGAAACACATCTGAAGATATGTTGACAACATTAGCCAATCGTTTAATACGTTTAGAAAGACAGCTTTCAGAAAAAGACAAACTCAAATTTGTTGAACAATCTAACGGATATACAATTAATCATATTGTTAAACAATTGCTTAATGCGTATGATCCTGATACCATTGAAAAGACTGAAATAGCAGTTAAAACAAAATTGCGAGGATTTGCGCCCCTTGAAATAGAGCAAAATATAGAACAAGAAAGAAAGCTTTTAATCGAAAATGCCGTAGGTTTCTTTGATAATCCTGATTTAAGAGAGTTCATAATTGATGTTCGTAAAAAATATGATCAGATTATTGATGTAGTAAATATTGATACCATTACTAAAATTGGCTGGGTAAAAGATCAAAATGAAGAGGCCAGTACAGTAATAACCGATTTTAAAAATTGGATCGAAAATCATAAAGATGAAATAACTGCTTTGCAAATTTTTTACGCACAAGATTTCAGACATCGAAGTTTTACTTATAAAATGATAAAGGATTTATGCGAAAAACTGAAAGCAGATAAACCATTATTAGCACCATTAGCAATTTGGAAAGCGTACGAACAATTAGAGAAAACAAATGGATCTGCTAAAAATGAATTAATCGCTTTGGTTTCTTTAATTAGAAAAGTAATAGGAATTGATACCACACTAACATCTTATGACAAAACAGTAGATAAAAACTTTCAAGACTGGATTTTCAAAAAAAACGCAGGAAAACACAATGCTTTTACTGAAACACAAATGCAATGGTTGCGAATGATGAAAGATTATGTTGCCAATAGTTTTAGTATAGAAAAGGACGATTTCGACTTAAGCCCTTTTAATGCTGAAGGTGGTTTGAGCAAAATGTGGCAATTGTTTGGAGAAGAAACAGATGAGATTATTAAGGAATTAAATGAAGTTTTAGCAGCTTAAAGACTTAAATTTGCCGCAACTTTAAAATATAAAAACACTTGAAAAAAAATCTTCATATGAAGAAATCCTCTGATAAAAAAAATTAAAGGTTTAAAAATAAAGGAACTGAGAGAATTTTTCGAGATTAAAAGCGGAAAAATCAATCTAAAGTTATCAATCCTAACGGAAAATACTCCATTTATGGAAGTAGTGCAAATTTTTAACTACTCAAATTAATAATGCTAATGAAGCATTAGAAACAGTTCAAAACAATTCAGCAATTCAGTCGAAAGAAATTAAAATATAATGTTACAAAATAATAAATTACCAAAAGATTGGATTTCTATTAATATAGGCAATATTGCAAAAGTTAAAGGTGGTAAAAGACTTCCTAAAGGACATTCATATTCAGCCGATATAACAAAGTTCCCTTATATTCGAGTAACGGACTTTGGAAATCAAACAATAAGTTTGGAAAAATTAAAATATTTAGAAAGAGATACTCAACTGGCTATTAAAAATTATACAATTTCTAGTCAAGACATTTACATTTCTATTGCAGGTACAATTGGATTAACGGGAATTATTCCGGAAAAACTTAATGGAGCAAATCTTACTGAAAATGCTGCAAAAATAACTGAATTAAAAGATTGTGATAAAAAATATTTATCTCTCTTTCTTTCATCAGTTGACGGTCAATCTCAAATTAAGCAAAATACAAAAACAACTACTCAGCCTAAATTATCATTATATAGAATTGCCGATATTTTAATTCCTTTACCTTCAATAAAAGTCCAAGCTAAGATAGTTTCAAAAATTGAAGAACTTTTTAGCGAATTAGACAAAGGTATTCAAGATTTAAAAACTTCTCAACAACAACTTAAAATTTATAGACAAAGCGTTTTAAAATGGGCTTTTGAAGGGAAATTAACTAATCAAAAAGTTAAGAAAAGTGTTTTGCCTAATGGTTGGGAATGGACTAATTTTGAAAAAGTATGTGTAAAAATTGGAGATATTGATCATAAAATGCCAAAACAACTAGATAAAGGTTATCCTTATATATCCACCAAAGATTTTACTAATGATTTAAAAATATCCTTTGATAAGGCTAAATTTATTTCTCAGGAAGATTATTTGAATCTTTCTAGAAAAATTAAGCCCGAAAAAGGAGATATCATTTTTCCTCGCTATGGAACAATTGGTAAAAATATATTGATCGATTTTGACAAAGAATTTCTTGTATCCTATTCTTGCGCTATTATTAAACCAAATCATAACCTTACACTATCAAAGTATATTTATTTATATTCTTTATCGCCAAAGATTTCAGATGAAATAAAAAAATATGTTGTTGAAACGACTCAAGCAAATATAGGAATTGCTTCAATTAAACGTTTTGTACTACCGCTACCATCTTTAAAAGAGCAGCAAAAAGTCATAAATGAGATTGAAAGACGTTTGAGTGTAGCCGATAAAATGGAAGAAAGTATTAATCAAAGTTTACAGCAAGCTGAGGCTTTGAGACAGAGTATATTGAAAAAAGCGTTTGAAGGAAAATTAGTTTAAAACTTTAAAAATTATGATATTAGAAGATGTATTAAAAAAAGCGGCATATAAGGTTTGGAAAGAACTGAAACCTTTAAATAATCCAAAATATTCAATATACGAAGTAAGGGAAGAAGCTCTAACGTCTATGGCGATAAAAAAAATGGAAAAGTATAATTGTACTCAGATTGAAAAAATTGTGATGATTCCTCCAAAATTAGAAAAAATTGCAGGATATGATTTTGAGCTTGTTATTGGGAGTAAAGCAAAAGGAAAATTTGTTAGACTCTTTATACAGAGCAAAAGATTAATTGGAAATAAAATAAAAAGTAATTATACAAACTTGAAATTAGATTTAAAACAGACAGATCAATTACTTGATTATTCTAAAAAACATTCTAGTCTAGGCATGTATGCATTCTATAATCATCTTTTGGAAAATAATTTAACTTTACAAAACCACTACAATTCATGTTCCTCTTTTGATAAAAAAAGTCTTGGAATTACTTTAACATCTGCATATTCAGTAAAAAAAATGAAAAGTAATCTATTTTCCGATTATCATAATAATGAAGGTCTTAGAATTGATCCTATGTTTTACAGTTTAAGACATTTTCCAGATTTATTTTATTATCATAACGGAAGTAAAAATAATCTTGCAATCCCCTTCCATGAACTTTCTTATTTTACAATTGAAAAAGCTGAAAAAATAAATCAATTGTATAATCGAATACAAAAAAGAAATAAGAAATTGAATTTTTTCTTTTTTTTCTCTTTTGGTTTTGAAGATTTTCTTGGAGAAAATGAGGATTTAATTCCAGTTCTGAATTCAAGCATTGAAAAGCTATCTCAAGATTTTCAAAATAGGACTGAAAAACCAAATGATTATTTTAATCCTGAGGCATTAATTATAATTGATACCGATGAAATAAATTAGGTTATCCATATACCAAATAGATGATTTAAATAATAGAATATGGTATCAAAGAAAAAAAGTAAAATAACAATAATAATTCCAAAAAATGTTTAGAATTGAATATTTAAGTTTGTCTAACCATCCTCAATTAGGAAAAATTGAATTATTTCTGTCAGATATTGTAGAAGTAAACAATGTAGCTAAACCATACACTTCGGTTATTATTGGTCCAAACGGTACTGGAAAAAGTTTTATATTGAGAACTATTTCAGATATTTTTACACAGTTTAATATTTTTCAGACAAGTGGTGTTAGAAATATTAACCTACCATTTGATTTCCATATTCGTTATAAATTAGGAAATGATACTTTTGAAATAATTTCTCATTTGCAAGCTTTAACAAAGTCAAAAGAGAAAAAGACTTATTTGTTTTATAAAAATAGACCTTTTATAGTAAAACATATTACATTAAAAACGACCAATCTTTTTAAATCACATGAAATAAAATTTGCAAATGTATTGTTTCCCAATCATATCATTGTAAATTCAGTAATGCTAAATGATCGCTTTCTATTTAAAAATAGTTTATCGAATGATTTCTATCAATACCTAGGAGCAAGATCAACAAGTTCAACAGCTAGTACAAAATCTGCTGTAAAAGGGGTGATAAATAAATTATTTAATGAATCAGTTAATAATCCTGATTTCTTAGATAATCTAAATGAATTATTAGGTTTTCTTGAATTTGAAAACAAATTTGAAGTAGAATACAATACTAAACTCCATAAGCTCTTTTTTACAGGAAATTTGACGGTAAATGACTTTAAACAATATTATGAATATTGGTGGGATGAAAAATTCATATATTCAAAGAGAGCAAGGAATAATCCTATTTGGAGCAAACCTTTTTACGACAAATATTATAAGAATGATGAAAATAAAATCAAAGGAGTAGTTGATTTTCTTAATGAAATAACTACATCTGGTAAGTTAGCAGATAAGTATAAATCAACGTCCAAGTTTTTAAAAGTTGATTTTATTGGATCCAGAATAGATAAAAATGAGGTATGGAAAATAATTGATCTTGAAAAACTTGATATAATAAACGTTAATGGTATAAATTTAAAAAAGAATAATTCTAGTTTGAACATTAATGACATTAGTTCAGGAGAATATCACTTGTTAATATCGCTTATTGGAGTTTTTTCTAAAATAAAAGAAAATTCTTTAGTATTAATTGATGAACCTGAAATAAGTTTGCATCCCAATTGGCAAATGAAATATATCACTTTTTTAAAAAAAGTATTTTCTAATTATCCAAGCTGTCATTTTATACTTACTTCACATTCTCACTTTTTACTATCCGATTTAGAAGGAGAAAGTTCAGCTGTCACTGCATTAAGAAGAAATAAGGATAATAAATTAGAGTCTACATTAATAAAAGCAGATACTTTTGGATGGTCGGCTGAAGATATTTTATATAATGTATTTAATGTCCGAAGCGTCAGAAATTATTTTATTCAAGCTGATTTAACTGATTTATTAGGATTAATTTCAGAAAATTCAACAAATAAGATCAAAATTAAGTCACTCGTTAATAAATTAAATCATTTGCAAACTTCCGAAAATGATCCTCTCACAGCAGTTTTAACTGAAGCTAATATTTATTTGGATAAATTATGATAAACAGAATAAATCAAACATTTCAATTAGATATTGCACAACAAGAATATTTGAATTCTTTTATACCTTTCACTCCGGGATTATGGGATAATAGAAATTTAAATTATATAAAAAATCACATTCATAATCAATTGTTATCGATTCAAAATAATAAATGTGCTTTTTGTGGGCTAGCTGTAAATGAAGGTGGAAGAGCCGAATTAGACCATATTGCAAAAAAAGGAGGGTTAAAAAGACCTGCATATATTGAATTTACATTTACTCCTCATAATCTGGTTATATGTTGCCAATACTGCAACAGTTCTTCTAAAAAAGGTCAAGTTGATGTATTAAATAATATTGATTTAACAAATTATAGTAACTGTACATTTAAGCTAGTTCATCCATATTTTGATAATCCAAATAACCATTTTAGTTGGTCAACTGGTGAATTTGAAATATTGATTTCATCTACTTCACCTCAGGGAATGTTTTCAATAGATTTATTTGGCTTAGCTTCGGAAGCACATACAACTGCTAGAGCAAAACAAATTATGTTTGAAAAAAAATTGGCAAAATATAATAACAGACAACAAATAAAACAAAGAGTTTTAGATATACTAAATTTTAAATTTTAATGAGCAAAGAAAAATCAGCAAACACTTCTAGTATAGTCTCTAAAGTATGGGCATTCTGCCAAACTCTTAGAGATGACGGTGTTGGCTACGGTGACTATTTAGAACAATTAACCTATTTACTGTTCTTAAAAATGGCTGATGAATATACAAAACCACCTCACAATCGAAAAATGCCGATTCCTGCAGAATATGCATGGGAAACTTTGAATGATAAAAGCGGCACAGAATTGGAGTCACATTACAATGTCATGCTTCGTGAATTGGCAAGAGAAAAAGGAATTCTAGGTCAAATATTCATTAAAAGTCAAAATAAGATACAAGATCCTGCAAAACTTTATAAACTTATTGCTCTTATCAATGTCGAAAATTGGATTTTGATGGGCGTAAAAGACAAAGGTGATATTTATGAAGGTTTACTAGAAAAGAATGCTGAAGATACAAAAAGTGGTGCTGGACAGTACTTCACTCCTCGCCCATTAATTAAAGCAATGGTAGAATGTTTGCGTCCCGAACCTTTAAAAACAATTGCCGATCCTGCTTGTGGTACAGGAGGCTTTTTCCTTACTGCCTATGATTGGCTTGTAGATAATAGAGATTTAGATAAAGAAGCTAAGCAATTCTTGAAATATGAAACTTTTTTCGGGAACGAAATTGTAGCTAGCACAAGACGATTAGCTCTAATGAATTTATTCCTTCATAATATTGGAGACATAGATTCTGATAATTTCATTTCTCCAAACGATTCTCTAATAACAGACTCTGGAACTCGCTACGATTATATTTTAGCAAATCCACCTTTTGGTAAAAAAAGCAGTATGACTTTTACTAATCAGGATGGAGAACAAGAAAAAGAAGATCTAACTTATAATCGTCAGGATTTTTGGGTTACAACTAGTAATAAACAATTAAACTTTGTACAGCACATCCGTACAATGCTTAAAACAACAGGAATGGCTGCGGTTGTATTACCTGATAATGTTTTGTTTGAAGGTGGCGTTGGAGAAACCGTTCGTAAAAAATTACTTGAAACAACTGATTTACATACTATATTACGCTTACCTACAGGAATTTTTTACGCCAATGGAGTAAAAGCCAACGTTCTTTTCTTCGATGGAAAACCATCAAGCAAAGATCCCTGGACAAAAGAAACTTGGGTATATGATTACAGAACAAATGTTCATCATACTTTAAAGAAAAATCCTTTAAAATTAAGTGATTTAAAAGATTTTATCTCTCTTTATAATCCTGAAAACCGAAACAAAAGAAAAGAGACTTACAATGCCGAAACAAATCCAGAAGGACGTTGGAGAAAATTCTTGTACGATGAAATTATTGCACGAGACAAAACAAGTTTAGATATCACTTGGTTAAAAGATAAATCTTTGGCTGATCTTGATAATTTGCCAGATCCTGATGTATTAGCATTAGAAATAGTAGAAAATATAGAAGCAAGTTTAGATAGCTTTAGAGCAATTATTGCTAGTTTAAAATAATTAATTAGAAAATACACAAATGTCAGTACCAGATTTTCAAACGATAATGTTACCTTTTTTACAAAACTTAAACGACGGCAAGAAACAGTCCCTAAATCAAGTTATGGAAAATCTAGCAAGTCATTTCAAATTGACTGCCGACGATCTAGCTTTACAAGTTCCTAGTGGAAAAATGGGATTATTTAGAAATCGTGTAGGATGGTCGCGAAGCTATCTAAAAAATGCCGGATTGATTCATTATCCTGAACGTGGTGTATACCAAATAACTCCAGTTGGCTTAGATTTTCTAAAAACAAATCCTGAGAAATTAAGAATGCAGGAATTGCTGCAATTCCCAATGTATAATGAATGGCGATCTACTTTTAACTCAATTACTGGCTCACAAGAGCTAGAAAGTGAATCAAATAAGATTCAAGAGGAAGAAATGACACCGCAAGAAAGACTTACTACAACAATCGATGCCATTAATCAACAATTAGCATCAGACATATTAGATAATTTAAAAGGAAATACTTTCCAATATTTTGAAAAATTTGTGGTTCAATTACTTCAATCAATGGGCTATGGAGGATTCAGAAAAGATTCAGGAATGGTTACTGGTGCAAGTGGAGATAATGGTATTGATGGTATAATTTTACAGGATGTCCTTGGTTTAGAATCAGTAGGTATACAGGCAAAAAGGTTTAAAGATGGAAATGTAGGTTCACCAGATATTAGAAATTTCATTGGTTCATTAGCCATCAAAGGCTTTAGTAAAGGAGTTTTTCTAACAACTTCTTCATTTTCTCCAGACGCAATAAAAACTGCTTTAGAAAGTAAACAACACAAAATAATACTTATTGATGGCAAAAAATTAGCCAATTTAGCTATCGAATTTAATGTTGGTGTTCAAGTCGATGAAACTATTCAATTAAAGAGAATTGACATAGATTTTTTTGAAGAAATATAAAATACCATTAAAATGATATTGTATTAAATAAAACGTTATCTGTATTTCTCAGTTAAGGTTATCAAAATTTAATTCCTCAATTTAAATTTAGAATTTAAATTGAGGAATTACTTTTATCTATAAATTACAATAAGGTTTAGGGTAAATATATTAATCTCTTATGAACGCGGTTTAGCCAAGTTTCTGTCATACATAACAATAGTTCCCGCCACAGCAACATTTAAACTCTTTACTGATTTGAATTTTACTAAATGGTGGCATTTTTCCATTACTTTTTTGGATAGACCGTGATCTTCTGCGCCCAATAAATATACACAACGTCTTGGATGTTCGTAGGTTTCTAAATCCGAAGCTCTTTCGTTTAGTTCAACACCTACTAATCGCGCTCCTTTAGGCAAGTTTTCAAGGAAAGCTTCAAAAGTATCGTAATGAAAATACGGAATTGCTTTTACGGCATCGTGAGTATCACAGGCTTGTTTGGCATATCGATTCCCTATGGTAAATATAAAAGTAGCACCCAAGTTTTGAGCTGATCGCCACAAAACACCTAAATTTTCTGGTGTTTTACCATTTTGTATTCCTATTCCAAAGTATTCGTTTGTAAAATTATCATTCATAGTGGCAAAAATACAAACTGTCTAAGTATAAATCAATTTTTTATTGAGATACAACAAATAGTATAAAAGGCGCTAATTTCTGATGAAACTAGCGCCTTTTTATTATCTACTTAAAAAAATCATTTATTATTTTACTTTTCTTTTTTGGGGTTGCAAGTATCATTTTAATACTCTTGCTGTTTAAATCCTAAAAAAGGTGACTCAAAAAAGGTCTTTATGGTGTACTCTTTTTTGGCGGGAAAAAGAAATGCGAAGGTTTATTTAAAAAATATCTAAAGATAGCTCGCGCTACTTGTCTAAGTTCTAAAAGAGGAATATTTCGAGAACGAAATGCAAGTCCTAGTGATAAACTGAAACTTACCATAAAATTGACTAAACCAATAAGCCCGATACCTAAAATAGACCACAAAAATATTTCTTGCGTAAGATAAAAGTCGGCGCCATATAATGCCATTGCAAAATTTCCACTTGCGAAAGTTATATGTCTGACATCTATATTTAATCCAAAAAATATCCCAATGAAAACGGTACTTCCCATAAAAACACCAAACCAAAAATTAGAAACAATTCCTGCCCATTTGCTTTCATATAATGATGCCAGCTTCTTTGTCCATTTTTTACCTAAACTCAACTTTAATAAAGGATGCTCTTGAATACGATAATAAATATGATTATGCTTATCGCGATTAGCAATACTACCAGCAATAATTCCAGATAGGAATAAAAACACACCTGCTATAGCCGCATGAAATATTGCTGCTGAATAAATAGGATTTAAATCGTAAATTAAAGTCGGCCATTTTTCCTTGGCAATGTTATAATGAAATATTTGATCGATAGCCCAGATTCCGACCAATGAAACCGGAAAAGCAATAATCACATTCCCTACAAAAGCTATGAACTGTGAACGAAACACTCGTGCAAAAAATATGGCAAACTCTTTATACTTGTAGTTTTTTTTGTCTTGTGTTTTTTGCTTAAATCCTTCTTGCAAAGCTCTAACTAATGCTGAAGCAGTCATTGCCGGCTGCTTTGTCGCAAGTGTAAATCCGAGAATATAGATAATGATGAATCCAATCGAATAATTCATACTGTATAAAAAGATATGACCAAATCCACTGGTTTCAACCTTTCCTAACAAGAGTTTGATAATACATAAAATTCCAACTATAAAACCACCTCCAGCTGCCGAAAAGAACATTTTGTAATATTCCTTACGATCGTTGGTGATATAATGCTCGCCTGTATCGGCCGTATGCTGGGTAATTTCATAAGATAAAAGCTGAGTACTTTCATTGACCAATTTTCGAATATTGTTTTTGTCACAATTGTATTTAATGAGTTTATACGACAGCGAAATTGTATTTCTTGTAGCCTCTTCCCCATTACCTTGTATCAAAATTGGTAAAAGCGATTTCAAACGCTTAAGCTGCTGACGGATTCTTAAAAGACTTTGATTTACATGTAATGAAATTCCAAATTTATTACTGTTTTTAAATGCAGTTTCAATATAATCAACGCATTGCTTGTGCAAAATAATTAACTGTTTGTAGCCTAAATCATCCTCATTTATTGATTTTTCAGAAGATTCGATTAGTCTTTCATTCATCAGCAATAATTCTCGTTGAAAAGCAATAAAGGGACTTTCGAGATTTTCATATTCAGGAACCATCCGTATTACATCGGTTTCCATTGCTGATCCGCAAATACGGTAGGTAATCACCTCCATTGCAAAAATAAGCTCATTAAATGATGCATTATCTTCTTTCAATTCATAAATAGAACGAAATTGCAACAATGAAAATAATTCGAATATTTGTTTTTTAGGTACTTTTTTAATCCATATTGGGTCTGTATTGACAAAGAATATCTGATTTAGAATAAATTGTAAGGTATCTTTTTCCGGCTGTTCTGGAATTAATTTAGCAAAAATCCTTTTTCGTACTTCAAAAAAGAAATTGGCATCTTGAAGAATACCTGCATCTGAAAGGATTTTATTAAACTTCTTTTTTTCTAGATGCGCATTAATGCAAATCATCAATCCATTGCGGTAATTTTGATTTTCGTGAAGCAGCTTAATTAACTCTGATAAGTCAACTACAACAGGTGTTTTTGGGTTCTTCGGCCGAATTAAATTTACTAGTTTTACAAGCAGTTCTACATTTTCGCTATAAGATTCTACTGCTAAATCATTATTAAAGTTTTTTTCAAAATAGTCTTTTAATGTTATTTTTCTTTTTCTCCTCAATTTCATTCCAATCAAATTTTATTACAGCAAATTCTCTTATATGGTATATAGAAAGAAAGCTTGTTTAGTATTGCAATATACTGTTTAAGAATTATAGTCTTTTTAAATTTTATCTTAAAGTATTTTTCACGAGATTTTATTTAGCCATAAAACCTACGTTTTCATGTGTTTAAATAAAAAAAAATCGTCCGAACGAAACGTACAGACGAAGCAATTACAATTAACTAATTATTTTAGAATAAAAGCTAAAACATTTACATCTAAAACATTATTAATAAGCAACATAGACATTAAACACTTACAATATGTTATCTTGTTAAGGATTATAAAGCATGGCTGTACACAAACAATTTTTTCGCTCTTTACTCATTAAAATAGAACAATTAACACAGGATTTGCAATTCTCCCAAAAAGCATCATCAGTAGTTAATTCAGAATAAGTGACGGGTTCAAAGCCAAGTTCATGGTTCATTTTCATTACAGCCAATCCTGTAGTCAGACTAAATATTTTAGCTTCAGGATATTTTTGACGGCTGAGCCAGAAAATTTTTTGCTTAATTTTTTTTGCCAAACCCGTATGCCTAAATTGCGGCGCCACTATCAATCCCGAATTAGAGACATACTCCCCATTATTCCAAGCAGAAATAAAGGAAAAGCCAGCCCACGTTCCATCTGATCCAAAAGCAATCACAGCTTCACCTTTTTTCATTTTTTCTTCCAGTAATTCTGGAGAACGCCCTGAGATTCCTGTTCCCCTAGCTAAAGCTGATGACAGCGTCGTATTGCAAATTTCATTTAACCAAAATACATGATTAACATTGGCAATTTCGATTATAAAATTTGGTAATTCTTCTATCCCTTGATTATTGATTGATAAAATCGCTGGCTCAGAAAGTAAAAAGTCTTTGCCTAAAAAGTCCAAAACAGGTTGTTGGGTTTTCATATTTTATTTAGCTTATTGATTTAATTAATAATGCTGATACAAAATAATATTTCCAAAACATATACCAATTCTGGCGTCACAACTCTTTTGAACGTGTTACAAGCTGTCTGTGTTTAGTTTATACCAATAATGAGATTTTCCTAAACGAATGATTGTCCTATCAAAATGATACGATCATATCATTTTGATATTGCAGTAAACAAAAAATGATGAGATTAAAATTCTCATCATTTTTTTCATTTTTAAGTCGAAAGCAAATTTTTGTAATACTTTTCTACACCTTTCCAATGATAATAAGGTGCTTTGTCTGTTTGAATAGTTGGAACCAATATTTCTTTTTCATGCAAAAGAAATTTCACAAGAATATCATCTGATTTTCGTTTTCTGAAAAATACAATTTGTATGTTTCCTGCCATAGGCGCAATTTTAAAACTGCTCCAAGCTTCGTAAAATTTACTCGAATCTGAAATGCTATTGTAACTTCCGTCTAAATGAAGCAGCATTGCCAACGGAATTATATTGCCATCATGTGCAAAACGCAGTGTTGCGCCTTTTTCTTTTGATGCAATCATCTTATTGGCATTTTCAAGGATATTTTTCAGCGTAGGTTTTTGATTTTCAAACATAATCCCATTATTAAGAGCTGCGTTTGCATCATTTACATATATACGATAATTACTGGTCTGCCATAAATCAAAGAGTTCTTGTTTTTCGAACAAATCATAAAATGACAACTTTGTTTCGGTATTTTGCATTCCTCCTGCGATCGCAAATAACTTATTCATAAGATCATTTGGATTCACTTTCTTAAGGATATAATCGTTGTTAGAAAATAAGGATTTCATTAAACGATCTGGCTGGGTATGAGCAGCCTCAAATTTTAGAAAATCTTCTTTCCAAGTATCTTTAGCTGCTCTAAAAGCAATCGCTTCTTTTGTATGATAATTCAAATATTGCTGCCATTTTACACCAGCATTTCGAGTAATCTCTAAGTTTGGATTAAATTCTTTTATTCGTTCGCAAAAAGCATCCATGCTTAGTGCAACTCGCAATACCGATGTCGCACTTGCCTCTACTTGAGCCTCTTTTGCAAACACTTTAGGATAATTTGCATACATACGTTCCGCGATACCTCTTTGTTCTCTTTGCCCTAACGGGGAAAGATCACCTCCTCTAAATTCAACTTCAGTCCAAAGCTGCTGTAAGCGCTTCAAAGCATCTTTACCTAAATCAGTTAAAGATCCATTTTTATCAGCATCTTCAAATAAATTGATGACATCTTTATAATCATTATCACTTATTAAATAACGAGAGCCGTGACGCCCAAAATGACTAATATAAAATCCTTCATACCCCTTTGGAACAGGTGTAAGAGGTACAATATCTTTTTCTGGATAAGCATAATATACCCCTGCAGTTTTTTCGGGAGTATCAAATAATTCCTGCTGGGTTGTTTGAGCTAAAACAAAAGATAGATTAATCAGCGTAAATAATAATGATAAAGTAGTTTTTCTCATTTTGATTTCCTTTTTGAAAAGTAAATATATTCCAAATACTAGAAATCAGATGCAGTAAACTATATCATTAAATTATCATTAACAATTTTACAGCAATGGGATCTTAAAATTAAGCACTTTTAGTATTTCGCAATCGCATCCAAACGTAAGTAAGAGCCAGAAAAACCATTGCAGCACTGGCGTACATAAGCATCGGAATTTTTGCAATTACATCTTGATACATCCATCCAGCTACAAGAGCGCCAAGACCAATTCCTGCCTCAAGTGCAATGTACATTGTTGCCATTGCTTTTCCTCGATGATCTGGAAAACTCATATCAACCGTCCAAGCATTAAGAGCTGGTGATACAATTCCTGTCGAGATTCCGTAGATTGCTGCGCCTATTAAAAGTCCGCTGATTGATGTTGAAAACCCGACAATTACTAGTGATATAATTAAAAAGAAAAGTCCAATACCTATTAAATGCAAACGACCATATTTATCAGATGCTTTTCCTGCTCCAAAACGAATCATTACCGAAGTAATTGTAAAGACCATAAAAAACAAACCTTTATTCGTTATTCCTAGATACTGGCTCCAATCAGGAATTAATGTCAATATTACTCCGTAAGCCATATAAGAAAGAAAAGTAACTATAGCTGCCGGCAGTACTTCTACAGCAATAATGTCTTTTCTCGAAATTCTAAGGATACGCAGACTAAAACGTTGTTTGTGTTTCAACGTTTCTTTCATATTCATTAAAATCACAATAGACAAAAGTGCAAAAACAGAAGAGGCATAGAAGAGCATATTCATAGAGGAATATATTTTAATCGTACTCCCAATCGCCGGCCCCAAAGCCATTCCGATAGAAAAACAGAGTCCGTGTAAACCCAAAGCTTCTCCCCAACGTTCTCTTGGAACAATATCCGCAACATAAGCTGCAGTTGCTGTAGGTTTAAATCCTGTCGAAAATCCATGAATTAATCGTAAAAACAAAAAACCAGAAACAGTTCCTAAAACGGCATACAGAATACCACAGACAAAACATACGATTGAGCCTACTGCCATAACAGGAACTCTACCTAAAGTATCGGTCAATCGACCGCTGAATGGTCTTGAAATTCCTGCCGTTAATGTAAAAAACGCTACAATTAATCCTTTATATTCTGCTCCGCCCATTTTACTCAGGTATTCAGGGAGTTCAGGAATCAGCATATTGAAACTAGCTGAAAAGAGTAATGAACTTAAACAAACTAATCCAAACTGAAGATTATATATGGGATGAACGGCTTTAATGGGGGAATTCATGAAGTATTTTTAAAAATGCAAAGATAGAGAAAACTCACGCTGGAAGCTAATGGATAATTCTTAATTAAAAAGAAAGACCAATTATGAAAACGAAAATAATCCTAATATTTTCATAATTTGTCCGTTTCTATAAGGGTTAGAAAAGTTCAAAATCCCTATATTTACTTTTTTGGCGATAAAACCAAATGGCACGAATACAAATTCCTGCTGGTTTATGTCCATTAATTTTAAGCATTCAAGATGACAGAATACAACATAGCAGCAGGATCATTAGCTTTAGAAAATAATCCTGTGTCAAATGATAAAATAGTAAAAGCCGATTTATTACCTAATCTAAAATCCAGATTAGATTCGATGGAAATGAAGGAAACTCCTCTTTCTGATTCTGACATTCCATATAGAGATTTAACAAATGCAGCGAGTAAAAAAGAAAGTATTGCGCGGCTGATAGACAAATTGGATGTTGAAAAAAACATTAGATATCAAAGAACTGTAGAAGACACCTATTGTAATGTCTATTCTTATGATTATTGCTGGTTTTCTAAAGTGTATCTCCCAACGGTTTGGTGGACTAATGAAGCTCTAGAAAAAATATTAAATGGACAAGAGGTCGAAGCAGTTTTTGAAGAAACGGTTGATCGTATTTACTCTAGCGCAATACACGATTGGTTTTTGCAATGGGGTTCTGCTTTTGGCTGGGAAAGAATGTTTAGTCCTGATGAAATTCAAAATAAAGTAAATACTAATGGCGGCATTGGAATAATTTGCGCGAAAAGAAGGGAGAAAGGACTCTCTGGGCATATTGTTCCTGTTGTTCCCGAAACTGATTTGCACAAAGCTTATAGAGAGAATGGTATGGTAATTTATCCGCTGCAATCGCAAGCTGGAAAGCTGAATTACAACTACTTTTCGGAAATTAGAAAAGATTGGTGGAATGACGAATTGTACTCTTCTTATGTTTTTTATTATCACGAATAAAAAGCATTTGAGTTTTATTTTAAAACCCTAAAAAAACATATTCATTTCCATTGCACTAACAGCTTGGAAATAATCTAATTATTCACTACTTTTGCAGCTTAGAAAAAAACAAGTATTGCAAAAGTTCCGTCTACGCTATACTACAGCTTAAATTATTGATATAAAAGCGATTAATAACGATAACTATTTTATAACCCAATTGTAAAATTTTATTTTTTTATTCCTCTTTCAGTCGATATAAATGCACAATTTCTAAACGATAATTTCCTATATTTTTAAAAGTAAACGAAAAACTTTTATAATGGAGGCAACAATAATGCTTAATCCGTTACAAGGTTTCTTGTCCCTAATTTTAACAGAATTAGGCTCGCGTTTACGAATAAAAAGTATCAATCTAAAAAAGTTTTATCAACCATAAAAAAGAAAAAAGTATAAATGAAAGACAATCAGACAAAAAAGTATTATTGGGGAATTGGATTAGAGAATGAAACCTATTTGCAATTTGCAGATCCCTTGATAGTCTCTGGTGAATTTATACAAGAAAAAATTGGTTTTGAGAAATACAGTATTGATTATAGAAAATGTTACAAACCAGAAAGCCTTGCTCCTGTTTTAAAAAAAGCTTTTAATTTGAATGAAAGCTATACAGTTAGCAGAATGATGAATAGTCATTCTTTGGAAAAACTCGATATAAATTATCAGCATAAAACATTATCGCCGCTAAAGTCATTAAGCAATACAGAAAATGGCGAGGTAAATACACAGCCGCGTGAGAATCCTGATTATCTTGGAAAATCTATTATGGAACTTTTCTTAGAAGATCAGCCTTATAATATTCAGAGTATGATTACTCAAAGAAACAAAACGATGGGATCTGTTCATTTTGATGGTGATTCTATCGAATTTGTAACTAAATATTTTGAAAACAGAACGGTAGTTGATTCGTGCAGAGAACTAAAAGCAACCAAAAAGCTTTTTATTGATAAAATAAACGAATCACGCATATTGAACGGAAAATTAGATTTTCCAGATTACAACAATGGCCTTAATATGTTTATGACAAATCAGGAAAATCTGGTTTTGTTTAATAATGGAACGTATCATTTTCATATTACTTTACCATCATTAACTGAAGACAGCAGAATTGTAGATTATAATGATTTTGAAAAAACACATTCAAACGCTATTTATCTATTGCAATGGTTTGAGCCATTTTTCATAGCTACTCTTGGAAGCCCCGATATTATGGGAGTAATAAGTGACACTTACAGCATGGACAAAAAATTTACTTTGGGTTCTATGCGCAACGCAATGTCTCGCTACATAGGCGTAGGCACTTACAACAAAGCAATGCCAAAAGGAAAAATCCTAACTTATAAAGTTGATGATTTTAGAAAATTACTGAAGTTTAAAAAAGAAGAAAACATTTGGTGGCGTGATCAAGTTGAAGCCGAAATGGAATACGAGATGCTCTCGGAAATTGGTCTTGATTTTAATCAGGAAAAAATGTACCAAAGCGGTTTTGAATTCAGAAGTTTTGATGAGTTTCCGACACAATACTTAAATGATGTTCTTTTCTCGATTATTTTAATTTGTGAACATTCATTGAACTTACCTAATGTACAATGGGCGCATGACAGCAAAGCGTGGAATAATCTCGTTTTTAAAACTTTAAAAATGGGTTATTCAACTGAAATCAATGAAGAAGAGAAGAATGAAGTTTTAAATTTACTACAGCTTTTAAATTCTTCAGATGAAAACTATAATACATTAAAAACTGAATTTGAAGCCATTGTAATGCTAGATGAATTCTTCTTTAAAATTCTAGAAGTTTTGCATCATAAATACAAAGAAAATAATATTTGTTTGGACGCTATGTACGGACAAAAAACAAACTTTCCTCCTAAGTGGGATAACTTTAATAAATATCAAACAGAGAGACATTTAAAGCAAATAGGTTCTTTCTGCGAAAATTAAAATTCTATATGAATAAAAAAAGCGTCAGTTTTCAATTGAAAATTGACGCTTTTTGCATTTAAACAATAACGAAATTGTATTTTAAAAAGACAAGAAAAAGCCTAAGCTTAAATAGGCTCTGCTTTAAAACCTTTACTTTTAATAATAGCAACTATTTCGTCCTCTGTTGCTCCTTCTGATTGAACAGTAAGTATTTTATCAGCATTATCAGTATCTACATTCCATTGAGTAATGCCTTTAGCATTGTCTAAATCAGATTTTACTTTTGCTACACATCCGCCGCAATTAAGGGTTGTTTTGAATTGAAGATTTTTATTTTCCATTTTGTATGATGTTTTATAATTATTTGATACAGCAAATTTCCGCCATTTTTGCCTCAATCTGCTTATAATATTCCGTATTTGATTTGTGATATTTACTGATTGTTTTGCAAAAAGGTTCTGAGGTTCTGAGGTTCTGAGATACTGAGGTTCTGAGATACTGAGGTTCTGAGATACTGAGATACTGAGGTTCTGAGAAACAAAGGTTCGAAGGTTTTTTACATACTTTGTTATTATAGAATTTTATTTCAAAAAAAAAAAAAGACCTCATTTAACCTGCTTCAAAAATCGCAATGAAGAGGAAAAACGAGGTCAATAAATAAATCAATTAAACTAAAAATTAATTTAAAACGGCGGCATATAAATTAGGAAACCGCCGTTTTTGCAAACGCATCAAGGTTTACTTTTTCCATTTTAAACGCAAGCTGTTGCTTACTACACTTACACTGCTCAAGGCCATTGCAGCTCCAGCAATCATTGGATTTAGCAAGAATCCGTTTATTGGATACAATACTCCCGCAGCAAGAGGAATACCAATTAGATTATAAATAAATGCCCAGAATAAGTTTTGCTTTATGGTTGCTACTGTTTGTTTAGACAAACGAATAGCTTGAGGTATTTTATTAAGATCTGATGAAATAATAGTCATTTTTGCTACATCCATTGCAATGTCACTTCCCTTGCCCATTGCAATACTTACATCAGCAGTTGCTAATGCCGTACTGTCGTTTATACCATCACCAACCATTGCTACCACTTTACCTTGCTGCTGTAATTCTTTTACAAAATCAGCTTTATACTGAGGCATTACCTCTGCTTTATAATGTTTTATTCCTGTTTGATCAGCGATAGCCTTTGCAGTAGCTTCATTATCACCTGTAAGCATATAGAGTTCTATACCCATATCTTGCATTTGTTTAATCGCTTCTACAGATGTTTCTTTTATTTTATCGGAAATTGCAATAACTGAAAGCGCTTCTTTACTACTGGCAAACCAAATTACAGTTTTAGACTCTTTACCCCAAGCATCGGCTTGCTCTACTAATGAATCAGCAATCGTAATATTATTTTCAGCCAATAATTTTTTGTTACCTACAAAATAGGTTTGGTTATTATAAACTGCTTTCGCTCCCTTACCAGTAATACTGTCAAAATCTGATAAAGACACACTTTGCACACCATCTAAATTTTTCACTACGGCTTCTGCCAAAGGATGTTCAGATTGCTTTTCGATACTAAGCAGTATATCTTTTGTTACGTCATTATTATCTAACCATTTAACACCTGTTACTTGTGGTTTTCCTTCGGTAATAGTTCCAGTCTTATCCAAAACAATAGCAGTAACTTTTCTGGCTAATTCTAAACTTTCGGCATCTTTAATTAGTATACCATTTTCGGCACCTTTACCAACTCCTACCATAATAGCCGTAGGTGTTGCAAGACCTAAAGCACAAGGACAAGCAATTACTAATACCGTAACAGCAGCCAATAAAGCTTGCGCCACAGCATTATCACCTCCTAAAACTATCCAAGCAATAAAAGTCAATATTGCTATACCAATAACTATAGGAACAAAAATACCTGCAATTTTATCTACTAATTTTTGCACAGGAGCTTTGCTTCCTTGAGCATCTTGCACCATTCTAATGATTTGCGCAAGCATGGTTTCTCTACCAACTTTAACAGCTTCAAACTGAAAACTTCCTTTTTGATTTATTGTCCCAGCAAAAACCTTTTCATTCTCTTTTTTCAACACAGGAACTGGTTCACCGCTCAACATACTTTCATCAACGTACGAATTTCCCGAAATCACCATTCCGTCTACAGCAATTTTTTCACCTGGTTTTACCAAGATAATTGCTCCAGCATTTACATCCTCAATAGCTGTTTGTTTTTCAGTGCCATCAGGCTGAATAACCATCACGGTTTTGGGCTGTAAACCCATAAGTTTTTTTATTGCTGATGAAGTATTTCCTTTGGCTTTTTCTTCTAATAATTTACCTAAAAGAATAAATGCAATAACTACTGCTGCTGCTTCAAAATATACGTGAGCATGTAATCCTCGTTGATGCCAAAAATCCATGAATAACATGTTGAATACACTAAACAAATACGCAATTCCTGTACTTAAAGCCACCAGCGTATCCATATTGGCAGAACCATGTTTGGTTTGCTTCCATGCATTTATAAAGAAGTCTTTCCCTAACCACAGAATTACCGGTGTAGAAAAAAGCCACATAATTTCATTACCATAAGGCATATCCATAAAAAACATACCAATAGTTACCACAGGCAGTGATAATAGAACTGCCCAAATGGTTTTATTTTTCAATTTTTTGAAATTCTCGGCATGAATAGCTTCTAAAGATTCTTGCTGCTTAGCTTCGTCTTCAATAAGTAAATCGTAACCAACAGCTTGTACCGCTTTTTGAAGTTTATTTGCATCTGTTAAATTCGGAAGATATTCCACCGTTAAATTTCCAGTTGCAAAATTTACCGATGCATCAACTACTCCTAATTCATACGATACAATACTTTCTGCGCTGCCTGCACAAGATGCACACGTCATGCCTAGAACAGGAAAAGTTTTTTTTACGGTTGGGACACCATATCCTAAGTCTTTGATAGCCTTTACAGCATTACCAACAGTTTCATTTCCTTTTACGGTAATAACAGCTCTGCGATTGTTTACTTCTACTTTATGAGTTTCAACACCTTTTACCTCTGCTAATCCTTTATCTACGATTAAAGCACAGTGCTCACTCTCGACGTTTTCCAGCGGAATGAAAATTGTTTCCTTAGTATTATTATTTGTTGCCATAATTCACTCGTTGTAATTTATTATGCAAAGTTGGCAACAATAGCAGTAAGTTTTATTGCGTAATTATGGATTTGATTTGTAACATTTACTTAAACCTTATCCAGCGGCTTTCTTTTTTCTGATCGAATCTGCTTAAAATGACTTGGCGTTAATCCCGTTACTTTCTTAAATTGATTACTTAAGTACGCAACACTTGAATAGTTTAAGCGCAAAGCTATTTCGCTCAGCGATAACTCATCATAAACCAAAAGCTCTTTTATTTTTTCGACTTTTTGCGCAATAAAATATTTTTCTATCGTAGTCCCTTCAACTTCAGAAAACAAATTTGAAAGATAATTGTAATCATGATTGATTTTTTCGCTTAATATATCTGATAAATTATTCTTTGTGTCATTATCCTGATGATGTACTAAATCGATGATGATATTTTTTATCTTTTCGATTATCCTGCTTTTTTTATCATCAATTACCTCAAAACCTAAAGAAACTAAAGCTTCTTCAAGCAAATTTCTTTGGTCTGAACTAAGTTCTTTTGTCAGGCTTACTTCTCCAAGTTTAATATTTGTAAAGTCTAAATCGAGTTTTTCGAGTTCATTTTGAACTACCATTATACAGCGATTACAAACCATGTTTTTTACGAATAATGTACTCATAGCCTTATAAGATCAGGATTTTATTAAATTTATAATAATAACAAATCTACCACTAAAATTCAATTAATCATTCTACAAATACCAACTGTTTGAATATCCAGCCCAAAAAGTGACCGATTATATAACTTAAGAGTTTATTGTGAAAATTTAACCGCAAAAGGCGCTAAAGTTTTATAGTCTGTGAGTAAAAAAAGTTCAACCGCAAAGAACGCAAGGGATTACGCTAAGATCGCAAAGTTTTTAATCTGTAAGTAAATAATTAACCGCAGAAAGCACAAGGGATTACACTAAACTTTTGTTATTTGCGTAATCCCTTGTGCTCTCTGCGGTTTAAAAAACGTAATCTATAATATTTAAAAAGTCACAAATTTTACGCCCAAGCTAAACCATCTAGAAGGAAGCGGAATTGCTCCAACTTCATAATATTTAGCATTGAAGATATTCTGTGCATCAACATAAATTGTTAGTTTGTTTATGGCTTGACTTAATCTAAAATCATTAATCCAGTATGATGGACCAGTTATTCTTTTATTAAAACGAGTAGCAAATAAAGCAGTAAACTTTTTATGCTGAAAATCGATTGTATTTGTTATTTGATGTTCCAGAGACGAAACCAAATATTTAGCATAAAGATCATCGATAACATCTTGAAATTTAAAATCTAAATATGAGTATGCCAAATTAATGTTTAACCTAGAATCACTAGAAAAATTAACTCTATAGTTGGTACGCAAATTAAAACCATTTGTATTCAGATTTCCGTAGTTGTTACTTTGCCATGGCTGAGTAGTAACATCTCTTGTCCAATCTATAAAATTGCTGATCTTTCGGTAAAAATAGTTAGCATTAAAACTGAAATTCTGTTTGGTATATTTGAATCCAATCTCGCTCTGAAATGCATTTTCAGTTACCAAATTTGGGTTACCAATGTTCCCAGGACGCTGATTTAAATACAAATCTGTAAATGATGGTATACGCTGACTTGTTCCAATATTTCCAACAATTTTAAAAGCATTTGTAACCGCATAACTTGCATCAAGTCCCGGATAAACCTGCCATTTGTAATCTGAATTATAATTAAGATAAGTGCCTAAATTCACATCTAACTTCTCAATAAAAGTAGTTCTGTATTGCAGATAAACTCCAAAATTTTCTCTGTCATGGTCACCAATGTTAGAGGAACTAATGTCTTCTGAGCGCACTTCGGCACCAAAACCCAATTCTCCCTTTTCCATCTTATAAGTTGTATTAACTTCGGCAGCTAATGAGTTGGTATAATGCTGGCTTCTGCCCGCTTTTAGATTAGAAATTCCAAAATAACGATAATCATCATAATTATATCTATAGCTCACTCGAGGCATAAGTGCCCATTTGTTTGACAATTGATGTTTTGATTGTACAGATGCAAATGTGGTTTGTACAACCTCACTCGAATTTCTATCACCCGGAGCAGCATAAAATCCGTTTGCACCAAATCCGTTATTGATATAACCAAATGAGCTTAAAATTTCATTGTTGTCGTTAATCTGAAAATTTCCCTGATAAAATATTTTATTATTCTCGAAAGCCGTATTGTATCGATATCCGTTGCTTTTATCGTGAGAAGCAAAAAGCGAATGTTGTTGTTTCTCTTTACTTAAAACTCCTCCAACCTGAATTCCCGTACCATAAAATGTATCACCTGTATCTTGCGTATCTTTTTCAAAATTAGAACCTGCATAAGTATTTACTAAAAATCCAGATTGTGTAGGCTTTTTGGTTATAATATTTATCGCTCCCGTTAAACTATTTATTCCATAAGTAAGCGCCGCTGGTCCTCGAATTATTTCAATTCTTTCGATCACTTCAACCGGAATCGGTAAATTAAGCATATTGTGCGCCGTTTGAGAATCGATAATTTTAGTTCCGTTTATAAGCACAACAGTCTGTTCAAAACTTCCGCCATCAATACTCACATCCGCCTGACTTCCAAACGGGCCTCTCTGTCTTAAATCGACACCATTAGCATATTGCAGAACTTCTTGAATGGTTTTCCCTGGCAATTTTTCAATCGCCGCTTTATCAATTACATATACATTTCTATTTTTTTTAGAAATAGGCGTGCTAAATCTGTTTTCGTTAATTATTACTTCGTCAATTTTAATAGTGTCTTTTTGCACCTGAGCATATCCGCCAATGCTCATAAAGGCAAATAAAGCAAAATAAATCTTAGTCATTTTTTTTATTTTTTTGCAAAAGTAGTATCTTGCCGTACTACTAATGTGTACCAGTTTTATAAAAATGGATAGTCCGGTTCAAATTCCTTTCAAAAGTTTCATTCAGCTTAAGCCTGAAGAATCAACAGCTATATATTTACAGATCGTTTTTGAGTTTATAAAAGCCATACAAACAGGTTTGCTTCCCGAAGGCACAAAACTTCCAGGAACACGCATATTATGCACATTATTAGAAGTTAATAGAAATACACTTATCAAAGCTTTTCAGGATTTAGAACTGCAAGGCTGGATAGAAATTTTGCCAAATAAAGGGACGTTTATATTGTCAGAGAAAAAACAAAAAAACAAAGCTGATTTTACTCCAAGTGATATTCAAAATGTTTTAAAAAAAAGTCAGCCTTTTACTTTTAAACGTTCTACAATTCTTGAAAATCCTAAAGAAACGAGTACCTTACCTTATCAATTTAACGACGGTTTGCCTGATTTGCGACTTGTTCAAACTGATGTTCTGGCAAGGCTTTATGTTTCTAAATTAAAAAGAAAAAAACATATAGAAACTTGGGAACAAATTCAGACGTTATCTCATTTAAATTTTAAAACACAGTTTTCTAATTTTTTAAATTTAACACGAGGCATACGCATTTCTACGTCAAATTTACTCACAACATCAAGTCATGAAATCAGTTTGTATCTGGTTACAAAATTACTTATTTCTCCCAATGACAAAGTTGTTGTTGCTTCTCCGGGGTACTATATGTCTAATATGACATTGTCTGACAGCGGAGCACAAATAATCTCAATACCTGTTGACAAGGACGGAATCGATACAGAACACTTAAGGCAAATTTGCGAAACTCAAGAAATCAGATTATTGTATCTTACATCTAATTATCATTATCCAACGACGACTTCTCTTAGTGCTAAAAGAAGAATGGAAGTTCTTGAACTAGCTAATACATACGGATTTGTTATTGTTGAGGATGATTACGATTTCGATTTTCACTATGATAATAACCCTGTATTACCTTTGGCGGCTTTAGGTTCCAATGAAAGAGTCGTTTATATTGGATCATTTGGAAGGTCTTTACCAACAGGTTTTGGTTACGGTTTTATAGCTGCCCCTTCGCAATTTATTCAAGAACTGGAGAAACATCAAAATATTCTGGAACCCGACATTGATGTTATCAAAGAGCAAGTTTTAACAGAGTGGATTACGGAAGGTGAAGTTCATCGTCTTTCAAAAAAGAATAAAAAAATCTATAAAGAACGCCGAGATTATTTTGTTTTATTGTTAAAGGAAAAATTAGACGGAAAAATCAAGTTTCAGATTCCTGTTCGAGGTTTAGCGATTTGGGTAGAATGGCTTGACCGCTTTAATTTAATAAAGCTGCAAAAGCAATGTATTGCAAATGGATTATTCCTGCCAAAAACAATTTTGTATCAAACGAAAGATTTAACCGCTACTCGTTTAGGTTTCGGGCATTTAGAGAAAACAGAAATGGAAAATGCTGTTGCCATTTTAAGCCAATCTCTCGAAGAGATTATTTAAAACTGCTTTGCTAATATTAGATATTAATCAAAATATCCCATAAAGAAAGACTCCTTATGGGATATTTTTTGATTAAAAAAGAAGTTTTAAGCTACTTCTTCTACTTTTAGGATTTCGAATTTCAAATCGCCTTTTTTAGCCGGCCACTCTACTAGATTTCCAACTTTGTATCCTACCATTGCAATACCTTCATCGGAAAGAATTGAAATTTTATTTTTACTAACTTTTGTTTTCTCAGGACCTACAAACACAACCGTTTTCTCTTCATTTGTTGCATGATCTTTATAAGTTACTCTTCGGTTTACAGAAACAATATCTTCTGGTAAATCTCTTCTCAGTACTTGTGTTGCTTTTTTAAGTTCATCTAGAAGTAATTTTTCTTCTTGTATGGTTACCTTTTTTCTTCTTACGTGATCTTTAATTAAATCGTATATTCCCGTTGTTAAAATGATATTTTGTAATTGTGACATAACTTTCTGTTTGCTCCATTTTTCCTAGGTATGATATATAACTCATCATTGAACGTTTTTATGGCTCTTAAGCGTGTAAATTCAATGATATCCTAATCCTAAATAAAAATTGAAGATTAAATAAATGAGCCGTCTGAATGAAAGAATCCCTGTCTAGAGTTTTGACAGGGCTTAATTAATAAACTCTTTCGAACTTTTTAAGAAAGTATCGTCATGCAAATATAATAACGTGCCCATTAGGCGCATCAAGCTGTTATTTTTTAAATAAAAATTTGAAATAGTCATTATTACAAGTGCTTTTAACTTTGTGCAAGATACCTCTTTTTTTGAAAGAAAAAAAATCAAAAAACCAAAATAGAATTTACTTAAAATAAAAGTACAAGTGATTATATCTAATTTTTTATTTTACAAATATTTAAGAATATATAAATTAGTATAACCAAGTTTCGATTTATAGAAATTTACTTGCTATACGTGATAAAAATAATTCGGTAAAAAAAACATCCCAAAAAGAAAAATTCCTCTTGGGATGTTTTTAAAATTTATAAGTATTAAATGCGTTTAAAGCCTTACATAAGCTGCTACTTGGACTATATTATTTACGGTATTAACATTTTTACCAAGAATGTACTGATTCATATATCCTGCTTCAATATCAAACTTAGGGCTTAATCGCCATCCTAACGCTAAATAAGCTCTGTTTTGATCAAAAAAACTATCGTTTGGAGCGTTTTGAACATTTACAAAAACTTCATTCTGTAATGCTAAAAATGCTCCGTTGGTAAAACTGGTTGTCTGGGATAACGGAAAAATGGAACGAGCGAAATAGCGTAATCGCTGTGCAAACTCAAAATTATCAGTCACAAGTTCGTTTTGATCAATCACCGGCTGTCCCATAAAGCGCTGCTCTAATCTAAAACGGTGCTGCAAAGTAACTGGACGATTAGACAAGGTAAATTTCTGATTGTAAATAAACTGCTCCCATATTCTGTGTTCAGGTATCCAGCCGTCAACATCCATAACACTTCTATAATTTCCTATATAAGCGTAACCTACTGTTGCAATCATATTATCCTTTACATGGTAATTTAATCCTGGACGAATAATATAAGACTGCAGATCTTTTAGTTCATCTGTAGATCTTGCTTGTCCGTCAAAATGAATGCTGAATTTATCATTTAGTTTATAACTCGAAAATAAAGCACCCCACCCTGTAAAAGTGTTTTGTGTCTGGGCATTTACAATTGTACTTAGGAGTAGAAAAAACAGGCTTAATAAGCTAATGAAGGGTAATCTAAAAATCATTTTTTATCAAATTATATGAGGAATTGCTAATTTATATAATTTATAATTTAATCAGGCTTTATACAATGTTAATTCTCATTTTATTTGTAAAAATCAAACTTTATGAGTTTTTCTTTATCAAAAACAACAAACTCTAATTCCTATGATTAATTTCTATAATTGATTGGTCCGATTAAATTCTTTTTTTTTAATTCCATTCTTTTGCAGTTTGCAATAAATCTATATAATAAAACACTAAAAAACTAGCACTTAACAACTTCTATTTAATTGCTTTATTTAAGTAATATTTCTGCACATTTCTTTTCAATCTACACCTATCAATTTGCACCAATTTTGCTATCTTTAGGAGTTATATTGACTTTACAAAAATAACATGATTGAAATTCTTACCCTTGACAAAAAACACTTCCCTAGCGGATACAGCGTACATTTAATTAAATCTCAAGAGAGTCCACTCCTGAATACCTCCCTTAGAAGTTCATTCTATCAAATGTTCTGGTTAAAATCTGGAGAGTTAACTTTAAATATCGATAATAATCTAATCGATATAAACAAATTTGAATGTGGTTTTGTAGGTATAAATCAAGTATTCAGTATTGATACCAAAACTAGTTTTGAAGTGCTTCTTGTTTGTTTTGATGAAGACTTTTACTGTCGAACAGATCTTGACAGACAGTTTTTGACCTCTTGCGTTTTTTTTAATTCAGAACATGCTTTAAAATATAAACTGCACAACTCTTTAAGAAAGATCATTGAGCAATACTATCAATCGCTGTCGCATTTATGCAGAAAGCCGTTTGATGACTTAATGTATCATTTTGCTCATAATACTGTGGAGCGTTTGTTGCTGTTCTCTCAGAAAGAATTATTAGACAGAGCTTACAGTCCAATCGAAACCTTTAAGAAAGGAGATGTCAATATCGCCAATCAATTTAGAAAATTGGTAAAAGACAATCTGAAACAGCTTAAACTTGTTAAAGATTATGCTGATTTGCTTAATATACCCGTAAAGTCGTTGAACGAAATATGCAATGCGATTTATGGTATGTCACCAAAGAAGGTAATTACGGAAGAAATTGTAATCGAAAGCAAACGTTTACTTCGATACACTAATATGAGTGTCAAAGAAATAGCTTTTCAACTCCACTTTTTGGACCCAAGCAATTTCATTCGTTTTTTTACCAATGCCGCTGGAATATCTCCCAAAAATTACAGAACACAATTTGAAGAAAAAAGAGTTTACATCCCCAAAAGTAAACTAGTTTAAATTGTTGCTAAAACTCTGGCTGTAAGCCCCAAATCTTAACCTAAAAATTCCTCTTTTTTCTACAGCAGTCCTTTTAAGGATTTTTTTGCTGCCGCTTTCGTGTGCCTTTATTTTAACTTATTGTTATAATGCATCTTAAACAAAAGTTAAAAATAGTGTTTGCCGCAAAATGACACCAAATACACCCTTTTTGACTTTGACTTTCGTTCTGCACGAAAGTAATTTTGCACCAAATATAATAAGCCTCAACCAAAAAGGGCTTAAACTAAAAAAAATGTATAAAATGAAAAATTTTTTAATGGCTGCATCATTTGCAATTATTGCGTTGTCCGCAAATTCTATTTTTGCTCAAACAACTAATTTAAACGTAAATCTTGCAAACGTTTATTCTATCGAAGTGACTAATCCAACAGTTACTATCGCAATGAATACTGCAGCTAATTTTACAGAAGGTAACACTACAGGTTCTTTACCAAATCATGTTAAAGTAAGTGCAACTAATGGTTACAAAGTAACTATTCAGGCTGCTACAGACTTGACATCACCTGGTAATGATGTTATTCCAGTATCGACTGTTGTTGTTAAAACTACACCGGGAACTTTTTCTGGTGCTCCAGGCAGTATTGATGCAGGATCAAACGCAGCTTTTCCTGCAAATGCGCCGGCACTTAGTGTAACTGCTCCAGTTGAACTTATCTCATCAACTACAGGCGATATTCGCGGATTTAATGTACAGTACACTATTCCTCCGGTAAGTGCTCCTGTATACTTGAACAAACCTGAAGCTGTTTACAGTACTTTGCTTACTTACACGATAGTAGCAAACTAATAATAAAAACTTTTACTAAAATGGCACTAATCTGCTTTATGCGGTTAGTGCCGTTTTTATCTCTATTATTTTCAGAATTAGTTGTTTTCTGAGGGGTATTGTTTAACCATTTTAGGAATATAATTAGGCTTGAAAACTCTTAAAAACATACAAGATTTATTTTTACTGCTTTGTCCTATAGTCGCAATGGCACAAAATATAGGCTCTGCGCAAACACAGGTAAATGTGACTATTGCGCAGGTACAAAGCATACAAATTTCTCAGCCAACTGTTAACATAAGTATGGCTAAGCCTTCTCATTTTCTTTTGGGAAATGATTCTGGACAGCAAACGAATCATATAAAAGTGAGTTCGAGTACTGCTTATGAAGTAACTGTAAAAGCAAGCACGGAATATTTTTCTCATAATGGAAATAGCACTTCATTACCTGTAAATACAATTGCTGTAAAAACAGTAACCGGCAGCCTTACAAATTCTAATGCTCAGCCGCCTGCTGGACTTCAAGTAGTGCCTCAAATTATGCTTTCGGCGCTGCCTGCAACTATTATAAAATCTCCCGCAGGAGAATGGGGACGCGGATTTCATGTGAACTACGCAATACCTGAAACAAAATCACCAAGTTATCTTAATCGCGAATCAGGCACCTATAGTACTACAATTATGTACACCCTAATTCCGCAATAATTGGTATATTTACTAGTAACAAACAATAAAAATATGAAGAATTTTATATTGGTTTTAGTTGGGTTATTCATGGCAAATCAGATTCAAGCTCAGGCAGGAATATCTGTATCGCCAGGACGTTTATATTATAAATTAAACTCTGGGGCATCAGGTTCTCAATATGTATCTTTAACAAATCCTACGGATAAAGAGCTTGAAGTAGGTGTTTCTTTTAGTGACTGGGAATATGAACCATCGGGTAACAATAAAATTGTGCCGGCAAATACGCTTCCTACTTCATGTACAGATTGGATACAAATATTACCGTCGTCTTATTTTGTTGTAAAACCGGGTGAAACTAAACAAGTTGAGGTGCTTTTTAAAGTTCCTGCAGCTGCCAATTCCTCTGTGCCTGTTCATACGGGCATGATTTTCTTTACACAGCTTAATCCCGGAACGGCAACCGATCAAAACGGTGCTGCTATACAAGTAACCGTAAGAATGGGTGTAAAAGTGTATCATAGTTTTATTAAAGAAAATAAAGTTCTTGTAGATTTTGTTGATTTTACAAGTTACGCTGATGATAATAAAAACAAAATCATTGAACTAAAAATCGAAAATCAGGGCGATTTATGGACTGATGGAAAGGTAAAATGGGAATTATTTAATAATAGTACCGGTAAAAAAAGCACTTTAAAAGAGTCTGAATTTTACACACTTCCAAAGGACATTAGAATCCTAAAACAACAATTACCAGCAGATCTTGCTAAAGGCAACTATACCGTTTCGGCCATTTTAACTTATGGCGAAAACGACCTTATAAAAATTGCTGAGTTAGAATTTAGTCTATGAAACAAATAATAATCTTTATCGTTTTTTTCTTATGCATGCAATATAATGCTGTTGCACAGTATATGCTGGGAGCTTATAATAATGGTCAGCCTGTATTTTCTACTTATGCAGAAATGGTTTCAGGAAAAACATTAAACAATCAAATTTCTATTCCAATACAGTATTACGGTGCTAATATGGATGTAAACGAATGGAAACTTACTGCAAGACTTACGCAGGATTTTACGAGTGAAGTAAATAGTGCTTATACGGTAGGTGCGCAATATGCTTATTTAAAATTTAACAGTCAAGAAAACAGCGGATCAGCAAATGGAATATTTATCAATGTTCCAAACCAAGTATTTCAGCTGAGTAAATACAATGAAATTACACTTATTCACAGCAATGTAAACTTAAATGGTGCCGTAAACCGCCTTTTTAGATATAACTTAACCATTCAAGGAGGAAATCATTTATTGGTAAGTCCAAACGGAATGTATAATACATCCTATGAATTTAAGCTTTATAAAATAAGCAATGGGACAGAACAATTAATTGGCATCTACACATCACCTATTGGTGATGCAAGGTTTCAGTTGTCTTTTGGAGGAAATTTTGGAAGTCAAAGTGTTATATTACAAAATGGTGCACAACAGTTTAACTTAAACTACAATACGCCATCTGATTATACGGTAGAAAAATCAGTTACAATTCCAAATGCGCTTCGAGTTAACACTTATAATTCGCAGCTGGCTGTAGAAGCTTCTGGCGATTTTATATCGTCAACATCATCGCAGACACTGCCGCTTTCTAACTTAAAATTACAATTAAGCACGAATCAAACTTATAAAGGATTACAAATAATTTCTCCAGTAACATTATCGACCACAACACAGCCTGTATCGATTAGATCCAGCAGTACGCCTCAGGATATCACATACAATGTGAAATTTTTCATTCCAGCTAATAGTCCGGGACTAAATGTTAATCCTGGAACATACAGTACTAGAGTATATTTTGTAATAATGCCCAATTAAACCTTTTTTATAATGCTGAGTAAATTCTATAAAATAGCATTGTTTTTTACTGTTTTGGGATCAAGTTTAAGCGCTTGGTCACAAGATAGCCGCTTTACTATAGAATTTACAAATAACAAAATTGAAACAAATAGCAAAGAAGTTATAGAGGCTTACTTAAAAATTGTAAACACCAGCTCCGATCCTATTGAAGGAATTTTTGATACCCAAAGCAGTCACGAAGATATTTACCTTTCGCAGCGAAAAGCTAAAAACATAACACTAGCCGCTCACGATAGTATTTTTATTCCTGTAAAAGCTATAGTTTCTGCAACTGCCAAAGCGGGAAATAAAAGCACAATTGAGGCCATATTTACGATCTCTGGAACTTCAGTTACTAAAAGTGTTTTTTTACCGGTATTTATTCGTGAACGCAAACTGGTAAAAGTTATGCTGTTGGAAACAAACATAATCTACGAAAGAACTGGTGATAGTCTGGCGATACCAATTCGTATTTCTAACGAAGGTAATACCGCTCAAAAAGTCACCATTTTAGCCCGTTATCCCGATTTTATTACTCGAAGTGCCATAGAAAGCAAGGATATCAATATTCAGCCATTTACTGATACTATTGTAGTTTTAAAAAAAATAGTAAACAAGACTATATTAAATCAAGAGGATTTTACCATAAATATTACGGCTCTATATCATAATGGTGATATTATCACTAACGGTACAGTAAGAGCCAGTTCTATTAGGCAGGACCGAAGATATGTTATGCCATACAACCCTGATTATAATTATGACTTTAACCAAACCAATCAGGTTACGGCAAGTGTACAGCATAACAGCGACAATACAAATGCTTATTTTTTGTATGCCAATGCTAAAGCCGAAATAAACAAAGGCACTTTACAGGCAAATTTAGATATGAACTGGTGGGAGAATTCCGATCAAGTATTTTTAAGAAATACTTGGCTTGGATACAGCCAAAAGAACTTTGGAGCTACAATTGGAAATGTATCGAAGTTTTTTGACATGAATCTAATTGGAAGAGGTGCCGAAGCTTTTTATAAACCCAACGAAAAAAGCACTATTGAAGCCGGTGCAATTGATAAAACATTTAATCTGATCGACAATCCTAGTTTGTCTTTTGGTAAATCGGCATGGGCTGTTTTCACGCACAATAACGGATGGATGCAGAAAAACGGTTACGAGAATACAATTATCTACGATGATGACACTTATTCTGGAACCAAAAACTATCTGGCATCGTCTCGTTTTTCATTGTATACATCAGAAAGTTTTAACCTTAGATTTGGCGGTGCTGTAAGTAATCTAACTTCTAATATGGAAGCTGGAAACAAACTCGGCGGTGCAGGAGAACTTCAGTTTAATGGTAAATTTAAAAAATTGTTCTACAGCAGTTCCAATTACCTTAGTTCTGGTTATTTTTCAGGAATGAGAAAAGGAGTTGTAAACCTAAATGAACGAATAAATCTGCCTGTCGGTAAATTTAACTTTTGGGGAGTTTATAATTATTTGTCGGCAAAACCAGAAGCATTTGGAAATCAATTTACCTCTACGCATTTCTCGACAGCACGTTATGACATTGGAGCATCTCGACGATTTTCTTCATTAGTACTATCGCTGTCTCCTTATTACTATACTGAAAGTCGTAAAGAACAACTTACAAGCACGCTAACTCCAGAAGAATACTCAATGAAAGCTGCTCGAATGACGTTGGGTTTAACATACTTTAATGCACCTACAAAACAAAATTTATCGCTGTCTTTTGAGGGCGGACTTTTTTCTGCTAATACAATCGAAAACAAAGAGTTTCATTTTAAAACAAACTTTATTTACAGTTGGAAATTCTTTAATCTTCTAGCGTTCTATCAATACAATAATTTTTATTTAGGAGAAATCATTGCCAATTCACAGTTAGGCATCAACGATATATACACCAATCTTACCGTCTCTCCTAACTTGCAGCACAAGTTTTTTAATGATAAACTTAATGTTAATGTTGGAATGGTGTATTCTAAAAACAGCATAATCAGTGAATCGCTTCAGTTTACTGGACGTTTGGATTATGATGTAACAAAAGATTTTACAGTTTTTCTTTACAATTATTACAGCGATTTTTCGACTAGTATAAACACTTTAAATACAATTCAAGTTGGTCTTACAAAGCGTTTTAATCCTATAAAAATTGATAAATCAAGAAATGAACTTGAGGTTTATGTTTACTATGAAACGGGAAACAAAAACGAACCCGCTGTAAACCAACTTGTAATTATTGAAGGAAAAGCCTTTAGAACTGATACAAATGGAATTCTGAAATACAGATCATTACCCGCAGGTTCATATTCTGTAAAACCCGTTAATACAAATGAATGGTATGCTGACGAAGTAAAAGTGAATGTAAATGAAGACACTAAAATTGCTATTGGTTTAAATAAAACAGCTGCCATTAAAGGATCAATAACTTACATTACAACTGATAGAAGCTTTGATATAACAAAGAAAAAAGGTGGTTTGCCGCTCATTGCAATTGGCGATAACGGAAAAGCATTTACAACCAAAACGGACGAAAACGGAAACTTTGTGTTGTATGTACCAAAAGGATCTTACACTGTAAGTCTTGAAAAAACAGGTCTTTCAGAATATGTTGAGGTTGAAGATAATAATCAGCTTGTAAGTGCTGAACCTAATGCTATTAAAGAAATAAAATTTACTTTAAATATTAAGGAGAAACGTGTAGAAACTAGAAAATTCAGCTCCAGCGGTTTTAAAAAACAATAGATTTATCTAAATCAAACTTAAAGATTACTAAGATTTATTGCAAAAAAAATACACCTGACATTATAAAATGCCAGATGTACATACAAATCAATCTTAAAAACTATTTTTTATTTTACAGTATAGGTCATTCGGTTTGCTTCGCAAACCCTGAAATAACCAAGTGCAAAATTGTTTGCGTCAGTGGTATTAATAATATTTCCTCTTATATTACCCGGTGCGGCAGCAAACGGATTCGAATTTGTTACTTCCAGAATTAAACTCATATAATTAGAGAAGTTTTTAGAAATACCACGATGTGTAATATTTAAAACTTTTCCCGGCTTTAAGTCTGTATCAGTAAATTTTTCATTTATTTCATTTCCATTAATAAATTCATCACTTGTAGATGTGTATTCCGGAAAAGGCAGAAAATCAGTTTTATAATCTGTCAGATAATAATTTGCCTGATCGGCAGGGTCTTTATAATAAAATGTTACCACAATAAGGTCTGGTCCTGTAATATCGGCCATAAATTCCTGATCTATTCTGTCAATTGGCGGTACACTAATTAATTTTTCAGTCGCTGTTAAACTCTGTCCATCAACGTCTACAAATAATTTATATTCCATATTAATTACAGGAACAAAATTAGTACAGACATATAAACCCGGCTCAGATTCATTGAATTTAAAAACAACTCCATTGCTATTCTCCACTCTCACCTGTGCTCCCGAAACCTTTGGCGCAGTTGCACTGTAATAAGGAGCCATTCGGGTTATTTTTATCGATTGTTGACTACCGTCAGTTCCTTTTTCCCAAATGATTTCAGCATCAATTACTATTTTGGGATCTCCTGTTTCTAAATCAAGTTCTACAACCTTATCACAAGATGAAAAAAGTAAAACAAAAAGAAGACTGAATAGCGTAAACGCTTTACTTTTAAAATTGTATTGTTTTAATCTAAGCATACTATTAAAATTTAAAATTATAAGAAACACCAGGAACTAATCCATAAATAGATAATTGTCTAGACTCGTTCATTCCTGTATCATTATTTTGTGCAAACGTGATCGCTGCGGCATTTTGCCTATTATAAAGATTGTAAATACTAAATACCCAATAGCTTTGCCATCCTTTCTTTTTATCTGGTTTAGGAGTATAAGTTGCGCCAATATCTAAATGATGATAAGTTGGAAGTCTGTTTGAATTTCTCAACGTATAGTTAGGTATGTTTCTTCCGCCAAATTCGTAATAACCATTTGGGTATGTTACGGGCTGACCTGATTGTAAGCTGAAATTAGCATTGAAAGACCATTTAGGATTGAATTCGTAATTTGCTGTAATATTCAAATTATGCAATTTATCATAACCAGACAAATACCAATCGCCATTGGCAATACCAGGTTCTTCAGGTGTTCTTCCAGGTGTTTTTTGTTCTGCTTTAGACAAAGTATAAGAAACCCATCCTGTAAAACGACCCGTGTTTTTTCTCAATAATAACTCCATACCATAAGATCTGGCTTTTCCATTCAAAATATCTTGTTCAATATTATTGTTACCTAACAAATTTGCTCCATCGATGTAATCAATACGGTTTTGAATCTTTTTATAAAATAATTCACCTTCAAAAGAGTACTCTTGATCCTTAAAATTTTTGAAATACCCTACTGCATATTGATCCAGCAATTGTGGTTTTGTAAAAGGTCCGCTTGGTGTCCAGATTGTCATAGGCAAAGGAGCACGGGTATTAGACAACATGTGGATATATTGAGCCATTCTGTTGTAGCTCGCTTTTACAGAAGTTTCATCATTAAAAGCATATGATAATGCCAATCTTGGTTCAAAATTATTAAAAGTACTAATGGTTTTTCCTTTTCCGTAATAAGTACTTCCAATTGGAGTTCCTTCTTCATAAATATGATATAACGGATTATAAACTACTGCTTCTCCATTTTCATAAATATTGATACTTTCGCCGCCCAAACGATTAAACATACTGTAACGAAGTCCGTAACGAAGATTTAATTTTTCTGTAATTTGATTCTCAACATCGAGATATGCAGAAGTTTCTAAAGCGTATTTTTTATCTAATTGTTTATAATTATACTGTGAATCAATACCATACGGCTGTACAGTTCCCGGATTAAAATCATAATATAAACCGTCTATACCATAGTTAAGTTTAAAATTGTCTGATATCGTGTGGTTCCAGTTGTATTTTAAACCATAGTTGGTAATCTTGCTATCCCATTCAAGTTTTTGAAAGGGTATTTGCAGATTAAATTTGTAATCACTGTAAAAAAGAGAAAGATTTGTATTTAAGTTGTCTGAAAACCTATGTTTCCAACTAAACGTTCCCATTGTATTACCGTAGGTACTGGCAAAAAAATTATTAATATCAAATAAATCATTTCCCATATAACCCGAAAAAGCAATCGAGTTATTTGCGCCTAAACGATAATTTAACTTAGCGTTAATGTCATAAAACATGACAGAACTTTTAATATCGGTAAGTTTTAAAAATAAATGAGCATAAGAAGCACGACCAGCAATAATAAACGAACCAACATCCTTTTTTAAAGGACCTTGTACTAAAAGTCGGCTTGAAATTAGACCAATACCACCATTTACTTTATAATCAGTAAGATCTCCTGTTTGCTGACTTACATCAAGAACTGACGAAACACGACCTCCAAATTTAGACGGAATACCTCCTTTGTATAAATCTAATCCGCTAACGACATCTGCATTAAAAATAGAAAAGAAACCAAACATATGCGAGTCACCATATACCGGAGCGCCATCCAGAAGAATTAAGTTCTGATCAGCGGCACCTCCACGCACATTAAAACCAGAAGAAGCTTCGCCTGCATTTGTAACACCCGGTAAAGTCAATAATGATTTTAAAGGATCTGGTTCCCCCATCGCCGTTGGTAATCTTTTAATTTCTGCCATCGAAAGCTTATTAACACTCATTTGTGTATTTCTAACATCAACAGCTTTGTTACCGGTAATTACGACCTGTTCCAGTTCGTGACTGTCTGGCTCCATATTGAATCTTACCTTAGTATCATCAGAAACTGTAACTTGCTTTTCTTTATTTTTGAAACCAACATAGCTTATTACAACCGTATAAGTGCCTTTCTCTAAATCCATAGAAAACGTTCCGTTAGCATCTGTCGAAGCCCCTGCAGCAATCTCTTTAATGTATACATTAGCACCAATAACAGGTTCTTTGTCTTCATCGAGAACTTGTCCTGTCAGCTTATTTTTTTTTTTAGTTGTTTTTGCAGCTTTATGCTTTACGAAAATATTATTACCTACAACCGAAAATTGAACCAATGCCGTTTTATTAAGCTGATTAATAAGTTCTTTTATTTCGACATTGTTATAAACCCCTTTTTGAGTAAAATACTTCTGATTGGTATTTATCTGATCCGTAAAGGCAAATTTATAATCCGTTTGATTTTCAATTTGCTTAAAAAATTCTTTTAATGTTACTGTTTGATCTACAGTTACGCTTATGTTTTGGGCACACATACACCAACTGAATAAAAAAAAGCATGCTGAAATTATACACTTCATGAAATTTTGTATTTTTGAATATTATTAAATAGACAGCTTCGTGCTGTCTTGACTATGGGAAGGATGTTTAGTTTCGCGGCTAGGACATCCTTTTCTTTTCTACTGAAAAGTAATCTGCTTTAATTTCTCATTTACTTCAAAGTTTAGGTTATACATTTCTGATATTAATTGAACAATTGTTTTTAAATCTTCTTTTTTGTTTATTCGTACTGTGATTCTCTGGCTTTGATATTCTTCAGGAATAGTCACTTTATAACCATAATTTGTTTCTATGTAAGTACAGACAACGCTGAGTTTTTCGTTATCAAAATCTGTAAATCTATTAAAGTGAGATACTGAAGCAGTTTCTTCTCCGTAAGTAAATTTTTCACCTGGTTTAAGTATCCATTTCTTATCTTGATTTTTCACACTCATCTCAACACTTCCTTCAAAAAGCTCAACAGTCACACTTTTATTAGTATAGCCTTCAACTGTAAAAGAAGTTCCTAATACGGTCGTTGTCGTTTCATTACAAAAAACCTGAAACGGATGCTTTTTGTCTTTCTTAACTTTAAAATAGGCACGACCAGTAACTTCAACTTTTCTGTCAACAGCAAAATTGTTGGCATATACAATTTTAGAATTTGGGCTCAATTCTACACTTGAACTGTCTGGCAATGCCACAATTTTTAATATTGAAGTCGAATTTTCGATTGTAATTCCAGCAAGATTTACACTGCTGGCCGTAACATCTTTATTAAAGTAAATTCCTGTACCAATGAAAATAAAAACCAGCACCGCTGCCGCTGCCGCATAATAACGCCATGGCTTAAACTTCCTCTCTTTTACAGGAAATGCTTTTGCCTGAAAGGCTTCCCAAGAAGCTTCTTTTTCACTATCAGAATGCGCAACAGGAGTTTCGTCCCATATTTTTTTCAATTCTTCCTCTAATTTCTTTTCATCCATATCTATTGAGCGCTAAAGTTTTTGACAATGAAATCCCTGTTTATTAAAAACGCCATAAACCATTTCTTTTATTTCTCTATTGGTTTCAATTCGAAGAATTTTATTAGAATCCTCCAAATCAAAATTCATGATACAATCAGAAATGATAAACTGCAGAAGCGCAACCATAAAGCTTGCGTCTTCCTTGCTTTTTACATCTGTTTTATAAGATTCAATATGCATTTTAAGTTCTCTTTTTTATATATAACAAACGAGAACAGAAAAGTTCCTAATGATCTTCTATTTTTTTTCGAATAAATTTACTGGCAAGATAAATATGATTGGCAATAGTCTTTTCAGAAAGATCTGTAAGCTCTGCAATCTCCTTATAGCTAAGGTTTTCCAGTTTATGTAGTGTAAATATTTTTTGCTGTTGTTCAGGAAGCTGATTTATGAAGTTATACAGTTTTTCTTTTCTTTCTTCAAAAACTGTGGTATCTGTATCTTCCTCTTCAAACTCAAATCGTAACGAATCAAGTTGAATTACTTTGTTTTCTCTATTAACATGATTTATAATGATGTTTTTGCATATCGTAAACAATTGCTTGTCAAACAAAACATCCTCATTAAGTAATTCTCTTTTATTATAAAGTCTTAAAAAAGTTTCTTGAATAAAATCCTGTGGAGTAAGAACTGTAAAATCAAATCGTTTGGCAATACTAATAAGCTTATCATAATAACTTAGATACGCTTTTTTGAAAGCCTCCTCATTACCATTTTTTAAACTTAATATAAACTTTCTATTGTCCATAATGCAAATACGATAATTAGTCTTAACTCAATGTCTTAAATAATATTGCATTTAAAAAACGACAGCTTAGACTTTTTTACTTCTTTTCTTAAGTAAATCTTAAGATGCAAAGTACAGGAATTTAATTTGAAAAATGGCCAACCTGAAAAGAAAATAGTACAAAAAAAGCACTCTTTTCTACTTCATTTGCTATAACAATTCTAAAAAACGCAAATTTTTATCTTACAAAAAATAAGCGTATTTTTAACTGTTATTTTCTTTTTAAAATTCAGTTTTAAACATTTGCAATCATTCCTTTAAAAAAAGAGTTAAAAAATTATAGAATACAGAACTTATAGATTGTTTTAATCCTAAAATAAATAAGTCCTTTTCTTATGAAAGAGATAAACAAAACCAAAACTGCTTTCCACTCGCTCCAAAAACAAATTGTTGCTTTTTTCTTAAAAAACGGAAAATTGTTAGGTCAAATTACTTTGACCTTAGTTTTCTTTATAATTGCTTTTTGGTTTATAAAAGAAGAACAAAGTGAGTTGTATCAAATAAAAAACAGCATAACCGCAGCGCAGCCTCAATGGATTCTTATTGCCTTACTTGTTACAATTCTATATATTTTTCTTCAGGGTTTATTATATGTCGTTTCATTTTCGGCTATTGGCGCCATAGTCAGCTGGAAAGATGCAAATGCCCTGTTTATAAAAAGAAACTTTATTAGTGTATTTCTTCCTGCCGGCGGCATCACTTCACTTTTGTTCTTTACTGAACGTTTATCAAAAAAAGGAACAACTAAAACTGAAATTCATTTAGCCTCTGCTTTATACGGATTTGTTGGAATTTTATCAGTTGTACTTCTTGCAATACCTCTATTTCTCTTTTCTCTGCTAAAGGGAAGTATTGGCTGCAGCGAATGGCTGGTTCTAGCACTTGTTATCTTTATTCTGCCATTACTTTTTGTTTTAATCAATTCGATAATTCAAAAAGGAAGTTTTTACAAATTTCTACTGAAAAGCTTCCCTAAAACAGAACCTTTTTTAAGCGATTTGCAGCAGCATAAAATCAATAGAAAAAACTTTCTTAAAATTGTACTTTGTTCTTTATTAATTGATCTTACTGGAATTATACATATTTACATCGGAATGAAAGCAATGCAGCTAGAAGCTTCCTTCATAGCCGCTTCAGTTGCTTATGTAGTTGCCGTGATCTTTTTAATCGTCTCTCCTTTATTAAGAGGTCTTGGCGCCGTAGAAGTCTCTATGAGTTATATTTTAATAAAATATGGATTCAATAATATGGAAGCCGTTGCAATAACACTATTCTATCGTGTTTTCGAATTTTGGCTGCCTTTGCTTGCGGCTGTATTTTTGTTTGCTTCAAGAATCCAAAAACTAATTTTACGAATAGTTCCTGCACTACTTTTGTTTGTACTAGGTGTTATAAATATTATTTCGGTTGTAACGCCTGCCATTCACAGCAGGCTTTTAACTCTTAAAGATATTCTGCCTATTGAAGCCATACATACCTCAAACTATTTGGTGCTCACAACAGGTTTATTTCTCTTGGTAACGGCAGCTTTTATGCTAAAAGGACTTCGAGTAGCTTGGTGGTTTGCCGTATTATTATCTATAATTTCATTAATTGGGAATCTTACCAAAGCCATTGATTTTGAAGAATCTACTATTGCTTTTTTAGTACTTTGTGTTTTAATTGGAACACGAAAAGAATATTACATAAAAACCAATCCAAAACTTGGACTCATCGGTTTACAAACTTCATTATTAAGCATATTAGCCGTTTTAATTTATGGAGTTCTAGGCTTTTATTTCTTCGACAAAAAACATTTTGATATTGATTTTAGTTTTATGGAATCTATTCGATATACACTTCAAAACTATTTTTTAATTGGCAGTGATAACCTGCATCCAACAGGAACTTTTGCGATGCATTTTTTACTATCACTCAAAATTAGCGGCTTTCTTTCTTTTGCCTTCTTAATTTTTACATTGGTAAAACCTTCAATTCTAAAAAACACTGTCACTCAACAAGAAAAAGAAACTGCCAATGCACTTCTAGAACAATACGGTAAATCAAGTTTGGATTATTTCAAAACCTATTTTGATAAACTGCTTTTTATTTCAAAGAATCAAAATGCGTTTCTTTCTTATAGATTATCAGGAAATTTTGCGGTTGTACTAGAAAATCCTGTTGGACGTGATGAACAGGAAATCCGTTCTTGCATTCTTGAATTTGACCAATATTGTTATGATTATGGATTAAGAAGTATGTTTTATCGTATTCCAGAAGCAAACTTAAAAATGTATACTCAAATGGGGAAAAAATACTTTTTTGTTGGTCAGGCTGCAGTTGTAGATTTACAGGAGTTTCATCTTGAAGGACAAAACAGAAAGTCTTTGCGAAATTCTATAAAAAAAATCACCGATTTAGGTTTGCGAGCTGTTATTAATGAGCCTCCAATAAAAGATGGTTTACTCCAGCAAATAAAAGCCGTAAGCGATCAATGGCTTATGGAAACTTCACGAAAAGAAGTCCTTTTTTCTCAGGGTATTTTTCTTTGGGAAGAACTCAAAAAACAAACCATTATTACAGTAGAAAATAGCGAAGGTAAAATTCTTGCGTTCTTAAATATCATTCCCGATTATAAAAAAAACGAAAATACTTATGACTTAATCCGAAAAACAAATGATGCACCAAATGGTATTATCGATTTTATGATGGTAGCACTTTTTAATCATTTAAAATCACAAAATGTTTCCTTTGTAGATCTTGGTCTTGCGCCAATGAGCGGAATCGAAAACCCGCAGACTATTCAAGAAAAATCAATGAAATATGCTTACGAAAAACTAAAATCATTTTCGCATTATAAATGTCTCCGCGATTTTAAAGAGAAATTCTCGCCATCATGGCAAAATCAATATATTGTTTTTAATGATGATTACGATCTGCTCCAAATTCCGCAGGTTCTAGCAAAAGTAATTAAAAGCTGAGTAGAAAGTAAAAAGTCTTAAAGTCAAAAAAACAAAGATTTTCAGATTATTAAAGATAATCTCTTACTATTATTTATTTCTGAGGAAGAAGATCATCTAAATCAGACAGTTTATAAAACTTAAGATCATTTAGTTTCATGTACTTGCAGATAAACTCCAAAGTTTCAATTTTTACCTGATAATTTTCGGTTACATTTTTCACTGGTTTATGACCGCACAAAAGCAAAATTTTATTGTTTTTCTTCGCATAATCAAGTAATTCTAAAACATAAGGAATACTAAAATGAATATGACTGTTATCAATATCAAAAGCAAATACTATTTTTTTATTATTAAAATAGCTATCCTGTTTTTCTGGAACTTCACCTCCAAAAGCTCTTCCTCTAATAATTTTAAAATCGGCAGATAGCGCTTTATCAAGAGCATCCGATCTTTCTCCATAAGGATATGCAAACGAAGTCACCTTAAAAGATTTCTTTTTCATGGAAACAATCATTGGATCAATTTCCTGCTTCATGTATTCATCAATTCCATTTTTCTGCACAAACTTTACTGCATTATAATGATGATAACCATGGCCTGCAATTTCATGTCCTTCTTTTTGAAGCTGCAGCAGTTTTTTCATTTGAGGAGCTCCAATAGAATCAATTCTGCACACATTAAAAGTGGCTTTCCATCCATATTTCTTCAAAGCCTGATCAGCCTCAAACCATTCATCAACATAAGCATCATCAAAAGATAAAATTACGCCAGCCTCATAAGAATTTGGTTCTGGTTTTTTCTTTTTGCTGTCGCAGCCTAAAAAAGTTAGTAACAGTAAAAATGCCATTGTTTTGATTAAAAAAAACTTCATAAACTGCGATCAATTAGTTAACAATAAAATTTTGATTGTTTTGTTGAATGATAAATTTAAGAACCAAATATAAACTTTTTCTGAAATCATTTACTTACACGTGATATAAATAATACTATCCTACATTCTCTATTATTTTTCTTGTAACAGGTTGTACTTTTAACTATTTTTATGGTCAATAATTTCTCCGCTTTCAGATGATTATAAAGAAAAAAGATACTTGGTTTAAAATGCTCTTTGAATGGAAAGGTTCTGTTCTGCCTCAGCTTCTTCCCAGACTTGTATTATTGCTGTTATTCTCCTTTGCAGTAGTTTATTTTAAGCCTTATCTTATTCAATACAACTTACATATAAATCCTGCCATTTTTACTTTATTTGGTATTGCACTGGCTATTTTCCTCGGATTTAGAAACAGTGTAAGTTACGACAGATTTTGGGAAGGTCGAAAACTTTGGGGCGCACTGCTTAACGACACTCGATCTCTAGCCAGACAAAGCATTACTTTGATTAATGACAACACTTATGAAGCAAAACGTGATAACTTTCTTAACTTACTTATTGCTTTTGTTTACAGCTTAAAACATCAGCTTAGAGAAACAGATTCCGCACATGATATGACTCGGCTACTTCCAAAAGAACTTGCAGAACAGCTTAAAGAAGTTCAGTTTAAACCTATCATCATTTTACGTGAATTAGGTCTTTGGGTAAAAAATGCCAAATCGGAAGACAAGATTGACAGCATTACCCAACTAGCTTTTGAAGAAAACCTAAACAAACTCTCCGATATAGTTGGCGGCTGCGAAAGAATCGCGAGCACACCAATTCCGTATACTTATAGTGTATTATTACACAGAACCGTTTACATTTATTGTTTTTTATTGTCTTTTGGCTTTGTAGAAACAATGGGATGGATTACACCTTTTATAATTGTATTTATTGCCTATACCTTTGTTGCACTTGAAGCAATTGCTGATGAGTTAGAAAATCCTTTTGGACTTCAGCCCAACGATCTTGCTCTAGATGCAATGTCGCAAATGATAGAAAACACACTTTTAGAATTGAATAATAAAAAAGTAACTCCAATAAAAAACTCAAATGATTATTGTATTTCTTAGTTTATAATAGTCAGCATTACAATTATATCTAATTATGAATAAAGTATTATTAGTTGAAGATGATCCAAGAGTTGCTTCCTTTATTAAAAGAGGACTTGAAGAACATCTTTATGAAGTTAAAACAATAGCAAAAGGTTTTGAAGCCATAAAAGAAGTTACTGAAAATGAATATAATATTATCATTCTAGATATTATGCTTCCTGATATAACAGGATTTGAAGTTTGCGAAGCCTTAAGAAGCAGAAAAATTATAGTTCCAATTCTCATTTTAAGTGCGCTCGATACACCACAAGAAAAAATAAAAGGATTGCAAGCCGGTGCCGATGATTATCTCTCAAAACCGTTTATGTTCGAAGAACTGCTGGCAAGAATAAACGCTCAGCTTCGTCGTGCCGAATTTAGTAACGGAATTCTAGATTTTCAATCGTATGCCGGAGTCGAAATTAATATGAAAGAACAAAGTGCTTCTAGAGACGGAAAGGAATTAAATCTTTCATCCAGAGAGTTAAAACTCTTAATCTTTTTTATGAAGAATCGGGAAAAGGCTTTATCTCGAACTGCAATTGCTCAAGCCGTTTGGAGTATCGATTTTGATTCAACATCAAACACGGTGGACGTTTATATTAATTATCTGAGAAATAAAATAGACAAAAACTTCGCAGTTCCATTAATTCATACTATTAAAGGAACAGGATATATGCTCAAACAAAAGAGTCATGAATCTTAAAAACAAACTGTCTTTAAATTCGACTCTGCTTTTTGCCTTTACGATGGGGCTTCTTATGGCAGGTGCTTTTTTCTTGTTTAGAAGTCATATGAAAGATTTGTACATCGATACACTGGAAGATCATGCCATGACTACTGCCCTTTTTTACTTTGAAAAAGATGAAATTAAGGAAATCAACAACGAGCGTTATCGACAGATTGAAATTCAATACAATAAAATCGACAACGAATCTATTCGGGTTTACGATGCCAAAACAAAAAAACTTTATGTACGCGACAATATTGATATTGATTTAAATGATCAATATTTAGACCATATAATCAAAAACAAAATGATGTCGTTTACTATTAATGACAGACAATTTGTTGGATTATTCTACAAAGACAATCAAGGAGATTTTATAATTGTTGTTTCAGGAATTGATCGTGCCGGCAATAGACAGCTTGAAACATTAGGATTAATGTTCTTACTGTTCTATTTAATTGGCATACCTTTAAACTACTTTTTAGGCACTTTTTTGTCAAGAAAAACATTTCGTCCATTTGAAGAAGTTATTGCCAAAGTAAATACCATAACTACAGAAAATCTTCATTCTAGATTAGAAATTCCGCAAACCAGCAATAAAGACGAAATTAAAGAATTGGCAACCACTTTCAATTATCTGTTAGAAAGATTAGAAAGAGGGATTATGATTCAGAAAAACTTTCTGAAAAATGTTTCTCACGAACTAAAAACCCCCCTTACGATTATTATTGGAGATATTGATGTTTCATTGCAGCAGCCAAGAGCAAACGAGCAATATCAGGATATATTAAAATCGCTCCGAAATGACACTTTACACTTAAAAGCTACTCTAGAAGGTTTATTAGTATTATCTGGACTTGAACTTTCTGAACCGCAGCAGATGGAAACGGTGAGAATAGATGAAATTCTATGGAATGTTCTGGAGAAAAAAGCTATTGAATATCCTGAATCTAAAGTTTCGGTAAATTTAGACGCCATCGCAAATCATGAAGATCTGCTTTCTGTTTACGTCAATAAACACATGGTATTTATAGCTTTGTACAATATTTTAGATAACGCCATTAAATTCTCATCGCCTGCGCAAGTGAATGTTTTTGCTTTTTCAGAAAATGATAAACTTCTAATAAAAATTATAGATCAGGGACCTGGAATTTCAGATCATGATAAAGATGCCATTTTTGATCTCTTTTTTAGAAGTGATAACACGCGTCATATACAAGGACAAGGATTAGGCCTTTTTATAACCATGCAGATATTAAAACTTCATAATATCAAAATAACGGTGGATTCTCAACCCAAAAAAGGCACTTCATTTTCTCTTTTGTTTCCTTAAAAAAATCTTCATTTTTCAAGAAACCTGTATTAAATTATTTCACTCCTTTTTACAATCCGTAACATTGAATTAACACTCTAATCTTTTTCTAATCTACTTTAAACCTAACTCTAATCTATTAATTTTCACACATTTAAATAAAGCATTGATTTTAAAGCGTTAAATCATTTTCATTAAAATAACACCTTAGTAATTTTAAGATAACACGGAATAGTTTTATCATTTTAAGTTAACAAAAACGTTAAATCCGATCGAAACAAACTGAGTTTCTTTGTCAAATAAAAACTAAAAATAATGACAAAACTAAAACTCTTTTTTTCAGCTTTAATGCTCCTTACTGTAGGAAACATTTTTGCTCAAATTACAACTTCATCTTTAACTGCAAAAGTTAATGACGGAACAGGTCCTTTAATTGAGGCCGAAGTAACGCTTACTCATTTACCTACAAATTCAGTTTACAAAGCTGTAACAGACAAACAAGGCCGATTCAGTTTCGAGAATTTAAGTGCTGGCGGTCCTTATGAATTAGAAATTAAAAGTGCAGACACTAAAGATTATTCAAATGCAAATATACATTTAGCTCTTGGTGACAACGATTTACCTGCAATTGTAGTTAATAAAGCAGATAATACTGTATTGGCAGAAGTTGTTATTACAAGTTCTAAACCTTCTTCTAAAAATAACGGAACCAATATTAACGAAAAACAAGTAAATGGGCTTCCGTTAATCAACAGAGGAATTCAGGATGTTACAAAACTAGTTCCACAAAGTTCAAACAACTCATTTGCAGGAACCAATTTTAGATACAACAACGTAACTATTGATGGTTCTATCAATAACGATGCAATTGGTTTTAGTCCATCTTTAGGCGGTCAATCTGGTACTTCAGGTATGCCGGGAAGCAGTACACGTTCTAACTCAATAAGTTTAGATGCTATACAAGATATTCAGGTTTATATTGCTCCTTATGATATTAAACTTGGAAACTTTTTAGGAGGAAGTGTAAATGCTGTTACACGCAGCGGTACAAATACGGTAAGCGGATCTATTTACAGTTATGGAAGAAGCGCCGCAATCACAGGACCAAATAATGCTGGCGACGGCTCAAAAATGCCAAATGCTTTTGGGGATTACCAAGTTGGTTTTAGATTAGGACTTCCAATTGTAAAAGACAAATTATTCTTCTTTACTAATATGGAATATGCTGAAAGAACTGACCCTTTATTTTACAATGCAGGACAAACTGATGCAAACGGAAAAGTAACTTCGTTGATCGATAATGCAACAGCAGAACAAATATCAAATTTTGTAAAAACCAATTACGGTTTTGATCCAGGAACTTATGGTTCTTACAACAACTTTTCTAAAAGTCAAAAATTCTTCAATAAATTAGACTGGAAAATCAGCAATAAACATTCTCTTTCGTTGCGAAATAATACAGTAGTTTCTCAAGCTTCAAACCTAGAACGTGATGCGGCAAACTTTAGATTCTCAAGTATGGATTTTACACAAAAAAATCAAGCAATAAGTACTGTTTTAGAATGCAAAAGTCATTTCAACAGCCAGTGGTCAAACTCCTTCATTGCAAGTTATTCAGCCATTAAAGATTATCGTGATCCAAAATCAAGCAATATTATGTTTCCCCAAACAGAAATTGGTTATAATGGAGGAACAATATTCTTAGGAAATGATCGTGAAGCGACTGTTTTTAACATGAAACAAAACACAACTGAGATCACTGACAACCTAACGTACAAAACAGGAAATCATACTTTATTGTTTGGTACACACAACGAATTTTACGATATTAACTACGGTTTTGTAAACGCTCTTAACGGAAGAGTTTCCTATAAATCTCTTGCAGATTTCTACAGTAAACTGCCTACTCGTGTTCGTGGTACTTATCCGTTTGACGGTTCAACAAGAGATGAGATCTTTAATAATCCTTATGCAAAATTCAAAGTAAACCTTTACAGTGTTTATGTGCAAGACGAAATTAGAATTGGCAGTAAATTAAAAGTTACTCCTGGAGTAAGAGTTGATTATACAGATATGCCGACTAAGCCAAATTTAAGCCCGCAAGTTCAAAACTCTCCTGCCGATCCAAACTATGGAACAACGTATTCTTACACGCCTTTAAGCCAAATAAAAAACAACTTTTTCAGCACAGCATTAATTTCACCAAGAGTTGGATTTACTTATAATGTAGACGAAGACAAAACGCTTGTTTTAAGAGGTGGATCCGGAGTATTTACAGGAAGAGTTCCTTTTGCATGGTTAGGATATGCTTATTATAATGATGGTGTAGGTTACGGAAGCTACGATAAAAATAATTTAACTCCAGCTCAGGTAGCTGCTACGGGAGATCCTTTAAAAGCTAATGGCTTAAACGGTTATCATGATGCAATACCAAAAGTACAAGCAGATTTAATTGATAATAAATTTAAAATGCCAGCCGTTTTAAGAAATACACTTGCAATTGATAAAATTATCGACGGTTATAAATTTACTACTGAAGGAATGTATACAAAAGTAATTCGTGATTTAGAATTTCAACAAGTAAATAAAACCGATAATCCGTATTACTTCTCATACGATACAAATCATCAAATGCCAATTTACGCGGCAAATATCAATCCTGCATTTTCAAATGCTTACTTACTTTCAAATACAAGCAAAGGATATCGATACAGTATTACTGAAATGATTACAAAAACGTATGATTTTGGTCTTAACTTCATGGTAGCTTATACTTACGGAGATTCTAAAGATGTTACAAACGGAATTCGTAACTCGATGGAAAGTAACTTCCAAATGAACCAATCTTTAACACCAAATGATCCACAATTAGCAACTTCGAATTTCAATATTAAACACCGAATTGTTTCTAATGTTGGATACGCTGTAAAACTTGCTGATAATAATACTTTCTCTGCAAATGTGTATTTTAATGCACAATCAGGAAATCCGTTCTCTTGGGGATTTGTAAACTCAACAATTGCAGGAACTGGACAAGCAGCAGGATTGGCTTACATTTTTAAAGATGCCGCAGAAGCAGCAAAATATATTGGAGTAAATGCAGCAGGAGTTCCTTCAGCTACAGCAGCACAACAAGTTGCAGACTACGAAGCTTTCATTAATGGACATGATTATTTAAAAAGCAGAAGAGGAACATTCACACAAAGAAATGGCGATACTACACCATGGAACATTCAAGCTGATTTGAAATTAATGGACGAAATCAAAGTTAATAAAGTTGGTACATTCCAAATTTCATTCAGCATGGCAAACGTTGGAAATCTAATCAACAAAGATTGGGGAAGAAGTTATTTTGTTCCAAATACCTATAATTCAACAGCAAGTCTTGGGTTAACAAAATCAGGAAATATTAGCGGAACTGCTACTGGCGATCCTACTTATACTTTCCAAAAACCTACGTCAGCACCTTATACTGTAGATCAATTAGCCTCAAGATTCCAAGGACAGCTTGGACTTAGGTATTCGTTCTAAAAGAATTTGTTTGATTTTTTTTTGATTATCCTTCAGTTCCACCTTTAATGGAACTGAGGGATTTTTTTATAATACTATGTATTATTTCAATAACGCAGGCAAAATATATTCCTGTACAATCTTATCTGCCTGAGCATGAGCATAAGGTTTATTATACGCTTTTGATGTAATAATAATGACAAGAGGAAGCTCTTTAAAAACAATAAATTCGTTTCCGCCATTTCCTGCACAATAAAAAGTTTCATAATTCTTACCTTTAAAAGCAAAGGTTTTATTCCAAAACAAATAACCATAAAACTGATTATCTCTTTCCGGGATCTGAATTTGTTTAGTAAACGTTTTATCTATCCAATCTTTACTTAATATTTGTTTTCCGTTCCAGATACCGTTGTTTTTGTACAATTGAGCATATTTCGCATATTCCAGTGAAGTCATTTGTAAACTTCCAGCAGTATTAACCACCTTTTGAGGCGTATATTGCCATTGATATTCGGTAATATTTAAAGGCTTAAAAAGTTTCTCTGCTGCATATTTCTCTAAACCACCAGGAACAGATTTATTCAAAATATCGCCTAATACTACAACTCCTGCTGTAAAATAATCCCATTGACCTCCGTTTGTTTTAGCTTTATTCATTGGTAAATCAAGAGTAAATTTAACCCAGTTGTCTGTTGGATACATATTTTCTTCGTTGCCAGGCGATTGCCCATCTATGTCAGATCCGTCAATAGCAGAGCTCATTGTAAGCAAATCTTTTATTTTTACCCTCTCTTTTTCAACGTCGTAATGATCAAATTGCTTTAAATCATAGAACTTGCTTAAAGTAACATTTTCATTTTTAATATAACCATCCTGTATCGCTAATCCCATGAATGTTGAAGCAAATGATTTTCCTGCAGAACGTGTATCATGTAACGTTTTTCTATTGGCATCATTAAAATACTCTTCCAACATTAATTTACCTTCTCGAATTACCACCACACTTGTTATTTCTTTTAAATTATATTGACCAATAGCCGTATTAAGTTCCTCAATTTTCTTTTTGTCAAATGGCAAAGTCGAAACCTCCCAGCCGCTATTGGGTTGTATTTCCTGAATCTCGATTTCTTTTGCCGTTAATTGAGGTGTTTTTATAATTAATTCTACCTGTCCCTCGGCAATTAAACTTCCCGTTTTAACCTCACTTGCATCATTTAATTTTATATACGGTCTGATTTCTATTTTTAGTAAATGCTTCCCTTCTATTAAAGCTTTTTCTCCTCCATTATTCTTAAATCTTTCCCACATATAAATTGCCCACCAGTCCTCTCCTTTTGAACTAGTTAGAGGAACACGAAAAGTAATAGATGTTTTTTTATTTCCTCCAGATCCAAAATTAGCTCCAAAATGAATATTTTCTTTATAAATAAACTTACCATCTACATAAAAGGAAAATTGAAGATTTCCAGATTCTAAAAGTTTTTCTGCCGGTACATCTGGCGCTAACTGATGCAGATAATTAACAACAGAATTCCCCATAAAAACCCTGATATTTAAATCCGATTTGCGTTTAAGCTCAAATGATTTTAGCATATCCGAACTTTTATATTGCTCTAATGGAATATTTCCATTCATAAAAGTCACTTTACCAATATTCGATTTTTGAAGATCTGTTGTAATGGCATCTGTGGGATACAAATTATTATTCTGAGCCGTTAGATTGTGGCATAGAAAAAGTAGAAACATTGTAAGAATTCGATTCATGATTTGATTTTTTTGATTGATTAAAGGCAAAAATAAGTCTCCTAAAACTGTAAAACTTGTACAGAATTAACGTTACAACTATTTTTTGAAAAGAATCTTTTTATGTGCAGAAGGATTTATACCGTTGATTTCCTTAAAGCAACGATTGAAATGGCTTTGATCTGAAAAGCCACATTGATACGCAATTTCTGTAAAAGACTGCTGTTTAGAACTCATTAACGAAAGCGCCTTTTCAACTTTTAATTTCCTAATATATTCACCCAAAGTACAATTAAAATACTTCGAAAAATCTCGTGAAAGATGCATCGGATGAATATTAAGTATTTGCGATAAATAATCTAGAGTCAGCAAATCGGTAAATTGTTCGTGAAGAATTTCGTCAATCATCTTGACCCATTTTGGATTTTTATGCAAGACATCTTCAGAGCTTTTTTTAAGTTTAGACAATATTTCCAGCAATAAAGTTTGTGTAGAAAGATCTGAATCACCATCATCAATTTTTGAGGCCCTAAAAATTTTATACATCAGCAGTTTAATATCGGGATTACTAATTTTAGTACTTCCTTCTAAAACATCGCTGGTTAAGGACAGTTTATCAAACCATTCCTTCTCTATTTCAAGATGAAAGCCTCTAGTAAACACATCTGGTTTGATATTATAATGTGCATCTTGCCAATTATGAAACAACAAACTTCCAGGAACACAATTATAGACTTCTTTTTTATTTCCTTCAATCACATTTCCTTCAAGAATAAAAGTAAAATAAGCATGTTCGTGATAATGCCACTCCACTTTAGGATGTGTATAAACAGTATCAGTCAAAGTAAGTCCGTCAAAACAAACTGTTTTGTTTGTTTCTCCGTAAAACTCCCCTTTTTGCGAATGTTTCATAAGTACTTTGAATAGAATTACTGATAGGTAAAAAACTTTCTTTTGAAATTTAACGATATAAATATAATAATGATTCCGTTCAAATTACAAAAGAAGAAGCAGTATAAAATAGAAATAGCTGGTTAAACGATTTCATGCCTTATTAATCCAGCTTTTTCTATTTGATAATTTAATACTTCTTGATCATTTATTTTATTTATCATTCGAAACGAACTTAATATCCTCATTTTAACCATTATCTAAGATATAATTTCTAAATTAGTGATATGGAAACAAATCCGGATGTACTCATTATTGGCGGCGGACTAGCCGGTTTGACTGCGGCTATTCATTTGTCTCAAAGGAAACTAAAAGTAATTTTGATCGAAAAATCCAGTTATCCTAGACACAAAGTCTGCGGTGAATATATCTCTAATGAAATCCTTCCCTATTTACAATGGCTCGGCGCCGATGTTTTAGAACTAAATCCCACCAGCATTTCAAAATTTGAATTTACTGCCAGTAACGCAAAAAAAGCTTCTACACAACTTCCATTAGGAGGCTTTGGCGTAAGCCGATATATGCTTGATAATTTTTTATATCAAAAAGCATCAGCCCATAGCTGTACTATTATTAATGAGACTGTTACTAACGTATTTTTTAATAATGATATATTCACCATAAATACTTCTGATCAAACTTTTAATGCAAAAATAGTTTTAGGTGCTTTTGGAAAAAGATCAAACATAGATCAAGTTTTGACAAGAAACTTTATTCATAAAAAATCGCCTTGGTTAGCCGTAAAAGCACACTATTCGGGTAGTTTAGACAATGATCTTGTGGCGCTTCACAACTTTAAAGGAGGTTATTGCGGAGTTTCTAAAGTCGAAAACAATGTCATAAACATCTGTTATCTGGCAGATTACAAAACATTCAAACAATACAAAAACATTGAAGACTATCAACAAAATGTACTTTATAAAAATAAACATCTCAAGGCCATTTTTGAGAATAGTCAACTCCTCTTTGATAAGCCTTTAACTATAAGTCAAATTTCTTTTGACAAAAAGCAAGCTGTTGAAAATCATATTTTAATGATCGGCGATACAGCTGGACTTATTCATCCGCTTTGCGGCAACGGAATGGCGATGGCAATACACAGCGCCAAAATAGCATCAGAATTAATCTTAGAATATTTTTCGGAACAACAAATGCCTCGCGAAATAGTCGAAAAAAAGTATACTGAAGAATGGAATATTCATTTTGGAAAAAGAATGCTTTGGGGGAGAATTCTGGCTCAAATTTTAACTCACAAAACCATTACCAACATACTTGTTACAATAGCTGCATCGTTTCCTAAAGTAATATCAAGAATAATAAAACAAACACATGGCAAAACAATAGCAATTCAGTAAATGGCCGTAAGCACCCAATATAGAACACTCGCTCCTGAGATTATGGATGATTTTTCTCTTGAAGGAGAAGAACTCCAAGCTGCACTTGACCAAATTGCACGCATAAATCAATTGCTTGGCGGCAACAAACTCACTCTTCACGGAATAAAACAATTGCTGAAAAAGACTGATACTGCCCAAACAATAACAATTGCTGATATAGGCTGCGGCAACGGTGATATGCTGCGAATGCTGGCGAAATTTGGTAAAAAAAATAACCTCAAATTTAAACTTATCGGCATTGATGCAAATGCATTTACTATAAAATATGCCCAAAATTTATCAAAAGAATATTCTAATATCCAATATTATTGCGAAGACATTTTTAGTCCCGAATTTGAAAGCTTAAAATATGATATTGTATTATGCACCTTGACACTGCATCATTTTACCAATGTCGAAATATTAAATATAATTACTACCTTTAATAAGAATGTTGAGGTTGGAATTATTATTAACGACCTGCATCGTAGCAAACTAGCTTATCACCTTTTTGAATTAATTTGTGTTCTTTTTAGTTTGAATAAAATGTCGCGTGAAGATGGACTAATATCTATTTTAAGAGGATTTAAAAAATCTGAATTGGAAGAGTTCTCCAAAAAGCTAAGCTTAAAACACTATACCATAAACTGGAAATGGGCATTTCGCTATCAATGGATAATTACTAAAACATGAGTGTAAAAATAGTAACAGTTGCCAAGCAGCTACCACAATATTCAAGAGAAACGTCCGAAATAATTCCAATGCTGGAAGGCTGGCTTCACGGACAAGACGAACGCTTTATCAAAAAAGTCAAAAAAATATTTGAAGGCGCCGCTGTAGACAAACGTTACTCTATAATGGATCCTGAATCTGTTTTTACTGCAACTTCGTTTGAAGATAAAAACGACATTTATAGTCGGGAAGTTATCATACTTGGCGAACAAGTTTTGCAAAAAGCACTCGAAAAAGCCAATTGGAATCCCGAAACTTTAGACTATATCATTACTGTAAGCTGTACTGGAATTATGATTCCGTCGTTAGATGCATACCTTGTCAATAAAATGAAATTAAGGCAAGATATTGTACGGCTTCCTGTAACCGAAATGGGCTGCGCAGCGGGAATATCTGGGATTATTTATGCTAAAAATTTCCTGAAAGCCAATCCCGGAAAACGTGCTGCTGTAATTGCTGTAGAATCACCAACAGCAACTTTTCAGCTTGACGATTTTTCGATGCCCAATATTGTTAGTGCAGCTATTTTTGGCGATGGTGCAGCTTGTTGTTTGTTGTCCTCCTATAATGAGGATTCTGGTCCCGAAATACTTGATGAAGAAATGTATCATTTTTATGATGCTGAACATATGATGGGATTTAAACTCACTAATAATGGTTTAAAAATGGTGCTGGATATAGAAGTGCCAGAAACTATTGCTTCCCATTTCGAAGATATTATTCATCCGTTTCTACAAAAGAATAATTTAAAAATTGAAAATATTGATCATATGATATTCCATCCCGGTGGGAGAAAGATCATTAATAAAGTAGAGTCACTTTTCTCAGAATTAGGAAAAAACATAAACTCAACTAAAGAAGTACTTAAACAGTATGGCAATATGTCGAGTGCAACAGTTTTATACGTTTTAGAACAAATTATGGACGAAAACCCGCAAGCTGGAGAAAAAGGATTAATGCTCAGTTTTGGCCCAGGATTTTCGGCACAACGAATTTTACTACAATGGTAATTAATTAGATAAATGACAAAACTAACCGAAATTCTAGCAAAGCTGCCTTACAGCAAACCTTTTCTATTTGTAGATGAATTGCTTCATGTGAATGAAAATAGTGTTATTGGAACTTATACTTTTAAAGAAGATCTTGATTTTTATAAAGGGCATTTTAAAGATAATCCAGTAACTCCAGGTGTAATTCTAACCGAAACGATGGCACAAATTGGTCTGGTTTCTCTTGGTATTTATCTGTTAGGAAATAACTTTAACAAAGATACCGTAATTGCTTTTACATCAGCCGATATGCAATTTTTAAAACCTGTATATCCTAACGAAAAAGTAACAGTGACTTCTCAAAAATCATTTTTCAGATTTGGAAAATTGAAATGTGATGTAGTAATGACCAACGAAGCTGGACAAGAAGTCTGTAAAGGCATTATGGCTGGTATGATTACAAATAAATTATGAGCAAACGAGTTGTAATAACAGGATTAGGCGTTGCTGCTCCAAATGGAGTTGGAATCTCCGAATTTAGTCACGCCATAAAAAATGGAATATCAGGAATACGTCACGATATTCAGTTAGAAGAACTTCAATTCTCTTGTCAAATTGCAGGAAAACCTGAAATATCAGAAGAATTAAAAGCACAGTATTTTACAGAATTGGAACTTCGTGGTTTTAGCAGCACTGGTATTCTGTATGGTGTAATTGCAGGTATTGAGGCCTGGAAAAACGCCGGATTACCCATAGAAATTAACGATGATCCTGATTGGGACAGCGGAATCATTTTTGGTTCCGGCACCTCAGGAATTGATAAATTTCGCGAAAGCATTTATAAAATAGATGAACTTCAGGTTCGAAAATTAGGCAGTACCGTAGTAGCTCAAACCATGAATAGCGGTATTAGCGCTTATCTTGGCGGAAAACTGGGACTTGGAAATCAAATTACAACAAATTCATCAGCCTGCTCAACAGGAACCGAAGCTATTTTAATGGCTTACGATCGTATACAATCCGGACAGGCAAAACGTATACTGGCAGGAAGCACCGGCGATAGCGGACCATATATTTGGGGCGGCTTTGATGCCCTTCGAGTTTGCAGTTCAAAATACAACGATAATCCTGAAAAAGGTTCTCGACCAATGAGCGCCTCTGCTGCAGGATTTGTACCTGCAAGCGGTGCGGGTGCATTGGTAATCGAAGATTTAGAAAGTGCCTTAGAACGTGGTGCAATTATTTATGCCGAAATATTAGGAGGAAATGTAAACTCAGGCGGTCAACGCGGTAACGGAAGTATGACGGCTCCTAACAGTACTGCTGTGCAACGCTGTATTACCAATGCAATTAATAATTCTGGAATCTCTGCTACTGATATTGATGCTATAAACGGACATCTAACCGCCACCACAAAAGACAGTCTTGAAATTGAAAACTGGACCAAAGCATTAAATCGAAAAGGAAATGATTTTCCGTACATCAATTCCTTAAAAAGCATGACCGGGCACTGTTTAAGTGCTGCAGGAAGTATCGAAAGTATTGCTGCAATACTACAAATTCACGAAGGTTTTGTATTTGGAAATACCAATTGCGATGATCTTCATCCAGAAATTACGGCATTGATAGATCCATCTAAAATACCTTTAAAAACAGTTGAAATTAGTCCAAATATAATTGCCAAAGCCAGTTTTGGCTTCGGTGATGTAAATGCCTGCATTATCTTTAAGAAATTTAAAAAATAAAGCTATGAACAAAGAAGAACTTATCGCTAAATTAAAATTGATTATAAAACCATATACAACTAATAGCGAAGCCTATGACAACCTTAATGAAAATACTGATTTCATTAAGGATCTAAATATCAATTCGGCTAACTTGGTAGATATTGTGCTGGATATCGAAGAAAACTTTGATGTAGTAATTGATAATACCGATATGGAACGTATGCTAAATGTAAAAGCTGCCGTAGAAATCATAGAAACTAAGTTATCTGAAAAATGATTGGCAATGATGTTATAGATATTCAACAAACGCGACAGGAAAGCAATTGGCGGCGTAAAGGTTTTATACAAAAACTATTTACACTAGACGAACAATTGCTCATTTCAAATGCAACAAATCCTGAAATTACAGTTTGGCTGCTTTGGAGCATGAAAGAAGCCGCTTATAAAATTTATAACCGCCAAACCAAAATAAGAGAATATATCCCGCAAAAACTCGTTTGTTCTATCGCCTCGCAAAACCAGAATACCGCTGCAGGCATTGTTACCTGCTTCGAAAATATTTATTATACCAAAACAATCCTTTCTAAAGACAATATTCATACTATTGCAGTCAATCTTTTAGACAATTTGAATAATGTAAAAGAAATCGAAGGAAAGTCTATTCTAAAAGATAAAAATGGTATTCCCTACTTACTCACTTCTCAAAATACAGTTCAGGAGGTTTCGGTAAGTCATCACGGACGATTTGAAAAAGTGGTGACTATTCCTTAAAGTAAGTAAGTTTTTAGTGAGGTAAAATATTTATAGAATTTCAATAAGACAAATAAAAAAAGCTCCGGAGGTGCGGAATATATTTTGATTCTGAAAAAGAATATCGCTCCTCTGGAGCTTTATATTGTAAAGATCTATTCTTTGGTATAAATATTTCGCTTCTCTGAAGCTTACAAATAAGAAATTATTTTTTGAACAGTCACAATTTCTGAAATGCACCTGTTCCCCTGAAAATTTAGAATCATTCTACTAGCTTTTATCTGATTATCAAACGCTTTTTGAAGTAACTTCATAGTGAAATAACAAAAAGCGTACTAATGGAAGCTGAAAATCATTATATCAATAGAAGCGGCTGGCTTAGAGCAGCTGTTTTAGGTGCAAACGATGGAATTTTATCTACAACCAGTTTAGTTATTGGTGTTGCGGCTGCCACTACTACGCGAGAGCCTATTTTACTCGCTGCAGTAGCAGGTTTGGTAGCGGGGGCACTTTCTATGGCTGCAGGAGAATATGTATCTGTTAGTTCACAATCTGATGTTGAAGCAGCTGATTTAAAAAGAGAAAGTCATGCACTGAAAACCATGCCCGAAATTGAACTCGAAGAACTCACGGATATATATGTACAAAGAGGATTAAGCAAACCTTTAGCACACCAAGTTGCAATGGAATTAACGGCTTATGACGCGCTCGAAGCACATGCAAGAGACGAACTAGGAATAAACGAAATCACACAAGCAAATCCATTAATGGCTGCTTTTGCATCGGCTGTATCCTTTATTGTTGGAGGATTGCTTCCGGTTTTAGTGGCAATTTTTGCCCCAATACGCGATATGGTATTTTATCAATATGGTTTTTCGATACTCTTTCTTGCTTTTTCAGGAGTTTTGGCCGCTAAAGCAGGAGGTTCAAACATATTAAAAGCAGTGTTTCGCATTTGTATTTGGGGAACTTTTGCAATGGTAATGTCTGCACTCGTAGGATATATCTTTGGTGTTCAGACTACTTAAAAGAAAAGAGCAGTCCAAAATGGAGCTGCCCTTTCACCAACAATTAACTAAATAACTCTTTTTATCAACATCAATCTTTTTGACTTTATGACTTTCAAACTTTCGGCTTACTTATTCATCTCCGCCATTCATAAAAGTCATCAAAAGCGTATACGCATTCTTAATTACAATTTTTGACGATTTATTAATTACCGAAGATTTAATTTGACGGAAACCATCAGTCGTAGTTCCCGGTTCTACCACAACCATTTTGTATTGATTATTTCCGCTTAAAGCGAAAACAAAAAACTTGCCCTGCCATCTTACTACTGCATCTTCCGGAACTGTAATGGCTTTTTCGTTCTCAAATTCTGCTTCAGCATTAATAAAAAGTCCCGGAATTAATGTGTTATCGTATTGATTAACTTTACAAATAACTTCGGCAGCACGATCGTCGTTAAGACTGCGGTTGATATACGCAATCTTTGCAGAGAATCTCTTCGAAGGATTAGCATTCGTAAAAGCACTTACCGTTTGTCCTGTCGAAAGTAAATGAATATCTTTTTCAAAAGCATTCATAACCAATACAATATCGCTCATTTCCATCAATTCAAAAAGCATATCTGTTGGAGCAATATATTTTCCAACATTTACATTAACTTTAGATACGACTGCATTTATAGGCGAAACAATCGAAACCGTTTTACTGATATTTGAAGCCGAAAGCGTTTTTACATTAATCCCTAACAACGATAATTTTTGTGCCAGCGAAGCCATATAAATACGCTGCGTCTGTATTTCTGTAGCCGTTTGTTCGTACAATTTATCGCTGCTTGCTTTCTTTGCATTTAGTTCTTTTTGTCGGTCATATTCGCTTTTAGCCAACTGAAATTTTTCTTTCGCAGTAAGATAATCCTGTTGTAGTTGTATATATTGCATATCTTCTACAACGGCTAATAATTGTCCTTTTCGAACATGCATTCCTGCCATTAAATCTGTTTTTTTAATATAGCCGCCAAGCGGAATACTAACCGAAACAACACTTTTTGGCGGAACCGTTACAGTTCCCTGAAGTTGTAATATTCCTTTTACTGTTCTTTCTTCCGGATTTCCCACAACAAGCCCCGCATTTTTAATTTGTTCGTTGCTTAACTGAATGGTGTTTTCCTGTTTTTGTACTGTTTCTTTCTCCTGATTCTTTTTATCACTGTGGCACGAAACCAGAAATAAAAGACCAAAAATCGTGATGATATATGTTTTCATTATCTTATAAATTAGTGAGAGTTTGAAGATTTATGATCGCTTTATTGTAATCGTTAATCCTGTCGAGATATTCATTTTTAATGGTAATTGCCTGATTTACGACTAAAACCCATTGCAAGTAATCAATGTCACCGTTTTCCAGCTGACTGTTTGCAGCATCAATAATAACAGTCGCATTTTTAAGTCCTTCGTTTTCGTAATAATCAAGGCTTTCTTTATACTTTTCGGCTTCACTTACAGCGTTGGCGATTTCTGTTGTCATTTCGACTTTTACCGATTCGGAAATCATTTTGTAATTTTCGTATTCGATTTTTGCCGCTTTATTGCGTGAAGACTGACTCGAAAAGAATAACGGAATCGATAATCCCAAATTCACATAACTAAACCTGTGACTGCTGTCATAATACACTTCCTGCCCTGCAACACTGGTTTGTGTACCAATAATGCTTAAATTATTATATCCTACCATAATATCCGGCATTAACTTAGCTTGCTCTGTTTTCCATTTCCATTTTGCAGCTTCAGTTTCGTGATTCGAAAGTTGAATTTGAGGAAGTTCAGCCGTATTTATTTTTTCGTTTAACGAAATAGCAAAATCATGTTTTATATTTTCTCCATTCGGAACATGCACCACACTATCCTGCAATATGGTATTAAACGATTTCAGCGTAATGGCAATATCTTTATTAACCATTGTAAGCTGATTGGTGTAAAATTGCCTTGCTGATTGAGAGGCGCTTTTTTCTAATACATTAGTTTCTCCTGTTTTATAACGTAAATCAGATTTTTGTTCCATTAACCTGTAGATAGAATCGGCGTAAGCCAATAATTCTTTTTTACTGTTGAGCCAGATATAATAATAAAACAAGCTTCTCACATTCGATTTAATCTGTTGCGAAGTCAATTGTGACGTGACTTTGGCAACATTATAGTTTTCCTGTAACGCTTTTTTCTGATTGCTGTATAAAGTAGGAAAAGCAAAAGTCTGGCTTACGCCAAAGCGAGAATCATTAATACTGCTATTAAACTGACCATAATCAGCATCTAAAGCCAATTTTGGAATATCATAAGCCGATTTTTGCAATTGTTCTTTAGATTTTTCGTTAAGCTGAGCCGATTTAATTCTTCTGTTATTCTGAAGTGCAATCGACAAAGATTCATCCAGAGAAACAGGCTTTTGCTGCGATTTTACTGAAGTTGTAATCAATAAAGCAACAAGTAATAAAGTCAGTTTATCCATTTTGTTTTTTTTGATTTTTTTTGAAAATACTTTAGTATGATACGTCATTAAATAAATTGCCGGAAGTACAAAAAGAGTCAGCAAAGTTGCCGTTATTAATCCGCCAATAACCACTGTTGCTAACGGGCGTTGTACCTCTGCTCCTGCTCCGTTACTTAAAGCCATTGGCAGAAATCCTAAAGAAGCCACCGCAGCGGTCATTAATACTGGACGCAATCTGTTTTTGGTTCCTGTAATGATAATATCAAACGGATCTGTAATTTCACCTTGTTTCTGTATTCGATTAAATTCAGAAATTAAAACAATTCCGTTTAATACGGCTACACCAAAAAGTGCAATAAAACCAACACCGGCTGAAATACTAAAAGGCATATCGCGCAAAGCAAGCCCAAATACGCCACCAATCGCCGACAACGGAATGGCGGTAAAAATGATAATTCCTTCTTTAAACGATCTGAAAGCAAAATACAATAAAGCCAAAATCATAAACAAAGCTGCCGGAACAGCAACGCCCAAACGCGATTTTGCCTGTTGCAGATTCTCGAAAGTACCGCCATAGGTGATATAATATCCGGGATCGAATTTAATTTGACTATTGACTTTTTTCTGTAATTCCTCCACAATCGATTCGACATCACGGCCTCTTACATTAAACCCAACAATAATTCTTCTTTTGGCATCTTCTCGCTGAATTTGGTTAGGTCCTTCCACTTCTTTTACCGAAGCCACCTGATACAACGGAATCTGCATTCCGGAACGGGTTGAGATTAATAGATTTCTAACGTCCGAAATGTCTTTTCTTCCGCTGGCTTCAACTCTTACCACCATATCAAAACGCTTTTCGCCTTCGTAAATACTTCCCGCCACAGCACCAGCAAACGCAGCATTTACAGTTTGGTTGATATCTGAAACATAAATCCCGTATTTCGCCATTTCTGCCCAGTCATAATCAATTACGATTTGAGGCATTCCTGTTACTTTTTCGACATACAAATCTGTTGCGCCTTCGACAGTTTTACTGATTGAACCAAGTTTTTCAGCATATTCGGCAAGTTTATTTAAATCTTCACCGTAAATTTTACAAACCAAATCCTGTTTGGCTCCGGTCATTAACTCATTAAAACGCATTTGCACCGGAAACTGAAAACCTGTTGTAACTCCTGGAGCTACTTGTTTTACGGTTTCGGTCATTTTATCTGCCAGTTCCGGAAACGAAGAAGCACTTGTCCATTCTGATTTATCTTTTAAAACAATAATCATATCTCCGCCTTCAATAGGCATTGGATCTGTTGGAATCTCGGCACTACCAATTCTCGAAACTACTTTTTCGACTTCAGGATATTCCGTTTTAAGTGTATTTGAAATTTTCTGAATCGTTTCTGTTGTCGTCGAAAGATTGGTTCCTAACAACAATCGGGTTTCCACCGCAAAATCTCCTTCTTCTAACTGCGGAATAAATTCTCCTCCCATTCGGCTGAAAAGCAACAAAGCAATCCCGAATAATACAAAGGCCGAAATGACAATTCCTTTTTTCATCTTTAAAGCTTTGGACAGCCAGTTTTCATAAAGCCCTTCCAATTTGGTCATGATTCGGTCAGAAAGATTGGGTTTATGACTGACCTTTTTGCTGATGAACAAAGCGCTCACCATTGGTACGTAAGTAAGTGAAAGAATAAATGCTCCCAAAATGGCAAAGGCAACAGTTTGTGCCATTGGTTTGAACATTTTACCTTCAATTCCTTCTAATGATAATATTGGGAGATAAACAATCAGAATAATGATTTGCCCAAAAACGGCAGCATTCATCATTCGTCCGGCAGATCCTGTCACTTCCTTATCCATTTCTTCCTGCGAAATGGTATCGATGCCTTTGTACTTTTTGGCACTGTGAATATGATGTAAAATCGCTTCGACAATAATTACAGCGCCATCGACAATCAAACCAAAATCGAGAGCACCAAGACTCATTAAATTTCCGCTTACGCCAAAGGTGTTCATCATAATAATGGCAAACAACATCGCTAACGGAATTACGGAAGCCACGATAAATCCGGCTCTTAAATTGCCCAGAAAAAGAACTAAAACCAGAACGACAATCAATGCGCCTTCGATAAGGTTTTTCTCAACTGTACCAATCGCATTGTCAACCATTTTGGTACGATCTAAAAAAGGTTCTATTTTTAAGCCTTTTGGCAGAATCTTTTCAATTTCGGCAACACGTTTTTTTACATTAACGATAACATTATTAGCATTTTCACCTTTCAGCATCATCACGATTCCACCAACAGATTCACCAATATCATCTGTCGTTAAAGCACCATAACGTATCGCTGAAGACATTTTTACCTCGGCAATATCCTTGATTAAAATTGGCGTTCCTGCCTGTGTATTTTTGACAATGATATTTTGAATGTCTTTAATATTTCGCTTTAATCCAACACTTCGGATATATAATACAGTTGGGCCTTTTTCAATATAAGCGCCTCCCGTATTTTCGTTATTGTTGTTTAAGGCGGTAAAAACTTCTTTTATAGTCAGATTTTGCGCTTTTAATCGCGACGGATTTACGGCAATTTCGTATTGTTTTAGCTTCCCCCCAAAGGTAGCCACATCAGCAATTCCGGGAGTTCCCAGAAGTTGTCTTCGAATCGTCCAATCCTGAATCGTACGTAAATCTTCGAGAGAATATTTGGTTTCATAACCTCGTTGCGGTTTTAAAACATATTGGTAGATTTCTCCCAAACCTGTTGTTGCCGGAGCCATTTCGGGAATACTGGCATTCTCAGCAATTTCTACTTTTTGCAAACGTTCTGCCACTTGTTGACGTGCCCAATACACATCAGTATCATCGGCAAAAACAATCGTAACAAGCGAAAGTCCGAAACGAGAAATACTTCGACTTTCTTTTAGCTGCGGAATATTGCTAATCGCTTGTTCTATCGGAAAAGTGATTAAGCGTTCTACATCTTCAGCACCCAGCGACGGAGCGGTTGTAATAATCTGAACCTGATTGTTGGTGATGTCAGGAACGGCATCAATTGGTAAACGGGTTACTTCAAAAATACCGTAGATAATCCACAGCAAGGTGAAAACCCCAATTACCAGTTTATTTTTAACTGAAAATTGAATGATCTTATTGAGCATAATTTTATTTAATTTTTTTGAAATAATACTGTTATAGCCAAAACATAAAAATGTCCTGACCACAATAAAAATCTTAGAAAATTAATTTATGCCAAAGGAGGTCTGAATACCGAAAATAAAGCGGGATTAGAATATAAGTTTGAAGTAAACGGAATTATGTCTGATTCTGAAAAATCAGCATTAAAAGGAATATCAAATGTGTGTTTTTCTGCGGGAACAAATACAAGCTGAAACGAAGCGCTCGAAATATGCTTAAACGGAAGCTGCATATCGCGATCAGTATCATTATCATTGATATCTTCTCCCCAATAATGCATTTCCAAAAAATCAATAAAGCTTACATTATGTCTTTGCTGGTGTTCCTTGTAATGTTCGATCAATACAGGCAATTTATAAAACTGCTGAAAGAACCCAATATTGGATACAATTAGAAAGATGAATATGTAGACAATTTGTTTTTGCACTTTACAAATTTAGAACATCTAAAAGAATAATCTGTTATCTAAAAAACAAAAAACTACTAGATTTTTAATATTTAACAAAAAATGCTTTCCAATAGTTGAAACCAGTAGCAAGGTTTCAAACTTGGGATAATCAGACACAATATTCAGAATAAAAAAGAGGTCAAATTTCGCGGCTTGCGAAACTGACCTCTTTTTTTAGACATCATTCAAATTAAAAAGTTTTTCTACTTTTTTATACTGTCACTTACTCAACCATAATTTCATCAACAAACAACCACGCTGATTGTCCTTCTCCAGGATGGCCTTTAGGACATTGCCCCAAATTCTTGGCTGTAACACGGACAAACTTAGCTTTCTGCGATGCAAATTGAGCTGTAAAGTCTTTTATTAGAATGTCCTTTTCAGAAGCTGCAATAGAGTTCGTCTCTGTTTTTACTTCTTTAAAAGTAACACCATCTTGAGATATTTCAAATTTTACATATTGCGGCAGGAATATCCATTGGCTCCAATTTTGAATACATCCCAAAGTAATACTGCTTATTGATGTACTTTCTCCTAAATCTATAGTAGCAATTAAATCATTTTCATTGAAACCATGCCATTGTTTGCCAATATCTTTTGTACCTCTAAAACCATCAATCAAAGTATTGACTCCATTTGCACGATAGTGAGTGCTGTTGGCATTTGTGTAACTTATTGTTTTTCCAGTTGCTTTATTAAAGGTAAAAGATTGTTCTGCAGGTTTTGCACTAACTACTTTATTATTTATAACCGTGATTGCTTTTACGGTCATAGAACTATTTACTACAAATGGCTTTTCATATTTAATACTGCTTATAGATGGTGTACTTCCGTCAGTTGTATAATAAATTACGGCCTCTATTTGATCTGTATCGAGTTCTATAAAAAGTTTATTGTTCTCGACTACTGGCTTAATATCTACTTTGAAATTTCCTTTTGAATAACGAATTCCTCTTTGCTCAAAACCTTCTAGGTGCGGTTGCAAACGTTCGGCAAAGTTTTTCCAATCACGCTGTTCTTTTTTAGACCATAATACTTCTGCCAAAGCAAGCATTCGAGGCAGAATCATATATTTAACATGTTCAGCGGTACTTATGTATTCTGTCCATAAATTGGCTTGTGCACCCAAAACACGTTTAGCATCTTCTGTAGTTAATTCTACTGGAATTGGGTCATAATTGTATACTTTTTTCAACGTGTTAAATCCGCCTATCGCAAGAGGTTCAGTTTCAGGATCACCTTGATAATGGTCAAAATAGTAAGGAGAACCAGGTGTCATCACAACATCATGTCCCATTTTAGCTGCTTCTATTCCTCCTGCTTCACCGCGCCAGCTCATAACAGTTGCTTCTGGAGCTAATCCGCCTTCAAGAATTTCGTCCCATCCAATCATTTTTCTGTTATTCGAAACTAAGTATTTTTCCATTCTGCGAATAAAGTAACTTTGCAATTCTTTCTCGTCTTTCAATTGCTCTTTTTTCATTCTCGCTTGACATTTAGCACAATGTTTCCAGCTCGTTTTGTCTACTTCGTCTCCTCCAATATGAATATATTTTGAAGGGAAAATTGCCATCACTTCTGTTAATACATCTTGCAAGAATGTAAAAGCCTGATCGTTTCCTGCACAATAATTACTTTCTACTTTACTGGCTAAAAAATTACCTGATTGTGCGAAAGTATTTTTAGGATTACATGATAACTCAGGATATGCCGCCATTGCAGCTTCAGAGTGGCCTGGCATTTCTATCTCCGGCACAACTGTAATATTTCTTGCTTTGGCATAAGCCACAATCTCTTTTGCTTGTTCTTGAGTATAATAGCCGCCGTAAGTCGATTTACTTCTGTCGGCATTAAACTCTATTTCAGCCCAATTCCATGATTTTCCCCAATCATCAACTCGCCAAGCGGCTTGTTGGGTTAATTTAGGATATTTTTTAATTTCTAAACGCCAGCCTGCACCATCAACTAAATGCCAATGAAAAACATTCATTTTATAAGCTGCCAGTAAATCAATAAATTCTTTTACCAATTCAGGAGAAGCAAAATGACGGCTGACATCTAACATCATCCCTCTCCATTGAAAGCGAGGATAATCTTTTATTTCCATACTTGGAATTTGAACCAAATCATTTGTACGGCTAAAAGGCAGTGTCTGCAATAAAGATTGTACGCCATAAAATAATCCTTTGGATGTATTGGCTCTGATATGAATTTCTTTTGGATTTACAGAAAGTAAATATCCCTCGTCTCCAATTTCTTTGATTTTTTCGATACTAAAAACAATCTCTTTTCCACTTGTTTTAGTATTGTTTAATTCAAATCCTGTAACCCGTTTCACATATTCTTTAAAAAAGTGAACTACTTTTTCAGAAGCCGCATCTTTCTTATCTACTTTTATAACTGTAGAATTATCAAAGGAGAAACTGCCTTGTTTGATCTCTAAACTAACGGGCTGTGGTATTATATGAACGGACTTTTGCGCCTGCAATTGCATCGAAAATACCAATAAAGCGGTTATAATTAAGTTTGTGGTTGTTTTTGTGGTTTTCATTATTTGATAGAATTAGCTAAAAGTTAATTTTTGAAAATCAAATTTCGTTTTGATCTTCGAAGTTGGACAAATAACAAAAGACAGCCCAAATTGAGCTGTCTTTTTATTTATTGCATGTTATTATTGCTCTTTAAAATAATTTGCTCCCCACATGGTATAACGTTTTTTCATGGTTTCAATTTTTGTTTGAAACTGAGACCAATCTTTTTTATCTTTTGGAGACCATAAAACTTCACTTAAGGCACTTAAACGAGGGAATATCATGTATTCTACTTTGGCAGGATTTGCCATATATTCTGTCCATACATTTCCTTGCGCTCCCATAACGTATTTTGCCTGCTGCTCATTTAATTCTTTAGGAATTGGCTCATAGCTGTATACTTTTTCTAATGGCAAGAACCCTCCAATAGTAACTTCTTTTTCGTTTTTAGTTTGCGAATGATCTAAATAAACATGGCTTCCTGGTGTCATAATAACCTGATGATTTTCTTTTGCTGCAGCAATTCCGCCCTCTTCGCCTCTCCAGCTCATTACGATCGCATTTGGAGCCAAACCACCTTCTAAAATTTCATCCCAGCCAATTATGGTTCTTCCTTTAGCATTCACATATTTTTCGATGCGTTGAATAAAATAACTCTGAAGACCGTGCTCATCTTTTAAGCCTTTTTCTTTAATCATCTGCTGACAGAACTCGCTTTTTTTCCAAGCATCTTTTGGAGCTTCATCGCCTCCAATATGAATATATTTTGAAGGGAATAAAGCGATTACTTCATCCAATACATCTTCTAAGAATTTAAAAGTATTTTCAGTCGGAACAAAAATATCTGCATGTACGCCCCAAGTTTCTTGAACGATCTTATTTCTTCCGTTGGCCATTTCTTGCTTACTCTTATCTGAAATCATATTAGCAGGAAGATTGGTTTTCTCATTAGGAAAACAGCTCAACTCAGGATAAGCCGCAATTGCTGCACTGCTGTGTCCCGGCATTTCAATTTCTGGAATTACTGTAATAAATCTATCTGAAGCATATTTTACAATATCTTTTACTTCCTCTTGAGTATAAAAACCACCTTCTGCTGTATTATCACTTCCTTTACCTGGATATCTTCCTACGATGCTTCCATTTCGTTTAGACCCAATTTCAGTAAGTTTAGGATACTTTTTAATTTCAATTCTCCAACCTTGATCTTCGGTTAAATGCCAATGAAAATAGTTCAATTTATGCAATGCCAAATAATCAATATACTTTTTAACGAAAGCAACCGAGAAAAAATGACGTCCAACATCAAGCATCGCGCCTCTGTAAGCAAAACGAGGTTCGTCTTGTACATTTACTGATGCTATTGCAAGATTGTTGCTTTTTTCTACAGGCAATAACTGAATAAGAGTTTGAATTCCGTAGAAAGTTCCAATAGGAGAATTTCCTATAATTTCAACACCACTTTTATCAGATTTTAAACTATATCCTTCTCCTTTAAGTCCTTGAATGCCCTTAAGACTTGATAATTTGATATAATTCTTAGTTGCTTTTTTAACTACAGGCAATACAAAACCATAATAATCAGATAAATAAGCATTTAAAAAAGCTGCCGAAGCATTATCTTCTTTATTAGCAGCAACCAAACTTGTTTGTGCATTAATCACAAAACTTCCAGCATTTTTAACAACTTTTACCGGCTGAGGGATAATATTCACTTCTTGTGCAAACGATAATGTGCAGCATAACAGAAGCGAAAAAAGAAATGACTTAACCATATTTACTATTTTTTAATTATTTTAAAATTATAAACTCTTGGTGTGTACGATAACACCATCAAAGAAAAACATAATAAATTTATCTAACAAATTGAAACATAGATTTTAGACAAAATAAAATCCATTTCTTACACAAAATAAAATTTGTAACTTTTAGATACATGAAACGTCTTTTTTTGAGGCTTCAAAATCTATGTTTCTATGTGTTTTAACTAATTTTACCCAAAGGGTCCATTAATTTATTTTGCGTATGCTACAGCATGTTGCTTACTGCTGCCTAAACCATCCATACCTAATTCGATCACATCTCCTGCTTTGATATAAATAGGTTCTGGTTTTATTCCTAAACCTACACCCGGCGGAGTTCCAGTACTAATTATATCTCCTGGAAGCAGTGTCATAAACTGACTTAAATAATGCACTAGAAAAGGAATTTTGAATACTAAATTTGAGGTGTTACTGTTTTGAAATTTTTTCCCGTTTACGGTTAACCACATTGGTATATTATTCACATCTTCAATTTCGTCCTGCGTTGCCAAAAATGGCCCAAGCGGTGCAAATGTGTCGCTTCCTTTTCCTTTTGCCCATTGTCCTCCGCGTTCGATTTGAAAAGCTCTTTCGCTGTAGTCGTTAAGCAAAGCGTAACCTGCAACATAATCTAAAGCTTCAGCTTCTTCTACATAACTTGCTTTTTTTCCTACTACAAAAGCCAGCTCAATTTCCCAATCGGTTTTTTCGCTGTTCTTTGGAATAATCAAATCATCATTTGGTCCGCACAGCGAAGTTGTTGATTTAAAAAAGATAATCGGCTCTGCTGGAATCGGTGCATTAGTTTCATGACAGTGATCCACATAATTTAATCCAATACAAATTATTTTTGAAGGTCGTGCTACAGGAGATCCTAAACGAACTGAAGCATCAACTTCTGGTAAAACTGGATTACTTTCTAATGCTTTTTTTAATTTTTCTAATCCCTTTTCTTCGAAAAACGCTTCATTATAATCTGTTACTATTGAAGATACATCAAATCTTTTTTCATCTATTAAAATACCCGGTTTTTCTTTACCGGCTTCTCCAAATCGTATTAGTTTCATTTTATTCTTATTTAATATATTATACTTTGTCTTATCTATTCAAATAATTATTCTTGTCTATTATTCCAAAACATAAATCACAGCGCTTCTTGCTCCGTGCGCCCCAATTACTAACGATTGCTCTATATCGGCAGTTTTAGATGGCCCTGCTATAAAGGCACCAAATCCTTCTTTCGAAACATCCAGTTTTTGATAAGCCTGATGTAAAGTATCTACAAGATTTTCTTTTTCTATTACTAAAACCAAATGCTGGCAAATAAAAGGAACGAGTCTGTTTATCATTTGACTTTCGTAAACCCAAACAGCGCCATTTTCTGCCACTCCAAGTGTTCCTTTAACATATGCTTTTTCTACTTTTTCTAATTCAGATGCAGTTAAAAAAGCGGCTTGTTCATCTACATTTCCAAGCTCAGCTACTGCATTTATCACAAAACTCCCACTCTGCTTATCAAGAATTAATTGTTCTTTAAGCACTGAAATATCACCGATTAATTCCGTCTTACCACCGATACTTTCTAAAACTGTTCTAAACTGCGCATATACATCATCATACTGAATCACAACGCTGCTGTCAATAACAGGAATCTCAATAAATTCAGGCTGATTCATTGCTATGGCATTCAATATGTTTTCTCTTGCACTCATGTTTTATATTTTCTGGTATTTTAGTTTTGGCTTTTCTTATTCTTTAAATACCAATCTCTAAAAGAATCTTTTGGAGGAACTGGCATTTCTCTTTGTTTGAACCAAACATTAAATTTATTGTTTATCATAAAAGGGAATAACTGCATGCTCTTTCTTCCAACTTTTCCCATTAAACGATAAATTTTAGGATTCGAGAATAGGAAATTCATTCCTTTCATGCCTATTTTTTTACTTCCTGCAACATAACCTTCGGAAACAATTACTTGTCTCCATTTCCATAACTGTTCGTGGATGTTAATTTTTACTGGACATACATTACTGCAGCTGCCGCATAACGTTGAAGCAAATGGCAGATCGGCATTGGCTTTCATATCTAAATTTGGATTCAGAATAGAACCAATTGGCCCTGCAACAGCAGTATGATAACTATGTCCGCCGCTTCTGCGATATACGGGACAAGTATTGAAACATGCGGCACAACGAATGCATTTCAAGGAATTTCTAAAATCTTCTCTCCCAAGTTGTTTACTGCGGCCATTATCTACAATAACAATATGCATTTCCTGATTCGCTCTAGGTTTATGAAAATGACTTGAATAAGTTGTGATAGGCTGACCTGTAGCACTTCTGGCTAATAATCTCAAAAACACTGATAAATGCTCTGCTTTTGGAATCAATTTTTCAAAGCCCATGCAGGCAATGTGTACAGGTGCTGTGTGTGCTCCCATATCAGCATTTCCTTCATTGGTGCAAACTACGAAACCGCCTGTCTCTGCAATGGCAAAATTAACTCCAGTAATCGCCAATTCCGATTCTACAAACTTATTTCGCAAGTGTTGTCTCGCTGCCTCGGTTAAATATTGCGGATCATTATTTCCTTTTTGGGTTTGTAAATGCTCATGAAAAGTGGCACTAACATCTTCTTTTTTTAGGTGAATTGCAGGCAGTACAATATGACTTGGCGGTTCTTTTCTGAATTGAACAATTCGCTCTCCAAGATCTGTATCCACTACTTCTATTCCGTTATGCTGCAAATATTCATTCAAATGACATTCTTCGGTAAGCATACTCTTGCTCTTCACAATTTTCTGAATACCGTGTTTTTTGATGATTTTATGAACGATTTCATTGTGTTCTTTGGCATCTGAAGCCCAGTGAACTTTTATGCCATTGGCAGTAGCTTTTTCTTCAAATTCTTTTAAATAATTGGAAAGATTAGAAAGTGTAGCATTTTTAATCTGAGATCCCCATTCACGCAGCTGCTCCCATTCAGGCAAACCATGCGCAGCTTTGTCTCGTTTTTCACGAACAAACCATAAAGTTTCGTCGTGCCAATCGGTTCTTGGCTCGTCTGCTATAAACTTTTCCGCTAAATCGGCATGGGTTGTCTTCATAATTACTTCTTACTAATCTCTTTCAATTCTGCATTAAACGTATAACTTTTACCTGGCTGTGTTGTGATTTCAATATTGTTGCTGCCATTTTGTAATTTACAAACTCCACCAACTTTTGAGAGTACTTTTGCGCTCACCAACTTACCTTCGTCCCATTTCATATCTACTTCAAACCCGCCTCTAGCACATAAACCTTTTGCTTCTCCTTTTTTCCAATTCTTTGGGAGTGCAGGAAGCAATTGAATTTTGTCTGTTTGACTTTGAATAAGCATTTCTGCCATAGCAGCAGTAATTCCGAAATTTCCATCTAATTGAAACGGCGGATGATTGCAAAATAAATTAGGTAAAGTATTGTATGTAAGCAATCCACGAAGCATAATGGCTGCACGGTCTCCTTCACCCAAACGCGCCCAAATCGCACAACGCCAAGGCCAAGTCCATGAACGACGACTGTCACCAACAGTAGACTCAACAGTAAAAGGTGTGTTTTCATTTTTTCCAAAATTTCCACTTCGGCTGCGTAATGAAAGTACAGCTCCTTTCGCTAATTCGGGTGTAATAGTATTACTGATTTGACGTCCTGGATATACCGCAAAAAGATGCGATGTATGGCGATGCTCATCATTTGGATCATCGCGATCTACTTGCCATTCTTGCAACTGTCCCCATTTTCCAATTTTATTTGGTGCTAAACGAGCTTGCATATCAGCCACTTTCTTTTGATAATCACTATCAATGCTAAGTGCTTTGGCTGCGTCTAGATAGTTTTGGAACAAATCCCAAACTAGCTGCTGATCCATCATTACTCCATCTTCACGCGGACCATGCTCAGGCGACCATCCATTTGGAACCATTAATTGTCCATTTGGCATCGTTTTTAAATTATCTTCCCAATATTCGCAAACTTCTTTAATAATAGGATATGCCGTACGACGTAAATAATCATTATCTTTAGTAAATGCCCAATGTTCGTAGACATGCTGTGCATACCAAGCGCTTGCAGGTATATTCCATTCCCAGCCATTTCCGCCAAATATATTTTGACTGGTACGAGCTGTCCAGCCGCGTGTTTTTTCTCCAAAAGCTTTGCGGGTAGCTATACGACACGGTTCTTGAGCAGCAACGATAAAATCAATCAAGGGCAAATGACATTCTGATAAATTAGTCGATTCGACTCCCCAATAATTCATTTGAATATTGATATTGTTGTGATAATCACTTGCCCATGCAGGTGTGTTGCTGTCATTCCATAAACCTTGCAAATTTGCTGGTAAGCCTCCAGGCCGAGAACTGCTTGCTAATAAATAGCGTCCATATTGAAACATTGTTTCTTCTAAATCAGGATCAACTCCGCCAGCTGCATATTTTTTTAAACGTTCATCGGTTGGCAAAGTTGAAGTAACTGCATCAGAGCTTCCTATATTGAGATAAACGCGCATTAGTATCGAACTCAAATCTTTTAAATGAGCTGCTCTAAGTTTTTCGTAACCTTTGCTTTTTGCAGTTGACAATTCTTTTTCAATACGCGGCATAGGATCTTCTCCTCGCCAATTTGATTTATAATCTGGTTTATAATTTGTTCGGGCATCTAAAATCAATGTCAATGAATTACAGTTTTCAAAGATCAAATTTTCACCTTCAAAGCGTATTTTTCCTCCTTTATTTTGTACTAACAGTTTGGCTGCATATTTTAGATTATTTGGCATTTCTCCTATAAAACTTATACTGCTCATCGAAGCTTTGCTTATTGCTCCTTGAGCTGAATTAAGAGAAATAGTTCCTGAAAAAACATTCTTCCCATTAGCTTTATATTCAAAAACCATTACTTGATCTGGATAACTGGCAAAACCTTCACGGCTGACTTTTACTTTATTTTGAACAAATTCGGTTTGATGAATCCCAGTCGAAATATCAAGTGAGCGAGAATAATTAGAAAAAGCACTTTTGTCTGTAAAATCAATTATAATTTCTCCAAAATTGCGGTATGAACCAAATCCATGATCACCTGTTTCGTATTCACCATCCCAGTTGTTATCTCCCGACCAAAGGCTTTGTTCATTAAACTGAATAACTTCTCGTTCTACTCCACCAAAAAACATGGCTCCTAACCGTCCATTGCCAATAGGTAAAGCCTCAGCAGACCATTTCGCGGCTGGCTGTTTATACCATAGTTTTATGGGTTGATTCTTCTGTGCCAAACAAACTGAATCAACAAATAATACAAGTACTAAAAGCGTAAATAATTTAATTTTATTCATTATTTTGAATATGCAATTAATGATGACTATATCATTTACTTCCTCGATTTAAATCGAAGAAATTTTCTAATCTCTTACTTATAAACCATTATTTAATATTTCGGCAATATGAATAGTTTTTGTTTTACTTCCTTGTCGTTTTAATATTCCTTCTAAATGCATTAAACAACTGGTATCTCCTCCGGTAATATAATCTACTTGATTGTCTTCATGCTCTTTTACTCTGTCCTTACCCATTTTTACGCTTACTGCTTCTTCAAATACGCAAAAAGTACCTCCAAAACCACAACATTCATCATTTCGTTTGGGTTTACTTAAAGTGATACCGTTTACCATTTTTAGTAATTGCTCGGGTTTCGAAAACTCGGGCAGTACTCTTTCTGTCATTGATGAAAGATGTAATCCTCTTTGTCCGTGACAACTATTGTGTAAGCCCACTTTAAATGGAAAATTAGCATTAATGCTTTCTACTTTTAGAACATCTGTTAGAAACTCTGTAAGTTCATAAACTGAATTACGAATGTGTAATGCTGCTTGCGGATTCTCTAAATCCTGCAAATGTTCTTTTACATGCAAAACACAACTTCCAGATGGAGCTACTATATGATCAAATCCTGTGAAGTTTTTTACAAAATTCTTATCGCAGCCTTTACTTAAATTGGCAAAACCGCTATTAGCCATTGGCTGACCGCAGCAGGTTTGTTCCAAAGGAAAAGTAACGTCACACCCCAGTTTTTCTAATAATTGCAAGGCCGCAATACCCACATTTGGGTAAAATTGATCTATATAGCAGGGTATGAATAAAGCGACCTTCATTGTAACTTAGTTATTTAATTTTATAAATCCTCCATCAATAGGATAATCGCAACCGGTAACAAAACCAGATTCATCGCTGCATAAAAACAAAGCTAAAGCTGCAACTTCATCTGGTTTTGCCATACGTCCGATAGGCTGAGATTTTGATAATTTTTCGAACATTTCTGCTTCTTGACCTGGATAATTTTTGGCAATAAATCCATCTACAAATGGTGTATGTACGCGTGCTGGTGAAATAGAGTTACAACGAATATTTTCGTTCATATAATCTCTCGCTATCGATAAAGTCATTGCCATTACAGCACCTTTGGCTGTAGAATAAGCAAATCGATCAGATATACCCACCCACGCTGCAATCGAAGCCATATTTACAATAACACCTCCGCCAGAATTTCTAAATTGTGGTATAGAAGCATGCAAACAATTGTATACGCCTTTTACATTCACGCTCATCACTCTGTCAAAATCGGCTTCGGGAGTAGTATCTACTTTACCTACGTGAGCAATTCCTGCATTATTTACCAAAATATTGATATTTCCAATTTTCTCAAATGCAGCTGTAACTTCTTGTTGGTTCGCAACATTACAAGCGTGTGAAAATACTTTTCCTCCATTTGCTTTAATTTCATCAACGGCATTTTTAGCACTTTCTTCAGTTAATTCGATAATGTGAACTTCCGCTCCTTGTTTTGCAAATAAAACTGAAATGGCTTTCCCTATTCCGCTTCCGCCGCCAGTAACTACTGCTTTTTTGTTTTGTAATGAAAACATATGATTAGATTTTTTGATCTTTTAGATTATTAGATATTGAGAGTTACGATTTATAATTATTACAATGATACCCCTCTTTTCCAAGGAATAAAATCATCTTGATTTAGTAAGACTGCTTTTGGAATGATTTCACCACTGGCAGCTTTAATGCAATATTCTAAAATATCTTCTCCCATTTCTTCAATGGTTTTCTCACCGCTTATAATCGGGCCGCAATCAATATCAATAATATCACTCATTTTCTTTGCTAAAACAGAGTTTGTCGCTACTTTAATTACTGGACAAACTGGATTTCCTGTTGGAGTTCCCAAACCTGTGGTAAATAAAATTAATGTTGCTCCAGAAGCTGCTTTTCCAGTTGTTGCTTCCACATCGTTTCCGGGTGTGCAAACTAAGCTTAGGCCTGCTTTTGTTGCAGGTTCTGTATAGTCTAAAACATCAATTACTGGAGCAGTTCCTCCTTTTTTTGCTGCTCCGGCACTTTTGATGGCATCTGTAATTAATCCGTCTTTGATGTTTCCCGGTGAAGGATTCATATGAAATCCTGAGCCTACTTTATGCGCTAAGGCATCATAAGACTGCATTAAATCGATGAATTTTTTAGCTACTGGTTCTGATGTACAACGATCAATTAAATTTTGCTCTACCCCGCACAATTCAGGAAATTCTGCCAGTAATACTTTACCTCCTAAAGCCACCAATAAATCTGATGTATAACCTACTGCTGGATTTGCCGAAACTCCGCTAAAACCATCACTTCCACCGCATTTAACTCCTAAACATAATTCACTCAAAGATGCTGGAGTTCGTTCTTGTTTGTTTATTTCAATTAATCCTTCAAATGTTTTTTTGATAGCATCTGCAATTAATTGTTCTTCACTTTTTGATTGTTGCTGCTCAAAAATGTATAAAGGTTTATCGAAGGACGGATTTTGTTTTTTGACATCGTTTGTAAAATCCTGTACTTGTAAATGCTGGCACCCTAAACTAAGCACTGTTATACCTGCAACATTTGGATGATTTGCGTATGATGCTAATAACGCACTTAAGGTAGCCGAATCTTGACGAGTGCCTCCGCAGCCTCCTTGATGATTTAAAAATTTTATTCCGTCTACGTTTTTAAAAACTTTGTTTGTATAAGGTTCTGGAGTCAATTGCACATCAATTGAATCTAAACTTTTACCATTCTTATAAGCTTGAAGTAAAGCATGAGTATACTGAGTGTATTTATCACTTACAGAATATCCTAACTCGTTATGTAAAGCTTCGCGTATTACATCCAAATTTCTATTTTCACAAAATACTGTTGGCACAAATAACCAATAATTTGCAGTTCCTACACGACCGTCATTTCGTTTATACCCTTTAAAAGTTCTGTCTTTATATTTTGAAACATCTGGCGCTTGCCATTCAAAATCAACATCACGATATTTATAAGGTTCAGCCGCATGTTTAAGGTTTTCAGTCGTCATTAGACTTCCTTTGGCAACATCGCATTGTACTTTTCCAACCAAAACGCCGTACATAATAATTTCATCTCCCGCTCTCAAATTGGCTGTATAAAACTTATGCTTTGCCTTGATTGTATCCTGTAAAAGGAAAGTTTCATTCTCAAAAACTACACTTTCTCCTTTAGACAAATCTGTTAAAGCCACCAGTACATTATCGTCTGGGTGCATTTTTATAACCAATCTTTTACTTCCGTTTTCTAACATATTATATAAATAGAATTTATGCTTTATTTGTTTTATGTCCGTTAAATGCAAACAATAGAATTACCGAGAAACACGTCAATGGAACGACATAACCATACTGAATGCTTCCTGTAATATCCGAAATCAATCCTAAAACTGGAGGAAGCAATGCTCCGCCAACAATTGACATTACGATTAATGAAGAACCAATTTTTGTGTTATGTCCAAGTCCCTCAATTCCCATTGAAAAAATCGTTGGAAACATGATACTCATAAAAAACGCTATCGCTATTAAAGTATAAACCACTAACATTCCTGTTCCTGTTATGGCTACTATTGATAAGCCAATATTAATAATGGCATAAATAATTAATAATTTTCTAGGTTGTATGTACTGCATGAAGAATGTACCTGCAAATCGCCCAAGCATAAATGCCAAGCCAAAAAAACCTAAATATTTGGCTGCAACACCTTCTGCAAGTCCAGCAGAAGTTGTTGCCATTTTAATAAAAAAGCTTCCAACGCAAACTTGGGCTCCTACATAAAAAAACTGCGCTAAAATCCCCCAACGTAAGCGCAGTGATTTCAAGGCTCCGGCAAAACTTGCGCCGTCAGCTCCTTCTTTATCTTCATCTTTTACATCCGGCATATTCGTAAAATAAAACAAAACTGCTACTGCCAGAATAATTAGTCCTAAAACTAAATACGGCATTTTTACACTTGCTGCTTCTTCTAAAACATAAGCGTGTAATTCGGCAGGAGCCATAGCATCCATTTGAGCTTGGGTCAGATTTTTACCCGATAGGATCATTGGCCCTATATAAGCCGGAGCAATAAATGCAGCTAATCCGTTAAAAGATTGGGAGAAATTTAATCTTTTAGTTGCTGTTTCTGCTGGTCCCAGAATAGTTACATATGGATTTGCAGCTGTTTCTAAAAAAGTAAGTCCGCAGGCGATAACAAATAAAGCTCCTAAAAAGTAAATGTACTGCAATGAATTGGCGGCTGGGACAAATAAAATTGAACCAATACCAAATAAAACCAACCCAATCATAATACCTGATTTATAACCGTATTTTCGCATAATGTAACCCGCAGGCAATGCCATCACGAAATAGGCTATAAAAACTGAAGAGTCGATCAAAGACGATTCTAAGTCTGTAAGATTAAATGCTTTTCGTAAATGCGGAATAAGTATTGGATCTAGATTGTGTACAAATCCCCAGAAAAAGAATAAACTGGTAACTAATATAAAAGGAAAAAGCCATTTTTTATTTTCTTTTGTACCAGCCTCTTTTTGAACATCTAACTGCGTTATTAATGCCATATGCTTTTTATTAAAATTATACTTTTTTACGATTATAAAAATATAATACTTGAAGTATAATTATTAATTCAATATTACCCTTGTTTAATTATTAATTGTCTATTATGATAATTTTAAACAAAAAAGCTGCATTTAAAAAGAATGCGGGTAATATTGATTTGTAACTGATCCATCTTCAAAAAGATCAATAATCGCATAACCTGGAGGTGTTTGTTTGTAATAGGATTTCCCTGCTGAATCTTTATCTCCTGGTTCCCACCAAAAGCCGCTCAAAGCACCATTACAATAATAATGTACATTGTTGTAAACGGCTTCATCCTTTAAATGAATGTGCCCGCTTAAACACGTAATCTTTTTATCTTTATGTTTATAAAAAAGATCACTGATATATTTAGAATCGGTATGATTTCCTCCGTCAACATGTGTGCAAACGGCAAGAATAGGAAAATGACTCATGCAGACAACTGGCGTACCAACAGGTATATTTTGTAAATCTTTTTCGAGCCATAAACGCTGTTCATCATCTAATGAACCTCCGCCGTTATTACTATCTAAAATCACAAAGTGCCATCCTTTTTTATCAAAGCTGTAATAGCGGTTTGGGATTCCTAATTGCTTTACAACATAATCTTTCCCATACATAGTATCTTGTTTGTTTGGCGCTGCCCACCACATATCGTGATTTCCGAGACAACTGTGCAATTCAAAACTGCTGATTGCTTTAGTTGTATCGTTCCAAATTTTCCATAGTTCATTTACTCTTTCGCGAGTAATATTATCATAGTCTGCTGCAAAAATGGAATCGCCGCCATTGAGAAAAAAATCGACTTTGTGTTTCTTGATTTCTTCTAAGCATTTTATAAATCGATCTGGAGCATTTTCTTCAGGTCGAATATGCACATCTGTAATATGCGCAATTCGCAAAACTCTTTTAGATTTATTGTTTTTTTCTGCTGCAGAAATAATAGAAGTTGAACCCGTTAACGCAACAGTACCAGCTGTTAAACCAATATATTTTAGTAAATCTCTTCTTTTCATTTTCTAATTTATTTTGTTTGATAATTTTTCCACAGATCTAGCAGATTTTATGATTTTTAATTCTATCTATATCTTTTTTAAATGATTGAATTACCTCCAGTTTTAATTGGAGAAATAAAATTGGCAACAAAAAGGGCTTTAGCCAAACTTATACATTTTGGCTAAAGCCCTAAATCTCAATCTTACTATTAACATCCAGCTAAACTAGACGCTATTCATTCACATAGCAAACTATGTGTATTTTAAACAAGTGAAACGCCTTTTCTAAGAATTCTAAATCTATGTTTCTATGTGTTAAAAATATTTACACCAAACGATTCAATACTATAAATTCAATATTATTTAACAGAATAAGGTCTGTCTTTCACAGCAACTCCCCAAGTTTTAGAAGGTTTATCTCCCATCGTAAAAATTAACTCGCCGCCTTTCATAATATCCGAATGAAGAATATAGCTCTGCGTATAAGGTTTTCCGTTTAAAGTCGCTTTTTGAATGTAGATATTCTTTGTACTGTTGTTTAATGCTTTTACAGTAAAGCTTTTTCCATCAGCTAAATTCAATGTTGATTCGTCCATGCTTGGGCTTCCGAAAACATAAATTCCATTGAATGGATTTACAGAATACATTCCCATAGCACTCCAAATATACCAAGCCGACATTTGTCCAACATCTTCATTTCCGCACAATCCATCATGTTTGTCACTATATAAATTATCTACAATATAACGTACTTTTTCGGCTGTCTTCCATGGCTGTCCTACGAAATTATACAAATATGTAATGTGGTGGCTCGGCTCGTTTCCGTGTGCATACTGCCCAATCAAACCTGTAATATCACTAGAAGCTTCTGCTCCCATATCGCCTGTTATTGTAAACAAAGTATCCAGTTTTTTTGTAAATGATTTTTCTCCGCCAAGCATAGCTATTAATCCTTCTACATCGTGAGGCACTAACCAAGTATACTGCCATGCATTTCCTTCGGCAAAATCATCTTTCATGTGTGCTGATTTAAACGGATCAAAAGGTGTTCTCCATTGTGTATCGCTTACTTTTCCGCGTACAAAAGTGGTCGAAGGATCGTAATATTTTTTGTAGGCTTTTGAGCGATTAATGAAATAATTATAATCTTCGGTTTTGCCCATTTTTTTTGCCATCATTGCAATTGCTCCATCAGAGATAGAATATTCCATACCAATAGCTACTGATTCTCTCAAACTATCTGCAGGAATGTAACCTATTTTTTTCACGAAATTCAATCCGCGATCGTCCTGCATTGCTGTTGCTTTTACAGCTTCGAATGCTAATTCTCCGTCAATTCCTTTAATACCTTTCAAATACGCATCAACAACGATCTGAATTGCACTATTTCCAGGCATACAATAGGTTTCATTCCCCATTAAATGCCAAACCGGAAGATGTCCTGTTTCTTTATAAATCGCCAGCATCGAATTGATAATATCCGAAACTTTATCGGTTTGTGTCAGCGTAAGCAAAGGATTTGCTCCTCTATAAGTATCCCACAACGAAAATGTAGTTAAATTGGTAAATCCTGCCGCTCTATGCACTTGTTTGTCTGAACCGTAATAATCACCATTACTGTCGTTGTAAATCGACGGCGCAATCATAGTGTGATATAAAGCTGTATAAAATGTTCTCATTTTAGCAATATCTTTCGATTTTACCACAATTTTATTCAACTCTTTATTCCATTTTTCATCTGCTTGAACAGCCACTTTTTCAAAGTTCCAGCCTGAAATTTCTTTTTTAATATTCATTAAAGCGTTTTCTGTACTTACTGCCGAAATTCCCACTTTAATTTTAATCACTTCATCTTTTAAAGTCGAAAACTGAAGTACTGCTTTGGCACTATCTCCCAAAACCACTTTATTAATCATCTCTTTTGTATTGTTATACAATTGGATCTTCTTAGCTGGTTTTGACAAAACTGCTGCAAAATAAATACGTTGATCCGGCGCCCAGCCTTTCGAGAAACGATATCCTTCGATCAAGGTGTCATTTTTTACTCTGATATAAGTATCTACTGCTTTATCCCAGCCAATTCCTTCCACTAAGTCTAAAACGATATGTGATTTATCTGAAGCTGGGAAAGTGTATTTCTGAAAACCAACTCTTTCAGAAGCTGTCATTTCGGCTTTAATTCCGTTTTTCTTTAAAATAACAGAATAATAACCCGGTTTTGCTACTTCATCTTTATGATCGAAACCTGAGATATAACCATTTTCCATGTCTTTGGCAGTTCCTTTTTTCAGATTGATTTTACCAACAGCAGGCATAAAAAGTAAATCTCCAAGATCACCAATTCCAGTTCCGCTTAAATGCGTGTGCGAAAACCCAATAATTGTTGGATCAGAATAATGATAACCAGAACACCAATCCCAACCTTGTGAAATATTTACTGGTCCTAATTGAACTGCTCCAAAGGGAACATTTGCGCCCATAAAAACGTGTCCGTGAAATCCTGTTCCAATAAACGGATCTACATATTGTGTCAAATTTTGTTTACTAGTCTGTCCTTGTATTTGCAGGCAGCAAAGGCCTAAAATCGCAAATAATGTTGCTTTTAAATTTTTATTCATATTATTTTAATTTGATATATCAATATGTGGTAACATCTGTTTTTTTTGCCACGAATGACACTAATTTTTACGAATTTTTACTAGAACAAAGCTTCTTTACTCTTTACTCTTTCTTCTATAATCTCTCTACTTCACAATCTCAAAACTACCTTCCAACATTGTATCTCTTGAATTCGAACCGATTTTCAATGTGTAGTTTCCTTCATAGATCTTAAATTGTTTTGTAGTCTCGTCCCATTTTTGAAGCTCTTCCAATGGAATTTGCAATGTGATTGTTTTTGATTTTCCTTTAACCAACGAAACGCGTTTAAAAGCTTTCAGTTCTTTCAACGGCATTCTATCAACGTTTGGATATTCTACATATACCTGAGCAACTTCATCAGCATCATAATTTCCTGTATTAAAAATTTCGATTTGCATTGAAATTTCGTTTGAATTCATTTTGACTGTTTTAGGCTGTCGAACCCAATTGTAGCCAAAAGTGCTGTAACTTAAACCAAACCCAAACGGATATTGTACCTCTTTATCAGAATAGCGATACGTTCTTCCTGCCATTGCGTAACTGTTATAATCTGGTAAATCGCTGAACGATTTGTAGAAACTAACCGGTAAATGTCCTGATGGAGAAACTTTTCCAAAAAGAAGATTTGCCAAAGCAGTTCCGCCTTGTTCTCCAGGATACCACGCAAAAACAATTGCATCTACATAAGGCTCAATTGCCGAAATATCAACGGCACTTCCGCCTGTTACAACTGCTATAAGCGGCGATTTAGTTCCTTTACGAAGTGCTTTTATATATGCAATATGCGACGCTGGTAAATCCATGTTTTTTCTATCGCCTTTTCCGTCAGCTAAAAAAGCATCGCCTTCTTCGCCTTCATAAACTGGAGTAAAACCAATTACTGCAATCGTCAAATCAGCCATAGAAGCTGCCCAAACACCACCAAAGTTTTTTGTATCTGTAAAATCGCAGCCCATATCATATTCTACACGAGTATCAGGATCTACAGCACCTGCAATACCTTCTACAAAATTTACGGCTTTATCTGTAATTCCGTGATAATTACCTAATAAAGCATCTAGTGACGCAGCATTTGGCCCAACGACAACCATCGATTTATAATCTTCTTTTTTTAGCGGAAGCAATTTTGTTTTCTTTTCTCCCACTTCACCGTTCTTCAACAAAACCATACTTTGTTCTGCCATTTTTCGGCTTAGATTTCTGTGATACGTATTGGCAATACTATCTATACCATATTTTCTATACGGATTATCTTCTGCTTTGTCGTAAAATCCTAATTTGAACTGTGTACGTAAAGTTGGTGTTAATGCGTTATCAATATCTTTTTGAGTAATTAATTTTTGATTTAGCGCATTAATCGCATCTTTTTGTAATAATCCGCTGCAATCCATATTTACGCCCGCTTTAATTGCTTCAGCAGCAACAGTTACGCTGTTTGGCAGGGTTTTATGGCTTTCGTAAATATCCTGAAGAGCCCAACAATCGGTAACAACATGACCGCCAAATTTCCATTCATTTCGCAAAATATCTTTTAGTAATGTTTTACCAGTGCAGCAAGGTTCTGAATTTACACGATTATAAGCACACATTACGGTTTCTACTTTGGCATCAACTAATTTTTTGAAAGCGTACAAATAAGTTTCTCTCAAATCTTTCTCATCTACAATCACATCAATCGAATGTCTGTTTTTTTCAGGGCCGCTGTGTACTGCAAAATGTTTGGCACAAGCTGCCGCTTTCATGTATTTTGGATCTGTTCCTTGCAAACCTTTTACATAAGCGGTTCCCATTTTTCCTGTTAGAAAAGGATCTTCACCGTACGTTTCTTGTCCTCTTCCCCAACGCGGATCTCTAAAAATATTGATGTTTGGCGACCAGAAATTAAGTCCCATATATTGTAAACGACGATCTTTGGCTACAGCCATATTATTTTTGGCTCTGGCTTCGGTTGAAATGGCATTTGCTACCTCATTTAATAAATTATCATTAAAAGAAGCTGCCATTCCTAAAGCTTGCGGAAAAACAGTTGCTTTCCCTGCTCGTGCTACTCCATGCAGCGATTCGTTCCACCAATTATACTGCGGAATATCTAATCGTTTAACAGCTTTGCTTTCAAAACCTAATAAAGAAATTTTCTCTTCAATCGTCAATTGTTTTAGTAAATCGTCTACTCTTTTATCTATCGATAAATTTTGATTTTTATAAGGATATGTTTTTTGCTGCGCAGAAGTAATTCCGACACAGAAACAAAAAAACAGTACAAATCGGTAATTTTTTAAGCAATTCATTATTGAGTTTTTAAATTTTATTATCGAGTTTCTTTTTTACTAAATCGTTTTATCAATTAAAACAAATGACTATACAATTCAGTTATGCCAATTGTTTTAAAAAACCTTAACTTACTTTACTTCAAAGAATAAACATTCTTCTTTATTACTTTATTTGAAATATTTCAGAAATTTAAAGATAGAATATCTTTTTGATAAAATAATACTCCGATTTTATCTAAATTTAAGTTGCAATTGCCCTTATTTTAAGTTAAAAAATAAAAAAAGATATCTCTTACGAAATATCTCACTTACATAAATACAATCCTAAATTAAGGTTCTATTAAATCCTGCTCTATAAAAAAGGTGAAGTTGATAATTATCTTATCTACTTCACCTTTCTCTGATTTTATTATTTATTCAGATTTTCAAACATTACAATTGCGGTGTATAAAACTCCAGCCTCGCCTCTAAAAGTTCCTGATCCTCTTGGTTCATTTTTTATCGAATACCATTCGTAGAAACCGTTATTGTCTTTTACTCGTTTCAGCATTGGCTGTACTTCTCTGTAAGCTTCTTCCACATATCCGTATTTAATTAATTGCTGAATTGTTCTTGCTCCAAACCAAGTCCAATCGCCGCCATTTTGATAGCTGTAAACTGGATTCATAATTTTGTTTACAAAAAAACCATTAGGATAAGGTGGATAAAGGGTTAAACCAATAGATGGTGCTCCAGCTTCTTTTACTCTTTTTACCATTTCGTCAAGCGAAGCTTTTACTTCTGCTTTGCTCAATAATCCTGCTTCCATTGCAACAGTTGTCCCTCCGAAATAGAAGATATTATTCTCATCAAAATCTGCTGGAAATGGCGAACCATTTAAATACAAATGCGGAATGTATTTTTGATTTTTAGCATCCCAAAGATAAGTTCTTGTGTTTTTAGCAACGTCAGTTTTGATTTTTTGCCATTTGGTTTTAGTTGACGGAAGTATCTCCATCATATTATTCAAAGCAACTATAAACATGGCGTTGTCGTAAATATCACAAGCCATATGCGTATTTCCATCAAGATCAACTCCGTAACCTTCTTCTGGCTGTACATCGCCCCAATCTGCTGTTGTTGCACCTGTAATTAAGCCGTATTTTGTTGTATAGCGGTTTTTCATTAAAAAGTCCATAGACCATTCTAACCTTTTTGCAACGGTTTTATCTCCAACTTTTTCTGCTAAGATAGATTTATCGCCAGTTAACTGAATGTATTTGTAAACTGCTTGTACCAAAGATGTTTCTTGGTCAGTTTCAACTGTATTTTTATGAGCTGCATATCTTGGTTCTAATTTCGAATACGAAAAATCAGTTTCTCCAGCACCAATTTGTTCTTTAGGAGTATAACCGTCAATAATGTTTCCGTCATCGCCCTGCATTCTAAAAAACACTAGCAGATTCTCTTTTATATCTTCTTTTTTAGTGACTTGTGCGGCTAATTCAATAAAGGTATTATAATCGCGAATCCATACTTCGCGATAACCGTCACCAGCATTTACACCAGTTTTAATTACTTCTAAAGCTTTCTTTTTTACGAACGTCATATTTTGATCGTTCTTGATTTTCTCCGACAATTTTTTGTCAATCGGCATTTTTGGCTGTGCTGTAAGAGTCAGCATAAAAGCAAGTGCCGCTGCTGATGAAAGTATTTTTTTCATGTTTATTTAAATTGGAATTATTATTTGTTGTTTTTAGTTTATGGTTTGTTGTTGTTGTTGTTGTTAACCAAATAGTCTGATAGCTATCGAGATTGTAAATAATGAGTACAAAAAGAAATACATATTTTTCACATAATTGGTTTGTGAATTGTCACCCTAAGCGAAGTCGAAGGGCGTTCCAATTGGCACGTGGGCTTCGACTCCGCTCAGCCTGACAACAACTTCGCTCAGCCTGACAAATGATTATCAAAAAAACTATGTTTTAATGTGTTTAAATAAAATCTCCATTAAAAAGTTTTAAAAACTCATTCACTTGTACTCATTGACGGCGGAGGTGTCTTAATTCCCCATTTGGTATTTGGTTTTACTCCCATTTCAAAAAATAAGGTTCCACCATCGGTTAGTTTTTTGCGATCAATCCAGGCATTTTCAATTTTTTCTCCGTTGAAAGATGCTGACTGAATGTATTTGTTTTTCTTCGAATTATTTTTAGTCTCGATTATAAGTTCCTCGCCTTTATAATATTTCGGATCGAGTTTAATGGTCACTTTATCAAATAATGGACTTCCAAACTGAAATGTTGGATTCATGGCTGCATGTCCCTGAACATCAAACAATCCCATTGAAGCCATTACAAACCAAGCTCCCAATTGTCCTTGATCTTCGTCTTGTCCAAATCCGTAACCGTGAAGTGGTTCTGCGCCATAGAACTCTTCGCAAATAGCGCGCGACCATTTTTGTGTAAGCCAAGGTTTTCCAGAATAATTAAACAAAAAAGAATGATGGAGACATGGCTGATTTCCGTGATTGTACAACCTTTCTAAGCCTGAGAAACTGTCAATTCCTTTTCCTCCGCCAAAAGTCGATTTTTGACTTTCATTAAACGTGGTTTCCAAACGTTTGTTGAATAATTCCAAACCTAAAATTTTGATTAATCCTGCAGGATCTTGTGGTACGTACCAAGTATATTGATAGGCATTTGCTTCCTGAAATCCTCTCCAAGCTTCCATTGGATTAAAATTTTCTATGAATTTTCCGTTTTCATATTTTGGACGAATAAATTTGGTTTCTGGATCAAAAATGTTCTTCCAGTTTCCTGCTTGTTTTGTTAGTTTATTATAATCCTCTGTCTTGCCTAAAGCTTTTGCAAATTGAGAAACTCCATAAGATGTATAGGCAAATTCAAGAGTATGTGACGCGCCAAAATTAAATACCCATCCATTTGCAAGTGTGGTATCTTTTGATGGAATGTATCCTTCTTTTACAAAATAGGCTAAATCGTATTTTCCTGAACCAAATGGACGTTTACTATAGCCTGTTTCGTTTTTATATGCAATCTTATAAGCTTCTTCTACATCAAAATCTCGAATGCCACTATTATAAGCCGCTGCAATCATCAAACCAAAACAATTTGTTTGTACACCATTTGCGTGCGCTCCAGCTGCAATTCCATCGTGTAACCAGCCCGTTTCTTTTGCAAAATCAATATTAGATTGAAGATACTCACTCAAATAATCTGGATACGCCAAAGCCCAAAGCTGTCCTAAATTCCAAAATCCGCCCCAAATTCCATCTGTATTGTAATGATTGTATTTTGGTTTTCCATTTTCATCTAATGGTATTTGACCTATTTTTCCATCATGTCTTGGATAAGTTCCCTTAGCATCGCTTGCTAACCCGCGTCCTAGAAGAGCGTGATATAAACCTGTGTAGAATTTTACTTTATTGATGCTGTCTTTTGTTTCTACTTTAATTCGTCCTAACTTTTCATTCCATTTTTCGTGAGCTGTTTCTTTTACAGCATCAAAAGTTTGTCCAGTCGCTTCAGCTTTCAAATTCAATTTTGCGTTTTCAATACTTGTGTACGAAAGTCCCACTTGCATTTCGACAACTTCTCCTTTTTTGGTAGCGAAATTGATATACATTCCGTTTCCAATTCCTTTAGTTTCCTTTTGACCGTCAAATGTTTTATCTTCTACAAATGAACCAAAGGACTTCGGCGTTTTACTAAGCTGAATTACAAAATACATTTTCACTCGTTTTTCTGGATCACAGAATTTCAAATACTCAGGAAACGTTTCGATCGTTCCTTCTAAAGTATTTTTTCCAGAAAGCTTCATCTCTGCTTCGGTAACACCGCTGCTTTCGCCCTGACGATGACCAATATCAAAGATAATATGTGATGCTCCAGATTCAGGAAAAGTATAACGATGAAATCCTACTCTTTCTGTAGCTGTTAATTCTGCCTTGATTTTATATTCTTTTAAGAAAACAGAGTAATACCCAGGTTCAGCATATTCTTCTTCTTTGTCAAATGTTGATCGATATCCTGTTTCTGGTTTTTCTAAAGTTCCAGGTGTAGTCTGCAATTCTCCCGTTATGGGCATTGCAACTAAACCGCCAATTTGAAACTCGTGAAAATGTCCAAAGCCTTCAATCGAATTATGACGATCGTCGTAGCCGCAAGGTGCCCAGCTTCCACCGCTTCCGTAAGCATTAGTGTGCGGAGCCAATTTTGCCATTCCAAAAGGCAATGAGGCTGGCGTATAAAAAAACCAACGTCCATGCACGGAACCTATCTGCGGATCGACCCAAGCTGTTGCATTAAAATCATCTTTTTTCTTTGAACAAGAGAAAAGCGAAATAAACATTGCGAACAATATTATTGTCTTTGAAATTGTTTTCATATATCTTAAATTTAATATCAAGGCATTTTTTTAAAATTAGAACGATAAATCTCTGATGCTGATTTTAACTGATTTTATATTTTCAGTATAAATTCTGAAACACCGCTTCCTGTCATATTAATTTCAGTAGATTTTGTTTTTTCAGCTCCAGTTGTTTTATCTATAATTGCTTTTGGCTGCAAAGATTTCCATACAAATTTGGTTTCCTGTTCTGATTGTTCTGGATTGAATAAACGCATTAATATTGTACCATCTTGATTTGGTGTTAAACTAGTTACCACTATTCTAGAATTAGTCAATTCGAATAAATTTACAGGCAGTTTTACATCTTCATTTACAGTCATTGCAATCAGTGGCTGTGTAAACTCTGCGGCTTCTTTTTCCATTACTGCTCTATCTGTTGTTTCATGAGGTCGAAGTGCATATTTAAAGTTCACAATGCCGCTCTGATCCGCTTTGTAATTGGTGTGCCAATAATTATTCATTACATATGAGAACCATGTAGAAGTTGGCTTCTCTGTTTTTTTCCATTCCTTATAATTAGGCACAACCTCTTTTCGTTCGTCAACCATACTGTTTGGTTCGACCAAAGGAGATTCTAAAAGCATCCATTGCACTCCTTTATCTCCTGATGATACATCGAGCCATCTTCTTCCATAAAGAAAATCCATATTTGATCCTGCCAATTGATCTTTCAAAAACTCAATTGTTCCATAACCTGCATCAAGCGTAGTTTTTGTTAATTGTGTGTTGAATGGATATCCAAAATGAACTCCTTCTTTGGTACGAATAGCTTTTTTGTCTAAAATATTATGTATCAATACTTGATTACTTCCGCTGTAAAGCGAAATAATTCGTTCCAATTTGTTAGCTCCCGGCGCATCAGATATAATTGAAACTGATGTTACTACAGGTCCGCTTTCCAAAGTTTTAACCTGAACATTTGTATTCGTTTGAACTTCTTCTGGATTTAAACCGGGAACGTACCAATAACTATTTAAACCTTGTTTATTGAAATCGCCCGCATAATTATAATCTGAAATCGTTTTTAAATTTGTAATACTTCCGTTGTTTTTATCCCAGCCAAACTCAATTTTTCCGTTCGACAAAGAATGATCTCCTAAAACAAATTGATTACTAAAATCTGATTTTGTTTTATCTGTAATTTCATAAAATGCAGTTCCAAAAGCAGGAACATCGGTTGCGATAAAAGCATATTTTCCGTTGCTCAATTGCTGTAATGGTGTAATTTTTCCGCTTGCATCTTTCACAGATTTTCCTTTTACAGTTGTTTCAATAAGTACCAATCCGGTTCTTTTCCAAGATGATGTGTTGAAAACGGCAATTTTCTTAGATTTAGAATTGCTTATGGTTTCAAATAAGTTTTTTTCTAATGCATTAATCTCTGTATCAGCATCAAGCATAAACTGTTTTTTTATCCGCCATTGTTCGGTTACAAAATGAGAATCTGGGTCAGATATACTATTGTGTGCACCCCAAGTATGCTCATGAAACATTATAATATTTCTCCAAGCTTCATAAAAATTCTGTTGATCGTACTTTTTAGGCTGCAACATGGTATAAAGCGTCGTTAATTGCTGCAAACGTAAACTGTTAACTCTGTTTTTTCCTTCTTCATCAGCTGTCGAAAGTGCTCCATCTTCCCAATAAGGCGTCAAATCGCCTTTTACAGTTGGTATTTTATCGCCGTACTTTTTCTCAAATGCTTCAAACATTTTATCGGCAGTGTTGAGAATTAATTTTGGAGAAGCATATTTTTCATTCCATTTTTTTACAAAATCAGAAGCATTAGGTTCTATTGGAGCATTGTCTGCAATAATATTAAAACGCCATTGCACCATATCATATGGATAATTATTGGCTGTTAATTCATTTAAATAATCTGCAATTTTCTTAGCTCCTCTTTCATAAATATCGCCCGGCTGCATGCCATGCCATGACGAATATCCTTTGGCTCCAGCCCAAAACAATACTTTTTCTTGTCCAGATGGCGACGTCCACCAAACAGGTTTGTCTCCCCAATTTTTTAGAAAATGCCCTGCTCTGTCTCCCCTATACGGATGATCTAATCCCATAAAATTAGATCCAATAGAAAAATACTTTACACCTCCTTTTGAAAGTGCCGTTACCGTTGACCAAGCAAATCCAGGTACATCAGAAATCATTGCGCTGTTTATGGTAAAACCAAAGTCTTTGCGCAGTTTAGCGGCATAATCTGTGTAATGAAACATTTCTTCGGCCTGACTCATTCCGGTAAGCATATTTACATATAATGCCGAAAGCAGAATGTCACCATTTTTTACTGCCGCTGTAAATTTCTCTTTTTGAGTCGGTGTCGCAACTTTCAAATAATTTTCGACTGCCCAAATCGATTCTATGTTCCATTTGAATTTTGCTTCTTCTGGATACGATTTTGTTTTTTCGATCATTTCGAGTGCATCATCAATATTTTTATTGTGCACTTTTACAATCTCAGGTTGTAAATGCGAATAACCAATATCAGTATGTGAATGATGTAGTAAGTGAAATTCTCTGTAAACAATGGGTTTAACAACAAAAAAGTTATCAATAAAAGTTTTGCCTGCAAGTTTCACCTGCACTTTTACATTTTCGTCTTTTGTAACTGCTTTAATCGGAATGTCAAAATTGTTCATTCCATCTTTTGCGATATAAGTGTAATTTTCTTTTTCGTTGATTTTTACATTTACAATTTCGTCTTTACCAAAATGCAAAACACTTAAAGCCAGCGTTTGTGTGCCATCTTTTAAAAGAAAAGGCATTGGAGTTACTTTTACATTTTCTTCAAATGCAAATTTGAAAGTCATAAACCAATCGTTGCTATTTTGCTTTTGACCAACAATTTTTATTCGAACAGCTTTTCCGGGTTTTACTTTATTGGCGGGAAGACGCAAGAATGCATATCCTTGAGAGTCGTTTGCTCCATCTAATTTTATTTGCTGAAATGCTAATGCTGATCCGTCATTTGTTTTAAAAATCCAGTTCGTTTTTTGATTTTTAGGTAAAGTCGTAAAAGTCAAAATCTTTTTTCCATCCACATACAAATCAAAATTTCTGTCTCCGCTGCTAGATCCTGAAGAATGTCCCGCAACCCAGCTGAAATATACATAATCGTCTTTTATAACTTTTGGAACGGGAGCTGTTTCCCATTCTATTGTTTTATTTCCATCTGTCGTTCTCGTTAAAAGTGCAACAGTTGCATAATCTTGAAAAGCCGAATTATACGTAATATTCTCTCCTGTAATTTCTTTTCCGAAACCATTAATCCAATTTATTTTTCCAAAAAAAGGAACTTCTTTTTGAGCAAAAAGAGATTGTGTTACGAAAAGCAGCAAAAAATAAAGAAATAGTCTGCTTATATTTTGTTTTTTAAAGTTCATATGTTTTAATCAATTATGGTCTTGTTATTTCCAATTCTTTGCTGGATTTTAGTAACGCTGAAAGATTTACTACAACATCAGGATATTGCGATGCTAAATTGTTTTTTTCTCCTATATCTTTACTCAAATCATACAACTGAGGCAGCGGATCATTGCCTAATTCGATATTTACATCACGATCAATACGTGGGCCTTTTGAGGGCTCAATGTATTTCCACTTTCCTTGAATGATCGATAACGGTCCGCCTTGTTCAATTAAATAAGATCGGTCTTTTTTAGATTTACCTGTTAGTTGTGTTAGCATATCAAAACTATCTGGAGCGTCATCGTTTTGCAATGGCTGTCCTGTGAGTTTTGCTAAAGAAGAGAATAGATCTATATGACTTAACAATACTGCCGTCTTTTTATCAGGCTGAACACTTGCCGGCCATTTTACAATAAACGGAACCCTTGTTCCTGCTTCAAACGCACTATATTTTCCTCCGCGTAATGGTCCTGTTGGTTTATGACTTCCTAACATTTCAACCGCTTTATCCATATAGCCGTCATTTACAACAGGCCCATTATCACTGCTAAAAATAATCAGTGTATTTTGACTAAGTTTCAGACTATCTAATGCTTTTACTATTTCACCTACCGTCCAATCCAGTTGCAATATGGCATCACCCCTAAGCCCCATTCCGCTTTTACCTCTAAACATACTATGAGGATAACGAGGTACATGTATATCGCCAGTTGCGAAATACAAGAAAAATGGATTTGAAGCATTTTTTGATATAAAACTGATTGCCTTTTTCGTAATATCGCCAGCTATATCAGCATCTTTCCAGTATGCACTATGACCGCCGCTCATATATCCAATTCGGCTGATACTGTCTACAATTGTTTCGTTATGTCCTTGACCTGGATCAGGCTTCATTCGCAATTGTTCTGGATTTTCTTTGCCTGTTGGATCATTGCCAACTTTTTCTTTATAACTTACCGTTATTGGATCTTTTGGATCAAGATTTACTACTCTGCCGTTTTCGACATAAACGCACGGAACTCTATCTAAAGTTGCTGGCATAATAAACGAGTAATCAAAACCAATTTCTTTTGGTCCGGGCTTAATTTCTTTATTCCAATCAATTCCGTTCTTTCCTAATCCCAAATGCCATTTACCAATTACAGCCGTAGTATAACCTGCCTTTTGAAGCATTGAAGGAAGAGTCGCTTCATTCGTGGGAATAATTAATGAGGCGTCTCCTGGAGCTATTCCAGTTCCTTTTTGTTTCCACGGATATTTGCCTGTAAGTAATCCGAATCTAGAAGGTGTACAAGTTGCTGAAGTCGAATGCGCATTGGTAAACTGCAATCCTTGTTTCGCCAGTTTATCAATATTTGGAGTACTGATTTTCGACATACCGTAGCAGCTTAAATCACCATAACCCAAATCGTCTGCATAAATTACAATTACGTTGGGCTTTTGCTGCGCCCAAGTTGTAAGGTTAAAAACTAAAAGTATAAATAGTAGTACGTTCTTTTTCATAATATTTAAAGTATAAAATGAAGCTTCAAATAGTAAATTATTGGTTTAATCTTTTGGACTTAATTGTCCTAAACACATAAACATTTGAATTGCCTCCAATTTTAACTGGAGGGTAAAATTGATTCTAGATTCAGGCTTTAGCCAAACTTTTGTCTTTTGGCTAAAGCCACTAATCTAAATTTTATTGTTTTCATCCAGCTAAAGTTGGACGCTACACATTTTTATAAATACAATTTATGCTTTCTCAATTTCTTTTAGTCCTTCTGCTTTTACATCTAAATTCCAAGATTTCTCAATTTCTTCAAGGCTTTTTCCTTTGGTTTCAAATAGTTTCTTTTTGGCGTAAGCGAAAGAAAGAATACAGAAAAAGGAGAAGATGAAAAATGTTGTTGCAATACCTAATCCGTCTCTCATTATAGGAAACAACAAATTCACCAGCCAATCAGATACCCACATAGTCATAATACAGATAGACAAGGCTGTTCCTCTAATATGTGTTGGAAAAATTTCTGTTGAGATTACAAATTTTAATGGTCCAAGTGAGAAGGCAAAAAACAAAAGAAATAGAATGATGCAAAACAGCATAAACCAGCCTGTAATATTCATCATAAAACAAAAACCTGTTAAAGCCAATGCAAAAGCGGCACATAACGAACCTACAATGTATAAAGGTCTACGTCCCCACGTATCTACTTTTGAAATGGCAATAAAAGTAAAAAGTACGTTAGCAGATCCTAATATTACTTGGTAAAACAAAGCGTCACTGGTTACTATTCCTGCAGATTTTAAAATTGTAGGCCCGTAAAAAATAACGCCATTAATTCCGCTGAACTGTGACAAAGCCGTAAGTACCATTGCCAAAATCAGTAGTTTTCGTAAAGGCAAACGAAGCAATTCTTGTATGCCGCCCGATTTTTGACTTGCCATTTCTTTAATAGAATGCAGTTCTAATTGGGCTTTTTCGTTTCCATTTATTTTATTTAGTATTTTAAAAGCTTCTTCATCGAGTCCGAATTGCACCAGCCAACGCGGGCTTTCTGGAACTATAAGCAATAACAAACAAAATGCTCCTGCAGGAATTACACCAACAATAAACATTCCGCGCCAAACATTTTCAACAAACAACCAATGAAGTAAACCATGACCTTCCGTTGAATGTGATACTGCATACTTTTGAAGGAAAAAATTGCTGATATATGCTGCTAAAACTCCAATGGTTATGGCAAGTTGATAAAATACAACTAATTGTCCGCGTTTATGAGAAGGCGCTACTTCTGAAATATAAAGCGGTGAAACATTCGAGGCTACTCCTACACCCATTCCGGCAAGAACACGGAATAATATTAATATTGAATATTCCTCTGAAAATGCAAAACCTACAGCGCTGATTAAAAATAATATGGCTGAAACAAACAATACTTTTTTTCTTCCGATTTTATCACTTAAATAACCCGAAAAAGCTACGCCGACAATACAACCTAATAAAGCACAGGAAACAAACAATCCTTCTTGTGCTGATGATAAGCCGTACTGCATTTTTAATGGTTCGATAATTCCGCTGACAACAGCCATATCAAAACCGAATAAAAATCCTCCTAATGCTGCGATCAGCGTTATGAGCGATATGAAATAATTGGTTCCTTTGGTTTTCATAATAGTTTTGGTTCTTAGATAGTAGTTATAGTTGATGTTGAGCCCTTAATTCAATAAATAAATTTTTTAACATATAGAAACATAGATTTTAGATATTCATTTGTCAGGCGAAGTTATTGTCAGGCTGAGCGGAGTCGAAGCCCACGTGCCAATTAGAACGCCCTTAGACTTCGCTCAGGGTGACAATTCACAAAGCCAATTGCGTTAACACCAGTTATCTTTTACATACGAAACCACTACAAAAGCTTTTTTACTGCCAATATGATTGATTTTGTATTTTGGAACATTTGCAGGAATGACAAAAGTTTCGGCATATTTGAATTTTTGGCTGTTTTGTCCTGCGCTTACTTCGGCAATATCACCTTCGACAAGCATACAAATATGACATTGTCCTAAAGTTTCAATTTCAATTTCACCTGTAAATTCGTAGCGGTCAACGGCATAAAAATGTTCTTCGTGAGTAGGCAGACTCACTTTTCTGCCATTCAGAAATTCTTTGCTTACAATTGGTTTCGAAATAAACTCTCTCTCCACTCTTTCTCCTTTTCTATCAAAATAGACATTTTTGAATCCGTGTTCTACATTGATCGGACGCGGTTTTCCGTCTAAACCGGGACGAACCCAATCGTACATTTTAAAAGTGAAAATATATGGCGTGCTGCTTATTTCCAACACCATATTATTCTTGCCCGAAGCATGAATGGTTCCGTTAGGAATTAAATACAAACCATGTTTTTCGGCTTTGAATTTTTGCACATATTTTACAATATCAATCTCTTCTGCTTTTTCCTGAGATTCTATTAATGCTTGTCTAAATTCGTCTGGATTAATATCTTCTTGAAAGCCCAAATAAACTTCAGCATCATCTTCACAATCCAAAATATAATAGGTTTCATCCTGTGTGAATTCCTCTCCAAAATTCTCTTTAATGTACTCTGGACGCGGATGACATTGTACAGAAAGATTTCCTCCATCAAAAGTGTCTAGATAATCAAAACGAATTGGGAAATAATTTCCAAAACGATCTGCTGCTTTTCCTAGCACTTTTTTGTTATCCTGAAATAGAAGAAAATCAAAAGAAACCTCTAGTAAATGATTGTTTCCTTCAAACACAATTCCGTTTTCTGGACTTATTAATTCAAATGACCAAGCGTAGTTTACTTCCTCTTGATTCAAATCGGAAATATGATTTTTCATCCAATCACCACCCCAAACTCCGGCTTCAAACCAAGGACGAGCACGAAGCGGACTTTCCAACATTAGATTCAATGCATTTCTAAAATCGCTTCCTTTCATCCAAGTGATTTCATCAATTCGCTGTTCATCTACGATAAAATCAATTTTTGGAAGCAAACGTTCTTTGTGAATATTTAAAACAGGCCATTCGATAAAATACATTCTTTTATAAACCTGAGAATAAGCTAAAGTGTCGTTACTGCCCATATTTTTTGCAGCACCGGCTCTCATTCTATACTGAATTTCATTTTTTGGAACGTCAACATAAATCAGTTTTCCTTCCCAATTTGACAATGAAGCTCCAGTTCCGTAAACAATACATATATCAGCACTTGTGTCTGGCTTTAGTTTATTTAATTTTTCGGCTTCAAAGAAATCAGAAAGTTCTCCTAAATATTTTTTTCCAAAAACAGGATCATTTCCATTAAGGTTTGGTTCAATCATTTTATTGATTTCTTCGCTTGATTTTAAGCAGGAATCAATATCGTACCAAAGCACATTTTTCTTTTTTTCGATCAAAGCCGAATTTAAATGATGTCTGAAATTTTCCCAAAGAACACCGCCAAATCCATCAATAACAACAATTTTTTGTCCTGCAATTTGATTCGCCAAACTTTCAAATCCAACAAAAATTTCAGATTTGGAAGGAAAAGAAGGAAAAACATTGTATTCTCCATTTTCTTTTATAACTGCTTTTACAGGCAATAAAGGTTGTGTGGTTTTTCTTTTAGACTGAATAGATTTTTCCATTTGTATTTTATTTTTCTTATCTGCAATAATTGTCGCTCCTCTAAGAATACTCAGTTCGGCGTCATCACAGAAAATAATATTTACTTTTATTTTTAATTCTTTTAAAGCTTCTTCTAAAGCGGGCATAAAAAGTGTTTTGGCTTTAGAAATATTGCCGCCAATTACCAGTTCTTCGCATCTAAATTTTTCAAACCAAGGAAAAAGAAACGTTCCCATATTTCGACCGAAATTGGCAAAAACTGTTTTTGAAATTTCAGTATTTAAATTTGCAATTGCTTTTACCGATTTGATATTTTCGCCCGAAAGCCTTTTGTACTCTGCCAAAAGCCAGCGGACTGAGAAATAATCATCGGCTTTTTGTTCTAAAAAAGGCTGATTATAAAAAGCGCCGCCATCGGGAATGTCATGATGTTTTTTAATTAGCTCGCCATCTAACATTATGGCGGAACCAAATCCAGTTCCTAAAGTCACAAAAACAGTTCGTGCACTGTTTAATTTATGACGGAAATAGGCACCTTCGGCAAAACAATCGGCATCGTTTGCAAAAACAAAAGGAACATTTTTCAAACCTATACTATTTTTTAATGCCTGCTGAATATGGATTCCAAAAGTTGTTTCGAATTTTCCGCCAACTCCCAAAACTTCACTCACGCCTTTATCATAATTAAAAGGCCCTGGAAAAGCAATTCCAATTGAATCGATATTATTGGATTGCTTCAAAACTTCTTCAATCGAACTGCTTAGCACTGAAATAATGCTGGATGCTTTTTCTTTTGAATTGATTTCTCTTCTAATTAAAGTCTGCGGCTGCTCATTAATAATATTCTCATCAATAATACTCACAGTAACATGACTCCCGCCAACATCAATTCCTAACTTTTTCATTCTATTTTAAATCGTACGTTTGATTTCGATTGTATAGGTAAACCAGTCGTTTCTATAGTAACAAATATTATATTCGATTGGTTTTCTAGCGGTATCAAGAACAGCTCTTTTTCTTTCTAAAACAGGCTGATTCTTCTCGATTTTTAATAAGCCCGCAATACGTTTACTTGCCGCAATAGCTTTTAATTCTTCTTGCGAATACACAGGAACGACATTATACTTATTGCCTAATATCTCGTATAATGGCGTTTCAAAATTTTCCTCAACAGAAAGTCCAATCCTTGGATGAAAATAAGATTCGAAATACACCATTGGACTATCATCAATACTTCTTGTACGCTGCAAAAGCAAAACTTCATCACCTTCATTAATTTGCAGATATTTAGCAACTTTAGCGCTGGCCTTAACCATTTCTACATTCAAAGAAAGATTCTTAAACTCTAATCCCATATCCTCCATCTCGTGAGTAAAACTCATCCAGTTGTTCAGATTGGTTGTGATTCGATTTTGGGAAACTCGCGTTCCTGAGCCTTTTTTTCGCACTAACAGCTTTTCATTTACCAAAATGGCGATTGCCTGACGAAGTGTATTACGAGAAATTCCCCAGCGTTTAGCCAAATCCACTTCTTTTGGAAATAACTCTCCATCTTTAAAATCGGGATGTTTGATCAATTCGCGCAATAACTCTTCCACTTGTTTGTGAAGCGGAATTTTGCTGTCGTGATCTAATAACGGTATTTTGTTCATATGTTCATACATATAACAAATGTACTCGTTTTTTATTACGAACAAAATTATTTTTAAAAAAATGTAATTAATTGATTACTAAACATTTTTAGTAAAAACCATTTCTTACTAAAACGATACAGTAAATTAACTGATTATCAAGTAATGACTTTAAAATTGATGTTTTTTTACTAAAAAAAGTTAGTATGTTCCTATTAGAACTTAAAATTTTCTATCTTAGCTTTTGCGAAAAACGGTATCCGTTTCAATTATACTTCTCTATTTTATAATTTTCAAAACACTATGAAACTGCATTTTAAATTCTGATTTCATCTTAGATTTGTAATTTTATTAAATCGATTTAGCAAATTGCCATATATTTGATTTTCAAACCAACCAATTTAGTTTCTTCAGGCTTAAACCAGAAGTACAAATAAACCAAACAAACCATAACATGAAAAAAACACTATTTGCACTCTTTTTCTTTTGTTCAATCTCTATCACTTTTGCTCAAAAAACAGCCAAAGCAATTAAAGTTACTTATCAAAGAAGCTACAACGGAAAAATCAGCGAAAACCAAGATCCTTTGCTTTTGTTTGCTTCTAAAGACTTAAGTTTAGTAACATCTGATAAAATAACACAGAAAAAAGCAGATTTGCCTTTTGAGCAGACTTTTGTTGATTTAAATTCCAAAACTATTTTGCAATGGGCGCAGCTTAAAGCAAATAAATCTATTCTTGGTCAAGACAGTGAAGCTTTAGGGAAACAAAAATTTGAGTTTAGCAATGAAACTAAAAAAATCCTAAATTATACCTGTAAAAAAGCTACTACATCTGTAAACTCAAATAAAATCGAAATTTGGTATACCAACGAATTGGGTTTAAAAGGCGGACCAAGTGTTCTTGGACAAGATTTAGGTTTAGTTCTAGAAACTAATCGTAATGGAAATTCTATTGTTTCGGCTTCAAAAATCGAGATTCTAAAAACGGTTCCTGCTGTATTAAAAATACCTGCTGTACAAACTGTTGACCAGCTGACTTATAAAGATTTATTATGGAAAAGTCGTTTTACTAATATTTCAGTTTTCGAAAAAGAGCAAATTAACTTTTCATCTGATTCAAAATCAAATGACAGCATCCTCCGATTTGCAAGCGGTACTATTATTGTCCGAAAAGTGAAATTTCCTGAAATAAAAAACGGAAGCGCCATTTTTGTTGATGTAACACAGCAATCTAATGGTGATGCTTACGACAGAACAGGCTCTGTTTTTATGATTCCAATGGATAAAAAAAGTTCTTTTCTAGACGGATTAAAAAATGGCGCTAAAACGCTTCCTGTATACGAAAACGGAAATGGCAAAAAATACCAAGGTGTTACAGCTACAGATGAATATGCACCACTGTTAGAATTGATGCGCTTTTTTACTCCGTTTGGTGTAAAACATTTCAACTATTTGCAGCTTAAAAATAAGGTTTGGCAAGACAGTGTTTTCTATCGTCAGGACATTTCACTATTACAGCCAAAATTGAGCAATCAGGAGGTTTATATCGGAATGTTTATTGGGAATTATGATGCGGGCGGACACAAAGCGAGTTTGAATATTTCTATTCATGAGGGCGAGGACAATAATGAAAAAGGCGATTTTATTTTGCCTTTATTCAATACCCTTAATGTAATGGAAATGGCAGGGCAAGATTATGCTACGATGTTTGATAACGAAAAAGGTCTGGAAATGACTTTTGAAGTACCGCAAGGATACAAAAACTTCAAGTTGAGTTATACCACAACTGGTCATGGAGGCTGGGAAAACGGTGATGAATTTTTACAAAAAAAGAATTCTATTTTTATTGATGGTAAGGAAGTATTTGCATTTACACCTTGGCGTACAGATTGTGGTTCGTATAGGTTGAGCAATCCTGCTTCGGGCAATTTTGGCAATGGATTATCATCATCAGATTTAAGCCGTTCTAACTGGTGTCCGGGAACAACAACGAATCCAAATTTAATTGATTTAGGAAACCTTACACCAGGAAAACATACTATTCGCGTTTCTATCCCAATGGGAAAACCAGAAGGAACCAGCAGCAGCGCTTGGAATGTTTCGGGATTTTTGGTTGGAGAAAGGTAATTGATAGTTAAACTTAGATAATATCGACTTATTGCTTAAAGAGAAGTCTTTATATATTTAATCTTCAAAAAAACTAAAATTAAATAAGGATTTAGAATTATGACTTTTATTGGACACACTCTCTTTTAAATTGTCATTATTTTAAATCCTTATTTAATTTTCACTATTAAAACCTTACTATCAAACCACCTAACTTCAAAAAACATGAAAAAAATCACACTTTGTCTGCTGTTTTTCTCAATGAGCTTGACGGCAATAATGGCTCAAAACTACACTCCAACCGAAGGAAACCTGAAAAACAGAAAAGAATTTCAAGATGATAAATTTGGTATGTTTATTCACTTTGGCCCATACAGCGTTTTGGGCAACGGCGAATGGATTATGAACAATCAAAATATCAAAGTAACGGAATACGGAAGATTGATTAATGTTTTTAATCCACAGGATTTTGATGCAAAAAAATGGGTAAGTATTGCGAAAAGTGCTGGAATGAAATACATCACTTTTACTACACGTCACCATGATGGTTTTAGCAATTTTGACACGAAATTATCGGATTGGAAAATTACAAATACGCATTTTAAAAGAGACTTACTAAAAGAACTGGCTGATGAGTGCCATAAAGAAGGAATCAAATTATTTTGTTATTATTCGCTTTTAGACTGGACTAGATCTGACTATCAATATGAAACTGGAAAAACAGGAAAAGGAACTGGCAGAACTCAAAAAAGCGATTGGGAAAGCTATATTCGCTTTATGAAAGGTCAATTAACAGAATTACTGACTAATTACGGAGAAATTGGCGGTATTTGGTTTGACGGTCATTGGGACCAATTGGATAATGATACGGATAAAACATTACAGTCAAAAGTAAACTGGCATTACGACGATATTTATAAACTGATTCATTCCTTACAACCTAATTGTTTAATTTCAAACAATCATCATCTTACACCTATTCAGGGTGAAGATTTTCAAGCTTTTGAGAAAGACTTACCTGGAGGAAATTCTACTGGATTTGGCGGACAATCCGTTTCTCAATTGCCTTTGGAAACTTGCGAAACAATGAATAATTCTTGGGGATTTAATATTAATGACCGCAAATACAAGTCGACTAAAGATTTAATTCATTACTTAATCAATGCTGCCAGTTTGAATGCTAATTTCCTTTTGAATGTTGGTCCAATGGCAGATGGAACTATTCAGCCGGAATTTGTTGAAACGTTAAAAGAAATTGGAGTTTGGATGGGTAAAAACGGAAATACAATTTACGGAACGAGAGGTAATGTGATGAAGCCGCAAGATTGGGGTGTATTTACGGCTAAAGATAAAACTTGGTTTGCACACATTATCAAAACTCCTAATCAAACTGATTATATTTTTATTCCTGAGATGAAGCAAAAAATTAAAAAATGTTATTTGATGGACAGTAAAAAAGAACTAAAATTCAAACAACAGCCTGAGGGAACATTTGTGTATTTGAATGGAGTTAAATTCGATGCAATTGATACCATAATCGAAATGCAAATACAATAATTCGATAAGCTCGTAAGATCATTGAATTTTATGGGCTTATTTAAAATATCATAAAAATTAATTATTACAAACATGTTTAAAAAAGTTATTCTCTTTTCTGCAGTTGCTTTTATCGCAGCTGAAAAAGGAACTGCACAATCTACATTTTCTGCTGAGAAATTTCTTAAGCACGATACTTATTTGGCTTCAGATAAGCTGGAAGGTCGTCTAGCAGGAACAAAAGGCAACAACGAAGCTGCGGCTTACATTAAAAAGTATTTCAAAAAATTTGGATTAAAAAAATTCAATAACAGCTATTATCAGCCTTTTAAAATATTCATGAAACCTGATATTAATAAAATAAAATCAGACAGTGTATCTACACAAAATGTCGTTGGATATCTTGAAGGTTCGGATGAAAATTTGAAAAACGAGTATATCGTTATTGGTGCGCACTACGACCATTGGGGATGGGGCGGAAAAGGTTCTGGCAGCAAGAAAAAAGACACGTTGGCCATTCACAATGGAGCCGATGATAATGCTTCTGGTGTTTCGGCTCTTTTGTCGATTGTAGAAGAATTTTATCGTACTAAAACAGCTCCAAAAAGAAGTATTATTTTTATTTCTTTCAGCGCTGAAGAAGAAGGTTTATTGGGCTCAAAATACTTTGTAAATCACTTACCTGTGGCTAAAAATGCTGTTAAAGTAATGATCAACATGGATATGGTTGGAAGATTAAACGATAAAAAAGAACTCTATATGGGCGGCGCAGGAACTTTTCCTGATGGAGTTGAACTAATGAAAAAACTAGGCGAAGGCAGCGGACTAAATCCAGTTGTTTTTGCTGGTGATGTTGGTGGTTCTGATCATGTTACCTTTTACAAAAATGATATTTCGGCTATAGGTTTACATACAGGCGGACATCCGCAATATCACACTCCCGAAGATGATACTGCTTTAATTAACAGCGAAGGCGGTGCATTAGTCTCAAAATACGTTTATAATGCACTCGTTTCTATTGCAAATTACGAGCAGCCATTGACTTTTATTAAGCAGAATTAAAACGCTTTAAATTCTATTTGACAGCCTATTTTTTTTAAACCGCTAAGAATGCTAAGATTTACGCAAGGTTCGCAAAGTTTCACTATAACTTTGCGAACCTTGCGTTTTTTTCTTTGTGTACTTTGCGATTAAACTATCGACTAATCCTTAAACTTTTACAGCTGACTACCTCTTTATCGTATGATTAAAAGAAACTAAAGGAAAACCATTTAAAACAAAAATCGACTGACTATAGTTGAATTAACTACTAGTCCGCCGATTTTTTTTATAATAATATCTCCTTTGCAAAGATTTTTTCTCTTAAAAAAAGATTCATCTTAAAGTTAAAAACCCCAGAATCAAGAATATCCTGAATCTGGGGTTTACCAATTACTAACCAAACATTAAAAATGAAATTATTTTACGTCCCAGAAAATTTTGGTACTTAAATTATCTTTGTCTTTAACAGTATTGTAATTTGTTGTATTGTAAACACGCTCAGAGTTTGGATATGTCCAACGAGTTGGAGGTGTCTTTCTGATCGTACTTGTTTCATCTTCCATGAAACTAAGTGCTGGAAGTTTTAATCTTCTTTGTTCAGCCCAAGTTTCATCAGCCTGCATGATGTTGTAGTGAATGTACTTTTGGAAAGCAATCAATTGCAATTGAGCAGCAGCTGTTGTTGCTCCTGCAAAGTTAATTTTTGCAATATAAGCATCAATTTCAGCTGTTGTAGGCTCTGTAGCTGGCTTCCAAGTTAAAACATCCGCTTTATCTCCCAATCTTACATAATACTCAACAGATTGTTTAATCGCTTTTTCGAAAGACGTTTTTGCAGCACCACTATTACCGCTTCTTGAATAATACTCTGCAAGAAGTAAGTTTACTTCAGCGGCATTAATCAATGTTCCAGGAAGCCACTTGTTTCTACTAATTACAGATCTATTATAAATAGCTATTTTAGTATCAGCAATTAACTGATCTTGAGCTCCTGATATCATCAATGGATCAAGTCCTACATAAGCAGTTGCGCTTGCTCCTTTTTCAAACAACCAAGGTTCACGTGGATCGCTGTTAGTATTCATATGATCAATCATTGGTTTTGGTGCAAGATTGTTATTTCCTGATTCTAAAGCATCAAAGAAACCAGAAGTATCTAAATCTGTATCTTGAGTATAAACTCTAAATGCGATATTCTCTGAATTTTCATCAACAATTTTTGCCTCCGCTATGATTGCAGCTATTTCTGAATTTGCTCTAGCAGCAAAAGCCGGAACCGCAGAAACTCTGTTTAACAATTTCAATCGCAAAGAATTACAGTAGTTTTGCCACATTACCAAGCTTCCTTTGTTAATCAAGTCTTGGTTTTTGAACTCTACCACCACCTTAGGAGACAAAGTAATTGTGTTCAATTCAGTAGAAAAAGCTTTTAACTCATCTAACATTTTGATGTAAAGCTCCGTTTGATTGTCGTACTTAGCTGCTGCAGCATCATAATTACCACCAGTAGTACTAATTTTACCTGCTTCAGAGAAAGGAATATCTCCAAAATTATCAATCATTTTTGAGGTATGATCGTACAAGTAAATTGTAGAAGTAACGGTATAAATTCGATTTTCTGCCTGCTCTGCTGGAGTTAAAGAAGCCATTACTTTTTCCAACTCTCTGTATTGAGTAATGAATTTGTAATATCTATCCCATCTGTTCGTTACTGCTGCTCCAGGAACAAAACGTCCTGCTGCATTAACAATACCGTGAGCTTGAGTATAATTCAAAGAAGTTGTTCTAATCACCGTAAAGTAATTCCAATACGATGGGATAACATCCTCAAAGTTAATTTTCATAAACCCCGCAAACTGCTTAGGTACATTTGTTGCCGTTACAGTAGATGGATCTTTATACGCATTTTCAAAATCACTGTCTGAACAAGAGCCCAAAAAGATCGCTGCTGTCGTTAATGAAATATATAATAATTTTCTCATGTTGTCTGTTTTTTAATTATAATTTACGTAATTAGAAAGATGCTCTTAACATTACTCCATAACTTCTTGTAGAAGGGCTTACTCCCGCATTGTTTACGTTTTTGTCCCATCTAGATCCAGATGTAGTTGCTTCAGCATCCATATCTTTAATAGTTCTGTAGATGTAGAATAAGTTACGTCCAAATAAAGAAAGACTTAATTTCGTAGCTCCAATTTTACTAGCGTAAGATGCTGGAACGTTGAATCCTAAAGATAATTCTCTTAACTTCACATAATCATTCTTTTGAACGTATAATTCGTAACGTGAGCTGCTGTATTGTGGTCCTCCCCAGTTATATGTAGTAACATAATACCCTGCTTGAGAAACCACATTTGTATTTGGAGTACCATCTACATTAACACCATCCATCAACATACCATCACGGAATACTGGTTGACCAGCAGGACCTGCAGTAGCACTGTTAGGAACCTGAACACCTTTTCCATTGTCCATGTAATACGTTAAACCACCACGCTCGTTTGTACTAGCATTCAATGATTCTTCCGTCAAACCTAAAGCTGTCATCCAGTTGATACCTGTTGGCATCAAAGAACCTCCGTAAGAATAATCAATATTTACGTCTAATGTGAAATTTTTATACGTGAATGTGTTTAACAAACCTCCAACACCTTTAGCCATTGCTGATCCGTATTTTTCCCATTTGTCACCATCAAGCATATAAAAACCATCAGAGTCCACCATTTTATTACCATTAGCATCTGTTTTAACTGGATGCGCATAAATACCTCCCATTGGATCACCTACAACAGATTTTAATTGAGCAGCAGATCCATCATAATCAGCATGCAATAATTCACTTGCACCGTTAGCTAATTTTACAATCTTGTTGATGTTTTTAGCCCAGTTTAAAGTTACATCCCAAGAAAAATCTTGAGTTCTAAAAGGAGAACCTGTTAAAGCAATCTCAAATCCTTTGTTATTTAATTCCCCAACGTTTGCTAAAATTTTACTAGCTCCCGTAGTTGGTGCTAAAGTCATGTCAAGAATTTGATCTTTAATTTTTGCATTGTAGTAAGAAAAATCTAACCCTAATCTTCTATCAAAGAACTTTGTTTCAAAACCAAGCTCGTACTCGTTTTTCATTTCAGGTTTAATTCCTTCATTTCCATAAATATCCTGAGAATTTGTAATCAAAACAGGATTTGCTGTACCTTGAGTTCCTAAAGTGTTTTGAATAAATGCAACGTTAGCTCTGTAACGATCTGGGTAGTTACCTACTATACCCCAAGAAGCTCTCATTTTTGCATAGCTGATAAATTCTGGTAATGCAACCGCATCAGACAATATAAAACTTGAGTTAACAGAAGGATAAGTAAAGGCATTGTTATTTGGGTTCATTGTAGAAGTACGGTCTCTTCTGATCGTTCCCTCAATAAACAAATAGTTTCTAAAGCTACCGCTTAAAGTTCCAAAAATCGCATCTTTTACTGTCTCGTATCTTGTACTTTTACTAAGAGGTGTTCCTATAGATGAGTTCATATCATACCATCCTTCAACACTTAAACCTCCATTTGTATAACGAGATAATGTTCTTCCTGTTTCTTGAGTCCCTTGAAAACCAAGAACAGCATTTACACCAAAATCTTCATTAATTTTTTTATTGTATGTCAATAATACATCTCCATAAAGAATATTGTAATCTTGAGCATCCATTAAAAAAGATCCTGAAGCATCTCCATCTCCACCAAATTTATAAACTAAAGGAATTTCCACAGGGTTTTTATTCTCTGTATTTACTGAAGTCAAATCAGTCGAAAGACGGCCGCGTAATGTTAACTCATTTGTAATTGAAAGTGTTTCAGTAACGCTGGCAATTAAACGGTTTGTAATTTCCGATTGTCTTTTAGCATTTGTATTCCAAAAATAATCAGCAATATCATTTCTAAATCCATTGCGATAAATATTCTCACCCGGAGTTAAACTTTGAGTATCTTTACCCGTAACATATTTATATCCTAAGCTCGTTTTGTATCTTGCTTTGTACCAATCTCCATTAGAAAACGGACTAATCATACCAGTAAAATTATTAACCAAACGATCCATACCGTATGCACGGTTTGTAATGTTTTGATTCAAATAACTTACAATTACGTCTGTTTTTAATTTACCTGTTTTGAAAGATGCGTTTAAGTTAAAGTTGTTTTTCTTGTTGTTGTTCCCCATACTTAAACCTTCCGATTCAATATGTGTGTAAGAAAAACGAGTGCTGCTGTTTTCTGTATTGTTTGTAAGCGCAATGTTTGTAGTCGCATCCCAAGCATTTTGAAACATATTTTTGTATCCATCTTTCTGAGCAGAATATGGACGCACTACTCCATCCCAAGTCATAACTGGTTGCCCGTCGAACCATGGACCGTAGTTATAACTACTATTAGAAACTCCTCTAGTGTCAGGTGTACCGTCTCCATTTGTATCATATTGCGTGAACCCATTTGGAGCTAAAAATCCTGTAGAAAAATTTGCATTCGACCATCCTGGTCCTCTCGCATATTGAAATCTTGGCAAGTATGCAATTTCGTTACCAGAGTAACTAGTACTAAAATCTACACCTAAACCTTTTTTTCCTTTACCTGATTTAGAAGTAATCAATACAACTCCATTTACAGCTTCAGAACCGTATAATGCAGCTGCAGATGCTCCTTTAAGAATAGAGATGTTCTCAATATCTTCAGGGTTTATATCTGCTAAACCATTGTTTTTTACACGTTGCTCATTCCAGTAATCACTATTGTTTACCTCACCATCACGAATAGGCACACCATCTAAAATGATAAGCGGCTGATTTCTACCTGTAATAGAGTTGATACCACGAATCTGGATATTGATTGCTCCAGCTCCTCCTGGTGTAGATGTAATACGAACACCCGGCGCTTTACCATATAAAGAGTTAGCAATTGTTGGAGATGCTGTTTTTGTGATCGCATCAGCTTTAATTATACTTGTCGCATAACCAATTGCTTTATTCTTTTTAGTTTGTCCTAAAGCGGTAACTGTAACTCCTTCAAGTTCATTTGTTGCACTTGCCAGCTTAACTTCCATTCCATCAACAGCTTTTAATTCTGTTGTTTTAAACCCAATCGAACTTATGATGATTGTGGCACCCTCTTTTACTGAAATCTTGAATGCTCCATTCTCATCAGTAAGCGTTTCTTGTTTCGTTCCTTTTTCCTTAACTATAACTGAAGGAATAGGAAGATTTGCGTTGTCTGTAATTACACCGGAGATTGTTTTGTTTTGTGCACTAACTCCTTCGTAGCACAATACCATTAGAAAAACTAACAGTGATTTGTATAACAGTTTTCTCATAATTAATATTAGTTTGGTTTGGTTTTAATTTTTGTTTAAATTGAAAGGTTCTGAATTTTAAAAAAATAGTAAATACTAAAACCTTTAATTCTATATTACTTAATTTACCCTTTCAGCATTTAGTAATAATTTAAGTTTCCTGAATAACATTTTTTCTATTTCTTTTACATCATAAGCGTCTTTGTTTTTATTTAATAATTTGTTTGGCTCTCTTGAGTTGCTTACTAATTCAACTATATCGTTTTAGTGATATTCTTTAAAAAAAAGGGTGCAATTTTTAAACCGATTCCCTTATTGTCAAACTTCCTTTTTTCTTTTCTTTTACAACCTTATAATTGCTGCCGTCACTCATTTGCTTCATCAACAATTTGATTGTTTTTTTTCCCATCTCTTCAATTGGCTGCGATAATACAGTTATGGATGGCGAATGAAGTCTAAAACTGTCATGATCATCAAAACTAATAACTGCTTTATCTACAGGAATTCTCAACCCAAGCTTGCTTAAAGACTGTAATCCAGCAAGAAGCAAATAATTTGCTCCAAACAAAACAGCGTCTATATCACTTCTTTTATCCAAAAATTCAGAGATCTTTTCAATTCGTTCCTCTTCGCTGATATGATACTCTAAGTCTAAAATTTTAGATTCATCATATAAGCCCACTTCTTTTAATGCTTTTGTATATCCTTGTTTTCTCAAATTCATCTGAATCAACTGCGAAGAGTTGGTTACAAATGCAATTTTTCGAAATCCTTTTTTTAATAAATAATGTGTTGCCGTTTCTGCCCCCTCAAAATTATCAAGTACTACATGACTCACATCCTGTTCTTCAAAATAACGATCGACCAAAACAACTGGGCACTGTAACTCTACTAATCTATCTATAGTAGATTTCATATTCTCAGTTGGTGTTATAATAAAACCGTCAACATTTGCCTGAAGTAAACTATTAACCAACTCAACTGCACGTTCATCATTCCCGCCTGTACTGCAATAAAAAACTCTATAATTTAAATCTATTGCTTCTCTTTCTATTACTCTCGCTAAATCAGAAAAAAACTGATTTGAAATATCTTCTACAATAAGCCCAATCGATCTTGTTTTACCAGTTCTTAAACTGCTGGCGATCATATTGAGTTTAAATTTCATTTCTTCACTTACCTTAAAAACTTTTTTGATCACTTCCTTGCTTATCCCCATCTTCTCACCTTTATCATTAAGAACAAATGAAACCGTAGTTACCGATACATTTGCTGCCTTAGCGATATCTTTGATAGTGATCTTTTTTTTCATAAAACGTTAAGTTTATCTTAAACCTTAGTTAATTTATTAAAACAAATATATTTTAATAAAACGATTTACAAAAACGTTTTAGTATTTTTTTTTGCAGCAAAATGACTTTTTTAACATTTAAAAAAAATATAGCCTAATTTTACTCCTAATTCACCTCAAATAAAACAAATACAAGTAATTAAATGATTATTATTTTTCTCACAAACCCTTAAAAAACATCGAAATTCGATAAAAATTAAAACTTTAAAAAAATGAAGAAAAAAAACA
>NZ_MUHA01000022.1 GCF_002217355.1 Flavobacterium oncorhynchi | reverse complement strand
GCTGAGCGAAGTCGAAGCCCCCGTTCCTAAAAGCAAACAAAAAAAGCCTGCGCTTCCTAAAAAAGTGCAGGCTTCTTAACCAACCAAATTAAAACCTATTTATAAAGTATTAAGCTTGTTTTACAAATTGTAACTCAATGTTTAATTTTACTTCTTCACCAACTAAAACACCTCCAGTTTCAAGAGCTGAGTTCCAGTTTAAGCCCCAATCTTTACGATTAATTTTTCCTTCTATGTTAAGACCTACTTTTGTATTTCCCCAAGGATCAGTCATAGTTCCGCTAAATTCTACAGGAAATTTTACAGTTTTAGAAATACCCTTAATATCTAAATCACCAGTTAATTCATATTCACCATCATTTACTTTTTTGAAAGAGGAAGCTTTGAATGCTAATTTTGGATGATTTTCAGCATCAAAGAAATCTCCGCTTCTTAAGTGGCCATCTCTGTCTGCATTTGCAGTATCAATTGAAGCGATATCGCCAGAAAACTGGATATCTGCATTTTCGAAATTATCTCCGTCTGAAGTAATTGTTGCATCATAAGTTCCAAATTTTCCTGAAACATTCGTAAACATCATGTGTTTAACTTTAAAACCAATTTCTGAGTGTGTTGGGTCAATTGACCATTTTGTAGTTGCCATAATTTTATTTTTTAAATAATTAATTTCATTTTGATAGGACAAAGTTACGGTCGGAGTAAGCGTAATGCACTTAACCTAGATTAAGAAATAAAAAATGTAATGTTTTTTGCCACAGATTACACAAATTAAAAGGATTAAAAAAAAATATGTCGCCACGAGTTTCACAAATTTCTGCTAATTTTTATTTGATTTTTAACTCAATTTAATTAGTGAAAATTTGTGAAATTCGTGGCGACTAAGAATCACTTTAATCTGTGTAATCTGTAGCAAAAAACTAATGCGTAAAGTTTAGCTTTTCTTATTCATATAAAATGTCAAAGCTCCAGATGGACATTTTTTTACAGTTTCTATAATTTTTTCAGAAGTCGAAGCTTCAGCTACAATCCATGGTTTTTCTTTTGGACGAAAAACATCCGGATTATTTTTGACACAATTGGTTGAATGTATGCATTTTCCAGATTGCCAAACAATCGTTACTTCGCCATTTGTATATTCTTTAGTTAGGTTATTTGGATTCATGATTGAGAATTTTAAATAGTTAGTTTTTAGTAGGTTAAGATCAGTTTTCATCTAATAAAATTACGTTTTCTTTTTGGTTTTTGCTGAAATTTGAGCAAAAAAAGAAACGATAATAAGCTGAAAATCAACTTAAATATCGTTTCTAAAAAAAAATATTAATTGTAATCTTTGAATTAATAATTCATTGGAATGTCCATCAATAAAAATTCAGCGTCTGTGTTGGCTTTAATGTTTAAGATGTCAGTTCCTGAAATTCCAACCGCATCGCGAGTGTTTAATTCCTGGCCATTGATCGTAACATTTCCTTTCAAAACAAAGGCATAAACTCCGTTTCCTTCTTTTTTGATTTTATATTCAGTTGCAATTCCAGCGTCAAAATTACCCATATTAAACCAAGCATCTTGATGAATCCAAACTCCATCATCATCTGCATTTGGAGATAAAACCTGAGCTAATTTATTGTGTCTGTCAGCAACATTCAAAGTAATTTGCTGGTAACGAGGCGTAACATTTCTTTTATTTGGAAACAACCAGATTTGTAATAATTTAGTCTGTTGATCTGCATTCGGGTTAAATTCACTATGCTGAATTCCGGTTCCGGCACTCATTACCTGAATATCACCATTTTTAATGATTTCAGTATTTCCCATACTGTCTTTATGAGCCAAATCACCTTCTAATGGAATTGTAATGATTTCCATGTTATCGTGGGGATGCGTTCCAAAACCCATTCCGCCTGCAATTGTGTCGTCGTTCAAAACACGAAGCACTCCAAACTGAATTCTATCTGGATTGTACCAGCTCGCAAAACTAAAGCTGTGATAAGCGTTCAACCATCCGTGATTTGCGTTTCCTCTTGTTTCTGCTTTGTGCAATACTATATTTTCCATGATTTTGTATGTTTTATTAATTTTATAGTACAAAGATACGGTCGATGTAGAGGAAAAGCACTTAATGTAGATTAAGAAAAGGTTCTGAGGTTCTAAGATGCTGAGATTCTAAGGTTTTTTGAGGCAGAAATTTTCGTTTTTAAAAGACCAGACGTCCCGCTATCCGTTTCAATCTTTTGTGGTGAACCCCACCACAAAAGGATTTTCACTTCTATCGGGGCTATGCTAGACGTTTTTGGTTTTTTTAGAAAGTTGGTGTTTGAATTCAAATTATGACCGTGTAGTTTGTCATTTCGACGAAGGAGAAATCTCCACAAGAAGCTCGACAAAGATTGGAAAATACAAAATGTTTTTTAGATTCAAAGTAACCATACAGTTTGTCATTGCGAGGAACAAGGAATCTCCGTAAGTAGCTCCGTATAGTATGTCGCCAATCTTTGTCGAGCTCCTAGTGTGATCCTTCGTTCCTCAGGATGACAAGAAAAAAAATCTAAGAAGTCTAATAATCTAAATTAACTATACTGAGAAATAAACTGCTGTACAACCGCATCCGTATTCTCATGGCGTTTTTTCTTTTCCAATTCAATTGGAGGAGAAGCGCGTTCCAGACAATCTTTTACGTCGCAAGTTTCACAGGTAACACCAACAATTCTCTTAACTAAAGGTTTTCCTTCAATAAATTTAAATTTCTTTTTCATTGCCGGCGTAATCAAAATTCCAACAGAGATACTGCGAATAGTATCATGCAAAAAAGGATCTTTAGTTGCTGATGAAAAAACCAAATATTCATTTCCGCTATGAACGTAACTCGAAATTTGCGCATCAAAAAAGTGTGGCTTATTTTGTTTGATGGCTTCGTCGATAGTTTTCACTGAAACCCATCTTCTGCAATAATGTTCGTTAGTTTCATTGGCGTGCGGTTCTTGTTGATTCGTAATGTGTAGTTCTTTTTTGATTTGATACACATCAGAATCAATTTTATGAGACATTCTCAAAAAGAATAAGTTTTTAAGCTGAAAATCTTTCGGTAATAAATTTGTTAATCGTTGGTAAAATGATTCCGGCGAAACTTCGAAGCTTTCAATCAGTGCTACAAATTCTTCCGGATTTGGTTTCTCATTGGTTAAAAAAGCATTCACTTTATCTACAACCAATTGTCTCGGCAATAATAAAGCGCCAGCAAAATAAGAAGCATAAAAATTATTTAAAACCTGATCAAAATTTTCAAACTTAATCCAGCTGAAAGTCAGTAATCGATCGGAGATTTTTAAATAGTTATAAGCGATTTCTTTAGCTAAAATAAAAGCTCTTTGTGGCGCATCGATTTCTGTAGAAAGCAATAAAGTTTTGCTTTTTGGAACGTAAATGGAACGCAAATCGCCCAAAGCTTCCTGATCTGTAAAAGCAATTTCTTGAATTTTGTATTCGTATTCTTCTTTTAAAATTGCCTCTAATTCTTCAATTGTGATTTTAGAATCCAGATTAATCTGAAACGACTTCGAAAATGCAATTACTTTTTCTTCTAAATCTTCAAAATAATTACTGTGTGCTTCCTGATACGAACGTAAAGCTGCTAAAAAGAAACTTTCACGGCTTAAATTATAATGTTGCGCAATTTCGATAATCGTACTAATAAAAGCATTGACTTTCGCGGGAGCGTTCGCAATAATATCAATTAAATCTGCTTCCTGAATGCCGAAAAGCTCAAGTGGAATCTCTTTTAAAATTCCTGATTTTAAGATTTCACCAATCGGAGCGAGGTTGTTGTCGAGTTTTAAAGACACCATTTGGTCGTAAGTCACGTCCAAATGTTCGCAGAGAAGCAAAATTTTATCTGTTTTTGGATATTTTTTTCCCTTTTCAATCTCGTTTAAATACGATTTTGAAAGATTTGTCAATTTGGCTAAGCCAAAAAGTGACAGATTTTTTTGAGTACGAACTTGCTTCAATTTTAGTCCGAAGATCAGCTTTATATAGTCTTTTTCGATATCCATGAACCAAATATAGTTATTCTAAAAATAATCGCCAAAAAATTATTTTTCATTTTTAGCGAACGTTCGCTTGTTTTGTAAAAAACTTTTTTATAATATTGTCATGTAGAAATTATTAAAAATCAAAACGTTACGATTTTGATATTCTGAAATGAATGAAAAATGATGTAATCGAAAGATTTTTTTGTAATAAAAAAATAAAACCACAGCTATGAAAAACCAATTAGAAATTACCGAAACGGCAATGGAATTTTTAGCCGAAAAGAAGCTTCGTTATCCAAAAATCTGGACAGAAGAAGCGATTGTTTTTATAACCGAATTGCACCGAAAATTCGAATCGCAGCGAAAACTATTGCTTTTGCAACGCGAACAAAAACAAGTCACTTTTGATCAGGGAATTCTGCCAGTTTTTATTCCAGAAACTAAAAGCGTAAGAGAAGGCAATTGGACAGCTGGTGAAATTCCAAAAGATTTATTAGACAGAAGAGTGGAAATCACTGGACCTGTTGATCGCAAAATGATTATCAATGCGTTGAATTCGGGAGCAAAAACCTTCATGGCCGATTTTGAAGACAGCACTTCACCAACCTGGCAAAATTTGATGGATGGTCAAGTAAATTTATTCGATGCGGTAAACAAAACAATTACTTATACGGATTTGGTAAAACAAAAATCCTATCATTTAAATGAAAAAATCGCAACGCTAATTGTACGTCCAAGAGGTTTGCATTTACCAGAAAAGCATCTTTTAATTGAAGGGAAAGAAGTTTCGGGTTCTTTGGTAGATTTTGGTTTGTATGTTTTTCATAATCATAAACGACTTTTAGAAAACCATTCTGGGCCGTATTTCTACATTCCGAAATTGGAACATTATCTGGAAGCGCGCTGGTGGAATAATGTAATTGATTTTACAGAGGATTATCTAAAACTGAAAAGAGGAACTATAAAAGTGACGGTTTTAATTGAAACCATTACAGCAAGTTTTCAGTTAGATGAAATCATTTACGAATTGAAAGAACATATCGTTGGCTTGAATTGCGGACGCTGGGATTATATTTTCTCCTACATCAAAAAGTTTAGAAAAAATCCAAAATTCATCGTTCCGGATCGTGATCAAGTAAATATGACTTCGCCTTTTATGGATGCGTATTCAAATTTGGTTATTCAAAGATGTCATAAACGTGGAATTCATGCGATTGGCGGAATGGCTGCGCAAATTCCGATTCGAAATAACGAACAAGCCAATACCATTGCTTTCGCAAAAGTAAAAACCGATAAAGAACGTGAAGTTCGAAACGGTCATGACGGAACTTGGGTGGCGCATCCAGATTTGGTTTCGTTAGCAAAAGAAATTTTTGATAAAGGAATGCCAACTCCAAATCAGATTCATATTAAAAGAGAACATCGAAAAATTACAGAAGAGGATTTAATTGAACCACCAATTGGAATTATCACAGAAAACGGTGTTCGAAAAAATATTAACGTTGGAGTTTTGTATTTGGCTTCCTGGCTAAACGGACAAGGTGCTGCTGCATTGCATAATTTGATGGAAGATGCAGCAACGGCTGAAATTTCAAGATCGCAATTGTGGCAATGGCTTCAAAATAAAGTGCTTTTGGATAATGGACGAAAATTAGATTTAGCCTATTATCACGAATTGGCTTTAGAAGAATTTCAAAAAATTAAAAACGAATTAGGCGAAGAAAATCACGAAAAACAACAATTTCCGTTAGCTGAAAAAGTGCTGGAAAGATTGGTAGTAAATACTGAATTTGTTGACTTTTTGACTATTCCGTGTTACAAATATTTATAAGAAAAAAATCCGCTTAATCTGTGAAATCTGCGGGCGAATAATTTTTTCACGCAGATTTGCTTCGCCTGTTCGCTGTCGCTCGGGTAGCAGATCAGGCAGATAGAATGAGAATGAAAAGATTTACGCAGATCTTCTTAAAACTATTTAAGTCCGGTTAAAACTGATAATTGAGACTGAAAACTATAAACTTTACTAACCACTTTAACTATACTATTTATGAAAACAACAGAAGACAGAATTCAGGAATTGATTAACGATTGGATCACGAACCCAAGATGGAAAGGTGTTGAACGTCCTTACACTGCGAGTGAAGTAGTTACACTTCAAGGTTCGTATCATATTGAGCATTCTATTGCCAAAATGGGAGCGCAAAAATTATGGAGAAAGTTAAAAAGTCAGGATTTTGTCGCTGGTTTGGGGGCGTTGACTGGAAATCAGGCGATTCAGGAAGTCGATGCGGGTTTAGAAGCAATTTATTTAAGCGGCTGGCAAGTTGCGGCTGATGCAAACTTAGCAGGCGAAATGTACCCTGATCAATCGCTTTATCCAGTAAACAGCGTTCCGATGGTGGTAAAAAAGATTAACAATGCTTTATTGCGTGCGGATCAGATTCAGACAGTAAATAATATTGAAGATAAAAAAGATTATTTAGTTCCGATTGTGGCTGATGCCGAGGCAGGTTTTGGGGGAAACCTGAATGCTTTCGAATTAATGAAATCTATGATTGAAGCTGGAGCTTCTGGAGTTCATTTTGAAGATCAATTAAGTTCTGCTAAAAAGTGCGGACATTTGGGCGGAAAAGTATTAGTTCCAACTCAGGAAGCGATTAATAAATTGATTGCAGCGCGTTTGGCTTCAGATGTTATGGGTGTTTCAACTTTGATTGTTGCTAGAACAGATGCAGAAGCAGCTAATTTGCTAACGAGCGATGCAGATCCAAGAGACAGAAAATTTTTAACTGGCGAAAAAACGGCGGAAGGTTTCTTCTATGTAAAAAATGGAATCGAGCAAGGAATTGCAAGAGGTTTGAGTTACGCACCTTATGCCGATTTAATCTGGATGGAAACCAGTAATCCAGATTTAGAATTTGCGAGAAAATTTGCAACAGCAATGAAAAAAGAATTTCCTGATAAAATGCTGGCGTACAATTGTTCTCCCTCTTTCAATTGGGCAGCGAAATTAACGGTTGAAGAAATGGAAACGTTTAGAGAAGATTTAGCTGCAATGGGGTATAAATTTCAATTCATTACTTTGGCGGGATTCCATGCTTTAAATACAAGTATGTTTGAGTTGTCAAGAGCGTATAAAGAACGTGGAATGGCAGGTTATTCTGAATTGCAGGAACGTGAATTTGCTTTGCAGAAAAACGGATTCAGAGCCGTAAAACACCAGGCTTTCGTAGGAACTTCTTATTTCGACGCCGTTCAAAATACGGTAATGTTAGGAAAATCAGCAATAACCGCGATGGAACATTCTACAGAGGTTGAGCAATTTTAATTCAAAAGAAAAGCCAGTTCAATGAACTGGCTTTGTTTTTTTTCGCCACAGATTAAAAGGATTAAAAAGGATTTTTTTTCACCACGAATTACACAAATTTCCACGAATTTTATTTCAATTTTTAACACAATTTAATTTGTGGAAATTTGTGTAATTTGTGGCAACATTTTTTTTAAAATCTGTTTAATCCTTTTAATCTGTGGCAAAAAAACTATTTCTTCAAGAGCCTAGCTTTCATTTTGCTGAAGAATTCTGGTGTTACGCCAATGAAAGAGGCGATTTGTTTTTGAGGAACTTTGTGAACTAATGTTCCGTATTTTTTAGTGAATTTTTCAAAACGTTCTTCGGCAGGTAAACTCAAGTTATCCATTAATCTTTGCTGATTCGCAACGAGTGAATTTTCGATCAGAATTCTAAAAAAACGTTCTAGTTTTGGAATTTCAAGAAAAAGCTGCTCTTGATTTTCTTTGGATAAAGAAACTACTTCTGCATCCTCTAAAACTTCAATAAAAAGCTGTCCCGGTTTTTGTGAAAAATAACTGTACATATCGCTCATCCACCAGCCTTCGCAGGCAAATGAAAGAACGTGCTCTACAATATTATCGTTGATATTGAAACTTCTTAAAATTCCAGAGTTCACAAAATACGAATGTTTACAGACTTCTCCGGCACTTAATAAAATAGTTTTGGCTTTATAAGTTTTAGTTTCTGTTTTAGATAAAAAAAGAGCTTGTTCTTCGGGCGTTAATGAAACGTGCTTGGCAATATTTTCAAGAATTAACGCCATTATTTTTCGTTTACTAAAGTGAATGAAGTAGCTTTAAAACGATTTTTTTCGATTGTTCCGGTTACTGTTGCTTTTTTGACTGCATTGCAAAATCCGTCTTCGGCGTGAGCATCACCATGATCATCGATTTTTGTTCCGTCAACGAAATAAGTTTTTCCATCAATACGAACAGCTAAATCACAGCTTTTACCTTTCATTCCAAATTGACATTCTCCACAAGCAGCTTCTACAACTGTTGGTTTGTCAATTACTTTTTTACTTTGAGCCTGAGTTGAAATACCAACAAATAGGAAGATTACGAATATAAGTTTTTTCATTTTTAAGAGTTTATTGTTATTAATTTTGCCGTTTCTTTGGCGCGTTCTGTTACTTCGTTGATTGGAGTGGAAAGTGTATCGTGACTTAAAACAACTCCCATTCTTCGGTAAGGTCTTGATGTTGGTTTTCCAAAAATTCTGAAATCGGTTTTGGGTAAAGCTGCTATTTTCTCGATTCCGTTAAAAGTTGGATTTGTTGAATCTTCTGAAGCTAAAATTACGGCGCTAGCTCCGGCTTTTTCTAAAGTAATTTCAAAAATAGGAAGACTTAAAATCGCTCTTAAATGCAATTCGAATTCATTGAAATTTTGTGTTCCTGCCAAAGTTACCATTCCAGTGTCGTGTGGACGCGGAGAAAGCTCAGAGAAATAAACGCCTTCTTTGGTTAAGAAAAATTCAACACCAAAAAGTCCAGCACCGCCAAGCGCTTCTGTGATTTTTTCTGCCATGTCCTGAGCTTCGTATAAATCTTTTTCTGATACTAAAGCCGGCTGCCAACTTTCCTGATAATCGCCTCTTTCTTGTCTGTGGCCAATTGGAGCACAGAATAAAGTCGGATTATTATTTTGAGTAATCGTTAAAAGTGTAATTTCCGAGTCAAAATTGACAAAAGCTTCTACAATAACTTCGATAACATCTCCACGCGAACCTGCAACGGCGTATTGCCACGCTTTTTCGATATCGCTTTCTGTTTTTATAGTCGATTGTCCTTTTCCAGAAGAAGACATTAAAGGTTTCACCACACACGGAATTCCAACTTCTTGAACGGCTTTTTGCAATTCTTCTGCTGAAGTTGCGTATTGATATTTGGCTGTTCTTAGCCCGAGTTCTTTTGCAGCTAAATCACGAATGGCTTTACGGTTCATGGTAAAGTTTGCCGCTTTCGCTGAAGGAACAACAGTGATTCCTTGTTTTTCGTAATCATAAAAACGTTCGGTACGAATGGCTTCTATTTCGGGAACGATAAAATCGGGTTGGTGTTTGGCTACGATTCGGTCGAGTGCATCGCCGTCGAGCATATTGATGACTTCAAAGCCGTGCGCAACTTGCATTGCTGGTGCATTTTCGTAACTATCAACTGCAATTATGGTTTGTCCGATTCGTTGGGCAGCAATGACAAATTCTTTGCCTAATTCGCCTGAACCTAGGAGTAGTATTTTCATTTTGGAGTGTTGTATTGTTTGAGTAGTAAAAGTAGCGAAAAAGCTTTTTTTAACCGCAAAGTTCGCAAAGATTTACGCAAAGAGCGCTAAGTTTTTGTTTTTAAGTTAAAAAGAGCTCAGAGAATTTCTCACGCAGATTTTGGAGATTCAGCAGATTATTACATTAAGTAGCCATACAGTTTGTCATTTCGACGGAGGAGAAATCTCCACGAGTAGCTCTACAAAGATTGGCTTATTGGAACGGAGTTACTTGCGAAGATTTCTCCTTCGTCGAAATGACAAGATTGTGGAAATAACAGAATTAATTTAACCGCAAAGTCCGCAAAGAATTACGCAAAGAACGCAAGGTTTCGTTTTTAAGTAAATAAAAAGGTTCGCAAAGATTATTTTAAAATCTTTGCGAACCTTGCGTATTCCTTTGCGTTCTTTGCGGTTAAAAAACGTTGCGGTTAAATAATCCTAATGAAAATGATCTTCTTCAATTTCAAATTCTGCATCTTTTTCCCAGATTTCCATCTCGCAGGGTTTACAGTTGAATTTTAGTTTGTATTCCAATTCTCCCTGTTTTAAAACCAAAGGTTCTTTAACTTTTACGCCAACAATATCTTTTTGGTGTATCGGACATTTTTTTAATTCGTATTTGATACAATATTTGGTTGTCATTACACGAGATTTTCCTGGATCCCATTGTAATTCAAATGCTTTTTCGATTTCAGTTACACCGTGGCGTTCGTAGAATTTACGAGCGGTTTTGTTTGAAACGTTGTACATGAAATCCAATTTGGTTTCAGGATACGGATGTGACGTTTTTACCAATTGGTGTTCTTCACGTTTGTAATTTGCCAAACGAATTTCTGATAACTGTTCGTAAACGGTTCTTCTCATTTCGTTGATTTTTGAAATAGGAAGGAACCAGTTTTGAGAAAACATAATGTTGATTTCGTCAGCGCTATAAGGTGTAAAACCAGTTTTTGCCAATTGAACTCTTATGTTTTCTTCGATTGATTCGCCAGTTTTAGTTTGCTCTTTTGAGTGCTCTAAAATGACAGTACTTACATTTCCATCTTCGTCGGTTGCGATTAATTCAAAACCGTTTTCGTTTTCGGTAAGTAGTAAAGTCGTTCCGATTTTACGGATGGCACTGTCTTCTCTTTCTACAATTTTGATGAAAGCTATATCGTTATTACGGTAAATAAAAGTTCCGTCTTTTATTTCTTTTAAAACGTTTGGATATACTTTTCCGTTTTCGGCTTTGTTTACGTAGATTCCATCAGCTTCATTATTTTCATTGATGAAGCAAAGTCCGTCACCGTTGTTTAATAATTCACCGTTTTCGATTTCGTAAGCGTTTCCAATAGTTCTGATTAATTTACCAATATATTGGCCTTTTGATTTTGGGCTTTCCCAAGAACCAATAGAACTATGTCTTTCGTTTACGAAATAATCGGTATAACCACGATTAAAAGTTCTATTTAAAGTAGAATCAAAAGTATAGGTGCATTTTCCTGAAGAAGCTTTGATGTATTTGTCGCTTCCTTCTAAATAACTGTCTAATTTTTGACGTAAATAAGAAACGTTGTTTTTAACGTAAGCTACATCTTTCAATCTTCCTTCGATTTTGAAAGAAACGATTCCAGCTTCAATCAAATTCGGAATCTGATCTGAAACATCTAAATCTTTTATCGAAAGCAAGTGACTGTTTTTGATTAAAGTTTCTCCGTTTCCATCGATTAAGTTGTAAGGTAAACGGCAGTTTTGTGCGCAAGAACCGCGATTGGCACTGCGTTCTCCGTTGGCAACACTCATATAACAATTTCCGCTGAAAGAAACACATAAAGCTCCGGTTACGAAAAACTCTAATTCAACATCAGCTTCGTCGTAGATAGTTTTAATTTGATGCAAGTTTAATTCGCGTGCTAAAACCACACGTTTAATACCAGCATCTTTTAAGAATTTAATTTTATCGGCATCACGATTATTGGCTTGTGTGCTGGCGTGAAGTACGATAGGAGGCAAGTCCATTTCCATAATCGCCATATCTTGAATAATCAAGGCATCAACACCAATATCATATAACTCCCAAATCATGGCGCGACACGTTTCTAATTCGTTGTCGTACAAAATGGTATTCATAACCACAAAAACCTGTGCGTTAAATAAGTGTGCGTATTTTACCAGTTCGGCAACATCTTCAATAGAGTTGTTTGCATTAGAACGTGCACCAAATTGCGGCGCACCAATATATACAGCATCGGCACCACTATTTATGGCTGCGATTCCTCCAATTAAATCTCTAGCAGGAGCTAATATTTCGATTTTCTTCTTCATTTCTAAAACTTTAGACTTTTGTGGTATTCCCGAAAAAAAGTGTGCAAAGGTCTAATAAATTATTCGAGTTTACTAGTGATAGTGGGATTTTTTTTGAGTTATACTAAAAATAAAAGCTTCGAACTTAAAGGTCGAAGCTTTTTAATGTTGACTTTATTAAATACAAAAAAAAAAGGGTATTTGTACGATATTGTTTTGAAGTTAATATTCAAATATAGTTATTGAAGAAGCTGTTCCATTTGTGTAATCTGTTGTAGTGATCTGTTTAATGAGATAACCTTCTTTATTATAAATATAATACTCCTTTATTGGTCTATTGGCATACCAAAGCCAATTTGTTATGTGAGTAGTTGGTGTGCATAAGTAGTTACTATAATCCTCACCCTGAGTTTTCATATAATTTAGAATTGGGTAACCTGATATTTTATACCAGGCTTCATTTGCATAAACTCCGGGTTTACTAGTATCAACATTATATACATCTTCATTAAGGCTATAATGTTCTTGGCCAGCTACGAGGTGACCTGTTTTGTCATAAGTTTGCATCCAGTAAAATGCTAAAACTTTAGTTTTGTTATCACCCAGATCCATGTGAACTAAGTCTATTATAAACCTATGACCTGAAATGTTAGGGAAGTTAATATTGTTGTATGGTACATATCTTTTTGCTTGAGTGATTCTATCTAAATCATCATAAGAATATTGAACAGTAATACCGTCTTTGGTATTTAATTCGCTAATATTACCTCTTGTGTCGTACAAATATCTGTCCTCGGTAGTGGTATTTACTTTTCCGTTAGAATAAGTAAAAGTATCCATGAAATCTATATTGGTACTTGCCTGATTGCCATTAAAACCAGCTAAGTATTTTTTAGTCGATTTTAATTGTTTTTTTTCATCATACTCATAATCAGTTCTACTTCCCCACCAACGAGTCAGGGTGTCCTTAAATGTATTTAATGAATCTTTAATAGCGGCTTCCTGGCTGAAGTTAGGCACATTTTTATAATAATAAACTCTTTTTACTAATTTTAAATCATCTTCAGCTTTCTTTGCTGTTAATGATTTAATATTGTTAGTAATTGCTGGTTTAAGTTGAGCTTTGACGATTGGAGGTATTGATGGTATAATAGGTTCAGTCGGGACATTACCTTCTGGTGCAGTAGGAGCAGGAGTTTCTTCGCTCGAGCAACTAATTACAATAAAAGTTAATAAAATTATGAGTAGTGTTTTTTTCATTTTCGATTTGTTTTGGTTACAACGAAAGTAGGATTTTTTTTCATTTTAACAATAAATAAAAAACTACTTCGTCAAAAGACTAAGTAGTTAGCATAAAAAAAAACAGCTTAAAGTATAAAAGTGATGAAACTTTTGAACCTTAAGCCGTTTTTAATAAAACTTATTTATGTTGTTATACAGTCAAAGCTTCTTTGATTCTGCGTAATGCTTCTTTTAAAATATCGTCGCTTGTTGCGTAAGAGAAACGAATGCAATTTGGATTTCCAAAAGCGTCTCCAGTTACGGTTGCAACATTGGCTTCAGCTAAAAGATACATAGAAACGTCGTTTGCATCTTTAATTTCAGTTCCTTTTAAAGTTTTTCCGAAGAAAGAAGAAACGTCTGGGAAAACGTAAAAAGCTCCCTCTGGAACGTTGATTTTTACTCCTGGAATTTCTTTTAATAATCCAACAACTAAATCTCTACGTGTGTGGAAAGCCTGAACCATGTGGTTTAATACACTTGGATCTGCATCTACTGCTGTAATTGTAGCGCGTTGTGCTACAGAATTTGCTCCAGATGTTACTTGTCCTTGAATTTTTGTACAGGCTTTTGCGATAAATTCTGGAGCTCCAATATAACCAATTCTGTATCCTGTCATGGCGAAAGCTTTTGCAACTCCGTTTACAGTGATTGTTCTTTCTAACATTCCTGGGATTGAACCGATACTGCAGAAAGTTCCTGAGAAATTGATGTGCTCATAAATTTCGTCAGCAACTACGTAAATATTTGGGTGTTTTTCTAAAACTTTTGCAAGCGCTGTTAATTCTTCTCTACTGTAAACAGAACCTGACGGATTACAAGGAGAAGAAAACCACATCATTTTTGTTTTTGGTGTGATAGCAGCTTCTAATTGTTCTGGTGTAATCTTGAAATCTGTATCTACAGAAGTTGGAACTTCAACAGGAACTCCTCCTGAAAGTTTTACGATTTCGAAATAAGAAACCCAGTAAGGTGCTGGTAAAATAACTTCGTCACCATCGTTTAACATTACTTGTGCAATGTTGTATAAAGATTGTTTTGCTCCTGTAGAAACTACGATTTGAGTTGGTTTGTACTCTAATCCGTTGTCTCTTTTAAATTTTCTGCAGATTGCTTCTCTTAATTCAAGGTAACCTTCTACTGGAGAATATGTGCTATAATTTTCGTCTACTGCTTTTTTAACAGCTTCTTTAATAAAGTCAGGTGTATTAAAGTCAGGCTCACCTAAACTTAAACTGATAATGTCTTTTCCTTGAGCTTTTAATTCGCGAGCTAATGCTGCCATTGCCAATGTTTGTGAAGTCGCAAGGTTGTTGATTCTGTCTGAAAGAATATGGTTCATTATAAAAATTTTGAATGTCCTTAATTTTCAACTTTTAATTAAGGAAGGTTATTATTAATAGATTTTTTTAGCTTAAACTGATAATTCAGGTTTCATTCCTAAATCGCGTAAATGCTTAAAGTGTGCAATAATAGCACTTCGCATTGTTTTGTATTCATAATATGGTAAGTTACATTCCTTTGCAGTTTCTTTTACGATTTTTGCAATTTTACCATAATGTATGTGACTTATATTTGGAAAAATATGATGTTCGATTTGATGATTCAATCCTCCTGTGTACCAGTTAACAATTGCATTTTTTGGAGCAAAATTTGTTGTAGTAAACAATTGGTGAATTGCCCAAGTATTGTCCATTTCTCCTAATTCATTTGGAGTTGGATTTGTTGTGTGTTCTACAACGTGAGCCAATTGAAAAACAACACTTAAGATTAATCCCGCAGTGTAGTGCATTACGAAAAAGCCAAGAAGAACTTTCCACCAAGTAATTCCTATTACAATTGGTAAAACAATCCAAATAGAAACATATATGATTTTGGTTATGATTAAAGTTGTCCAAAGAATTTTTGGGCTTTTTGGTTCACCATAAGATAATTTTCTTCTAAGGTAGTTTCTCATTTGCTTAAAATCGGTTGTAATTGCCCAATTGAAAGTCAAAAGTCCATATAAGAAAACAGAGTAATAATGTTGAAAACGATGAAAACTATGCCATTTTGCATCTTGAGTAAAACGGATAATTCTTCCAGCGTCTAAATCTTCGTCATGCCCAGGAATGTTGGTATACGTATGATGAAGCACATTATGCTGTACCTGCCAGTTATAAACATTTCCTGCCAGTACATAAATAGTACCTCCCATAAATTTGTTAATCCAGTTTATATTAGAATACGATCCATGATTTCCATCATGCATTACATTCATTCCAACACCAGCCATACCAATACCAATTACGATCGATAAAAGCAGCATTACCCAAAAAGGCATATTAAGTGTAAGGATTAAAAAATACGGAGTAAGAAAAACCGCGAACAGAATAACAGCTTTTAAGTGCAGCTTCCAGTTTCCGGTCTTTTGAATGTTGTTCTCTTTAAAGTAATTGTTTACCCGAGAGTTAAGTGTTCTGAAGAACTTCAGATTGTCTTGCCTTGCAAAAGTTGGAGCAGTGTTATTCATAATTAATTTAAATAGGTTTCAAAGGTAATTATTATAAATTCTCAATTTGCAAAATTGAGTTAAATATTTCAATCGTAAAGTAGTACTTTTGTTAAAAATTTAGAGCAATGGATGAGATATTGAAATATTTTCCTGATTTGACCGATCTTCAAATCGAACAATTTCAAAAATTAGACTTTTTATACCACGATTGGAATGAAAAAATCAACGTAATTTCTAGAAAAGACATTGATGCCTTATATACAAAACACATTTTGCATTCTTTAGGAATTGCTAAAATTATGAAATTTGAGCCGGGAGCAACAGTTCTTGATGTTGGAACTGGGGGAGGTTTTCCTGGAATTCCGTTGGCGATTCTTTTTCCTGAAACACGTTTTTATTTAATTGATGTAATCGCAAAAAAAATAAAAGTAGTTCAAGGTGTTGTCGATACATTAGAATTAAAGAACGTAAAAGCGGAACAAAAGCGTGCAGAATTAGTAAAAGGGGATTTTGATTTTATTGTCAGCCGTGCCGTAACCAATATGCCAGATTTTGTTTCTTGGATAAAAGATAAAATTAAAAAGCAGAACAAGCATACTTTGAAAAACGGAATTTTGTATTTGAAAGGGGGAGATCTGACAGAAGAATTAAAAGATTTTCCAAATACTACTTTGTATGACTTAGCAGAAATATTTGACGATGAATTTTTTGAAACTAAAAAAGTGGTTCATCTGCCTTTAAAATTTAAAGCTTAGATTAAACAAAAAATAACCCGAATGAGTTTTCTTTCGGGTTATTTTTTGAGTTAATATTAGGTTGTTTAGGATGCCTTTTTGGCAGAATTCAAAAAAGGATTTGCTTTGAGATCTAAATTATCAATAAAATTGTGAATTGCATTTTCTGATGCTTCAAGACTGTATTTAAACTCGGGATCAAAGAAAAAATCACGGCATATTACAGGCTCATTTGATGAATTGTAAACTGATTCGTCAGATTCGTCTAAATCAATAAAACTATAAGTACAAGGGTAAAGTGAAACTAAGTTAGAGATTGTGCTGCTAAGCCATTTGTCAAAAGTTTTCTTTTTTGGAGTAATATGACGCGCTAATAATGCTAATCCTAGAAGTTCATTTTGTAAAAAATAAGATCCTTTTCTATATCTAACATCAATCATAGTCACGTTCATTAAAGCAATCCATAATGCACCATCAACAGGACCTACGGCAGGAATTTCAAGTTCGGTATCAAACAATAAAGGATTTGTCTGCTCTCGGTTATTAATAGAGCACCAAAGAGCTTCAATTCGTTTTTGGGTGTCATTTGTTGCTTGCGTGAATCCAGTAAAGCGCCAATAAATCCATTCTAATAATGCCGCAGTAAGACCAATAGAGCCTTTATGATTAATATGTGTTAATGCATTTTCCAACTCTTGATTTTGTTCAAGAGGATCTAGAAATTTGTCTATTTTCTTCCTAGTCCATGTAAAATCAATTGAATGACCGATACTTTTTGATTCTAAAATTATTTTAGGGACATTGTTTAAATTCCTCATTTGATTAATGTGTTAAATTATTTTAAGACAAATTTAAAGGGATGTTTTTTTACGAAATGTTATTAGAAGTTTTTAAAACAGCAAAATAAGTTTTTTAACAAGTGTATGGTACTCGTAATCAATATTATAAGAAAAATATTACGATATTTAGTTTTTGGAAATTCTGAAAAAGTAATGCTTTTTTTGTTAGATAATTGTATTTAAGTGATTTAACCAGTTTTCTTTGTAGCTATTACCAATAGGGATTTCAATAGAATTTATTTCAATTTCATTTTTGGAATAAGAAGTCAATTTTTTTGTCTGAATAATGAATGAGCGGTGAACACGAACAAAATCTGGGTTTAATAACTTTTCAAAAACAGAAATATTTTGTTTGATGTGATACGACCTGCCATTTTCGAGATGTATTGTTATGTAATCTTTGAGACTTTCAATAAACAATATTTCATCTAGAATAATTTTAATATTTTTATTCCCGCTTGTTACAAAAATGTAGTTTTCAGTCGTTGAATTATTTTCTTTTTTAGGAGTTTGTAATTGCCTGAATTTTTCAATTGAAACAAAAAAACGATCAAAAGTAATTGGTTTTAAGAGATAGTCAATTGCATTTAGTTCATATCCTTCTAACGCATATTCTCGATAAGCAGTAGTGAAAATTACTTTTGGAGGATTCTTCAATTTCTTTAAAAAATCGTTTCCTTTTAATAAAGGCATTTCTATATCTAAAAAAATAAGATCGACAACATTGTTTTCTAAGAAAGTATAGGCTTTCAGTGCATTTTCGAAAGAATCAATTAGTTCAAAGTTTTCAAAATTTGCTAAATGTGAAGCGATTAATTCTCTTGCTAAAGGTTCATCGTCAACTATAATGCATTTATGTTTCATTTTTTTGAATTTAGTTCAATCACTTTTTTATAGTTACTCTATTAGTACTGTTACACAATAAGGTAAATTAAAGAGTAAGGCAGAGTTTTGCAGTATAGTGCGTTTGTGTTTCTCTGATTTCTATTTTGTGTTTTTTGGGATACAACAAATCAAGTTGTTTACGAACATTTATTAAACCTATTTTTGACTTGTTTGAAATTGCGGCAAAATCGTTTTGAGGTTTTGTATTCTCAATACTAAAAATAATCTGCTGTTTTTTGCTTTCTAATTTTAACCGAATTGAGGCTTTTTCTGTTTCATTAATTACACCGTGTTTAAAAGCATTTTCAATAAAAGTTAATACGATTAAAGGAGAAATTTTATTGCTTTCCTGAATGTCTTTGGTAAATGAAATATCTAATCTGTTTTCGCTGTAGCGGAGTTTTTCCAAAGCAATGTAATTCTCAATTAAAGCAATTTCTTTTTCGATAGAAACATAATCTTCATTACATCGATATAACACAAAGTCTAGAATTTCAGATAGTTTAGCAATTACTTCAGGTGCTTTATCATCTTTTTTTAGTGTTAAAGTGTATAAGTTGTTTAAAGTATTAAATAGGAAATGAGGGTTCAGCTGGTTTTTTAAGGTTTTGAGTTCCATTGATTTTTTTTCTTCCTCTACTTTGGAAAGATGCTGCTGATTTTTGTAAAAACGAATTAATCCAATAACTGAAGCAGGGAAAAACAACCAAATCGTTTTTGTAAAGAACAACCTGAAGCTGCTTAATCTATGAACTAATGTATCAGGACATTTATCCCATTCTGAATAATACAAAGGAAAGCGGGGTTCCAGATAAAAATATTTAAAGGTTGTGAGCAGCACAAAAACGAGGTACAACCAAATAGTGAAAAGGATAGCAAAATGAATGTATTTTTTTTGGATGAGCAGTTTAGGTATTAAAAAATAAATCAGGATATATGCGCCAATAGCCTGAATGATTGTTTCAGAAAGAAAGATATAAATGAGGTCATCATACTTTTTATAGTCAAAACTTTTTGTGACGAAATGTATGATCAAAAAGACAAGCCAAAACAAACTATGAGTCAAGATTCTTTTTGGGGTTATGTTTTTTATAAAATCCATATTATGCTTTTATCAACGAGCAAGTTAGTAAAATATCTACGCTTGGCAGGTTACGTGAGTCAAATAATAGTCTTTAGCTTATGAAAACGCCATTTCGGCCCATGAACGCATTACTATTAGAAAAGGCACTCTTCATATGTAAAAGTTGTCTTTTTATCTGCGGCTAAATTAAGATTGAGGTCACAGGATTACTTTAGCCGAAAATAGTAATCCACAAGGAGTATGACTCATCTTTAAATAACAAATATTAGCTTAATATGAAATTAGAACTAAAATGCATTATTGTTTTACTGATGTTCTCTTGCACATCTATGTATGCCCAGTTTAAAATTACGGGGAGTGTTGTAACTGCTGCAAAAGAACCAGTTGTTTTTTCAGAAATTATTTTAATTGAAGAAGACACACAAAATAAAACGAGCGAACTTACAAATGATAAAGGAGATTTTGTTTTAAATGCGAAACAAGGAAAATACATATTAGAAATCCGACAAGGAAATGAGCTTATGTTTTCTGAAAATCTATCAATAATGGCTGCTTTGAACTTGGGGACAATAACAATCGATAATGGTGTTCAGCTAGAGTCGGTCGTAGTAGGAGGCAAAAAGAAACTGATTGAAAGAAAAGTAGATCGTTTGGTTTTTAACGTAGAAAATTCGATTAATGCTAGTGGAGGAGATGCTCTGGAAGCACTTAGAGTTACTCCGGGGGTAAAAGTGCAAAACGATAATATAACTATTATAGGGAAAAGTACTTTGATGGTTATGGTTGATGATAAAATAATTCAACTTTCTGGGGAAGATTTGGCTAATTATCTAAAATCAATTCCATCCGATAATATCAAAAGTATAGAAGTAATTACAACACCGCCGGCCAAATATGAGTCCGAGGGTAGAAGTGGTTTAGTCAATATCAAATTAAAAAAAGCAAAAAAAGATTCTTGGAATGCCTTGGTAGGTGCTACTTATCTTCAAAGATTTTATAGTCAGGAGAGTTTTATGGGGAGTTTTAATTATAATAAAAACAGATTAAGTATTACATCAACTTTAAATTATATATCGGGAAGAAGATATAATATTCAGGATGATTATACCTATTTTCCAACGGAGATTTGGCATACGAATTCCTCGTATAAAAGTGAGAATACGAGAGTATATGGTAATATTGGCATTGATTATCGGATTACTCCAAAATGGACTATAGGAGGCCAAACTTTATTTAATAATTCTAAACCGTTATTCACGGATACTCCTTTTACAGGTGTTTATGATAATAAAAGTGGTGAGATGACTAGTTATTTAAAGTCAAATGGAGGAGTGGCAGCGCTAAAAAATGTTATTAATTCATTGAACATTTACAATGAGTATAAAATTGATTCTTTAGGGAAAAAAATAACTTTGAATCTGGACTATTTTAATTATCAAACAAGAGACAATAGAACTTATAGTGGTATTTCAGTTGTTGAAGATTCTGATTCACATCAATATTTCGCAGGAATAAACAGGAATGTGCAGGTTATAAAAAACTTATCCGGAAAATTAGATTTTGATTATCCGACTCAATGGGCAGTTTTGAGTTTTGGAGGTAAAATATCGAATTCAAAATCAAATAATCATATTTCAGCCTTTAATAGCGGCTTAGTAGATTCGCCGGTCGCAGACTTACCTTTAAGACAAGGTGAGTTCGATTATATAGAGAACATACAGGCTCTTTATTTTTCGGGAAGCAAAAAAATAAATGATCGCTGGAATTCTCAATTTGGATTAAGAATGGAAAGTACCCAAACCAAGATTTTTGCCGATAACCTGAGTCAGTCAATTGATAAGGATTATATTAAATTTTTCCCCACAGCATATTTGACGTATACAGTAAATGATAATTCGACTTTTAGCTTAAGTTATAGTAAAAGAATCGAAAGACCTCAATTTAGGGATCTGAATCCTAATACTCATTTTTGGAATCCTTTTCAGTCATTTAAAGGGAATCCGTTTCTGCAGCCTGCATTTATTGATAATATTGAGTTAACCTATACTTATAAAAAGATAGAAAGCAAGTTATATTTTAGTTATGAGAATAATTTGATTTCTGAGATTACAATTGCTGATCCTGTTTCAAATGAAATTCTCCTTACAAGCGAAAATTATATCGACACACAACGTTACGGAATTTCAGAGAATTATGTTTTCGATAAACTTAAATGGTGGACAAGTAATAATGCGGTCGATTTTAGCTATGCTATTTCTAAGTCCAGTTTAGAGGTTGCACAAAGAGAACAAAAAGGATTCAATTCCAGGTTATCAACCAATAATGATTTTAATTTAAACAGCGATAAAACAGTGCTTTTTAATGTAAGTTATTGGTATAGCTTTCCTGGTGTCGAAGGGATTTTTACAAACAAAGAAATGAGTTCTTTTTCGCTGGCGTTCCAATATCTTTTATGGAATAAAGATTTGAAAATTTCTTTAAGAGGTACTGATATATTCAAAACTGAAAGAATTAGCAGAAGTTCTGTCGTTAATGGCGTTTATCAGGAAGGAAAGAATTACTATGACAGTCAATCCTTTCAGCTTGCTGTATCTTATAAAATAGGAAATAAAAAGAGTGCTCCAAAGCAAAGAACGACTGGTAATGAAGAAGAGAGAATCAGGACAGGTAGTTAATCAATAACAACAATTTCAAATCCAAAATCAATATGAAATCAAATTTTAAAAATATAATGACTATTGCAATGGCGGTTTATTCTCTGAGCATGTTTGCACAAGAAGCAAAGCAAGAGATTACAATTGACGAAACTTCCAGATTAATTAAGCCAACTTTGTTTGCCAATTTAGGTGAGACCTGTACTACGCCAGACGGACTGGCTTTGGATAAAAAAGGGAACCTCTATTTGTCTGTATTGAATCCTACTTCGTTTGAAAAAAATGGAGCTAAAATTTTAACTTTCGATAAAAATGACAAACCAGTAACTTGGTTCGATCAATTACCCCTTCATCCAATAACAAAGCGAGTACATCCAATGGGAATGGAATTTGGTCCTGATGGAAATCTCTATTTAATAGATAATCAATGTTTTGCTTATAAAGATGATTATTCAAGATTAATTCGGGTCGTTGTAAAACACGGTAAGCCAAAGTATGCTGAGGTTTTGGCTGAAGGGTTTAATTTTGGAGAAGCTGTCAGATGGTCAAAAAATAGAATTTATATAACAGATGCTTTGTTTGAAAATAGAAGAGAAAGCGGAATTTATAGTTTTTCGTTAGATCAATTAAATAAGAAAAATATTGTTCTGGATTCATCAAATAAAAAAGATTACTTGATTGCAACTTTTACCTTAAAAGCCGGAGTCACTAAAAATACAATTGGTATTGATGGAATTGCTTTTGATAAAAAAGGAAATTTATATGCGGGAAATTTTGGTGATGGCGTTATCAATAAAATAGAATTTGAGAATGATGGGAAAGTAAAATCAAATAAAGTTGTTTTTGATTCAGATCAATTAAAATGTTGCGATGGCTTTTTTTATGATGAAAAAAGAAACTCCATTTTTATTGCGAATTATGAGAATAACAGTGTGCATCAACTCAATTTAAGCACGAACACAATTTCTTTAATTTGGGAGAATGACGACGCAGATGGTTCTGATGGGAAATTAGATAACCCATGTGAAACTATTATTTATAAAGGAAAATTATTGGTTGTTAATTACGATACTTTCCCAGGAGAAAAGAATAAAGCAGCCGATGCCTTTCATACGATATCAAGTTTTGATTTAGGGAATTAAGAGGTGAATTTATATAGGGACACATAAAAATTTAAAACAAATAAAAAAGCCCCAATTTTCAATTGAAAATTGGGGCTTTTTTATAATCTAAAATCAGAAATATTAACCTAAGAAAGGATATCTGTAATCTTCTGGAGTTACAAAAGTTTCTTTGATAGTTCTTGGAGAAGCCCAACGCAATAAGTTCAACGCAGAACCTGCTTTATCGTTAGTTCCAGAAGCTCTTGCTCCACCAAAAGGCTGCATTCCTACAACAGCTCCAGTTGGTTTGTCGTTGATATAGAAGTTACCAGCTGCATTTTGTAATTTAGTAGTAGCAACTTCAATAGCATAACGATCTTGGCTGAAAACTGCTCCAGTTAAGGCATACTCAGAAGTAGTATCAACTAATTCTAAAGTTTCTTCCCACTTAGCATCTTCGTAAACATAAATCGTGATAACTGGTCCAAATAACTCAGTTTCCATTGTTGTATATTTTGGGTTTGTAGTTACAATAACCGTTGGCTCAATAAAGTATCCAACAGATTTATCGTAATTACCACCAACGATAATTTCAGCGTCAGCATCTTTTTTAGCTTGGTCGATATAACTAGCTAATTTATCAAAAGAACCTTCGTGGATAACTGCAGTAATGAAGTTTCCGAAATCTTCTGGAGAACCCATTTTCATAGATTTTACATCAGCAATTAATTGTTCTTTTACAGCCGGCCATAAACTTTGCGGAATATAAGCTCTTGAAGCTGCAGAACATTTTTGTCCTTGAAATTCAAATGCTCCACGAGTAATTCCTGTAACTACTTGTTTTACGTTTGCGCTTGGATGAGCAATGATAAAATCTTTACCACCAGTTTCTCCAACGATTCTTGGGTATGTTTTATAATTGTGAATATTTGCCCCAATTTTTGCCCAAATATCTTTAAATACGTGAGTTGAACCTGTAAAGTGAACACCTGCAAAATCGCGGCTTGCTAAAACAGTATCCGTAATCATTAAAGCATCTCCGAAAACTACGTTGATAACGCCGTCAGGAACACCAGCTTCTTTGAAAACATCAAGAATAATTTTTGTAGAAAATACTTGGCTGTCACTTGGTTTCCAAACTACGACGTTACCCATCATTGCAGCACTTGCAGGAAGGTTTGCAGCAATAGCAGTAAAGTTAAAAGGAGTAATTGCGTAAACAAAACCTTCAAGAGGTCTGTATTCTAAACGGTTCCAAACAGAAGAATCTGATTTTGGCTGATCGTTATAAATTTGAGTCATGAACTCTACGTTGTAACGTAAAAAGTCAATTAATTCACAAGAAGCATCAATTTCTGCTTGGTGAATATTTTTAGATTGACCAATCATAGTAGCAGCATTAATACGCGCTCTGTAAGGACCAGCGATTAACTCAGCAGCTTTTAAGAAAATAGCAGCACGTTGTTCCCATGCCATGTTTGCCCATGCTGTTCTTGATTCAAGAGCATTTGCAATCGCTTTTTCGATATGTTGTTTTTCAGCTAAATGATATTTTCCAACGATATGTTTGTGATCATGAGGAGCTGTAATGTTTCTAGTGTTTCCAGTTTTGATTTCTTCACTTCCAATATATAAAGGAACATCAATTTGAGAGTTCCACATTGTAGTGTAAGCCGCCTGAACAGCTGCTTTTTCTGGAGAGTTAGGTGCGTAGCCTTTTACGGGTTCGTTTACCGCTTTTGGTACATGAAAGAATCCTTTTAGCATGTTATTTAAAATTAGATAATTAGACAATTTACAGGTTAGATGATTTGATTGTTACGAATAATCTAACGTCGCACAAAAGTACAAAGGATAAATTAATAATTTGATAAATTTATGATTTAGATAACGATAAAAAGAATACAGTCTTTAAACTATGATTTAGTTTAAAGCAAAAGGAGCACACATTCTAAAAGTAGGAACAATAACCTTGAATGTTTTTGTTGTAGTAAAATTGATCATATTAAAATGACCTTTCATAGCGCCATATGGTGACGATAATAAACAGCCTGAACTATAAGTGTGATTTTCTCCCGGTTTTAAAACTGGTTTTTTACCAATTACACCTTCGCCGTCAACAACTTCTAAATCATTTAGAGAGTCAAAAATTTCCCAATGACGAGATGTTAACTGAACAGAATCTTTACTATGATTTTCGATTGTAACTACGTAACTAAAAGCAAAGTGAATTTTGTAGTTTTTGAAGTAAGTTCCTTCAAAACTAGTCAAAACAGATATTTTTATGCCTCTTGTAATTTGAGAAACCATACTAACGTAGTAAATATGTGTATATTATATATGCAAATCTACAAAAAAAAATCTTTTGTCCTAAAACCTTAACAATGTTTTAATTTACGATATTTATTGAGTTTGCATTTCCTTTTCCTATAACTCTTTGATAACGATCTATGCTTTCTTTATAGTAAACCAAAATTGTATATTCATTTTCTGTTTGATAAAAATTGCCGTCAATAGCATTTTCATTATCGATGTTTCCTTTTTTATCAGCTACTGTATATTGAAAATTAGTAAAACCTTGTTTTATCATTACAGCCTTTTCATAAATGCCTTTTTCAGTATTATAATCCATTTTGTATTCTGGCGATAAACTGTAATTATTAAACATTCCTGTTATATAAATATCTTTATTAAGTCTAAAGGCAGGAGCCGAAAGTGAAAAGTAAACCCATGCATAATCAGCCTCAATATCGTTATTTGATCCGTTTATATTCTTAACTACAAAATTACCGTTAACATCTTGATATAAAGTATAGATCTGATTGCCTCGAGCACGATTTGTGTACAAATATGAATTATAAACATCGTTACTGGTTCCTACTTTTCCAACATTATTGTTAGCAGCTCGAATGTCTTTGTTTTCAAAATATAAAAATTCATTCCCGCCCCAAAACTGAGTTTCAGCATCGTATTTGTAAACAAGTTGATTTCCAATTGTATATTGTGGTGGAACATTTTTTATTCCAGTATTGAAATTTCCATTTTGCAATAAAAGAACTTTTACATTTTGTGTCGGCGTTTGAAAAGTAATATCATTTGAAACTATTGCAAAATCAAGATTCTGTTTAAAATCAATATTGCTGAGGTTGCGGCTTCTTTTTACTTGAGCTGCAACGGTGCAATGGTTTTCAAACAGAATAAATTTTCTTGCAAGTACAACTTCTTTATCTTCATTTAAAATTTTTAAAATGTAGTTTCCAGAAATTCGCAGCTGCGTAGTAAACTGATTTGGAAACAGAAGTCTATAATGGGAATAAATTTGAAGCGTATTAAAAGAATTAGAATAATCAGTTATTCTCTGACCATCAAAACCACGTAGAAAATCTGTTTTTGGAATGTCTGACGGAATCCAATTGTAATCGCAATGAGTAATTTCGAAGTAATAATTGGCTTCGCTTCCAAATAAATCATCAAATTGAAATTCAAATGTTGATCCTAATTCAAAAATAGGAACAACATTATTGCCGTTTTGTACAAACGAAACAGTTTTGATATTGTAAGGCGGATCAATTTCTTTCTGAACATTTTGGGCTTTCGCCAAAGTGAAAATTAGAATAAAAAATAAGCTTGTATATAAAAATTTTGGCATCTTATTACGTTGTAAGATTGTAAATATAACAATTTTATATAACGAAAAATAGACTGTTTTATTGGTTTAACGTATTAAGAATTTAAAATGTACTCTAAATTAGCTTCAATTTCGTCATTAATATAACTTTCTTCCAAAAGCGAATCAGACAGCAGTTTTTTGTTTTCCTGCAGCTTGATTATTTTTTCCTCAACCGTATTTTTCGAAATAAATCTTATAACATTGACTTTGTTAAGCTGTCCAATTCGATGCGCTCGGCCAACTCCTTGTTTTTCTGCAAAAGGATTCCACCACGGATCTAAAAACAAAACATAAGAAGCTTTAGTAATGTTCAATCCAACGCCGCCAGCTTTAAGTGAAATAAAAAACAACAAAGGATTTTCTTTTTCCTGAAATAGTTTTACCTGCTGTTCTCTTTTATGAGCAGGAGTTTCACCCGTAATTTCGCAATACTCTATTTTATTTTCCTTACACCAATCAGTGTAGAAACTTAGATTTGTGACGAATGAACTAAAAATGATCGCCTTTTGTTTTCCTTTTACTAAAGTTTCTAAATAATTTGTAACAGCGATATATTTTCCAGAATCGATTTCTGAATCTTGATCGACCATTTTTGGGTGATTACTTAATTGTCGCAGCTTCATCAACGTATTGATAATGCTGATTTTGTCAGGACTAGAACCATCCGTTTTAAGTAAAAAATTACGCGCTTTAGATTTTTCTTTTTCGTATAATTTCTCCTGTTCAGGATCCATAGTACAGTAATAAATCTGCTCCGATAATTCAGGTAAATCTTTTAAAACCTGTTCTTTAGTTCTTCTTAAGATATAAGGCTGAACAAGATTTTTTAGTTCAGACAAAATATTTTCATCTTGTTTTTTTTCAATCGGAATTTTAAAATTGGCAGCAAAGAAATTATAACTGCCTAAAATATCTGGATTTATAAATTGCATCTGCGACCATAAATCGTCAAGCGAGTTTTCAATTGGAGTACCGCTCAGCGCCATTTTATGAGTCGTGTCAATTTTATTTATAGCTTTAAAAATCTTAGAATCTTTGTTTTTTATGTATTGACTTTCGTCCAAAATCAAATAACGGAAGTCGTATTTTTCTAAAATCGAAATATCACGATGTATAATGCTGTAACTCGTAAAAATTAAATCAGTTGAAGCTAATCTGCTGGCTAATTGTTTTCGGTCATTACCAACATATTGCATTTTTGAAAAGTGCGGAGTAAATTTTGCAGATTCGTTATACCAGTTAAAAACAAGTGAAGAAGGTAAAACAATTAAAGCTTTAAGTGGTTCTCTTTCTATCGTAGTTTCATTGGCAAACAAATCAAAATTTGTGGTTTTTGTTGTAAAACCTAATTGTTCTTGAACAGCAACAAGAACTGCGAGAGTTTGTAACGTTTTTCCAAGTCCCATATCATCCGCAAGACAAGCGCCCAAATTAGAGTTGTGATGACCTAAAAGCCATTTTACACCATCAATTTGATAAGGTCTTAAAGTTGCTTTCAGTAATTCAGAAGAGACATATTCAGCTTTTTGAATAACTTCATTTTTGATTTCTGTAATCGTGTCCAAGGCCGCAAAATTGCTTTTGCGCAAAAGCAGATTCCCATTTTCTGTTTTGGCTAATTTTGCCAGTGAACTGTATTTGCTGAACCATTCTAGCGGAATCAAGAAATAGTTTCCGTCAGGCAGTAAAAAGAGTCTTTCTTTGCTTTTTATATTGGGAATAATTTCACTGAAATTGATTGTATACGCCCCAATTTTGATTATTATTTTGATATCAAACCAATCTCCAGCAGTTTCTTTTGAAGTTAGAACAGTATGATTTTCGGTAATAATTTCCTTGCTTTCTAGTTTTAGATTTTCAATTGTAAAACCCAAACTTTCAAGTTCTTCTTTATGATCAATAATAAATTGAATATTGAGATAAGGATCTGGAGTTTCTATTGCAGCATTTAATCCAAATAATTCATTTTTGATTTTTATTAAACCAAGTTCAAGTAGTTTTTCTGTATATAAAGTTTCGTCAGGACTTCGTTTGAACTGGATAATTTTAGGTTCACTTGAAGCATTGAAATCAACGAATGAATGTGTTTTTTTACTTTTACCTGCATCAAATGTATAACCATTGTAATCAAAATAAAGGTTGAGGTAATAACAGTTTTTAAAGAAATCATAAACGGGCTGAATCGCGCAGGAAATAATTTTGTCACGATTTTCAACCTCAAAACCTGTTGCTTCTATGTCGATTTTTTTAGCTATTTCAGGAATGAAATTCTTGAAAAAATTATCGACTAGTTTTGAAGGTATTTCTATAGATTTTTTAGTTAAAAAAGGCTGTAGTTTTTTAGTGTTTAGATCTTTTAGCTGTCCTAATTTTTTATTGATAATCAGCCAGCCCGGTTCATTTAAAAGAATATCAATTTTACTGTTCATCGGCAGAAAAACAGTTTCATTTTCTTTTAAAGAAAGGGTATAAGTGATTCCTTCAGAATGTTTGTCGAACTGAATCAGCGGTTCAAAATGCAGTGGATTTGCATCAACTCTGGAACGATAAAAATCCTTCTCAGGTCCAATGTCTATAGACAGCGGAAATTGTTCTTTTACAATTAGATTATAAAATGAACTTAAATTAAAGTTTAAATACTGACGAATGGCAAAATCAATTTTAGAATCTTTCTGTAGATCGGCAATGGTTTTTGCCGATTTTACTTTTGCGCTGAATTTTTTAAAAATGTACTCCAATTTTAAAGATTCGCAGGCAGTCAATATTTTTTTTGTATTGGAATCTAAGCTTTCAAATGCGATTCCAAAACTTTCAAGTACTTCAACGCTTGCTTTTTTGTTTAAGTATTTGATTTCATCAGTGTTCTCGACAATATATGCGGTCGGGATGTGAGTGTTTAGGTTTTTTTCAAAACTGATGTCAAAACAAAATTGATATGATTTTGCAGGTTCCAAGATTTAAGATTTGGTTTGATTTGGTAAGGCGCGTAAAATTAAAAAGTTTTCAAATTATTGCTATTTTGAAAACTTTTTAAATGAATTTGTGTCACTTATATGGTGAGAAAAAATTAATTTTCTGGTTTGAAGCAAAGCGGAATAATTTCTCCTTTTGCTAAACAATATTTTTCTACCAGTTCTGGTGCAATTTTATTGGTGTAATCTTCTTCAATTACAATAAAACCAATACTTCTTAATTTGTCGAAATAATCACGTCCGTAAATGCGAACATGATCGTATTGTCCAAAAATTCTAGCACGTTCTTTTTGATCTGTAATGGAATCATCGGCAAATGTAACTTCACGGTTTAAATCCTGTGGAATTTGAAGAATCGCCATTCCGCCCGGTTTTAAAACTCTAAATAATTCCTGCATTGCTTTTGTGTCGTCTGGAATATGTTCTAAAACGTGATTGCATAAAATCACATCGTATTCGTTGTCTTTAAAAGGCAAATTACAAATATCTGCTTTTACATCTGCCAAAGGCGAAAACAAATCGGTTGTTGTATAATCAAGATTTTTCTGTTTGCGGAATAGTTTATAGAAAGCTTGTTCCGGAGCAAAATGAAGTACTTTTTTAGGTGCTGTAAAAAAATCAGTTTGGTCATTTAAGTACAACCAAAGCAAACGGTGTCTCTCTAACGAAAGTGTACTTGGCGAAAGTACATTATTACGTTGTTTTCCGTATCCGTAAGGCAAAAACGATTTGAAGCTTTTTCCGTCAATAGGATCAGTAAATTTAGTTCCTTTCAGCGATAAAGCTAAAATAGGACGTGCCACGTAACTTAAACGAATTAATATAGGTCTTGGAATAGTATTTAAAACTAATTTGAAAAGTTTTTTCACAGTTAAATAAATTTGAACACGAATTTCACAAATTGACACGGATTAGTGTTGTGGTGAAATTTCACGAACTTTTAATTTGGGTTAAAGTATTATTCTTTTGTATTTAAGGCTGTCTTCTCCAAAATTGACTAACAAACCTAATTTGTTTTTTGATGCAGCTAAATAATTTAAAGTCTGCTTAATTTCACTTGTTGATAAAGCTGTTATTGCTTTGAGTTCTAATATAATTTCATCGAAAATAACAAAGTCTGCAAAATAATAACTTGGCAATATTATGTCTTTGTATGTAATATTGTATTTTAATTCACGATTATAAGGAATCTCGTTTCGTTGAAACTCATATTCTAAAGCATCACCATAAACCTTTTCACTGTGTCCTTTTCCTAAAATTTTATGGACTTCCATACAGATTCCAATAATTTTATAAGACTCATCCTTTAAATATAATTCACTCATCATTCATCAATCCTTTTTTTCTGTGAAATTTCGACAAAGTATATTTCGTGCTAATTTGTGAAATCCGTGTTATAAAACAAGCGGCACTTTTCTAAATTCGTCTTCTTCATTGCTTTCGATTCCTAAAGCTTTGTAGATGTATTGAAAAGTAGATAATAATTCAGGTTTACCATCAACTAGCGCCACGTCATGTTCGAAATGTGCACTGGCTTTTCCATCTGCAGTTGTAATTGTCCAGCCGTCTTTATGTTGTTTAATGTTTTTAGTCCCAAGATTGATCATTGGTTCAATTGCAACTACCATTCCTTCAACGAACAGTTTTCCACGACCGCGTTTTCCGTAATTTGGCATTTCTGGCTCTTCGTGCATTTTTTGCCCAACACCATGTCCAACCAATTCACGTACAACTCCGTAACCATGAGCTTCTGTGTATTTTTGAATCGCATTTCCAACATCTTCAACGCGATTACCTGCTTTAAATTCTCTAATTCCAACGTAAAGAGATTCTTTTGTCACCTGTAAAAGTTTTTTAACTTCAGGTGCAACTTCTCCAATTTCGAAACTATAGGCGTGATCTCCGTGATATCCATTTTTAAATGCCCCGCAATCTACCGAGATTACATCACCGCTTTTTAGAGGAGTGTTATTCGGAATTCCGTGAACAACCTGAGAATTCGGACTCATACAAAGTGAATTAGGAAAATCATATAGTCCTAAAAAGCTTGGAACTGCACCGTGATCACGGATAAATTCTTCGGCTAATTTGTCAAGATATAATGTTGTAACTCCTTCTTTTATCTCAGAAGCAATCATTCCTAATGTTTTTGATACGATCAAAGCACTTTCGCGCATTAATTCGATTTCTTCTCTAGTTTTTTGGATAATCATATTTTTCCCATTTTCAGTTCGCAAAAGTACAATTTTATATTATTTTTTTCGCCACGAATTTCACGAATTTACACTAATTGTATTGTGTGAATAATTTTATTAAATTATAATTCGTGTAAATTCGTGAAATTCGCGGCAAACTTTTAAAATTTAATATCTCAGAAAAAAGCCATAAATTAGTAGTAAAATGTCAATAATCATGGAAATTTCAAATGATCAGGATATTGCTAAAGTAAAAGCATTAAAGAAAATGAAGAGAAATGCTTTATCGCTTTTAGGTATTGCCGTTTTACTTTTTATCATAGCAATTTATTATAAAATACCGATGCTTCAGGCGTTCAGCGAGGCAGCGATGGTAGGTGGAATTGCCGATTGGTTTGCAGTTGTGGCTTTGTTTCGTCATCCGCTGGGAATACCAATTTGGCATACTGCTATTATTCCGACCAAGAAAAATGAGATTGGAGAAAATCTTGGAAATTTTGTTTCAGAAGAATTTCTAAATCGTGAAAAACTGGAAATTAAATTGGATGAGTTCAATTTTGCAGCAAAAGCATCAGATTGGCTTTCACAGCAGGAAAATGCAGATAAAATTGCAAATGTTGTTGCCATAAATATTATTCCGGGAGTTTTAAGAACGATAAAAGATGAGGATGTAAAGCGATTTATTCAAGTTCAATTTGCGGCAAAACTTGAAGGGATTAATTTTGGAGATTGGGTGGCTTTGGCTTTAGAGCCTTTGCAAAAAGGAAATGTAAAAGATCAATTATTGACGAATCTTTTGACGGTTATGAGTGCCGAACTGACGAATAATAAAGACTTGATTCGAAAAAAAGTAAAAGCGTCAACTCCGTTTTTGAGTTTTGGTCTTGCTGATAAAAGTATTACTGAAGGCGTTTTTAATGGATTGCAAGACTTTCTGAACGAAGCCAAAAATCCCGAAAGTGCGGTACGAATTAAAATTGATGAATACGTTTATAATTTTTTAGAAAAGGTAAAAAACTCTGAAGAAATGAGAGTTAAGATCAATAATATGATTTTAAGTTTTGTTGGAAAAAAAGAAGTTCAAGACTATATCAATGGAATTTGGGACGAAATAAAACTATCGATTTCTAATGATTTGAATAAAGGGAAAGATTCGTCTATTAAAAATAGTATTGCTGGATTAATTCAAAGTTTTGGGAACGGAATAAAGGAAGATTCGCATATGATTGATAAGATCAATAATTTTATTAAAAATGATCTTTTGTCTGTTCTTTTAAATAATAAAAAAGTTATTGGCGATTTGATTTCTTCTACCGTAAAAAGTTGGGATGGTAAAGAGGTTTCTGAAAAACTAGAATTGGAAATTGGTAAAGATCTTCAATATATAAGAATCAACGGGACTTTAGTTGGCGGACTTATTGGTCTTGTAATTTATGCGGTCGAATGGACGTATCATTATTTTATAGTTTAACAATATAAGTGATATAAGTTCATTTAAAAAATAGAGCAAAAGCAGCAACTTAAATAACTTACATCACTTATATGGTTTAAAATCAGTCAGGATTTGCCATGATTTTGAAAAGCTCAGAATTAGAGATATAAAAGCGGTTTTCCAGTGCTATTGAAGCAAGTTTTGCACTTACTAAATTGTTCTCACGAGTGTTAATCAAAAACAACGAGCTTTCTCCAAATGAGAATAAACGTTCTTCAGAATTTAGCATTGTCAAGTTGTTTTCGACTAAATCTTTAGCTAGTTTTTTCTGTTTTGTAAGCGAATTGATTTCTAATTTTTGAGCACTGATTTTGTTAGTCAATTGTGTTTTTTCTAATGCTAACGCAAATTCGTTTTCTTGTAGTTTGTATTTTGCTAATTTCAAACTTCCTCTTTCTTTTCGCAGAAATAAAGGAAAGTAAAATTCCAGACCAATTTTGTAATCGTCAAATTTATAGTTGTCGATGTAATTTGGTTCCGATAAATAAGCGTAACCAATGTTTATTTTTGGCAGCAGCATATTTTGTTTCAGATCTTTTTCTACATTCAAGATGTCTATTTTGTTCTGCATCGCATTTAGTTTCGGATGCGTTTCTAAACTGAAATCTTTTTGCAGAAGATCGTTTGTTTTTAGCGTTTCCTGCAATGTGCTTTCGAGGGCAGTTTCTGGTACAAGTTCATCTGAAATTTCAAGAGGAATATTGTTGTCAAGCCACATAAAATTTGATAATTCTAGTTTTGCTTTAGCTAATTTTAGTTTAGAATCTTCAAGACTCAGGGTTCTGTTTTTTACAATAATTCCTGCTTCAATACTATCAATTGCGGGTTTGTCGCCTTGATTGATCAAAGATTTAATTCCTTCCAAACGTATTTCGGCATTTTTATTATAAGTCTCATACAGTTTCATTTCTTCAAAATTCTTTTTCCAATTGAAATAAGCAAGAGAAGCATCATACAAAACGCTGACAGCTTCAAGTTTTCGTTCAGATTCACTTAGTTTTATCTGAATTTTTGCCTTGCGAACATCGGCCATTCGTTGATTAATAAATAATCCTTGTCCAACAGGAACACTGATTCCAAACGAAGTTAAACCTTGATTAGGCGTTGTGTTTTCAGGATTAAGATAAACACCTTCATTGTTGTCAAATCCAGCTTTTAACTCAATTCCATACCAAGTTGGGATTTTAAAACTGCTGTTTAAAATAGAATAATATTCTTTGTCTTTAAATTGTTTTTGACTAAAATCTACTTCAATTTTTGGATCAAAACCACCTCTTGCCATCATTAAGTTGGCTTGTGCTTTACTGATTTCTAAATTGGCATTTTTTACCAAAGGATGGTATTTTTTTACATATCCAAGAAACTCATCGTAGGTGAGTTCTTTAGATATGGGCTGCTGGCCAAAAACCGTACAGCTCAAAAATAGAAAAGCTATAAGTATCCGTTTCATTATTTTTTCTCTTTAGTTTCTTTTTCGCCAGTTTTGTAATAATTAGGAGGGAAACCATTTAAAGTTCTCCAGATTTCGAACCAAATTGGCACCGTGTCTAGTAAAGCAATTGTTTGGGCACCAGAACCAATGCTCAATTGCTTAGGCCAATGTGCTTCTGCGGGATCGGGAGCAATTAAAACTCTGTATTTACCATTTGTGCTGATAAAATTTTCGATCGCTACAACTTTTCCTCCAAAAGTTCCGTATGATATATCCGGCCATCCTGCAAATACAATTGTCGGCCAGCCGTCAAACCAAACGCGGACTTTTTCGCCTTTTTTGATTAAAGGTAAATCTATTGGATTTACATACGTTTCAACCGCAATATCATAATGAGATGGCATTATCGTTACAATTGGAGTTCCCTCTTTTACCGTTTCGCCCAATCCTGCTTGCAAAGCTCGGTTGATATAGCCGTCTTGCGCGGCTTTAATGTAATACATGCCATTTCTTAAGCTGTAATTCGTGTATTGGTTTTCTAGTTTACTTACTTGAGCTTCAGTGTCAAACTTGTTGCTTAGCGTGGTAAATTGATCGCTTTTTGCTTTAGCTGCTTTTTCAGCATATTCAGCCGAAATTCGGTTAACTTCAACTTTAGCGTTTATGTACTCATTTTTGCTTGATAAGAATTTGTTTTCTTGTGTTATGATTTTTGCATCAACATCTTGCAGTTTTAAACGTTTCTCTTCAACATCAGTAAGCGGTTTTAAGCCTTCTTTGTTTAACTGAACAGAACGATTGTATTGTGTATTTGCGATTCGCAGTTGTGTTCTTGCGGCAACAAGATCAATACTGTCGCTTTTTATTTTTAAAAGAGATTGTCTGACTTTGTTTTTTGCTTGTTCTAGTTTTAACCTTTTTTCGCTTTCAATAGCTTGAATTTGAGTTGAAAGAGTTTGTACTTTCTCGTCATATGATTCTAGAGAGTTTTTCTTTGCTTCTACCTGATTTTTGGTATTTTCGACCAAATTAGGATCCATGTAATCCTCTTTTATTTCAGAAATAAATAAAATGGTATCTCCTTTTTTTACAAAATCACCTTCTTGTACATACCATTTTTCAATTCGACCAGAAATAACACTTTGAATTGATTGTGGTCTTTGATTAGGTTTTAAAGTGGTTACAGATCCTGATCCCGAAACATTTTGTGTCCATGGCAGAAAAAGAGCAATTATTCCTAGAATTGAAGTACCTATTATAATCTTATTTAAAATTTTATAATGAGTTCTGTTACTTAGGTTTTTTACAGTTTCGTATCGTTCAAGAGACTGCAGTCTGGTTTTATTGTCAGAAATGTTTAGCATGGCATATCGTTTTTTTGATCAAGTAGAATAAGACCGTTTTGCATTGTTATTTTTCGTGTTGATTTTGTTTTCCAATGCGGATTTTTGGATGAAACAATAATGGTCCACTTGTTTTTATCTGAAGTAAGAAAATCTATAATTTCGTTAGCAACATTTTCATCCATAGTATCAGTTGGATCTTCATAAAAAAGTATTTTTGGTTTATGAATGATGCTTCGGGCTAATAATATTTTCTGTGCATTAGAGGATGACAGTTGTCTTCCTTCAGGATAAATATGGGTATCTAAACCTTTTGGCAGTTGTTTTATAAACGAACTCAGCTGCACTCCGTCAAGTGCCCATTTTAAATCTTCGGAACTTATTGTGGGATCATTAAAAGTTATGTTTTCAAAAATGGTTCCCTCAAATGGTGTTTCGTTGTGGATAATTGTTCCAATTTGTGAGCGATATTGTTTAATGTCTATTTTTTTGAATGTATCGTCATTGATGTAAAACGCGCCAGAACTTTGCTTTAATAAGCCAGATAACAATCTAATAAGAGTTGTTTTTCCAGATCCGTTTTCACCATCAATTACAATTTTTTCACCTTGTTCTATTTTAAGAGATATAGAATCTAGAGCATAGATTGGAGAATCTGGAAATTTAAATTTTAAGTTTTCAGTTTCTAAGGTGATATTCGTATAACAAGTGTCGTTTTTAGATTCAATATATTCCTCTAATTCCAAATCAGTTACTTGTCCAATTTTTTCAACAGAAGTCAAAACGTCATAAAAGGTTTCGAGCCCAAGAATGATTTTTTCAACCGAGGTAATTACTAATAATATAATAATCTCTGCCGCCACAAATTGTCCAATATTCATTTCCTGACTTAGTACTAAATATCCGCCAATAGAAAGTAAACTTGCCGTAATAATGATTTTAAAAACAATCAATTGGGTAAATTGTTTTTTGATCACATTAAAATGTTTCTCACGATAATTGATATAGTTGTTTACGATCTTATTGTTTTTTTGAAGAGCAAAATCATAGTTTAATTCATTTCTAAAACTGTAATTATTACGCGCCATTTCTTGCAGCCAGCCAGCAACTTTGTATTTGAATTTGGATTCTTTTAAACTTGTTTCTAAACCAGATTTGTATGAAAATTTAAAAATGAAAAACAAAAGCAGGAACAGCAATAAACCAAATACAATAAAGGACGGATGATATAAAGACAGTAAAATTAATCCGAATGTAATTTGGAGTAAAGCTGCCGAAAAATCAATCAGTAATTTTGATGTACCTTTTTGAATGCTTAAAGTGTCAAAAAAGCGATTTGTTAACTCCGGCGGATAAGTGCCGTATAATTCCTCAGATTTTATTTTTGGCAAACGAGCCGCAAACTCAAAGGAAGAACGAACAAAGATTTTTTGCTGTAAATTTTCAGTAATTCGCAATTGCATCAATGATAAAAGTCCAACAAGCGCAACTCCGGCAACAACCAAAATAATAAGTACAATCCAAGATGCACTTACTCTTCCAGATTGTATAAATGCTATAATAGCCTGAATTCCTAAAGGAAGCGACAAACTGACTAAACCAGCAAAAATGGCGTAGAAAAAGATTTGGTATATGTCTTTTTTGTCTAATTGAAGTAAATTGTAAAATCGTTTTAAAGGTGTCATGTTGATTTTTTTATAGTTAGCGTAAAACGTTTTCTGCAAGATTGATGTAAAACTCTGTGGTTGTTACCGTTTCATTACAATTGGTAATTGTTTTTAAATGATCTGTTAAAAAGTGCTGATGTAAACTTCCTTCAACAATTGTTGAAACTAGTGATTTTGCATATGGATAATTGGGATTAACCTCTTTTACAATGGTAACAATCCTATTGATTACCCTTTTGTAAATTAAGAAAAAACCCTCTTTGTTTTCCTGATCAACTTCTTTAGTATGAAGTGTTTTTGTAAATTCAGCAATTATTATCTTGTTTAAAACAGCTTCATTTATATGATCTGTTGCAATGTCATCTGTTATTTTTTCAGTAACTAATGTGATGGCTTTTCTTAGTTTTTCATTTTTATCTATAATGTTGGTAGTGGTAAATACTAATTTGTATTCGATCCAGCTCCAATACCAAGAAGATAAATAAACTAAGAGTTTATGCTTGTTCTCAAAATAACGATAAATCGAACTTTCGTTTGATCCTATTTTTTCGCCTAATTTTTTAAATGTAAAGTTGTCAAAACCAATGGTGTCGATAAGAAGAATACTCTGTTCGATTATTTTTTTTCCCAATGCCGATGTTTCGGGATCTTTTACATAGATCTTTTCGTTTATTTGGATTTTTAGATTCGATAGTATAATTTCCATAAAAATTATTTTAAGTGCAAAGATAATAGTATTACTATTAATAAAGAATATTTAGCTTTTATTTTTGCAAAAAAAAAGCTGCTCTAAATCAAGAACAGCTTTTAAAAAATTATCTAAACGGAGTTTACAGTAATGAATGACAGGTCATTGCATTTGGTTGTGGTACTCCCATTAATTCTAAAATAGTAGGAGCAATGTCTCCTAAAACACCATTTTGAATGTTTTTCAAATCCTTGTCAACTAAAATAATCGGCACTGGATTTGTTGTGTGTGCAGTATTTGGACTTCCGTCAGGATTAATCATTGTTTCGCAATTTCCGTGATCGGCAATTACAATTGTAGTGTAATTATTTGCAAGAGCAGCTTCGATAACTTGTTTTACACAAGCATCAACAGCCTCGCAAGCTTTGATTGCAGCACTCATAATTCCAGTGTGTCCAACCATATCACCGTTTGCAAAATTTAAACAAACAAAATCTACTTCGCCTTTATTTAATTCAGGAACAAGTGCGTCTGTAAGTTCATAAGCGCTCATTTCTGGTTGTAAATCGTAAGTTGCTACTTTTGGAGAGTTTCTTAAAATACGAGATTCGCCCTCAAAAGGAGTTTCTCTTCCACCAGAAAAGAAAAATGTTACGTGAGGATACTTTTCAGTTTCAGCAATACGAATTTGTTTTTTACCAGCTTTTTCTAAAACTTCACCAAGAGTTTCGGTAATGTTGTCTTTGTTATAAACAACTTTTACATTTTGGTAAGTTTCGTCATAGTTTGTAAGTGTAACATAGTACAAGTTTAATTTGTGCATGTTTTGCTCGTGAAAATCTTGTTGTGAAAGCGCTTCAGTAAGTTCGCGCCCTCTATCAGTTCTAAAATTGAAGAAAATAACAACATCGCCTTCTTCAATTGTTGCAAGAGGTTTTTCGTTTTCATCTACCATAACAACAGGCTCGATAAATTCGTCTGTTGTGTTTTTTTCATAACTTTCAAGAACGCTTGCAACTGCATTTTTTGATGGAGTTCCAACTGCGTTAACAACTAAATCGTAGGCTAATTTTACACGTTCCCATCGTTTATCACGATCCATTGCGTAGTAGCGGCCAATGATCGAAGCGATTTTTACAGGAGTATCTTTAATATAATCTTCTAAATCATGAATGTATTTAGCTCCAGATTTTGGGTCAACATCACGTCCGTCAGTAAAAGCGTGTATGTAAACTTTGTCTAAACCATATTCTTGCGAAGCGTCAATTAAACCACGTAAGTGAGAAGTATGCGAGTGAACACCTCCATCAGAAACTAATCCTAAAAAGTGTACTTTTTTATTGTTTTCTTTAGCATAGGTAAAAGCGTCAATCAAAACTTGTTCTTTAGCAAGTGTTTTGTGGGCTACTGCTAAATTTATTTTGGCTAAATCCTGATACACAATTCTTCCTGCACCAAGGTTCATGTGCCCAACCTCACTGTTTCCCATTTGACCTTCGGGTAAACCAACGTTTAAGCCGTCAGTACGAAGTTGTGCATTTGGGTAATCTTTGTAAAGGCTGTTTATAAAAGGAACATTTGCATTGTCTATTGCAGATACTTTAGGGTCAGGAGATTTTCCCCAACCATCTAAAATCATAAGGATAACTTTTTTGTTCATTACTTTTTGTTTTTTACAAAGATAAGTCATTTCTAAAATTTGCGTGAAAGCATCGATACATTTATGGTTAATAAAATGAAGCGTATTAAAAAGTAATAATTTAATTATAGAAGTCTTTATTTTTTAAAATTAATTCACGCTAAGGTCTTTTTATGAACTTTATTTTGACAGTATCAAAGTGTTGAAATGGTGTGTCGGCTTTTAAAAGGAAGATAATATTGTGATTTTTTGCAAAATCTCTTTATGTTTTCTTTTGAAATTTAGCTTTCTGATAACTAGAAGAAAAAGTTTAATTGTATTTTCTTTAAGAATTTGGGCGGGAAAGTTTGTGTTTTAGGGGTAAGTAAATATCTTACAGGAATACCCTTTTTTATGTTAATTATGTTAAAATTTAAACAAAAAAGGCTTGATTTTCAGGCTTCTATTTTGGCGACTGTAAATAATTTATATTTTTGCCATACCCAGATTTTTTATTAACCTAAAGAAATTCAATGATTTACAAAATTTATCCACTGCTTGTGTTTTTATTATTATCTTTTGGAAAAGATTCAAAAAACACACCCGAAATTAAAAATGCAACGACTAAAACCATTGCTAAGGTTGAAAAGAACCTTACAGTTGAGGCAAAAATCGAAAATATTTATAAAACATTAGATACTAATAATTTTAATGTTCCGGAACTTAAAACTTTTACTGAAGCTTTAAAAGGTTTTTACCTTTTGAAAGAGAGAGGGATTGTTCAAAAAAACATTTTAACATTAATTGATTTTAGTTTGTCATCAAATACTAAACGTTTATGGGTAATTGATATGACAACAAATAAAATTTTGTTCAATTCGTTAGTTGCTCATGGTCGAAATACGGGAGAAGAATTTGCATCAGCGTTTTCAAATATAAATTCATCGTTTAAAAGCAGCTTAGGGTTTTACGCTACTGGCGAAATTTACAAAGGAAAACATGGAGCTTCATTGCGTTTAGATGGTTTAGAAAGAGGTTTAAATGATAATGCTCGCGAAAGAGGGGTTGTAATGCATGGTGCTGATTATGTATCTGAATCTTTTATTAGAGATCATAAAAGATTAGGTCGAAGCCAAGGTTGTCCAGCAGTTCCAGTTGAATTGACAGATGAAATAATTGAAACAATAAAAGATAAATCATGTTTGTATATTTATCATCCATCAAGAAGTTTTACGATGGAGGAGAGGCTAATTTCTTAGTTTAGCATACAAATCCGAATCTAGATTATAAATATCAGCTCTAAAAATGAGCTGATTTTTTTTGCTCCAAGCTGTCCAATACCATTGGTATAAGGCGTATTTTTTGGTAATTTTTGCACTCGTTGTTTTTTTGGAAGCGATTATTGTGTCGATTTTCTCTTTTGAAAACTTTTCAGAATCATCTAAAATATGTTCTGCTAATTCAAGTGGATTTTCAACACGAACGCAGCCAGAGCTTAAAGAACGATTGTTTCTTCCAAAGTAATTGCGATGGTTTGTGTCATGAAGATAAACACTGTGACGATTTGGGAATAAAATTTTCATTAATCCTAATGAATTATTATAGCCTGGACTTTGTACATAACGATAATTATGAGGCTTGTTTTCGTTCCACGCAGTTGGCTCTACTATGTTTCCAGTGGTATCATAAATTGTGATGCTTTTATTGGCTAAATAATTTCGATTGCGTTTCATTGCAGGAACGACATCTTCTTTTAGAATTGTAGGAGGAACTGTCCAGGTTGGGTTAAAAACAACAGTTTTTAGTACCGATGTAATAATTGGTGTTTTTCTTTTACTGGTTCCAACGACAATATTTCTTGATAAAATAGTGTCTTGATTCTCGACAACATCTAAGCTGTAATTCGGAATGTTGATAATGAAGTATTCTTCGGCTAAATCAGTAGGGAACCATCTCCATCGCTCTAAATTGACAATAATTTGCTGTCTTCTTTTTTCTTTAGAATAGTTTAAAGCATTTATAGTTCCTTGTCCGATAACTCCATCGGGAGCGAGGCCGTGTCTTTCTTGAAATTTTTTAACTGACTCAAATGTCTTTTGATTATAAATGTTTGTCAGGCTGTCTTTTCCTGACATATCATTCCAGAATAAAAGCCTTTTTTTTATGTTTATTAAAGCAGAATTGGTGTCGTTTAAAGTGATTTTTTCAAGAGATTGTATGTTTTTGATTTCGTCATCTGGAAAAGTTTTAATGATTTCCAATGCTTTTAACAGCTGTTTATAAGTTTGCGATTTAGGTTGGATATTATCAACAATACTGTCTAATTTGTCTTTGTTAAAAGCTTTAATTAGTACATTGTTAACATCAAATGTTTTCTCGTCTAAATCCCAGTCTGTATATATTTTTTTAGGATCAAGTTTGCCTTTATAAAGATGATTTAGGTATTTTTCAAAATTATAAGTCAATAATATGTCATAAGTGGCCAAGTCAGAATCGCTCAGAGAGCTTATTTTGCTTTCAAACTTTTTTAATCTAGATGCTTTGTAGTCTTCGGGGTCTAAGCCTAATTCATCTGATTTTTCTAGTTGTGATAGTACGTAATTTCTCTTTTTTAAATTTCCCCAGACCGTTTTGTTCTCAGAAGAGTTGTAAAATTGTTTTAAAGTTTCACTTTTAAAAGCACCAATTAATGCGGTATCAATTTGTACTGTTCTTTCATCAGTAAGTATGATTGCCGGCGTTTTTTTTACGACAACGGGTGTTGTTTTAGGAGTATCTTTTTTACAACTAATCAAACTGCATAGTACCAATAAAAGGTAAATTTTTTTCATTCTATATTTTTTTAAACATCAAATAATGTTCTCCAACATCTTTTATTTCAAATGGTTCGCCCAGAACTTCATAGTTCATTCTTTTGTAAAAACCTACCGCTGCGGTTCTAGCGTTAAACCAAATTAAATCGACTTTATTTTGTTTACAATAGTCTTCACAATGTTTTACTAAAGCTTCTCCGAATCCCTTTTTTTGGTGATTCTCTAAAATTGCCATGCCGCGAATTTGAGCCTGTAAATTTTCGGCAAATATAGGGTTGGTTTGAGTGAATAACGAAATAATTCCTGTTAAATTTTCGCTTTGAAACAAGCCAAAATGATGAGTTGTTTTAAGATCATCTCCTTCAAAGATGCAGCTTTCTATAGGTTTTCCTTTTCTTAAAACAGGTTGGCGTACGATATAAGTTTCTTTTGATGGGATTTCTTTGATGATATTCATGATTTTTGAAAAATAATTGTTTTTATAACTTTTTAATTTTAAATGTGTTATAATTAAATGTTGATTTTTGTTGATTTTTTTTGCGAAAAAGCTTGTTTTGAACTTAACTTATTTTCTATATTTGCACCACAGTAATGCGAAAGTAGCTCAGTTGGTAGAGCTCCAGCCTTCCAAGCTGGTTGTCGCGAGTTCGAGCCTCGTCTTTCGCTCTAAAAAACCGAAATTTAATCGTTTCGGTTTTTTTACCAAAATTAAATAATTTTTTGATTTTTATTTTTTAGAATGATTTAATTGTTTATATTTGCACCCTGTTAATGCGAAAGTAGCTCAGTTGGTAGAGCTCCAGCCTTCCAAGCTGGTTGTCGCGAGTTCGAGCCTCGTCTTTCGCTCTTCAAAAGCCTCAAACATTGTTTGAGGCTTTTTTGTTTTTAAACTAAATGTAAATTCTAATACTCTAAATTCTAAATCCCAATTTTATGTTTATTCCTTTAATTTTGGAATTTAGAATTTAAAATATTGGAATCTTTATTTTAAATTACTTAAATTACTTTCAGTTTCTAGTTCTGTCGGTGTTTCGTTTTGTAAAAATAAACGAGCCTGTAAGCTTCCTTTTAAAGTTATTTTTTCACCTTTTACTTCCAGCCAGCTGCCTTCTCTTAAGCCTAAAACTGGAATTGAATTAAAAGCATGAAACTCCTTAATTCTTGTTTCGCGCGTTTCTCCCATATGTTTAGAGTTTAAATCGGGATCTAAATAATGCGGATTTAAGTTGAATGGAATTAATCCTAAAGTTTGAAAGCTTGGAGGATAAATAATTGGCATATCGTTAGTTGTCTGCATAGATAGTCCGCATATGTTGCTTCCGGCGCTTGTTCCAAGATATGGAGTTCCATTTTTTACAGTTTCAGAAAGCAATTGCATAATGTTGTTTTTGTACAATTGTGTAACAAGTAAAAAAGTATTTCCCCCGCCTGTAAATATTCCTTCAGCATTTTTTAAGGCGCTTTCTGGACTTTCAAATTCATGAATTCCTTGCAGTTTTATATTGATTGATGCAAAAGCCTGCGCGGCTTTTTGTGTGTATTCGTCATGAGAAATTCCGCCGGGACGTGCGTACGGAATAAATAAAATGCTTTTACAGTTTTTAAAATGTATTTGTAATGTCGGTAATAAGTATTCTAAATAGCTGCCTTCGTGTAAAGTAGAGGTGCTTGCAATGATAATGCTTTTCATAATTTTTAAACTCTGATTTTGTATGTTAAAGGTATTAAAAATCTAGCTTTCTGAGTGTGTTTAACTTTGGTTAATTAACATATTTTTACCAACTCATTAATATTAAATTTGGAATACATTAGGATATTTTTACCTTTTTAATAAAATTCTAAGATTTTTTATTTTGATTACAAAAGTTGTCTGCTTTTTTGTTGCTGTTATGAGTCAAAACGTGTGGTCTCAAAATCAAGAACGCTCTGTTTTGAATGGAAAAATTATGGCTAATACCAATGATTTGGAAGGTGTTTATGTTGTAAATGCACAAACAGAAACAATGACTACTACAGATGCTTCTGGTGCTTTTTCGATTATGGCAAAAGCTGATGATACGCTTGTTTTTTCATCTATACAATTTAAAGAAAATAGAGTTTTGTTGTCTGCTGCTGATTTTACCGAGCTGAATTTTATTGTAAAAATGAGTTTACTTATGAATCAATTGCAAGAGGTAATTGTAAAGAGATACGACAGAATAAATGCTGTTTCTTTAGGAATTGTTCCAGAAGGGCAAAAAAGATATACAGCAGCCGAAAGGAAATTGCATACAGCAACGGATTTAAAAGCTCCAGGAGGTGGTTTGACTGCTGATCCTTTAATGAATTTTCTTTCGGGCCGCACAGCAATGCTTAAAAAAGAAGTCGCTGTCGAAAAGAAAGAAGCTTTTATGAGGCTTTTGGAGAATATGTTTAGTATGGATCATTTTGTTAACAGACTGAAGATTCCGCTAGACTATGTAAAAGGATTTGAATATTATGCTGTCGATAATGAAAGGTTTACAGCTATTTTGAATTCGAAAAATAAAACTTCTATAGAGTTTTTGTTAGGAGAGCTGGCGGTAAAATACAAAGAAATAATTGCAAGTGAACTTAAGTAATACTTTATATATAACCTTTTTTATGTGCTTTGTTCAAATTTGTTTTGGACAAAATGGCAATGGAAAAGTGATTTCGGGGCAAATATTTGAGCAGTCTACTCCAATCGGGGGTGTGAATATTATCAATAATGATACACAGATTGCGACTGTTTCTGACAATGATGGACGTTTTTCAATTTCGGTAAAAGAAGGAGATGTTTTGGTATTTTCGGCAGTAAATTTAGATCCTGTAAAACGTCGGATTACAATTGCTGATCTTAGTTTGAGTTTGCTTTCGATTAAAATGACAGCAAAAGAAATTGAGTTAAAAGAAGTTGTGGTTAATGATAATTACGGTATTACGGCTGAAAATTTAGGAATTGTACCTCATGGGCAAAAAACGTACACGCCTGCCGAAAGAAAAGTGTATACTGCAACATCTACATCGGTAGATAAGATATTAAACGGAATTTCGGGGCGGACTGCAATGCTGAAAAAGGAGATAAATGTGGAGAAAAAAGAGATGCTTTTTAGAAAAATAGAATATCTTTTTGAGGAGAACTATTATACTGAAAGATTAAAAATTCCAGTTAATGATATTAAAGGATTTCAATTATTTTGTGTAGATGATACTGAATTTGCTGTATCTTTGAATACTAAGAATAAAACAATGAGCATGTTTTTAATTACTGATTTGGCTCGTAAATATCTTATAATCCTTGAAAATGAAAAATAAAATTACAATTGTTGTTATCTGCTTGTTTTGTCAAGTAATGTTTGGTCAAAATAATTCAAGAACCTCTTTGCATGGTCAGGTTGTTAACGGATCGCTAGCTATAGAAAGCGGTTATGTTATGAATGTAAATGCCAAAATCAGAACATTTATTGGTTCTGGCGGGTTGTTTGACATTATGGCAAGACCTAAAGATACGCTGTTGTTTACAGGCTTAGCTTTTCAGTCAAAGAAAATTGTTTTAACGGAGAAAGACTGTGCTCAAATTCTTTTTTCAGTGCCTTTAGATTTGGTAAGCAATGAATTGAAAGAAGTTTTGGTTCGAAAAGATTTAAAAGTTAAAGCTTTTCAAGGCGGAAACTCACAGGCTCTTGTTGATATACAGTTTGAAGATGATAAGCAGTCTACAGCAAAGAATACTGTAATGTACTCTGATCAAACAATTAAATACGGAACTGATTTCGTTAGAATATTTAAGGATGTAAAAAAACTTCTTTCGAAAAATAAAGAAGTTAAAGAAGAAGTGATATCTGATATTGCTTTTGTAGAATATTCTAAAGCCAATTTTAAATCAGATTTTTATACAAAAACCCTAGGTTTGAAAGAAGATGAAATTGATTTGTTTTTAATGTATTGTTCTAATGATCCTGAGTCTAAAAGGCATCTTAAGCCAGAAGAAAAATTTGAATTGATCGATTTTATGATTAATAAAAATAAGGAGTTTAAAAAGGTGAATTCTCCGCAGTAATGAAAAAAAGGTTCGTTTATCCTTTACTTGGGTTATTATTTCTTTCGCTTTCGGCTTTTGCCTTTCATAAGTTTTATGTAGGTGTTTTTCAGGTTGAATATGCGGCAGAAAAAAAAATGATTCAAATTACATCTCGAATTTTTATTGATGATTTGAATAATGGTATGGAGAAAAAGTACCATAAAAAAACATTTGTAGGTACAGAGCGTGAAACTCCTGCGGATGCTGATTTGCTTAAAAAATATCTTTCTGAAAATTTTACGATTAAAGTAAACGGACAAACAAAACCAGTTGTCTTTTTGTCTAAAGAGGTTGAAGGTGATGTTTTGGTGTGTTATTCGAGAATAAAAGATGTTGAAAAGTTTAAGACAATCGAAATTGTAAATACCATTTTGGTCGATTGGAATGCTGAACAGCAGAATATTACACATATTACAGCATTTGGAACTAAAAGGAGTGTGCTTTTTACAGGATCTTCAAGGAAAGAATTGTTAAAATACTAATTTATAAGTTAAATGAGTATATTAATTATTATTTTCACACCCAGATAAAATTACCATTAAATTTTTATGAAAAAACTTTCATTATTATTAATTTTTCCTGCCATGTTAATTGCTCAGGAAAAAGGAACAGCACCTAGACAACAAGGCAAATACGATACAAATAAGTTTAGCCAGATGTACGATTTGCTGGCAACACCTAATATGTTTCGTACAGCATCTGGTGCGCCCGGACCAGCATACTATCAGCAGCAGGCAGATTATAAAATTGATATTGAATTAGATGATAAAAATTCAAAATTAAGTGGTTATGAAACGATTACTTATTCTAACAATTCACCAGATAGTTTAGAGTATTTATGGGTGCAGTTAGATCAAAATCAGGCTAAAGCTAACACACAGACTTCATTGGCTGAAGGTGAAAAAATTAATCAAGTTTTACCGCTTGAAGGTTTTTCTACTAAATATTTAAAGAAAAATTTAGAACGTGGTTTTAATATTGAACAAGTAAAAGATGCAAAAGGAAATGCAATGTCTTATACGATCAATGAAACTATGATGCGAATTAATTTGGTTTCGCCTTTAAAACCAGGAGAGAAAATTGTATTTTCAGTAAAATGGTGGTACAACATTAATAATTACAGAAAAGAAGGCGGACGTTCAGGTTATGAATTGTTTGAAAAAGATGGTAATAAACTATATGTAATTGCGCAGTTTTACCCAAGAATGGCGGTATATAATGATGTTGAAGGCTGGCAGAATATGCAGTTTTGGGGAAGTGGCGAATTTGCACTGCCTTTTGGGAATTTTGATGTAAATATTACAGTTCCTGCAGATCATATAATTGATGCCACTGGAGAGCTAACAAATAGAAGTGAAGTTTTTACAGCTGAGCAAGTTAAACGTTACGAACAGGCTCAAAAATCATTTGACAAACCTGTTGTAATTGTTACACAAGCCGAAGCCGAAGTCGCTGAAAAAGGATTTTCTGAAAAGAAAAAAACTTGGAAATTCAGCGCTAAAAATGTTCGTGATTTCGGAATTGCATCTTCAAGAAAATTCATTTATGATGCAATGGCTGTAAAATTGAACAATAAAATTGTAATGGCAGAGTCTGTTTATCCAAAAGAATCAAATCCGCTTTGGGGAGAAACTTCTACAATGACCGTTGCACATACTTTAAGAAGTTATTCATCACATACTTTTGATTATCCTTATCCAAAAGCAGTATCAGTTTCTGCAGAGGATCAAGGTATGGAATATCCAATGATTTGTTGGAATTATGGGCGTCCTGATGAAAACGGGGTGACTAGTAAAGAGGTTAAAAACGGAATGATTGGTGTGGTTATTCATGAAGTTGGCCACAACTTTTTTCCAATGATTGTAAACTCAGATGAGCGTCAATGGACTTGGATGGATGAAGGTTTAAACTCGTTTTTAGAATATTTGGCTGAACAGGAATTAGATCCAAACTTTCCATCAAGACGTGGACCTGCAAAAAATATTGTTCCTTACATGAGCGGCGATCAAAAGTTTTTAGAGCCAATTATGTCTAACTCTGAGACAATTCACCAATTTGGAAATAACGCTTACGGAAAACCTGCAACAGGTCTTAATATTTTAAGAGAAGTTGTTATGGGAAGAGAGCTGTTTGATTATGCTTTTAAAACGTATGCAAACAGATGGAAATTTAAACACCCAACTCCTGAAGATTTCTTTAGAACAATGGAAGATGCTTCGGCTGTAGATTTAGATTGGTTCTTTAGAGGTTGGTTTTATTCAACTGATTTTGTAGACATCGGAATTAAAGATGTTAAACAATATTACGTTTCTGATACGCCAACGGCAGATATTAAAGATGTAAAAGTTAGAAAAGGCCGTTTTGGTTTTGAAAAAGGTCCTTTTGTATATTTAGTCTCAGGAGATAATGCAGAGGTAAGTTCTTCTAAGAAAAAAGCATTAGATGTTGAGGATATTAAGCCTCTAGCAGATTATGTTGATCAAACATTTACTGCTGAAGAAAAAGCAAGCATAAAATCGCCTAAGTATTTTTATGAAGTTGAGTTTAATAAACCGGGAGGTATGATTATGCCAATTCTTGTTGAAATAACTTATGAAGATGGTACAAAAGATAATTACAAATATCCTGCGCAAATTTGGAGAAAAAACAATGATACAGCTAAGAAAGTTTATGCAGTTTCAAAAGCAATAAAAAGTATTCAGATAGATCCAAAATTATTAACCGCTGATATTGATGTAACGAATAATTCTTGGCCAAAAATAGAACAAAAGTCAAAGTTTGACTAAGAATAAAGCTAAAAGACTCTGAAAAGAGTCTTTTTTTTTAAGGAAATTTTAAAACGGCAAGCTGCAAAATTTAATATCTTTGTGGCACACAAAAATAAAAGTTATGTTTGGTATAGGAGGAGGAGAATTAATTTTCATACTGTTTATAGTTTTAATGCTTTTTGGTTCTGATAAAGTGCCTGAAATTGCTCGTACTATGGGTAAAGCAATGGCTCAGTTAAAAAATGCAACCAACGATATTAAAAGTGAAATTCAAAAAGGAGCTGAAGCTAATGGACTTGATGCAAAGTCTTTGACTGATATAACAGGTAATATTAATGCGCAGATAAATGATGCGAAATCAAATATATTAGGAGATACTGGTAATCTGCTTGGAGATACAGCAACAGAAATCGATAAAGTAAAAGAAGATATAGATTCAATTTCAGGACCAGTAAAACGTCAAAGATAATATGCTTGAAAAAATACAAGAATTAGATGTAAATTTATTAGTATATCTAAACGGACTTGGTTCTGAAACTTACGATAAACTTTGGCTGATTATTACCAATCAATTGTATTGGACTCCATTATTTTTATTAATGTTTTATCTTATTTATAAAAAAATTGGAGGAAAGCAAACCTTGTATTTACTGCTTTTTATTGCAGTTTTAATTGCGTTTACAGATCAAACTACTAATTTATTCAAACATACATTTCAGCGTTTACGTCCTTGTAATAATCCTAATATCAATTCAATTATTAGAGTTGTTCAGGTTAGAAAATCATTCAGCTTTTTCTCAGGACACGCAGCAAACACAATGGCAGTTGCTACTTTCTTGTATTTGGTTTTAAAACGCCATTTCAAGTATTTAGGCTTCTTGTTCTTATGGCCTTTAGTTTTTGCTTACAGCCGAATTTATTTAGGATTGCATTATCCAGGTGATATTCTAACGGGGTATTTCTTTGGAGCTCTTTTTGGTTTCTTGATTTATTTAGCTTACCGAAGATTAAAACCGCAATATTTTCCAGGATAGATTTATTTTAAGATGCTAAGATTCTGAGGTGCTTAGGTACTAAGGGTTTTAATATAGATTTTATAAATTGCCTCCGGTTTTAACTGGAGGTTTTTTTATGGAGAAAAATAAAAAGGCTTTAGCCAAATACTCAGCAGTATTTTGGCTAAAGCCTTTTTTACTTTTAAACTCTATATATCTCCAGCTAAAGCTAGAGGCAATTCAGTAATAATATAATTTTAGGTTTAAAACCCTTAGTACCTAAGCACCTCAGAATCTTAGAAGCTAAAAAATCTACAATACTCTCGAAACCGTCAATCCATCACGAATTGGTAGTAAAACCGTTTCTACTCTTGGATCATTTTTTAAGTGTAGATTATATTCTAAAAGCACTTTTGTACTCACATCATTAGGATGAACGGGTTCTAGTACTTTACCGCTCCATAAAACATTATCTGATAAAATAATACCGCCTTTATTCATTTTTGGTACTATCATTTCCCAGTAATTAAGATAGTTTTCTTTATCAGCATCAATAAAAACTAAATCAAACTTTACATCTAAAGTGGGAATAATATCAATTGCTTCTCCTAAATGCTGAAAAATTTGGTTTCCCCAAGGAGATGCATCAAAATATTTACGCTGAAAATCAATTAATTCTTCTTTAATATCAATAGTATGCAATTGTCCGTTTTCCTGCATTCCTTCGCACAAGCATAAAGCGGCATACCCCGTGTAAGTTCCAATTTCAAGAATATTAACCGGACGGATCAATTTAGAGAGCATACTCAAAACACGGCCTTGAAAATGCCCGCTCAGCATTCGCGGTAAAAGTATTTTCTGATACGTTTCTTTATTGAGTTTCGCCAGTAATTCTGGTTCGTTTTCAGAATGTTGTTCGATATAATCTTCTAGATCTTGTGAAATAAAATGCATCTTGTGTTTGTTCTAATTTAAAGCAAAAATACAAAAAATATCTGCTTACTATTTTGCATAAAAAAACCATTCGTGTAAACGAATGGTTTCAATATTAATTTCGAGATGAAAATTATTTTTTCAAAGCGTCATTTACTTCTTTAGCTGTTTTTACAGTTCCGTCTTTAGCAGCTTTAGCAGCATTTTCTACTTTTTCAGCACCTTTTTTAGTGGCATCTTTTACATCAGCAGCTGTTTTTTTAGCAGCAGTTTCAACATCGTCGGCAGCTTTTTTAGTAGCATCTTTTACATCTTCAGCCGCTTTTTCTGTTTTAGTAACAGCGCTGTCTTTTACTTCTTTAATATCAGTTGTTAAAGAGTCAACTTTGTTTCCAAGAGTTAATTCATCTTCTGCCGGTTTTGGCTCTTTCTTTTCGCATGATTGTACCGCGAATGTTAATAATGCAATTACAGCTAAAGTTAAAATTTGTTTTTTCATAATAAATTGTCTTTTTAGGTTAAAAATTTTAAAACGTCATAAAGTGGAATAATAAAAATACAAATTTTAAAATGATTGCGCGCTTTGTAAGATTATATTTTCTTTTGAGTGCAAGACAATTCTCGTGCCAAATTTTTAAATTTTGATCAGCCGATGCAATTTTTTTTAATGACAATTGCGAGTTAGTTTTTGTACAAACTAAAGTTTATCACAATATCATCTTTAACTTTTATAAGCCCAGCCATTTTTACTGGAGGTTCTAATTCAAGATCAGAGAATTTTAAAGAAAGTGTGCCCTGAATTTTATCATCAGCATTGTATAAAACAAAGTCTTTATATTTTAGTGTTTTATTAGTGATAAAAAAGTTCAGGTTGCATTTATAATTTTTACCATTAGGTTTTATATCGGTAAGGCAAACAGTACTGTTAGGGAATATTTTAGCCTTAACAGTTCCTTGTAAATCTTTTGTCATTATTTTATTGCCGCAATCAAAGTTTGTCATTTTGATAGCGGTATTAAAAGTGTTTTTTTTGTTTGAGTTTAAGTAAACTGTATCTTTTATAGAAAAAGTATTCGAACAGTTGTACTTGCCAACAGATGATAATCCTGTAATTTCTATTTTAATTTTATTTATTACTAAAGTTGTATCATCTGCTAAAAAAGTGGGTTTAGCACTTCCAAAGAAAAAGAAAATTACTAAACCCAGTATTAAAAAAACAAATCTATTAAGCATTTTTGTTATATTTAGAATGCAATTACAGCTTCGAATACTAAACCTTCAAATTTACCGCCATAAAAGTTGTTCAGATTTCCAGTAGCGGGATCTCCTGTAAATTGTGAATAATCTTTATATTTTTGATTAACGTAGTTTAATTTAGCTAAAATGTTTTTAGTCATAAACCAACCAGCACTTGCTTCAAATTTATCTACACTAACCTTTTTAGCATCAGCATTAGATAGTTTTCCAGATACGGTATTGTATTTTCCTCCGATGTAGAATTGTTCAGTTTCTCCAAATCTGTAAATAAGTTCTGAAGCATATTGATTAGCTGTACGCTTGTCGTCAGTACCAGCTTTATCACCTCCTGAAGCTAATTCGATTGTTCCAAAGAATTCAAGGCCTTTATATTTTACAAAAGGATTAATCATGTATGTCGTAGCCCAATTTTTGAAATTAGGATTGAACGTTGCTTCTGGAGTAGATGTTTTACTGAAACTACTAGCAACATCAGTAGTAGTCGTAGAAATAACAGTACCATTTGCATCGGTTTTAGTAATGGTGTTTTTATAAGGATTATTATTCAATATACCCCAGTAACCAAATCCTGATCTATTAGCAGAATATATGTTTGCGTTACCAAGATTTGCATTATGATAATAAGAACCCGTTAGTCTTACTCTTAAATCTTTATTAAGCTGTTTATCATAACCAAGTTTAGCTAAGATTGAAGGGCTGTGCGTTGTATTAGCGTTTGGTCCAGCAGGGTAAAAAACTTCTTCATTACTTTGATTTAAATTACCATTTGTAACACCTAACATACTAACCAATCCTTTTCTGTTATAGTAAACCTCCATACCCATTTCTGTAGTGAAAGAATACATAATGTTGTTTCCAACAAATGCATTTCTGATTGTATTACCATTATCAGAACCTCTGAAGTGAGCATCACCAAAATTGTTCTCCATCTGCCCAATTTTAATTGTAGCATATTTCATTACATCAGCTAAAAAGTCTTTTTTGATGAAGTCTAACTTGTCAATTTGTAAGTATCCACCTTTTACATAAGAATCATTGTGGTGTCTTGAAGCTAAATAAACATCTAAATTTACTCTTACTCCATCAAACAATTGAGCACCAATATACATATCAGCAGCAGGAAGAGTAAAATTGTTTTCATTATTCATTAAGCGATATCCAGTAATTGATCTAACAGTAGTTCCGGTAGCTGTATTAGTCGTAGTTGTAGTGCTGGCAGGTTGATTGTTAAATGAATTTGTTGCTTGGAAATCCATGTTAAAAGCACCACCAAGGTCAATACTAAGACCTTTAAACTCTCTAGTGTCTTTCTGTACGTCGAAAACATTAATACCATCTTTCCCTCTAGAAATTTGGTTTTGCATGTTTCCAAAACTTACCTGTGCATTAACAGCAAATGTGCTGACTAATGTTATTGCGAGTATATAAATTTTCTTCATGGCGTTTATAAATTAAAGTTTAAATTGAATTTTATTGTTAAATCTTGTCCCGTTTTAATGGTTCCAAGCATTGCAGTTGGAGATTTCATTCCAAAATCAGCAAAAGTGATTTTGTTTGATCCCTGCATGTTTAATCCATCTTTCGTAATAGTTGTTTTAACCGTAGTTTTATAAACTTTACTTACTCCAGCAATGGTATACGTTCCAGTCAATTCCCAAGTGGTTTCATTTACTTTTTCTGCAGATTTTAAAACATATTTAATGTTTTTGTTTTTATCCGTTTTTAAAGTTGTATAAGCAACCTTGTCCATGCTTTTTTTCTCACTTTTAATGCTCTCTGCTAATAGAGTTACAGACAACGCTTCAATATCTGTTAGTTTTGAATTGGCAATTGTTAAAGTTGCCGTTCCAGTCCCTGAACCTGATTTCATTTCCCAATCATGAAGAGTTGAAGTACCTGCAACAGCAAAAGTTGATTTAGTATCTAATGTGTATGATTTTTGTGCTGAAGCAAATGTGGTAACTCCAAAGAGTATAATTACAAATGCAAATAATTTTATTTTGTTGCTTTTCATTTTGTCATGTTTTTAGTGTAAAAAATAAGTTAATCAGTCGGCCGTTTTCTATACTAGTATTAAGAATGTTGTTTTTAACTTGTATCAAAGATCTCCCTATAAATTAGTATGAGACATGATAAAAATCATTGTTAAAATTTTATTAAATTGGTATTTAATAACTACAACGTTTTCATTTTTTTCAAAATCAGTATTGTTATTAAAAAAGAATTTGAATTTTTGTTAAATCAGCAGTTGTTGAAGTCTGACCTAATGATTTTTGGATTGAATGGTTATTTCTGTATTAGAAGGAAAGTTATATTTATCAAACGAAATTTGTTTCAGCTTAAAATAATATTGAAAATCACAGTTAAATCTTTTCCTGTTTTTACAACTCCAAGAGCTGCCTTTGGAGGTGCCATTTCAAAATCGCCAAAAGTAATTTGGTTGGAGCCTTGCAGCATAAAAGTGCCGTTATTGGCAGTTATTTTTACTTGAGTTTGATATTCTTTACTGACACCAGCAATGGTATAGGTTCCTGTTAGAATCCAAGTTGTTTCGTTTATTTTTTCTGCAGATTTTAAAACATATTCAATGTTTTTGTTTTTTTCTGTATCTAAGGCTTCATATGCCACTCTGTCCATGCTGGTTTTACTGCTTTTTAAGCTTTCAGCTAGTATTGAAATAGATAAACTGTTTATGCCAGCTAGTTTAGATTCCTTAACCGTTAAATTGGCAATACCAGTTCCTTCTGTAGATCTCATAACCCAATCGTGTACGGTAGAAGTTCCTGCGACTTCAAAAGTTGATTTTGCTTCTACTACAGAATAGTTTTTTTGTGCGCTTAATTGTAATGAGATTGTTGTAAAAATCACTGTAAATAAAATTGATTTAATTGTTTTCATTTTTGAGAATTTTAGGTTGATCTTTTAACTTAGAAAGCTTAAAACATTTGCAGTGGTTAAAGAGTTTAAAGCTTTCCTTGAATTTCTTAGGTCAAAATTATCAGGCATCCGCAAAAAATAGAATGATAAAAATCAGGGCAAAAGTGATATAAATTGTTATAGTAAAGAATAGAGAGACAAATTGAACTTAATTATAGGTTTTTAGGAAAATGTTTGAAATAGTAAGTATTTGTATCTTAGTGAATTATTTGTGTTTTTAAGAGAGGTATGAAACTCTTTTTATTTTAGATGTTTTTTTCGATTTAATTAAGAATGTGTTTAAAAATCAAAAAAAAGGACAAAAGTGATTAACTTTGCAGCATGCAAATGGAGAAAAAAGACATACGAGCCTTATCAAAAGAGCAATTACGAGATTTTTTTGTCGCAAATAATGACAAAGCTTTTCGCGGAAATCAAGTCTATGAATGGTTATGGAGCAAAGGAGCTCATAGTTTTGAAGATATGACAAATGTTGCCAAAGCAACACGATCTATGCTTGAAGACAATTTTGTAATCAACCACATTAAAGTAGATACAATGCAGCGCAGTACAGATGGTACTGTAAAAAATGCGGTTAGACTTCATGACGGACTTGTTGTTGAGTCTGTTTTGATTCCTACAGAAACTAGAACCACCGCCTGTGTATCCAGCCAAGTTGGCTGCAGTTTAGATTGTAACTTTTGTGCTACTGCGAGATTAAAGAGAATGCGAAATCTTGAGCCGGGAGAGATTTACGATCAAATCATGGCAATTGATAAAGAAAGTCGTTTATATCACAATCATCCGCTTTCGAATATTGTTTTTATGGGAATGGGAGAGCCATTAATGAATTATAATAATGTCATTAAAGCAATAGATATGGTTACGTCGCCTGAAGGTTTAGGAATGTCTCCAAAACGTATTATGCTTTCGACATCTGGAATTCCAAAGATGATTAAAAAGATGGCAGATGATGAAGTGAAATTCAAATTAGCAGTTTCATTGCACTCAGCAATAGATGAAACCCGAGCTAAAATTATGCCTTTCAGTAAAAACTTTCCTTTAAAAGACTTGCGAGAAGCACTGGAATATTGGTACAGAAAGACAAAAAGTAAAATTTCGTATGAATATGTGGTTTGGAAAGGAATTAACGATGACAAAGCTTCTATTGATGCATTGGTTAAATTTTGCAAATATGTGCCTTGTAAGGTCAATTTAATAGAATATAACCCAATTGATGACGGAGAGTTTCAACAAGCTTCAGAAGAGTCAATTTTAGCTTATATTAAAGCTTTAGAAAACATTGGAGTTGTGGTAAAAGTTCGTCGCAGCCGCGGAAAAGATATCGATGCTGCCTGCGGTCAATTGGCAAACAAAGAAGGATAGAATTTATCTTAAAATATAAAAAAAGCATTAAAAACAAAAAGAGTCTTGTTTTTAATGCTTTTTTTCTGGGCAAAAAGGATTCTTATTTTTTCAAATCGATTTCTTCCGTTACTCCATCTTTTGTTACTTTAGCAAGTGTATCACAGTCCCCGTTGCCATAATCAATAATTGCTTTTGCATCATTTTTAGTTATTGAAACAATACCTTTTACAGGGAATGGGGTTTTGCATGAAGCTTTAAATTCTAGAGGGGTTGTAATTTCTGCCGAAAAAGTATCTCCATTTGGGAAAGTAGTTGTACTGCTTCCAGTTATTACATAAACATTGTCTTCCCAATCAGACCAAGTTTTATAACCAGCAGTCATTTCTTTAATTAAAGTGCCTTTTCTGGTGTAAACACTTCCATCATCAAAAGTAATAGTCATATCTATTGCAGCTGTTGAAACCGGATGTGCTTCGGCAAGTAAATCTGTTGATTTTACAGATCGAACTATGCTTTTGCTTCCTTGAAGTTTTTTGCCATTGTGATAAAATCCATCAAAAGTATAACTAATGGTTTGAGTTGACGCTGAAAAATCATTAGAGAAAGAGATAACCATTTTTCCTTTCACCGTATTTCCGTTTTCCAGAGTACAGCCTTCTACACCAAAATCAACAGTAATTGTCCAGGTGTTATTAGTTAATGCCGTTGTAATAGTAGCACAGCTCGGAAGGAAATTTTTTACCGGTCCGCTTGGTTTTGCAGTTAAATTTTGCTGTGCAGTAAATTGATCTTCGGCAATAGCAGTTACATCTTCAATCGAGGCATCAATTTTAGAATTTGTAACTATTTCAGTATTTGTAATTGCGTCAGATGATCCGTCATTTGTTTTTTCATCAGAATTACAGCTGATAAAAAAAGATAAAGCGACTAATGTTCCAATAAATAAAAATTTTGTTTTCATAATAAATAGTTTTCTTGATTTTAATTAATGAATACAAATTAGGCTTTAACTAGAATGTGTTTTTGGTGTTTTTTTTAGGCGGGTAGAGAAAAATGTTGATATACTAACATAAAATACACAACGTTTTTTTATTTAAAATAGTATATTTGGAATCGAAATGAATATTACCTCACAAATAAAACTGCCCATTTTTAACGAAATGGAACTTTTTGAAAAAAAGTTTCATGAATCGATGACTTCAAAGGTGGCGTTACTGAACAGAATTACCTATTACATTGTAAACCGTAAAGGTAAGCAAATGCGTCCAATGTTTGTGTTTTTAACCGCAAAAATGGTCTCTGGAGGTATTGTAAACGAGAGAACGTATAGAGGAGCTTCGGTAATTGAATTAATTCATACGGCAACTTTGGTTCATGATGACGTTGTAGACGATAGTAATCGCCGTCGCGGATTTTTCTCGATCAATGCACTTTGGAAAAACAAAATTGCTGTTCTAGTTGGAGATTATTTACTTTCAAAAGGTTTGCTGCTTTCTATTGATAACGGAGATTTTGATTTACTTCGAATTATTTCTGTTGCCGTTCGCGAAATGAGCGAAGGTGAATTACTTCAAATAGAAAAAGCCCGCAGACTCGATATTACTGAAGATGTTTATTACGAAATTATCCGAAAAAAGACTGCTACTCTTATAGCAGCTTGTTGTGCGCTTGGTGCAAAATCTGTAATCGAAGATGATGTTCAGGTTGAGAATATGCGAAAATTTGGAGAGCTTATCGGAATGGCTTTTCAAATCAAAGACGACTTGTTTGATTACAGTGAAGAAGCAATCGGTAAACCAACAGGAATTGATATTAAAGAGCAAAAAATGACTTTGCCTTTAATTCATGTTTTAAATACTTGTACTCCGCAAGAAAAAAAGTGGCTGATAAACTCCATCAAAAACCACAACAAAGACAAAAAACGCGTAAAAGAAGTTATTGCCTTTGTAAAAAATAATAATGGTTTGGCTTATGCCGAAAATAAAATGGTGCAATTTCAGCAAGAAGCACTTTCACTTTTAGAGAATTACCCTGATTCTGATTTCAAAGCAGCGCTTACTTTAATGGTAAACTACGTTATTGAAAGAAAAAAATAATTAGATAATTAGAAAATTTGTTAATTAGGTAATTGGTTTACTTTGTTGTAAATCAGTTGCTTGTTCTGCATGTGTTGGAATTTTTAATTTTTTTATTGAATTTTTTTATGTCTGATGCAACCATTTCAAATCGACAATCGTCTATGCTAATAGAAGACTGTTTCTAAAACCAAAAACCGAAAGCTTATTAATGAAAATTATTCCGTTACATCAAGAAGAAAACGAAATCATAAAGTTGGCAGTCGAAAATAATCGGCAGGCACAACAACAGATTTACAGCAGGTTTTCTTCAAAAATGCTAAGTGTCTGCCGTCAATATATAAAAGATATTCAGCTGGCAGAAGATGTAATGATAACGGCCTTTATGAAAGTGTTTACCAATTTAAACAAATTTGAAAATAAAGGAAGTTTTGAAGGTTGGATTCGCAGAATTATGGTTAACGAATGCATTTCGTATTTAAGAGTTCAGAAAAAAGTAAAATTTGCCGAAGATGAATTTTTTGTTGAAGAAAGTTTCAACGCAATTGACAGCCAGTTTACCGTAGATCAGATTCAGTTTTTAATTGATGCTTTGCCCGATGGCTATAAAATGGTTTTCAATTTATATGCAATTGAAGGTTATAAACACAATGAAATTGCCAAGATGTTAGGAATTAATGAAGGAACATCAAAATCGCAATTATCGCACGCTAGAAAAATGCTGCAAACACAAATTACTATTTTAAAAAAACAAGATAATGGCACCGAATAATTTTGAAAAGGATTTCCGTGACAAATTAAATCACCGCAAAATTGAGCCAAGTAATAAAGCTTGGGATCGATTGGATGCAATGCTGAGTGTCGCTGAAGAAGAGAAAACAACAGTTTTACCTCGCTCAAAAAAAGATTCAAAAAGAAAATGGCTTTTCATAGCTGCAAGTATCGTCGGGTTTTTACTAGTTGGAACTTTCTTTTTTAATCAAAAGGAAGCTTTAGTCGAAACTCCAAAAAATAATGTTGTAATAGAAGAGAATGTTGAGAAAGATCCAATTGTTCAGCCAGTTTTAAATGCAATAGATTCAGTAAAGCAGGAAGTTGTAGTTTCAGAAAAAGAATCTCTTGAGAAAAAAGAAATACTAAAAGATAAATATTTAGAGGTTTCGAGTCAAAAATCAAATAAAAATAAATCAAATCAAGTAGCGGAGTCTTCAATCATCATCAAAAACAATCAAGAAAAACAATCAAAAACAAATCAAACTGCAATTGCTGATACTACAAAAAAAGAGAGCGTAGATCAATTATTAGATTCGGCAGAAAAAACAATTTTAGCAGAAAATTCGGCTAAGCCAAAATCAAAAGTAAAAGTAAATGCTGCTGATTTGCTTAATCAGGTCGATGGCGAATTGGAGCTTTCCTTTAGAGAAAAGGTAGTGACAAAAGTCAATAAAAATTATCAATCGGTTAAAGTGGCTTTGGCAAACCGAAATCAAAAAGAATAAAGAGTTTACCATTAACAATTAATAATTCAGAATTAAAGAATCGTCATCAATCAACAATCAACAATCAAATTAAAAAATCAATCATGAAAAATTTTACCATTTATCTAGTAGTTCTAATTTTCTTATTTGTCAGTAAAGTTTTTGGTCAGGAAACTTTCGAATCAAAAGCAAAGAAAATTGCAAATCAAATAGAAAAAGTTACCAAAGAGGAAAAAGAAAAACTGAAAGAAGAAGTTGAAGCTGTAAATGTACAATTGTCTGAAGGGAAAATTACACAAGAACAGGCAGACAAGCGCAAAAAAGAATTGGCAGAAGCCAGAGCCGTAATTATTGAAGAAAAAGTGACTTTGGCGCAAAATGAACTCAATGATTTGGTTCAGCAAAAAGTAGATGGGAAACTGAAAGAACAGGATTCAACAAAGAAAGGCAAGATTGTTATTTACTGGAATAAGAATGACTGGAATAATAAAAAAACCAAAGATTCAATTCGAGGCGAAAAAAGAACCACTTCGCAATTTGTATTTGCTGCCGGTTTAAATAGTACAATGGTCGATGGTAAGCTTCAAGATTCAAATTATGATTTTATTGGGTCTCATTTTTACGAATGGGGACTTACGTTTAATTCAAGAATATTAAAAGACAATAATTTATTGCATGCAAAGTATGGACTTTCGTTAATGTATAACAATCTTCGTCCGTCAGATAATCGCAGTTTTGTCGTAAATGGCGATCAAACAAATTTAGTTACAAACCCGATAAATTTAAAAGAATCTCGTTTTAGAAATGTGTATTTAGTAGCTCCAGTTCATTTAGAATTCGATTTTTCAAAAGATGGTCATTCAGGTGGGAAAACCTATTATAGAACCCATAAAGGTTTTCGCGCAGGATTTGGCGGATATGCTGGAATCAATGTAAAATCGAAACAGATTTTAAAATTTGAAGAAAACGACTATAAAACAACACAAAAAACAAAAGGAGATTATAATGTAAACAATTTTATTTACGGACTGAGTTCTTACGTAGGTTACAAGGAAATAAGTTTGTACTTAAAATACGATTTGAATCCTTTGTTTAAAAATAATACAGTTGACGAAAATAATGTTTCGTTAGGTATTCGTTTTGATTTTAATTAGTATAAAATTAAGTTTAGTTGAAAGGAAAAGCGTTTCGAAAGAAACGCTTTTTTTTGCTCGAAAATTCTAAAAATTCAAGTAGGATTTATGTACTTTTACAAGCTCTCATTTTTAAAAATAATTTAAGTTTTGATTTCACAAAATACAATAGATACTGTTTTTGAAACTGCTCGCGTTGAGGAGGTTATTGGTGATTTTGTCAATTTAAAACGTGCAGGAAGTAATTTCAAAGGTCTGAGTCCTTTCTCAGATGAGCGTTCTCCATCGTTTATGGTGTCGCCTGCAAAAGGAATTTGGAAAGATTTCAGTACAGGAAAAGGAGGGAATTCTGTAAAATTCCTAATGGAGCATTCTCAGTTTACTTATCCAGAAGCCATTCGGTATTTAGCCAGAAAATATAATATTGAGATCGAAGAAACCGAACAGACAGATGCTGAAAAAGCGATGACAGATGTTCGTGAGAGTATGTATTTGGTTTCTGAATTTGCAGCTAAGTACTTTCAAGATGTTTTAATAAATTCTGAAGAAGGAAAAGCGATAGGGCTTTCCTATTTTAAAGAACGAGGTTTTACCAATGAAACCATTAAAAAATTCGATTTAGGATATTCTCCAGAAACTTGGGATGCTTTGACTAAAGAAGCATTAGGAAAAGGATATAAATTGGAATTTTTAGAAAGCACAGGTTTAACCATTGCGAGAGAAGATCGTCCTTTTGACCGATTCAAAGGGCGTGTAATGTTTCCAATTCAAAGTATGTCGGGGCGAGTTTTAGGTTTTGGAGGGCGTATTTTAACCAATGATAAAAAAGCCGCAAAATATCTAAATTCACCAGAAAGTGATATTTACCATAAAAGTAAAGTGCTTTACGGAATTTATCATGCCAAACAATCTATAGCGAAACAAAATAACTGTTATTTAGTTGAAGGTTATACCGATGTTATCCAGTTTAGTCAGGCCGGAATTGAGAATGTTGTGGCTTCGTCTGGAACTGCTTTAACGCCAGACCAGATTCGATTGATTAATCGTCTGACTCGAAATATTACAGTGCTTTTTGATGGTGATGCTGCAGGTTTGCGTGCCTCTATTCGAGGAATCGATTTGATTCTGGAAGAGGGGATGAATGTAAGAGTTTGTTCTTTTCCTGATGGAGAAGATCCCGATAGTTTTGCGCGAAAAAATTCGCATGACGATTTAGTTGCCTATTTAGAAAACAATAGTAAAGATTTTATACAGTTTAAAGCTTCGATTTTGATGAACGAAGCTAAAAACGATCCAATTAAAAAAGCCGATCTGATTCGGGATATGGTGACCAGTATTTCTAAAATACCAGATCGTATTCAGCGTGAAGTTTATATTCAGGAATGTGCCAGAATTATGGAGATTTCTGAGCAGGTTTTGGTGAGTACTTTGGCACAGTTGATTCAAAAAGATTTGGCAGAAGTGGCTAAAAAGCAAAAACAGGAACAAAAACCTTTTGAAGTTTTTAGAAACCAACCTCCAAAAAATACAAGTTTTTCAGGAGGAGATCCAGAAGACCCAAGAACAGGACCGCCAGATGATTATTATCCAGGTGAACCAAGTTATCCTCAAGAGCAAGCAGAGAAAGTAGATATTTTATACGGTTTTGAAAGGAAAATTATTGAAATATTATTGCTTTACGGAAGTGTTCTAGAGGATTTTGAAGATGTATTTTTAAAAGCTGATGAAGAAGGAGTTGTAAAAGAAGTCAGTGAAAAGCGAAAATACAAAGTATATGAAAAAATCTATTTAAGTCTGCAGGAAGATGAGGTAGAACTTTCAAATGTATTGTTTCAAAATATTTTTGCAGGGTTAATTGATTTTTACAATCAAAATGAGACTTTTAGTTTAGATAAATATTTGATGCACTTACAGCCAGAATTTGCGCAGGAAGTAACCAATATTTTAATGGAAGACGAAAGATTAACCGTTCATAACTGGGAAGGACAGAATATTTTTCCGAAGCATAAAAATGAAACTATTGAGCAAAATGTTTCTGATACGATATTTTCTTTGCGATGGTATTTGGTTTCAAAAATCATTCACGATTTAAAAAACTCGCTCCTGACAGATCCGCAAGACGATAATTCAGAATTGTTGTCTATGGTTATAGATTATTCTAAATTATTAAATAATTTTTCTCGAAAATTAGGAAGAGTAGTAGTTCCTTATCATCAATAAAAATCAAAAAGCTCTATAATGTTAAACACTATAGAGCTTTTTTTTAGGTTTATGATTTTACCAAAGCAAAATCAGATGCCTTTAAATTAAATAATTTCTAAAGTCTTAGCTTTGTTTACTAAGTCAACTAAATTAGTAACATTCAATTTTGTCAATAATCTTAATTTGTAAGTACTGATCGTTTTTTCGTTCAGATTTAAGATTTTAGAGATTTCATTGTTTTTCTTACCATCACTTAAGTAACGTAAAACCTCGATTTCACGATTAGAAAGTTTTCTGTACAAACGTTCGCTTTTGCTTTGTTTCGCAATAAGTGCCATGTTTTTACGTACAGTTTCGTTGATAATAATTTTTCCTTCGTGTACTTTAATAATAGAAAGACCTAAAGTTTCAAGTTTTTCTGTTTTGTGTACATACCCAGATACTCCAGCTTTAATAGCATTTGGAGCATACATTTGCTCAGCTAAGTCACTGAAAATTACAATTTTTGTTTTTGGGAAATTTTTCAAGATTGATTTCACTTCGAAGATGCTAGAAAGACCTTCTAACTCTAAATCTAGAATTAAAATGTCAATTTCCTTCGTCTGAAGGATATCTCTAACCATTGAAAAATTGCCTACATTGGCAACAATTGAAATTTGATCGTGGTCTTTAAAATAAGACTTAACGCCAAAGTGAGTCACAGGATGATTGTCTGCAAGACATACTTTAATCATAATTTTTACCTTTTTTAGAATTGTTCATGTTTTTGGAACTGTAAAATTAATAAATAAATTCTGTAATTAATTGCAGATGAATGTTAAAAGTTTTATTTTAACGTTTTTGGTATCAAACAAACGGGTATTGCATCCATTTTGTGCTTGTTGCTGGTGTTTAATCTTTTATAAATTTCAAAGACAGATTTTTCTCTCCCGGTAAAGTCATTCGCCGTATTTCCTGACTCCGCGGCTAACATTGCCCATTCAAGTTCGTCATAACTGGCTCCTAATTGGTCTTCATCGGTTCTATTATCTCCAAAAAGACCATCTGTTGGCGCTGCAGTTAAAATAGATTTAGGAATTGTTAAAAATTCTCCTAAAGCATATACATCCGATTTCATTAAGTCAGCAATTGGACTTAAATCGACACCTCCGTCACCATATTTTGTGTAAAATCCTACGCCAAAATCTTCTACTTTGTTTCCAGTTCCTGCAACCAGTAATCCATGAATTCCGGCTAAATAATATAAAGAAGTCATTCGTAAACGGGCACGTGTATTGGCAAATGATAAATTTACTTTTGCCTGATCATCTGTTTCTGGTACTGCAGCTTTAAAAGCTTCAAAAACAGCTGTTAAATCAGTTTCTACACTCGAAACATTTGCAAAACGTTTTTTTAATTGTGTAATATGTTCTCTCCCTCTAGAAACTTGGCTTTCAGCTTGATGAATTGGCATTTCGACACATAAAACTTGCAAACCCGTCTGTGCGCACAATGTAGAAGTAACAGCAGAGTCGACTCCGCCCGAAATTCCAATAACAAAACCATTTACTTTTGCATTCTCAGCATAATTTTTTAACCATTCTACAATATGTTTGTTTACTTTTTCTGTTTGAATAGTGCTTTTTTTAGCCATAATAGTTTAAGTTTTAAAATACAGGGATGTATATTTGCACAAATATTTTTGAGTAAGCGATTATTTAAATTTATGCAACACAAATCTAATTAAAATAAAATGAAAATATATCGCTTTGCAGTGGTTCTGTGCGTGTTTTTTTTGTCTTGTAGCCAGAAAACAAAGGTTGAAAAAGAAGTCGAAGAAATTCCAATTGATATTAAAGTAGAACGTTTTGATAAGGCGTTTTTTGAAACTAAACCAGAAGATCTGGAAAAAGTAAAAAAACAGTATCCTTTCTTTTTTCCAGCTGGTAATGACGATTCAGTTTGGTTAAAAAAAATGCAGGAACCAATTTGGCGTGAAGTTTATGAAGAAGTGCAAAAAAAATACGCCAATTTTGAGCCGGTTCGTCAGGAATTTAATTCACTTTTTCAACATGTGAAATATTATTTTCCTAAAACAAAAACGCCAAAAGTAATTACTGTTATTGGAGAAATGGACTATAATGCAAAAGCAATTTATGCAGATAGTTTGGTTATTGTTGCGTTAGAATTGTATTTAGGAAAAGAGCATAAATTCTATGAATTTCCAAATTATTTAAAATACAATTTTGAGGAAAAACAAATTATGCCAGATGTTGTTTCGAGCTTTGCTTATAGAAACATTCCTGCGTATCCAGATAAAAATTTAGTTTCTCAAATGATTTTTGAAGGGAAACAATTGTACGCAAAAGATTTATTGCTGCCAGAATATACAGATGCTGAAAAAATTGGCTATTCGCCAGAGCAGATTAAATGGTGCGAAGAAAATGAAGCCTATATGTGGCGTTATTTTTTAGAAAAAGAAATGTTGTACAGTACAGATCCTAAATTAACAACACGATTTATTGCGCCGGCTCCGTTTTCAAAATTTTATTTAGAGATTGATAACGATTCTCCTGGAAGAGTGGGGGCGTGGATTGGCTGGCAGATTGTTCGTTCTTATATGAAGAACAATAATGTGCAGCTGTCGGAATTATTAAAAGTGAATGCAAAAGAAATTTTTGAAAAGTCAAAATATAAACCTAAGAAATAATGTCAAATACAATAAACTCAGAGATTAAATTCAATATAGAATTAGATGAAAACCGTGTTCCAGAAAAATTAACGTGGAGTGCGCAAGACGGCGGTGTTCAGGCTGAAGAAGCAAAAGCGATAATGTTATCTATTTGGGATAGTAAAGCCAGAGAAACCATGCGTATCGATTTGTGGACAAAAGATATGCCTGTAGACGAAATGAAAATTTTCTTTCATCAAACATTAGTGGCAATGGCAGATACTTTTAAACGTGCAACAGATGATGAAAAAATGTCAGACACAATGAAAGATTTCTGTGACTATTTTGCGGAAAAACTGGAGCTTACGAAGTAATTAAAAATTCCAATAAAAAATCCCAAATCCCAATTGTAAAACTTGGAATTTGGGATTTTTTATATGCTAACCTTTTGTCCTCCTGAGTGAAGTCGAAGGATTAAAATTTGGAATTTTTTAATTGGAATTTAAAACCCTGAATTGTTTTTAAAAACCTCCTGATTTACTTCGTCGATGTAAGTTAAAAGTTCTTCCTTTCCTATCGATTCTGTAGATGAGGTTACAAAGTAATGCGGCATTTCGGCCCAGTTGTTGGCGTACATTTGTTTTTTGTATGCCGCAACATGAGAGTCGATTTTTACTTTACTGATCTTATCTGCTTTGGTGAAAATAATACAAAATGGTATTTCGCTTTCACCCATATACGACATAAATTCAATGTCGATTTTTTGAGCTTCATGGCGAATGTCAATCAAAACAAAGGCGCAGACTAGTTGTTCTCTGTTTTCAAAGTAGTCAGTAATAAATTGTTGAAAAACAGATTTTGTTTTTTTAGAAACCTTAGCATATCCGTATCCAGGTAAATCGACTAAAAACCAATTATTGTTAATCTTAAAGTGATTTATTAATTGTGTTTTCCCTGGTCTTCCAGACGTTTTTGCTAAATTTTTGTGATTGGTAATCATGTTGATCAAAGAGGATTTACCAACGTTTGATCGGCCTATAAAAGCGTATTCCGGCAGAAATTCGGCCGGGCATTTTGAAGCATCAGAATTACTGATAATAAATTCGGCGGTATTAATTTTCATGTTTTTTGTTTTAAAACCTTCTTAAATTCGAAAGTTAGATGCTATAAATTCTTTGCAACAAGCCATTCTTCAAGAATTTTGTTGAATTCCTGAGGATGTTCCATCATAGCAGCGTGTCCGCATTTGTCTATCCAATACAAAGTTGAATTAGGCAATAAGTTGTCAAATTCTTCAGCAACATTAGGTGGTGTTACAGCGTCATTTTTACCCCAGATGATACAGGTTTCAACTGTCATTTTAGGTAAATCTTTGGCCATATTATGGCGAATTGCACTCTTAGCAATCGTTAATGTTTTAATTAATTTTATGCGGTCATTAACAGTTGCGTAAACTTCATCTATTAATTCTGGTGTCGCAATTTTTGGGTCATAAAATACATCTTCAGCTTTCTTTTTGATATATTCGTAATCACCTCTTTTAGGGTAGCTGTCGCCCATGGCGCTTTCGTAAAGTCCAGAACTTCCTGTAATTACAAGTCCGGCTACTTTTTCGGGATATAGTTTGGTGTGGTAAAGTGCAATGTGTCCTCCAAGTGAATTTCCCAGTAAAATAACTTGGTCAAAACCCTTGAAATTAATAAAGTCTTTTACGTATTTGGCAAAGCTTTTTACGTTTGTTTTTAAAATACTCTGCGTGTATATTGGCAAATCTGGGATTACAACTTTGTATCCTTTCGTTGGAAAATATTCCGCTACAGCATCAAAGTTACTAAGGCCTCCCATTAACCCGTGTAAAATAACGATAGGAGTTCCCTCTCCAGCTTCATAATAGCTGTATTTGCCTTCTTTTTTGTAGTTTTTGTCCATCTAATCTAATGCCAATTTCATTTGGGACAAATATAGGGTTAAATAAATAAAAATGAATTTTTGCTGCCCTTTTTTAACTAGATTATTTTGCTAGAATTAGTAAGTGGTTATAAATCAGGTTTTAGTGGTTGTTTCTCTAAAAATTGAGTTGTTAAAATAATTGCATAATATTTACTTTTTTAAGAGAAATAAAGCAGATTTTTTGTAATTCTTAAATGAAAAGATTTTGAAACTGATTTTTGTCTAATGTATTGATTGCTTATGATTTAGCTGAGGTGGTAGTAAAGTGGTTAAACTTATTAACAAAGTGGTATATAGTGGTAATATGTGGTATTTTTTTTTATATTTTTGCTGTGTAACATATTAGTACGTTTTTCTTGAATACAATTGTTGGAACATATGAGTGTAAAGTCGATGCTAAAGGGAGGTTAATGATACCTGCGCCTTTAAAAAAGCAATTGGCTTCTTCTCTTCAGGACGGTTTTGTCTTGAAGCGTTCCGTTTTTCAGCAATGTTTAGAATTGTATCCGATGGAAGAATGGAATCTAATGATGGCAAAAATTAATAAGCTGAATCGTTTTGTAAAAAAGAACAATGATTTCATTCGCAGATTTACTGCCGGAGTTAAAGTAGTAGATATTGATGCATTAGGGAGATTGTTGGTGCCAAAAGATTTAGTGACGTTTTCGGGTATTTCTAAAGATGTTGTTTTTTCATCTGCGGTTAATATTGTGGAGATTTGGGATAAAGATTTATACGAAAAATCAATAAGCGGCGAAGATATGGATTTTGCAGATTTAGCCGAAGAAGTAATGGGAAATATTAATGACGACGACAATGGAATATCATAATCCAGTTTTACTTCATCCAACAGTTGATGGTTTAAATATTAAGCCAGACGGCATTTATGTAGATGTAACGTTTGGCGGCGGCGGTCACTCAAAAGAAATTTTGAAAAGATTGGGGCCAAATGGAAAACTATTTGCTTTTGATCAAGACGAGGATGCGCTTGCAAATGCATTGCCTGACGAAAGATTTACTTTGATTAATGAGAACTTTAGATTTATAAAAAGATTTCTTCGTTTTCATGGTGTTAAAGCAGTAGATGGAATCTTGGCAGATTTAGGAGTTTCATCACATCAATTTGATGTTCCAGAGAGAGGTTTTTCAACCAGATTTGATGCCGAACTGGATATGCGGATGAGTCAAAAAAATGATTTAAATGCTTATCGAGTGGTTAACGAATATGAAGAACAGGATTTACGTCGTGTTTTTTTTGATTATGGGGAGTTGAAAAACGCACCAGTTCTAGCAAGAACGATTGTTGAGGCGAGACATGATTATCCAATCAAGACAACCGATGAATTAAAAGAAGTTCTAGCAAGATATTTACCAGAAAGAGTTAAGAATAAAATATTGGCTCAGATTTATCAAGCGATTCGTATTGAAGTAAATCAAGAAATGGATGTTTTGAAAGAGTTTATTGAGCAGTCTTTAGAAATTTTGAAACCAGGGGGGAGATTTTCGGTAATCTCATACCATTCATTAGAAGACAGGCTGGTGAAAAGATTCATTAAAAACGGAATGTTTGAAGGAGAACCAGAACGTGATTTTTACGGGAATTTTTCAGTACCGTTTAAAACTATCGGAAAACTGATTGTTCCTGATGATGCCGAAATTAAAATCAATAATAGAGCAAGAAGTGCGAAATTAAGGATAGCTGAAAAGATATAATATATATAGGTAGAAAATGAAGAGTGGAGTATTTGGAATATTAAAAGCAAGATTTCTGCTAAATGATGATGCGGTAAAGAATTGGCGATTCATTGTTTTTATAATTCTGCTGGCAATTTTGATGATTGCAAATACACAGCGTTATGAACAAAAGGTTTTTGAAATTGCAAAATTAAATAACGAAGTAAAAGAATTAAGATCAGAGTTTGTAGATCGACGTTCAGAATTGATGAAGTTAAAAATGGAGTCAACAATATCGGATAAGATGCTCGAAAAGCAAATTTTTCCCTCAACAGTTCCTCCAGTGAAAATAGAAGTTAAAAAAGAAGAAGAAAAAAGTTTCTTTAAAAGAATATGGCAGTAGACGATAAACATATATCCTACAGAATTTACCTCGTAGCAGTTTTCATCTTTTTGATGGCAATTGCTATTGTTGTTAAATTGACCAATATTCAATGGGTTGAAGGAGATTACTACCGAAAATTAGCAAAACAGCGTACCGTTAGAAATTTTGTAATTCCAGCAAACAAAGGAAATATTTACTCTGCTGATGGAAGTTTATTAGCAACTTCAATTCCGAATTATGAGATTCGTTTTGATGCTAAAGCTCCAAAAACAGAAACTTTTGAGAAACATGTAAAAGCATTATCAGATTCGCTTGTAACAGTTTTAGGAAAATCTGGAAGTTATTTTGAAAAAGAATTACGAAAAGCCAGAGCAAATAAAAATCGTTATTATTTGATTGCTAGAAATTTAAGTTATACCGAATATGTGAAAATAAAAGGTTTTCCATTATTCAATTTAGGCGCTTTCAAAGGGGGGATTATTGTTGAGCAAGAAACAGTTAGAAAACATCCGATAGGGAAAATTGCTGAAAGAACAATTGGATATGACAGAATTGATCCGGCAACTGGAGTTGAAGTAGGAAAAGGAATCGAGTGGGCTTTTAAGAATTATTTGAACGGAAAAGACGGGAAAATCTTAAAACAAAAAATCGCAAAAGGACAATGGAAACCAATTCGTGATTTGAACGAAGTTGATCCTATTGATGGTTATGATGTTATTTCGACAATCGACGTTTTTATTCAGGATATTGCACATCACGCTTTATTAAAACAATTAGAAGACTACGAAGCTGATCATGGTTGTGTGGTGGTTATGGAAACAGAAACGGGACATGTAAAAGCAATTTCGAATCTGGGAAGAGCTGAAGATGGGTCGTATTATGAAACCACAAACTACGCAATTGCAGAATCTCAGGAGCCAGGATCGACTTTTAAACTAGTTGATTTAATGGCAATTCTAGAAGATAAAGTAGCTGATACAAGTACCGTTTATGACAGTCATGGCGGTGAAATTAGATATTATGGCCGTGCTGTTCGTGATTCGCACAGAGGAGGATATGGGAAAATTACATTAGCTCGCGGATTTGAACTTTCGTCAAATACAGTAATGGTTCAGGCTGTTTATGAGAATTACAAAAATAACCCGTCTAAGTTTGTAAACCATATTAACAGTTATGGATTAAATAAGACATTAGGATTGCATTTTAAAGGAGAAGGAAGACCTTATATTCCGCAGCCTGGAGACAAACACTGGTCAGGAATTTCGCTTCCTTGGATGGCTTTTGGTTATAATGTTTCGGTTACGCCAATGCAGACTTTAGCCTTGTATAATGCCGTTGCAAATAATGGTGTAATGGTAAAACCGCAATTTGTGTCGGAAATAAAAGAATGGAATAAAACGATTAAAAAGTTTGATGTTGAAGTAATAAATCCAAAAGTTTGTTCGCCTGAAACCATAAAAAAGGTGAAAGCAGTTTTAGCAAACGTGGTAAAAAAAGGAACGGGTTCTAAATTGTATTCGAAGGATTTTTCGATGGCAGGAAAAACAGGGACGGCTCAGGTGAATTATGGCGGAAAGGAAGGTAAGTCTGCTATGTATTATGCGTCCTCTTTCGTTGGATATTTTCCAGCAGATCATCCTAAATATTCGTGTATTGTAGTGGTTCATAAACCAAATACATCTAGAAATAATTATTATGGAGCAGACGTTGCAGGGCCGGTTTTTAAAAGAATTGCTCAAAAAATATTTACAGACGCACCATCAACAAATAAGATTAAACAGCTTGATTCTAAAATCGCAAAGCAGGAAAGCAGTTACGATAAATACGATGTAGAATCAAATAAAAAATCGAAACAAATTCCTGATTTAAAAGGAATGCCGGGAATGGATGCAATTGCTTTACTTGAAAATTTAGGTTTAAAAGTGAAAGTAACAGGAGTAGGAAAAGTTAAGAATCAATCGATTCAAGCGGGACAAAATATTAGTAAAAACTCAATTATAGTATTAGAATTATCGTGAAAATACTAAAAGACATATTATACAAAGCAGCGATTGAATCTGTTATAGGTTCAACAGAAACAGCTATTCATAAAATTGAATTTGATTCGCGTAAAGTTGAGGCAAGCGATATTTTTGTGGCAATTCGAGGAACACTTTCTGATGGTCACGATTATATCAATAAAGCTATCGAGTTAGGAGCTGTTGCTATTATTTGCGATACGCTTCCTGAAACAACTCAAAAAGGAATTACTTATGTTCAGGTAAAAGATACCAATACGGCTTTAGCTTTTATGGCGGCGAATTATTTTGAAGATCCGTCGGCAAAATTAAAACTGGTTGGAGTAACAGGTACGAATGGTAAAACAACCATTGCATCATTATTATTTCAATTGTTTCAAAAGGCAGGTTTTAAAGTTGGTTTGTTATCAACTGTAAAAATAATGGTAGATGCAACGGAATATCCAGCAACGCATACAACGCCAGATTCAATTACAATCAACCATTATTTAAATGAGATGGTTGAAGCTGGAGTAACGCATTGCTTTATGGAAGTGAGTTCACACGGAATTCATCAAAAACGTACAGAAGCATTGCATTTTGTTGGTGGAATTTTTACGAATCTTTCACACGATCACCTAGATTATCATCCAACTTTTGCAGAATACAGAGATGTGAAAAAATCATTTTTTGATTCTCTGCCAAAAACAGCTTTTGCTTTATCAAATATTGATGATAAAAATGGAACTGTAATGCTGCAAAATACAGTTGCAAGAAAATTTACTTATGCTTTAAAAACATATGCAGATTTTAAAGCAACAATATTAGAAAGCCAATTATCAGGATTATTGTTAAAAGTAAATGACAATGAAGTTTGGGTAAAACTGATTGGAACTTTTAATGCTTACAATGTTTTAGCTATTTACGGAACAGCTGTAGAATTGGGTATGGATAGCCTTGAAGCGTTGCGCTTATTGTCTGATTTAGAAAGTGTTTCAGGTCGTTTTCAATATATTGTTACCGATTCTAAAATCACAGCAATTGTCGATTATGCACACACACCAGATGCTTTAGAAAATGTTTTAAAAACAATTGAAGACATCCGTACTAAAAACGAGCAATTGATTACAGTTGTGGGCTGCGGCGGAAATAGAGATAAAACAAAAAGACCAATTATGGCAAAAATTGCTACTGATCTTAGTGATAAAGCAATTTTAACATCAGATAATCCTAGAAACGAAGATCCTGAAGTGATTTTGGACGAAATGGAAAAAGGTGTAGAAGCACATAATTACAAGAAAATATTAAGAATTACTGATAGAAAACAGGCTATAAAAACGGCTTGTCAATTGGCTCAGCCAAATGACATTATCCTAATTGCAGGAAAAGGTCATGAAACCTATCAAGAAATAAACGGAGTTCGTCATCATTTTGACGATATGGAAACCGTAAAAGAAATTTTAGATCAACTAGCAAAGTAAAGTTTAAACGGTTAATTGGTTATTCGTTTAATGGAGTAATTATTAAATGAACAATTAACGAATCAGCAAACCAACGATTAAACAAATAAACCACGATATATGTTATATTATTTATTTGAATATTTTGACAAAACACTGGATTGGCCAGGAACAGGAGTTTTTCAGTACATCACTTTTAGATCAGCTTTGGCTTTTATGCTGTCGCTGCTTTTATCAACGATTTACGGAAAAAGAGTTATTAACTTCTTGCGTAATCAGCAAGTAGGAGAAACAGTTCGTGAGCTTGGTCTTGCTGGACAAAATGAAAAAGCAGGAACACCTACAATGGGAGGTTTGATTATCATTTTTGCAACCTTAGTTCCCGTTTTGTTATTTGCAAGACTGCACAACATTTACATCGTATTGCTTATTGTAACTACGCTGTGGATGGGTACAATTGGTTTTGTTGATGATTATATCAAAATATTTAAAAAAGATAAGCAAGGACTTAAAGGTATTTTCAAAGTTATCGGACAAGTTGGTCTTGGTATTATAGTAGGTGCGGTTCTTTATTTTAATCCTGCGGTTACAGTTAGAACAGATACTGGAAGAGCAGATATTTTTAAAGTAAATGCAAGTACCGCTGTGGTATTGCCAGCTCCTGCTGAGGAAAAATCTACTGCAACAACAATTCCGTTTGTAAAAAATAACGAATTTGATTATGCAGAAGTTTTGTCATTTTTAGGAGATGGATATGAAAAATGGGCTTGGTTAGTATTTATTCCGGTAGTAATTTTTATTATCACGGCAGTTTCTAATGGAGCTAATTTAACAGATGGAATAGATGGTCTTGCGGCCGGAACCTCTGCGATCTCGGTCCTCGCCCTGGGAATTTTTACGTTTGTTTCGGGTAATATTATTTTTTCTAATTATTTGAATATAATGTATATACCCAATTCAGGAGAAATGACTGTTTTTATCTCTGCTTTTGTTGGGGCGCTGATTGGTTTTCTTTGGTATAACTCCTATCCCGCATCTGTTTTTATGGGAGACACTGGAAGTTTAACAATTGGAGGAATCATAGCCGTTTTAGCAATTGCAGTTCGTAAAGAAATATTGATTGTTTTGTTCTGTGGAATTTTCCTAGCAGAAAGTGCTTCAGTAATTATTCAGGTAGCTTATTTTAAATATACAAAAAGACGTTTTGGAGAAGGTCGAAGAATTTTCCTAATGTCGCCATTGCATCATCACTATCAGAAAAAAGGATACCACGAAAGTAAAATCGTTACAAGATTCTGGATTGTTGCAATTATGTTAGCCATATTATCAATCATTACTTTAAAACTAAGATAGATGAGATTGGTAGTGCTAGGAGGAGGAGAAAGCGGAGTTGGAACTGCGATCCTCGGGAAGAAAAAAGGTTACGATGTTTTTGTATCTGATTTCGGAAAGATAAAAGAGAGTTATAAAGAAGTTCTTATTATAAATAAAATTCCTTGGGAAGAAGAACAGCACACTGAAGATTTGATTCTGAATGCTGATGTGGTGATGAAAAGTCCGGGAATTCCTGAGAAATCTCCGATAGTAAAAAAGCTGATCGCGGCAGGAATAAAAGTGATTTCGGAAATTGAATTTGCATTTCCATTTACAGAAGCAATGACAGTGGGAATCACGGGAAGTAACGGTAAGACAACAACAACAATGTTGACTTATCATTTACTAAAATCGGCTGGGCTCAATGTAGGTTTGGGAGGAAATATAGGAAAGAGTTTTGCCTGGCAGGTTGCCGAAAATAAATACGATGCATATGTTCTTGAATTAAGCAGTTTTCAGCTGGACGGAATTATAGATTACAGACCGGATATTGCGATAATAACAAATATAAGCCCGGATCATTTAGATCGATATGAATATAAATATGAAAATTATATCAATTCGAAGTTCCGAATAACAATGAACCAGACTGAAAGTGATTATCTCATTTACGATGCAGATGATGAAGCAAGTGCAGAATGGTTAAAGAACAACAAAACAAAAGCAAAATTAATTCCTTTTTCATTGACTCAGAAATTTGATGAAGGGGCTTCTATAAATAACAACAAAATGGAAATAAAGATCAACCAAGAAGAGTTTACAATGGAAACAGAACACATTGCGTTAGAAGGAAAACATAACATGAAAAACGCAATGGCAGCAAGCTCCGTAGCAAAATTGATGCAGATTAGAAATGCAACAATTCGCGAAAGTTTATCTAATTTTCAAGGTGTTGAGCACCGTTTAGAAAAAGTATTAAAAATTCAGAATGTACAATATATCAACGATTCAAAAGCAACAAATGTAAATGCTACTTTTTTTGCTTTAGACAGTATGAATGTTCCGACAGTTTGGATTGTTGGCGGCGTTGATAAAGGAAATGATTACAACGAATTAATGTCATTGGTTCGTGAGAAAGTAAAAGCAATTATTTGTTTAGGAATTGATAATCGTAAAATTATTGATGCTTTTGGAAACGTTGTTGATATTATGGTCGAAGTTAATAATATGAACGATGCTGTAAAAACAGCACAAAGATTAACAGAAAAAGGAGATGCTGTTTTATTGTCTCCAGCTTGCGCAAGTTTCGATTTATTCGAAAATTACGAAGATCGTGGAAAGCAATTCAAACAAGCAGTGCACAACTTGTAGAAAATAGTTTAAAGTTTCAGTCCTGATAGCTATCGAGATTGAAACCCGAAACAAAAGAAACTTGAAACAAAACAACAATGAAGGAGTTAGTTAACAAACTAAAAGGAGATAGAGTAATATGGTCATTCGTGGCTCTGTTGGCGTTGTTTTCATTTATGCCGGTTTTTAGTGCGAGTAGTAATTTGGCGTACATAGGTCACGGAACTGGAAATACATTGGGTTATTTGGTTAAACATTTAGCGCACGTTTGTATTGGTTTTTTGATTATTTACTGGGTTCACAAAGTACCGTATCATTATTTTAGAGCAATTTCTAAAGTGGCGCTTCCAGTAGTTTGGTTGTTATTATTATACACCTTGTTGAAAGGAACTGTAATTGCAGGAGCAAATGCAAGTCGTTGGATTCAGGTGCCGTTCATTGGAATTACATTTCAAACATCAACATTAGCGGCAAGCGTTTTGTTTATTTACGTGGCTCGCTATTTGTCGAAAACTAAAGAAGAAAACGAGCCGTTTCAAACCTCGTTTATTCAGCTTTGGGTTCCAGTTTTTATTACTCTGGCGCTTATATTACCAGCTAACTTTTCGACCACAGCGTTGATTTTTTCGATGGTTATGATGTTAACGTTTATTGGTAAGTATCCATTAAAATATATTGGATTTATCATTGGTTCAGGAATTGCAATGTTGGCTTTTTTCCTTTTGGTGGCAAAAGCATTTCCAGATTCTCGATTCTTCAGCAGGGTATCAACTTGGGAAAGTCGTATTATGAACTTTACCACTGACAAACCAGATGAAGATGATTATCAAATTGAGAAAGCAAAAATTGCAATAGCATCAGGAAGATTAGGCGGATTAGGACCTGGGAAAAGTGTTCAAAAGAACTTCTTGCCGCAATCATCTTCAGATTTTATTTATGCGATTGTAGTAGAAGAATATGGTTTAGTGGGAGGAGTTTCGATATTGGTTCTTTATTTATTGTTGCTATTCCGATTTGTGATTGCATCGCATAAAGCAAATACGTTATTTGGAAAATTAGTCGTCGTCGGTCTCGGGTTTCCCATGATATTTCAAGCAATGATTAATATGGCGGTTGCAGTAGAGTTACTGCCGGTAACAGGACAAACGCTTCCGCTGATAAGTTCTGGAGGAAGTTCGATCTGGATGACGTGTTTCTCACTTGGAATTATTATAAGTGTAACCAAGAAAGACGAGGAGATTGCCGAAGAAATGGAGGAGAAAGAAAGACGAAAAGAAGCGCTTCAAAGATTAATTGATAAAGAATTGGCTGAAGAAAATTTAGCTGTTGATGAAAAAGAAGTTTATCAAGATGAAGAAATGTATTCAATTGAGGATAGTTCAAAAAATCCAATGAATGCAGTTTTAAACAAATAAATAGGATAAAATAGTTTATAATAATAGCTATTAAAAAATATGACAAAGTATAAATTCATACTAAGCGGAGGAGGGACAGGAGGACATATTTATCCTGCAATTGCGATTGCAAACGAATTAAAATTACAATTTCCTGATGCTGAATTTCTTTTTGTGGGCGCCAAGGATAAAATGGAGATGCAAAAAGTACCGCAGGCAGGTTACGAAATAAAAGGTCTTTGGATTGCTGGTTTACAAAGAAAGTTAACATTGCAAAACATGATGTTTCCTTTAAAATTGGCTTCAAGTTTATTAGAGTCAAGACGAATTATTAAAAAGTTCAAACCAAATGTAGTTATTGGAACTGGTGGTTTTGCCAGTGGTCCATTGTTGCAGGCAGCTGGTTCAGCAGGGATTCCGACAGTAATTCAGGAACAGAATTCTTTCCCGGGAATTACGAATAAATTGTTGAGCAAAAAAGCAAATGCAATTTGTGTGGCCTATCAAAACTTAGAAAGATTTTTTCCAAAAGAGAAAATTGTTTTGACAGGAAATCCAGTTCGTCAGGATTTAATTGATATTGAAAGTAAGCGTGATGAAGCGATTGTGTTTTATGGTTTAGATTCGAACAAAAAAACATTGTTGGTTCTAGGTGGAAGTTTAGGTGCACGAAGAATCAATCAATTAATTGAAAAGGAATTGCCAAACTTTCTTTCGCAAGATGTTCAGGTAATCTGGCAGTGTGGAAAGCTATATTTTGAAGAGTATAAAAAATACAATCAACCAGGTGTAAAAGTGGTTGATTTCATTGAAAGAATGGATTTTGTATACGCTGCTGCAGATGTGATTATTTCAAGAGCAGGAGCATCATCAGTTTCAGAATTATGCATTGTTGGAAAGCCGGTAATTTTTATCCCGTCGCCGAATGTAGCTGAAGATCATCAAACTAAAAATGCACAAGCTATTGTAGAGGCTAAAGGTGCAATTTTATTGAAAGAATCTGAATTGGATAATGAATTTAGCATTGTTTTTGAAGCGCTACTGAAAGATGAAGGAAAACAAAAACAATTGAGTGTAAATATTAAAAAGCTTGCAATGCCAAAAGCAACAAAAGATATTGTGGCTGAAATTGTCAAGTTAATTAAATAATAAACCGAGGTGAAGGCTTAAAGCCTATAGCTTAATGCTTAAAGCAAAAAGAAATGAATTTAAATCAAATACAAAACGTTTATTTTATTGGTATTGGAGGCATCGGAATGAGTGCCCTGGCCCGCTATTTCAAATATATTGGGAAACAGGTTTCTGGTTATGATAAAACGCCGTCAATGCTTACAAGTGAATTGATTGAAAGCGGTATAGATATTCATTTTGAAGATAATATTAATTTAATTCCAGCAAATTATCATGTAGAAAATACATTGGTAATTTTTACGCCTGCGGTTCCTAAATCGCATTCGGAGTGGAATTATTTTATTGAAAGAAACTACGAAATTAAAAAGCGTGCGGAGGTTTTAGGAATCATTACTAAAGACACTTTTAGTTTTGCAGTTGCAGGAACACATGGTAAAACAACAACGTCTAGTATTTTAGGACATATTCTATACGAAAGTGGTGCTGATGTTACAGCATTTGTGGGCGGAATTGTAGAGAATTACAACTCTAATTTAATCGGTACGGGAAAAACAGTTACTGTTGTTGAAGCAGACGAATTCGATCGTTCGTTTTTGCATTTACACCCAAATATTGCCTGCATAACTTCTATGGATGCAGATCATTTGGATATTTATGGAACAAGTGAAGCTATTGAAGCTTCGTTTGTAGAATTTGCGGCTAAAGTGGAAGACAAGAATAATCTGTTTATAACTAAAGAATTGCCTCTTGAAGGCGTTCAATGTGCTATAAACGAAGATGCTGTATATAAGGCATATAATGTTAGAATTGAAGATGGAGCTTATGTTTTTGATGTGCAGACGCCATCAGAGATAATGAAAGATCTTCATTTTGGACTGCCTGGTAAACATAATTTAATGAATGGGTTAATGGCTATTGCGATGGCAAAAACTTATGGCACCCCGACCAGTGCTATCACAAAAGCCATTGCTTCATTTAACGGAATCAGAAGACGTTTTTCTTATCAGATCAAATCGGATAAGTTGGTTTATATAGATGATTATGCGCATCATCCAACTGAAATTAATGCTGTTCATCAGGCGGTTAGAGAATTGTATCCTGGGCGAAAAGCTTTGGCGATTTTTCAGCCTCATTTGTTTAGCAGAACAAAAGATTTTGCTGACGGATTTGCCGAAAGTCTTTCTCAGTTTGACGAAGTGTTTTTAATGGATATTTATCCAGCACGCGAATTACCGATGGAAGGGGTTACGTCGCAATGGTTATTGGGTAAAATGACAAATTCGAACAAAAAAATTGTTGCAAAAAATGATTTATTAGCGGAAATCAAAGCCAGTGATGCGCCAATAATTGTAACAATAGGAGCTGGAGATATTGGAGAGATGGTGCCGTCAATCAAAAAAATGCTGCATGAAAATATTTAATTGGACAAATATTCGATTAATACTAATTTTTGGATTGGTACTTTTTTTATATTCTTTCGCACAACATCGAAATGGGGAGCGAAAATTAAAGAAATCTGAGGTCGTTTTTGTAGGAGAAAATACGCTTTTTGTTAAGCCGGAAACGGTTAATAAATTGTTGATAGAAAATAAAAGAGACGCTTCCAGTATTAGAAAAGATGAGTTAGATTTGAATAAGATTGAAAAAACTCTTGATACGCAAGACATGATTGAAAAGTCAAATGTTTTTGTAAGTATCGATGGTGTTCTAAAAGCGGTAGTAAAACAGAAGACAGCCATAGCAAGAGTTTATGATGGTGATCAGTCTTTTTATATTGACTATGAGGGTGGTAAAATGCCTTTGTCAGACAATTTTACTGCTAGAGTTCCTCTTGTTTCAGGGGCAATAAATGAAAAAAATAACGAAGATTTAGCTGCTTTATTTCGCACGATTTATGACGATGCGTTTTTGAAAAAAAACATCATTGCAATAGAGATTATGCCGAATGGCAGCCTAAAAATGTTTAATAGAAATTATAATTACTTCATCGATTTTGGCAGAATGATGAATGTTGATAAAAAATTTAGAAACTATAAAGCCTTTTTTCAAAAAGCGGTTTTGGATAGTTCGTTATATAAATACAATAAAATTGACCTTAGGTTTACGGAACAAGTAGTTTGCACAAAATAATAGAAAATGGAAAAAGATAACATTGCAGTAGGTCTAGATATTGGAACAACAAAGATAGTTGCCATGATAGGCAAGAAAAATGAGTATGGAAAGCTTGAAATTTTAGGTATTGGTAAATCTAAAAGTTTAGGAGTTGCGAGAGGAGTTGTAAACAACATTACGCAAACTATTCAATCAATTCAGCAGGCTATACTTGAAGCAGAAAACAATTCAGGTTATAAAATAAAAGATGTTGTTGTGGGTATCGCTGGACAGCACATCAGAAGTATTCAGCATACAGATTACATCAGCCGTAATAATCCAGAAGAGGTAATTGGAGAGAAGGATATTCAGCTTTTGATTGATCAGGTAAATAAATTGGCGATGCTGCCGGGTGAAGAAATTATTCACGTTTTACCACAGGAATTTAAAATTGACGGACAATCTGAAATTAAAGAGCCAATCGGAATGTACGGCGGAAGATTAGAATCTAGTTTTCACGTTGTAGTTGGTCAAGCGTCTTCAATTAGAAATGTGGGACGCTGCATTCAAAGTTCAGGAATCGAATTGTCTGGATTAACATTAGAACCGTTAGCTTCAGCAGATGCGGTTTTAAGTCAAGAAGAAAAAGAAGCTGGTGTTGCGTTAATCGACATTGGAGGCGGAACAACAGACTTGGCTATTTTTAAAGACGGAATTATTCGCCACACAGCTGTAATTCCTTTTGGTGGAAATGTAATTACAGACGATATTAAAGAAGGTTGTTCGATTATCGAAAAACAAGCTGAACTTTTAAAAATAAAATTTGGATCAGCTTGGCCGGGAGAAAATAAAGACAATGAAATTGTTTCTATTCCAGGTTTAAGAGGCAGAGAACCAAAAGAGATTTCGCTTAAAAACTTGTCTAAAATTATTCATGCACGTGTTGTGGAAATTGTAGAACAGGTTTTTGCAGAAATCAAAGCTTACGGACACGAAGATCCTCGTAAAAAGTTAATTGCAGGAATTGTTCTTACTGGAGGCGGTGCTCAATTAAAGCATATTAAACAATTAGTAGAATATATTACTGGAATGGATACCAGAATAGGATATCCAAACGAGCATTTAGCTGGAAATTCAAGCGAAGAAATTTCAAGTCCATTGTTTGCAACAGCTGTTGGTTTAGTAATGAACAGTATTGAAAACAGCACACAAAGCGCCGTTAGGATGGAAATTGTAAACGAACAGCCAAAAGTAGTTTACAGAAATGTTCCTCCACCAGTGCAGCGATACGAAGTAGAAGAAAATTACGTTGAAAGAGTAGAAACTATTGAAGATACTCGAGAAACAGTAAGCAGAGTTGAAAAACCTGAATCTACAGAAACAAAAATTAGAAGATCATTTTTTGATAGATATGTCGACAAAATCAAAGATTTTTTAGACAACGCAGAATAATAAAAGAAAAGGATTACTCTTTGCCCCAAGCCAAGAAGTAAAAAATGTATTAAATAAGAATTTCAAAAACCAAAAAGATGATGAGCAACTCAGAATTTGGAAGTATTTCATTTGATTTACCAAAAAACCAATCAAATGTTATCAAAGTAATAGGTGTAGGTGGAGGTGGTAGTAATGCTATTAACCACATGTTTAAACAAGGTATTAAAGGCGTTGATTTCATCGTTTGTAATACCGATTCACAAGCGCTGCAAAACAGTTCAGTGCCTAACAAAATTCAGTTAGGTATGAATTTAACAGAAGGTCTTGGAGCAGGTGCAAATCCTGACGTAGGACAGCAGTCTGCTATTGAAAGTATTGCCGATATCGAAAAAGTATTGGATCGTGGTACAAAAATGGTATTTATCACTGCAGGTATGGGTGGTGGTACTGGTACAGGTGCTGCTCCAGTAATCGCGCAATTAGCAAAAGAAAGAGAAATCCTTACGGTGGGTATCGTGACAATTCCGTTTCAATTTGAAGGGAAAGTACGTCAGGAACAAGCACTTTTAGGAATCGAAAAATTACGTAAACAAGTTGACTCTTTGATCGTAATTAATAATAATAAATTAAGAGAAGTTTACGGAAACCTTGGTTTCAAAGCTGGATTCTCTAAAGCCGATGAAGTTTTAGCAACTGCCTCTAGAGGTATTGCCGAAGTAATTACGCACCACTATACTCAAAATATCGATTTACGTGATGCTAAAACAGTTTTAGCAAACAGTGGAACCGCTATAATGGGTTCATCTGTGGCAGAAGGTGAAAATAGAGCTAAAGATGCGATTATATCAGCATTAGATTCACCATTATTAAATGACAATAAAATTACAGGTGCCAAAAACGTATTGTTGCTTATCGTTTCTGGATCTAATGAGATAACGCTTGACGAAATTGGTGAAATCAATGATCATATTCAAGCAGAAGCGGGTTATAACGCTAATATTATCATGGGGGTTGGTGAAGACGAAACTCTTGGTGAAGCTATTGCAGTAACTATTATCGCTACTGGTTTTGATGTTGAACAACAAAATGAAATCGTTAATACAGAGCCAAAAAAAATAATTCATACGTTAGAAGATGAGCAAAGAAGTGTTCATAATTTAACAAATAAAACACTCGCTTCTTTTGATTTGAATGCAGATACACCTATAGCAAAATCAGAGGAAAAAGTTATTTTTGATTTAATGGACGATACGGATACGGTTGCTCCCGTAAATGAAATTCCAGCTGCTCCTGTAACAACGCCAACAATTAATCAAGAAGAATTGGTAGTAATGTCAGAGTTTATTAAAAACCTTGATGTAACTTTTGAAATTGTTTCGCCGATTACAGATATTGATTTCAAAATTTCAACGCCTGCAGCAGAAATTGTTCAAGAAGTAAAACCTGTACAACAAAGAACATTTGAGAAAGAAGAACAAACGACTTTTTCTTTTGATCTTCCTCTTTTTAGATCAGAGCCTGAAGTTAAAAGAGAGCCGGTTGCTGAGCAGGAATCAAAAATTATGTTTGAGTTGAGTAATGAAACTCGCAACATTAAAGTAAATGATCCTGTGCAATTTGTGCCGGTAACTGAACTTTCAGATAAAGGTGTGATAAAATATTCTTTAGAAGAATATATGGAAGTTGAGAATGACTTAATGTCTTCAAAACCTGTAGAAAAAGTAATCGAAGATGTGGTTCCTGAAGAATTGAATATTACTTTGAAGCCAAGAGTGGATTTTGCAACAGATGCAGATTATACAACGACTTCAGAAGTTTCTCCAATGGAATTAACAATTGAAGAAACATTACGTTTAAGAGCTGAAGAAAGAAGAAAGAAACTAAAAGAGTTTAATTATAAGTTTCATAATAATGTTTCTAGAATTGATGAGTTGGAAAAAGAACCAGCTTATAAGAGATTAGGAATTGATTTGTCAAATAATCAATCTAATAATACTAATTCTAGAATTTCAGTTGGAACAGATAGTAATAATGATCTTCAATTACGTTCAAATAATTCATTTTTGCACGACAACGTAGATTAATTTTACAATTATAATATTAGGGTAACCCGAAAATTGGATTTAATTTTCGGGTTATTTTTTTTATCTTCGCACAGAATTTAGAAATTTGACTTTTCAATAGTACTTTTAAAACAATATTGTCACCCTGAGCGTAGTCGAAGGGCTTCTTGTTAGGAAGGGCTTCGACTAAGTTTATCCTGAGCGAGGACGAAGGACTCAGCCTGACAAACTAGAAATATTAGTTAAAATAAAAAACACTTAGTTAATAGATCAATTTATAAGCAATCGCTTATTCACATAAAAAATAAAAGATGAGTTTACAAACACAAATCATGGACGAGATAAAAACGGCCATGAAAGCGAAAGATACTGTAGCGCTAGAATCATTAAGAGCAATTAAATCGGAGTTGTTGTTAGCTTCGACAGCTTCGGGATCTAAAGAAGATTTATCAGAAGATGAAGAAATTAAATTACTTCAAAGATTAGTAAAAACTCGTAAAGAGAGTGCTAGAATTTTTACGGAGCAAAATCGTCCTGATTTAGCTGAGCCAGAATTAGCTCAAGTTGCAGTAATCGAGAAGTTTTTACCTGCGCAGTTAAGCGAAGAAGAAGTAGAAGCTGTAGTAGCAAAAATTATTGCTGAAACTGGAGCTTCAGGAATTGCTTCAATGGGTAAAGTTATGGGATTAGCATCTGCTCAATTAGGAGGAACTGCTGAAGGAAAAACCATTTCTACTATTGTGAAGAAACTATTATCTTAAAATTCCAATTATAGAAATTCCAAATTCCAATTTTAAGTTGGAATTTGGAATTTAAAAAATAAACATTTTGACCTCGTAGTTCAACTGGATAGAATATCAGATTTCGGCTCTGAGGGTTGGGGGTTCGAACCCCTCCGGGGTCACTATAAGTCTTTATTATAAAGGCTTTTCAAAGGTTTTAGTTAACATTTAGTCAACAAGTTTGATTTTGTGTGATTAAAACTTTCTTGGTTTTATTAAAAAATGAACTCTGCATTTTTAAAGTTAATAAACAGGTGCAAATATCTGCATTGTTATATATGTCTGATGCAATGATATTTGATAATAATGGTCTCGTAAGTGATAAACCTAAAATTTTTACAATGCTACTATGATAATACTTTAGTATTATTATAGTAAATATTACCACAAGAAAATATTTTTGTTTACCTACTACTTTTGAAAAGTAGCTTAAAGAAATTAATATCTATATTTGCATGAGGACTTTCTGTCTTAAAACGTTTTATGTGGTATTTTTTGCTATGAGTTTTTAAGATGATAAGAGTGAGCGATTACTCGGGTTAATTTAATACTTGATATTTATGATATTAAATAAGAAAGTGTTGTTTGATGTATTGTGTAAAGTAGCGAGCTTGCTTTCTGCATTATGTTCAATCATTAAATTTTTCATGTCTAAGTAAACTTGAAAAACTTTAAACCCGATACTGGAAAAACCGGTCAATTT
>NZ_MUHA01000021.1 GCF_002217355.1 Flavobacterium oncorhynchi | reverse complement strand
AAAAAAACAGTGTTATTGTAAATTATTTAACATAAATATATGTTAAGCTTAATTCTTGCTAACAAATAACAATTTTGTAATAAATGTAACTTTTTTTAAATTTTTCATTTTCATTATTTTATTAACTTCATCAAATAATCACCTCTTCATTTTAAAAATTTACTCTCTTACTTTTTATATTTTAAAAATTGTAATCTTTTATTTATGTTTATTTTTATAAACCGATGCTTTTCTCATAAAGCACTCCGTTTTTTTAGTGTAAACTCCTTCTTTTGAACTCAAAAAAGTCACTTTACGTCCTTTACATCAAAGCTCATAAACAACATAAGCACTTACCATCCAATGATTTGAAGTTCCGTTAGCATTTTTTTGAGCTTCTGGAATACTAAAAACAGCTGCGTGTTTTCCTTCATTTAATTCTAATGGAACAATCATAGGCGGAACATTACTTCCCGGACACCAGTTTGAACGGCTTAAATCACTGCTAGCAATTGGCTCTTCAATTTCTTTTACTGCGTAAGTTCCTTTATCATCCTGAATATAAGGCGCTTTTCTTTTCTTCAGCCAAACTCCTGTTCCTGGGTTGAATCGACGGAAACTGGCGCAGTCATCTCGCCACGGAATAAAATCAATTACTTTTTTTCCGTCTATTTTTACAATATTCTGTTTCTTAACAAATTCATCTCCTTCGCCATGACCTCCATGACCAGTTGTGATATAATATAATTTTGGATTCTTAGCTCCTTTTGGCAGATTAAATTCTACCTGAAAATCTTTGTATGCGAATAATTCATCATTACCTTGATTAGTTCCAAATGGTTCTGTATTCAAAATTGGAACAATGATTTTATTCTTTGGTAAATCGCAGCTTAACTCACTTGGAGTAAGATTAATAGATGCATTTACAATATGCCCTCCTTTAGTATAATTTCCTATATGAACTCCAACCCAAACTTCACCTTGAAGCAATGTTGAAAACTGCGAAATATCTTCTTTCCATCTCACCTCTTTTTCCCAATACGGAATATAAACTGGTTTGCGCTGTAATGAATCATTGCTAAAAAAGCCAATACCGAAAGTGGTCATAAAACGCATCAATTCTACTGTTGGTGCAAAGTTACCTTCTGGAGCTATCATTTTTATTTTAGTATATTCATTTGAAGCAAACTTTTTTCCTTTCACCACTTCTTCTAAAGAATTGTTCTTATCAACTGGAAGAACAAAAATTGATCCTGCTCTATCGTAACGATCGCCGCCCGAAATAACACTTACATTAATTTCGTATTTAGTATTTACTTTTTGCTTTGGAAAAGTCAGCTTTTTAAAAACATATTGCCCGCCGCCATAATAAACGTTTCCATTAGCATCAGTCGAAAAGTCTTTGCATTTATCATCATGCTGTACTCTTACCTGATTAAATATTTCAAGTTTTTGCCCTGTAACATGATTACTAAATAGTAATGTTTTTAACAGTATTGCAAAAATTATTTTTTTCATATTCTTTAAATTTCTTTTGTATTTTTTTATTCAAAGGTTTAAAACCTCCTAACTAAAACTCTAAATTATTTGGTAACCGTAATAATTTCTCTTAATCGAATGTCTCTTGACGAAGCTCCAATCATAATTCTGAAATCTCCAGGTTCAACAACCCATTTCATATCTTCGTTTAACATTTGTAATACTTCTTTGTTAATCTCAAACGAAACCTCTTTTGATTCTCCTGCTTTAAGCGAAATTCTTTGAAAACCTTTCATTTGTTTAATTGGCTGGGCAATTGATGATAAAAGATCTCTTACATACAACTGAACCACTTCGTCACCATCAACTTTACTCGTATTTTTTATGGTGCAATACACTTTTGTAGTTTCTGATTTTCCGATTTGTTTTTTGTCGAATCGCAAATTGCTGTATTCAAAAGTCGAATAACTTAATCCGTAACCAAATGGAAATAAAGGTGCTCCGTTTAAATTTGTATAATCATCAGAACGTCCTGTTGGTTTATGATTGTAAACTAATGGTAATTGCCCTTCAAAAACAGGGAAAGTAATTGGTAAACGTCCCGCTGGATTTTTATCTCCAAACAAAATATTAGCTACAGCATGTCCGCCATCTTCACCTGGATACCAGACGTCTAAAATAGAAGGCACATTGTTAATCCATTTATCCATTGTAATAGCACTCCCGCCAACTAAAACTACAACAACTGGTTTTCCTGTAGCAGCAACAGCGTTGATTAATTCTTCCTGATGTCCCAGTAAACCTAAATACGCTCTATCATTAAATTCTCCTTCTTCAATTCCCGCAGCAATTACAGCAACGTCAGATTTTTTAGCAGCAGCAACAGCTTCTTCAATCTTCTTTTGCCAATCATTATCAATTCCTACGTTCCAAACTAATTTGAATTTAGCATAACCCTGCGATTCAAAAAACTCAATTTTAATATCGTATTCTTTATCTTTCACAAAATTGAAATCAACCAATTTTGTCGAATAAGTTTGGCTTTTCCAGTTGTCAATAATTAGTTTTCCATTCAAATACAAACGGTAACCATCATTGCCTTCAAAACCTATTTTATAAATTCCTGATATTGGTGATTTAATTTTCCCTGTCCATTTTGCAGAATAAAAATCATAATTTATTTTTTCTTGATCTGGAGAGTATAATGTCCAATCAAAACTAATTGCATTGTCTAATCTTGACAAAGCAGGAGCTCCGCTTAATTGCACATTGTTGAAATATTCTGCAGATAATCCATTTACGGTTTTCCCATTTTCAACGCTGAATAAATTAGCAGACGGAACAACGGTATATTCTTTATTTCTTCTTGCACAGCCTTCAGCTAAATTAATTACAGCTGAAGAACCCAGCTTTGCTTTTATACCGTCAAGCATACTTACTTTTCCATTTCCGGGACCACTGTAACCGCCTAAACGTGCTTCGGTAATATCACTTCCTATTAAAGCAATTGATTGTATTGATTTTTTAAGAGGCAGTACATTGTTCTCATTTTTCAATAAAACCATTCCTTTTTCTGCAGCTTCTCTTGCTAATAATTTATGAGCTGGATTTCCATTCCATTTATTAGTTTCTCTTTCATCGGCATATGGATTTTCGAACAATCCTAACTCGAATTTTAATCTCAAAACACGCGTTACGGCTTCGTCGATATTTTTCATATCTATTCTTCCGTCTAAGAAAGGCGGTTGAAATAACTTATAGTGATCGTAAGCCGTTTGAAAAATAACATCTAAACCATTGTTGATCGCATTTGCACTAGATTCTGGGTAATCTTTTGCCGTATAATGCAATACATTTCCTCCCCCCACGGCATTTGCATCAGAAATAATAAATCCTTTAAAATTCATTTCGCCTTTTAGTTTTTTATTCAACAGCCAATCATTTGCCGTACAAGGACTTCCGTTTATGGTATTGTATGAAGTCATAACGCTTCGGCTTCCGCCTTCATTAAAGCAGGCACGGAATGGAGGAAACTGATATTCTTCTAAGTAACGTTCATTATAATCAATTGGATAGCTGTCACGGCCGCCGTCTCCGCTGTTTGCAAGGAAATGTTTTGGAGTTGTGATTACTCCTCTTTCTTCAAAAGACGACACATAAGCGACTCCCATTTTTGAAGAAAGAAAAGGATCTTCACCATACGTTTCCTCTACTCGCCCCCAGCGAACATCTGAAGCAAGATTTACAACAGGTGATAAAATTTGACGAATTCCACGACTTTTTGATTCCAATGCAATTGCGGTAGAAACTCTTTTCATTAATCCTGGATCAAATGTTGCCGCCAATGAAATAGATTGCGGGAATGCTGTTGCTCCATCTCTTACTAATCCATGTAATGCTTCATCAAAAGCGATTATAGGAATTCCCAAACGTGTTTTTTCGACAAAATACTTCTGCATTTTGTTGATTAATTTTACTGTTTCTTTTGCGTTGCTTGCTGCACTGTAATCTAAAATTTGGTTACTTGCATCGGTACTTCCTTTGGCACTTACCTGAAAGCCAAAAATTCCGTTTTTATAATTCTCTGCTCCATCAGACAAATCACCGGGAATCATAAACATCTGCCAAAATTTTTCCTCAACTGTCATTCGGGATAATAAATCCTGAACGCGTTCGTCGATGGGTAATTTTGGATTTTTATACTTTGGAGTGTTTTGTGAAAAAATGGTTTGAACTCCAAGAAATAAAACTATTAAAAGTGTTTTTTTGTTCATGATAATACTGCTGTTGTGCTGAATGGATTGAATATATTCTTTATAAAAAATGCCATCCTCAAAAAGATGAAGATGACATTTTTTATGCTTTTATTAATTTGTCAAGAAACCGCCTTGACCTCTGTACAATTTAATTGGCGCATCTAATGTTACTTTAATACAAGTCACATATTTATCTGCTGTATTCTCTGGTAAATCGATATAAACCAATCCTGGAACTGCGCTCCAAGAGATTTTCCCTACTACTTTGTGCGTTAATTTTACATTTGATCCTAAAACTGTAATATCTTGAATTTTGTTATCAAGACCTTTTAACATCAATTGTCCTGACGTTTTTCCGTGTACAAATAAGTAAAGTGTTTTTGAGTCTTTAGAAAGCGTAGTTGGTCCATAAAAATGCCCTAACGGAATTCCTGGAATAGTTCCAAAAATACCTTCGCCATTTCTTCTGTTCCAATCTCCAAGTTCTTTCAATGTTGAAACAACAGTATCTGGATAAGTTCCGTCAGGTTTTGGTCCTATATCAAGTAATAAATTTCCTCCGTTTGAAACTGCATCTACAAAAATCGTAATAATTTCGTAAGGTGTTTTCCAATTGTTATCGCTCACACGGTATCCCCAGTTTTCATTCATCGTCATACATAATTCCCACCATTTGAATGCTGGACGCACAACCGGAAAGTTTTGTTCTGGAGTATCATAATCACCGTAACCCTGCAAACGTCCGTTAATGATGGTGTTTGGATTTCTATCTAACATCATTTTACGCGTTTTCTCAGCCTGCCATTCGTCAGCACTATGCTCCCAATCACCGTCAAACCACCATAAATCTGGATTGTACCAATCTGAAATTTCTTTAATTTGTCCTTGAAAGAACTTTTGAAAACGTTCCCAGCGAGCTGGTTCTTTTTTAATATCATAACGTGCTTTATCTTTCAAGAAACCTGGATAATCGTTGTGTGTCCAATCGATTAAGGAAAAATAAGCACCGCATTTTATATCACGTTTACGCAATTCTTCAAAGAATGGTTTAATCATATCTTTTTTGGCAGGAGTAGTTTTTACTGAACTCAACTTACCTAATTTAGTATCGTACATAGCTACACCGTCGTGGTGTTTTGTTGTAATTACAGCATATTTAGCACCCGAATCTTTAATCATATCTGCCCAAGCCGCAGGATCGTATTTACTCAAAGTGTAACTTTTTTGCTGTTTCATATAATCTTCTACCGAAATTTTTCCATTGTGAAAACTCCAAGATTCAGAAACATCAGCAACCGAATAAATTCCGGCATGAATAAAAATTCCAAGCTTAGCATCTTCAAACCATTTCATTTTTTCAGCAATATCTTTTGCAGCAATTTTGTTCTGCGCACTGCCCGCAATAGATGTTCCTAAGAACAAAGCGGTTAAGATTATCTTTTTAATCATTTTAAGTTTATTTTGTTTGTTTATTATTTAATTCTGATTGTTGTTGAAGCACCTTGTAATCCAGCACTTTCTGCTTTTACTGTAAATTGTCCTTTTTGATCTTTTTTAGCTTTAACAATTACTAACACTTTACCATTAAAAGCAGGTCTTTCTGTACTTTGAAATGGCACAAAACTAGTAGCGTCTCCATTATCTGTAGCTACAATTTCTCCAGCTCCTTCAATTGAAAATTTCACTAATGGATTTGAACGCGGAACTACCAAACCACTATTATCAGTTACATCAACCGTTACAAAAACCAAATCAACATCGTCTGCAAGAACTTCTGTTCTATCTGCTGCCATTTTTAATTTTGCCTCTCTTCCTGTTGTTTTAACAATATCTGTTGCCCAAACTTTGCCATTTTTATAGCAAACCACTTTCAGTTCACCTGGTGTATACACTACATTGTCCCAAGTTAAACGAAAGTCTTTTCCAGCTTCCATTTTCTTTCTTCCAAGGCTTTTTCCGTTTAAGAACAATTCGCCTTCGTTTCCAGAAGTGTAAACATGTACAGGAACTACTTTTCCAACTCTTTCACTCCAATTCCAATGAGGCAGAATGTGCGCAGTAGGAACATCTGGTCTCCAATGTGATCTGTAGCTGTAATAACGGTCTTTTGGAAATCCAGCCAAATCGATAATTCCAAAATAACTGCTTCTTGACGGCGGATTACTTTTTTGCAATTCTGCCAATTTTGCTTCTAATTCTTTTTGTTTAGAAGGATCTGTTCTAAAATTCAACAAATTTGTTTCATCTGAATTATATGGTGTTGGTTCTCCCAAATAATCAAAACCTGTCCAAACATATTCTCCTAATAAATGCGGATATTTTGCGTTGGTACGAAATTGCGTATCTGGCGAACATCCCCAACCCGGAAAAGCATCATCATAAGAGGAAATCTGCCAAGATTTTTTATCGAATTTATCATCGAAAAAGTATTCTCCTCTTGAACTTACAGTCGAAGCTGTTTCGCTTCCAAGCGTTGGTTTATTTGCATATCTTGGATCAACATCCCATTTTGGCTGTTGGTCAAAAAAGTAATTTACTCCCATAATGTCAAGTGCCATAGCTGCTCCTGAACCTCTGCCGCCGTCAGGGTCATTATAACCGTTAGAAATTGGACGCGTTGGATCTTCTCTGCGCATAATATCAGCCAATTCTTTGGTTAATTTTACGTTTTGCTGATCTGGAACTTCGTTTCCAATTGACCAAATAAATACCGAAGGATTGTTTCTATCTCTACGAACCAATGCCATTAAATCTCTTTCATGCCATTCGTCGAAAATCACATTGTAATCAAACTTCTTTTTTCCGATTCTCCAAGCGTCAAAAGCTTCATCCCAAACTAAGAATCCCATTTTATCAGCCAATTCCAACAATTCTGGTGCAGGCGGATTATGAGAAGTTCTTAATGAATTACAACCCATTTCTTTCAACATTACTAATTGTCTTTTTAATGCCGATGTATTTATAGCAGCTCCCAGCGCCCCTAAGTCATGATGGTTGCAGGTTCCAAATATTTCTACTCTTTTTCCGTTTAATAAAAACCCGTTTCTTGGTGTAAACTCAATGGTTCTAATACCAAAAGGAGTATTATATGTATCAACTACTTTTCCGTCAACGCTTATTTTAGTTTGCGCTACATAACGATTTGGTGTTTTTAAATCCCATAATTTAGGATTATTCAAAACCGAATGTGTTTCTGCTTCTTCACTTCCGTTTGCTTTAATGTCAAGTGTTGAAGTAATTAATGAACCTACTTTTGCTTTGAGATTGTCATTGATATCAATTTCATATAAATCAGTTGTCACAACAGCTTTTACAGACTTATTTGAAGCATTTTGTACGTTTACCAATACTTTGATATCAGCAGCTTCTTTGGTAATATTTGGTGTTGTCACAAAAGTTCCCCAATGTGCCACATGTACCGGACTCGTTTTTACCAGCCAAACATGACGATAGATTCCGGCACCTGGATACCAGCGGGAATCCCAATTTTCAGTATCTAAGCGAACGGCTAAAATATTCTCTTGACCAAATTTTAAAAACGGAGTCAAGTTCATACGAAATGAATTATAACCAAACGGCCATGTTCCTACATAATTTCCGTTTAAATAAATTTTAGCATTAGCCATAGCGCCGTCAAAATCAACAAAAATTTGTTTTCCAGAATCTGAAGCAGGAACCGTAAAATGCTTACGATACCATCCTATTCCTTTCCAAGGCAATTTTCCCGTTTCACCTCTTAATTCGATTCTAAAAGGTCCTTTGATAGCCCAATCGTGCGGCAGATTTAATTTTTCCCAATTAGATTCGTTTAAAGAAACGGCTTCTAAATTTTTAGGTTCTTCTTTTACTAATCCGTCCGCTAGAGATCCGTATCTTGAAAAGAGCCAGTTATCATCAAAAGACTGTGTATCTGTTGATCCCATTCTCTTTATGACTGCTTGCTGCGAAAACACAGACGATCCCATGATTAAACAAAGCACTACTACTAGGCTTTTGCTTATCGAAAACATCTTTTTGTTCATGTTTGGTTTATTTAGTTATTCTGTTTTTTGGTATTGTTAAAGCAAATGTGTTCCGCTACAAGGAACGGTCTAAATGTGTATATCCTCCGTCAACATATATCAGCTGTCCTGTTGTATGACTTGATTTATCAGACAACAAGAATACAGTCATATTTGCAATTTCTTCTGCAGTCGTCATTCTGTTTTCTAACGGAATTTTGGCTGTAATATCTTTTAATTTTTGTTCTGGATTTTCAAGAGTGTTAATCCATGTTTCGTATAAAGGCGTATAACATTCAGCCACAATAACCGAGTTTACACGTATTCCGTATTTTAATAATTCAACTGCCCACTCACGAGTCAAAGCATTACGACCACCATTTGACGCAGCATAAGCCGAAGTATTTCCCTGTCCAGTATCAGCAGTTTTTGAACCTATATTTACAATTGCCCCTTTTGTTTTTTTCAATTCTGGCAAAGCGTGCTGCGCAATTAAATAATAATGAGTCAGATTCTTATGAATCGATGCAATAAACTTTTCATAATTACCGCTTTCTAAACCAACGCCATCATTTACACCTGCATTATTCACCAATCCATCAATACGTCCGTATAAAGCAATAATCTGATCTATAGCAGTTTTGCAAGCCTCTGGATTCGTTAATTCTGCCACTACAGACAAGGCTTTTCCGTTTTCAGCTTCTATTTGTCTTATAGCCGCCTGATTGTCATCATCATCTCTTCCAATTATCACAGGAATTGCTCCTTCGCCAGCCAGAACTTTGCAAATTCCTAGTCCAATTCCTTTTGCTCCGCCGGTTACGATAATTATTTTGTCTTTTAAATTAAGGTTCATTTATTCTTTATTATGGTTAGATAGTTTTTTATGTTAAATGTTTTCAGCCAATTTCACAATTATCCTTGTAAATGATAAAATTGAATTGCATTACTGCTCCAAAATTTATCTTGATCTGCTCTCGAAAACTTCGAAAAATAATCTTCAACAATATCACAGGAAGACGAATACGAAGCTGCAAGCAAACTCACAGGCCAGTCACTGCCAAACATCAAGCAATCAATTCCAAATACTTCAGTAACTACATCTAAGCAATATGTAAAATCCTCGCGAGTCCAATTACTCCAATCCGCTTCAGTTACCAAACCTGAAACCTTACACATTACATTAGGGAATTTTGCAATTGCTCTAATTCCTTTCTCCCACTCGTTGAACTCTTTATTTTTGAAATCTGGTTTTGCCAAATGATCGATAACAAATTTTTGTTTCGGAAACTTCTCAACTAATTTTGCAGCATTTTCCAAATGTTTAGGAAAAATCAAAATATCATACGTAAAATTGTGTTTTACCAATTTCGAAATTCCATTTTGAAATTTTTCTTGCAGCATAAAATCAAGATCAGCTTCAGCTTGAACAATGTGTCTGAATCCCTTTAATTTTTCATACTGAGTATAATACTCTAAACGTTCATCAATATTTTCAGCGCATAAATCAACCCAGCCAACAACACCTTTTATAAAAACATTTTCTTTGGCAAGATCTAAAAGAAAACCTGTTTCCTCTTCACTTTGATCTGCCTGAACTGCCACACATCCCTCGAACTGATTCTTTATCAATAAAGGCTCCAAATCCGAAGGCATAAAATCCTGCTGGATTACTTTCATATCGTCAGTAATCCAAGCGTCTTTTATAGGATGGTATTTCCAAAAATGCTGATGACTATCTATTTTCATGCAAATCGAATAATTTATCCATCAACATCCATTTTTCACCCTCTTTTGCCCAAGGCAGTGCTTTTTGGTATTTCCACATCAATTCTTCCCATTTTTGCACTACAGGATTATTAGCATCCATTTCTCCTTTTCTTTCAAAAGTAAAAGTGTCATTCGCCTCAATAATCATAAACATTCTGTTACCAACGCAATAAATATCCAGATTCTCAATACCAGAATTGGTGATGCTTTCTGTAATTTCCGGCCAGATTTTTTCGTGATACTTTTTGTATTCTGCCATTAAAATCGGATCTTCAATTAAATCTAATGCGAGACAATATTTTTGAGTTACCATATACTTTATTTAAAACTTTAGATAAAAAATCTAAATTCATTTATTTTCAATTAAAAACAATTAAAACAAAACTGCCAATTAAGCGCTTACTTTAATAACAATACCAGCTTGTTTAGCTAATTCTGCACGCTGCGATTTAGGAACCGAAACACTGATTCCACCGCTTACTTTTTTATAACTTAACTTTGTTTTGCTTCCTAAAAGCACAACATTTAATTTACCTTTTAAATCATTCTTGATAATAATTTCAGAAGGAATTTCTTTCTCATTTGCTGATGGAAGATAAATTCCAAAAACTGTTTTTTCTCCTTTTGAAGTGTAGTACAAATTACCTTCAGAATATGGAGCAATTGGTTTTGTAGCATAAATCGCTTCGCCGTTTACATCCAGCCATTTTCCAACTTCGGCTAATGCTTTTTGTATTTTAGGTTCAAAATCACCTTTTCCGTCAGGACCAACGCCAAGAAGTAAATTACCGCCTTTGGCAACAATTCCAGTTAATAATTGAATTACTTCTGTCCCTGATTTATATTTATCATTTGGCACCCAGCCCCAATCATTACCAAGTGTTACACAGCTTTCCCATGGCACCGCAATTGGTTTTTCAAGTACTTTGCGCTCAGGAGTTAGATAATCTTCATATTCACCCGGCACCCAACGGTCAACGACAATAAGTCCCGGCTGCTTTTTACGAGCCGTTTCAGCAATCAATTTCATATCGATATCTAAGTTCTGACGGTTCTTTTTTCCTTCAATTTGTTTTGCCGGACGAACCCATCCTCCGTCAAGCCAAAGAATATCAACTTTACCATAATCTGTTGTTAATTCGTTTAACTGATTTTGGGTATATTTTACAAAATTCTGCCATCTTTCAGGATGCGCTTTTATATCATAATTTGGATTTCGATCTTTTGGCGGATAATACTTCCACCAAAAATCTTGTGAAGTCCAGTCTGGTTTCGAAAAATAAATTCCTACTGATAATCCCTCTTTTCTAGAAGCATCCAAAACATTTCTTAATACGTCTGGTTTTGCATTTTTAGCACTTGGCAAATTCGGATTTGTGATTTTAAAATCGGTAAATTTTGAATCGTACATACAAAATCCATCGTGGTGTTTTGATGTAAAAATCAAATATTTTGCACCAGCACTTTTAAACATTTTTGCCCATTTGTCTGAATCTAAATTTACAGGATTCAAGCTAAATCGTGCTCCGCGATAATCTGAAGCAAAAGAATTGTAATCGTCATAACCATTGCGAGTCACCCAATCTTCAGGAGCCAATCCCCACGATTCGCAAATTCCAAGCTGACTGTATAATCCCATATGAATAAGGACTCCAAACTTATAATCCTGCCATTTGGCCAAGTTTTCTTTTACAGCTTTATCCTTTGGAGCAATATAAGTATCTGCAGGTGTTTTTTCATTTTCCGGCATAATATCTCCCTGTGCCTGAGACAAAGTTCCTACGGCAAAACAACAAACGGATAATACTAGTTTTAATCTGCTTTTCATGTGCTATAATTATGTTTTTCTAAACTTATACCTTATTATAAAATAGAGTGTCTTTCTTTTAAGCAAAAACTAACTTATTTACTAAATCGTTTTATATATTTTGACACTCTTTTTTGATGCAAACTCAAAAAAATAAAATTATCGTATTATTAAGTCTTATATTACTCCAAAATTATCATTAATTAAGCATTTATTATCTTTACAATTAATTTCATAAAAAAAGAAAGAAAAAATAATACAATCCCGATTTTTTCAAGTCTTTTATAAGAATATCTGCTTTTTATTATTTATAAATCCAAACTGTTTGTTTCTATTTTCTTGCAGAAATAAAACAGTTTTAGTAAAATAGCACTGCATTCTTTCAGAATAATATCAGCAGTATTTATAAATAAAATAAGGAGTCTTAAAACTAGACTAATGCTTTCTTTCTATATTCCTTTGGTGTTGTACCAATTAATTTTTTAAACAGCTTATTGAAGTTTGAAGCTGTTTTATAACCGCACTCATAGGCAATCTCAGAAACGCCTAAATCTGTTTCGATTAAATATTTGCAAGCATTAGAAACTCTAATTTCATTAAGATATTCTACAAAAGGCTTTTTGGTTTTAGCCTTGAACATTCTACAAAAAGATGTAGGTGTCAAATTGGCAATTTTAGAAATTTCGTCGAGTGATATCTCTTCTTTAAAATTTGATTTTACATATTTGAAAACCTCTGCTAAACGGTCATTTTTATTATCATCATCTACCGAAACATATGAACTGTCATTGATAAATCTTAAATCTTTACTTTTTGATAAAAGAAAAATGATTTCGATTAGTCCTATAACCACTTCAAAGCCTTTTTTCTTAAGCAGTTTTTCTAATTTTTTAGAAACAATAGCATTTGTCTGACCAGTAATCGAAACTCCTTTTATAGCCTGAGAGAAAAACTTTTTAATTTCCTGCGCTTCTGGCAGTTCATAAAAAGACGTTCCAAATAGATCTCGGCTAAAATAGATTACAATCGCTTTCGCCTTTAAACTATTAATTCCTTTATAGAAAATTTCATCATTAAGCCAAACGTGTGGAATATCATCTCCTAGAAAAACCATATCGCCAGATTCAAACGATTCTACAGAATTTCCAATAATTCTTTTTCCGTGGCTTTCTAAAATATAGACCAACTCAAATTCTGGATGTGAATGAAAAGGCGACTGAAAAAAAGATTCTTCACGCGAGAATACAGACAATGATGTATTGGTATAAGAAGCAATGTTAGTCTTTACAATTTTCATTTTCAGAATAGTAATGATAATTAATAATTAAATAAGGATAAAATCGAATTAATCACTTATTTTTTTTAGATATAATTTTAAATTTCCCAAAAAACAAAAATAATAAAAAATTCATACGAGAATACTAAATCGATTTACTAAGTTTGAAAAATATAAAAATAAAGACGAAAATGAATGATTAATTTTCATTTATTACAAAAAAAGCAGCACAATTTTTTCTATGCTTTACCTTGATATATTGGCAGATTATGCAAATAATCAAAGATAAAATAGAGGTGATTATATGAAAAAAAAGGACTTTATATTTAGGCAGAGATTTCTCAAAAACATTAAAAAAAAACTAAAAAAAAAATTAAAGAAAGGCTTTCTTTTAAAACAAAACCTTTCAAGAATACCATACAATTCATCGTTTTTTACTCCTCAAATTTAAATTTTTAGCAAAATTTCTTTCGAAGTCATTGTGGAGTAAAACTGAAAAAACTAAAACTAAAAAAAATGAAAAAAGCCCTCGTGATTTTCCTTATTGGCTTAAGTGCAAATGCTATTGCACAAACCAAAACTACAGGTAATGTTGTTGAATATTTTGGAAAAGAAAAAATTGTTACAACCGCTGAGGGGAGCGTTTTACACAACTTCAGCACAGGCTTTACCCTTCCCGCTGATAAAAAATCGGGGACGCTTTTTAACGGGCAAGATCCTGTAGCTTGGCAGTATTCGGTTGGAAAATATGTGAATCCGAACAAACAAAAAGGAGATTGGCAGCCTATTAAAGTTGATTCTGCCGGTGTTTTTAGCGGCAAGGATATGAGATCAGCTTTTTTATTTACGGAATATAATGCTCCAAAAGAACAAATTGTACTGCTTGAAACAACCGGCGGCACACGTACTTATATAAATGGTTTCCCGCATGAAGGTGATCATTATGATTTCGGGTACACATTGATTCCGTTTAAACTTCGCAAAGGCGTAAATGAATTTGTATACACAAAAGGCCGTTTTGGACGTGTGAAATCAAAACTTGTTGTACCTTCAAAAAGTATACAATTTACCAAACGTGATTTAACTTTACCAGATGTTATTAATGGTGAAAATGACGAGAAATGGGCTTCCGTTCGAGTCATAAATGCAACAGAAAAAGAGCTAAAAAACCTTGTGATCAAAGCCAAATTATCAAGCGGAGAAACTGCAGTTTACGCAACAGATGCTATTATGCCTTTGTTTGTTAGAAAAGTAAAATTTAAAGTTCCAGCTGCAAAAGCCAATTTTACGGGCGAATTGAAGATCGAATTAACGCTTACGGATAAAAGCGGAAAGATAATCGACAAAACCGAATTTCCTATTCAACAGCGATCTGCAACGGTGCATCATGAGCGAACTTTTGTAAGCAAGGTTGATAACAGTGTGCAATATTACAGCATTGCTCCTGCTTTAGAAAGCGGCCCAAAAGCTTTAATACTTTCGGTTCACGGTGCTTCTGTAGAAGCTAGAAATCAAGCAAGAGCTTACAAACAAAAAGATTGGGCACATATTGTTGCCGCAACAAACCGTCGTCCGTTTGGTTTTAACTGGGAAGATTGGGGAAGAATTGATGCAATGGAAGTTTTAGCAGAGGCTAAAAAAGTATTCAATACTATTCCTGCTCAAACTTATTTAACCGGTCACTCAATGGGTGGCCACGGAACTTGGTTTCTAGGAACTACTTATCCGAGTAAATTTGCTGCAATTGCTCCTTGCGCCTCTTATCCTGATATTGCAACTTATGGTTTTGATAAAGGCGATGAAATGCACGATATGTTTAAAGCTTATGAACCAATCAAACGTTCTGCTAACTCAGGTCGTGTTAGAAGTCTTGTACAAAACTTAAAACAATCTGGTGTTTATATCCTACATGGCGATGCCGATTCGACTGTTCCAATTTCGCAAGTGCGAGAAATGCGACAAATTCTAGGAACTTTTCATCCCAACTTTTGTTATTACGAATATCCGGGCGGAGAACATTGGTACGGAGATCATTCTGTAGATTGGTTCCCTATTTTCGAGTTTTTCAAACGTCAGACCATTCCAGCAAATAAAGAAGTTAAAGAAATTGATTTTCATACTGCTTCTCCTGCTGTTTCTTCAACTGATTATTGGATAAAACTGCAGCAACAGATTCTTCCATTTGATTTTTCAAATATTAATGCAAAAATAGAGAAAGAACAAATTGCGATTAAAACGAAAAATGTTTCTATAATGGAACTTGACTTGGTTTCTTTAGATTTAAAAGGTGAAATCACAATCAATATCAACGATCAAATTTTAAAAACAGCAACTGATAAGAAAGCAATTCTGGCTTTAAAAGATAATAAATGGTCTTTAATTAACGAGATCAATACGAATCAAAAATATGGTGATCGTCAAGGCGGTTTCAAATTCGCTTTTAATAACAATGTGGTTTTTGTTTATGCTACAGGCGGATCAGCTTCTGAGCGCGAATGGTACTTAAACAGAGCTCGTTTTGATGCCGAAACTTTTTATTATAGAGGAAACGGAAGTATTGATGTGATTGCAGACAGCGAGTTTTCATTGGATAAGTACAAAGACAGAAACGTAATTATTTATGGTAATGCTTCTAATAATAGCGCTTGGAAATTACTACTAAAAAATGCTCCTATTCAAATTGACAATCAACAGGTAAAAATTGGCACCAAAGTATTGAAAGGAACTGATTTAGCTGCTTATTTTGTAGTACCAAGAAACGACAGCAAAACTGCAATGATTGGTGTTGTTGCCGGAACTTCAGAAAAAGGAATGAAGGCAACTTGGGCAAATAATTATATTTCTGGAATTACTGGTTTTCCTGATGTAATGATCTTTAAAACTGATTTGCTTTTAAATGGTTTACCTAATATGAAAGTAAGTGGTTTCTTCGACAATGACTGGTCTGCCAAAACGCTTGAATTTTTTCAAAAATAAACAATTTAAAAACTGCAAAATCATGATTTTATATTCAAAAAAAGCAGACTGGTATTTATTTACTAATACGATTTAGTATTTCGATAAAAAACAATTACTTTTAACGAAAAATTAAAGAATACAAAACAAAACGATAATTATTTAGTATAGAATAAACAACCTTTTGGCACCCTTGTTAATTAGTTTGCAATTAAACAACTGTAGATTAATATTCAAAAAAAATAAATAATACTGTGATGCCAGCACTTTTTGAGCTTTAAAATTAAAAACGAAAAATAACATAGAACAAAACTACAAAAATGAAAAAAAGATTTGCAATAGCGATGGATGTCGGCGGTTCACATATTACTTCTGCAGTTGTTGATCTTAATGAGATGAAAGTTTTTAAAGAATCCCTTTTTAAGGTTTCTTTTGATTCCAATCTGCCCACCAATGAAGTAATGGATTTCTGGGAAAATGCCATTCGTGCAGTTTTAGAAAAACCACAATTAGAGAATTTATCTGGAATAGCCATGGCAATTCCTGGCCCGTTTGATTATGAAGAAGGAACCTGCTGGATTAAAGACCAAGATAAATATGAAAACTTTTATGGTCTAAATATAAAAGACCTTTTGAGAGAACGTTTTGATTTTGATCAAAACCTTCCAATTGTTTTTGAAAATGATGCTAAAAGCTTTGGCAAAGGAGAAGTTTACAAAAACATGGAAAATCTGCCTAAAAATGTTATGGCAGTTACTTTAGGAACTGGTCTTGGTGCCTGTTTTATTAAAAAAGGAAAAATTGTAAGCACTGGTCACAAAGTACCGCCAAATGGTGAAATATGGAATCTCTCTTACAAAAACGGAATGGCGGAAGACGCTGTTTCTTTAAGAGCATTACTTTCTGGCTATCATAATTTAAGCGGTATTCAAATTAATAACGGACTCGACTTATATCTTTTGGCTGTTGATGGAGATCAAAAAGCGATTCAGGCTTTTACTGAATTTGGAGAAGATCTAGCCGAAATTATAATTCCGTGGTTAAAAAGCTTTAACGTCAATATGCTGGTTATTGGCGGTAAAATTGCAAATGCAGGAGACTTGTTTTTAAATGTTCTTAGAAAAAAATTAGAAGAATCAGGAATCGAAATTGAACTGGTTATTTCGACAGATAATGAAACTACTGCTTTATTAGGAGCTGCAAGCTTACTTTATGAAGCCTAAAAATAAACCCATTTCTGATTTTTAACAATCAGATTTAAAAAATAGATAATAATGACAAATCGTAGAAATTTTCTAAAAAAAACGGCAATGGCATCTGCGGCTGTTGCATTCGGTTCTTTTGCCGGGCGAGCGGGAGAACTTGAGGAACAAAATGAACTTCTTGACGGAAAAGTGAGAAAACCAATTGTACTTTCGACTTGGCGTTTTGGTCTGCAGGCCAATGAAGCTGCTTGGGAAGTATTGAAAAAAGGAGGACGAGCTTTAGATGCTGTAGAAGCAGGTGTAAAAGTTCCCGAAGCTGATCCAAAAGAAAGAAGTGTTGGTTACGGCGGAAGACCTGATCGCGACGGACGTGTAACTCTGGATGCTTGTATTATGGACGAAATGTCTAATATTGGTTCTGTTGGCTGTCTTGAGTATATAAAACATCCTATTTCTGTTGCTCGTGCCGTGATGGAAAAAACACCTCACGTTATGTTGGTTGGTGATGGAGCGCTTCAATTTGCTTTATCGCAAGGTTTTCCAAAAGAAAATTTATTACTTCCTGATTCAGAACGTGAATGGAAAGAATGGTTAAAAACATCAGAATATAAACCAATTGCCAATATCGAAAACCACGATACTATTGGTATGATCGCTCTTGATGCTGCAGGAAATCTATCTGGAGCTTGTACTACAAGCGGTATGGCGTTTAAAATGCACGGACGTTTAGGCGACTCTCCTATTATTGGCGCTGGTTTATATGTAGATAACGAAATTGGTGCTGCAACTGCAACTGGACATGGCGAAGAAGTAATTAGAATTTCGGGCTGCCACTTGGTTGTTGAATTAATGCGTCAAGGAAGATCACCACAAAAAGCTTGTGAAGAAGCGGTTTCAAGAGTTGTCAAATTGATGAAAAACCGAAATAAAAATCTGAAAGACATTCAGGTTGGTTTTATTGCCTTGAACAAAAAAGGAGATTACGGTTCGTATTGCGTTCAAAGCGGCTTTAACTACGCCGTTTATGACGAAACCGGGAATCGCTTAATCGATCCTGATTTTTATCTTAAATAACATTTTGCTTGTTATTGATTCGTTTCTAAGTATCTCTTCTGCATACTATAAATTTCTTCAACACATAGTCCCTAAACTTCGGCACTATGTGTTGAAATTAATAATATCCAACGAATATTAAATAAAAAACTATCTAACCAAATACAGATAAAACAAACAACCACAATGAAAAATAAATTCCAGTTATTATTTACTGCATTAGTCTGTGCTAGTACTTTCTCGCTGCATGCCCAAGGTGATTTCAGCATGGAAGCCAACAAATCTGAAGAAGCAGGTTATATTGCGCCAAAAGATCCATTGGTAAAAGCCAATCTTGACAAATGGCAGGGTTACAAATTTGGTGTATTAATCCATATGGGGCTTTACACTCAGTTAGGAACAGTAGAATCTTGGGGATTAGCTCCTGAAGACTGGGTAACTAGAGATGGTTACAATGATTATTACAAATATGCTACTGATTATAGAAATACAAAATACAAACTGAATCCTACGAATCTAAATTCAGAAAAGTGGGCTAAAATGTTCAAGAATGCGGGAGCCAAATATATGATATTTACCTCCAAACATCATGACGGATTTTGTATGTATGATTCAAAATTTACCGATTTTAAAATCACAAATCCAGAATTGCCATATAGCAAAAATGCAAAAGCCGATGTACTAAAAGATGTTTTGGATGCTTCAAGAAAAGAAGGTTTGGCTGTTGGTGTTTATTTCTCTAAACCTGACTGGACGACCGAAACTTTTTGGTGGCCGTATTATCCGCCAAAAGACAGAAATCCAACTTATGACATTACTAAATTTCCTGAAAGATGGAAAAGTTATGTGCAATACACCCAAAATCAGCTGAACGAATTGACCACAAATTATGGTAAAGTTGATATTCTATGGCTTGACGGCTGCTGGGTTAGGCCGCTTTCGACCATAAATAAAAAAGTAGAAGAGTTTTGCAAATATCCTTATGATATGGATATTGACATGAAATTAGTCTCAGAAACTGCCCGCAAAAAGCAACCGGGTATGCTCGTTGTAGACCGCTGGGTTCCGAGTGAATATGAAAACTATTTAACACCGGAACAAAAAACACCTGAAAAGCCATTAAGCGTACCTTGGGAAAGCTGCATTACTCTTGGCGGAGCTTGGGGATGGGTACCAAACGATCATTATAAATCATCAAAAGAAGTTATTCAATTAATGACAAGCATTGTTGTTAAAGGCGGAAACTTACTATTAGGCGTTGGTCCAGATGCCAAAGGAGAATTTGATCCAAAAATTGAGACTACTTTAGCTAATGTTGGAAAATGGTTAACTGCAAATGGCGAAGCTATCTACGACACTAAACCTGTTGCTCCATACTTAGACGGAAAAGTGGGTTATACTCAAAAAGGAAATGCTGTTTACGGCATCTATATGCCATCAAAAGAAGAAAAAGAGTTACCGGCATCAATCACTATCAAAACGGATAAGAAAGGCGGTTTAAAAGTCTCTTTATTGGGGGTTAAACAAAAACTAGCCAGTAAAAAAGTAAACGGTGGTATCGAAGTCACAATTCCGAAAGAACTTAGAACTTCTTTAGCGGCTCAAGAAGCTGTTGTAATTAAAGTGATTTAACAGCTTAAATAAATTTTAAAATCTAAAGATGAAAAAACAATTAATAACAATTTTGGGATGTCTTGCCTTTTTATCTGTGACAGCTCAAAGAATCAGCGCTCCTGCACCATACGGTGCATTGCCAAGCGAACCGCAATTGCGCTGGCACGAAATCGAGCAATATGTTTTAGTCCATTTTACACCTACAACTTTTCAGAATAAAGAATGGGGATATGGCGATGCCGATCCTAAAATATTTAATCCAACAAAATTCGATGCAAGCCAAATTGTAAACGCAGCAAAATCTGGTGGTTTTAAGGGGGTTATTTTTGTGGCTAAACATCATGATGGATTTTGTTTATGGCCTACAAAAACAACAGCTTACAACATTAGCGCAAGTCCGTTTCGTAATGGAAAAGGCGATATGGTAAAAGAATTTGAAACCGCAACACGCAATGCAGGAATGAAATTCGGGCTTTATTGTTCGCCTTGGGACAGAAATAATGAAGATTATGGAAAACCTGAGTACGTTACTAAATACCGAAATCAATTAAGAGAATTGTACACAAACTACGGTAAATTATTCATCACTTGGTTTGATGGTGCAAATGGCGGCGACGGCTATTACGGAGGTAAAAAAGAAAGCCGAAGTATTGACCGCGCTACTTATTATGATTGGGATAAAACATGGGCGATTTCTAAAGAATTGCAGCCAGAAGCTGTTATTTTCTCTGACAACGGCGAAGTGCGCTGGGTAGGAAACGAAAGGGGTTTTGCAGACGAAACCTCTTGGGCCACTTTTACGCCTGAACCAATTGCAGGTAAAACAGTAGCTGTGCCGGGAGAAACTAATTACGAAAAAGCACCAATGGGAACTCGAAATGGTAAATACTGGAAACCTGCTGAGTGTGATGTACCGCTTAGAAACGGATGGTTTTACCATGCTAATGAAGACAATCACGTAAAATCAGTTTCGGAGTTGTTTGAGATTTATTGTAAATCTGTAGGCCGCGGTGCTGGTATGGATATTGGCCTTGCACCAACTACCGAAGGTATATTACATCCAAATGATGTAAAAGCGTTGAAAGATTTTGGAGATTTTTTAAAACAGACATTTTCAAATAATCTTGCACAATCTGCTGTAATTACAGCCTCGGAAGTTCGAGGTGAGAACCAAATCTTTTTCGGAACCAAAAATCTTACTGACAACGATCGTTACTCGTATTGGGCAACCAGTGATAATGTAAAAAAAGCGTTTATAACTTTAGAATGGGATAAAGAGCAAACCTTTAATATCATTCGTTTAAGAGAAAACATCAAATTAGGACAACGTATTGAAAAAATCGAAATTGAAGCTTTCGCTAATAAAAATTGGAAAAAAGTAGCCGAAGCTACAAGTATTGGCGCTAATCGATTGGTACGTTTACCAAATTATATTACAACTTCAAAATTGAGAATTCGCATTGTAGAATCTCCTGTTTGCATTACTTTAAGCGATGTAGGTGTTTTTAAGGAACCAGAACAATTGCCTCTTCCAAAAATTAAAAGAGACAAAAATGGTACTGTTTCTATCACCACTGAAACAACTGTAAATCAGATTCATTATACAATTGACGGAACGGAACCTACTATTCACTCACCAATTTACAAAGAAGCTTTTTCGTTTTTAACTTCTGGAGATGTTAAAGCCAAATCATTTGGAACAGATATGAAATCTGGTGAAACTGCGATTCAATCCTTCAATATTTGCAAAAAAGACTGGAAAATAGTTACTGCTTCTTTCGAAAATGAACAAACATCAAATGCTATTGATGAAAATGCAGAAACTATCTGGAGTACCGCAGACAACACATCGTTAATGCCTTTGCCACAATTCATTGTTATTGACATGGGGCAAGAATTGGAAATCAAATCTTTATCGTATTTACCTCGTCAAAACGGAACTGGCGGAATTGTCAAAGACTACCAATGGCAGGTAAGCACCGATAATACAAATTGGACAACAATTGCTGAAGGTGAATTTGCCAATATCAAAAGTAATCTGGTTGAACAAAATATAACTTTAAAAGCATCGGCAAAAGCAAGATATATTAGATTTACAGGAAAAACAAGTGTAGACGGCAGATATATTTCTGTCGCCGAAATTGGTGTAAAAACGAAATAATCCAGTTTTCTTTTAATAGATTAATAGAACAAAAAAAGGACTTTCAATTGAAAGTCCTTTTTTTGTTCTAAGTATTATTATTCTTAGTTATTCTTGAATCACTTTTAATGTAGTTCCATTAACAAAATCATCATGGTTAATAAAAAAACTATTCAATGTTTTTCCGTTTAACTGAATTTCTTTAATTTTTCCATCACTATTCATTGCCCTTTCAATTACTACATTTTCTTTATTGTAATACCTCGAATCTAGTTTAATTGTTACTTTATCAAACATTGGTGTTGTAACGGTATAAATTGGATCTCCTGGAGATATTGGATAAATTCCCATCATAGAATACACCAGCCAAGCCGACATAGTTCCTGTATCGTCATTTCCAGGTAATCCTTTTGGTTCATTTCTAAAATATTCTCTCACCAATTTCTTAACCATTTCCTGACTTTTCCACTCCTCACCTTTTACATAATTGAATAGATAAGGGTAAGCAATATCAGGCTCGTTTGCCATATCAAATTGTTTGATGTCAAAAATTTTCTGCAATTGATCAGAGAAAACTTTATCACCTCCCATTAATTTAATAAGTCCTTTTATATCATGCGATACCATAAAAGCATATTGCCATGCGTTGCCTTCTATAAATCCAACATTTTCCTGAAAATTAGCTCCTGCATTAGGATCAAAAGGCTCATACCACTTTCCGTCAGCTGTTCGTGGTCGAAGTAATTTTAAATCTTTATCATATAATTTTTGATAGGATAAAGATCGTTTATAAAAACGCTTATAATCTTCTTTTTCTCCTAAAGCTTTTGCCATAAGTGCAATCGCATAATCTGAAGCATTATATTCTTCTGTTGTTGAAACTGATCCATGATAATTTGTAGACAAATATCCTTTTTGAAGGTATTCTTTAAGTCCTGGACGCAGCGGATTTTCTTCGATTTGATCCGCTCCTTTCAACATTGCATGATAAGCTTTATAAATATCAAAATCTTGAATTCCTTTTAAGCAGGCATCTGCTATAACTATACTCGCAGGATCTCCAACCATTGTAAATGTTTCCGTTGAATTTAATTCCCATTTAGGCAGCCAGCCGTTTTCATCATACATTTGCAGCATACTTTTTATCATATCAGATTGCTGCTTAGGATAAACTAAAGACGTTAAAGGATGCATATTTCGATAGGTATCCCACAAAGAAAACACTGTATATCGCGTACCCAAAGTTTTTCCAATCTTGCTTCTTTTTATTTGAGGAAATTCTCCGTTAATATCATTTAAAGTATTGGGATGAATTAAAGTATGATACAATGCCGTGTAAAAAATAACCTTATCTTGATAAGAACCGCCTTCTACCAAAATTTTAGAAAGTTCTTCGTTCCATTCGTTAAATGTTTCTTTATAAACATCATCAAATGATTTATATCCCGTTTCTTTTTCCAGATTCTCACGCGCGTTTTGAATACTTACATACGAAACTCCTATTTTTACTTCAACAGTTTCTTCTTTATCAAATTGATAGGTGAAATAAGTCCCAATACTATCTCCAACAACAGTTTTAATCGTATTTTTCATCATTCGGATTTTACCATTGTAACCCATCCATTGCGCTTCTGTACCTTCGTATTTAGGCGTATTTTTCCAAACGCCAAAATGATTTGCCGGTTTCGAAAACTTGGCAACAAAATATACCGGGTAAGCGTCTTCAGGACTATTATAGCAAAATGAACCTACAGAACGCATTCCTTCAATCTCTGTTGAAGAAACTACTTTTACCATCGCTCCTTCTTCATTTGTTAATCCTAAGCCAAGATTCAATAAAATATTAGACTGTCCTTTCGGAAAAGTGAATCTGCTTACTCCTACTCTTTTCGAAGCTGTAAATTCACCTTTGACTTTATATTTATCAATGTTTACACTATAATAAGCCGTTTTAGCCAATTCTTTAGAATAAGTAGAACCATATTTTAAATGATTGGTTTCGACCGCTCCTGTTGTTGGCATTAACAAAATAACACCTAAATCAGGACAACCTACACCACTTAAATTTACTTGACTAAATCCGGTTAAAAATGTATTCTCGTTTACATAAGGATTCGACAGCCATTGACTGTCTTTTTCTAAACTATTTTGTCGTCCAGCCACATTAAAAGGACTTATGCTTGCCATTCCCCTTGGCGCAATCGGCCCAGGAAAAGTAGCTCCATAATTAGAAGTTCCTATAAGCGGATTTACAAAATCTGCGGGCTGTTGGGCAAAAGTGTTTATGCTAAAAAACAGCATGCTGAAAAAACATGCTGCCTGTGTTATTTTACTATTAAAAATCATATTTAATTCTCTATCTGTTAATCGCTTCAATTTTTAAAGTCCAAGCTTCATTACATGGTAAATTATTACGTAAATTTTCTGGAATTGTAACTTTAAATCCGTCCGCAAATTTAGTCCATTTCAATGGTATTTTCGAACCTAACATTGTAATTTTTGTTCCTTTTTTAGGATTGATCGATTTTAATGTAATCTCTGCAGGAATTTTATCTTCTCCCTCTTTTACTAGATAAAACAAGTAAACACTTCCTGCTTTATTCTGTGTCATACAAATATTATCTTCCTTATAAGGTGCAATTGGTTTGGTGTCATAAATTGCAGTACTGTTTACTTTCATCCAATCTCCAAAAGAGGCTAATAAATCGTATGCTCCCTGCTGCCATTCTCCTTCTGGACTTGGTGCAACATTCAACAATAAATTACCGCCTTTTGCCACTACATCAATAAGCATATGAATCCCTTGTCTGCCTGTCATATATTTTGCATCTGGAGTATACGACCAGCCGCCGCCAGAAGTAATACAAGATTCCCAAGGATAAGGAAGAGTTTTTTCAGGAACGCGGTTTTCAGGTGTTAAATAATTTTGATTTTTGCCATGAACTGCTCTGTCAACTACTATTAAGCCAGGTTGTTTCTGACGTGCTTTTACAACCAATTCATCCATTTTAACATCTTGACTTACAACTCTATGTTTTATAAATCCGTTTTTAGAAGTGTTTTCTAAGAACTTAGATTTATAGTGCTCGCTAATACTTTTTTGATCTCCCTTTTCTACCCAGCCGCCATCAAGCCATAAAATATCAACTTTTCCGTAATTGGTTAAAATTTCTAAAATTTGATTGTGGGTAAAATCAACATATTTCTGCCATTTTTCAGGATATAGTGCTGGATCATAATTTACGTTTCTATCAAACGGAGGAAAATAAGGATCCCAATAGTTTTCGTTGTGCCAGTCTGGTTTTGAGAAATAGGCACCTGTAGAAATGCTTTCATTTCTAAAGGCATTAAAAACTTCTTTCAAAATATCCGCTTTTGGATTACTGCTGAAAGCACATTCTTTATCAGTTACCTTGTAATCTGTGTATTTAGAATCATACATCGAAAATCCGTCATGGTGTTTTGTGGTAAAAACCATGTATTTCATTCCTGCTGCTTTTGCCGCTTTTGCCCATTTTACAGGATCAAACTTTGTTGGGTTAAAGGTTTTCTTTAAACCTTCATACTCTTTTACATATTGACTGTAATTACCCGGATTACTGCCTTTTTTACGCTCGCACCATCCATAATCTTCAGGGCAAATCGACCATGATTCTACAATTCCCCACTGACTGTATGTTCCCCAGTGCATTAACAATCCAAACTTTTTGCCTTGCCATTGTTCTAAGTTTTTTAAAACTAATGGATCTGTTTCCGGTACATAACGTTCGTCTTCATAAATAGCCTGAGAGAACATTTGTGCAGAAAATAATACTGCGATTAATACTATTACTTTTTTCATCTTTGGTTTATTTTTTTTGGTTTGGTTTTACTGCAAAAATCTTATTTACGATGCTAAAATTTGTAAATCAAACTTTGTCAAAGTTTATTTCTTCTTGTTTAATTCACTAGAATCTCATCCACAAACAACCAAGAACTTTCGCCTCTTGGACTTTTCTTTAAGTTTGATCCAATTACTTTGATGAATCGAACATTCGTTTTTTCAAAATTGATTTTAAAATCTTTTAACTCTGAAGTTGGGTTAGATGCATATGGGCGTGATATTTTGCCGACTTCTTTGTATTTGATACCGTCATTTGAAACTAAAACTTTTACTTGTATCGGGAAAAATATGCCCGCACCTTGACTTTCTAAAGTTCCAACAATTACTTCTTTTACACTTTCTTGTTTTTCAAGATCAATAACAAGTTCCATGTCGTTAACCAGCCAAGCCTGCCATTGTCCGTCATGAAAGTTCTTAGATCCACGAATTGTATTTACCATCGTAAATGGACCGTCGCCTTTGTAACTATTGTTAAATGGTGTTAAGTAATTGACTTTATGCGCCACTGCTTTGTGAAATACAATAGTGTCTGTAAACGTTTTTCCAACTGGTTTTTCGTTTTGAAACAAAGAAGCTTTTAAAACTGTAGTTTGATTAAACTGAATTGGATTTGTATATTTCAGAGCGTTCATATCCAAAGTTTTATCCCCTAATACATATCGAATATCTGGATTTGGAAATTCATTTTTCAAACTCACATTAATTTGTTTCTTAGCTATATCTGCACTTGAAACTGCTGTAACTAAATAAGCACTTTTTGCATAATTGATTCCCAAATAATCGTAGCGCTTTAATAATGGTGCTAGTCTGGTTGTAAAGTCATTCCAATTACGGCTTTCTTTATAGCTCCATAAAACTTCGGATAAAGCCGCTAATCTTGGAAAAATCATATACTCCGAATCTTTTGGCGCCGAAAGGAATTCTGCCCATAAATTAGCTTGTCCGCCCAAAACATGTGCTGCTTCTTGCGGTGTCATTCCAGTTACTACTGGATCAAACTCATAAACTTTATTTAAAGGATTGTAAGCATCAAAAGCTAATGGTTCCTCATTTTGAGGTCCTTGGTAAAAATTAAAATAACAAGGAGATTCTGGAGTCATAATAACATCATGACCTTGCTGTGCTGCTTCTGTTCCTCCTTTTGTTCCTCTCCAGCTCATTACGGTAGCTTCTGGAGCTAATCCGCCTTCTAAGATTTCATCCCAGCCAATAAGTTTCTTGCCTTTAGAATTGATGTATTTCTCCATTCTTTTTACAAAATAACTTTGCAGTTCATGAACATTTTTTAAGCCGTGTTCTTTCATTCTTTTCTGGCAATGCGGGCATTTTTCCCAATTTGTTTTTGTTGCTTCATCACCACCGATATGAATATATTTTGAAGGGAATATTGTAATTACTTCATCAATTACATTCTGAAGAAACTCAAATGTAGATTCTTTTCCTGCACAGTAAATATCCGTTATCGGCCATAATCCGCCAGACGGCACTCCAATGCGCTGATCAAAACACGCTAATTCTGGATACGCAGCAATTGCACTGCTTACATGTGCCGGCATTTCGATTTCAGGAACAACTTCTACATTTTTTGTTGCAGCATATTTTACGATTTCTTTTAATTCTTCTTGTGTTAAAAATCCGCCGTAAGTACCTTTTTGATCAGGGTTTGTAAGCAATCTTGCATTCCATGCTAAATTTTCCTGATCGACTCTCCATGCACCAACTTCTGTTAGTTTTGGGTATTTTTTAATTTCGATTCTCCAGCCTTGATCGTCTACTAAATGCAAATGCAAAACGTTCATTTTGTGCATTGCCAAACGATCGATTGTTGCCAAAATATAATTTTTATCAAAGAAATGACGTGATAAATCCAACATTAAACCTCTCCATTGAAAACGAGGTTCATCCGTAATCGTTACATTCGGAATTTCCCATTTTGCAAGGTTGACAGCGTTTTTACTTTCGATCGCTGTTGGAAGCAATTGTCTAATGGTTTCTAATCCGTAGATAAAACCTGCATTACCTTTTGCTGTAATAGTAATTGTATTGTTATTGATTTCTAATTTGTAGGCTTCGTTGTGAAGATTTGAATCAACTTTAAACTGTATGTAATTATTCTTTGGCGCTTTTGTTCCAATAATTGGGCGCCAGCCTGCTGCAGCTCCAAATTTATTTATTAAAGCGTTCGAAATGTCTTTTTGAAAATCTGTTGCGGCAACAAATACGGTATTCTTAGAAAACTCAAATGATCCCGTTTGTAAAACCAGCTGATTGGGTTTTGGAATGATTAGAATGTCTTTTTCTGTAAAAACTTTTTGACTGTAACCCGAACTTAAAACGGCTAAAAATAGTAAGGTGAATAAGGGTTTTAATGTTCTCATAATTATTATTTTAAATAGGATATGATTTTAAACTGATGTATTTTTTTATCCTTCAAAAGATACTCTTTTTTAGAAAACGCTATGCATTTTTCTGTGTCATTGCAACATTCTTAAAAAACACAATAGGAAGCATTTATGGGCTCCCTATTATATTCCTTTATTTTATTATTCTGCCAAAACGTTTGGTATACGCTCGCAGCTATTATTGAAGTAATTTGTAACGATACTATGCTTTTGTTCTAAATAAAGTTTTTCTTATTTTAAACTTGCTTTTGTTTCTTTAATTGTTTTAAAATTACTTTCAGACAAAGCATTTCCATCAAAGAAAGAAACTCCAACTGCTCCATTTTCTTTTGCATATAAAATTGCTTCTTTCAGCTCTTTATCTGTCTTTAAGCCTGGAACATAAATTCCTGTGTTGATTTTTGTTTTTTTATCTTTTAAATCAGCAACACCTTGTTTTGTAGCATAACCAACCCAGTCAATTTCTTCATCGTAAAAACTGTTGTAAATCATTGGATACACTTGGTCAATATTCCATTTGTCCCAACGCTGACGCACCATATGATCCGCCATTTCTGGATAAGGAAATACTGCTGCAGTTAGGTTTTTATTGTGTTTATGAACAATATCATAAGCATCATTTACTACAGCTTGAATAGCATTTAATCTAAAGTTTTTCCACTCCATATCTATTGAAGTATTGTGGCTTTCTTTTGGATTTTTGTGATGGATTTTTTCGAATGCTTTCACACATTCATCACAATAACAGAAATCAAATTGCGGTAATTCTACATCTTGAACTAAGTTGTATTTTGGCAATAAACTAATTGGTAAAAAGATGTCTGGGAAACGAATATAATCTAAGTGAACACTTTCGATTCCTTCCACTTTTGCTAATTCTTCAACTAATTTTAAAACATGCTCTCTAGATTCTTTTCTAGTTGGACATAACCATTGGTAGTAATCTACATAAGGGCGTGTATCAAAGCATGATTTACCTTCTTTACTTACTTGATACCATTCTGGATGCTGCAATGCAATTGAGTCTCCAGGTCTGTTCATTGCCATAATCCAAGCATGTACTTTTAAACCTTCTTTTGCTGCCAAAGGCACTAAGCGGCTTAAAAGTTTTGGATCTGTCGAAGTGTTTATAAGCACTTCATCAATTCCTCCATCTTTGTATTTTTTAAATTCTTTTGTATAATCTGCATCCGATTTTTTGGCATCGGCTGTTGTCCATACTCCAAATTTAAAAGTGGTTTGTTCTTCTTTTTTAGTACATGAAAAAATACTAAATGCTAATAAAAAAAGTAATAGTTTTGGTAGTTTCATAGTGGTTTATTTTGTGATTATTTTTCCATCCTGCCTTATTACAAATGTTGTATTGCTGAATGGACTTTTTACTAAAATATTATATCCTGATGAGTGATTTTCTATTGTTGGTTTTAAAATTTTACCATCAACACTAATGCTTTTTGCGGTAAGATCTGCAATAGACTTTGCCCAAGTTTTATGTTTTTCAAAGTATCCTTTTTGAGCGCGGTATAGTGTATACAATTCCCATCTTACTTTTTCGTCTTGCGGAATTGTAAAGGTATCTTTTCCTTCTTTAGAGGAGAAATAAACATAACCCCATTTTTCTGGCTCATGCATGTTGATTACACCCATTGGCGACCAAACCCAGTTGTACTCAGGCAAAAATTTTCCTTCGGCATCTTTCTTTCGCTCGTAAGTTCCATTTTTAATGCTGTGCTGCCAGTTGACTCTCGAAAAATTGACTCTCCAAAATTTATCTGCTGGAACATTTTGATCAAAGAATGTGGTTTTGTAAGCTGCCCACGGAATGGCCATTTCTAAAACCCAGCCTTCATCTGTATCGTTTGGATTATTAAGTGTTCCGTTAACTTTTACTGCTGATTTTAAACCTGGAATATTCCAATCGTTTGCCACGACAATATCGCTTTCTCTATATGGTTTTGTCAGGAACAAATCCCAAGCAGTATTTAAAGCGTTTATTTCTAATTCGTAATAGTTAAAGGTATCACTGTCTGGATCAACAAAAACTTCAAAATCATTGTTGTAAAAAATAATGGTATCGCGTTGTTTTAAATTTGCCCAAACGTGCGGTTCTTCCATTTTTGCTAATATATAGAAATTGGTTTCATCCCAAAGCATTTTTACTTTGGTTGCATACTTTGGTTTTACACCATTTTCAATATCTTCAAAAAGATCTGTCCAATTTGCTTTACTCCACGAAGCATCAGACTCGTCTCCGTCAATTACGATTGGTTTCGTTGTTTTTGCCGCAACATACGTTTTAGGAATAACCGGTTTCTTTGACTGTGAATATCCAGTTATCGAAATCAAGCCTAAAGCAACAGCAAGCCATTTAAGTTTTAAAACCATCTCTTTTTTATAAACTGTTATCTTTTGTAAACTGCACTACTTCACTTAATTTACCAAATGCAATGGCAACTACTGTATCAGCTGCACCGTAATAAACGGCTAATTTATCTTCTTCTGTATCATGCAAAGCAGCACATGGGAAAACTACGTTTGGTACATCTCCAACCATTTCATAAAGTTCTGCAGGTCCTAATAAATAAGGCTGTGTTCTGTATTTTACTTTGTCTGGAGAATCAACATCTAAAAGTGCTGAACCCATTGCATAACGGAAACCGTTGCAAGTATTAATAACTCCGTGGTAGATCATTAACCAGCCTTCGTTTGTAAGAATTGGAATTGGTCCTGCTCCAATTTTGGTACACTGCCAAGCACTATTTTCAAAAGGAGTTGGTTTCATGACCAAACGGTGTTCTCCCCAGTATTTCATATCTGGGCTGTAACTAATCCAAATATCTCCAAAAGGTGTATGTCCGTTATCACTTGGACGACTTAACATAGCATATTTTCCATTGATTTTTTGCGGGAACAAAACACCATTTCTGTTGAATGGCAAATAGGCATTTTCACATTGAAAAAACTCTTTAAAATCAAATGTATATCCAATACCAATCGTTGGCCCGTTGTAACCATTACACCAAGTAATCCAGTAACGATCTTCGATAAAAACAACACGTGGGTCATATTTGTAAGCAGATTCGATCATATCTGTATTACCTGCTTTCATTTCGATTGGTTCATGATTAATTTCCCAATCGATTCCGTTTTTACTAAAACCGGCAAAAATGTTCATTTGAACTGCTTTATTATCACAACGGAAAACTCCCGCAAACCCATCTCCAAAAGGAACTACAGCACTGTTAAAAATACTGTTTGATGATGGTATAGCATATCTTTCAATAATAGGATTTTCAGTGTATCTCCACATTACATCATTGCTGTTTTCGGGTCTGTCTTGCCAAGGAATAGTGCTCATTTTTATATTTTTTGTTTATTGTTTTTTTTCTGTTGTTTGTTGTAAAGACTTTATCAAAGCTTTCTATTTCTTAAACACATAGAAACATAGTTTTTAAAATCTAAAAAGTGGTTTTGGTTAGTTCAAAAGATGCAGCTATATGTGTGGAACCTTTCTTTTGTAATTCTTCTTTTCTAATTATAAAAATCTATGTTTCTACCGTGTTTACTTTTTTCTAATCCGTTATTTTTCGAACTTTATCAAGCCAAGTGAATTTTAAAATTATCATTGTTACTAAAAATACCAGTAACGCTGCAAACGCTTTTGGATAATCTCTGATAACAAAATAAATTGGAAGTAAAATCATGCTTGACTGCCACACAATTCCGATTACACAATTTAGCATATCTTTCCAGAAATCGTTGTTCTTTTCGAATTTTTGATCTTCTGCTTTTAATGTTTTATAAACTGGTCCCCACCATCCCCAAGGTCTAACATTTGTATAGAAAGATCTTAAAACTTCCATATCTGTAGGTTTGCTTAAAAACGTTCCTAAAAGACAGCCTAAAATTGAGAATCCAAATATTGCTGGAAACAAGTAAATCGCCTGCACTTGTGATAAATCATACAAAAATGTTCCTTCTGCAAATGTTCCTTTATATTGTCCTAAAACAAATTGTAAAGAAGCTACGATTAAACCTGCAAACATTCCCCAGAAATATCCCCAGCCGTTAAAACGCCACCAAATCCATTTTAGGAAATTCGCTGCTACATAACCGCCGTATAAAGCACTTGTAATCCATAAGGTTAAAGAATTAATCGATTCTGCGAAGAATCCCATAAAAACTCCCAAACCAACAACTACGAATGAAGATATCTGGCTTACTTTTATATAGTGTGCATTTGATGCAACCGGCTTGAAGTACTTTTTGTAAATATCATTTACAATGTAAGCTGGTCCCGCATTTACAAAAGCAGAGAACCCAGACATAAAAGCGGCTAATAAACCAGCTAATAAAAGTCCTTTAATACCTACTGGAAGATATAAATTGACCACTTTTGGCATTAATAATTCTAAATCGGCTCCCGTTAAATTTAAATTAGCATTTAATTCCGGCGCTAAATTTATCAAGGCAATTACAACAATTCCTGTAATTAATAAATATCTTGGAATGAACAAAATTAAGTTGGTAAAACCACTCATATAAGCAGCTTCTTTTACTGATTTTGTAGACAAAATTCTTTGTAAATCGTAGCTTGGCGTTGGTCCTGCAACACTGGCAAAGAAACCTTTAAACAATGTCATTCCGATAAAAGCGCCAAACATTTTATAACCCTCAGAATCAATTAAATTATTGAAGGTTTGGAACTTTTCACTCCACTGCGTTTCAAACTGCCATCCAAAGAAGACGTTTTTCCATTCTTCAGTAATTACTGAGTTTATTTGAATATCTGTGTAATTTACAAAAGCATAACCTGCAATTAAAACGCTGGCAATAATCATAATTAAATATTGCACAACTTCAGTTGCAACTACAGAGAACATCCCGCCTTTTACCGTATAAATTGTAGTTAAAAATATGATTATTAAAGCATAAGAACGCTCTGAGGTTAATAGAATTAAATCGCCAGAATGAAGCGTTAAATCCCAAGGAAGAATAATGGTTATAAATTTCCCAATTCCTTCAAAAAAGTAGGCAATAAAACCTATTGTAGAAATAATCGCAAAAATAGCGACAATAATATGAGATGCTTTTCCAGCTTTATCGTTTCCAAAACGAGTTAAAATCCATTCAGAACCCGTCATTACTTTTGACCTTCGTATCCAAACGGCGAGAAACATCATTACAAAAATCTGATTCCAAATGGGCCAAAGCCACATAAACATAAAACTTTTTACACCGTATAAAAACAGTACTCCAATCATCCAGGAAGTTCCTGAAACATCAAACATTCCTGATCCGTTACTTAAACCTAAAAAATACCATTTGATTGTTTTTCCGCCAAGGAAATAATCATCTAAACCTTTTGAAGCTTTTCTGGAAATCCAGATTCCTATTCCTACTGATAGCACAATGTATGCTATGATGATTGCTATGTCAATGATATTCATTAATTATTATATTGTTTTTAGGGGTTAGTTAAATTTATGTTGGTATTCCGTTTTTATTCGTGACAATTTTAGACCAATAACATTGATCTATTATTTCGACTTTTATGACATGGACTGCAATGTAAAGTCTCAGGTTTTGAAGATGTTACTCCTACATAGATTTTAGAATCTTTAAGAAAAACTTGGTAATAACACGGTACTGATCTTTTGTAAGCATGACTTAATATTTTATAATGTTGAGTGTTTTTCTTTGTTGCAAAAGCAAGTTTTTTTCCAGCGGTTTTAAATAAAAATTTTCTCAAATCACTAATTACTGTTTGTTGAACAAAGAAAGCTTGTTGACTATTATTTTTAATTTGCTTTATTTTACAGCTTACTTTTAGAATTACAAACAAAACTTACAAGTAAGGCCATTCATTAAAAAAAATAATAATTTAACTTTAAATTTATGCAAAATTAAATTTTACTTAAATTATTTTAGACAAACGACATCTAAACGAAGACAAACATCAAAAAAGGTCTCAAAACATACTTTGAATTATGAATTTCAGCACGAGCAAATTATATCGAATACCATTACAATATCATATCCTTTTTTGGCTTACTTATTTCTTGTTTAATACTTTTCGCTGGGGAATTTATTTTAATGATTACGGCTACTCTTTCAAGACTAATTTACTAGGATTTCCTATTCATATGACCTTATGTTACTTGAATATTCTTGTCTTCATGCCTTATTTAGTTTACCGAAAAAAATACCTTTTATATATACTTGCGGTTTTGTCTTCGATATTTATAATGGTTATTATAAAATTCAATCTTACTTATTTATTAATAAATCATGATGTTTGGCCGGAAGGACCAGAAACTATCGACAAACTTTCGCTCAATTACACGATTGATATGATGATTGGCGAATTATATGTCATCACTTTTGTTACGGCTATTAAGATTACATTAGATTTCATGAAGGAGCAAAAACGCGTAACTGATCTTGAAAAATCACAATTAGAAACAGAATTATTGTTTTTGAAATCTCAAATATCGCCGCATTTTCTCTTTAATACACTTAATAATATTTATTCGCTGTCTGTCGAAAAGTCAAACAAAGCACCAAAAATTGTACTTAAGCTTTCAGAGTTAATGCGTTATATGTTGTATGACACAAAAAGCACCAGACAATCGCTGGAAAATGAAATATTATGTATTCAGAATTATCTTGATCTCGAGCGAATTAGAAACGACGATCGATTGATTATAAACATGTCTGTTTCGGGAGATATTCACGACAAAGAGATTGCTCCTATTATATTATTGACTTTTATAGAAAATGCTTTTAAACACGGTGTAAACAAAAACACGGGGAAAGTTGTAATTGATATAAAATTTAAGGTAAAAGGCAATTTTCTGCACTTTACAGTTTCGAACCCACAACCCGAAACTACTGATCTTGAAGACAATTTTAATGTATCAAGCGGTATAGGTATCGAGAATGTAAAAAAAAGGTTAGAACTGGGTTATAATAAAAACGAGTATAACCTTTCATTTAAAAAGAAAAAGAATATTTTTGTCGTAAAGCTTGTAATTAAAGTCACTTAGAACGACTTTTCTTATACTAAATTTTATACGCTGGATTATTTTGCTTAAAAAGTAATAATAGAGAAATGAAAATAAATTGTTTGATTATAGATGACGAGCCATTGGCTATTAATGTTATTAAAAATTATTTAGAACCGCTTGAAAATTTTGAGGTTATAAATACTTTTAGTAATCCAATAGAAGGTTTGAATTTTGTAAAAAACAATAAAGTTGATGTCATTTTTCTAGACATTAATATGCCTGTTCTTGATGGTATTAATTTTATAAAAAGCCTGGAAGATCCGCCTTTACTTATTATTACTAGTGCGTACAGTCAATTTGCAATAGAAACTTATGAACTTGATGTTTTGGATTTCTTAGTGAAACCTGTCGAGTTTCCAAGGCTAATGAAGGCCTTGAACAAAATCAGTAAAAGACTGGAAAGTAAATCCAATCCTACTCCTGAAAATTCTGCTGAAAATCCTTTTATTTTTATCAAAATAGATAAGAAAAGAATGAAGAAGATTTTCCTGAATGAGATTTTGGTTATCGAAAGCTTGAAAGATTATCTAAAAATAAGCACCTTAACAGGTAAATACATCATACACAGCACCTTATCCGACTTTACCGATTTACTGCCGGAAAGAAATTTTTTAAGAATACATAGATCGTATACTGTTGCCATTGATAAGATCGACGCAGTTGAAGGAAACAGCGTAGAAATTGAAGGTTTAAGATATGTAATTGGCAGATCGTACATGGATCATGTAAAACAAAGAATTTTAAATTCTGCTAACTAACTTTTACAAACTACATTTCCACAATTTCAATCTGCGAATCTTCTAAATCAGTTGTAACATACAATTGACAAGAAAGCCGTACATTCTCAGCCGTATATCCTAGTTTAGATAATGTCGCTGGTTCGTTTCGATCTTTTTTTAACGCATTTTCTTTAATATCATTTAACTTGATAACGCAAGTGGCACATCTGCCAACGCCGCCGCATTCGCCAAAATCATCCAAAAAGAGTTTATCTCGAAGCAAAAACATCAAACTGGGATATTCGTGTACATAAGTTTCAATTGTACGAATTGTACCGTTGTATATAACAGTAAAGCAAATATTCTTTCTATCTGTAATCAAAACTCAGGTTATTTATTGTTGAGCAAAAAATCTCTCAAAATTACTGCATGATTTATTATAGGATCTTTTGCGGCATATAATAATGTCAAAGATTTCTTTTCTGCCATATTTCTTAAACGTGCGATTTCTTCACTTTTTAAACTCAATTCTTGAATGTAACGTTTAGTAAATTCGGCGTAACGCTCCTCTTTATGAGCAAACCATTTACGCAGTTCTGTCGATGGTGTAATTTCTTTATCCCATTCATCAAAACTTAAATCTGTTTTACTAAGTCCGCGCGGCCATAATCGGTCAACAAGTATTCGGTACGTTCCATCACTTGTTTTATTATCATAAACCCTTTTTATAATTATAGCTTTCATTTTTATTAGCTTCTTTTTGCAGCTGATTCTTTTAATTTATTAGAAACAAAATTCAGAAACAACCACCATAACACCGCATTCTATAAATTTACAAATTAATTGAGAATTTGAAAACATCATCTTATGAGTTCTTCCTATTTTACTAAAAAAAGCCAGAAATTTAAAATACCCAAACACTATTTTAAAAATATTTAATATTGTTTACTGTTTTTTAATTCTAATTTAAAAAATAAATTAAATTTGTGTTAACCCATAAAAACACAAAGCAATGAGTTTAAAAGATTTATTAGACAATAGTAAAGACAAAAGTCTGTCAGAACAAAAGTGGCATATGTTAAGACAATTTATCACTAAACGTTTGCTTACTGGCGGAAATGCAACCATTGCAGAATTAAGTGCTGAAATACAATCGAGCGTTCCTACGGTAACTAAAGCTGTTAACGAACTTCTGGCTGAAGGTTATGTTGTTGATATGGGAAAAATTACAAATAGCGGCGGCAGAAGACCTTCTTTGTTCAGTATTAATCCAACTTGTGCTTATTTTCTTGGTGTCGAAGTAGGATTGACAAGCATGTCTATAGGTCTTCAAAACATTAAAAATGAATTAGTAAGCATCGAACTTGGAACTTCATTTGCGTTAGAAAACACTCAAGAATCTTTACTAAATTTCTGTAACTTAATCAACTCTTTTATAGAAGACAGCTCTGTTGAGAAAAAATTGATTGTAGGAGTCTGCATCAACTTTTCGGGACGAATTAACTCAATGGAAGGTTTTAGTTATAACTACTTCTTTAGCGAAAATAGACCTTTAACCGAAATAATCTCTGAGCAATTAGATCTTCCTGTTCATCTAGAAAATGATACTCGAGCAATGGCCTTTGGTGAATATTGTGAAGGAGTTGTCGACGATGAGCAAAACATAATTTTTGTAAACTACAGCTGGGGAGTTGCTATTGGGATGATTACCGATGGAAAACTTTATTACGGTAAATCAGGCTATTCAGGCGAGTTTGGACATAGTACCATTTTTAATAATGAAATCATGTGCAAATGCGGAAAACTGGGTTGTTTAGAAACAGAAATATCGGGCTGGTCACTTGTAAACCAGTTTAAAGAAGCCGTAAAAGAAGGCAAACAATCTAAGGTAATTCTAGACGATTCTTCATCAGAACTTCAGCATCACGCTATTATAAAAGGCGCTGTAAATCTAGAAGACACTCTTTGTGTTGATCTTGTAACACAGCAAAGCGAAAAAATGGGTCGTTATTTATCTATTTTACTTAACATCTTCAATCCTGACTTACTTGTAGTTGGAGGAGATTTCGCACAGTTAGGAGACTATTCATTATTACCGATTCAATCTGCATTAAAAAAATACTCACTTGGTTTAGTCAACCGTGATATGAAGCTTAAAAAATCTACTTTAGGCCGTCGTGCGGGCGTTATTGGTGCCTGCTGCGTTATAAAAGAAAAGATGTTATTTCCTCTGATCAACAACTAATTTAGAGATTCTTTTGTTAATTATTAAAATATTTTAATAACTAAAGTTATTATATTAAAATATTTTATATCTTTACTTCGTAATAATAAAATAATTTATTCGTAAAGTTATCATAACCTTGGTTAAGCTGTTAAAATTTAATCAATCCATAATAACTTAAAAAATGAATAATGACTTATTATTACGAAGCGGCACACATTTATAAGTCATCTAACTAGAGGTTAATCAAATCCTCTTAAAAAATAAACACAGGAAGGAGAAAAAGGAGAATACAAATTTTATATACAATAACAATAGAATTAAAGATCATAGAGAATTATCAATAGAACCAATTGCATACCCTGTTTAATTTCTAATCATAAAAAAGCCAGCTAATGCTGGAAACATAGCTGGCCAAGTTCCATTTAGGAACAATGATTGGAGAATAAACACATAGACCTTTAACCAAGTTATTATTAACCTAACCATTACAAAAGTATGAAATTATTGCCTAAAAGTAAACCTAAAAATTGCAGGTTTACTCCTAAACACGTAAAAGTTATTAAATTAACGTCGACGTTACTTTTAGTTTTTACTATGCAGTTAGCTGCTGCAAAAACGGAAAGAAGTATTGTTTTTACAGATAAAAATGTAAAAAAGAACAACCCTATTCAAAAGAAAGTAACCGGAAAAGTGACCAACGAAAAAGGAGAATCACTGCCGGGTGTAAATATCGTTGCCAAAGGAACTAATGTAAGTACACAAACAGATTTTGACGGAAACTTTGCTTTTGAAGTTCCAGATAATGCTACCACTTTAATTGTTACCTATATAGGTTTACAAGATCAGGAAGTAACAATAACAGGAGGTTCTCTCAACATTGTTTTGAAAGAAATTGGACAACAGATGAATGAGGTAATTGTTGTAGGATATGGTTCTCAGAACAGAAGAACTTTGAGTACTGCAGTTTCTAAACTAGACAAAAAAGTTTTAGAAAATGTTCCTTACTCAAACGTAACCCAGTCTTTGCAAGGAAGTGTAACAGGTTTGGTGGTTAAAACTTCATCTGGTCAACCCGGAAAAGCATCTAATGTGATAGTCCGAGGAGGTACATCTATCGACAACCCTTCTGGAGCAACACCTTTGTATATTGTTGATGGTGTAATTCGTACGCAGATTGACGATATAAATTCAGCAGATATAGCCTCGCTTCAAGTTTTAAAAGATGCCGCTGCTACCTCTATTTACGGTGCAAGAGCTTCAAATGGTGTAATTATCATTACTACTACTACAGGAAAAGCAGGCAAATTAAAAGTTACATATAATGCCTCTACACAAGTCAGCCATATTGCAAAAAAATATGATTTTATGGATGGCGGAGATTATATTAAATTTCAACGTCAAGGTTTATATAATGCTGCAGAACTTGCAGGACTTTCGACAACTACAGGTATTGCGCGATTAGGACAGTTAACAGGTGCTACGCCTGCAGGAACTGGAAATAATTTGCAGAGTAATACTCCTTTTGCAACCTTACTAAAATCTAATTTATCTGCCGATACCGTTAGTCAATTGCAAGCAAAAGGCTGGCAGGAAATTGCAGATCCATTAAATCCAAGTAATACTATTATCTACAAAAGCACAGATTGGAACGACGTTTTGTTTCAAAGTGCTGTAACGCAAAATCATAATCTTGGTTTCAGCGGAGGTACTGATACCGGTGTTTTTGATTTGAGCCTTGGTTACTTAAAAGGCGATGGAATTACCATTTTTACAGGTTATCAAAGATTTACAAGTAAATTGAATGCATCATTAAAAGTTGCTGATAATTTTACTTTAAACGGACGTGTGTTATTTTCTAAATCGAGTAATAATCAAGTTGTTGCCAATAGTGTTGTTTTCAACAGATATTTAGGAAACTCACCTACAACAAAAATGTATTTAGAAGATGGTTCATTGGCTCCGGGGCAAAATAATATCAACGGAAATCCATTATATCAAATGGGTAAAGTAAAAGGAATCAACGAAAACAATAAACTGCAAATGAGTGTAGATGGTGAATTAAAACTGGCGACAGACTTTACCTTCACTCCTTCTATGTCTCTTTACAGTGAAAACGAAAACGACAATACTTTTCAACAAGCATTTTTAAGCGGAAGCAGCGGATTGGTAGACAATACACGTACTGCAACTCGATTAAGCAATCAAATCTATCAAGTACAATACGAAGGAGTTTTTGCTTATAAAAAAGGATGGGATGCGATTGGTGATTTTGATGCAAAATTGGGAGCTTCAAAATACGATCGAACAATTAAAGCTTTTAATGCTTCAGGAAAAGGAAGTCCTTCTGACTTAGCACAAACTTTAGACTCGTCTCCTGTTCCAGTTTCAGTTTACAGCAACAACACAAAATTAGTTTTAAACAGTGTATTTGGACGTTTAAATTATGACTATAAAAACAGATATTTTGCAACAGCTTCTTTCCGTTATGATGGTTCATCAAGTTTAGGACCAGACAATAGATATGGATTTTTCCCAGGAATCTCTGCTGGATGGAATATGCAGGAAGAAAAGTTTTGGACAAAAGTAATGCCTAAATTCTTTTCATCTCTTAAACTTCGTGGGAGTTACGGTGTAAATGGTAACTTAGGAACTTTAGGCGATTTTCAGGCTGGCGGATTATATGCTGGTTCTACAAATGGTATAGCCAACAGTTACAACGGACAATCGGCAATCATTAATTCTCAAATTGCAAATCCAGGTTTAAAATGGGAACAATCTGAAACAATTAATGGTGGTTTTGATATCGGGTTTAATAATGATAAGATTAGAATTATTGGAGATTTCTACAACAAGTTAACTTCTGATTTATTAACGAATTTGACTTTACCTTCAAACAGTGGTTTCTCTACCGTTTTAACCAATTTAGGAGGATTAAGAAGTAAAGGTTTTGAGCTTGAAGTACAAGCAAATGTTTATAATCAAAACGATTGGAAAATCAATGTTGGAGCAAACGTTTCGCACAACACCAATACGGTTGAAAAGCTTCCATTTAATGGAAACACAAACAACAGAATTGGCGGAACTGAAATTTACGATGTAAAAAGCGGTACTTATAAATATGTAGGCGGATTACAGGAAGGTCAAAAAATTGGAGATTTCTATGCACACAAACAATTATATATTCTTTCGAATCAAGCAGAAGCCGATGCTTATAACTTAAAAGTTCAAGATACATATGTAACAAAAACAGCAGCAAACGGCGGAAACCCAACTGGTAAAAAATTTGCTGGAGATGCTGTATTTGAAGATACAGATAATAATGGTATAATCGACAGCCGAGACAGACAATACATGGGTAATATGTTCCCAACATTTGTAGGAGGATTTAATTTTGATGCGGCTTACAAAGGATTCTCTTTAACTGTAAGAACAGATTATTCGTTAGGAGCTACAATATACAACGAAGCAAGAGCACGTTTCTTAGGTCAGTTTCAAGGAAACTATGGTTTATTAGCCGAAAGTGCACAAGCTTGGCAAAAAGAAGGTGATATTACAGATGTTCCTCGTTACCGTTGGGCAGATCAAACCAATCAAAATAATTTATTCAGATCAGAAGCGAGCGGTGCAGCTTACAACACAAACATGTTTCAAGGAAACAGCCGTTACTACGAAAGTGGAGATTACTTATGTATTAGAGAAATCACATTCAGTTACAGCTTTCCAAAATCATTAGTCGAAAAAGCAAGGTTATCATCACTTCGTATGTATGTAACAGGAAGCAACTTATACTACTTTACTAAATATAAAGGATTAAGCCCTGAGGTGCAAGGTATCGACGGAGGATCTAGTTTAGGTTTAAACGCTGCAGGATCTACTGGTACTTATCCAGTACCTAGAAACATTATACTTGGTTTAAATATCAGTTTGTAAATTTTAATACTAAAATCATGAAAAAGAAATTTCTTTTATATACAATACTATTCGCTGGTCTTTCACTATTCACCTCGTGTCAGGATGAATTAGAACTAACCTCTGATAGTGTAATTACCTCTGATAGTTTTTGGAAAACAGAAGACGACGCAAAGGCTGGTGTAAACGGTATGTATGTTAACTTCAGAATCCAAACACAGCAAAACTATTATCTTCTTGGAGGTGCAAGAAGTGCCGAAATAACTGGCGGAGTTCAATCTCCATTAACATTAGCCAATTATTACAATAACAATCTTACGCCGCAAAACATCGACGTAGATTGGGCAGGATTGTACACTACAATACATCAGGCAAATTTGATTTTAAAGTATGTACCGCAAATTCAATTTAGTCCAAGTACCGCAAAAGAGCAAAAAAGATACCTTGCACAAGCGTATACAATGCGTGCTTTATGCTACTTTATTATGGCGCGTTCGTGGGGTGGTGTTCCAATTGTTACAGAACCAACAGAAAATACAAATCAATCGCAATACATAATTCCGCGTAATACAATCCAAGAAACATTTGCATTTATTAAATCAGATCTAGACAAAGCAATTGCAAATTTTCCTGATACAGCGATTAACACAACGCAATTAGCAATGCCTTCAGTTCAAGCCTTAAAAGCTGATGTTTATTTGTGGACAGCGAAACAATTGGGCGGAGGAACGGCAGATTTAAACACAGCTTTAGCCGCTGTGAATGCAATACCAGGAACTCCAACTTTATTGCCTAACTTTAAAGATGTTTTTGCGTATGATAAAAAAGGAAATGCCGAAGTGCTTTTTGCTGTTCGTTATTCCCTAGCAGATTTACCATCTTCATTGTCAGATAACTGGAATCAATTTATGTTTGTTGGACCTAGTGATTTTGCTCCATTAACGGCAGCGCAGGCAACTGCAGTTTTTGGAACCTTAGGAACTGGAGCTGGTAATGCAGGAATCTCGAGAGTTCAACCTGATATTACAAGATTCAACTTTGCTGCTTCAGATACCAGAAAAGCAGCAACTTATTTAACTTTATACAATGGTACAACTCCTGTTGTTACAGGAATGGTTAAATATAATGGAACGGTTGATGGCACAATTAGACGATTTGTAAGTGATATTATTATATACCGTTGGGCTGATGTTTTATTAATGAAAGCTGAAATTAAAAACGCTTTAGGTCAAGATCCATCAACAGAAATGAATTTGGTTATGAAAAGAGCTGATGCAACGGCGTCTTTCACAAACGGTTCACAAACGGCAAATGATGATCTAATTTTAAAAGAGCGTTTAAAAGAATTGGCTTTTGAAGGTAAATCATGGTGGGATTTGGTTCGTTTTAACAAAACAAGCTTAGTGCCATCTATGACTGCTGGTAAAGAAGTTCTGTTCCCAATCTCTCAGAATACCATTAATTTCAATCCAAAAATTGTTCAAAACCCTCTAAGTAAATAACATTTTAAAATACAAGTTTAAAATCAGGCTGAGAATCATAAAAGTTCACAGCCTGATTACAACAAAACACATCAATAATAAAAAAATACAATCATGAAAATTGAACATTTACAAGGACTTATTGCTGCTCCTTTTACTCCATTCGACAGCAGCGGAAAACTAGATTTAAGTTTGATTCCTCCTTATTACGCTTTCTTAAAAAGAAATGGAGTTACCGGCGCATTCATTATTGGTTCAACTGGAGAAGGTGTTTCTATTTCGCTTGAAGAAAAGAAAGCTGTTGCGAAGGCATGGGCTGATTGCTCGAATCACGATGCCGATTTTAAAGTAATGGTTTTTCTTGGCGGAACTTCGCTTACGGACTGCATCGAATTGGCAAAACACTCTTATGAAATTGGTTTATATGCCGTTTCTATAACTGCACCATTTTATTTCAAACCATCAAGCGTTGATACCTTGGCAGAAATTTGTATTAAAGTTGGAGAAAGTGTTCCAAATATGCCTTTGTACTACTATCATATTCCAGTATTAACAGGAGTAAATATTGCAATGTATGATTTAGTTAGAGCTTTAGACGGAAAACTGCCAAACTTTGCGGGCGTGAAATATACACATGAGGATTTTATGGATTTTCAAAGCTGTATGAGTTATGCTGATGGAAAGTTTGATATGCTTTGGGGACGTGACGAAAATATGCTTTCTGCTCTAGTTTTAGGTGCAAAAGGTGCTGTAGGAAGTACTTTTAACTACGCTGCTCCATTGTACAATGATTTAATCGACGCTTTTAATGCAAACGATTTGGTGAAGGCGCGTAAACTGCAGCAGAAATCTATTGATATGATTCGTTTCTTAGGGAAATACGGCGGAATTTCTGTTGGAAAAGCCTATATGAAATTGGTTGGGCATAATTTAGGCGAATTTAGATTACCTGTTAAAAATATGAGTGCGGCACAATTTGAGTTATTCCAAAAAGATGTTGAAGGTTTAAATTTTGATGAATTTAAATCAAAATAATTAAGTTCGTTTTTCTAAAACAAGCCTTTATGAATACTGTATTTTCTTCTTTAATTTTTACCTTTTTTATGATGTCGACAACAATAAGTTCTGCGCAAAAAACAACTATAAAAAGCGTCGAATGGCAAAAAGCCGCGCAATTACAAAATGAAGACGGAAGTCTGTCTCTAGGTTTTGCAGGTCCGATTAACGGAGTTTATAATGACGTTTTTATTACGGCTGGCGGAGCAAATTTTCCTGATAAAATGCCTTGGGAAGGAGGAAAAAAACAGTATTCAAAAGAAATTCATGTTTTAGAAAAAAGCAAAGATCAATATCACTGGAATAAGAAAAATTCCATTTCATTGCCAGAACCTATTGCATATGCAGGAAGTACATCAACTAGTCTTGGAATTGTATATGTTGGAGGAGAAAATGAAAATGGACTTTCTAAAAAAGCATATCTTTTAAAATGGAACGGCAAACAAAATGAAATAGAACTAAAATCACTGCCCGATTTTCCAATTGCTGTAACCAATATTGCCCTTACTAGTTTAAATAATATAGTATATGCAATTGGTGGAGACGAAGCTTCAAAATCATCTGATTTGGTTTTTAGTATTGATTTAAATACTACTGAACCACAATGGAAATTATTACCAAAATTGCCTTTTGCTTTAGCGAATTCAGTTGCAGTAGTTCAGAAAGATAAAAACGAAACGAACATTTATATCATTGGCGGAAGAACAAAAACGCCATCAGGAATAAGTGATTTACACAATACTACATTGGCTTTCAATTTAAAAAGTCAAACTTGGGAAAGTAAAGCCATAATTACTGATGGTAAAAATACGACGAATTTTTCTGCGGGTGCCGGTGTCGCATTTGGGAATCAATACATTTTGATTACCGGCGGAGATAACGGAACTACTTTTCATAAAATCGAAACGTATTTATCGCAAATTTCAAAAGCTTCTTCTGAGGAAGAAAAATCAAAGCTTATTGCAGAGAAAAACATATTAAATACAACGCATAAAGGCTTTTATAATGCTATTTTACTTTACAACACACAAACAAATAAATGGTCAAAAATTGGAGAACTTCCCTTTCTTGCACATGTAACCACACCGGCAGTATTATGGAACAATAAAATTGTTTTATCAAATGGGGAAATCAAACCCGGAATACGCACGCCGGATGTTATGATAGGAAATGTCAAATAACGTAACAATCCTAAAACCTATTAGATTTACCAAAACACAATCAAAAAATAAACCATATTAAAAGAAATGAAAAACTCTAAATATTATCCTTGGTTAGTAGTCGCCTTACTTTGGATTGTAGCCTTACTAAACTACATGGACAGGCAGATGCTTGCCACTATGAGACCATCGATGGAAAATGATATTCCAGAATTGGTGTCTGGTGAAAACTTTGGACGTTTAATGGCTATTTTTCTTTGGATTTATGCTTTAATGAGTCCAATTTCAGGAATTATTGCTGATAAGTTAAACAGAAAATGGCTTATTATAGGCAGTTTGTTTGTTTGGTCTGCTGTAACATATGCAATGGGTTATGCCACAACCTATAATCAAATTTATTGGCTGCGAGCTGTTATGGGTGTGAGTGAAGCATTATACATTCCTGCTGGTTTATCTTTAATTGCCGATTTTCATCAGCAAAAAACGAGATCACTTGCCATTGGTATTCATATGACAGGTTTATATGTAGGTTCAGCATTGGGGGGGTTTGGCGCTACGATTGCCGCTAAATTTTCTTGGCACACTACTTTTCATCACTTTGGTATCGTGGGTATTGTTTATTCATTTCTATTAGTTTTTTTATTAAGTGAGAAAAAAGTCGAAACTAAAACTTTTGACCCTAAGTTTAATAAAACACATGAAAAAGATTCATTGTTCAAAGGTCTGGCATTATTATTTACCAATATTTCGTTTTGGGTAATTCTGTTTTATTTTGCCATTATAAGTTTACCGGGCTGGGCAACTAAAAACTGGCTTCCTACCCTATTCTCGGACAACTTAGATATTTCAATGGATCAGGCTGGGCCTTTAGCAACAATTACCATTTCATTTTCATCATTATTAGGCGTTCTATTTGGAGGTATTTTATCTGACAAATGGGTTCAAAAAAATATAAAAGGAAGAGTTTATACCAGTGCCATAGGTTTAAGTTTAACAATTCCAGCATTAATGCTAATTGGTTTTGGACATTCTTTATGGCATGTGGTTGGAGCGGTTTTATGTTTTGGTATAGGATACGGAATGTTCGATGCCAATAATATGCCTATTATCTGTCAGTTTGTTTCTTCAAAACACAGAGCAACCGCTTATGGTGTTTTGAATATGACAGGAGTTGCCTGCGGTGCATTGGTTACGTCATTGTTAGGTAAATCAGCCGATACCGGCAGCTTAGGTTATGGTTTTTCCTTAATGGCCGGTGTCGTTCTGGTTGCATTAATCGCTCAAATCAGTTTTTTACGCCCCAAAGTAAATGATTTTGTCGATGCCTAAAACGTAACGTTATCCCTTAATTTATTTATCCTGAAAATTAATTAGTTGGCTTTTGGTTTTATAAGTCAGGGCGGAGCCTTGCGCTCTGCCCAGCTTATAATGTATTAAGTTTTAAAAATTTAGTTAGAAAATGAGAATACTAAATCGAAATTTGCTCTTGCTCGCCTTGCTTTTTTTTGTGCTCGTTCACACTAAAATAAATGCGCAGCAAAATATTGTAAAAGTTGCCTGCATTGGAGATTCTGTGACAGCTGGATATCTTCTAGCCAATTCAAAAACAGAATCATATCCGTCGCAGCTGCAAATTTTGCTTGGTAATAAATTTGAAGTTCTAAATTTTGGAAACAGCGGTGCAACACTCTTAAAAAAAGGCAGTAAACCTTATTACAAAACAGAAGAATGTGCCAAAGCTATCGCTTACAAACCAGATATCGCCATTATTCATTTAGGTTTAAACGATACCGATCCTAGAAACTGGCCGAATTACAGAGAAGATTTTAATGCTGATTATTCTTGGATTATTGATACGTTAAAAAAACAAAATCCAAAAGTAAAAATTTACATCTGCCGCATGACTCCCATTTTTAACGAACACAATCGTTTTAAATCGGGAACACGAGATTGGTTTTGGCAGATTCAGGAACATATCTCTGAGATTGCCGTCGCAAATAATGTAAAACTCATTGATCTTCATGAAAAATTATACAATCGTCCAGATCTTTTTCCAGATGCTTTACATCCAACAAAAGAAGGCGCAGCAATCTTAGCGCAGACTGTTTATGAAAATATCTCTCAGAATTTTGGAGGTTTAAAACTTGGTCCCGTTTTTAGCGATAATATGATAATACAACGTGAACACCCAATTACAATTTACGGAAACGCAAACGGAGGCAGTAAAATCGAAGTATTCTTTGACAATCAAAAAGAAATTGTGACCACAAATGAATATGGAAAATGGAAAGCCATTTTTCCTGCAATGAAATCTGGCGGAACACATCAAATTAAAATTTCATCTGACAAAAAAAGCATTGTTTTAAAGAATATTTTAATTGGAGATATTTGGTTCTGCTCAGGGCAATCGAATATGGCGTTTCCACTAAAAAACGCCGAAAACGGAACTTCAGTCATTAAAAATGCACAAAACAATACCACATTACGTCTCTTTAATTTTGAAGTTCTTCGAGAAACAGATGAAAAAGCTTGGGATTCAATTGCTTTAGAAAAAACCAATCAATTACAATACTTCTCCGGAAAATGGAAAGTCTGCGATTCTATAAGTGCCAAAAACTTCTCGGCAATTGCCTTTTATTTTGGTCAAAATATTACAAGAGAAGAAAATGTACCAATAGGCTTAATCGAAGTTGCTGTTGGCGGATCTCCTATAGAATCCTGGATTGACAGATATACTTTAGAACACGACGATAAAGTTGTAGATGTTTTAACTAACTGGCGAAAATCTGATTTTATAATGCCTTGGGTGAGATCACGAGCTGATGAAAACTTAAAAAATGCTGTAAACCCAAAACAACGCCATCCATACGCGCCAAGTTACAACTATGAGGCAGGAGTTGCTCAATTTACAGAATTTCCCATAAAAGGATTTCTGTGGTACCAAGGCGAAAGCAATGCACATAATATTGAGTTATACGAACATTTAATGCCTGTAATGGTTCAAAGCTGGCGAAAAGCTTGGGGAGCTTCTCTACCCTTTTATTATGTACAATTATCAAGTATCGATCGCCCGTCTTGGCCTTCGTTTAGAGATATGCAAAACAGAGTTCAGAAAGAAATTCCAAACAGCGGTATGGCGGTGAGTATGGATTTTGGCGATTCGACAAATGTGCATCCGATTAGGAAAAAACAAATTGGAGACAGACTGGCTCTTCTTGCCTTAAAATATACTTATGGAAAAAACATAATTGCAGAAGGTCCAGCTGTTTTAAAAGCGATACAAAAAGGAGATGTAATTCTAGTTTCTTTTTCAAATGCAAAACAATTACAAACTGCAGATAAAAAGGAATTAATCGGTTTTGAATTAGTAACCGAAAAAGGAAATAGAATAGAATGTAAAGCTGAAATAGTCAATAATCAAGTTGAGATTATTATTCCGAAAATCGAAAAGATTAAAACAGTCTTGTATGCTTGGAAACCTTATACAAAAGCCAATTTGGTAAATGAGGAAAATTTGCCTTGCTCGACTTTTCAAACAGAACTAATTTCTTCAAACACAAATTAGAATACATCTCCCACAATATATAAAACGTATCCAAAATACAGTACAAATAGTAAAACATAGTAAATCAAAGCCTAACGATATCGATGGGTATAAAAAAATACTTAAAAAATGAGCTATACAACAACAGACCTGATAGATTTAAAAGATTTTTATCAGAAGCAATTACTTAAAAATACAGTTCCTTTCTGGTTTCCGCGCTCTATTGACACTGTTCATGGCGGTTATTTGTTAATGCGAAATCAAACGGGTGAATTAATAGATGATGATAAATCGGTTTGGTTTCAAGGACGCACGGCTTGGCTTCTTTCAACGCTTTATAATACAATTGAACCTAAGCAAGAATGGCTGGACGGCGCAAAATCGGGTATCGATTTTATAAACAAACATTGTTTTGATACGGATGGAAGAATGTTTTTTCATGTAACGCGCGATGGAAGTCCTATCCGCAAACGCCGTTATTACTTCTCTGAGACTTTTGCTGTTATTGCCATGAGTGCTTACGCAAAAGCCAGCGGTGATGAAAAGATTGCTGAACAAGCACGTCATTTATTTGGAGAATGCATTAAATATGCCACTACACCTGGATTGTTACAACCAAAATATACGGATGTGCGTCCAGCAAAAGGAATTGGTTCTCCAATGATTATGATAAACACTGCACAACAGATAAGAGAAACAATTGGTGATCCAAGATGTGATGAATGGATTACTAAATGGATTGCTGAAATCGAAAATGATTTTGTCAAACACGATATTGAATGCGTGATGGAACAGGTTGCGCCAGACGGTTCTATTATTGATCATATTGACGGACGAACTTTAAATCCGGGACATGCGATTGAAGGCGCATGGTTTATCCTGCATGAAGCAAAATATAGAAATAATGATCCGCATTTAATTGAATTGGGATGTAAAATGCTCGATTATATGTGGGAACGCGGCTGGGATAAAGAACATGGAGGAATTTTGTATTTTCTTGATGTATATGGCAATCCTGTACAGGAATATTGGCAGGATATGAAATTCTGGTGGCCTCATAATGAAGTAATTATTGCTACGCTTCTCGCCTACACTATGACTGGAAATGAAAAATATGCAAAATGGCATAAAATGATTCATGACTACTCTTACAGTAAGTTTCATGATAAAGAAAACGGAGAATGGTTTGGTTATCTGCATCGAGACGGAAGCGTTGCACAAACTGCAAAAGGAAATCTTTATAAAGGACCTTTTCATTTACCACGTCAAGAATGGTACTGCCTGCAGCTTCTAAATGAAACTTTAAACCAATAATTTAGATATATTAGCAACAACAATTCGAATTAGACTGAATGTTTCTGAAATATAAAACCTAAAAATCTATTTTTATTTTAATTATGAAAAAATATTTCACATTACTATTATTAACTTCTGCAACAATAATTTATGCTCAGAAGGACACTTATAAAATTGCAGATGGCATAATCACCAGCCAGGATTTATTTAATAAATCGATGGTTAAGGATGTTTCCTGTTTTCGAATTCCATCTATAGTTACGGCTCCAAATGGCGATTTAATTGCTGCTATTGACGAACGTGTTCCTTCATGCGGCGATTTAAAATGGAGCAAAGACATTAATATCGTTATTCGCAGAAGCACGGATAATGGAAAAACATGGTCGGAGATTGAAAAGGTGGCCGATTTTCCTTTCGGGCAATCTGCATCAGATCCTTCGATGATTGTAGACAAACAAACTAATGAAATCTTTTTGTTCTATAATTTTATGGATTTAGATAAGGAAAAAGATGTTTATTATCTACATGTTGTAAAAAGCAGTGACAATGGTAAAACTTGGAGTAAAGCTCAAGATATTACGAGCCAAATTGCAAAACCTGAATGGCATAAGGATTTTAAGTTTATAACTTCTGGACGCGGAATACAAACAAAAAACGGAAAGTTATTACATACTTTAGTAAATTTAACGAACGGCTTATATATTTTTGGAAGTGATGATCATGGAAAAACATGGTACTTTATTGATACACCTATAAAACCTGCAGACGAATCAAAAATTATAGAATTGGCTGATGGAAGCTTGATGGTTAATGCAAGAGTAAACAAAGGCGGAATGCGATATGTGCATACTTCTACAGATGAGGGAAAAACGTGGAGTACTAAACCAGAACCTAAATTAATAGATCCAGGCTGTAATGCTGAGATTATTCGATACACTGCTAAAACTGATGGTTTTGATAAGAATAGAATTCTGTTTTCGAATGCTAAAATGGAAAAGGACAGAATGAATCTAACGGTTCGTATTAGTTATGATGAAGGAAAAACATGGACAGAAGGAAAAACTATATACGGCGGCGGCTCTGCTTATTCGTCTCTTACAATACTTGAAAATGGAGATATTGGGGTATTCTTTGAGAAAGATGATTATACTCAAAATACTTTTGTAAGCTTTTCATTAAAATGGCTTACAGATGGGAAAGACAATTACAAAAAACCTTCTAAAAAAGGAAAATTAAAGAAATAAGAAACTATTCATAATTTATTGAGCAGTTTAATTTACAGATAAAACAATGAAACAAGCTATTGTTAATGCTATTGTGCATACGGGTGAGGAAATAATTGATAACGGAGTGATTATTGTAGAAAATGGAGTTATTCTTTCGGTTCAAAAGGAAATTCCAAACGATATACCTCAACTCGATTTAAAAGGAAAGCATATAGCGGCAGGATTTATAGATATTCAGATAAATGGAGGTGAAAAACTTTATTTCAGCCAGACTCCTACTGAAGAAACGATTCAGGATATTTATGATTCAAGTTTAAAGTATGGTACAACTCATGTTTTGCCTTGTTTAATTTCATCTTCTAACGAAACCATTCTGCAAGGAATTGAAGCGACTCGAAATTACATTAAAAAACACAATAATGGTGTAATTGGAATGCATTTAGAAGGTCCGTTTCTAAATCCGTTAAAACGCGGCGCGCACAGTATCGATCAGGTTCGTAAACCAACAAATAGTGAACTTGAAGAAATTATTAGATATGGGAAAGATGTGATAAAAGTTATTACAATTGCTCCCGAATGTTTTACTGACGAGCAATTGAATATGCTTTTAGAAAGCGGAATTACAATTTCAGCAGGGCATTCTACAATAGGTTATAAAGAAGCACAGCATTATTTTTCAAAAGGCATAAACCTTGTAACACATTTGTTTAATGCAATGACTCAATTCGGTCATCGCGAACCTGGATTAGTTGGTGCTGTTTTTGAGAATGAGAATGTTTATGCTCCTGTTATTTTAGACGGTGCACATTGCGATTATGCAGCCGCGAGATTAGCATATAAACTTAAACAAGATAAATTCTTTTTGATAAGTGATGCGACATTTTTAGGCCGAAAAGTAGAAAGTTTTAAATGGGACAATTTTGATGCTCATCTTGAAAATGGCTTCTATAGAAATGACGAAGGTAATTTGGCTGGAGCTACAATCTCAATGTTAGAAGCAGTTCAAAATGCTTATAATCATTTGAATATTTCTGTAGATGAAGCTGTAAAAATGGGAACAATACGTGTTGCAAATGCAATTGGATTAGGAGAGAAATTTGGAAAAATAAAAACGGGCTTTCCGGCAAGTTTTGTTCAATTCAATGCTGATTTATCCAATATAGAAACGCTTAATTTTTCTAAAACCTCAACGGCAGTTTTATAAAATGGTTAAAGAAAAACTGCTTCCGATTACTGCTAAAATCAAGGAATTTAAAATCATTTTTGCTGGAATATTATTTGCCTTTTTATGGGCATCGGCATCGACCGCTACCAAAATAGGTCTTCATGCAGCACAGCCTTTTGTGATTTCAATTTTTAGGTTTGTAATAGCCGGAAGCATTATGCTTTTTATTTCTCATATTTTAATGGCAAAGCGACTGCCTCAAAAAAAAGAGTGGATTCAAATTAGTATTTATGGTTTGTTTAATATTACTTTTTATTTAGGCTTATATGTTGTCGCCATGCAAAAAGTATCTGCCGGTTTAGGGAGTTTGGCTGTTGCTACTAATCCTGTTTTTATTGTTTTGATCTCGGCGATTTGGTTATCTCATAAAATTAAAATTAAAAATATTCTTAGTCTGTTTCTTTGTTTTATTGGTGTTTTTTTAGCGGCATATCCTTTATTGCAAAGCAGTTTTGCAACTCCCGGCGGCATACTTATTTTAGTTGCTAGTATGATTGCTTATTCGTTAGGCACAATTTATTACTCTAAACAAAACTGGAACGGATTACACATTCTTACCATTAATGGGTGGCAAACCATTATTGGAGCTGTGTTTCTGATTCCAGTATTATGGATCACCTATCGATCTGATCAAAATGTTTTTAACAGTGATTTTTGGTTTTCGACTTCGTGGCTGGCCATTGCTGTTTCTATTGGAGCAGTGCAATTTTGGTTGTATTTATTAAAAATTAATCCCATAAAAGCTTCTTACTGGCTTTTTCTATGTCCTATTTTTGGTTTTCTAATTGCCTATTTTATGGTAAATGAACCGCTTACTTTGTATACTCTTTTTGGGGTAATCTTTGTAATAATAGGATTGTATACCAGCCTTTCTATCGATAGAAAAAAAACACATAAGTAAACTACAATTAAATTGATTTTTTGAAGAAGAGAAAAGCCTTTTTAGCCACAACTTTAAAGGCTTTCTTTTTTTACATATTGTCACGCATTTGATTTATTCCATAAAAAAAGCCCGATTTGTATCGGGCTTGGTAATATAAAGTAAGATAGTATTATTTAATTTTTTGGATCGACACTCAAAGACGGCAGCGACAACTGTTTAGTATTAAGCAATTGTTTTGCCTGCTCAATAGTTCTGTATTTACCAATTTCCATTGGTCCGCCATAAGATCCGCTTTGTTGTGGTCTTGGAGGAACGGCTGCATAAGTTTTCATAAGTTCAAGAGTAACTTGATCAAAAATTACCATTGTCCATGTTTTTTCTGTAAAACTGTTCATGAAAAGATCGTAACGTTCTTGCGGATCCTGCCATAAATCATATACGGCGGGAACAGTTGCTACATAAGTTTGATCGCCTCTCCAGCCTAATTGTTGTCCCGGCATATCACTTCCTGCTTGTGCTCCATTATCCCCGCGAGTATTAAAGACTGCTTTCCATTTTCCTATACGCACAGCTCCAGGTGAAAGTTCATTTTCTGTAAAGTAAAACCATCTGTCACGAAGTGGTTTTCCTTTTTTGAATAAAACATTCGACATATCGTAGCTGTCAAAAACCATAGGTTTTCCTTCTTTATCGTTCTTTGGCAATTCCACTCCTGCAAGACTTGCAAATGTAGCCATCAAATCTAAACCTCCAACGATGTCATGACTTTGGCTTCCTGCTTCAATTTGTCCCGGCCACCATGCAATCGCTGGTACTCGACTTCCTCCTTCTCTGTCAGTTCCTTTTGATCCTCTAAATGGAGTATATCCAGAATCTGGATGAACGTCTTGCCATGCACCATTATCAACTGTATAAATTACAATGGTATTATCTGCAATTCCAAGCTGACGAATTTTATCCATAATTCGGCCAACATTATAATCCATTTCTACAACGGCATCACCATATTTACTTTTAGCTGGTGACTTTCCTTTAAATTGTTTTGATGGCAAATTTGGCTGATGGTTTTTGGCAAAATTGATACACATAAAAAATGGATCTTTTGATTTTCCATATTCATCAAGCTGTTTTAGATTATTATCTACCATATTTATATCCAGTTCAGCAATATTTTCTTCTGTTACAGGACCTATATCACGTGCTGGTTTTCCAGCTTCTCCTTCAAGAATACCTTTAGTCGCTTTTTTTATAAAATCAGAAATTTCAGGAGCCATATCAGGATTCCATGAAGGAAAACAATACGTATAAGCATTTAAGTGATACAACACCACATTTTGCATTTTATCAAAACCATGCGCAATTGGCATCGCATAATCTGCTTCACCCAAATGCCATTTTCCAGAAAAGTATGTTTTATAATTTGCCTTTTTCAAAATAGATGCCAATGTCCATTCTGCTGCCGGAAGTCCACCTCCTTGCCCCTGAAAAGCAACTGTTGTCATACCGCTTCTGTTTGGAATTCTACCAGTAATCATCGCAGCTCTTCCCGGAGTACAACTTGGTTGTCCATAAAACGACCAAAACTGCATGCCTTCCTTAGCCATCCTATCCAAATTTGGAGTTGGCATTCCACGGCCAACACCGCCGCCATATACTCCTAAATCTCCCCAGCCTGTATCATCAGAAATTACCATAATGATATTTGGCTTCTTTTTAGTTTGTGCTTGGATAACTCCAATCGAAGCGATGCAGAACAAACATGCAAAAAGTATTCGTAAGGCATTTTTTTTCATAGTTTAAAATTTAAAGATTATAACTTATAAATGAAATTGTATGGGAATACGTTTTAATTATCTGCGGAAGACTTTATGCCAATATATTGATTCTCAAATTTAGATAATATAAAAAGTCTGCCTAAGTAAATACTTCACAATAATGTTCCAAATTATAATCTGCAACCAATTTCTAATTCAAGAAAAAAAGCTTACATAAATATCGGCCTTAAGTTGAGTTATAAATCAATCTTAGATACAATTATAAAAACGTAAAAATATCAAAACACAACATATCAATTAATTACAAAACAAAAACAGTGTTTATTATGAGTGTTTTTGTTGAAAAAATCTTTTTAAAAAACTTATTTTATTCAATTTTCTTGTTGCAAATTATAACTTGAAACATATAAATCGGCATCTTAAAGCTAACTTTTCATAAATTTGAGTACCCCCTATTTACAATTACCAATCATTCTTTTCGAAATTAACGAACAGCATAAATTTTAATTTAATGTGGTTATACTTGTTCGTATCCACTTTGCAATCTCGAAGCCTATGAGACAATCTTTACAAATTAAGAAGCACTTTAAAAAACTGATTCCAGTATTATTTATAGTTCTGTTTAATACTATAAATTCATTCGCTCAAAACTGTACAGTAAATGCTGGAGTTCTAAATATCACTATTTGTGAAACTGATGCATTAGTTTTAGAAGGAAGCACGCCTTCGCCAATTATAGGTAATGTTTTGTGGTCTCAAATTTCAGGTCCTGCGGTTGTCATCAATTCTCCAAACAGTACTAGTACTACAGTATCTGGTTATACAGGAGGAAATACTTACATTTTTAGATACAGTGCAGTCTGCGGTGATGGTGTTTTAACCTATCAAGATAAAGTTGTTAATGTTGCTCCTATAACTCGAGCACAAGCTGGCGGAGACGTAGCAAGTTGTCCTAACAGTGCAGGAACACTAACTATTACGGCAAACACACCGCAGAATACAGGAGAAAATGGTTACTGGGAAATTGTAGGCAATAATAATGCAGGGGTTGTAATTAATTTTCCCAACTTACCTACTTCAACCATAAATCTGCCTGCAACAAGCTGCGGGGTAACTACATTACAATGGGTTATTGAAGGTCCAGAACTTGCTCCCGGAATTCGCTGCAGAACTACCTCGCAAATTACGGTGACTAATTATGGCGGTGTTAAACCTATTTCTGCAGGGCCAAATCAAACATTAAGTAATTGTTACACTACTACACAAAGTACCAATTTAAGCGGTACATATGGCGGATGCGGATTAAACGGGCAAGGCGGAATATGGACATTTGTAAGCGGACCAAATACGCCAACGATAAACGATCCTACTTCAAATACTACTCAAATTTCAAATCTAACTGAAGGTACTTATACTTTTAGATGGACCGTAACAGGACCTTGTGCTTCTGGAAATGCTTCCGTTACTATTATTGTTCCTCCAGCAACGCAAGATGTAACAACATTGCCTGGGGGTGCCGAAAATATATACTTTTGTGACAATACCATCACTCAGGTTACACTAGTAGCCCAAACGCCATTGTATGCAGGTGAAACTGTTCAATGGACACAAATTGCAGGGGACACTGGTGCCCAAATTATCTCACCTACAAATCCTACAACATTAGTTAAAAACATTTCTGATTCAGGAGATCCATATACTTTCAGATACACTCTCACCAATGCTAATACAGGCTGCGTTTTTACTAAAGACTATAATGTACAGTATAATGGTGCAAGTAGAACGATTGTTGCCAATAATGGCAATGATATTGTAGGAAGCTGCAATGCAACAGTTTTTACAATTCCGCTTACTGTAACAGGTACAGGAGTAAATCAATATAGAATTACAGATGGACCGGCCGGCTCTCCTTTAGGTCCTTTTCCAACTTTACTACAAGATGTTGGTAACTCACTTACTTTAACCCTCACAGCTGCGGGAGATTATACAGTTGAATTTATTAGAAGTCAAAACGGAGCATTAAATGTAGGCTGTGATTATGGTTTTGACACTTTAAACATTCTTGTTTCAGGTGCTCCAACACCTTCTAATGCAGGATCTGATGTGAGTCTGCCTTGCGGGGATACCACTACAATGCTTTCTGGCGTTGCTACTGACGATGGGTTACATTTTTGGAGCCAGCTAAACGGTCCTAATGAAGCTGTAATTGCTGATGTCTTTGCTGTAGATACACAAGTAAGCGGACTTATTCCGGGCACTTATGTTTTTCAATATATAACAAAAGGCGGTGGAGCAACCTGCGGATTTTCTATTTCGACTGTAACAATATATGTATCTGGAAGCTCACTAGGTACTACTGATGCAGGACCTGATAATGTAGTTTGTACGAAAAGTGATGTGCCTCTTGCTGCTAAACCAGCAGAAAGCGGTGAAATAGGTACTTGGAGTTACGTTTCTGGACCTGATACTATAACATTTTCTAATATAAATGACCCTAACGCTATTGCATCAGGATTTTTAACCACAAATGGCACATATGAGTTAAAGTGGACAGTATCTTACTTGCATCCAGGGCCTTCCTGTAGTTCTTCTGTCTCTGACAATGTTCAAATTCTTACTACAAATAGTATTGCTCCAACAAGTTCTGATGCTGGCCCCGATAGTTGTTATCCAAATGGAACCAGCACCTTTAACTTAAGTGGAAACACACCTGAAGTACAAGATTTTGGAACTTGGTCAGTATCGCCTTCTGCAGGAGTAATAATTGCCAATATAAATGATCCTAATACTATGGTAACCGTTCCAGGAGAAGGAACATATACTTTTACCTGGGCAATAGCAAATAGACTAAGATTATGTTTACCAAGCACAAGCAGTGTAGACGTAACCATTGCTGCTACACCACCTGCTTCCTCAGCAGGTCCTGATCAAGAAACTTGTGGTTCTGTAATAACGATGGCTGCCACAGTCAGCGCTGGTGCAGTTGGAACTTGGACAAGAATATCAGGTGCAGGTAATTATACGATCAGCGATCAACATGATCCTAATGCTGTTTTTACTTTTGCATTTAGCGGCTATTATATTTTTCGATGGACAGTAAATGCAAATATTTGCGGAGAAGCTTTTGATGATATTAACTTAACTATTGGAATCCCTCCACACATTGCAGCTGCAGGACCAGATCAAAATGTTTGCAATACTACCAGTGTTACGATGGCAGGAAATGCTTATGACAGCTTTTTTGAAGTGGGTCAGTGGTCTGTCGTTACTGGTGCACCAAATCAGCCAAACATTGTAAATCCATCCAATCCGAATACAGTTATCAATGGGCTTATAGAGGGAACTTATACATTTAGGTGGACAATTAATGCCAAAAGTGTGTTTTTATGTCCGCCAACATTTGATGACATGATTGTAACCGTTACTCCTGCTGCCAATGCTGGTCCAGATAAAACATATTGTGATGTTACCAGTATACAGCTTATGGGCAACGAAAACTCAACTGGAACTTGGACACTTACCAATACCTCTGGAAATATTGCTGATGTTGTTATTACACAATCTCCTCCAAACAGTTATATTGCAAATGCTACAGTAGTTCCTGGAAACACATATATCTTTACCTATACCACATCTTCTTCTACCAATCCGGTTTGTCCTGGATCTACAGATGAAGTAAATATAGATGTCTTTAATGGTGCAAGCGTTGATCCTAATGCAGGAGCTGATCAAAATCTTTGTATTGCTGATGTTTCTGGCAAAACAATTTTAGACGGGAACCTCCCTCCTCCAGATGTTTCAAAAGCTGAATGGAAATTTGTTTATCAACCATCGGGAAGCGTTGCTGTTATTGAGACACCAACGGCACCAAAAAGTAATCTTTTAAACTTAACTGTTCCTGGACTTTATATTTTAGAATGGGTTTTTGAAAGTGCCTCTTGTCGAACACTATCTGATATAGTTCGTATTGAAATGAATGCTCCGCCTAGTACTGCAGAAGCAGGACCCAATGATACTGCTGCATGTCAAACTACATACAAAACAGCCGCTGTGCCACCAGCAGTAGGTATTGGAACATGGACTTTTGATACTGTACCATCTGGAAGTACCGCTGTAATCGATAACCCAAACAGTCCTACTACAACCCTATCAAATATTACCGTTCTAGGAACTTACATATTAACATGGACAGTAACAAATGGTTCTTTTACAGATCCGTCGTCATGCCAGCCTTCTGTTGATAAAGTTTCGATAACCTTTAACGATATACCGCCTTCAAAAGCAGAAGCAGGACCTGATCAAGAATTATGTAATGTAGATTCTACTACTATGGCGGCAGTTCCTGTAACTTCTGGTATTGGTACTTGGACTAAGGTCTCGGGACCTGCTGTTAATATTGGTGCTCCAAATGACCCTAATTCTGTAATGCTCGGACTTCAGCCTGGCACTTATGAATTTTTGTGGACGGTGACAACATTAAATAGTAATGGTTGTATCTCTGAAGATTCAGTTATAGTTACCATTTACGACCAGCCTTCAACTGCAGACGCTGGACCAAATCAGACAGTTCCCCAATTCTCTCCCGTAAACATGAACGCTCTGCCTCCAACAGTAGGTACAGGAGAATGGACTCAAATAACAGGACCAAGTACTTTAGGTTTCGTTGACAGTACATCACCCACAACAGCCATTAGTGGTACTATTGCAGGTACATATCAACTTCAATGGACGGTAAGTAATGGAAATTGTGCTGTCTCTTCTGATGTTATGACCCTTACAATACTTTCCGTTTCAGATCTTGAACTAACAAAATCTGTGTCTCCTACTCATGGTAGTGCGGGAGATGTAGTAACCTTTACAATTCAAATTTTTAATAACAATTCACTTGGAGGAACAGTAACTGCAACTGGTGTAGCCGTAAGAGATTACATTCCTACTGGATTTACAATAGTCCCAGGATCTGCAAATTTAAATGGACAGTATAATGTAGGTGATAATACTTTGACTTGGTACAATCTTACGGTTCCTAACGGAGGAAGACTAAATTTAACATTCAAAGCTACTATTAATACTGTTGGAAGCACATTAAATAAGGCTGAAATTGTAGAATCTGATCAATTTGATCCTGACAGTACGCCAAACAACCAAATAGAAACTGAAGATGATCAGGATAGTGTATCTGTCTCAATAGACGTTGCCGATTTATCCCTTCAAAAAACAGTTTCACCAACTTCTGTAAGTATAAATGATAATGTAATATTTACGATTAGAGCAACCAACAGCGGTCCAAACAATGCCACAGGGGTAACTGTTTTAGATAAGCTTCCTCCGGGTTATACCTATGTAAGCGATAATGGTTCTGGTAAATATAATAGTACTACCGGTATTTGGAATATTGGCAACTTAAATAACGGAAACACTATTACGTTACAAATTACTGCAAAGGTTAATGTTGCAACAGCAGCAAATTATAAAAACACTGCAGAAGTACAAACTGCCCGTCAAGTTGACCCAGACAGTACACCAGGAAACGGTCTTCCTGAAGATGATATGGCAAGTGCGAATATTACACTAAAATCCGCTGATTTAGAGCTTACTAAAACGGTTACGCCAACATCTGCTGCTGCAGGTCAACAAGTAAACTTTACTTTAAATTTAATCAATAAAGGTCCTGGAAATGCTACAGGAGTAACTGTACAGGATGTTATTCCTGTAGGTTATACATTAATTCCTGGATCTGTATCAGTTGGAGGAACCTACCAAGTGGCAACGGCTACTCTTGAATGGAAAAATATCGCATTAGCAAATGGTGCAAACACCAACTTAACTTTTAGTGCATTTGTAAATCCATTAGGAAGTTATAAAAATGTCGCTCAAATAACTGCCAGTGATTTACCAGATCCTGATAGTACGCCAAATAACGATGACGGTGATCAAAGCGAAGATGACGAAGACAATGCAGAAATTACCTATATTGGACCTTCTGCAGATTTATCATTGACTAAAAATGTAATGGCCGGCAATACAAGTCCAGTAGTAGGAAGTCAGATTTCTTTTGAACTTATCATTCGCAATGACGGTCCAAATAATGCTGCAGGAATTCAGATCAAGGATTTACTGCCAACGGGATATCAATTTGTAAATTACAGTTCAACAGCAGGTTTATACAATAGTACTACAGGTATTTGGAGTGTTGGTTCTGTTGATAATGGAGATGCAGAATCACTTATTATTGATGCCAAAGTACTGCCTAGCGGTATTTATCTCAACACTGCTCAAGTAACAGCCAGCAGTTTACCTGACCCAGATAGTACGCCTAACAATGATGATGGTGATCAAAGCGAGGATGACGAAGCCAATGCAATTGTTACTCCTATTCAACCAACAGCTGATTTATCACTTACTAAATCGGTGAACAAATCATCGCCTTTAATTGGTTCCAATGTTACTTTTGAAATTATAGTAACCAATAATGGCCCAAATGATACTACTGGTGTACAAGTAACCGATAAGCTGCCTTCAGGCTATACCTATGATTCATTTACGGTATCTACTGGAACATATGACCCAGCAACAGGTGTTTGGATTATTGGAAATTTAGTTAATGGAAAATTTGAAACACTGCAAGTTACTGCAATCGTAAACCCAACAGGAATTTATCTTAATTCTGCTGAGGTAAGTGCCAGCGATCTTCCTGATCCAAATTCTACTCCAAATAATAATGTGACAACAGAAGATGATTATGCCGAGATTTCGACAACTCCAGTAACAGCTGTAGCCGATTTATCTTTGACCAAAACAGTCAATAATACTACTCCAACAGTTGGTTCTTTAGTCACTTTTACAATTATTGTAACCAATGGAGGACCACAAGATAACACTGGTGTTGAAGTTACTGACTTACTGCCTTCTGGATATACATACAACAATTTTACACTGTCGACTGGTGCTTATAATCCAACTACAGGAGTTTGGACTGTAGGTAATTTAGTTAATGGGAAATTTGAAACACTGCAAATCACAGCTCGAGTAAATGCATCTGGTAATTACACGAATAGCACCGAAATAACAGCTGCTGATCTCCCTGATCCAGATTCAACTCCAAACAATGGAAATACAACCGAAGATGATTATTCAACAGCAACGACAGTTCCAATATATCAATCTTCTGATCTATCACTAACTAAAACCGTTAATAATGCCACTCCGCTTGTAGGTACATTAGTAACTTTTGAAGTAATTGTAACAAACAACGGCCCGCAAGATAATACAGGAGTTCAAGTAAAAGATTTACTACCTTCTGGATATATCTTAAATGGATATACAATTTCAACAGGAACTTACAATTCAACTACTGGTATTTGGAATGTAGGCAATTTGATAAATGGAAAATCTGAAACCTTACAGATAATTGCAACGGTAAACCCTGTGGGAGATTATACCAATATTGCAGAAATTACAGCAGCAGATCTTCCTGATTCTGATTCTACTCCAAATAATGGAATAACAACAGAAGATGATTACGCAGCTGTATCAACAACTCCAATAAATAAATCTTCGGATCTGTCATTATCTAAAGTAGTAAATAACGCTACTCCTGTAGTCGGTTCAATAGATACTTTTGAAATTGTAGTAACTAACAGCGGACCACAAGATAACACAGGTGTTCAAGTAACTGATTTATTACCTTCTGGGTATACATACAGTGGATTCACTGTTTCAACTGGAACTTATAATCCAACCACAGGACTATGGAATATAGGGAACTTAAATAACGGAAAATCTGAAACTTTACAAATAACTGCAATTATAAATCCAACTGGAAATTATGTTAATTCTGCCGAAATAACAGCAGCAGATCTTCCAGATCCAGATTCAACTCCAAACAATGGAGTAACCACTGAAGATGATTACGATACTGCATTTACAGTACCAATATTAAGAGGAACTGATTCAGACTTATCGTTAACAAAAAAAGTAAACAATGCTACTCCTTTAGTCGGATCTCAAGTTATTTTCGAAATTATTGTCAGCAATAACGGTCCATTAGATAATACTGGCGTTAAGGTTCGAGATTTGCTTCCAAGCGGATATACTTTTAATGGTTATTCCATCTCTACAGGAACTTATGATTCTACAACTGGAGTTTGGACTGTAGATGGTTTAGTTAATGGAAAATCCGAAACCTTAGAGATAATGGCAACCGTAAATCCTACTGGGGACTACACTAATGTTGCAGAAGTTATAGCAGCAGATATTAAGGATCCTGATTCAACACCTAATAATGGAGTTATTACCGAAGATGACTATTCAACTGCGACAACTACACCAATCAATCAAACATCTGATTTATCTTTAACAAAAACTGTAGATAATGCGGCTCCAATAATAGACACAGAAGTCACTTTTGAAATTGTAATAACCAATAATGGTCCACAGGATAATACTGGTATTCAAGTAACTGATTTACTTCCAGTAGGTTTTACTTTTAACCGCTATACTGTTTCCACAGGAACATATAATGCAACTACAGGATTATGGAATATAGGAAATTTAAGAAAAGGACAATCTGAAACACTTCAAATCAATGCAATAGCTAGTATCGTTGGAGAATTTGTGAATACTACTGAAGTAATTGCCGCCGATCTTCCTGATCCTGATTCAACACCAAATAATGGAATTACAACAGAGGATGATTTTGCTTCCGTTAAGATATTAATAGTTGAAAAAACTCCACCTCCGCCTCCATTCTCTGATTTATCAATAACTAAGTCTGTCAACAATACAACTCCTCTTGTGGGCTCTCAAGTTACTTTTGAAGTTGTGGTGACTAATGGTGGAAAAGATACTAATACTAACGTGCAAATAACAGATTTACTCCCATCTGGGTATACTTATAATTCATTTACAATCTCTACGGGAACTTATAATCCGTCAACTGGATTATGGACTGTAGGAAATTTGATAAACGGTAAATCTGAAACACTGCAAGTAACGGCAACGGTAAATCTTACAGGTAACTATACTAATATTGCCGAGGTAACGGCAGCAGATCTTCCTGATCCTGATTCAACTCCTAATAATGGAGTTACTACAGAAGATGATTATGCAACAGCTGTCACGACTCCAACTAATCAAGCTGCAGATTTATCTTTGACCAAAACGGTTAATAATGCAACTCCGCAAGTTGGAGCGCAAGTTACTTTTGAAGTTGTGATAACCAATAGCGGTCCACAAAATACTTCGGGTGTACTTGTTAAAGATTTACTTCCTTCTGGCTATACTTTTAAGAGTTTTACCGCTACAAAAGGATCTTATAATAGAAATACTGGAATCTGGAATATCGGTTCTTTTGTAAATGGGGATTCTCATACTTTGCAAGTTACTGCAACAGTAAACGCCACAGGAGATTATCTCAATATTGCAGAAGTGACCGCAAGTAACATGCCCGATCCAGATTCTACTCCTAATAACGGAGTTACCACAGAAGATGATTATGGCAGTAGTCAAATCAATGTTTCTATCGCTGATTTAAGTTTAGAAAAAACGGTAAGCAATAAAAATCCAAATGTAGACGAGGTTATAACCTTTACCTTACAGCTTAACAACGAAGGACCAAGTCAAGCAACTGGAGTCGCCGTTGATGATATAATTCCGTTAGGCTATCGAAATATTACCAATATCTCAAACGGAGGATTATTTAGAGGCAACATCATAAAATGGACTAATTTAACTGTTCCAGTTGGAGGCATTACTTTAACTTATCAAGTTACCGTTGCAAGTCCGCACGGACTTGATGGTTACGATTATTTAAATGTTGCCCAAGTAACTGCAAGTGATCAATACGATCCTGATAGTAAACCAAATAACGATAATGGCGATCAAAGCGAAGATGACGAAGACTCAGAATTCATCAACATTTCATCAACAGATATTGCTATAAACAAAGAAGTTGACAAAACAGATGTGCCAATGTACAGCACCGTAACCTTTACTATTACAGCTGAAAATCTTGGAAACCTAACTGCTACAAATGTCGAAGTTCAAGATATACTTCCTAAAGGCTATAAATTAGATACATTCACTGTATCGTCTGGAGTATACAACAGTACAACAGGAACTTGGACAATTCCATCTGTAGCTGTAAAAGGATCTCAAACTTTGACAATTACTGCAAAAGTGGTTGATTTTAATGACTATTTAAACACGGCTCACTTTGTTAAAATGGATCAAATAGACAGCAACTCGTCAAATAACCAAGACAGCGCAACTGTTGCTCCAAATTGTTTGAAAATTTTTAATGAATTTTCTCCAAATGATGATGGCCAAAATGATACTTTCTACATCGACTGTATCTCACAATATCCAGACAATCAACTCGAAATATTTAATCGCTGGGGTAATTTAGTGTATTACAAAAAGGGGTACAATAACACTTGGGACGGTAAGGCAGACGGATCTGCAAAAACACTTCCAGAAGGCACCTACTTCTATATTCTTGATCTAGGAAATGGTTCCCCAAAAACATCTGGATGGCTTTATTTAAAATAAAATAGCAATAACCAAAATAGAATTGGCTATGATTAAAAGTATAAAAAAGATTTTCACAATCCTTACAATGCTTTCTGTATTTGGTGCGATGGCTCAGCAAGATCCCCAATACACACAGTATATGTATAATACGCTTAGTGTTAACTCTGCGTATGCCGGCTCATTAGGGCATTTAGCTATAACTGGTATATATAGAACACAATGGGTTGGACTTGAAGGAGCACCAAACACACAGTCTTTTACACTCGATACTCCACTTGGAAAAAACGTAGGTTTGGGGTTATCTGTAGTAAGCGAAGAAATAGGCCCTTCGGAAGAGCAATATCTTGATGCTAACTTCTCTTACACCATTCCATCTGGACAAACCCATAAATTATCTTTCGGAATTAAAGGAGGTGGAAGAGTAATAAATATTGACTGGACAAAAGGAAGTTATAGAGATCCAGATGTTCAGTTTCGTGAAAATATCACCAATAAATTCCTTCCGGTAGTTGGTGCGGGATTATATTGGCACGGCGAAAGAGATTATATCGGATTGGCTGTTCCAAATTTTATGACTAGAGAACGATACAATTATGATGATATTGCCGATGATCTAGTCAATGAACGAATGCATCTTTATCTTATAGGCGGAATTGTTTTTGACCTTTCAGCTCACACTAAGTTTAAACCAGCTGCAATGGTAAAATATGTAGCCGGAGCTCCATTAATTGCCGATTTCTCAGCCAATTTTATGTTCAATAACTGCGTAACACTTGGTGTTTCATATAGAACAGCAGATTCTGTAAGTGCTTTAGCATCGTTACAAATCACACCGCAATTCCTTGTAGGCTACGCTTATGATTATACTACCACAGAATTACAAAACTACAATAGCGGCACACACGAAATTATGCTCCGATTTGAATTAGTATCACGCAAAAAGGGATTAAAATCTCCTAGATTCTTTTAATACTAGCAGCCATGGAAAAAAGAATTATTATACTCGCCTTGCTAATCATCCAAATGGTTAATGCGCAAACAAAGAACAAAACGGCCGATGCTCTTTTTGATAAAATGTACTATATAGATGCCGCAAAATCATATGAACTATCCGTAAAAAATGGCGATACTTCAAAAGAAATTTTGCAGCGTTTAGGAGATGCACACTATTTTAATACCCAAATGCAAGATGCCAGCAAATGGTACAGCAAACTGCTTGCTGATTATTCTGCCGAAGTTTCAGCAGAATATTACTTTCGTTATGCACAATCTTTACAGGGAATAAAGAATTATGATCTGGCAAAAAAATGGATGAAAAATTTCTCCGAGAAACAAAAATCCTCAGATTCTAGAGCACAAAACTTCTCTCTAAAAACGGTAACTCTCGAAGATATAAAGAAAATAAAACCACAGTTTATCCTAGAAAATCTAGAAATAAACTCCGCTTACTCCGATTTCGCACCAATGTTCTATAAAGGCGACTTAGTTTACTCAACAACAGTAGATTCTTCCTTTTTAAAAACAGCAAAATACGGGTGGAACGATCAGCCTTATTTAAATATGCAGCTGGGAAAAATAAGTCCGACACAAACAAACGTAACTTTTAAGGAACGTTTCGCAAAAGAAATTACAACCCAATATCATGAGGCTTGTGTCGCTTTTTCTCCAGATGAAAAAACCATTTATTTTACTAGAAACAATTATAACGGCAAATTAAAAAGAGACGATAAAGGTGTAAATAATTTAAAATTATACTCTGCCAAAGCAGTAGAAAACAGCAATGGCACCGTTCGATGGGAAAATCTAAAAGAACTTCCGTTTAACAGTGACAACTATTCTGTTGGACAGCCAACTGTAAGCAAAGACGGTAAAAAGCTCTATTTTGTTTCTGATATGCCCGGAACAATTGGTTCTACCGATATCTTTATGGTAGACATTTTAGACGAAGACCAATATTCGAATCCTAAAAACTTAGGCGAGAAAATAAATACCAGCGGACGCGAAATGTTTCCGTTTATAACAGACAAAGCCTTGTACTTTGCCTCTGATGGTTTTTTAGGTTTAGGAGGTCTTGACGTTTTTGAAAGCCGATTAAATAATGAAGTATTTAATTCACCCGTAAATCTTGGTGCACCTTTAAACAGCAGTTTAGACGATTTTGGCTATATTGTAAATGAAGAAACCAACAAAGGTTTTGTATGCTCAAATAGAAAAACAGGTAAAGGCGATGATGATATTTACTCTTTCGAAAGAAGCTGTACACAATCTATAGAAGGTTACGTTTTTGATGCCATATCGAATAAAAAAATTCCAGGTGCCATAGTTACACTCAAAAACAATGAAAACCAGCAATTACAGCAAACCGTTTCTAGAATGGATGGAAAATTTGAGTTTGAAGAAAACATCAATTGCAATACTCCTTACGCTATAGAAGCTGCTAAAGATAACTTTACAACCTCATCAAAAGCAATCGTTACTGCCGAGAATTCAGGAATAACCGAGGTACCAATTGGACTTGATCCAAATCTTATAGAACGTAAAGATGGTATTCTAAAAATAAAAATCGGAATTATTTTCTTTGACCTCAACAAATCAGATATACGCTATGATGCTGCAATAGAACTTAACAAAGTAGTTTTATTAATGAATCAATATCCTACAGTAGTCATTAAGATTGAATCTCACACAGATTCAAGAGCCAATGATCAATACAATCTTGAATTATCTGATCGAAGAGCCAAAGCTACCAGAGATTATATAATCTCTCAAGGAATTGCTGCAGAACGAATTGAAAGCGCGATTGGTTACGGCGAAACCCAGCTTATTAATAATTGCTCAAACGGTGTCCCATGTACCGAAGCACAGCATCAAATGAACAGACGAAGCGAATTCATTATTACAAAAATGTAAAAACCTTAAATTACAAAGTTTAAACTTAGAATATGGAATAAAAAAAAACGGTATTAAACCGTTTTTTTTATTTGAGCTCTTATCAAGAATATGTTAATCCCAATTACTTTTTGTAGAAGCACTATACTTTCCTCCTCCAGTAAAAAATAAAACAAGTGCAGTAAAAAAGTACAAACCAAGCAATTCTAAAGCCCAGCCACCATGCTCACCCATTTTAAATATATCAGCACTATGAGCCATTAATGCAGCAACAAAACAATTAAAAGCGTAAATTAATGCTGCGATTCTGGTTCTAAAACCAACTATAATAGCAATTGGGGCTAGAATTTCTCCCACTAATACACCATACGAAAAGAAACCTGGAAGACCTTTTTCTACTAACATTCCCGAAATATAATCTAAAGCTCCATTGAACTTTGCAAAACCATGCAAAAGCATTAATAATCCAATTGTAATACGAAGTATTAAAAGGCCAAAATCATTGTTTTTTTTCATTTTTTAAGAATTAAATTTAGTCAGACAAACCAGTTTTATAAACAAAATTCACCATTTTGTACGATAACTGCTGTTAGTAAAAATAGCAAAAAAAACATACAATCTAAATCTGTAAAAAAATTTCTATTTTTTATTTTAAATAACGTTGGATATTTTTTTTATTATAAATAAGCAAACGTTCACTTATTATTATATCTTTGTTTTCAATTTAAATATCCTTTCATTTGAGAACTAGAGATAGTAATAAAGAAGAATTAGTTAAGCAAAAAACGATAGAAATGATTGTAAAGTATGGCATTGAAGGCTTTGCAATGAATCGTTTAGCAAAAGAATGCGGTATCTCTGTCGCAACCCTTTACATTTATTATGCAGATAAGGAGGATCTCATAAAAAAAATAGGGATTGAGATGGGAACATTCTTTTTTAAAAGCTCTTTAAAAGACTTTACTCCCGATATGCCTTTTGCAATAGGGCTTGCTAAGCAATGGGAAAATCGGTCTTCATTTATGATGAACAACACTGATAAACTGGTTTGCTGGGAGATTCTCCAGAATTCAAACTACGGTGATTTTATAGTAAATGAAAGCTTGATGGAATTAAAAGAAATTATGACAAAATTTCTAAATGGAGCCATCGAGAGAAAAGAGATCGTACCAGTTACAAAAGAAGTGTTTTGGAGTATCGCTTACGGACCTTTATACAATTTACTGCGTTTTCATGAAAAAGGAAAAGGATTGGGCGGAACCACTCCGTTTAAATTAACAAACGATGTACAACAAGAAGCATTACGTTTAGTAATCAAAGCACTAACCCCCTAAAAATTAATAGCCATGAATGTCATGATATTTGCTACTAATATAAAAACAGAAACCAGCAAAAATAAAATTGCAGCATTCTTTAATACAAACAAATCAATCCTGCAATGGAGTATCGATCAAGAAGATATTGATTGTGTACTCAGAATTATAAGTAAAAATCTAAACGCAGATCAAATAATCGAGATGTTGAACTTTCTTAATTTTGACTGCAAAGAACTTTAAATAAATGAACGAAAAACAAACACTCGAAACAGGTTTCAACGGCTATCAAAAACTTGTTATATTTCTTTTAGCCCTTACACAATTTACAGTTGTGCTCGACTTTATGGTAATGTCGCCTCTTGGAGATATTATGATGAAAACACTAAAAATTACGGCATCACAATTTGGTATTGCCGTTTCGGCTTATGCCTTTAGTGCTGGAATTTCAGGACTGTTAACAGCAGGTTTTGCTGATAAATTTGATCGAAAAAAACTTTTACTTTTCTTCTATATTGGCTTTACAATAGGAACTGTATTTTGTGCCATAGCACCAAACTTTATATTACTTGTTGCAGCGCGTATTTTTACCGGTATATTTGGCGGTGTAATTGGTTCTATTTCTATGGCAATTGTTGCCGATTTATTCAGCCTGAAGCAAAGAGGAAAAGTAATGGGATTTATTCAAATGGGATTTGGAGTAAGTCAAGTTTTAGGAATTCCGATTGGGCTATACATTGCTAATGCTTGGGGCTGGCACGTACCTTTTTTATGGATTGCCGCTATGGCAGCGATAATAACTTTGGTTTTATCCTTTAAACTGCAGCCAATCGTGGAGCATTTAAGTTTAAAACAAGAAAAAACACCTATTCAACACTTGTGGCATACTATATCAAAACCACACTATCAAGTTGGTTTCTTGTCTACTGCCCTGCTCTCTATTGGAGGTTTTATGATGATGCCATTTGGAAGTGCCTTTGCTATAAACAACTTAAAAGTAACCACTGATGAGTTACCTTTACTTTTTATGATTACTGGTGTTGCAACATTAATTACTATGCCTATTGCAGGAAAATTAAGTGATAAATTCAGCAAATTTAAGCTCTTTGCCTTTGCTACTTTGTTTGCTATAATTGTAATGAATGTTTATGCGCATTTTGCCGCTACTCCATTTTGGATTGTATTAGTTACTAACATCTTAATGATGATGGCCATTATGAGCAGAATGGTGCCTTCAACAACATTAACCTCAGCAATACCAGAACCTCAGGATCGAGGAGCTTTTATGAGTATTAACTCTTCTCTACAACAAATGGCAGGAGGTTTTGGTGCTATGATCGCTGGATTAATCATAGTACAAAAAGACAATTATGCACCATTAGAACATTATGATACTCTAGCAATGGTTGCTTCTGTTATTATGCTTATAAGCATTTATTTAGTCTCTCGCGTCAGCAAAATTGTTTACAAAAAGTGATAAAGTTGTAAGCTTTTTTAAAGCAAAATAAAACCTAAACTTAAAACTCCTGCATTATTTGTAGGAGTTTTTTATTTACCTGTAGGGATAAAAACTAAAAAGTAAGATTTTTTCTGTTTTTGGAGAACGAAAATGTCTTTAAAAAATACCTTTCAGATTCATCAAATACAAAAAAAAACCACTACACCTGACTTTACATAAAAAACTAATAATTAATAAATTACAAATATTTTTAAATAATAGATTACTTCAAGAAACTAACAATTATCATGTTTTTACTTTTGATGATTTCTTTCCTTTGTTAAGCTAAAACAATACCACAAACCAACCAAAACATAATGAATAAGAGTGTTAAACGTAGAATTAAAAAGGAAGAGCATATATCATTTATTAATAAATTAATTATTGATAAAAATGCACATTGATACTGATTTGCTCTATACGTGGGGAGCAATTGCAAAAAAAGTTCCCAAAAACGCAATCATTTTTTATGAGAATGATCCCGCGTTATCCTTTTTTCAAATTTTAGAAGGAACCGTAAAAATGAGCTACACTAACGAAGATGGTAAAGATCTTACTATTGGTGTATTTAATAAAGGAGATAGTTTTGGAGAACCGCCGTTAATTATTGGCGAGCCCTATCCTGCATCGGCATTAGCTCAAACAGACTGTGTGATTTTAAAACTTTCTAGACTTAATTTTTTCTCTTTTCTTGAAGAAAATCCTGAAGCACAAAAGAAAATATTGAAATTATTTGCCTCAAGAATTTATAATAAAATCGTTTTCTCTAAAAATATTATTAACCATAAACCAGAACATCGCATACAATATTTTTTAGATAATTTTAAAAGACAGCATAGCACAAAATCGAATCAAAAAATTAAAATTCCATATACACGTCAGGAAATTGCTGATTTTACGGGATTAAGAGTTGAAACTGTAATTAGAACTTTGACTCTCATGAAAAAGAATAAAAAAATTGAAATAATTGATCACAAATTATTCTACTAGAATGTCTAAAAAATTACAGCAGTATGACTCAAATCATAATCTATGGTTCAAATATTCACGTCCTTTGAGAAAAGGTTAAATGATAAATTATTAATTCAAATTTCATAACGTTTTAAAGTAAAAAAGCGGGAACTTCAATAGTTCCCGCTTTTTTAACTTATTACTTTGTTCATCATTGCTTTTGAGATATTGTCAGCCCTAATTTTGACTTCTCTAGCCTTTTCTCCTTCAAACAAATCATCGACCGTTTTTTTCCACAACTTTGTCCAGTGCTTAAAATGAGCCTCCGTCAAAAGGCTTTTCTGATTTAACATTCGATGTTTCATCATCGGATTTCCATCAAAGTTTCCCGTATGAAATAAAATATTATCCCAAAAATCATACATTATCGGAAGGTGTTTTTCCCAGTTTACCGCTGCTACTTCTGTAAACAAATAACCAATAGTAGGATCACTTCTAATTTTTAAATAAAAAGCATCTACTAAGATTATAATATCGTCTTTGTCTTTAATATCTGTTTTCATCTTTCAATTTATTTCTTCATTTGTGTTCAAAATATTTTTACAAATCTTTTTTATTAAACTTTTTAAGAGATATAAAAAACGGAATTACGATCCATAACAACAATAATAAAAAAGATAGTATCAGTCCAATTGTTGTTCCAAAAAAATCTTTAAAAATCGCTCCTGTATACCCCATCATTGCCGATTGATCGAGATGCAGTAATATTTGAATACGTGCCAAATCTATAGGACTCAATGCTGTTACACCAACCATAGCTTTCTCAATAGGATATTCAGAAAACTGAAAAAGTAAAAACAATACTACAGCATCAAAAAGCATTGCAAAATACAGCCAGAACATTATGGCAACTCCAATTCCTTTTGCTTTGTCTCTTGCATAAATACAGCTTAAAAAAGCCAATGAGACAAAAACTACTGAAATGAGACAACCCACCAAAAGCATCATAAATCCAACTATACCTGGTGCATTTATTATTAGCGGAATTCCAGCTCCAAGAAAAAACGCGGTAACCATTGCGATCGAAAGGCCTGCAAATAAACTAATCCAGATTTTTCTTCTCTTTAAAGGCTGGCTTAGTAAAAGTTCAATAAATTCAGCACTATTATAAAGATAAATCGTCGAAAACAATATCGATACTAAAGGCACCGTAAACAAAATTACATTCAATATAGTAAGTAATCCTTTAGCTGAATTGTCTTCTAATCCAAAAGATCCCCAAGAAAGTAACGCTAAAATAATGGTGTAACTAACAACAATCTTATTTTTAAGTATATCGAGTAAAACAATTTTAATTATTCTGTTCATGATGTTTCTCTTTTAAGATTGCGGCTATGGCTTTTGAGATTTTGCTTTCGCCTGTATATTCAAGTAAATCGCTGATCGTTTTATGAAAGTGTACTTTTCCATCCTGCATGAAAATAATCTGAGTAATCATATCATCGAGTTCACTTAATAAATGTGATGTTATTAAAATTAATTTTCCAGCGTCACGTTCTTTTAGAATCTTTTCTTTGAGAATTTCAGACGCTAATGGATCTAATCCTGCTGTAGGCTCATCAAGTATAAGAACATCAGGATTAAAAAGAAAAGCCAGTGCCGCACTTACCTTTTGAGTAGTTCCGCCAGAAAGTGTGCGCATTTGTTTAGCATACATTTTGTCAAGATTAAAGGCTTTTATCAAATCTTCGTCTAAAACTGTTTTTGAATTTCTAATTTCTTTAATAATACTAATTATCTGGCCTATTTCCATATTATCAGGATATCTCCCAATCTGCGGCATATATCCAATTTTATTTCTGTAATTAAACTCTTTTAAAATAGAATTTTCTTGAAACAAAATATCGCCGTTGTCAGGAAGCACCATTCCAAGAATCGATTTAATGAGAGTTGTTTTTCCGCATCCGTTAGGACCAATTAATGCAATGCATTCTCCCTTTTTAAATTCAAGGTTTACCTGTTCTAACACTTGAAGTTTTCCAAACTTTTTGCTTATATTTTTTATCGTAATCATAAAATGAGAGATTTCATAAATGGGGTTTCATCAATAAAATTATCAGGTGTAATACTTGGCAGTACTTTTTCTGATTTGTCTAACAGCGTAATCATAAAACTCCTGAATAGAAGCATTGCCGAAGGATTATTCTCAGTAAGAACAGCAAAAAGGCTCAATGGATGAAAAGGTACATCGCCAATCCCGTCTTTGTTTAAATCATATCCCTCATACTTATCCCAATAATTACTATTGAAATGATTTAAAACGAGACTTCCGTTAGTACTGATATCAAAAGTATTGGCAAGAAAGTTATTGAATGAAATTTCGTTATCCATGCAACTTGCTTGAATTTTCATTCCCCAGCCATTGTCTTTAAATATGTTATGATTAAGCATTACTCTGCTCGTGCCTTCCATATAGATTCCTGAAGTATTGCGTATAAATTTGTTTCCAATAATATAGCTGTCTGCAATCTCTTTCAGCAGTAAACCATAGGCAGCGTCTCCCCAGTTTTCTTCAAAATAATTGTTGAACATTTTTACATTCTTGGTAAACATTACTGCCACTCCTGCTCCATTGTTTTTAAATACATTTGAGATGTACGAATCGTCATTAGAAAACATAAAATGCAGTCCGTATCGAATATTTCCTTTAGAAATGTTTCTCCAGATAATCGAATTCGAAACAAACTCAAAATAAATACCATCACGATGCCCGGAAATTCTGTTTCCGATAATCTTCATACTATCGCTTTTCCAGCAATGAATACCATTTCCTATGCGCTGTTCTTCTTTTTGATATGCTTTTATGGTGTTATTTTCAATTATGCAGCTGCTCCCTTTTTGAGCGTAAATGCCAAAAAAGTTATTCTCCAATATATTATTCTTTACCGTTACACCTATTTTATCATAAATTTTAATACCGCAAGGATCGTTAAGAGAACCGTAACCAGAATCTATTACCTTAAAACCAGATACAACAACACTATCAGCTTTGATAGAAACCACTTCATATTTTCTTTGTCCATCAAGAATTGGAAAATCCTTTCCTTGCAGCACAATTCTTTTATTGATCACGATATTTCCCTCACGATACACTCCTTTATAAACCAAGATTGTATCGCCAGGGTTTGCCAAATCAATAGCTTTTTTTATACTTTTTATTACCTTGTTTTTCCCAACCTCAATAGTCTGAGACTGCAGATTGAAAAAAAACAGCGATAGAAAAAGACCTAGAAATAATTTCATATTTTTTAATTGTGTTTTGAGTTGTTGTACTCTTATTTTTCAATAAAAGTGCTCCATTCCTTTTCTTGTCCCTGAGATTCTGCTTCAAATGCTTTGGCTTGACTTTTATTAGAAAATGCAGCAACATTTCCATTCATAGGACTTTTGATTGCACCGCCAGAGACATAAAAAGCTTTTTCGGCAGGAATTAGTTCATTTTCTAAAGTATAATCATGAACGTAATATCCTTTAACTTTTAATTCTGGATTCTCTTTAGTATAATTTACCATACAAGCCAGGTCATCAAATTTATAAGCTCGGCCTTTTTCAGTAATAATCTCTGCTCCATGTTTTCCATCGGTAATTCCCATTTTGCAAAAATCGCAGTTGTCCGTATTCAATTTAATTGGAACTGGTTTATCATTTGAACATGAAGAAAATAGAACGGCCATTATTGCAATACTTAATACTGTTTTTGTTTTGAAAAAAAGCATTTTCTTTTCTTTTAGTACAGCCAGAAAAAGTAAAACTCCAGCAGTAATCAACATCCATCCGCCAATATCCGGGATCGAATAAGCACCAAAATTAAGCAGTTGTTTATACCCTAAAACAGGCGGCTGATATGCCATTCCGGGTACACGTATGGCTGCATTTGGATCAAGGTTGTGACCATATTCATAATTCCAACGGTAAAAATCAAGGCCGGCAGCTATTCCAAAAAGGACAAAGGAGCCAAAGAGTGTAAATAAAATTTTCTTGTTTTTATAAAATATACAGCCCAAAGCGATAACTCCAAAAAAACCTAGAATGATGGGAAGAATTGTAAACTCAATAAAATCTTCAGTATGCAAAGTTTTCATACCAATATAGTGATTAAGCCCATTAATAATGTCAACATCACCAGCAATTTTAGAAGCATGAAGTTTTAAAACCAATCCTTCAGGATATTGAGGTGCAGTTAATTCAATTTTCCACATGGGCACAAAAATGGATCCAATAAAAAGTAATCCTGATAACAAGAGAACTATTTTAGAAAATGTCGAAATTGTATTATTTCTCATAATAATTCAAAATAAAAAAGGGAACAAAGAATATGCTCTGTCCCCTTTACTTGGTTAGTAGTTATTCTTTTGGTAAATTAGTTCCCAGACTGTAGCTAATTGGAACGTTACTTCCTGCTGGTGAAACTCTAACATAACCCTGCATTTCTTGATGCAATGCACTGCAGAAATCTGTACAATAGAATGGGAATATTCCTTTTTTCTGAGGTGTCCATTTTAAGGTAAGTGTTTCTCCCGGCATAATCAGCAATTCGGCAGTATTAGCTCCTTTAATAGCAAATCCGTGAGGAACATCCCAATCTTGTTCAAGATTAGTAACATGGAAATAAACCTCATCACCTACACGAATTCCCTCAATATTATCTGGAGCAAAATGAGAACGAATACACGTCATATAAATATGTACTTTATTTCCTTCTCTAACCACTTTAGTCTCTTTTTCACCTTTGGCTGCAAAAGGATGTTTGTTATCAGCCATTTTGTAAAACTTCAACTGTCCGTTGTTACGAATCTTATCTGCTGGAATTCCTTGTGCATAATGCGGTTCTCCGATTGTTGGAAAATCAAGCAGCAGTTTCATTTTGTCTCCGCTGATATCAAACAACTGTGCACTTTGTGCTAATTCAGGACCTGTTGGCAAGAAACGATCTTTTGTAATTTTATTATAAACCACCATATATTTTCCAAAAGGTTTTTCTGTATTACCACCTGGAACCATAAGGTGACCCGGAGAATAATAAGTTGCTTTTCTATCTAGAACTTTAAGATCTTTAATATTCCATTTTACAACCTCTGAAGAAACAAACATTGTTGTATATGCATTTCCTTTACCATCAAATTCAGTATGTAAAGGTCCTAATCCTGGTTTTTGAACTTCACCGTGCAGCGCAGCTTCATATTTCACTACTGGAATACCCGCATAAGATCCATCAAATTGTTTATTAGCAATCGCTGCTTTCAGTTTTGTAAAACTAAATACAGGAATCAAAGCTGCCAATTTTCCACTTCCAATAATGTATTCTCCCGTTGGGTCAATATCACAACCGTGAGGTGATTTTGGACAAGGAATCATATAACAGATATCTTTAAGTTCTGCAGCATCAAGAATCAGCACCTCTTTTTTAATTTCAGATTTTGCTGTTTGTGTTTTTTCATCCCAAGTATTATGAGCATAGTTTGCAGGAACACGTTTTCCTTTTCCGGCTTTAATATATTCCTCTGCTTTTTTCCAGTTAACCGCCATGATAAAATCTTTATCATTTTTAGATGCATTTACCTCTAGCAATGTATTTGCTTGTTCTGTATTATAGCAAGAGAAAAAGAACCATCCGTGAGACTCTTTTTTACCTGGATGGCTAAGATCAAAATTAACTCCAGGCGTTACAATTTGGAAAGCAAGATCTAACTCACCTTCTTTCCCAACTTTGACAAAGCTTAAGTGTCCTTTAAAGTTTTTCTTGTATGTATTGATAGGCACATCTCCATTATCATTATCGGCAGGCACACTAAAACGGCTTGCTCCAACCACGTACTCTGTATTTTGAGTAATAAATGGTGAAGAGTGATTTCCTCCACAGTTTGGAAGCTCGATAATTTCAGCCGTTTTAAAAGTTTTAAGGTCAATACGTGCAATTCTAGGCGTATTGTTTGCATTGGCAAAAAGCCAGCGCCCGTCTACCTCACCATTTGTTTGTGACAAATCAAGGTGATGCTGGTCATCCCATGGCACATATCCGTGAGAAGTGTTTAACATTGGTTTTGTTTCCTCACTATAGCCGTAGCCGCTTTGAGGATCTTCAGAAAATACAGGCATTACTCTAAGCAGTCGCCCGCTTGGAAGCCCGTAAACACTAACTTGACCGCTGAATCCGCCAGAGACAAAGTTGTAAAACTCATCATACTTACCGGGAGCAACATATACTTTACTGGCTACATCGCCGTCAACAGTATCTGAAGAGTCTTTGGGCTTGCAAGAAACAAAAAAAGCGCAGCCCAAAGTAATGGCAAAAACTGATTTTAAAAAGTTATTTTTCATAAGGTTATTATTTAGAATTCGATTATTTTGGTGTTTATTTTACCCCATCATTCTGACGCATATATTCTAGAATACTTCTAGCTTCATCATCACTTAAACCTTGATTAGGCATTCTAATCATGCAAAGCTCTAATTGAGCCTGCAATTCTGGATCTTTATCAATCATAGGATCAGGATTTGTGATAAAATTCATAATCCATTGTGGTGTTCTTCTTTCCGTTACACCTTTCCATCCCGGACCAACAAGTTTTTCATCTGTAGGTTTGTGGCATGAAGTACATTTTACTTCGGCAGCTTTAAGCCCTTTTTCTGCCATTGCTTTATCTAAGGAAGCTCCTAATTCTACAGTCGAGTATTTCCCGAGGCCTCTTTGAGGATCGTATGATTCAGCTTCCGCAGTTTTCTCTGCTGGCTGCGGAGTCGAAAAATCTTCATCTGTTTTTGATTTATCCTTTCCGCAGGACACGAAAAAGAAAATGCCAAACATTGCTATTAAAAATAATTTGTTCATGTGTTTGCTTTTTTTATTTGTTAAACTACAGGTCAAAGTTCCACAAGATGTATTTCTTAAATTATGATTACGATCATACTTTAAAGAAAAAGTTGATGATACCTTCGTACTCTAAAATAAACAGATGAAGTTTTTTGTTTACATATTTCTCTTTTCAGTGGTTTTCAGACCTGCCTTTCCATTTTTGGATTATGTAGTAAACTACCATTACATTGTTACCGAGTTATGCGAAAACAAAAATGCTCCAGAACTAAGCTGTAATGGAAAATGTCATTTAAAAAAAGAGCTTGCAAAAGCGTATAAAAATGATGTTCCTGCGTCTAACGAGAAAAAAACAGAAACTGCTGAAACAGTTGTACTTTTCATCGTAAACCTTCCAGTATTTTGTTTTGAAACAGAACATACAATCCACTCAAAAATAAACTCAGTCTATAAAAACCTATACTCCCATTTAGACGCAGTTTCTGTATTTCGTCCTCCAGCTTTCAACTATTAATTTTTCAATGTTTTACACTTTATTTTCTCCGAAATCTATTTCGGCAGAAATCGTATTATCCTTATTTAAATTAATATTCTATGAAAACTTTAAAATACATTACCCTTTTCCTTTTAGCAATTACCTATATCTCATGTTCTTCTGATGATGATTCTTCAACTTCAATTCCTGCTGATGAAACACTTGGACTTCAAAAAATTCAAGAATTAACAAATGACAATCATGTTGTTGAACTGTACTCAAAAAAAGGCACTCTAATTCAAGGCTACAATACCATTACAATTAGAATAAAAGACAAAAAAAGCAGCGCCTATATTACAGATGCTAAAATTGATTGGACACCAATTATGCATATGACTTCAATGCAGCATTCATGTCCAAAATCAGCTGTAACCAAAACGGCTGATAAAAAAACCTTATACTCAGGTGATATTATTTTTCAGATGGCACAAAACGATAAGGAGTTTTGGGAACTTAAAATTAATTACACCATCAACAATGTTGTTTATACCGTTGCAGATACTATTGCTGTAACGGCATCGCCAAAACGTACTGTAACCTCATTTAAAGACAATAACGGCAATAAATATGTACTGGCTTATATCGCACCCGAGAATCCGAAAGTAGCCGTAAACGATGCTGCTGTTGGACTTTATAAAATGGAAGATATGATGACGTTTACCACAGTAAACAATTTTAAAATAAAAATAGATCCTAGAATGCCAAGTATGGGAAATCACGGATCACCAAATAACACCGATTTAGTACAATTCCAAGCGGGAAGTTTCTATAAAGGAAAACTTTCATTGACCATGACAGGATATTGGAAAATTAATATGCAGCTTTTAAATGCCTCAGATGAAGTCCTAAAAGGAGAACCTGTAACGACAGAAAATCCAGCAAGCAGTCTTTATTTTGAAATTGAATTTTAAGCACTCATTATTAACAAGAAAGAGGCAATTCTAGTTGTCTCTTTCTTATAATTTATCTAGTGATGAAAAAGATAACAGCATGTATTCTAACTATTTTTTCAACAATCTGCTGGGGACAAGAACAACAAAAAGACAGTCTTTCGACTCAAAATTTAAATGAAATTATTGTTATTGGAAAAAAAGCAGCTTTACATCAAAAACAGCCAAAATCATTGACTTCTGTAGAAGATTATCTGCAAAAATCTACAAAAGTAAATATGATAAAAAGAGGCGCTTATGCCTGGGAACCTACAATCAACAACATGTCTACAGAACGCACTGTTATTACTATTGATGGAATGCGCATTTTTGGAGCTTGTACTGATAAAATGGATCCTATAACCTCATATGTTGAAGTTTCAAATTTATCAGAAGCAGCAGTTGCTTCTGGTCAGCAGGCAAGCTGTCATGGTGCGGCAATTGGCGGCTCTATAGATCTAAAACGTTCTGTTTTTAGTCAAAATACTTTGGGGTGGAATGGCAGTTTTAACTCAGGTTATGAAAGTAACAATCAGCAAAAAATTATTGGAGGTTCATTAGGTTACAATAATGAAAAGTTTTACGCTCATGCTGATTTTATGCATCGTGATGCTGAGAATTATAAAGCCGGCGGAAATCAAGAAATTAATTTTTCTCAATTTACCAAATACAACATTGCTGCAACTGCCGGATATTTCATAAATAAGAGAAATAATCTGGAAGCTTCGCTAATTTATGATAACGCAACAAATGTAGGTTATCCTGCTCTGCCAATGGATGTTTCGCTGGCAAAAGCCGAAATTATGTCTTTAAGCTATCGTTATACCCCTGATTCTGGTATTATTTCAAACTGGGAAACAAAGGTTTACGGAAACAGCATAACTCATAAAATGGATGATACCAAAAGACCATCAGTTCCCATTCATATGGATATGCCGGGCTGGTCTGACACCTATGGATTTTATTCTAAACTAAAAGGGAAATATAAAATACATGATTTTACAGCAGACTTGAATGCTTTCTACAACAAATCGATTGCCGAAATGACAATGTATCCTGCTGATCCCACAGAAAATTTAATGTTCATGTACACTTGGCCTGATGTACGAACTTTTTACAACGGCTTGTCTCTTGAAGATTATATTAAAATAGCATCAGAAACTACTTTGAGAATTGGAACTTCTGTTGGATTTCATTCAAATGATGTTGCAAATGATTTCGGATTACAGAGCCTTCGTATTTTTTATCCTGAAATGCAGGCTTCAAAAAACCGTTTCTTAAAAAGTTTCTCAGCAAACTTTACTCAAAAAAAAGGCAAATTTGAATATGGTTTTGGAGGTGCTTATGCTGAAAGAGCTCCTTCGGTTTCTGAAGGTTATGGTTTTTATCTTTATAACAGCAGTGATTTTTATGACTACATTGGAAATCCATTTTTAAAGAACGAAAAAGCCCTAGAAGCCAATCTTTTACTGGGTTATAAAACAAATCATTTAAACACAAAAATTACAGCATCATACTTTCATATTAATGATTTTATTGTAGGTCAAATTGATCCTAATACTCTGCCTATGACAATTGGAGCGTCTGGTGTAAAAAAATACGAAGCTATAAGCTATGCCTCTATTTTTAATGCTGATTTAAATTTAGAATATTCTCTATTTGAAAACTGGCTTTTAAAAACGCAGCTGGTTTATAGTTTAGGCAAAGACAATCAAGGAAAGAATCTTCCTTTTATAAGTCCAATACGATACAGTGCAGGAATTGACTATAAAAAGCAGAATTTAAATTTAGGAATTTCGGCTTTAGGAAATCTTGCTCAAAAAGAATTTGCAGCAACATACGGTCAGACAAAAACGCCGGATTATTTGATTTTTAATTTCAATGCTGGATATGTGTTTCATTACAATCAAAATTTAATAAAACTGCAAACGGGTGTCGAAAATATTTTTGATAAATATTACACCTCTTTTTCAGATTGGAATAAAATTCCGCGAATGGGACGTAACGTCTTTGTCAATCTTACTTTCAACTTTAGATAAGCCTTTTTTGAACTACATTTTTCCAGTTTTACGTTTCATTTTTTAAACTGAACATAAAAAAATAAAAATAATACAGTATGACTGGAATCATAGTTTGAAATTTTTGATGGCAATATATTTACGATATCAAAATTTACAATCAAGCATCCTAAAAACTACCAAATTCTCTAAATTCTTCAGTCTTACCAACTGCAGCATTTCTTTAGTACAGCTTGATTTTTTTCAAAAAAACAGATTAAAAAAAATGGATAAACAATTCTTGATACAGGAAATAAACCGCCTAAAACAGCAAAAAAATGCTGTCATTCTAGCTCATTATTATCAAAATGAAGACATTCAAGATATTGCAGATTTTGTTGGCGACAGTTTAGAATTATCCAAAAAAGCACAAGCAGCCAATGCTGATATTATTGTTTTTGCTGGAGTTCATTTTATGGCAGAAACCGCAAAAATCCTTAATCCTTCAAAAAAAGTACTCGTTCCTGATTTAAACGCGGGCTGTTCACTTGCTGATGGCTGTGATCCGAAAGATTTTAAAATATTCAAAGAAAAATATCCGGATCATGTTGTGGTAACCTACATCAATTGTTCTGCCGAAATAAAAGCGATGAGCGATCTCGTTTGTACATCATCTAATGCAAAAAAAATAATAGGATCAATTCCTCAAGACAAAAAGATAATTTTTGCTCCCGATCAAAATTTGGGAAATTATCTTAAAAAAGAAACTCAGCGTGATTTGGTACTCTGGGAAGGTTCCTGTGTGGTTCATGAAGCTTTTTCATTAGACAAGTTAATTGAAATTTATATAAAAAATCCAACGGCAAAAATTGCCGCTCACCCGGAGTCGGAAACTCATATTTTGAAAACGGCGCATTATATTGGCTCTACTTCGGGTATTATTAACTTTATTAAAACGGATCCTGCTTCCGTTTTCATCGTGGCTACGGAGGCCGGCATTCTGCATCAACTTTCAAAAACTGTACCTGATAAGACGTTGATCCCGGCCCCATCCACAGAAGACAACAGCTGTGCCTGCAGTGAATGCGCTTTTATGAAAATTAATACACTTGAAAAACTCCTGCAATGCCTAAGTAGTGAAAGTCCAGAAATTAAAATATCTGAACCTTTAAGGGTTAAAGCCTTGCAGCCAATTGAAAGAATGCTTGAATTATCATAGAACCAAAAAACCAACAAAATGCTTAAAACTGACATCTTAATAATTGGCTCAGGTATTTCGGGACTCTTTCTAGCTATGAAAACAGCTCAAAAAAGACCCGATTTGTCAATTGTAATTATGACCAAAGAAAGTGCTCAAAATACAAACACACAATTAGCACAAGGCGGTATTGCGGTTGTAACCGATTTGATAAAAGACAGCTTTGACCAGCACATTAAAGATACACTCCAAGCAGGCAAAGGAAGCTGTGATGAAACTATTGTAAATATGGTAATTAAGCAGGCGCCCGAAAGGTTAAAAGAACTTTTAGACATTGGAACTTCCTTTGATAAAGATGAACTCGGACAATGGAATTTGGGTTTAGAAGGCGGTCATTCTAATCATCGCATATTGCATCATAAAGACAGTTCTGGCTTAGAAATTGAAAAAAAACTTCTAAGTATTATAAAAGAACTTTCAAACATACAGTTACTCGAAAACCATCAAGTTATTGATTTGAATACCGAAAAAATCGGAGAAGAAAATCTTTGCACTGGTGCTTTTTATTATGACAAAAAAAGCAACTCTGTAAAATATATACAAACCCGAACCATCATATTGAGTACAGGCGGCTGCGGCCAGCTTTTTGAGAACACAACCAATCCTGAAATTGCCACGGGTGACGGTATTGCAATGGCTGCCCGCGCTGGGATCGAAATTGAAGACCTCCAATACATCCAGTTTCATCCCACCGCCTTGTATGCCGGCAGTAAAAATCCGTTTTTTCTAATTTCAGAAGCAGTTCGTGGTTTTGGCGCTTATGTTGTTAATGAAGATCAAAAAAGATTCCTTTTTAAATACGATTCACGGGGCGAATTAGCAACACGTGATATCGTTTCTCATGCCATTAATAGCGAAATGCTGCATACTAATAAAAAGCACGTTTATCTTGATTGTCGCCACTTAGATCCAGTCGAGTTTTACAAAGAGTTTCCTGTAATTGCAAAACAATGCAATCTAGCGGGTATAAAGCCCGAAAAAGATTTAATTCCAATTGTGCCGGCGGCGCATTATCAATGCGGCGGGATAAAAGTTGATCGCAACGGTTTAACGGCAATTCAAAATCTATATGCCATAGGAGAATGTGCCAGAACAGGATTACATGGAAAAAATCGTTTAGCTTCCAATTCGCTATTAGAAGCATTAGTTTTTGCACATCAAGCCTCAGAACAAATAGATAAAACAATACAAAATTTTGCATTTTCATCAAAAATACCTCGCCCAAAGTTTTCCGAAACAGACACAAGCACATACGAAGCTTTTGCTATTCTAAAAAAAGAACTGCAAGTATTAATTACCGTTTTTTATACCAGCGAAAATCGTAATAAAGATCACGCATTAGAAAAAATTAAAATGCTGAAAAATGCAGCGGTTTCTCTAATCGAAAAAGACAAAATCACAATTCCTTTTATTGAATTCAGTAATATGCTTATCACAGCCCTAATTATCATTAAACAATGTAAAAAAATAAAAGAACCCATTCTAACTAATTGAATGACTAAAACCTCTCAAAGAAAATGGAAATAACACCAAAAAATACAATTGGCGAAATCGTGGCAGATGATTTCAGAACAGCAGCAACTTTCTCTAAATACAGTATTGATTTTTGTTGTAAAGGACACCGCACGATCGAAGAAGTATGCAAAAAAAGAGCTATTGATGAAGAGTTATTAATTGCAGAAATTGAAAGAACACGAGCAAGCGAAGCAAATCAATCGTTTGATTATAAAACCTGGCCGCTTGACTTGCTTACAGATTATATCGAAAAAACGCATCATCGTTATGTAAAAGAAAAAACGCCCGTAATATTTCAGTTTTTAAATAAACTATGTAATGTTCACGGCGAAAGACATCCAGAATTATTCGATATTAATTCTCTTTTCTCTGCATCAGCTGCCGATCTTTCGGCGCATATGAGAAAAGAAGAAGTTATACTTTTTCCTTTTATCCGAAAAATGAAAACGGCTCAAATAAAAGGTGATTTTCTAGAAATGCCGCACTTTGGAACTATCGAAAACCCAATAGCAATGATGAAACAAGAACATAATACAGAAGGTGATCGTTTTAAAAAAATTGCTGCTTTGACCAACAATTACTCACCTCCTGCTGATGCTTGCAATACCTACAAAGTGACATTTGCTATGCTGGAGGAATTTGAAAACGATCTGCACAAACACATTCATATGGAAAACAATATACTGTTTCCAAAAGCTATTAATCTCGAGAAAAAATTTGAGAAAGTTTCTTAAACATACAAAACATGGAAAAATATGTGATCAAACGTAACGGCGATTACAAACCTTTTGAAGCCTATAAAATTAAAGATGCCATTGAAAAAGCATTTCAGAGCGTAAATCTGCCAGTTGACAAAAAGATATACAAACTGGTTTCTTTAGGTCTTGAATCAAAATATTCATGGCCGGTAGAAGAAATTCAAGACATTATAGAAAGAGTTCTTTTTGAAAATGGTTATTTTAAAACCATGCGTTCTTTTATTATCTATCGCCATACCCGAAAACTGCAGCGAGAACATATTGATGGTTTCAATGACAGTACAACGTATGTCGACAGTACACAAACTATCGAAGAATATATCAACCAATCTGATTGGCGTATTAATGCCAATGCCAATACCTCTTATTCTAATGCAGGATTGGTTAATAATACTGCAGGAAAAATAATTGCAAATTACTGGCTGGATAAAATTTACAATAAAGAAGAAGGTTTTGCACATAGAAATGGCGATTTACACATTCATGATCTCGATTGTTTAACTGGTTACTGCGCTGGTTGGAGTCTGCGTGTTTTACTAAACGAAGGATTCAACGGCGTGCGCGGTCGTGTCGAAAGCAGACCTCCATCGCATTTTAGAGAAGCGCTTGGACAAATGGCTAACTTTTTAGGAATTTTGCAAAGCGAATGGGCTGGCGCTCAAGCTTTCAGTTCATTTGATACTTATCTTGCGCCTTACGTTTTTAAGGATCAGCTTAGTTACGAGCAGATTCTAAAAGCGATTCGAAGTTTTGTTTACAACCTAAATGTGCCTGCAAGATGGGGACAATCTCCTTTTACGAATATTACTTTAGATTGGACTGCTCCTGATGATTTAAAAGAGCAGATTCCTACTAGAAATAACGAACATTTATTTCTTACTGCAAATGATCCAACCTTGGTTAAAAAAGCAAACGAAAGAGGAGTTTCAGCTTTAACGAATTTAAAATATGCCGATTTTCAAGAGGAAATGAACTTGATTAATAAGGCTTATTATACCGTCATGACCGAAGGCGATGCAAATGGTCAGCCTTTTACATTCCCAATTCCTACAGTTAATATAACAGAGGATTTTAACTGGGAGGGTGAAAATGTAGATTTACTGTTTGAAAACACAGCTAAAATTGGTTCTTCATACTTTCAAAATTTCATTGGAAGCCAGTATATATTAGATGAAAATGGCAACAGAATAGAAAATCCAGAAGCTTATAAACCAAATGCTGTTAGAAGTATGTGCTGCAGACTTCAGCTTGACTTACGCGAATTATTAAAACGAGGAAACGGTTTGTTTGGAAGTGCCGAAATGACTGGAAGCATTGGCGTAGTAACGATCAATATGGCTCGTTTGGGATATTTGCATAAAGGGAATATTATAAAACTATTTTATCATTTAGATGAACTGCTGCAGAAAGCAAAATCGACTTTGGAGAAAAAAAGAATCTTTATTCAAAAAATGTACGATCGCGGACTTTATCCTTATACACAGCGTTATTTGGAACATTTCAGAAATCACTTCTCAACCATCGGCGTGAACGGAATGAACGAAATGGTACTTAATTTTACTGATGGAAAACAAGATATTACCACTAATTCTGGGATTCATTTTGCAACTGAAGTTTTAGATCATATTCGATCAAGAATGAAAGAGTTCCAGGAAGAAACAGGGAACTTATACAATCTAGAAGCTACTCCTGCGGAGGGAACTACTTATCGTTTTGCAAAAGAAGATAAAAAACGTTTTCCAGAAATTTTGCAGGCAGGTCAAAACAATAATATCTATTATACTAACAGTTCACAAATTCCAGTAGATCATACCGAAGATCCGTTTGAGGCCTTATTACTTCAGGACGAATTACAATGTAAATATACCGGCGGAACAGTACTGCATCTTTACATGCGCGAAAAAATAAGCAGTCCCGAAGCCTGTAAAAACTTTGTAAAAAAGGTGTTGACAAATTTTAAACTGCCTTATATAACTGTTACACCAATTTTCAGTATCTGCCCTATTCACGGATATCTTAATGGCGAACATGAATACTGCCCAAAATGCGACGAAATTTTACTCAGCGAGAATAATCAAAAATCCGAAATATATGAAAACACAATGTCATGAAATTCTAGCACAGCAGCAAGTTAAGAGAAGTAAATGTTTAGTTTACACAAGAGTAATGGGCTATCATAGACCCGTAGAAAGTTTTAATATTGGAAAAAAAGGCGAACATCAACAACGTACCCATTTCAAGGAATCCACTATCCAATAAGGCAGTTTACAACATTACGCCCTTTACTTTATTAGATTATCCGGATAAGACAGCCTGCATTGTATGGCTTGCAGGCTGTAATATGCGGTGTTTATATTGTTACAATCCTGATATTGTTCTTGGTAAAGGAAATACTGATTTTGAAACTGTTATTGCGTTTCTAAAAACACGCAAAGGATTATTAGATGGTGTAGTACTTAGCGGCGGAGAATGTACGATTCATAGAAACATAATCACATTTATAAAAGAAATAAAAGCACTTGGTTTTACAGTCAAAGTTGATACTAATGGTTCGAAACCAAATGTTCTGAAAAAACTGCTCTCTGAAAAACTGATCGATTATGTTGCTTTAGATTTTAAAAGCCTTCCTGACGCCTTTAAACAGATTACAAAATCAAATCTATTCTCAGAATTTGAAGAAAGTTTATTACTTTTAATAGCCTCTTCAATTCAGTTTGAAGTGCGCACTACAATCCATTCTAATCTTATCAATAAATCTGAATTATTAAAGATGAGAACCTATCTTGAAACTCAAAATTTTGAAGGAAACTATTATATCCAGCATTTTAGAAATAATGTGCCAACACTAACATCTCTAGGTCGTTCTGATCAAAAAATGACTAGCACCGATTTTTCTCCATCAAAAGTAAAAATTGTTTTTAGAGAATAATTTCTAAAAAAACTTCGCTCTTACCTTTTACCAATCTAAAACTAAAAAACTCATGAAACTGCATCACTTTCTTTTGATAATTCACCTTATCTCAGCAACAATCTGGGTGGGCGGACATCTTGTTTTAAGTATTCGATACCTGCCTTTAGCTTTAAAGCAAAAAGACCCTGCAATTATTTTAAACTACGAGAAAAAATTTGAAATTCTAGGCATGAGCTCTCTCCTTTTACTAATTATTACAGGAATCATGATGGCGTATGATTTTGGAGTTTCTTTTGATTCTTGGTTTAGTTTTTCCAGCGGAATCGAAAAAGTAGTTTCCGTAAAACTCTTATTATTACTCTTTACTTTTTTACTGGCACTCATTGCTCAATTTAGTGTAATACCAAATCTCAGCAAACATAATATCAATAAAATGGCGGTATTAATCGTAAGTGTTACTTTAATAGGTGTAACAATGCTTATTCTTGGATCAAGCGTTCGATATGGAGGCATATAATACTTAGATGCAATTTAACTGGCTCTAACTATTTTATTTAAAAAGACAGTCTTATCCCTAAGTTTCGAGATCAGTATGGGTTTTCTTTTCAATAAAAGTTAATTGAACGAAACTATTTTCTAATACATACTTCTCAAATTTTGTCATTTCGACGTAAGGAGAAATCGCACACGAAATTCCGTAACAAAAAGCCTCAAAGCTTTCAATTAATAAAAAATATGCAAGATGATATTCGATTTTGAGCCGTCGATAATCTTTTCTAATCTTTTAAAGAAAACCTCACTTACCATAGGGCATCCTTGACTATTGAATATATAATAATCCTGTTCATCATTTGGAACAGCAGAATACGAATGCAAAACGACAGCTCTTTTAGCCGCGTTACTATTAGTTTCATCAAGACCGCTTAATTTATAGGCTTTTCCAAACATTCCTTTATACGATTTACCTACAGAATATCTGCCTAACGAAGTACATTTAGAATTGGGTTCATTACTAAATTTCAAATCTCCTTTTACAGCTGTTTCAGATCCTGATCCATTCGCCACAAGTCCTTTATCTAAAATTTTATTATTGGCTATATCATAAACAAAAAACCTATTGTACCCAGATTTGATTTTCATATCAACCAGAAAAACAATCTTATCATTATATCCAGCCCGATTCTTTAACAATGCTTTTACTTCATCAAGTTGCTGCGTCAGTCTTGCCTCTTCAATAATTACAGTTGGCTTGTCACTTATATATTCTACAGGAGCATTAAAAAAACTTACAATAAAGAATAGCGTTAAATTGAATATTTTCATAACAGAATTAATTAAGAATACCTTTTACTTCATAACAAATGATTCAGAATATTCTAAATCATTTTTCTCAGCAGCAAAAATAAATGTAAACCTTAATCTAAATAATCCTCAAACGTCTGAAAAACAACAAAATAAGACTTATTTCACTCGAGATCAAATAGTTCTGTTTTTCAAAAATTAAAATAAGAACATAAAAAAAGGCCTCTAAAGGCCTTTAAAATAATAGTTTTTTATGTTTTTTTACCAGCCTTTTACAGCTCCGCCTTTAAATTCGCGAACTGCAGCCTGTTCAACTTCTGGAGATTGAAAAGCCTGTAAAAACTGCTTTACTTTTTCTTCATTTTTATTGTCCTCGCGGCTTACAACAAGATTTACATAAGGTGAATCCTTATCTTCTACAAACAATGCATCACGAGCAGGAACTAAACCAGCCTGAGAAGCAAATGTATTGTTGATAATTGCAATTGTTACATTTTGATCGTCTAAAGCGCGAGGTAATTGTGGCGCTTCTAATTCTAATATTTTCAGATTTTTAGGATTACTTACTATATCTGTTACTTTAGGTAATAAACCAATACCAGATTTAAGTTTAAGCAAACCATTTTTCTCTAAAAGCAATAATGAACGACCTCCATTTGTTGGATCATTTGGAATAATAACTGTACTTTCGTTTTTCAATTCAGAAAGACTTTTTATTTTTTTAGAATAACCGGCAATTGGATATACGAATGTTTTTCCAATTATTGCCAATTTATACCCACGTTGTTTAGACTGTTCGTCAAGATAAGGTTTATGCTGAAAAGCATTTGCATCAATATCCCCTTGACTCAAAGCTTCATTTGGAATCACATAATCATTAAATGTAACGAGTTCAACTTCTAGACCGTATTTATCCTTTGCTACTTTTTGCGCTGCCTGAGCAACAGCAAATTCAGGTCCCGCTGCTACGCCCACTTTGATATGATGCGGGTCATTATTTTTGCTTTTTCCGCAATTCGATAAAACTAATGACAATGCAATAATTCCACCTGCTTTAATAAAACTTTTTATATTTTTCATTCCTATGTTTTTAATTTTTACTACTTAATTTTTAATTGAAATTATCTGTGATCAAATCGTTTCGATAAAGCATCTCCAGCAAACTGAATCAAGAATACTAATAGTACCAGTAATGCTAATACTGAATTCATTGTTACAGCATCATAACCAATATATCCGTATTGATAACCAACTTGTCCTAAACCGCCGGCACCAACTGCACCACCCATTGCAGAATAACCCACAAGCGTAATTAATGTTATAGATGCAGCGTTTATTAAGGACGGCAATGCTTCTGGAAGTAATACTTTATATACGATCTGTAAAGGAGTTGCTCCTAAAGCTCTTGCAGCTTCAATTAATCCTGATGGAAGACTTAAAAGACTGTTCTCTACAAGACGGGCAATAAACGGTGCGGCACCAATACTCAATGGCACCAAAGCAGCACTTACACCAATCGAAGTTCCAACAATTGCACGTGTAAACGGAATCATCCAAACGATTAAAATAATGAATGGAATAGAACGAAAAACATTTACTAAAACAGACAATATTCTATTTAAAACAGGTTGTTCTAGTATTTGATTTTTTCGGGTAAGAAAAAGTAAAATCCCTGTTGGAAGACCTAATAAAAAACCAAAAAAGCCAGACACAAATGTCATCACTATAGTTTCTAGAGTTCCCTTTAATAATAAGTCAATAATGGATTCAGACATAACCTATGATTTCTGTTTTTATATGTTTTGAAATAAAATATTCGATAGCAGCATTGTAGTTCTCCCGTTTACCAGATAATTCAATCAGCATTACGCCAAAATTAACATCTCCCGCTTGATCCATTTGAGCGCTGACAATTTTAAAATTAGTGTCGAAAAGCCTAGAAACTTCTGAGATAACTGGCTCATTAACTGATTTTCCAGTCATTTCAAGTCTTAGTAGTGGATTTAAATTTCCGTTATCCTCTTTTTGCAATTTTTCAAGATAAACAGCAGGAACATCAAGATGTAATGATGAATCAATAAACTCCTTTGTTAAATCGTGTTTCGGGTCTGCAAAAATTTCTCCAACACTTCCCTGCTCTATCAATTTTCCGTGACTAATTACTGCTACTTCATCGCAGATTGATTTTACAACCTCCATTTGATGTGTAATTAATAGAACCGTAATATTTAAACGACGGTTTATATCTTTCAGCAGGTTTAAAATTGATCGTGTTGTTGCGGGATCAAGTGCGCTTGTAGCTTCATCACACAGCAAAACTTTAGGATTATTAGCTAATGTTCTTGCAATGGCAACTCTTTGCTTTTGACCGCCGGAAAGACTTGCAGGATAATCGTTTGCTTTTTCTGCTAAACCTACTAACTGAAGTAACTCTAAAACACGTGTTTTTACAACTGATTTTGAAGTGCCGACAAGTTCTAACGGAAAAGCAACATTCTCGAAAACGGTTCTAGAAGAAAGTAGATTAAAATGCTGAAAAATCATTCCTATTTGTCTTCTTTCAATCGCCAATTGAGCATTTGACAATTGCATCAAAGCTTTTCCATCTACAATAATCTCTCCTGAAGTCGGTCTTTCTAAAAGATTCACACATCTAATCAGCGTACTTTTCCCTGCTCCAGAAGTTCCAATTACACCAAAAATCTTTCCTGGTGGAACTGTAAGCGAAACATCAGATAAAGCAGTTACAATCCTGTCTTTTTGATGAAAAGTTTTAGTTACATTTTTTAATTCAATCATTTTGTCTATTCAATTTTACTTAGAATATGGAAATTTTAAATAAAAAAGCCTTTCAATTAAATCATGAAAGGCCTTCAAATAAATATCATTATTTTTATATCCAAGCCAGATCAATCAATCCTACAGCAACAACACAGCACATCATCATGCTGCAGCTATATTTTTTTTTCTCTGGTTATAATTTTTCATTGGTGCGGCAAATTTAAAGAGTTATTTTGAAATAAAAAGCAAAAAACATCAAAACTTTTATTAACCTATCAAAATAATAGGTTATTCTGTTTTTCTTAAAGAAAACTACTCTTCATACATTTCCATCCATAATCTGGTTTCTTCAAGATCAAGTTCTTTTTCAATTTTTCTAAAAATCTCTTCATTAACAGATCCTCCTTTATGCATAACTTCAAGTTTCCCTCGCTCTACATTTAAAAGATCAATTTGAAGTTTTGTAAAGTCATTAAAAATTTCTCCTCCCAGCATTTTACCATTTCCAAAAAAATTAGCCGGCAGTTCAGTCTTTTGCAAACGGTTAAATTTTACTTCATATTTACTTTTTATATTGTGCAATAAATCACCATCTAATAATGAAAAATTATCTTCAATATGAGCGATAGTTTCTGACACAATTACATTTCGAATATTATATTCCTCGGCAAGTATAGAATAACGCTCAATTTTTAACTTCTTAATCACCCAAGGAAGCGTAAGACCTTGAATTACTAAAGTCGAAAGTATAACACAAAAAACCAGATAGATAATCAAATTTCGCAGCGGAAACGCTTCCGTTTCATTCAGCATAAGAGGAAGTGCTAATGCTGCTGCCATAGAAACAACGCCGCGCATTCCAGACCAGCCAAAAATAATCATATTGCGATAGTCAAACTCCTCTTTCTGTCTGATTCGTTTACTAAGCCATCTAGGAATCAAAGTTGCAGGAATAACCCATAAAAAGCGAACCAAAATAACAACCGCACTAATAACTGCTCCCCAAATAAATAATGAAGTTCCAGAATAATTACTAATACCAGCCATAATCTGTCTTAACTGAAGTCCAATTAAAATAAAAATCAAACCGTTTAAAATATTAGTTAAAACACTCCAAATTGTCCCAGTCATAATTCGACTTTCATGCGTAAAAATAGTACCTGATCGTGCCGATAAATAAAGCCCTGTAGCAACAACCGCCAAAACTCCAGAACCATGAAAATGCTCTGCCAGCAAATACGACGCAAATGGTGTTAGCAGCGTAAGAGTAACCTCGATTATTTCATCGCAAACAAACTGTTTATGAATGTAACTCATTATAAAACCAACGACTAAACCAATTCCAATTCCAATTAGCGACATCAGCACAAAATTTAATCCTGCCTGCCACAACACAAAATTTCCAGCTGTGATGGCTGTAAGTGCATATTTATAAGCTACTAAACCACTAGCATCGTTAACAAGACTTTCTCCTTCAAGAATCGAAATAAGTCTCGGATTCAATCCTAACCCTTTTGTAATCGAAGTTGCAGAAACAGCATCCGGAGGAGAAACAATTGCTCCAAGCAAAAAAGCCAGCGGCCACGAAACATCATCTATGAGCATATGCGCTGCGACTGCAACTGCAAGTGTTGTAAACAAAACAAGTCCAACTGCTGCCAAAGTTATAGGTCGGATAGATTGCTTAAAATCTGACCAGCTTGTGTACCAAGCAGCATGATACAACAAAGGAGGTAAAAATATAATAAAAACAACTTCTGGACTAAGCGATATTACTGGAAGTCCTGGAAAAACACTGATAATTACACCACAGAGAACAAGCACTATTGGAACGGGGAAATTATATCTTTTGCTTACAAGACTCAAAAAAGCGACGCCAAACAGCAGCATTATAATTACGGTGACGTTTTCCATTTATTACTGATTTTTAGTGGTTTTGGATTATAATTTCTAGGTGCTAAATTAAGATTTTATGATAATTAAATAAAAATATCACAAAGAAAATCAAAGCTGAATTTTTTATCAATTATTACATTAAAGTACACAAATTGTAATAGAACTATTACACCCTTTCTACAACGTAATATACAGATTTAAAACTCATTAATCATATTCTGCATTTAATCAAAAAAAACATTAGGATGATTTATTTTAATTTTTACATTTGCACTGTTTTTATTTAGTCTAAATAATTTTAATTAAAATCAAACCATTATAAACCATGAATATTAACAATCTAAGAATTACCAAATTCGCATTTTCAGTATGCTTATTTTTTTCTGTACTGATTGCACAAGCACAGCAGAACAATGGAAAAATTAAAGGGACTATTACCACATCTGATGGTGATCCCGCTTCATTTGTAAACGTTATTTTAAAAAACACCCGATTTGGAACTATAACTAATGAAGATGGAACTTTTGAATTTAATAAAGTAAAACAAGGTACATACACTATCCAAGTTTCACTTACTGGATATGAAACCTTACAAGATGAAGTTTCAGTAACAGAAAACAATACAACTGCACTAAGCTTGCAATTAAAGGTATCCAATAAAGAATTACAAGAAGTTATTGTAACAAATAATCGAAAAAAGCTGTCTTCTAAAGAAAGTGTTTATGTAGCCCGAATGCCTCTAAAAAATCTCGAAAACCCACAAGTGTATTCAGTTATAAATTCAAAAATAATCGAACAGCAGGTTTTAACCAATTTTGATGATGCTTTAAGAAGCGCAGCCGGAGTAGTTTCTGGCGGTTCAGAACCTGGAGTAAGATCAGGTTCTTATTTAAGAGGGTTTGATGAACAGGCATTTTTTAGAGATGGAAAAATGCTTGGAAACTGGACCGAAAATGATATGGCAAATATCGAAAACATTGAAGTGATTAAAGGTCCTTCAGGAACTTTGTTTGGAGGTCATGGACGTGCTAATTACGGCGGAGTTATCAATCGTATTACCAAAAAACCGTATGAAACTTTTGGCGGAAACATTAATTACATTACCGGAAGTTACGGTTACAATCGCTTAACTGCCGACATTAATACGCCGCTAAGTGATGACGGAGCTTTTCTAGGTCGTGTAAATGCAGCCTATAGAAAGGAAAAAAGTTTTCAGGATTACGGCTGGGCCGAAAGTTATTTTGTAGCTCCAGCATTTACATATAATGCGAGTGAAAAACTAAAAATTGTCTTAGAAGCTGACATCTACAAAATTCAAGGAACTCAAAGACCATTCTTAAGTGCAGGAGGCATAACAAATGTAAATGAGCTGAACCCTATTCATGATTTGTCTTTTACGACAAATGAAATTATATATGAAAAAGCCTCTTCTATATTTTCTGTTGATGCCATTTATAAACTAAATGATCAATGGACTTCAACCACTTCATATGGACATTCTTATAGTTTATACAATCCAAATTATATCAGTGCCGGTGTGACAGGACAAACTGTGCAGCGTTCTGTTGGAACGGCACGTTATGATATCGATTTTACAACTATTCAGCAATATGTAAATGGTGATTTTAAAATTGGAAAAATGCGTAACCGTTTATTGGTTGGTGTTGATTATTTAAGAGATGACGAACTTTATGTAGGAGGTTCATCAGCTTATGACGCCTTTCAATATACTGCAATTGCACCTTATCTTTCTAAACAAGATTTTGACAAGGCTATCGAAGCCAGCACATTCTGGACTGGCGGATATGTAAACGATCGTTACAGTGCTTATTTTTCAAACGTGTTAGACATTCTGCCACAGCTGCACTTAATGACAAGTCTTCGTTATGAATATTCTAAAGAAGTATCTCCCAGCGCAACAGTTCCAAATGCTAAAAATCCAGATGCTTCATACAATCAAGGTGCATGGACACCAAAATTTGGACTAGTTTACAAAATTCTTCCTGATCAATTATCGGTATTTGGAAATTATCTGGGCGGAAATAAAAACATCAACAGTTTCTTGAAAGATGACGGAAATGGAAATGGCGTTATGCAAAAAGCTGATCCCGAAAAAGCAACACAATGGGAACTGGGTATTAAATCGAGTTTATTTCAGAATCGCTTAACCTTGATGGCCAGCTATTTTGATATTAAAGTTGATAATAAACTGCGAATGGATCCAAACAATCAGCTGTTTAGCTTACAAGACGGAACTCAGGCAAATAAAGGTTTTGAACTAGAATTATTTGCCAGTCCAATTGCTGGATTAGATATTATGCTAGGATATGCAAATCTTGATGCCACTTTTTTGAACGGAACTGATGCAGGAAAACATGTTGCTTATACTCCAAAAAACACCATTAATTACTGGATAAGTTATACGGCAAAACAAGGAAAAACAAAAGGTCTTGGAATTGGTTTCGGCGGGAATTACAGAGATAATAGTTTTTTAAGTTCATCAAATGATGTAACAATTTCAAGCGTACATCTTTTAAACGCTTCTGTATTCTACGAAAAAGCCAGATATCGCTTTGCTATTAAAGCTGATAATCTTACTGACGAAGTGTACTGGGGAGATTACTTCAATCCGCAGTCACCTAGAACCATTAAAGCTTCTTTGGCTATTAAATTTTAAAATTAGTTGTGAATTAGTTAGTTGTGAAATCTCCAGAATCGCTGCCTGATTCTGGAGATTTTCTATTTTATATCCTTTGAATTTATTGACTTATATCAAACTTTTACATTACAAACAACTTTAGATTTGCTGATTCAATTATTTCTAAAACAATTTCAAAATACAGTAAAATGATTAGTACAGAATTAAGTCCGTTAGTGCAATTTGGAATGACAAGCAAAGAACGTGTAGAAAATGCTTTAGAACAGCTTAAAAGCGGAAAAGGAATTATTGTAACCGATGATGAAAATCGAGAAAATGAAGGCGATTTAATTTTTTCAGCCGAACATATTACAGTAAAAGACATGGCGCTTATGATTCGCGAATGCAGCGGAATTGTTTGTCTTTGCCTTCCGAATGAAAAAGCAGATCAATTAGATCTTCCTTACATGGTAAAAGAAAACACCAGCAGTTTTCAAACGCCTTTTACCATTACAATTGAAGCAAAAATCGGTGTCACAACAGGAGTTTCTGCTGCTGATAGAATTACAACAATTAAAGCGGCTGTTGCGCAAAACGCAAAACCCGAAGACTTAGCTAGACCAGGTCATATATTTCCACTTCGTTCCAAAGATAATGGAGTTCTAGAACGAAATGGCCACACTGAGGGAAGTGTCGATTTAATGAAATTAGCCAATTTAAAACCTGAAGCTGTTTTATGTGAATTAATGAATGAAGACGGCAGCATGGCAAAACTTGACAAAATCGTTAGCTTTGCACAACAGCATGATTTAGTAGTTCTATCGATAGAAGATATTATCTATTACCGTAAATTCGTGCGAGATTACAACTAAAATGATATACGAACAGCTTGGCAATTATATTAGAAAAAGCATTGCTATTTCTGATGAAGATTTAAAAACGATATCCTCCTATTTTAAGCCTTTAAAGAAAAACAAAAATGAGATACTGCTAGAGCAAGGACAAACTAGTCAGCAGACCTTTTTTGTTGGTAAAGGCTGTGTCCGAATCTTTTTTATTAATGAAGAAGGAAAAGACGCCACTCGATATATTGCTTTCGAAAATCAATTTGCCACAGCTTTAGTTAGTTTTATAACTAAAATGCCTGCCGTAGAAAATATTCAGGTAATCGAAAAATCTGAATTACTTGCAATTACACATGAAGATTTCAATCATTTGATGAAAATCATTCCGCAATGGCGGGAATTTTACAGCAATTATTTAGAGAAAGCGTATGTAAATAATGCCAATCGATTAATGTCGTTTACCACTATGGATGCTTTGGAAAGATACAATCAGCTTTTAAAAATTAATCCAACTATTGTAAAAAGGCTTCCAAACAAAATTGTGGCATCGTATATCAATATTTCACAGGAAACTTTAAGCAGATTGAAGTCTAAAATTTCATAATTTTTCTAATATCAAATTCTAGGTTTCAAATTTATTTAATAAAAAATCCTCTAAGTATAAGTTATTTACAAAATTCCTTTTCTCTAGTTTAGCGCAGCTGCAATAACAAACCAAAGATTAAATTTACTTTTTAAGCCGCTTTATTTACTCCAAAAAAAAAAGAGTAAATATGTCTTATCTCTATATTTTTAAAACTTATAGCAACCACTTTGACACAAATAGACATTTAAGTTTGTACTTGTGCTTAATCTTATAAACTATTAAGCTAATAGAACTTTGACAATCTTACTTGAACAAAATGAAAAATCATGTACAATTGATAGAAGAGATTTCTATCGAAAAAAAAATGCGAAAAAATCCTTTGCTAATACCTTTAATCACTTTTTTATTTGCTTTTATTTTGCTCTATTTAATTGGTTATTGCATGCATTTATATGAAACAGGATTTTATTGGGCGTTTTTACCAGCAGGTCTTCTTGTACACTCTTTTTTAATAATTACAGTTCATGATGGGTCTCATAAAGCAATAACCAAAACCAAATTTGATCGTTTGATTTTAAATATAAGTTCTGCTTTGGTCCTTTTGCCTTTTTATGGAGAACATTATAGAAAATATCACTTAATTCATCATGGATATACTAACACTGATTTAGATCCGCTTGCATCACCGACGTCAAAAATAATATATCAAAAATACAGATACCTTTATATATTACTGGAATCAATTCCGGCCTTATATACGTTTTATCAAATCCTTGATTTTAACAAAAGAGAGAATTCAAAAAAAATCAACAACGTATTAAAAATCAACAAACTGTATTTTATATTTTCGATATGTATCAGTGTTATTTTTTTTCTAATCGTACAACCTCCAATCTATTTTGTATTGCTTACCCTTTTTGTTTTGAATATTATTTCGGCAGTACGAAGTTGGTGTGAACACATGGGCACTTCTTTAGAACATAAGACAAACACCTACTGGTTTCCTTTAGGATTCGGTATTGGAAACCACGATGTACATCACGAACATCCTAATCTTTCATGGCTTACCTTAACAATTGGTTTATTCAAACGTGAGAAAAATTCTAATCCGATAAAGACTTTAAGAGGTATTTTATTTGATAAGTCTTTTACTTTTTATAAACTAAAATAGAAAGAGTAATTTTTATTAGAATATTATTACTACTTCTTCTTGTTTTTTGCATGAATTTAATTGAAAAATAATAATTGCGAAGTTACTTTTGGAGATGTCTCCTTAGTCGACATGACAAACAGTATGCAAATACTTTTGCTTAAAAATCTGCTTAAATCTGTAAAATCTGCGTGAAACCTTTCGACGACTTTAAATAAAAAGAGGCTGTCCGAAAAGTAAGGACAGCCACTTTGCTCTTTATGATTCGCAGCTGCTGCAGCTAACTAAACTTGTTACTAATTCTTTAGAAACACTTTGGCTTCTTTGGTAGTACAAACTCTTTACTCCCAACTGCCACGCTTCTATCATTAAACGGTTTACTTCTTTAATTGGAAGTTCTGCCGGAATATTAAGATTCAAGCTTTGTCCTTGATCTACAAATTTCTGACGAATTGCTGCCTGCTGTACAATTTCAAGCTGACTGATTTCTTTAAACGTTTTAAAAACATCTTTTTCAGCTTGAGAAAGCTGTGTCATATGCTGAACACTTCCGCCATTTAGCATAATTTCTCTCCAAACTTCTTCATTATCTAAACCTTTTTCTTCAAGCAGCCTTTTCAGATATTTATTTTTACGCATAAAATTACCTTTACTTAAACCTGCTTTATAATAATTACTGCTAAAAGGTTCAATTCCTGGAGAAGTCTGTCCTAAAATCGCTGATGATGATGTTGTAGGAGCAATTGCCATTGTTGTTGTATTACGTTTTCCGTAACCTTTCAACAATTCTGGTTCGCCATAAATTCTAGCCAATTCCTGCGTTGCTTTATCTGCTTTATCGCTTATATGTTTGAAAATTTCTGTCGTTTTCATTTTAGCTTCCATTCCTTCAAACGGAATCATATTTTTCTGCAAATACGAATGCCACCCTAAAACACCAAGCCCAAGTGCACGATGTCTTTTTGCAAATTTATTTGCCGCAGAAAGATAATAATTCCCTTCTGTTTTTTCGATGAATTCTTGCAAAACAGCATCTAAGAAAAATATAGCCAGTTTTACAGCTTCAGTATCTTTCCATTCTTCATAAAGCTCCAAATTCATTGAGGATAAACAACAAATAAATGATTCATCACTTGTTGACGGAAGCATAATTTCGCTGCATAAATTACTAGCGTTAATTCTAAGATTCTTGTCTTTATAAACCTGTGGTTTACTTTTATTTACATTATCACTAAAGAAAATATACGGCAGTCCTTTTTGCTGGCGGCTTTCTAAAACTTTTGCCCAGATTTGTCTCTTATCACTGTCACCGTCAATCATTTCCTGCATCCAATAATCAGGAACACAAATTCCGGTAAACAAATTCTGAATAGGATTTCCGATGCTTTTAATTTTCAAGAATTCCTCAATATCAGGGTGATCAATATCTAAATATGCAGCAAATGCGCCACGACGAACTCCGCCTTGCGAAATCGTATCCATTGCGGTATCAAAAAGCTTCATGAAACTTACTGCCCCGCTGCTTTTCCCGTTATCAGTTACGGCACTTCCGCGCTCACGCAGTTCACCAAAATAACCAGAAGTTCCTCCTCCAATTTTGGTTTGCATAATCACTTCGCCCAGTTTATGCGTAATTCCTTCAATTTTATCTGGAACGTGTACATTAAAACAAGAAATTGGAAGTCCTCTTTCGGTTCCCATATTTGCCCAAACCGGCGAACTAATACTCATCCAGCCGCGTTCGATCATTTCAACAAAAGATTCTTTTAACTCAGGTTTATAAAGTCTTCTAGCCGCTGCAGTACATATTCTGTCAATTGCGCCTTCAACAGTTTCTCCTTTTAAAAGATAACCACGATTTAAAATTTGTTCACTCTCTGAGTTCTTCCACCACATTTTAGATCCATTTTCATTTTGCGGAAGATCATTTGCTTCATTTATGTCTATTGTATTCATATGTATTTTTGCTTTTAGAAAAGATCGTTTGCTGTTATACTTTTGTCGTGTTTTGTATATTCTACAGGACGTTTAGCAAAAAAATCATCCAAACTGTTAGCAAAAACTTCTTCTTCAAACCAAGCCAAAGCTTTGTAATCTTCAACTTTTACATCAAATATGGTCGGAATATTAATTTGTTTTAAACTTTCATCAATTCTAAACTTCATGAAGTTGACTAAATCGCCTTTTTTGATGCTCTCAATCTCCCCTTCTTCAAAGATCCAATCTAAAATATCTGCTTCAACTGCAATTGAATCTTTTACTGTTTCTCTAACAAGAGTTAAAGTTGCTTCGTCAAAATAATCAGGAAACTCTTCTCTGATTTTATTGATGATGTAAATTCCGCCGTTAGCATGAATTTGCTCATCGATTGAAGTCCACGCTATAATATTGCTCACATTTTTCATGTAACCTTTAAATCGTGTAAATGAAAGCAAAATTGCAAACTGACTGAAAAGTGAAACGTTCTCGATTAGAATACTGAATAAAATCAGCGAAACCATATATTTTCTGTTGTCCTGCGAACGAGTATCTTTAAGAACATCTGACAAATATTCTAAACGTCGGCGAATAACTGGAACGTCTAAAAGTTTCTCAAATTCATCATTGTATCCTAACACTTCAAGCAAGCGGGAATATGCCTCTGAATGTCTGAACTCGCACTCTGCAAAAGTACTGCCTAAACCATTGAATTCAGGTTTTGGAAAGTGCTCATAAATATTTCCCCAAAAGCTTTTTACGGCTACCTCAATTTGAGCAATAGCCAATAAACTATTTTTTACTGCAGTTTTTTCTGCTGATGTTAAATGCGCATGAAAGTCTTGAGTATCAGCAGTAAAATCAACTTCTGTATGAACCCAATACGCTTTATTTATAGCTTCGGTAAATTGTAAAACCTCTGGATATTCAAAAGGCTTATAATTGACTCTTTTATCAAATATAGACATAATATATACTATTTAAGTGGTGACTAAAAAAAGATAAAAAACGAAAGTCTGAAGTGGTAATTACTTTATTTTTTATACTTACAAAATTAACCCACAGTTCTATTTTTGACCAAAGATTGATGTTAAAAAACCAATCAATTATCAACAGCCGAAAGCAACTCAAAAAAGTGGTAAAAAAACTACTTATCAACAGGTGCATAATTTTCAGTACTTGCTGAATTATCAGCTATTTATACTAAATCTAAATAGAGTTGTCAACAATTAAAACTCAAATAATATCAAATTTTCAAAAGCACTTATCAACATCTAACTCCAAATTTTGCCTCAAAAATCTACTATTTAACAAAACACAAAAGTCAATAATTCATAAAAAAAGCATGCCCCTTTTTCAAAATAAAAAACAAAAAATGCAATCCTCATAATAAAAAAACAAAAAAACAATTACCTATTTATCAAACATTTAAACCCCAAAAAACCAAAAACCTATAGATCACTTTAAACCAAAATATAATATTGATATCTAAGCTTTCTAAAAAAGATAAGCGACAGTTTTACAAAAGCGTCTAAAAAGGCAACATTAAAAAATCATTAGAATTATTTTTTTTGACAACAATAAAACTTGATTTAAAACTATAAATCTTTACATTTGTCCTTTATTTTTATTTATTCTAAATAGATCATTATCCCCCATATATAAAGGGACGTTAAACAACAATAATAAATTATGAAAAAGAATCTTTTTATTTCATTGGCTTTAACAGCTGTTTTGTTTGTTAATGCACAGCAAAAAAACACTTTACTAGAGCAATCTTTCTGGAAAAACTCACCTGACGTAACTGTAGTAAAAGCAGAAATAGCAAAAGGCAGCAATCCAGCAGAAGCAAATGCAAATGCTTTTGATGTTACCACTTTAGCTATTAACAATGATGCTCCTATCGCAACCATCAAATTCTTGCTAGATCAATCTGGGAATCCAATAAATAAAATGACTCATGATAACCGTATTTACCTGCATTGGGCGGCTTATAGAGGCAATACAGAATTAGTACAATATTTGATTGCAAAAGGTTCTGATGTAAATTATGAAGACAGTCATGGCACAACTCCAGTAGATTTTGCAGCATCTAATGGTCAATCTGATCCTGCTTTGTATGAAGCTTTCTTTAAAGCTGGGGTTAATCCGAAGAAAAAATACCAAGGCGGAGCTAACTTATTACTTTTAGCAATTCCTGCTGATAAAAATTTAAAAGCAGCGGAATACTTTACTACTAAAGGAATGTCTCTTAAAGATGTTGATAACGACGGAAACACTGCTTTTACATATGCAGCAAGAACTGGAAACATAGATCTTTTAAAGAAACTTTTAGCAAAAGGTGTAAAACCAACTGATAATGCTTTACTTTTTGCAGCGCAAGGAAGTCGTAGAGAATCAAATACGCTGGAAACTTATAAATATTTAGTTGAAGAAGTAAAAATCAAAGCAACTGCAGAAAACAAATCAGGCGAAAATGTACTTTATTTCTTGGCTGGAAAACCAAATCAAACTGAAATTGTAAAATACTTTTTAAGCAAAGGTGCTGATGCTAATAAAGCCAATAAAGAAGGTACGACTCCGATAATGATCGCGGCTTCGGCAAGAGACACTTCTATATTAGAATTATTACTTCCTCTTGCAAAAAATGTAAATTCTCAAAACCTAAAAGGAGAATCGGCTTTAACTTATGCTGTGCGTTCAGGAACTCCTGAAGCTGTATCTTTATTATTAAGCAAAGGTGCTGATGTAAATGTTACTGATAAAGACGGAAACAATCTAGGTGTTTACCTTGTTCAATCTTACAGACCAGCTGGAAGAGATAGAGAAGCTGCACCAAAACAAGATCCTTTTGATGCTAAAGCAAAATTACTTCAAGACAAAGGATTAAATTTAGCTGCTGCTCAAAAAGACGGTAATACTTTATATCATTTAGCAATTCCAAAAAATGATATTTCTCTACTTAAAAAAATAACGGACTTAAAAGTAGATGTAAATGCTAAAAACAAAGATGGTTTAACAGCTTTACACAGAGCGGCTATGGTTGCTAAAGATGATTCTATTCTAAAATATCTTGTTTCTGCAGGTGCCCAAAAAGAGGTAACCACAGAATTTGATGAAAGCGCTTACGCATTAGCAAAAGAAAACGAGTCGCTTACAAAAAACAACGTCTCAGTAGAATTTTTAAAATAACCCTTAAAAGTTTTCAGTTTTGAGTTGTAAGTTTGCGTATAGATTCAAATTTTTCATCTCAAACAGAACTCAAAACTCAAAACTTATAATTCATAACTTATAATAACTCATATTTCAATGAAATCAATACTTAAAATCGCTCTTACAAGCGCTCTTATCTGCCTAATTTCATTTCAGGCAAACGCGCAAACAAGCAAATACAAATGCATGCTTCAAATGGCAAATTATATGGGCGAAGGAGCTTATATTGTGGTATCGCTTGTTAATGCAAACGGCGACTACGAAAAAACTCTTTATGTAATGGGAGATGATAAAAAATGGTACAAATCGTTAAAAGAATGGAATAAGTTTCAAACTAAGAAAAACGAAGATATCAGTGCTAAAACAGGTGCTTCTGTAACTGGCGGAGATCGAAGCATAACAACAATAGAAATTGACAATTCTAAAATAAACAAAGGTTACAAATTAAGATTTGAATCAGCTGTTGAAGATCAAAAATACTATGTAAGCGATCTTGAAATTCCTCTTACTACTGAAGGTTTAGCCGCAAAAACAGATGGTAAAGGTTATATCAGATACGTTCGACTAAATAAAATATAATTTATTCAAGCATTTAATTTGCTCGAAATTCAAGCTTTGTCAAGGTTTTTAAACTTTGACAAAGCTTAAAACATTTGATTACATTTCAATAGATTACACTCAATGACTCTTTCATTCTGGCGTTACGCACATTTGGCCTTAGCCCTATTTTCTTCGATATTTCTGCTTTTAGCTTCTGTAACAGGTATTATTCTTGCCGTTGATGCTGTGCAGGAAAAAACACTTCCGTACAAAGTCGAAAATTTTGATGCGATAACCTTGGAGCAAACGCTGCCAGCATTAAAAAAAATATATCCTGAAATTACAGAATTAAGTGTCGATTATAATCAATTTGTTACACTTCAGGCAATTGATGAAGACGGAAATGATATTAACGCTTATATTGACCCAAGAACAGGTAAAACTTTAGGTACACCAGCAAAAAAAAGCGAATTTATTCAATGGGTAACTGCTTTTCATCGTTCTTTAAACCTGCATGAAGCAGGGCGTTTTTTTGTTGGCGTTATTTCTTTTCTATTAGTCCTTATTTCTATTTCGGGCTTTGCTCTTGTTTTGAATAGACAAAGAGGAATTCGTAATTTTTTCTCCAAAGTCATTAAAGAATACTTCACACAGTATTACCATGTTGTTTTAGGGCGATTGACTTTAATTCCGATATTAATTATAGCATTAACAGGAACTTATTTAACGCTTGAAAGATTCAACTTCTTTATGGGCGATGAAAAAGCCAAACCTGTAAAAACGGAACTTTCGGCAGAAGCCAAAAAAACTTCAATCTTTAAAAGCACACTTCTTTCAGATGTAAAGAAAATCGAATTCCCTTTTACTGATGATCCTGAAGAGTACTATATCATAGCATTAAAAAATAAAGAAATTGAAGTAAACCAAGTTACTGGTGCTGTAATTACAGAAAAACAGTCGCCAATTACTGCTCAATTTGCCGCTTTAAGTCTTGATCTTCATACAGGAAGAATTAATGCTGTTTGGGCTGTAATATTGGCCATTGCTTGTATTAATATTCTTTTCTTTATTTATTCGGGTTTTGCGATTACTTTAAAACGCAGATCAAGCCGAATCAAAAACAAATTCAAAGCGCACGAAAGCAACTACATACTTTTAGTAGGTTCTGAAAATGGAAGCTCTTTTAGATTTGCAAATGCAATTCATAAACAATTAATAGATCAAGGTCAAAAAGCTTTTATTACAGAATTGAATAGTTTTTCGATTTATCCAAAAGCAGAACATATTATAGTTTTTTCTTCAACACATGGCTTGGGAGATCCGCCGTCAAACGGAAGTAAATTTAAAGCCTTGCTGCAAAAGCAAAATCAAGAACAGAAAATTAAGTTTTCAGTAGTTGGTTTTGGTTCTACTGCTTATCCTGATTTTTGCAAATTTGCTGTTGAAATTGATCAGCTTTTAGAAAATCAAAACTGGACAGAACGTGTTTTAGAAATGCAGACTGTAAATGATAAATCGGCTGTTGAGTTTGTAAACTGGGTAAAATTATGGAGTGCCAAAACTGGAATTTCTTTAGCCACCACACCATCTTTATACAATCATGTTCCAAAAGGTTTGCAGAAATTAATGGTTTTAGATAAAACTGCAATTTCTGAGGAAGAACATACTTTTCTTGTAACATTACGTGCTAATATGCGCGCCAAATTTAACTCTGGCGATTTATTAGCCATTTATCCTGCTAATGACACTCGAGAGCGTCTCTATTCGATTGGAAATCATTCTGGAAATGTACAATTAGTTGTAAAACTGCATCCACACGGATTAGGTTCTGGTTATTTAAATAATCTTACTCCTGGAAATGTAATTAAGGCTAGAATTATCAATAATAAAGCTTTTCATTTTCCAACAAAAGCTCCAAAAACGGCTTTAATTTCAAACGGAACTGGTATTGCTCCTTTTCTAGGAATGATTGAGCAAAACAAGAAAAAAACCGAAACACATTTGTATTGCGGTTTTAGAATGGAGACAGAAACTGTAACGGGTTACAAAAAGTTTACAGATGAAATGATTCAGAAACAAAAGTTGTCAAGTTTTCATCTGGCATTTTCACGAGAAGCTGAACATATTTATGTAATGGATCTTATAAAAAGAGATGCTGCATTTTTTATAGATTTACTAAAACAAGGCGGCGTTATTATGATTTGCGGTTCACTTGCCATGCAAAAAGATGTTGAAACTATTCTTGATGAATTGTGTCTGGTAAATGGAACCAAAAATCTCATGCATTATAAAAATAACGGACAATTATTAACGGATTGCTATTAGATTGTAGATTCTTAGTACTTCATTATTGTTTTTATAAATAGTGCTCCACAGCAACTTTTAATATAAAATTTTTATCAAAAAAGATTTTTCATGCTTAGAAAAAACGGGAACATATATTTAATTCTTTTTGTCCTAATATGTGGTTTATCAGCACATTCGCAGGTTTTACGAAAAAGAACGACACTGCTTATGGGCGGTCGTTTTGATATTAGTATTGTTGCCAAAGATTCTCTAACTGCCGAAGAAAATATAACCGAAGTAATTGCCGAAATTACCCGAATTGAGAATTTAATCTCAGATTGGAAATCAACTTCGCAGGTTTCTGAAGTCAATCAGAATGCAGGAATTAAACCAATTAAAGTGGATCGAGAAGTTTTTGAACTAACGCAAAAAGCAATCAAATTTTCTGAACTAACAAATGGCGGCTTTGACGTAAGTTTTGCTGCGATGGATAGAATTTGGAAATTTGACGGATCAATGACCGAAATGCCTTCGGCGGAAGCCATAAAAAAATCTGTAGAAAAAGTAGGTTACAAAAACATTATTCTAGACAGTGTGCAATCGACTATTTTTCTAAAACTAAAGGGAATGAAAATTGGTTTTGGTGCTTTAGGCGAAGGCTACGCTACCGATAAATGCCGTACAATGATGCTTGAAAAAGGCATTAAAGCCGGCATTATTAATGGTTCTGGAGATATGAGTACTTGGGGAAAACAACCAAATGGAGAAGACTGGAAAATAGGCATTACAAATCCGTTTAAACCCGAAAAACTCTTGACAGTTGTACCTTTAAATCAAGGTGCAGTAACTACTTCGGGCAGTTATGAAAAGTTTGTTGTTTTTAATGGCAAACGATATTCTCACATTATAAATCCTGCAACTGGTTATCCTGTAACTGGATTATGCAGTGTTACCATCTTTGGTCCAAATGCAGAAACTGCAAACGGATTAAGCACTTCGTTAATGGTATTAGGTCAGAAGGACGGCCTGCTCTTACTGCAAAAATTTCCTGAATACAGCTGTCTTATGATTACAGACAACGGAAAAGTGATCAAATCGAAGAACTTTAACATTAAACATTTCAAGGTAAAACTTTAAGGATAGTCTCTAATTTTAAAGATTAAAATATTCGATTATTGATACTTTTTAAGCTGTCTTCTCGTTTTATCTGTTCTATTTCACCATACACAAAACAAGTAAACAACTAACAAAAAGACACTTACACCTTGTCTTAAGACCTCTGTTTTCCTTGTCTTCTCAACATTAGAAACTTTAATGTTATTCTAATGATTTTCTAATGTAAATCTAATGATTTTCTAATTCGTTTATTTAGATTAAATTTAAATAAACTCATAAGTTTGCTGCACAATTTATTTACTACACGCAGTTATGAGGTTTATTTATTTTATCTTTTTCATGGTAACAATTACGGGATGGTCACAAACCGGAACAATTACAGGAAAAGTGACATTTGGCAAACATGAAACAGCTTTTGGAGCAACAGTATTAGTTTCAGGAACACAAAAATTCGCTATTGTTGACAATGACGGTAAATTTCAAATCAAAGGTCTTCCTTTTAAAAAATACACTTTAGAAGTTTCTTCACTAGAAGCAAATACAAAAATGATCGAAGTTCATTTGAATCATACTTCACAACAAGTTGCAATTACATTAGAGAAAAAAAATGATACTAAACATTTAAATGAAGTAGTAATCACTAAAAAGACGGCTAAAAAAGAGATTATAGATAAAGGATTTTCTGTAAACGTAATCGAAACGCAAGAAGCAGCAAAAAGAAACATTCAAACTAATGATTTATTAGCGCAATCAGTTGGTGTTCGTGTTCGTCAAAACGGAGGTTTAGGCTCAAGTGTAAATTATAACCTAAACGGAATGACAGGTAATTCAATCCGAATATTTATTGATGGTATTCCAATTTCAACTTACGGTTCATCGTTTAGTTTAAACAGTATTCCTCCAGCATTAATTGAGCGTATTGAAGTTTACAAAGGTGTTGTTCCAGCATATTTGGCAGATGACGCTTTAGGCGGTGCAATTAATGTAATACTAAAAAAAGGAGCTAAAAACACCCTAAACGCATCTGTATCTTATGGTTCGTTTAATACTATTCAATCTAATTTTAACACTACTTATCGAGATAAAAATGGTTTTACTTTAAAAGGTTCCGGCTTTTATAATTACTCTGATAATGACTATGAAATTTGGGGAAAATTTGCCTACAACATTTTATCAAACGGACAAAAAACACCTATTAAAGCAAAACGTTTTGAAGATGCTTACCGTTCTTACGGAGGTCGAATCGAAGCGGGTTTTACAAACGTTAATTGGGCAGATACGTTCTTGATAGGTTTTAATACTTCTGATGATTATAATGAAATTCAGCACGGACAGGCGATGTCAAGACCTTACAAAGGTCGATTTACCGAGTCTGATGCCAAAGTAATAAGCATTAATTACAGCAAGAAAGATTTTCTTGTAAAAGGACTTGAGTTTACGGTTAATTCTGTTTTCAGTCAAAGAAACGAAGTACTGAGCGATACGGTTAAATGGAATTACAACTGGTTTAATGAAAAAACATTGGGGCTTCGCGGTGAACCTATTTTATCACCTTACGGAGCGCAACAAGGTGCACCTACTATCTTGCACATTAACAGTAAAATTTTTAGCACCAGAGGAGGTTTAAATTATTCGCTGAATGAGAATCATAAGTTTGTATTCAGCAGTATGCTTTACTCTTTTGAGCGAGACGATTATGACGAAATGAAATCTGAACTGGAAAGAAATTTTCAGCAAAAACGAGACCTTGAAAAAAGCGTTTTATCATTAGCTTACGAACTAGAAGCGTTTAATTCTCGCTTAAGAACAAGCTTGTTTGGAAAAAGATACAATCAAAAAACAGAACAAAGAACACCAGTAATAGTTAATTCTGGAGAGCAAACCACTATTCAAGAAAAATTAGAAAAGAACAATACCACTTTTTACGGTTACGGGTTAGCTTCATCTTATTTTATTTTTCCAAAAATGATGTTTAATTTATCTGCAGAAAGAGCAATAAGACTTCCTTCAGAAGGTGAAATCTTTGGTAATCCAAGTGAAAATCAAACACCAAATAGTGGATTAAGACCAGAACAAAGTGATAACTTAAATATAGGCTTACGATTTGGTCCGTATAAAATTAACAATCATAAATTTAGTTTTAACGGTTCTGGGTTTTGGAGAAATTCTAAAGATAAAATTATACTTGCATTTAGTAATCGTGTAAATGAAGCCTTGCAGACATCTCCATTTGTAAATTTAGGAACAGCACAATCTTTGGGTTATGAATTTTCGGCTGAATACTCTAATAATAACAGATTATTTGTATCGATGAACATGTCGAAGTTTAATTCACTGTATAAAACGAAATACGATGAGAAAGGACTATTGTTAGAATACTACAATCAGCAATTACCAAATGAGCCGTATTTTACTGTAAACGGTAACATTCAGTATAATTTTAAAGACATCCTGCAAAAAAATTCAGAATTAAATCTCTATTACAATGCGGGCTACGTAGGTGCATTTTATACAACATGGCAAGAAACTGAAAACGATCAAACACCAAATCAATTTCCGCAGGATTTAGGGATAACTTATACATTTCCAAACAAGAAATTTATAGCAAGTTTTGATGTCAAAAACATTACAAATGTTCAGGTCTACGACAACTTTGCTGTTCAAAAACCTGGAAGAGGTTTCTATTTAAAATTAAACTACACTCTCAATAAATTTTAGTAAATAATTAATTTTTTAATACACATAGATATGAAAAAAAGTACATTTAAACTACTTGCATGTGGATTGGTTTTAACCACATTTGCACTTACTACAAGCTGCAGCAGTGATGATAATAAAGAGGAACCATCTGTATTGCCTCCAGTTACTGAAAACCGATGGATAACGGTTGCAGGAGCTTTAATGCAAACGAATCCTGGAGACGGAAACGGTGGTACAAGAGTTTTCTCTGTTAGCAAAGAAGATGCAAAGAACCCAAACATTTCTATTAATGCTTTCGATAATGGTGAGCCCGTACAATCAACAAGAACAGCTCGTTTACAATCGTCTGTTGATGGAAGCACACTTTTTAATATTACCTATACTGGTGCTAATGGTGGTGAATTCATGACTTATAAAGTTAATGGAGGAAAAAGCTTTACACAATCAGGAACAACAGTAAATATCTCTCAATATGCAGGAACATCTCCTAGATGGGTAAAACTTTTTGACGGTGATAAAACAGGTGTAGCAGTAAACGTGACTACTCCAGCAGTTGTTACACAAGCAGATGGAAAAACATATAAATATACAAGAGGTTCTGCAACCGTTTTAAGCCTTGATTTACAAAAGTTCTTAATTTCTGATTACAGACAATATGAAATTGCATTAACTACAGCTGAAGAAGCTTTAGGTCACCATATTTTCCGTTTAGATGCACCAACATTAAACAAAGCAGGAAACAAATTAATCATTGGAACTTGGATGCGTAAAACGAATCCTTCTACAGGATTGATCGAAAGTGATTTTGAACGTTTAGGTTCTAAATCTGTTGTTGTTGATTATCCTTCATTACAAAACCCTAAAGTAATTACTTCGACAGTTGGTTTTGGAGATACAAGCGGATACAGAAGTTTCAACAGTTTTGTAGCAAATGATGGAAACATCTACCAAGCAACTCAAAGAGATACTAAAAAAGGTTCTTATATCTTAAAAATCAACCAAAGCAATGAATACGATAACTCTTATGTTTTCAGTTTAGATACTGCCCTTGGAGTTAAAGGTTCTTATATTGATGCATGGAGATACGTAGGAAACGGAATTGCTTATGCTGTTTATACTTACGAAGGTACAAACCAAGGTTATGTAGCAAGAATCGATCTTAATGCAAAAACAGCTAAACTAGTTGAAGGTATTGCTTATGATACAGCTTTAGATTTTGGTCAATACCAAGGTTTTGTAGTTGACGGAAACGAAATATACATTGCAGTTACACCAGTTGGTAAAGATGGAAATATTTACATTATTAATGCTGCAACTGGCGCTGTTACCAAAGGTGCTAAATTGGTTAACAAAGCAGGAAACCACTACATTGGTGTTTTCTAAGAACGATAACTTGAGTTATAGCGATAATTCTTGATTTTTTTTTAAAATGGTAAATATTCCGCTCCTATTTTGGGGCGGAATATTTTTTTATACAAGAATTTGATTCGAATATATTTGCTTGAAGAAGATAACATTAATTCATTACTTTTACTTTAAGACGTTAAAATCTAGACATGAAAAAACCAATTCTTTACATAGTGATCATTTTTGCAGTTTGCAGCTGTCAAAACAAAAAAGAGAAAACCAGCATAGCTTCTGAGCAAATTAAAGATATCAACGAAATTGTAGAAGCAATTATAATTCAGGATAGTTTAGATGTTTTTTCCAAAAGCGAAGATTCTATAATGTTTTACAGTGAACTTAGAAAGCTTAACATATGGATTCCTCACAAAAAAAACAGCAAAGATTTTATAGCACTCCCTCCCCTTTCTGGCGGTATATACATTACTCAATTAATACCTAGTAAAATAAAAGGGCAAACTTTTTTCTCCTCTAAAGATTCTCTGTATCTGTTAGAACAAAATTCAAATCCAGATAAACTAAAAATTGGAAAATCTATTGTTGAAAAATTAAACACAACTACAATTGAAAAAACCAAAATTAGACGCAAAAACGGGCAACGATCAAGATTTTATGAAATGACAATACCTATTTTCTCTGCTGACAAACAAAATGCATATGTAGAATTAGATTACGAATGTGGTGGTTTATGCGGAAGTGGACAAGCCATATATTTAAAAAAAACAAACGGTAAATGGAAAATAATTGTACAATGGCAAAGTTGGATAAGCTAAAAAAACAAACCATATAAGTTATATAAGTTCAATCAAGCCTAAACTTAAAACAACTTACATAACTTATATGGTTCAAAAACTTTGCGAGAGAGCGTTTACTGTACTTTTACTTCAATAACAGAAACTGGTAAACTGCCTGTAGCAGCCTTCAACTGAATATTTTCTTTCTTCCCATTCGATTGAATTATAGCAATACATTTTCCGCTGAATAACTTGCAGGAACTAGCTTTAAAAGAATCCAAATTAGCTTGATAACCATTATCAACTCCAACCAATTTTCCGCCGCCAGTCACTTCAAAATTAATTAAATCAGTTGCGTTTGGTAATAAATTTCCAGCTGCATCAACTATAGAAACGGTTACATAAACCAAATCGTAAGTATCATTTTTGATTATTGTTTTGTCTGCTTTTAAATCAATTTTTGAAGATTCACCCGCTGTGTGGATTTCTTTTTCTAAAACTACTTTTCCATTCTTTCTTGAAATTGCTTTTAAAGTTCCTGGTTCGAACTTCACTTTCCATGAAATATGCAAATCATCATTTTGTTTTGATTGCTTTCCAAGAGATTTTCCGTTTAAGAATAATTCCACTTCATCAGCATTATTGTAATACGCCCAAACTTCAACTTCCTGATCTTTTTTCCAATTCCAATGCGGAAAAATATGCAAAACGTCTTTTTTCGACCATTCACTTTGGTACATATAATACACATCTTTTGGAAGTCCAGCCAAATCAACAATTCCGAAATACGAACTTCTTGCAGGAAACGGATATGGATCAGGTTCTCCGATATAATCAAATCCAGTCCAGATAAAAGTTCCCGCCATGAAATCTTGTTTCTTGATCGTTTTCCAATTTTCTTCGTGCGTCGCTCCCCAATACGATTTCACCTGATCGTAAGCCGAAACCGTCCAATCAGCATTTCCGTCAAACGGAGCGCCGTGTTTTGTCGGCCAAGCTTTAATTCCGTCTGGAAAATCATAATGTCCTCGTGTTTCTAAAGCCGAAACACTTTCAGATGCCAATATTTTTTGTCCTTTAAAACGTGTTGGAAAATCTTTGTAATCTTCGTGTTTGTAATTGAATCCCAAAAGATCTAAAGCACCAGATTGGTAAATAAAGTTTTTCTCAATTACATTTTCGGTCAAAGCCGAAGTTACTGGACGTGTCTTGTCTAACGATTTTACAATTTTAGCCAATTCTCTGGTAATCGCAATTCCAGTCGAATCAAACTGTTCTCTGATTTCGTTTCCAATACTCCACATCATAACCGATGGATGATTACGGTCTCTTTTGATAAAATCTTCTAAATCCTGTTTGTGCCAGGCATCCCAATCTTTATGATAATCGTTGGTTACTTTTTTCTTCTTCCAAACGTCAAAAGCTTCGTCCTGAACAATGAATCCCATTTCGTCGCACAATTGCATCATTTCCAACGAATGCGGATTATGAGACATTCTGATAGCGTTTGCTCCCATTTCCTTCATTAAAGTCAGTTTTCTTCTAACCGCATGAATATTTTCAACCGCACCCAAAGCGCCATTATCGTGATGCAGACAAACTCCGTATATTTTAGTTGGAACGCCATTTAAAGAAAATCCTTTTTCTGAATCGAAATTAAAAAATCTAAATCCTAGAGGCGTTTCATAATTATCGACCAATTTCGATTTCTCATAAACTTTGGTAATGACTTTATACAAATGCGGATTCTCTGTACTCCATAATTTCGGCTGATTCAAAACCAAATCATGTACCTTTTTTTCTGATGTTTTAGCACCGATTTTTTCTGTTGAAGTAAAATTGACAACTTCTTTATTCTCAGAATTTACGACCGAAGTAACCAGTTTAAATTCTTTCGCCGAAGCATTATCATTATCAATCGTAACCTCTAAATGTATTTTTGATTTTTCTGCTGAAACTTCAGGCGTTGTTACAAAAGTTCCCCACTTCCCTACATGCAGTTTTTCGCTGGCAACCAAACGCACATTTCTGTAAATCCCAGAACCCGTGTACCATCTTGAATTCGGCTGTGCATCGTTATCAACTTTTACAGCAATCGTATTTGATTTTCCGAAGTTCAAATACTGCGTTAAATCATAACCAAAAGAAATATAACCATTTGGGCGAACTCCTAATGATTTTCCATTAATGAAAACTTCACTGTTCTTAAAAACACCGTCAAATTCAACTGAAACTGTTTTGTTTTTCCAATTCGCAGAAACAGTAAAAACTTTACGATACCAGCCTTTTCCAGTTGGTAAAAATCCCTGTGCTTGCTTTGTTTTACTGTTTTTATCGAAAGTCCCTTCAATACTCCAATCATGCGGTAATTGAAGTGTTCTCCAATCAGAAGAATTAAAATTAACATTTGTCGCTTCTGGATGATCTCCTAATTTGAAGTTCCAATTTTTGTTGAAGTCTTCTACAATTCTGACTTGTTTTTGTGCAAAAACTGATACTGAAAACAATAAGGCAATTGTAATTTTTTGAAATATGTTTTTATGTTTAATCATAAATATGTTTTTTATACTACTCTACTAACTTCTCTGTCATTTCGACTGAAGGGAGAAATCACACACGGCATTCCGCAATGCAAATCGCCAATCTTTGTCAAGTTTCTAGTGTGATTTCTCTCCCGAAGCTTCGGGATCGAAATGACAAACTTAATGAGATAAACATTGAGGAATTAACTAACGTGGGTTTCGACTTCGCTCAGCCTGACAAACGATGAAAACCTCTGTTCCTTTGCCTCTCTGTCTCTTTGCGCTTCAAAAAAACCTATTGAAACTCAAAATTATCCAACATTAATCCCTTCAAATCATCTCCCTCCAACGTAATTTTATACGTTCCTGCATTAATATATCCTCCTGATGTTGTATTCAAAATCTTCCATTTTTCTGTGGAAGAAGGAAAATCAATCGTATCATTTCGCATTAAAATTCCGTAGGCATCTTCCATTTTAAATTTGACTTTTAATGGTGTTTCATTTCTATTCATAAAACGGAAACGCATTAAATAAATTCCGGCAACTCCAGGTTTTACTTCAAACTCAATGCTATTGTTTGTCTTTTTTGTGAATTCAATATAATCTGCTTTTTTGAAATTTCCTTTTTCGATTCCTGTTCCCATTGTTTTTGTCTTTTCGGCTTCGATAATTACGACTGGTCTAGAATCGTCTTTTTCGCCCATATCATATGTTGGAACAACGGTAATTGTAGAAATTGTTTCCGAATTATCAAAAAGAACCTTCTCACCTTTTTTTACTTTTTTAGTGAAGACATCAAATGAAATTCCATTGCTGTTTTTTGCATTTTCTTCTAATTTTTTATACTCCGAAAATGACTTTAAATTGGATTTTTTATTATCTATAAAAAAATATAATTCCGAATCTTCTTTAGGAGTAAACGAACCTTTGTTTTTTGAATTAAATGAAAACTGTAAATAATCTGCTCCAAAAACTTCCGAAGGCAATTCAGTAAAAATCACTTCTGAGTTTGTGAATTGCTTCGAATTAATATCTAACCAAGAAGCAATTTTAAAATCTTTAGAATCTAAACTTACATTCTGAATACTTCTAGGTGATTCCTCTGCTGGTTTTACATTTTTATTTTTTGTCGCAATCGCAATCGCAGAAATAATTGCCTGCGAAGCTTTTGCATTAGGAAACGAAATCACGATTTTCCCGTTTATACTTTTTGCAACAAAAGTTTTCTTTAATGCATTGTCATGCCCTGCTTCTGCCCAAATATCAAAATCTTTTAAAACTACATTATCATTAATTGCTACGTCAAACAAACGCCAGCCTTTGCAATCTAAACCTCCGCCAGTTCCGTACCAAGGTTCTGTGAAATAAAGCTCTACTAAATATTCGCCGTCTGGTGCTGGAAATTCGTAACGCAGTTTATCAACTCCATATCTAAAACTTTGAAATAATTCTGAATCTTTTGTTCCGTTTATTGGATCGAAAGTAGTTCTTTGACTGGCAAAAAAGTCTGGCAATTTTTCAAAATTATCTGTCCAAGATAATGATCCCCATGTATTTTGTCCATTTTTGTGCGTATCAGAAAGCCAAATATTTCCAGATGAATCTGTCAATTCAGAACCGCCGCAATTTACTCTGTAAATATAATTATAACCGCTTTTCGCTTTTGTAATATCGGCTTTATCAGTTATTAAAGCATCGAAATTTGGTGCTTTGGGCAAGTTATTCAAAACAATATAATCTTTCGCAGCTGCTTTTCCGTTTACATATCCCACGGCATACAAAACATTGTATTGAACATTGACATTGTTAAACTGAAAATGCTGTCCGATTCCTGGATTTTTCAGTTTTCCTAAAGAAGATTTATTAACATCATTAAACAATTCTACTTCATCACAATTCGAATAAATATCAATTCCGTTTTTGATTCCTGGTTTTTCCCAACGGCTTGGCCAAGTATGCGAAACAATATATACCATCGGATTGGTTTTATTCGAAACGTAATTAGCTCGATACATATAGAAAGCATCCAAAGGTTCTCCCCAAATTGTAAAAAGTCCTTTGTAATTTACCGGACCAACTTTGTCAATATCTCTAAATCCTTCTCCGTTTTGAACACGTCCCGGATTCTCGTGTGAAGCAAAAAGCCAGTTGAATTGTCCTGCAATTTTATCTTTTACCGATTCGGCTTCGCGGACTTTAATTTCCATTAACTGAGAAAAACGATTTTCGCTTAAAGTCCCTTTTTGGTCAAACTCTCCTTCGGTATGTAAATCGGCAGAACGCCATGCGCCGTATTCTCCGTTTAATAACTGAGTAGTCATTTCCAGATGATACTTTAACGGATCTCCGCCATAAGTTCCAGACCAATTTTGAACGACATTCCAATCTGTTCCTTCTCCACCGTTACAAGTTGTTACGATTCTTTGCGATGCCGATAACGGATCCATTTCACGGATAATTTGTGTGCATTCTTCGGCAAATTCTTTTGGAATCGTGCTTTCATTCTGCAATCCCCACATTACTACTGATGGGCTGTTTCTGCGTTCCTTAATCCATTCTCTTAAAAGAGTTTTAAAGTTTTCTTTAAACTCTGGCGTATCGTACCAAATATGCGCCGAAAACTGACTCCAAAACAGGATTCCGTTTTCGTCTAATTCTTCCTGATATTTTAAGTTATGAGGTTGATGTGCTTCTCTAAACGCATTAAATCCGCCCGCTTTTATCTGTTCAATTCTAGAATGAATCATTTCATCTGAAAACGAATGACTATTTCCAATTAAATGTTCGTATTCACAAGTTCCATTGATAAATAAAGGTTCATCATTGATAAAAAAGCGATTGTCTTTTCCGTCACGACTAACAGGCCAGCTCACCCAACGAATTCCGTAAGGCGTTGTTAATTGGTCTATTATTTTTCCATTTTCATAAACTGAAGTAACTAATTTATACAAATACGGACTGGATGGCGACCATAATTTTGGATTTACAATCTCAGGAAGTGTCTGTGCTATTTTTTTTGTTTCTCCCGAATTGATTTTGTTATTGCTTTTTATAATAACAACTTTCTTTCCTGAAGCATCAAAAAGGATATTTTCAATCGTTACATTTCGATCTAAAGTGCCATAATTCTTAATTTCTGTAGTGGTATGAAGAATCGCTTTTTGTTTCGAAACCGATTTATCATTCCAAATATAAACTCCAAACGGCTGAATTCTAACGTCGTTTGTAACGACCAAAGTAACTGGTCTGAAAATTCCCATTGGCTGAGAACCTTCAGAAAATCCCCATTCTCCTGAACAACCTCCGCAAACCCACGGAAGATCGGCAATAAATGACGGATGTAATGCTTTTACTAAAATAGTATTTTCTTTGTTGAAAGAAACTGCTTTTGTAATGTCTAAAGTAAAAGTAGTCCTTCCGCCTTTGTGTTCGCCAACTTTTTTACCATTTACCCAAACAGTTGCATACGAACTTACGCCTTCAAAATAAAGAAAATGCTGTTTTGAACTGTCTTTTTTATCAAGTTTTAGTGTTTTTTTGTACCAAGCTGTACCATGCAAATTCCCATGTTTTGTTCTTCGAAAACCATAATACTGATCCCAGTTGTGCGGAATATTTACATTTAACCATTGATTTGATTTTGGATTCTCCACAAAAGATTTCTCGTCTTGGGGATTATCCAAAATAATGGTTTCCCAAGATGAGTTCAGCGAAACTTCCTTTCGAACTTTCGCCGAACCTTTTGTGCTTTGACTCCAAACAAAGCATATACTTGAAAAAAAACAAAAAATAAAAAAAACTAATCTATTCATATTTTCAAAACCATATAAGTGATTATAAGGTTGTTTTTAAGTTTTTATTTCACTCAACTTTTTGTCATTTCGACGGAGGAGAAATCACACACGGAACTCTACAAAGATTGGCTAAATTTCTGGACGGAATTTCTTCTTACGTGCAAATGACAAACTATATAGAGTTTCTTGCGAAGATCCCCCGTTCCTCGGGATGACAATATTGTGTTTATATTTTACGAGCAAACCTGTCAGGTTTTAAAAACCCATCATGTTTAACTTTATCACTATTCTTAATAAAACAACCAGTCGATCGCCGCTTTTTCTCCTGCATCGATATATCCGACATCACGTGGTGTTATCGTTTGATCTGCATCGATAAAACCTAAAATCAATACTTTTCCTTTTCCTAAATCTAATTTATTCTCGCCTGGTTGAAATGTGTATGTATGAATGTTTACACGAGGTAATTCTTTTAAATTCATCGCACTTGCCAGAATCACTTCGGCTTGACCGTGAGCATTTCCTGCAGCATCAGTTTCTAAACTTGGCGGCAGCAAAAATCTCTTTTGATCTGAATTGAAATATCCAACCACTAATTTAACTGCTTTTGTGTTTCTAAACTTCAAATGGGTTCCTTTTTCGTTTTGATCGTTTTCTACAAACGAATATCCTCTAAGGTTTTGAAGTTCAGGAGCAATTTTAGTTAATTCAGAAATATCTGTTCCATACACTTTTGTTCCTGTTTTAACTAGATACGTTCCCGGTTTTTCGTCGATGAAAGTTACATCTGCAGATTTCCAAGGTTTTCCTTCTTTGGTTTCAATTTTACCATCTTTAGAAGATTTTAACTTCTCCAGATTTCTTTTAAAGTTAGCCAATTCACGTTCGTAATGCGGTAGCAATTCTGCCCAAGTTTTGTTGTTTCCGTCATCTCCTCCAATTGGGATTCGGCGTTGCGCTGTTTGCATACTGTTGGCATAGTAATAGGTATCTTTTGTTAGTTTTACCAACAATTCATAATACTCAATACTTTTCTCTAAATGAGGCATTGCCTTGTCTAAATCAGCAATATAATTGGAATAACTGTATCTTAAAACCAATAAAGCGGCTTTTACTTTTTCTGAGAAAAAATCGGCGAAAGCTTTGTAAGCATGCATGTCGTTTTTAAGGCGTGTAAATTCTTCTTTGTCTTTGGTTACGCTGGCTTCCGCTTTGTCAATTGCTTCAACAGCTAATCTTCCGTGTTCTGTAATTTCGGCAATAATCTGCGTTGGAAGTTCGCCGGAATGCGGTTCTTTATTCCATTCTTTTTTAGCATATTCCAAAAGCAACTCACCTGCAGGCCCGCAAGATTCGTGGAATCCTGGATAAACTCTCCATTTTGATGGATTGACCAACTGACTTTCGAACATTCCTAACAATAAAGTCTGACGGTTTCCTTCTGTGATTCCGAAACGTCTTAATGTTTTTGGTGCAATTTCTCCAGTTTCTTCGTAAGCTTTTAGAATATTATTTGCCGCTTCCTGAGAAGTTCCGAATTTCGCAGCTAAATCTTTATCCCAATATTTCACTTCTTCGTTACGGTCTCTTTTGCTGTCCCAAGCGTATCTCGCCCAAGCTTTGTACCAAATCCAGTCACGATCCATTTCTAATAAACGCTCGCCACTTTTTGTTTTATCTGCTGAATATGGCCAATCCCAATACGATGCCTGCGGATATAAATGCAGCGCATTAGCTCCGTGTACACTATGCATGGCTTTTACGGTTTTCTGAATAAAGTCCGGCGAACCGTATCTGAAAGGCTCTAAGTTTGCTAAAATGTGAACGTTCTCAATATGAATTGATTTTAAAGCGCTTAATTGTTTATGCGTTTCTCCCCAAGGACCGCCTGGCGTATAAGTCGTTAACGATTCTCCGGTGTATTTACTTTCTGTGTATAGATTTTTATATAACGGGAGTGATTTTTCCATTACCAAAGGCCCATCTGTATCGTGAGAACGCAGGATAATTGGCGGTTCTTCCGTTTTCCCTAATGCCTGTAAACCGTCACGAACACCTGGAATAATCGTTTTTGTAAACCATTCTACGTCATCATCAACAGTATTGATTGCTTCTCCCAAACAAACCATTAATCCTACGTTTGGATATTTTTCGATAAAAGCTGCAATAGATTTTCTTGTATAATCAGACAATAAAGGTGTAATCGGTCTTGAACGATCTTGTGTTTTAATGTTGTAATGCTCCGAAAAAGGTTTGGAAACAAGAATGTTATAAAACATTTGAATTACCCAGATTCCACGCTTGTTTGCTTCAACTGTAAGGAATTTATAAATTTCTTCATTCTTTTTGAAATCCTCATCGCTTACTTCAACTGCAAACGGATAATCCTTTAATTTTACTAAAGAAGCAAACGGATGTCCGTTCCATAAATATAGCGAGTTCATGCGGTTTTCTACCAGCATATCCAAGTATTTTACCCATAAAGCTTTATCATAAAACCAAGGGAAAGTTTCTGGTGTATACGGATATTCGTAAACATCACGTCCCGGAAGATAAACAGGTTTCTGCATTCCGATACAAGCTCCACGCAAAACCATTTCCGGACTGTCTTCAACATTAATTTCTGAAGGAAGCTGACCTGAAGCTTTAATTTTATCTGTTAATTCTAATGCTCCGTACAATGCTCCGCTCGCATCTGTTCCTTCAATATAAATTACATTGTTTTGAGTGCGAATCTGAAAACCTTCTTTTTTAGTCAGTTTATTGTCGTCGATTTTAGCGCTTTTAGCATTTTGTTTCCAAAAATCAGTTCCTTTTTCACCAATGACAATTACTTTATCTTTTGATTTTTTGAATTTATCAGCAAAAGCTACTTTGAAACCTTTAGATGAAAGCGTTTCTGATAATTTCTCTGCTCCAAATTTTGCTCTCGGTGAACTCGGATCACTAACAACAGTGATGTTTTGAGCTGTTGCTAAAGAGACGTAAAGACATAAAAAAAGTAATTGTAAATATTTCATGGTAATATGATTTATTCTGGAAAATGATTAATCTGCTTGATCTGCTAAATCTGCGAGAGTATTTTTTTTCCCGCAGATCTAGCAGATTTGGCAGATATTTTGATTTTAGTTTTGGAAAATGTGTTTTAAATAAGCCACATTTGCGCCGTAATTGGCTTTTACATTGTGCACTTGTGTTACGTCACGAGAACGTTCAATAATAAGCCATCCGCTCCATTTCATTTCGTCCAAAGTTTGTTTGATTTTTGGCATATCGATCGCTTTGTCATTTTCTAACCAAAATTGATCGGTATTAGAAGCGTGAATCTGCGCTACATATTTCTTTCCTAATATTTTCAATTCTGATGAAATATCTCTTTTATTATCTAAAGCATTTGCAAAATTGAAAGAGCTTTTAATGTATTTTGAACCTACTTCGTCTAAAAGTTTTTTCTCCTCTGTCGCATCTAAAGAGGTTTCAATCGCAATTACACCGCCAATTTTCCCAACTTCCTTTCCTGCCCATTGCAATCTTTTAATTACTTCTGGACGCAATTCTGGATTTTTAACTAAATCGGTTTGCGTTCCTAACGGAAGATAGGCCACTTTTACTTTCATATCCTTCATCGCTTTAATACAATCCGTAATCATTGGTGTGATTTCTCTAGTAGCAAATGATTGTGCATAAAATCCAGACATCGCGATAGAACTTATTCCAACACCAGTTTCTTTCGATTTATCTAAGAATTTCTGTCTTTCAACTGGATCACCAAGTTTGCTGTCAAAAGTTGGTCGGTTTCCTAAACCTCCCATATCCAGTTCAATTCCGTCCGCTTTTATTTCTGCTGCCAAACCAAAAGCACCTAATTTTTGTCTTTTTAAAATCATCCAGTCGCAAACCGCCACTTTATATTTTTGCTTTTTATTGGAAGACTGAGCCGTTGCACAGCTATTAAATGTTGTTGATAGAACAACAATTAGTGCAACAATTAAATTTCTTTTAGATTTCATACTTATATATTTTTTGCCACAGATTATAAAGATTAAATGGATAAAAAAAATCTGCTCCATCTGCTAAATCTGCGTAAAAAAAAATTACTCTCGCAGATTTGCTTCGCCTGTTCGCTATCGCTCGGGTAGCAGATTTTGGAGATTAACTAGAATAAAAAATCATTTTAATCATTTTAATCCTTTTAATCTGTGGCTATATCTTTATTATTCTTCTTCCGCTTTTACTGCCGTTACCACTTTTCCTTCGTCGCCCGGCCAGATTCCGTTTTTGATTGGAAGTGCAATCAATTTACTTGGATCCACTTTTACATATTTCAGTTTTTCTCTTCTCCAAGTGTAAACAATATGCACCATTCCATCAGAACTTTGAATCATTGAAGGATAAGAATATTGACTGATTTTTGAATCTTCTAAAACCAATGCAGCATTCCAATTGATTCCATCTTTAGAAACCGAAACGTTTAATGGTGTCCTTGGTCCTTTTGCTTCTTTTCCTGGAGGAAGTACGTGATTGTAAACCAATAAATGTCTGCCGTCTTTAAGTGTAACCGCATCAGTTCCTGAATTGTTATTTGGAAGTCCGATTAATTCTACATCCGACCAAGTTTTTCCGTTATCTTTGGAGAATGTGCTGAAAATAGCTCTGTTTCTTGTTCTTCCGATAGCCTGAATACTTCCGTCTTTATGGAATAAGATACTTGGCTGAATCGCATTGATTTTTTGTTTTCCTCTCGGAAGCGTATCGCCCATTACCCAGGTTTTTCCGAAATCTGGAGTAGATTCCATACGAAGTCTCCAGCCGTCGCCTTCGATACTTGACGGACATAACAATGTTCCGTTGCTTAATAAAACAGGTTTGTTTTTGATTGGCCCTAAGAAACCCTCTGGCATTTTTTGTGCTTCAGACCACGTTTTTCCGCCATCAGATGAAGTTCTGATTACACCCCACCATTCCGATGGTTTTGGTCCTATTTTGTAGAATAACATTAAATCGCCTCCCGGAATTTGATATAAAACCGGATTCCAAGTTGGTAATCTTGGTCCGTCTTTCATAACGCCGTCAGCTACTTTAACTCCTTCGCTCCATTTATCGCTTCCTTTAGGTTTAATACTTACATAAATGCAAACATCAGGGTTTCTTTCATGTGTGCCTCCAAACCAAGATGAAACTAAATCACCATTTGTCACTTCAACAATTGTAACAGCGTGGCAAGACGGATAAGGTGCTTTATCATAAATAAATTCATCTACAAGAATTCCTTCTTTCCAAGTCTTTTTCTCTAAAGCCGACTTACAACTTCCTAAAAAGAAAAGTCCAAACAAGACAAATGCTAATTTTGTTATTTTCATTCTCAATTTTATTATGAATTAAAATTTTCGATTATAAATACATACCTAACATTTTTTTAGGTTAAAACATTTATTAAGTGTAAAAATAACACTAAAAAATTAACAATGTATCCTGTACTGTCCCGAATTACTAAAAATGTAAATTATTTAACGTTTATAGCAAAATTTCCTGACGAAAGAGTTACAACTGTTTGATTTTTTTCTACAGAGTAAGCATAAGATGACTTATTCAGCATCTGTTTATTGATTGAAATAGTCGTAATATCGCTTGATGGAAGATACACAATCGCAGAAGTATTCGCAGGAATGGTAATATTCCAAACCAAAGCTTTTCTATCTTTTTTCCAGTCACTTTTAATTGTTCCGTAAACCGATTCGTAAGAAGCATTTACATAAGTCAATCCAGCATTAAAATCTGGTTTCATAATGATTTGCTTGAAACCCGGAGTTTCAGGATTGCTTTTAATTCCAGCCATATTTTCGTAATACCAAATCAATAAATCTCCTAAAAGCATGACGTGGTTTTGTGAATTCATAGCAGGATCGGCAGTGTTTCCGTTCCAAAGTTCCCAAATCGTAGTGGCGCCGTTTTCGACCATATAACCCCAGCTTGGATACGTTTTATTGGATGCCAGTTTGAAAGCCAAATCGCCACGACCGAAATTAGTCAGCGTTCGCATTAAAAACTGCGTTCCGATAACACCTGTGCTTACATGACCATTTTTTGTTACTTCCACTTCATGTACCAGATTTTCAAAAACTTTTTGCTGTAATCCTTCTGGAGTCATTCCGAATGTTAAAGGCAATAAATTGGCTGTTACAGTATTATTAGCGTAATTGTTTTTTGATGCATTAAAATATTTAGCGTTAAATGCTTTTTTGATTCTTGAAGCTAATTCGTCATAATGTTTAATATCTTTTTCAGCATTTGCAATCACAGCAAACTTCTTCATGATATTTAAAAGCTGGTAATAAAACGCACTCGAAATCAATTCGCCGTCAGTTAAACGAGCAAGATCTTTGGAACGAATTAATTCCAGCGATTCAGGCGGAACACACCAATCACCGTATTTATCTTTGGTCATAATATCGTTTTCCAAATAGTTTTCTTCCATATAATCCATCCATTTTTTCATAGATGGATATTGTTTTTCTACTACTTTTTTGTCTCCAAATTGCTGATACAACATATCTGCAACTGTGATATACGTTCCCGGCCAAGTCACATTATCGCCGTAATAACGCCAGAAAGCAGGTGCCACATCAGGAATTCCGCCATCGATAGTTTGTGCATTTTTAATATCATCTAACCATTTTGCATATAAAGTCTGATTGTCGAATAAGAAACTTTCTCCGTAAGCGCCCGTTGTTCTGTCTCCTAACCAAGGCTGACGCTCATTTCTCTGTGGACAATCGATTGGCATTCCTTTATAATTCCCGCTGATTCCCCACCACGCATTCTTAAAAATCTGATTCATAGTTGGATTAGAAGAATCGAAAGTTCCTGTTGTGGCAATATCATCATAAACCACTTTTCCAACAAAATTTTCTAAAGTTGGTTTGGCTTTGAAACCTGAAATTTCCACAAATCGAAATCCGTGATAAACAAAACGAGGTTCCCAGACTTCTTCGCCTTCGCCTTTTAATGTATAAATATCGGTCGTTTTGGCATCACGAAGATTGGCAATATACAACGAACCATTTGGCTGAAGCGATTCTGCAAATTTCATTGTGATTTTTTCGCCTGCATTTCCTTTTACTTTCAATTGTAACCAGCCAACCATATTTTGCCCCATATCTAAAATATAAGTCCCTTTTGAAGTCTCTTTGATCGAAATCGGTTTTACTTCACGTTTCACCTTCATATTCGCTGACATCTGTCCTTCATAGAATCCGCCTGGTTCCTGAACATATTCTGCTGAAAGCCATTTTTTGTCATTAAAATTGATAGCATTCCAACCTTTCATTTCTTTACGAGCATCGTATTCTTCTCCGTCGTATTCGTTGTTCGATAAAATTGGACCTTCGGTTGTTATTTTCCAAGTATCATCCGTTCTAATCACATCTTTACTTCCATCTGTGTATTCTACAAACAACTGCAAAGCCATTTTCGGATAACCAAAAGTTTTGATTTTATACGGTTTATAATCCTGACGCATGGTGAAAAAACGTCCGTTTCCTAAAATCGTTCCTAATGCGTTTTTTCCTTCTTTCAATTGCGAAGTCACATCAAAAACATTGTATTTTACATTCTTTGTATAATCCGTTGGAACGGGAGCTAAAACCTGATCTCCAATTTTATTTCCGTTGATATACAACTCATACAAGCCCATTCCAATGATATAAACCTTGGCACTTTTGACTTTCTTTTTTAAGTCAATTTCTTTTCTTAAATATCTGGCTGATAATCTGGAATATTGCGAAATACTATCTCCAGGAGACGTTTTTTCATATCCAATCCAGCGAGTTGATTTCCAGTCGGCATAAGTCAAAATTCCGATGCTGAAATGCGCTGTTTCTAGCGATTTTACTTCGCCCTTATTTGTAAAAACAATTACTCTCCAATAAACATCTTGTCGGTCTTTTAGTTTTTTACCGTTATAAATTACATTTACAGAAGCATCACTTTTTACTTTTCCGCTGTCCCATAAATCTCCATTTCCAGCATTTAATTTCTCTAAACTTGAAGAAGCAATAATCTGATACGAAGTTTGTTTTACATCATTTACGTTTGCTTTAATTTTCCAACTCAATCTTGGCTGTAAAACATCAATTCCTTCCGGATTGGTCAGCATTTCGCATTTTAAATCCAAAACAGTGATTTTAGTTTGGGCTTTCGCCGAAAATGTGAAAAGTGAAAATATTATTGTTAGATGTAAAAAAAACTTTTTCATGGTATTGTTTTTTAAGCTGTTTGAGACTTTATTTTTTGTCTCAAAGTTTAAGTCTTGTTTGTCATTTCGACGAAGGAGAAATCTCCGTTAGAAGCTCGACAAAGATTGGCGATTCACTTTATGAAGTTACTTGCGAAGATTTCTCCTTCGTCGAAATGACAAAAATGAGAAATAAAACTCTGTGTAAATCCGTTTAATCCGTGAAATCTGTGGCTAAATATTTACTCCGAAATCACTCGTTCCAACTTCTCAGAAACCGCAATTTCTATCCCATTTTTAAAGATTCTAAAACCTTTTCCTTTTTTATATTTTTCTCCTGTTTTGTCCCAAAGAATCGTAATGATATTGCCGTGATACAGAACATTATCCAGACAAAACCAATCCCATTTTTCTTGAGGAATCAACGGATTTACTTCAATTTTTTCATCCACTCTAGGACGCAAGCCAACCAAACCTGTAATCACCAAATCATTGAAAGTCGAATGATTATAATAACGGCTTCTTTCTCTGTCGCCCATTAACCAATACCCTGTTGTTTCATCTAAATATTCGCCAAGATAAGGTTTCCCTCTGTAATATTGCGACTGAACATACAAATCCATTTGTTTGAAATAATCTATTTTGGCAACATAATTCTGATTGTAATTATTCAAAACATTGGCTAAAGCTGTTAACGTCTGAGAACTTGCAAAAGGCCAAATCGCCCCGTCCCACTCGCAGGTTCCGGTTCCGTGTGTTCTAAATCTTGGACTTCTTCTTTCCGCCGTTGTTAAACCAAACGGAGCCGAAAATCCTTTTTCGTCTTTAATTTGTTCCCAGGCTTTTTCAAAACTTTTCCCTTTTTCAGGGAGATTAAAATACCACGGAATAAATCCAATCGCTTCTCTAACCTGAGCCAAAGTATCTTTTTCTGTTAAAGTTTCAAAAAACTCACTTTTTGAGTTCCATAATTTGGTTTCAACTAATTGTTGCAGAACATCTGCTTTTGCCTTGAATTTTGCTTCCGCTTCCTTATCGCCTTTCATTTCAGCCATTTTAGAAATTGCTACAGCATTTCCATACATATAACTGTTTATTGTTGGTCTAGCATTTTGCACCTTACGCCCGCCGCTTAAGGATTCTTCCATTCCATCTTTCACATCATGCTGCCAAAACAAACCGTCCTTGCGCTGACGCTCTTTCTCCCAAACGGCATAATCCGTAACCATGTCCGGGTATAAATCCAATAAGAATTTCTCATCCTTATTCACCAAATAACGATTGTATAAAGCATCGGCTGTCCAACTGCTGAATTTATACAATTTGTTCATTGGTTTCCCATCATTTCCTCTATACCAAAGTTTCAGATCCTGCTCAATGTATTTCGGATCATGAACCCATCTGAATTCGTTAATATGATGTCCCAAAGCACAACTAATCATATTATATTTATCGGCATACGAACGGTCAACCAAAAACTCTGTAATCGCAAACCCTTGTGGTGTATTTTTAATATGTTTTCGAACGCTCCACCAACGGAAATAATAGATTTCCTCAAAATTCTGCTGTGGACATTCAAACAACGGAATATTCTCTTCCATCCAAGCCCACGCACTATCATTCGGAATCGCAAATTTTAAGTTTTCATCTTCCATCGTGTTAAAATAATCAACATAATGTTTGAAGTTTTTTTCTTTTAAAATAACAGATTTTCCTTTTTGATAATGGTCTGCACCAGATTTGCAACCGCTGTTTACACAAGCGATTACAATTGAAAGTGCTATTATTTTATGTTTGAAATGTTGTAACATATTCTGTTTTTATTTTATTCTTTTTACTCAATCTTGTCATTTCGACGAAGGAGAAATCTTCGCAAGTAACTCCGCAAAGCAAGTCACCAATCTTTGTCAAGCTTCTAACGAAGATTTCTCTCACGAAGCTTCGGGATCGAAATGACAAACTGTACGTAAACTCGACAGGTTTTACAAACCTGTCGGGTTTAATTCATTATTTTAATTCCCCGTAAAAGTATACGTCTGCCCTGCTTTCATATTCACATCGTAAATATTGTAAATTGGCAACTGTACTTTAGGCAATTTTGCTTCTTTAGAAATAATCGGTTTCTTCACTTCTACATCATAAAACAACGGATTTGAATTTTTTCCTTTTGCTTTTTTTAGAGAAGAGCCTTTCAGCGTATTCTCAACTTTCAATCGGCAGTTTCCACCAATTTTCGAATAGATTTTCAACTCCGAAACTTTATTGTTCTTCCAGGTCATATCTATTACAAAACCACCTCTGGCAACCAAGCCTTTTATGCTTCCGTCTTTCCAAACAGTTGGCAAAGCCGGCAATAAATGGATCGCATCTTCCTGACTCTGCATCAGCATTTCGGCAAAACCGGCTGTACATCCAAAGTTTCCATCAATTTGAAAAGGCTGATGCGCATCTAACATATTTGGATAAGTTCCGCCGCCTTTTCTTTGATCTGCTGTTACCAAATGCAATTGGTCTTGAATTAATTTATAAGCGTGATTTCCGTCTAATAATCTCGCCCATAAATTCACTTTCCAACCCATTGACCAGCCTGTAGATTCGTCTGTTCTGTAAATCAAGGATTGTTTTGCCGCTTCAAATAATTCAGGTGTTTTTATTGCCGAAATCTGATTGCTCGGATACAAGCCATATAAATGCGAAACGTGTCTGTGATTGTCTTTCGGATTGTCCCAATCTTCCTGCCATTCCTGCAGCTGATTGTGTTTTCCCACTTTCATTGGAGGCATTTTTGCCAAAGCATCGCTTACTTTTTTCACATAAGATGCATCTGGAGAAACCAATGCCGAAGCTTCGATAACATGCGTAAACAAATCAAAAACCAACTGATTGTCCATTGTCGTTCCCGATGCAATTGTTGCTTTTCCGGTTCCGCCTGCGTGTGTATTTTCAGGTGAACTTGACGGCACAACTACTAAATATTTTGTATTAGGGTCTATCACCATGAAATCCAAAAAGAAATCGGCAGCACCTTTCATGATGGGATAAATTTCTGCTAAATATTTTTTATCACCTGTATATAAATATCTTTCCCATAAATCCTGACAAACCCAAGCACCGCCTGTCGGCCACATTCCCGAAGCAGCCGAGTCTACTGGAGCGGTCACACGCCAAATATCGGTATTGTGATGTAAAACCCATCCGCTGGCATTGTACATCGTTTTTGCTGTTTCTGCACCAGTTACAGCCAACTCTTTTGCCATTTGTACAAAAGGTTCGTGCATTTCCTGTAGATTGGTTACCTGTGCCGGCCAATAGTTCATTTCGGCATTGATATTTGTCGTGTATTTACTGTCCCAAGGTGGTGTAACCATATCGTTCCATATTCCTTGCAAATTGGCTGGCTGTCCGCCTGGCTGTGAACTTGAAATTAAAAGATAACGTCCAAACTGGAAATATAAACTCGCCAATTGAGGGTCAAATTGTTTCGAGAAATCTCTGATTCTTTCGTTTGTTGGCTTTTTAACCAAATCATTTGAACCTAAGTTTAAAGCAACTCTGTTGAAGAATTTTTGGTAATAGTCAACATGAGCTTTCTTAATCGTTTCAAAATCTTTTGTTTCGGCTTTCGCTAAATAATCTTTGCTTTTTGCGATTTCATCTCCTGAAATATCCTGATAGTTTTTGAAATTGGTTGCAATAGAAATGTACAAAGTCACTTCATCGGCTTTGTTGATGCTTAGAACTCCGTTGCTGGCATCAATTTGGCCACCTTTGTTTTTAGCTGTTAATCGGCCTTGGAATTTTACTTTTCCTTTTACGCCTTCAAAGTTAGTTCCAACTCCCGAAAGTATAATCTGGTTTCCTTCTGTAGAAGCCACCGTTTTATCAATCGGGCTGTTCATGAAAACGTTACAAGTAATTTGTCCCGGCTGACTAGCAGAAAGTTTTACCAAAATTACCTGATCTGAAAACGCAGTTAAAATTTCTCTTGTAAATTCAACACCATTTACTTTGTATTTTACTTTCGCTGTCGCATTGCTGATATCTAAATCACGGTAATAATCGGTATATTTTTGATGTCCTGCGAATGAAATATAAACGCTTCCAAAAGTCTGATATGGCATTCCGTCATTGGTTTGTGACATAATATCTTTCGTAGCCAAATCCTGAGCTTCATCAAATTTTCCGTCAAAAACAAGTTGTCTTACTTTTGGCAAAGCCTCGATTGATTTTGAATGTGCATTGCTGTTTGGAGAACCTGCCCAAATCGTTTCTTCGTTCAATTGCAAACGTTCTACTGCTGGATCGCCAAAAACCATCGCGCCCAAACGTCCGTTACCTAAAGGCAAAGCTTCGTTCCATATTGATGCTGGTTTATCGTACCATAATTTCAGGTCGTTTTGAGCTTTTGCTGTTAAGGAAAAAATTCCGATACAGATTGCCGTTATTTTAATTTTTAACTTCATAGTATATTTTTTTTTCAGCCACGAATTACACGAATTGCACTAATTTCTTTTTTAATTTTTTTTTCAATTTCTCTAATTTATTTGCCATAGATTAATGGATTTCCACTGATTAAAAAATCTGCCAGATCTGCTAAATCTGCGTGAAAAAAAAATTACTCTCGCAGATTTAGCAGATTAAGGAGATAAAAATTCCTTTTAATCTGTTAATCTGTGGCAAAAAATAATTTGTGCCAATTCGTGAAATTAGTGGCAAACTCAATTACTTCTTAACCTCGTAAACTTTCAGATTTTTTTCTCCGAACATTTCATATAATTTGTTAATGTCTTTTAAAGCATTTGCTGGTAGTTTTTCCCCTTTATCTCCAAAAACCAACAACTTTTCTTTTGGTTCAATCACACAAGTCGATTCGTCGATTTCGCCTTTATCGTTCTTCACTTTATTCAAATCAAGATTTAAATATTTCGCCATAAACGGATACAAAGCCATACGTTTTGAAACTCCAAAATCGTGACCTTCTTTTGCAAAATGAGCGTTTTCGACTAAATCTTTCTTTCCGTATAATTCATACGTTCTTTGGATAAAAGGAAATTCCAATTCCGGAACTGCCAATGTCCAGTCTTTTCCATCAGAAACAATCAATTGTGGCTTTGGAGCCATCATAGCTGAAATTTCGGCATTATTGGTTCCATTTCCACATAAATGAATACCACGTCCGCTTTCGCATGGACAACCACCTGAAAAGTGAGACGAAACCATTACAACCGGAGCTGAAACTTTAACTCTATCATCAATCGCTGCTAAAAACATCGTGTGAGATCCTCCGCCAGAACCTCCAGTAACACCAACTCTTGACATATCAGCATTTTTAACCGTTGCTAAATAATCCAAGAAACGAATTCCAGTTAAAACCTGAACCGTAGATGCAATGCTGTTTCTATGTGTTTCTTCTGGAAATTGTAGCAACGATTCTCCCCAGGCAAATAAATCGTAACCTACCACAATTGTACCCATTTTTGCCATCATGGCACATCTGTACTGCTCGTCTTTTCTGTATCTTCCATCACCAAAATGTCCGTCAGGAGTTAAAATAACTGCTGCTTTTTTATTTAACGGATATGGTTTGTAAATCGATCCTGTCGCATAAACACCAGGCAAAATTTCCAAAGCAATATTTTCGACACTGTAGTCTTTGTAAATTCTCTTTGGAGTTAAAAGTGGTTTAGACTTGGGCATTGGGGGTGCCTTTTCTAATCCAAATGATGCAATCATACAGGCTTTTAACTCCGTTTTGCGTTTCTCCCATTCTTCTTTGGTCGAATAAAGGCTTTCTAAGTAAAACAAACGTTCTTTTCCTTTATCTACCGAAACTTTATGGTTTTCATACTTGCGTATGATGTAGGTTCCGTCGGGTTGTTTGAAATACATCAATTCAAACGGCGCTAAAATGTTCGTTAGCGAAATTGCTAAATTTCCAGGTTCAATTCTCCAATCGGCATAGTCCAGTTCTTTTCCTTTTAATAAACCTCTGTCATCGTTTATAGTGACGTTAAAAACAGTTTCTATTTTCTTTAAAGTCTCTGATACCGGTTTTCTAAAATTCGTATCAGAAGTGCTTTGCGCATTGGCAAATGTCAAAGCAAAAATGGAAACTAATATGATGTATTTTATTTTTTTCATTTTGATATTGTTGTGTGTTAGTACGCTGATGAAACGGATTCGCTATTGCGAAAACGCTGATTTAAACGGATTTTTTTATTTGTTTTTGAAAAAAGAAAATCCGTTTAAATCTGCGTCTTTACAAAGTAAATCCGTTTCATCTGCGTTCCATTATATTGTGCATTCTATTGTATAAATTCCTGATCCTAATTCTAAAACAGGCTTTTGAACTTTTTCATCAAAACCTATCCTAACCTTTTTATTGTCAATTTTTATTTCTGAATTTTTAGCGACTGGTAATTTTACTGTCGCAGTTGTATTCACTGGAATCTGAACTGTCAGAATAAATTTGCCGTCTTTCTTTTCCCAGGAAGAAGCAATTTTTCCATAAACCGATTGATAGTCCGCTTTTGCGAAAGTCATATCGCCAACTACTTCTGGCTGAATAAAGAAATGTTTGAAACCCGGTTTTTCAGGATCGGACATAATTCCGGCTAAACTTTGGTAAAACCATTCTTCAATCTGTCCTAACATAAAGTGATTCCATGAATTTCCTTTTCTCGGATCCCATTGTTCGGTTAAAGTTGTCAAGCCAAATTTAATCTGAAAACCATAACCTGGCGCATCATAATGATTATGCATTTTATACATCGTTTCGTTTTCTCCGTTTCTTGCCAATGTTTGAAATAAGTAACGATTTCCAACATCACCCGTTGTTAAACGATCTCCTTTATCTTTGATATCAGCTAAGAGATTTTGCATTACAGCTTCTTTATACTGCGGTTCTACGATATCCATAAAAATCGGAACGGCATTGCTAAACTGACTATTTGTTCCGTATTGTTTGGTTTCTTCATTAAAAAACTCCTTATTGAAAGCTGTTTTAATCTCAGAAGCCAACGTATTGTATTTCTCGAAATCTTCCGCTTTACCTAATAATTTTGATGCTTTTGCTACTAAATAAGCTCCATAATAATAATGAGAAGTAGCTGAAAGCGCAATCGGACTATTTTTAGAATATCCTGCCGGATGCGTTCCGTAATCGTACCAATCGCCTAATCCGTGCGAAACGATATGGTTTGTTGCTTTTGTTCCTAAATAATCCACGTAGTTTTTCATTAGAGGAAAGTATTTCTCTAACAATGAAGCATCTCCGTAATATTCATAATACATCCAAGGCAGGATTATGCCTGTAACTCCCCATTCTGGAGAATCAGTAAAATCGCCTCCAAAAATTACATATTCGGGAACAATTGTCGGAATTAAACCGTTATCACGTTGTGAATCAGAAATATTCTGCATCGTTGCAGGAATGAAATTCTGAAGGTTGTAATTGAACATTAATCCGGGACCATTCAACTGAATTTCTTCCAGCCAGCCTAACTTTTCACGTTGCGGACAATCGGTAAAAACGCTTTGAAAATTACTTTTGATTGAGTTATTAATAAGTTCGTGCGTTTTATTAAAAATCTCATTGGAGCATGAAAAACTTCCTGCTTCTCCTGCAGAATTATAAATAAAATTCGATTTCAATTCTACCAAAGTTGGAAGTTCCTTATTCTTATCTTCTTTATAATTAATGTTTTCAATTTGAACATATTGATAGCCGTAGAAACTGAATTTTGGCGTCCATTCTTCTACCTCTTTTCCTTTTAAAGTATAATCGTAATAGTATGGTTTTCCAGATCTTCCCTGCGCAATTGTGCCTTCTTCATTTAATCCTTCGGCAACCCAAACACGAATCGTTTGTCCTTTTTTTCCTTTTACTTTGATGGTTGGAAATCCCGAAAGATTCTGTCCCATATCAAAAACATAGAAATTCGGTTTAAGCTCTTTTGCTGTCTTAACTTCGTATTGTTTTTGAATTGTAACTGGTGGTGCCGTCTGCGGTCTTAAAACTCCTTTTGGTGCTTCCTGAATGACTACTTTTTTCCAGTCCGAATCTTTGAAACCTTTTCTATTCCAGCCTTTTTGTTCTAAATTGGCATTGTAATCTTCTCCTCCAAATATACTGTTATAGGTAATCGGACTTTTGCTGTATTTCCAAGTTCCGTCTGACTTTACAATTTCTTCTGAACCGTCATTATACTTGATTTTCATTTTAAAGAACAAAGTCGGCGGTCCAAAACTCACGAAGAATTTCGTATATCTTTCGGCAAGCGTATTGTACATTCCGTTTCCTAACAAAACGCCAATTACGTTATCGCCTTTTTGAAATTCTTTTGCGCTTAATTCGTAAATATTGTAATTAACGGTTTTATCATAATCTGTCCAAAGTGGTGCAAATTGACTGTTTCCAATCTTTTTACCATTGATGGTTAATTCATAATGTCCTAAACCTGAAATGTAAACTACGGCTTCTTTGATTTCTTTTTTTACTTCGAAAGGCTTACGCAACATAATACTTCTTCTTGCTAAAGAATCGGAAGCATTGATAAACGAGTTCTTTTTTTCTCTGTTGAAAGTAGCCGTGTGATAATTTCTTCCTTCTGGCAAATGACTATCGGCTTTTGTTATCGCACCAATCCAAGTTGGATTTAAATCTGATTCTAATGAAGCGGTTCTGAAAGTAGCTATTTTGCTCCATTTTGAAACTTTCCCTTCTTGATTCCAGACTTTTACTTTCCAGAAATATTTGGTTTCGTTTTTTAATGGATTTCCGCTGTAAACAATATGCAGGTTTTTATCGGAATTTACTCTTCCTGAATTCCAGATATCTCCCTCATCATTATTTAGTTTTTCTTCTGAAGAAGCAACTAAAATAATAAAAGCTATTTGTGATGCATTGGATTCTTTTGAAACCATTTGCCAGCTCAATCTCGGCTGATTCTCAACTACTGCTAATGGATTTTCTGTCATTTCTGTTGTTAAACGTACAGGCAGAATTTGTCCATTTGAAATGAAAAAGAAAAAAACAAAAATGAAGGCTAATATGGATTTTGAAATATTCACTTTATAAACTTTTAATTGAACCATTAAGATATTAAGTCAATTAAGCTCACTAGATGGAAACTTTGTCTTAAGTTCATTAAGCATTCAGTTACGTTCATTTTTCGTTCTCAAAGCTTTATGCTCTCAAGATAAGTCTAATTAAACATCCTGCCTTAATTTTCTTAATCTCTTAATGGTAAAAATCATTATAATTTTTTAGTTACCAAAGATTCTATATTGAATACTGTTTCTGGGATTAATTTTCCGGTTTGAGGCAGATCGTCGTAATCATCTGTGTCTGGCGCTGTATCTGGGTTTGGTGAATGTCTCTGCTCTCCTGTGCGGAACATGATTCGCTCAAAACCGTCTGTTGGCGCATAAAATATCTTTGTTGATTCTTTTCCATCGTTTACTTTTATAGTGTACTGACGGTTTTTAGCATCTAATTTAACTGTGATTGTATATGCTTTGTTTGCTTCGTATTTTGTAACCGAACTCAAACGTGCACCATTTTTTACCTTTAATTCTCCATCCGAATCAAAAATCAATCTTACCGATGGTAAACCTTGTTTATTTTGGAATTCAATCTGTAATAAACCATGATTGTTTTGCTCTGGTTTTACTGTGAAAACGGCTTCCATTTTTGATGCGAAAGGAATTACTCTTTCAGCACGGGAATAATCAAAATAATCCTTATCTCTTAAAGTCAGCCATTTTTTACCATCGGCTTTCTTTTCGATTTTTGTTGATGCCCAAGAAAGATCGTAGGTATTCCATAACTTTAACTCTTGTCCGTCAGGAAGATTATTGAAAACATCATTTACATTTTCGGTAACCACAGAAGTAACAGGAACGGGAATCGATGCCACCCAAATATCTTCTTTGTTCACGCTGTAACCCACCCAGATTTTTCCGTCTGGCGGAGTTCCATTCTTTTCCGTAATTCCACGAACATATTGAGGGCCAGCCGATTTGTAATTTCCACCATAACGCATTGGACTTACCTCTCCGTGAACCAATAATAAATCTTTATAATTTAAACCGTCGTCACTTGTTGAAATAGCCAATGGCCAGCGATATTCTGAAGGATTATAAAGTGTCGCATAACGATTGTCTGACGTTTTTTGTCCCCAGATTTTTGCATTGCTGTTTACAAATCCCGGAGCACGAAGTGGCATATAATCCCAAGATTTTCCACCATCCTTGCTGATTGAAGTTAAAGCATGTTTCCATAAACCTACTACATTTCCGTTTGGTAAATGGTAATAGCTAAATGCTTTGTATGGCTTCTGTAACGGAATCAATTCATCGTCACGATCGGCTTCCTCTACCCATTGCTGTAAAACTAATGGTTCTGATAAAATTTCTTCGCAGGCTTTTTTCAAACCTTTGTCTTTTGATGTGGTATAAAATGGAAATTTCGATTTCGATTTGTCCCAAGTTTTGTTGTATCTAATGAAATAAATTTCGCCAAAACTTCCGTCTTTCTTGATTTCACGAATGACACGTCCAATTCCTTTTCCGTCATTTGGATCGTCTTTTTCATCCATTGCAATTCCATAATACGCTAAAGCAAAAAGTCTGTTGTCTTTTGAAGTATAAAATCCCATTCTTTGGTGCATAATCGCATCTAAGTTTTTCGCAACGCCTTCAACTCCTTCTTTTTTCCATCCGTCAGGAATGCGGTAAATAGGGAAAATAACTTCTGGTTTTGTCCATGTTACGCCATCTTTAGAATTCATAATAAAAGTCTGGCTTGGCGGAATATGTTCGCCAGAGGGATCGCTTAAATAATGCAGATAAAAGGTATTATTCCAATATGCCATCATCGGCTGGTGATTGTATGTCCAACCAAATCCATCTGCTTTTTCAGGATGTTCACGGCTCGCACGCATGATTTGTGTGGCGTGAACGCCAACTGCTGGACTTAACTGTCCGTGATGGTAATCAATGTTTGAAAGTGTTTTACCAACATATCGCACAGTATCGTTCTGCGCCTTTACAGCAGTGCAAACTAAAAAGATTGTGGCTGTAATGATGTTGGTTTTTATGTCTTGGAAAGTAATCATTGGTATTTTATTTTTTTGCCACAGATTACACAGATTAAAAAGATTTTTTTGTTTTATTTTTCTGCTTGATCTGCAAAATCTGCGGGAAAGAAAAATTACTCTCGCAGATTTTGCAGATTACGCAGATTTTTTTTTAAAATTATTAAATATTATAAAAAATCATTTTAATCTGTGAATCCCGATAGCTATCGGGAGTGGCATTATCTTTTATTTTCTTTCTATTAATCCTTTTAAAACGTCTGTAGAGATTGTTGTAATCGTTCCGTGTTTATGTCCTTCGGGAAGGTTTATTTTTGATGAAACGTCTTCGAAATCAACAAAATCTGTTGTGCTTAACGCTTTATAATTTTTTGAACCATAATTGTCATAATATAAGAGCCAGTTTTTACCGACTTTCACCACCGTTGGTCCTTCTGATAAATATTCGGTTAAAGGTTTTGAAGGTTTTTCAAACGGACCTAAAGGCGATTTTCCGAAAGCTACTTTTATGTTACGCATGGGTCTTGTGTTGTCTTTCAAAACCAAAACATAGTCTTTTTTTCCTTTTTTGACAATCACACAATCGATTACGCTGAAACCTGGTTCGTAATATAATTTTGTATCTGAAAAAGTCTTGAAATCTTTCGTCGTTACATAATACATTCGGTGATTGTTTTTCTCTTCTTCAACTCCTTTTTCAAATCGGAATGGGATTGTTGATGCCCAAATAATAATGTATTCTTTTTTTACATCATCATAAAAAATTTCAGGCGCCCAAACGTTTACAACTTCTGGCTCATTCTTCATCACAGGAATATATTGCTGTTCTGACCAATGAATCAAGTCTTTTGAGCTTGCGTAACCAAAACCGTTTCCGCCTTTCCAGTCGGTTGTCCAAACCATGTGATAGGTTCCGTCTGCTCCTTTTGTCATCGACGGATCACGCATGATTTTACTGGCACCGATTTCGGGTTTTAAAAATGAGCCTTCTAACCCTTTCCAATTGTAACCGTCTTCGCTGTATGCTAAATACAAACCTTCAGTTGCGGGTTCTCTAAACGACGTAAAAAGATATAAGTCTTTCTTTTTCTGTGAATAACTAATCGCAAAAAGCGAAAGGGTCAGTATGGTGAATATTTTTTTCATGATATAAAATTGAACACTAATTTCATGAATTATCACAAACCAAATTGGTGTAAATTCGTGAAATCTCTGTTATTATAATCTATTCTGTAATTGCTTTTTTATCTAAAGAAGCTCCTTTTTTTATTTTCGTTGTTACGTTGTTTAAAACATTATTTTTTAGGAAAATGTTTTTAGTGTCTTTTCCATCCGCTTCGATAAAAATATCGGTTGGATTAAATGGAAAATTATTGTTGATCAGCACATTTGAAACATTTTCTAATTTAATAACCGGAACATCTTTTATTGGCGTTGAAGATCCAACATTGTCTAAAATCACATTTTTAGAATCTGATATTTTGAAAGAAGAACCAATTGTTGCATTCACTTTTACATCATGAAATTCAACATCTGTCGCTGTACTTACTGTAAAACCTTCTTTTCCGTCCATATTGATGTTAGAGAACGTGATATTTTGAATTGGCATTTCAGTAATTCCAAGTATCTGCCCCGCTTTGTTTACGTTTGAAGCCGTAATATTGCTCATGTGAATGTTTCTGAAAATAGGCGTTTTTTCGGTTACGGGTTCAACTTGCGTTCCTTTATCATAAAAAAGACTCAAAACAATAGCTTCTTCTTTAATGTTTTTCATGACAATATTGTCAACACGAATATCTTCTACAACTCCGCCTCTTCCACGTGCCGCTTTAATACGGATTCCACGGTCTGTTCCGTCAAAAACACAGTTGGATATTGTGATTTTCTTGATTCCGCCCGACATTTCGCTTCCAATAACAACGCCACCGTGACCACTTAACATGGTGCAATTGGTAATCGTAACATTTTCTGTTGCTTTTCCGTATTTACGTCCGTCGCCATCTCTTCCTGATTTGATTGTGATGCAATCGTCGCCAACGCTGATATGGCAATTTGAAATGTGAACATTGGTACAAGAAGAAGGATTAATTCCGTCTGTATTTGGCGAATGTGGATTAAAAATTGAGATTCCAGTAACGGTTACATTATCGCAAAATTCAGGATTGATTGTCCAAAAAGGCGAGTTTTGAAAAGTTACGCCTTCAATTAAAATATTTTTGCAGTTGTAAGCCTGAAAAAAAGAAGGTCTGAAGAATTTCTTATCAACCGTTCTTTTGTAATAGGGTTCTGTGTAAAGACCTTTATTTTGTTCTTCCCACATCGTTTGGTATTTTGTTGGAGGAAGTGGTTCTTTGGCCGTTTCGATTCTGTAGACTTCGTTCCACCATGCTTTTCCTTGTCCGTCGATTACACCTCTTCCTGTGATTGTGATATTTTCTACATCTTTTGCATAAAATAACGGTTGGAAACTTTTCATTACAATTCCTTCGTAACGCATTTCTACGTAAGGAAGAAAATCATCGAAGTTCTCTGAAAATTTTAAAAGTGCTCCTGAATCTAAGTGAATCGTGATGTTGCTTCTTAATGTTAAAGCTCCAGTTAAGTATTGTCCAGCAGGGAAAAAGATGGTTCCTCCGCCATTTTTAGATGCTTTTTCAATAGCATTCTGAATGGCTTGGGTGCATTTTATTCCTTTGTTGTTTCCGCCTTCATTTAAGATGTTTAGCCAGCCGTCGTTTGCGAAAGTGGTGTTTAATCCCGTTATGAAGCAGAGTATTATTAGTATGTTTTTCATAGTTGTGTTTTTTTTGTTCTCTCGCAGATTTGGCAGATTGTGCAGATTTATTTTTTACCACTCCCGATAGCTATCGGGATCACAGATTAAAATGATTTTATCTGCTTTATCTGTAAAATCTGCGAGAGTTTTATTATTCGCATTTTTTGTCATTTCGACGTAAGGAGAAATCCTCGCAAGAAACTCCATAAAGTGAATCTCCAATCTTTGTCGAGCTACTAACAGAGATTTCTCCTTCATCGAAATGACAAGATTGTGTGTAAATGCTATTGTTTAAACCTGACAGGTTTTAAAAACCTGTCAGGTTTCTAAACTCTTATCTTACTTTGATCTCAAAATCAAAACCCAGTCATTACCATCTTCTTTTTTCCCTTCTGGTTGAAAATTTTGAGTTCCTTTATTATCAAATGTTCCAATTTTTGTTTTCTTGCCATTTCTTGGATTGTACCAAGTCGCTTCGAATTTATCTCCAGAAATTTTTCCAAGTTTTACTTCTATTATTCTTCCGTTGTAAGTGTATAATAAAGCGTATTTTTCTCCTCTTACGGCTGGAATATAATCGTATTTCTCGCCTTGATTCACCACTAAAGAAACATCTGGAACTCCTTCTAAGAATGGCACTTCTTCCATTAATTTCTTAATATAAACCATTTGTTTTGCTCCAGGTGCATTGATGGCTGATGTCCATAATTCTTTGTTTCCGTAAGCTGGTTTATCGCCTTTTCTGAACATTTGCATTACAGCGTTATGTCCGTACGTATAACCTGCACCACCAGATAAAACCGACCAATATCCGTAACGGCGAACATCGTTTGCGGTCCATTTTGGCTGAAGTGTGTCGTGTAAACCGTGTGGAATTCCTTCGTAAGATGGTTCTCCGTCAAGTGTAGGTTTTGTTGGTTTTAATTCGAAATCTCTGAGAACAAATTTGTAATTGTCTTCTTTGAAATTCGTTTTGACTGAATCCTGATCGTATCTTCTGTGTCCTGATTGGAACATATTAAAATCTAACCATTTTTCATTATGATAATTCTCGGAAGAATCAGTTCTACCGAAAGGGTGGAAAGTTACTAATTGGTTTGGATTGTTGGTTTTTAAAGTATTTCCGATAGCATTCCAGATATCCATAAACTCATTTCCGTGTGTATCTCCTCCGTTTAACCAAATTATATTGGTTCTATTTTTATATCTGTCAGCCAAGAACTTAGCGTAAACAATTGCTTGTTCTTTACTTACTTTATTTCCTTTTGAAACGTTGGTTCCCCAAACTGGAACCATTGCTACATAAATTCCGTTTTTCTGAGCCACGTCTAAAGTGTAATCTACGTGATCCCAGTAGTCGTATTGCTTTGCATCTTTGAAATCATTTCCTGATGTAGTCAATGGTTTTGAAACATCCTCGTTAATTAAAGCGGCATCGCCATAAATGTTAACTGCATTTATATTATGCAAAACCATTACCTGAACAACGTTGAATCCTTTTTCTTTTCTGTCTTTAAAATATAGATCAATTCCAGCTCTATCCAATTTACCGAATGCCAGCCAGCCTGTGTCGCCAAGCCAGAAAAATGGTTTTTCGTTTTCGGTAACAAAATAATGCTGATTTTTAGAAACTTTGATTTCAGGCAGAGATGCTTTTGTTTTAGCAGATTGCGAAAATCCGCTTTGTGCTGTTAACAGAAAGCCTATACTAAGAGCGTATAAAGATTTAATTTTCAGATCCATTTTGGTTTGTTTTTGAATTTATGTTTTTTTGGTTTGGTTGCCACGAATTCACGAATTATTTTTTTATAATCTTTGTGTTTTATTTCACGTAGATTCTGCTGATTTTGGCAGATTTGTGCAGATTAAAATTTAAAAAAATATGCTAAATCTGCTTAAATCTTTTTTAAATCTGTGTGAAATTTTTCTCTCGCAGATTTGAGCAGATTCAGCAGATTTTATTCTCTATTTAATCTGATTAATTCGTGAATTCGTGGCAAACCCCTTTTTTACTTTTTCATTACAAAAAGCACTTTTTCTTTTATTTCAGCTTGTGGGATTGTCACTTGTTTTCCTCCGCTGATGTTAGCTTTTTTTGTTATATTTCCTGTTGCTGCATTGATTGCAAATACTTCAAATGTTCCCTTTTCATTTGATAAATCGATTGTGATATCTTGGTCATTTTTCAAGTAAAAAAGATAACTTTTCCCTTTATTTTCTAACTTCCAAAGATTGTCTGAAAACATATTTCCGTCAACTAATTTCATTTCGCTTAAAGCATCATAAAACTGAGGCAATTCGATTTTCGGAATGTTTGGCAATGAAGCACCCGCCATTAAAGCCGGCCATCCAAATCTTGAAGAACCGTCTGTTGAATATAAAATGACTTTATCAGGATATTTTTCTCGGTATTCACGAACAGCACGATACACCTGATTATCCGTTTCTTTTCCTGTTTTCAGTTTTCTTGCATGTTGTCTTGGTGCTAAGTTTACGCCTCCTTGCGGTGCATAAGCAAAACCATCTTCTTTATAATACCAATAACGAATGTCGATTACATCAACGGTTTTTACTCTTTTGGTGTCATCTAAAATGGCATCTTGCACATCTTTTGTAGCGCTTAAACCAATCAAACCTTTTTTACCAGTTTCATCCTTCCATTTTTGGGCTTGGTCTAGCCAGAATTCCATAAAATGCAACGGACCTGTATATTCGGCACTTGTTAACTGAATTACGTTACTGTTTTCCTGAAAGTTCTCAAATGATTTTCTAATAAACCCTTCGTGTAATTTTCTTCTTTGAGCATTGGTAATATCATAAAACTGCTCCGCCATAAAAATACGTTTGTCTCCTGCGTAAGGCGGTGGCTCCGGAAATCCTGTGCTGTTGATATTATTTGCTGAACGCCAAGGCGAACTTGCCCAATGCGCTCCAGCTTCTAAAATGTTGTGCTGAAAATATTGCTGATTGATTAACAATTCTCCGTTTGGTTCTGCCAGCGTTGCAAACTGAGCTAAACGGCTCCAGTACCAATCGTTGAACTTTGTCAAATCATATTTACTTAGATGATCCCAAGCTAACTCTTTTCCGCTTCTTGCGAAAGGCTGTTCATAAAACGGAGGCCAAACATCGTCATCAATTCGACGAACACGTTCGTGATCATCCATTCTTCTGTCGTACCATAAACCGTAATTATGTTCTAAAGCAACGATATTGTTTTTAGTCAAATAATCTACCGTTTCCTGTACTTTATCTGTTAATCCGTTTCCTGTTCTTCCCGGAACAAAACGAGTGATGTGTGGTGTTGATTTATTTACGAAATCATCGGTTAAATCACCTCTCCACCAAGCTACATTGGTTTCTTTTCCAGCAATTACTTTTCCGTCAAAAGTTAACCAGCCATTTTCTGTGGTTATTTTAGAAGTTGATTTTTCAGTTTTATTTGATGCAGCTTTTAAATCGTTTGCATTTTTTAAACCTTTACTGTCTGTATTAATCGGATTTGCTTTTGAAGCTTCTGCAATCCATTCTTGTAAACTTTTTGCGGTTGTTGCTGAATTTTTAGTCAATTCTGCAGCCACTTCTATACTCGGACTTGAAGAGGGTTCTGAACCTAAATCGTAGATAAAAGGCTGCACTGGAAGTTTTCCTAATCTGGCTTCTAACTGTGTGTAGAATAAACTTCTTGGGCTTATATGTCCATTTACGTCTTTCCAATGTCCGTTTCCTCCAAATTGTCCCCAAACTCCAAAAGCCCAGTTTTGTGCTGTTGGCGGACTATAACATTCTACTTTTGATGCTGATGATTCCCAGATTACAGAATTAGCGGCTGTCCATCCAGCGCCTCTTCCGCCTTGTTCTCTGTTGTTGTAGCTTAACGCTTTTCCGTCGATATTAGCGATGTCAAATAAAACTCCTGTTGCCCAGCTTCCAATTGCGCCGCTGTTTTCGAATGGTAAATGTGATTCGCATTGCACGAAAGCATTTGGACCTGTTGTCCCAAATCCGCCAACGGCAAAATCATGATATCCAAATTCTGAATAACAACGTTGAAATAAAGTCTGCTGACCTTCGGTATAAAAAGTATGTCTTCTAAAAGAAGCAATTTCAGAAATCGGTTCTGTTGCAATACAATCTTCAACTGTAATCTGCTGACTTGTTTTTAAAATCGTAACGGCTCCTCCTGCAAAGTGTTTGAAATTAACTTGTTTTACCCAAGCATTTCTGGTGTTTTCAATGCTGATTGCCTGCCATCTATGTTCTTCGTCTTTTAAGTTTGAAGGATTGTAAGTTGATTTTATTAATATGTTTTCAACTCCGTTATTTTCAATTCTTCCTGCCCATGAGTAAACGGTTACTTTTGAAGTTCCGAAAACATCATCCAAAGACATTGTGATTGGAGCATTTACGGTTACTTCGTTTCCGTTGATCTTAGTTACGACACGATTCCAAGTTGTAATCCAGTCTCCTTTTTTCCAGCCAATCCAAGAAGTTTCTCCGCCGAAATCCTGCATCTTAACTTCTTTAATGAAGTTATCCGTTAAGGGTTTACTAATTTCGATCTCGTCTCCAACTTTTAATTTTGATGTGTTTTTTAATTGGACTTTCTGAGTTCCAAGTGGTGTATAAGCATTCGCAAATTCAAATGAGTCTTTATACGCTTTATCATTTTCACCTAAAATTCTAATTAGAGCTTCTCTTTCTAATCCGGTTCCTAAAAGTACGGTTCCGTTTTCCGAATTGCCACTTCCTCTTAAAACAACTCCTGATTTTCTAATGTATAATGTTCCGCTGATTTTGAAAGTTCCTTTGTCCAATAAAACAGCTCCACGAAATCCTGATTTATCTGGTTTTAATGCACTTACATAATCAATTGCGTTTTGGATTTTCTGCGTTGCATATTCTTCTTGTTTAGAAACAAAAATTTTGTTCTCCAGATTTGGAAGGGCAACTTCAGAGTTTTTATATCCTGCAAAAGAAAAATCTGGAATTTGGTTTCCTAGATTATCTGTTGTGAAAGAAAGTTTTCCTTCTTTGGTTTTGATGATATCTGGGAAATTGTTTTGGGCTGTGATGTTTATACTGAAAAGCATCGCCAAACCAGACAAAACTATTTTATCTTTTTGAAGGGAGATTGTATTTTTTAACTGGATAAAATTCACCTTAATATTTTTTTAGACTTTAAAATTAAACCATATGAGTAATATAAGCTCATATAATTTTTAGGTTTGTCTTTTTCCATAATCTTGTCATTTCGACGAAGGAGAAATCGCACTAGAAACTCCACTCTGAAAATCGCCAATCTTTGTCGAATTACTCGTGTGATTTCTCCTTCGTCGAAATGACAAACTAGATGGATATTCTTTTTGTACTGAAACCTGAAAGGCTTTGAAAACCTGTCAGGTTGGTGTTTAGAATATTTAACTGATTAAAATCATTATTGTAATAAAGACTTTAATTTTGCCAATGTATCCGTATTATTTTCAATTTTCGTCCAATCTGTTTTACTGTTTGGATCGATACCGTTAAAATATTTCTCGATGTTAGTATATCCGTCTCCGTTTGCATCTTTATTGGCATCTGAAGCATCATTCGGATTTAAACCATATTTCTTTTCCCAAGCATCTGGAATTCCGTCATTATCCGAATCTTTATAGGCTTTTCCTTTGTAAGTTGGATATCCGCCAACTTGATCTGGATGCGTAATGATTCCTTTTTTATAAGAGTCTGCTGGTAATCTTCTTTTAATAAATTCTTTTCCGATATTGTTTTCTAAACCGTCTTTAACTTCGATTTTTCCTGTTCTAACTTGTTTTAAAATTCTTTCGTCAACAGCATCTCTTTTCGGAATTGTCGCACCAACATTGGTCAAAACATATTCATATGCTTCTTCTGCTTTCATAATTTTAAATGCAGGCATTGAAAACGGTTTTGGCTGTTTGATTGCGGCTAAAAACTCTTTAGTTTCAGCTTCAGGAAGGCTTTCTAATTGTACTCCGCCATTCCAGTTATCAGCAGTTACTTCTGGAGAACCTACGATAAAATTTCCTGAAACATAAGCTCTTCCGTATTGTTTTGGTTCAATATATCCTGATTCAGGTTTTACTATTCTATACGCAATAGGTTCATTTTCCGGCGTTACCGGACCTGGTTTAAAATAGTTGTTGATGATGTTCAACATCGAACGATAATCTCCTCCATCGAGAGTACGATTCCACCAATTAAATACTACGTTATTCACAAAATTAAAATCGCCATGCATTCCGATAGAAGCATTTCGAGAAATATTGTCTGCCCATAAATTACGCATAAACGTACTATTTAATCCGCCAATTGTACTTCCAAAAGCATGATTATAAGTATCTAAACCTTCTGATGAAATAGTGTTTTGAATTGTGATATTACAAGCTGGTAATTTTTCTAGTTTTGATTTTGCATTAGCTGCAAACTGATGTCTGTAAAGTGAAATATTTTCGTCTAATCCCCAGCTTACAGAACAGTGATCAATTATAGTATTTCCAATTACATTTCCTCCCAAAGCATCATCTCTTCTTGTTACTTCGGTTGCACCACGTCTGAAACGCATGTGACGGATAATAACATCATGTGTATCTATTTCTAAAGTTTCTCCTGCAATACAAATTCCATCGCCTGGAGCGGTTTGTCCCGCAATCGTAACGTATGGCGCACGCATGCTGATTCTTTTTTTCAATTGAATGATTCCCGAAACATTAAAAACAATAGTTCTCGCTCCAACGGCTTCACAAGCTTCACGAAAAGTTCCTTTTCCACTGTCTTCCAGACTCGTAACCACAAATATTTTTCCGCCACGACCACCTTGTGTGTATGCTCCACCTCCTTCAGCTCCGGGAAAAGCAGGAATATCTGCTACTACAAAATCTTTTGGATACGAAGCCCAAGGTAAATAAGGTTTTCCTTGTTTTGCTTCTTCTTTAATAATGTGGTAATTGGTATTCCAAATTTCGTTCAGCCTTTTTTCTTCATCTGCTAAAAGAGCATCTGCTTTTTCTTGAACAGGTTTAGGAATTACGGGGTATTGTGCATAAGCCGATGACACAAGCGAACAAAATGACAATGCCATAAATGTTCTTTTTAAAGTGTGGTTTGGGAAAAAATTTTGCATTGAATTGTATGTGGTTGTAGTTAATAGTTTTTGGTGCAAGTTTTTAAACAGAAAATTATTCTTTTGCAGTAGAATCTTTTACTTTATTCTTTTCTCTTTCTTCAACACGTTTATGCCAGTCAGCGCTTTCTTTATTTAAATCGTAACCTTGTTTTGATAAATAGTTATTGATTCTTCCTTTGTATTTACCAAACCAGCCGTGTTTTTCTTTAGATGAACCACCGTCCATTGCATGTTCTCTAGCTTCAACTAAAGCTTTGTAGATGTAGTCTTTTTGCTCTGCTGTTAAATTTGGAAGCATATCGTTGTAACCTGCGACAGTAATAGGAAGTACACCGTAAGTCATTCCGTCTTTAACTTCTGTGATTTTATCTTCTGATAATTCTTTACTTAATTTTTTGATATACGATTTGTGCAATTTTGCAATTGACTCGTCGGCTTTTGCTTTTAGTTTATCAATTTTCTCGTTTTGCTTTTCTTTAGCTAAACTCGTATCTTCTTTTACTTTTTTGATTTCAGCATCTCTTCCATCTTGAATTTCAGTTAAATCTCTAAATTGCTGAGCGATTATGTTCGAAACTGCTTTTTCTTTTGCTTCGTTTTTCAAATCTAATTTGGTAACGATTTTTGCTGCTCTTTCATTAGTAACTTTTACATATTCAGGATCTAAATGTTGTTGTGCGATATTACTCCCAAACACTAAAAACATCATTAAAACACCTATACTTTTTATTAATTTCATCTTAATAAATTTTATGAATTACAATATTTAATCTGCTTAATCTGCTAAATCTTCGGGCTAATTTTTTCTCTCGCAGATTTAGCAGATTTGCAGATTTTTATTCTGCTGTTTCTAATCTAACCGATTCTTATTTTAAATCTAATAAAGGTCTAACTAATGTTTCTTTATTATTAGCCAAGTCTTTCCAATTTACTTTTATTGCAGGATTTACACCGTTGATGTAATCTTCAATATTAGAGTAACCATCTCCGTTTAAATCTCCTTTTGCATCTGATGGATCGTTTGGATTTAAACCGTATTTTTTCTCCCATGCATCCGGCATACCATCTTTGTCACTGTCTACATAAGGTTTTCCTTTGTATTCTGGATATCCTCCTACTTGAGAAATATCAGTGATAATTCCTTTTTTATAAGAATCCATCGGTAAACGTCTATGTTCGAATTGGTAGAACTGTTTTTTCTCTAATCCTTTTGCATATTCTGGAACTCCCGTTTTTACAGTTCTTACGATTCTTTCATCTACTTTGTCTCTAATTGGAAGAGTTGCTCCAACGTTTTTAAGAACAAACTCATAAGACTCTTCTGCAGTCATAAATTTGTTGAACCATGGCATTGGGAAAGGTTTATCTGTTTTCATTTTAGCGAAATACTCCTTTGCTTCATCATACGTCATTAATTCCCCTTTTTTATTCTCTAACTGAATTCCGCCATCCCAGTTATCTTTAGTCACTTTATCGTTACCATTAACAACATTTCCGTTTACATATGCTCTACCAAAAACCATGTATGGTAATTTGCTTCTTCCAGATTCTGGCTTTAAAATTCTATAGCTGATTGGCTGTGTCAAATCAGTAACTGGACCTGGTTTGTAAAAGTTGTTGATGATGTTGTAGTTTGCTGTATAATCTCCGCCATCTGTAGATCTGTTGTACCAGTTGAAAACTACGTTATTCACGAAGTTGAAAATTCCGTTCCAGCCGATAGAAGGGTTTCTTCCTGCATTGTTCGCCCACATATTTCTCATGAAAGAGCAGTTTTCTCCACCCAAAGTACTTCCGAAAGCGTGGTTGTACGTATCTAATGCTTCTCCAAACAAACTGTTTTGGATTGTAATATTTACCGTTCCAACTTTAATATCCGGGTAACCTGGTCCTGGATTATACATATGTCTGTAGATTGACATATTTTCGTCTAATCCCCAAGTTGCAGAAACGTGATCGATCATGATATTTCCAACAGGATTTCCTCCGATAGCATCATCACGACGGCCTACGAAAGTTTCTCCACGACGGAAACGTACGTGTCTGATAATTACATCATGCGTATCGATCCAAGTTGATTCTCCTGCAATACAAATACCATCACCAGGAGCTGTCTGTCCTGCAATTGTAATGTAAGGTGCACGGATAATTAACGGGCTTTTCAATCTGATAATTCCAGCAACATTAAATACCACTATTCTTGCTCCTCCTTTTTCACATGCTTCACGCAATGTTCCAGGTCCGCGGTCTTCTAGACTTGTTACAGTGTAAACGTTTCCGCCTCGACCACCGAAAGTAAACATTCCGCCTCCTTCAGCACCCGGGAAAGCAGGAATTTCTGCCTGTGGTAAATCGGTTGGTCTTGCTGCCCACGGAATATAAGGTTTTCCATGTTTTGCTTCTTCTTCAATAATAACTAAAGCTTTTTCCCAAGCTTCATCAGAAAGTTTTTGGGCTTCTTCTTTAATTGCTTTTTCCTGCGCTTGAACTTCCGGACTTATCTTTGGATATTGGGCAAAACATTTTGCACTTCCCAAAAAAAGCAGAGCTGTGATAAATAATGCGGAATTTTTCATGTTATTTTTTAATTATGGTAATTCTTTTTAAACAAATCACCTGTATTCTTGAAATACAGGTGACTGTTTTTTGTATTATAAACTATTATTTAAGTGGGTCAAATGATCCGCCCCATCCTTGAGTTTGCTCTAAATATGGAGAAGAGTCTAATAATGATTGATAAATTCCGAAGAAATAGTATTCATTATACCATGTAAACTTCCAATTATTTGTTGTAGGATCTAAATTATCTCTTTCTACAATTTTAAAATAATTGGTATACATATAATCTAAATACGCATCAAAATTTGCCAATGTCGTTCCGTTTATTGTTACAGGAAACGAAGCTGGTTCTCTATTAAGCACAGGTGCATTACCCGTTGCTACATAAAATGGATCAGCAGTTCCGATGTAATTTGTACCATCAGCTTTTTTCGCTACAATGTAGTAAGCGGTTCTTCTTGTTCCATTCAATGGCTTAACTCCAAGTCTTGATGCAGTTGCACCAGCATCAAAAAGTTTCCAACGTCTTAAATCATAAAAACGCTTATTTTCGTATGCAAACTCAATTGTTCTTTCGTTTAATACTGCTGCAAAATGCTGATCTCTTGAACTTACCGCAGCCAAACCATAATGTCCGTCACCGTTTGTAATTCCTGCACGAGCTCTAACTGATTCGATCAAAGTTTTTCCTTCTGCCAAACTACCAATACCAATTGCACTTTCAGCCAAATTCAAAACAACTTCAGCAAAACGCATTTCCATATAATCAGTTCCGCTGTTCAAATATCCTGCAGAACTGCTTGATGCTTCATTTGTTGCTTTTCTAAGATAAATTCCACTTGAGTTAGCTCCTAATGTCTCTGTAAATTTATCAGGATTTGGTGCTGCAGTAGTTGGCGCTTTACTATACCAACTATATGTCCATTGTTTAAATGCTGTATTTTCAGCATATTTCCAAGTTGCACCATTATATGCAAAAGTTTTATAAAATCTAGGATCTCTATTTTTATAGAATAATACAGGATTGTAAGCTGGATTTCCAACTATACTTTTACCATCTGCCATAGGAAAAACATCAACCATTTGTTTGGTAGGTGAAATAGCTCCATTTCCTCCTGATGCTTTAGATCTTACTGCTCTTTCCCATCCATTATTTTTTTGAGCATTTACTATTGTAGAATTGTTAAATCCAAAAACGATAACTGCCTCAGGATTTCCTACTTCTGCAAGCCACATATTTCCCCATGCAGTTCCATTTGCTGTTCCTCCAACTGAAAAAAGTCCTTTTCCATCTGCTTCTAACAGCGTTTTTGCTTCAAGATTTGCGTCATAGGCACGTTTCCATCTTTGTGCATCATCTGTTGGATTAAAAAGCGGACTTGCCCATGTTAATAATACTCTTCCTTTAAAAGCAGCTGCCGCTCCTGCTGTAATTCTACCCCAGTTTGCAGTAGTCCATTTTACATCTTTCAATAACTCTTTTGACTTATCTAAATCTGATACAATTTGTTCGATACATACTGATGTTGGGCTTCTAGGAATTTGAGAAACGGTAGATCCTTCATCGATAATAGGATTTTGAGCTGTTAAAACAATTGGCACACCACCATACAGTTTTACCATTTCATAATATTGATAGGCTCTCCAGAAATACATCTGTCCTTTTAACGGATTTTTATCTGCATCGGCCATTCCATTTTTATCAATTTGCTCTAAGAAGATATTAATCTGTCTTAATCTCGTCCATGTATTGTTTGCAATACTCGAAGAGACTCTGCTTCCAATATAAGGAAGACAGTTTGCATTGTTTGGAGAAATAGTTGCCCAAATTTTATTCCAATTTACTTCGCCTGTTAACTCTTCGGTTGTCTGCGAAAAATCGTCATTTCCTCCAGCTGCTAAATCCTATGTATTAACTGCTGCATTATTTCCTGGCAAAAACAATCCATAAACATAATCAACATATCCAGTAGCTAATGAAGGAACTTTAAATACATCTTCATTTACACCGTTAAAATCTTTTTTCTCTTCAAGAAAATCATCATTACAGCTAGCCAAAGATAAAGCTGCTAAAACTGTAGTTAAACCTACTATTTTTATATATTTTATTTTCATAATATCGTATTTTATGAGTTATTAGAATCCTAAATTAAGTCCCAAAGAAATTGTTCGTAAAGTAGGATAATCTAAATAACTACCGTTAGCTTCCTGAAAACTATATGGATTATAAAGATTAAAAGGATTAAGTGCCACAAGATTTACCTTACAGCTATTCATTTTAAGAGCCTTTAAAGCATTTTCCGGCAATGCATAACTTAGTGTTATGTTTCTACAAGCGATTCTAAAAGAATCAACTTCCCAAAATTTAGATGCAACTGAGTTTATAGATTCAAAAGCTGGATTTGGCATTGATCCGTTTGGATTAACTGTTGGATCGTATATATCATTCCAAATTGAAACTGTATTATCTACTATTTGCGGAATTTTAGTTTTTAAAGATTTTCTTGCTTGGCTTCCAATGTCGCTCCATCCATTTCCAAACGAAGCATTTACAACTGTATTCAAACTAAATGATTTATAAGCAAAACGCAAAGTAGTTCCTATAGAATATTGAGTATTTGCTTTTGAAGCCAGCTGTACTTGATCGTTTACATCTATAATACCATCTGGAGCAGCAAATTTTCCATTTCCTAAATACGCACCTCTTACATCTGAGTAATACAACATTCCTGGTTTAAGGTTTGCTACTGCTGTTCCAAATACTGAAGTAATATTATACTTACTCACATATGCATTTATATCCTCTTGAGTTTTGAACATACCAATGTAATCATATCCCCAAACTCCATTATCTGATGAATATCCAGGCTTAGGATTCCATGGTTTTAAGATGTCCTCGTCATTAAAATCTCCTTTAATAACCTTATCTCCTGACCAGCCAAAACGTAAATCAATTCCATAACTTGTGTCTTTACCAATTTTATCAGACCAGCCAACAGATAATTCATAACCATATGTATCAACAGAGCCATAGTTTTGCGCAGCTACTGTTCCTCCAATAGTAAAAGGAAGATTTCCTGTTTTGTTTAAAAGCAAATTAGTTCCTACATTATAATACGATTCTGCTGTAACGCTTAATCTATTGTTCAAAAATCTAGCATCAACACCAAAATTCATTTTAAGTTCATCACTCCAAGTTGCGTCAGGATTTGGAGAAGCCTCCATTTTCCATCCATTTGTCAGGTCTGAATTTCCTCCAAAAACACCACCTTTGTAACCTTGGAAAGTATAACGTTGTCTCCATAACCAAGCCTTAGTATCATCTTTTCCTAAAAGACCAACAGAATATCTTACTTTAAGAAAATCTATAACAGAAGATTTAAAAAAGTCTTCTTTTGACATTACCCATCCAACAGAAGCTGAATAAAAATTACCCCAATAGTTTGCAGGAGCAAATTTTGTAGAAGCATCAGATCTAAATAAGAACTCTGCTAAATATTTGTCATCATATGCATAATTTACCCTTCCAACATATGATAAAGATCCTGATTCACTTTTTGTAGTAGAACCATCAATTGGCCCAGTCGCTGTATTAAACTGCCCATTTGTACCTTCTAGAACGTTTGATTTAAAAACAACTTCATTATTAGATGTTGCTTCAGATCTTTCTATTGCAAATAAACCACTTACGTTATGTTTTCCAAAAGTACGATCGTAAGAAAAGTTTAAATTATACTGTTGAGATAAATTTGTTGTATTTGAAAAATACAAACGATTTCCGTTATCATAAAATTTTGATCTAAGCGGTGGTGTTGTAATATCATCATTATAAATATGACCATTAGTTCCCAAACCTGTAAATTGATACAATGTGTATCCCGTACCCACTTGAGTTCCTCTGCCACTGCCCATCGTTCTAGCATATGCTCCTCTAGCCATTAATCCTTTTACGAAAGGAAATTTGTACTCTGTGTACATATTTATGGTCATTGTAGTAGCTGTAGTTTCAGCAAGATTATTTAAACGCTTAATTTCGTTATAGTGATAACGCTGATTACCGTCATTATTGTTAGGAAGCTCCATTGGAAGTCCATTTACATAATTTGGAATATACGGAACGTGCATCAATAATTTATTGTAATCATTCTCTTCAACCTCTCCTCCAATTTTATTAAATGTTTTAGTTTGATCTGAGTAAAAACCAGACAATTGAATTCCAGCTTTCCAATTACTAGATAACTTAATATCAGTACCTGCTCTAAAATTCCACTTTTCATAATCTAGAGTACTTAAGTTACCATTTTGTTTATAGTAAGAAACTCCTGCAAAATAAGTTGCTTTATCTGTTCCACCACTCACATTTAAATTTTGTCTTAAATTAAAAGAAGGTTTCCATTCATCATCCAAATAGGTGTTCTTTAAAGTCTTAAAATATTCCAATTCATCATCTGAAAAGAAATACTGAGGATCTGTTACAGGCTGATTGTAACCATTAGGTCCATTCATTATATTCACGTACTTTCCAAACTCATATGCATTTAACGTTTTTGTCTGGTACGTTTTGTCGTTGGTACCGTAAGAACCACTATAAGTAAATTTTGGATCACCTTTTGTTCCTCTTTTAGTTGTTACTAAAACAACACCTTGAGCAGAACGAGCTCCATAAATAGCGGCAGCAGCATCTTTCAAAAACGAGATACTTTCAACCTCAGATGCGTCTAAGTTATCAAACAAAGTACTGTCGTTTAAACCTTGTGCGTCAATCTGTAATACACCATCAATTACATATAATGGATTAAGATTTCCACCATCTTTTGCTAATGAATAAGGCTGACGAATCGTTAAATTAGATTTTGCTCCAGGTCTTGTTGATCCTCCTGATACTCCAACTCCTAAAACTCGTCCTTGCAAAGCAGTTCCTAAATCACCAACAGGCAGGTCTGAAATTTCACTCATCTTAGCGGTCACTACTGAACCTGTAAGATGACTTTTCTTTTGACTTGCATATCCTACAACTACAATATTTTCTAATTGATTTGAATCTTCTTCTAGTTTTGCATCAATCACTGTTCTTCCTGAAAGAGGTAATTCTTTCTTTTTCATTCCAATAAAAGAAAAAACTAATGTTCCTCCAGCTTTTACTTTAATTTGATACTGCCCATTAAAATCTGTAGTAACAGTATTTTTTGTAGACTTTTCAGTTACGTTTACTCCAGGCATTACTCCTCCTGAATTATCTGTAACCGTTCCTGTCACGGTTACAGTTCCTTGACTGTTTGTTGTTTGAGCATAACTCAGCACACTCATCAGTGTAAACAAAAGAAAACTACATCTTTTTATAAGTGCTTGTTTCATAAATGTTTTTGTTTTGGTTAGGTTATTATTTAATGTTAGTTAGTCATGGTAAATGTGCCTCTTTATTTCTCTAAGATTCTAATGAAAACTTAAAGCGATAAAATTAAATGTTAAAAACACATTTATTTTTTTGTATCCCAAAAATATAACGATGATACATTACAACCGTCCTGCACTATCCTGCTTTAATGGCATTATCTAAAAAAAAGCAACTCAAAAAAACAATATTAATAAAAAATAGAAAGAATATGTGTGCGATATCGAAAATTTAGGCAATATGTTTACGCATAATTAAATAGAAAGATCGCAATTTTAAGAAATGCAGCAGTATCTTCATCAAAACTAAAAATTAGCTGTTAATTTTGTAAAATTACACTGTGACGCTCTGAATTTTAAAGCGTTAACTTTACACTTATAATTCTAATAAGAGGTTTTTACTTAGCTTTAATAGTACATATTAGCCTAATAAAACCTACAAATACTACAACTTAAGTGTTTTGAATATTCCTTAAAAATTTCACAAAAAAAATTTTTTTTTTAAACGTAAATTCTGACCAATACTTTTTATAAGTGCAAAACAAACAAATATTAAGGATTTGCATCAAAAATAGTTTCCTTAAAAATCTATTACATTGGCAGAATAATCAAATTTTGTAGAAAAAGGAAGTTTTTTTGTCACGGTCAAAGTTTATTTACTAGGATTCCATCCGTTTAGAACTAAATCCCTAGTGTATTTTTTACCATCTGCTTTTTTTAGCTGATGTGACCATGCAACTCTTTGAGACAAATCTTTTGCACTTGAACCTTTACTTCCCAATTCAGCATAATACGCCGTTTTATCCTTATCAGGAAATCTGGTATCAATCCACGCATTCCAGCCTTCTGGTGTAATATGAGAACCAATATAAGTATTAATGAAAACTGTTTGAGCGTATGGCCGCCAAGGTCTTCCTAAAAAGACTTTATCTACAGATTTGTCTTTTGCCGTAAGCTTACAATCAACAAAAACAAAACCATAAGTTTGACCTTGCGGAGTTGACGCAGCTGTAATATAAGAATTCGTTAAACTTTCTATCGTGCATTTATAAAAATAAGCTGTTGCAGCACCAAAAATAAAATCAGTTGTTCCGTTAATAAAACAGTTTTCAAAATAAGTTCGAGTATTTCCTTCTGATAAATAAAGCGTATCCTGATTCCCTAAAAGATTGCAGTTTTTCACAATAACACGATCGCTTTTAATATGAAGTGCCACCGCCTGCCCTATTCTTCCTGCGGTATTTTCAACAGTAAGATTTTCGAGTGTACAATCGTTTCCTTTAATCAAGAAAGAATATGAAGTTCCTGTTCCAAATTCCTTTTTTCCAGACGGATCTGCTTCTCGAAGCGGTTTTCCCGAATAATCGTCAAATGAAATAATGGTTTTATTTCTGTCAGCTCCTTTTAAAGTAATGAAGGGTTTTGAAACAGGAATTTCTAATTTCTCGACATATTTACCTGGCTTTATTGTAATTACAACTCTTTTTTCCGAATTGTCTTTGACATTATTAATTGCTTCCTGAATAGTTTTAAAATCGCCCGAACCATCTTGCGCAACGTTTAATGCTAATTTGTTATCGAGCGTTTGGGCTGATAGAGAAAGTGTTGTTATTAAAAGTAAGGTTAGAATGTATTTCATAAGTTTTTATTTATCTTGTTTTTTGTCATTCCGAGGAACGAGGAATCACACTAGAAACTCTGCAATCTAAATTCTCAATATTTGTAGAGTTGCTTGCGAAGATTTCTCCTTCGTCGAAATGACAAACTGAACGTAACAACTTTTTCCAAGTTTACTGAAATCATTCTAATGCGACATCCAAACCGTCATTTCGCCTTTTCCTTTATTTCCCCATGCAAAATACGGAATCAATTTTACTTGTACAGTATTTTCATTTTTAGAAGAAAGCGGTTTGTATAAAGTCTTATTCCAAGAATTATTCGAATTTATAATGGCTTCTGCATCAATACTTACTAAATTTCTGTTACTCAATGTGAAATTGTTAGTTGCAAATTTCGATTTCAAATTCAAAGCCACATCATTAACGCTTATTTTAGCAGGAAGCTGATCTGATTCTAAGCAGTAAACCAAAGGACCTCTTTTTACAGCAACCTGATTTTTAACTTCTTCAACTAATGGATTGGCTTCCATCAACTCAACCGGCATCGGGAGATTTAGTTCAATGATATCTCCTTTTTTCCATTTTTGATTTAATTTCAAATAACTTCCCGAAATGATTTTATCATTAATCTTGGCATTATTAACTGAAATCGAAGCATTCTGACTCCAACCCGGAATTCTTAAAAAGAAATTCTGCAAATCTTTAGGAGCTTTTACAATTTTCAAAGTGATTTTTCCGTCCCAAGGATAATTGGTTTGCTGTTCTATTTCAATTTCTTCTCCGTTTAAAAATTTTGTTTTCAATTGATTACTTCCGTATAAATTTACATACAAACCTTCTTTTGAAATATTGTAAGCATAATTTCCAACTTCGGCAATGGTTCTGGTTACGTTGGGTGCACAACAGTTTGATAAGGCAATATAACCTTCACGTTCATTTCCCCACCTTTGATGAAATGGCAAATCGTTAGAAACATTTAATGGATTATTATACAGGAATTTTTCACCTTCTAAATCCATTCCAGAAAGAACACTATTGTACAATGCCAATTCTACAACGTCAGCATATTTGGCATCTCCCGTAATTTGAAGCATTCTCCAGTTCCATAACACATTTCCAATATTGGCACAGGTTTCGGTATGAGCTGTTGCATTTGGCAGTTGAAAAGGTCTTCCGTAAGCCTGATGAATTTTCTGAACCACTGTTGGATCATAAGAAGTTCCGTCTGGCGAAACACCATCATATAAAGATCCACAGCCGCCAGTAATATACATTTTACGATACGTTACATCATCCCAAATGGATTCTAAGTTATCTAATAGTTTCTTTTCTCCAGTTTCGGCATATAAATCGGCTACTCCGGCGTAAAGGTAATTGGCTCTTACAGCGTGACCCATTGCAGTAGTCTGCTCTCTAAACGGAATTCGATCCTGATTATCATCGGTTCCGTCATTTGTAGTACCACGAATGTCAATTAGATTATTAGCTAATTCCAAATATTTCGGATTTTTAGTCGTTCTGTACATTTCGACAATTCCCATATAATGTGACGGACAAATTGCATTTCGAGCCAATTCTGGCGAAGCTTTTTTGTAGAAATCATATAAGAAATCGGCAACACCTTTTGCAATATTTAGGAAATTTGTTTTTCCAGTGGCACGATAATGAATGCAGGCTGCGGTCATTAAATGCCCCATATTATATTTTTCGAAACCCAGTTGTTTTTTAACTTCTTCTGGGCCTAAAGTTCCCCAGCGTTCGTCAATTAAAACCGGCGTGTGAATATAACCGTCTTTACGCTGTACTTTAGCGAAAAGCGCAATAGCTTTATCCATTTCGGCATCGAGTTTTTTATCTTTTGTAACGGCATAAGTCGCAGCCATTCCTTCAAAAATTTTATAAAAATCTCCATCATGAAAAGAAGGGCCTTTAAAAGCTCCTTTGCTTAATCCTGCTGCAATTTCGAAGTTTTTGTAAGCATGCGAAATCTCATCGTTATGATACAAATCCCACATATACGGCAAGGTATTTTTGGTTTCTACATCAAATTGTTCTTTCCAGAAACCGTTTGTCCATTTTACGTCTTGCAAGCCTACACTCTGTAATTTCGAATACGGACTTTCTGAATTCGCAACCAAACCTTTGTTCTGGGCAAAGATTACCGTTGAAAGAAATAAAGAGGATATGATGATGTTCTTTTTCATTTTGATATAAATTTAATCTGCTTTATCTGCCAAATCTGCGAGAGTTTAAATTTTTCTCGCAGATTTAGCAGATTGTGCTGATTTATTTTTTCTTTTAATCTATTATAATCTCCTAATCTGAAGCTTTTTTTTCACGCAGATTCAGCAGATTTTAGCAGATTTTTTTTGATTTTTACTCTTTAAAATAAAATCTGCGTAGATCTGCCTAAATCAGCTAAATCTGCGTGAAATCTCTTTACTTAATAAAGAAATTAATCGTTCTGCTCATTGAATCTCCATCCGCATCTTTTACAGTAACGATGAAAGAAGCGAAACCTTTATCTGAAGCCGTAAACTGAATTTCTTTTCCTTTTAAATTGGCTTTTCCATTTTTAACATCAGAGAAAGTGTAAACTGGTTTGTTTTCAAAACCTTTGAAATAATCTGCTACGTTTAAAACTTTTTTATCTTTTAAATTCACAAAATAATGAGGCTGAGCCAGCCAATCTAAATAATTATCCAACTGAGTAAATCCGTCTTTATCAGTATCTGAATTAGCATCTGAGAAATCTCCTGAAGCCGAGTTTTCATTTAATCCAAAAGCTTTTTCCCACCAGTTTGGCAAACCGTCATGATCAGTATCCCAATCTGCAGGACGAGTTTCTGATGCAAAATTTGGCCATCCTCCTGCATCTTGTTCGTTATCAATCATACCGCCTAAACCGCTTTTACTTCCTTTGTAAGTAAAAGTTCCTTTTAAAGTCTCATCTATGATTCGGTTATCATGTTTGTCAAAAAACGGCTGATTAGCACCAACATCAGAAAGTACATTTTTATAGGCCGCTTTCGCTGATTGTGTTTCTACATAAGAAGGAAAAAATGGTTTATCTACAAAAGTTTCATATTCCACTTTTTCTCTATTTGTTACAGTCGATTTTCTGCCTTTATCCTGAGATTTCTCATCAAAGTAACCAGGCATAATATTTCCGTTAAAATAATAACGTTGCATTCCTTTTCCAACACCTTCATGCTGTGCATTTAATGCCACAAATATGGTAGTTGAAGCACCTGGCTTGTAAAAATTATTGACAAAATTCACTTCGTTAGCTCCTCCGTCAGTTGTTCTTCCTCCCCAGTTGTAAACCACATTGTTTGTGATATCCAGTCTTCCTGTGTAATAACCGTCACCGTTTAAACCACCACCAATACTCCAGTTTCGACCTTGATTATGCGCTAGTAAATTATGATGAAAACTACCGATATCACCGCCAATAGTCGCAGCAAAACCGTGCATTTTTCCAGCAGGATATTTATCATGTCCTGCCACATTTAAAGCTTCTGAAATTAAAGTTCTTTGCAACGAAATATGATGCGCACCACGTGAGCTAAACGATTCATCAATTGTCCAGCTGATAGAACAATGATCAATAATACTGTAATCTGCACCAGTTAATCCCATTCCGTCAAAAGTAGTTCCGCCTCCGATTCTTACTTTTAGAAAACGAATCACTCCATCATTTCCTGTCAATCCAATTGGCGCTCTGCTAATCGTAATTCCTTCGCCTGGTGCGGTTTGTCCTGCAATAGTAATATAAGGCTGATTTGCTACTAATCTCGAAGCCAGTTTTATATTTCCCGAAACATTAAAAACAATCGTTCTTGGTCCAATTTCCTGATTGATAGCATCACGTAAACTTCCCGGTCCGTCATCATTTAAATTGGTCACTTCAATTACTTTTCCGCCACGACCTCCAACAGCATAACGACCGTAACCTTCTGCACCTGGAAAAGCTAATTGAGCAGGTTTGAACGACCAAACATTTCCTAAAGTCACTGCGCCATTATTATCCACTTCATCGATTCTCCAATAGTAAGTTGTACCACTGTATAAATCAGAAACTGTAAAAGATTTCTCCGTTAGTTTTCCTTTAAATTCTTTCGAAGCCTCTGTTGCATTTTCTACTGCATTTTTATCTTCACCGAAATATATTTTATGAGAAGCCACATTTTTTACAGCGTCCCATTTTAAAGTTAAAGTTTTCCCCACTTCAACATGTTCATCTCTATTTTTTGGTTGTGGAGTACGAGCCTGATTCATCAAATTTGGCGTATCAATTTCGAAGCCATTGATTACAATCTGTTTTACAATATCAGGATTTGAAGTCGGATCAATTTCAAAACGAACAATTACATCTTTGCCTTTTTCAGCATTAAAAGAAATGTAAGCCATTGAAGCATCAACTTTAGCATTGGCTCTCTGACTTGCATTTACTGTTTCCTTAAGTTTTCCGTTTACATAGATTTTGATTGGAGAAAAAGTTTTTCCTGTAATCACATCAAAGGCGTTATGAAATGTCAAAAGTGTATGTTTTCCTGCTTTCAATCCACTGATTTTTAATTCTAAATTTTCAGCCGTAACCAAACCATCACTTCCTAATCTATTATAAAATGGAGCGCTCATGCCCACTTTGTACCACTTTGAAGTAAAGTTTCCTTTTAACTTAAAAGACATATTATTAAATGATTTCTCCGCTTCTTTTCCTTCATTAATTACCCACGAATCATAACTCGGATCATGAACTTCTTCTAGTCTTCTTTGAAAAAAATCAAAGTCGACTTTTACAATTTGTTTATCAGTATTTTGAACTGATTGTGCTTGTCCATTTGTGGTCAAAAGCATGGACAAAACAGCACCACTTATTAATTTCTTTATCATTTTGATTGGCAATAGTTAGTTTAATTTCGTTTTCTCTGCTTCGGATTTTCCTAACAGATTTATAATGTCTTTTTTTCTTTCTTCTGGAATTACTTTTAAAACCTTTAACTCTCCATTTAGGAGTTCGACTTCAATCGTAGTATTTTGTTTAGCGTGTAATTTAAAATGAACGTTCCAATCTTTTGGCCACGCTGAGAAAAGATAAATCTTTCCATCTGCTTCCTGCAAAAGCATTTCTTGCATGCCAATCATTCCTGATCCGCCCCAATTATGATCTGGAACCCAGTCAAAACCTGGCCCCCAGAATGCTGGAAAACGTCTCTCTGAATTGGCCATTTTCATTGTATTATATTTTGCTGCGTCTTCGGTTAAACCCAAACGAGCTGAGAAAATATTGTCTTGTTTCCAGCCAATATGACTTCTAAATTTTATAGCATCAGAATCGTATTTCCATGTATTTAAAGCCGTTTCTAAATCAGGTTTTCCAATGCCGTAAATTCCCCACGGATAAACGGGATACAATTGCGGAACCTCCGAATTATTAACTCGTTCCCATGTTTTGGCAGGAAGTAAAACTTTATGATTTTCAATCTGCCCGAAATTTAAAGGCGGAATTCTGGTTTGAAATGCTTTTAAATATTCTGAATCTTCTTTGGATAATTGATTCCCAGAAAGGTTTAAAAGATTTTCAGTAATAACTTGCAAAGCCGAAATCGTGCTATTAGCATTATTCGCCATTTTATAAGTTTCAGCAGCTGAACCTGGAAAAAGAACTAATTTTCCGTTTCCATCTAAAGCTTTTCTTCCTCTTTGTTTAGCTAAATATTGATAATGCTCATCGAAAAATCGAAGACAGCTTATAATGAATTGATTGTATTTTTGAATGTCTTCTCCAGCATATTCTTTCTGTTGCAACATCATTTGGCAGAATTCAAAAACCGTATCCCATTCGTATTCCAGCCAAGCGTTATATTCCATTCCTGGATCGTAGTCTGCGGGACGTTTCCATTCGTATTCAGCAGGATTTGGTAAACCGAAGTTTTCTAATTGTTCTGTGAATGAAGCACCGTTATGTTTCCAATAAACCTGCGAACGCAATTCCGCATTTTTTTGAAGACTTACATAATAATCCAACTGCGATTTCATCATATCAAAATCCCCGCTTTTTACCATCGGGAAATAAACCAATCGCTGATTTTGAGCTGTCATCGTTCCGCCTCCCCAATTTCTGAAATCGGGTGTAAAATTCAGGTCCTTATTAGTATGAACAGGATCAACTGTAAAAAGTCCGCCGTTGAATTTTGTTGGATATTTTCCGTACGCATTGCACCCAAGCATATATCTAAACAACTGATAATTCTGTCCAATTTGATAAACCGAATCTTTGACAGTCGATTGATTTTTTTGAGTGAAAATAAAACTGCGATTCCAGAAATTATTCCACCATTTTTGAGTGTTTTTTTCTGCTTGTTTAGCTGTATTTTTATTTGCAGAAACCAAACTTTTCAATCCGTTATTCCAAGTAGAAAAATCAGATTGATTGGTATTTAAATATATTTCTAATGAATGTTTTTTGGATGGTTTTATACTTGATAAATTGAAACCTTTAAAATCTGTTGACTGATATTTTCCTAAATACGTTCCGCTTGGTTTTAGATTATTTCCTGCAATGAATCCGCCGAAAGTCAGATTCGCAATTGGGTTCAGCATTTGATCTTTTACCGATTCCATTTTCTGCTGTTTAACCGCTACATCAAAAACAGTATTTTCTCTATTTCTGTGATAAAACTTGATGCCGTTATTTTCAAACGAAATAGAATCTTTATAAGTAATAAGTTCTCCCTGAGGCACCCATTTATAGGAATTAGCATTGTTCTCTTTTCCTTTCGGATAACGGTTTTGATAACGCCAACTTTCATAAGAAGCTGACATTTTTAACGGATTTTTACTTTCTAAATCAACATGAATAATCGGTTTAAAAACATCAACCCAAAGTTTGATTTTAGTATCATTTTGCCCGACTAAAACGTAACCTTCTTTTAATTTTAATTCCTGATGAAAACCTTCTTTTCCTTCAAATGGATTAGGACTCAAACTCACTTTTACTCTTCCTAATTTCAATAACGTATTATGCTCATCAAAAGTCCCGCTTCGTGAAAAATAGAAATACAAATCGCCTTTCTCTACCCAGACATTCATACCAATATCTCCGCCTCCCAAAGGCATCGATTCTGATGAATTATTGCTTTGCGTTGTCCAAACCTGATTGTAATTATCGAGCGTAGGAATTTGCGCTTTAAGGCAAAGCGTGGTAAGGAAAAGTATTATCAGTAATTTATTTTTCATCGTTTTCTTTCCTGCAAGGTTTTGAAAACCTTGTAGGTATATTTTTTTATTTTCTCTCGCAGATTTAGCTGATTAAGCAGATTTATTTTTATCTCCTAAATCTGCCAAATCTGCGAGAATTATAAATTAAGCTTCTTAAAAATCATTATAGTAGATCCAAATCTTTGTCGAGTTACTTGCGAAGATTTCTCCTTCGTCGAAATGACAAACTAGACGCCAAACTCATAACTCATCATTCACAATTCATAATTACCATTCGTCTGTTCTAAAGGAAGAAACCGGTAAACCGCCTGCACTAAACAATTCCGCTTTTGCGAAATCTTTCCATAAATAACGAACAGCAACTGGATTTTTTACTTTATCAGAAGTTAGAACTACTGATTTTCTTCTAACAACCGTTTTAGAAGGATAGAAAACTTTATCTTCTCCTGCTATTTCAAAACCTAAAACTTCTTTATCATAAGACGTAATTCCATTGGTAACATCATCAAAAGAAACTGTTAAAGCGCCATCTTTTATTTCCATTGATTTGTATTTCGGACTTTCGAATTCGAAACCTTCGATTCCGTAAGTTCTTGCCAAAGCCTGAAAAGCCAAACGGTTTCCGCCTTTTTCTTTATCCATTGGATGAATGTTATTTTCTTCTCCTACATCCATTAAAACCGCCATTCCAGAATTCGGAATTTCCTTCGAAGCCTTAAACTGCGCTTCTCTTATATATGCTGAATTGTATTTTTCCAAATAATCTTTTGGATGAAAAGAAGCATAATTAAACGGCGCAATCTGAGCGAAATAAAAAGGAAAATCTCCCTGATTCCATAACGTTCTCCAACTTGAAACCATTTTCTTCATCAAAGCGGTATATTCACTTGCTCTTTCGTAATTCGATTCGCCCTGATACCAGATACAGCCTTTGATTCCGTAACCAATTACAGGCGAAAGCATTCCGTTAAACAAAGTCGTCGGAACACGATTTGGATCTTTTGCTAATTCTTCTTTTGTGGTCGGAATTTTAGCGCTTGCAAAATCTTTCAGCATTTCTTTATTCATCCAAGCTTCCATGCTTGAACCGCCGTAAGAAACATGAATCAATCCCACAGGAACATTTAAAACTTCCTGTAAAAGCGATCCAAAATACCAAGCAGTTGCACTAAAATTGGATGTTGATTTTGGAGAAGCTTCTTCCCATTTCCCTTCAAAATCTTGCAAAGGTTCTAGAACAGTTGCTCTTGGAATTGTAATTAAACGAATGTTTTTATTGGTTGATCTTACGATAATTTCATTTCCGTTTTTAACGGGTTGTCCTTGAAATCCTTTCAAAGGCATTTCCATATTCGATTGCCCCGAACAAAGCCAAACTTCGCCCAATAAAACATTTTTGATGGTTACTTTTTCAGTTCCTTCTGAAACTTCAATTGTATATGGTCCACCAAAAGAAACAGTTTTTAAATCCGTTTTCCATTTTCCAGAATTGTCTGCTTTTGTTTTATAGATTTTAGAATCCCAAGAAGTTTTGATTACCACATTGGCGTTTTTTTCTGCCCAGCCCCAAATTGGCGCGTTGGATTTTTGCTGTAACATCATGTTGTTTGTAAACAATGCTGGCAGTTTGATTTTGGCATTGATTTGAAAACTTGCTAAAATCGTTAATAATGCAATAATTGATTTTTTCATTTTTTTTGTTTTTTTGCCACAGATTAAAGGATTAAAAAGGATTATTAGTTTTAGTTATGTCAGGCTGAGCGAAGTCGAAGCCCGATTCTAATTGAAGCGCCCTTCGACTTCGCTCAGGGTGACAATCCAAATAATCATTTTAACCTGTGGCTAACATTTATTTCTCCTGTAAAATTATAACTGGCCCTAATAATCCAGCTTTCAACAACGGTTCCCCTTCTAATCGAAATGGCGCTGTTGTCCACGTTAATCTTTCTTCTTTTGGCAATTTTTGATCGCCGATTAATCTATTTGCCCAAGTATTTGTGACTTTAATTTCTATTGAATTTTTTCCTTTTTGTAAAGCTTTTGAAATGTCTGTTTTGAAAGGGAAAGTCCAAAGCGTTCCACAGTCTTTTCCATTGATTTTGATTTCGGCAATATTTGAGATTTCCCCTAAATCCAACCAAATTTTATCTGTGCTTTTTCCTTTCCAGACAAAATCTTTTCTATAGATTACAGTTCCCGAATAATACTTAATCTGATCATTTTCGGAAGTGCTCCAATCAAAAAGCTTATTTGTTTTTACAACCTCTTTTGGGCCTTTAAATTCAGGATCAAACTGCAATTCCCAGTTTTCACCTAAAGTCTGAACTTTCTCCAATTCAGAAGACTTTCCTTGTGCTAAAACTTCTTTCGTTTCTCCTTTAAAAATCACAAAACCAGACTCGTTGGCCTCTAAAGCTATCGAAACAATTGTTCTTCCGTTTTCAATTTTCCAATTCGCTAAATCCGAAGTTTGATCTATTACGGGATTATACCATTGCGGCACTTTTCCTGCTATTCTGAAAGAAGCATCAAATATTCTTTTTTCTCCTTTTTGATTGGAAATGAAATAAATATCTTCAGTATCCGATTTACGATGTGTCCAAGCCAATGTTTCGGCTTCCAAACGCTTTAGATTACGAAAATAAATATCCTGAGTAATTCCGATGGAAGTAAAATCATTTCCTAAATACGGTAATTTAACAACCGTTCCTTTTCCGATTTTCCATGTTGATGAATTGGAATTATTCCAGATTTCATCAATTATATCCTGCCATTTCTTTTGATCGGTTTCTGATTGAATTCCTGGCTGAAGATTCGGTTTTTCATCTACAAAAATCGTTGCACCGTCTTTTAGTAATTGCAATATTTTTTCGGCGGAAGCCAAAGACAAAATCTTATTTGGTGCCATTTTATGACTTCCCGGAAAGAATAAAGCTCCATATTCAATTCCGCCATCAAATGAGATTTTTCCGTTTACCACTTTCGCACGATTAATTAAAACATCAGCGTTGAAAGAATCATATTGATAACCATTTAGCGGATTAATCCATTGTGATAAATCAGTTATGTTTTTAGAATAGGTGACTTCTTTTGGCATTTTTGCCGTTGGCTGACCTTCATTTTCTAAACGGATTTTCTCGCTTTCCAATCTTTCTTTTCCGAAAACATTCGGAATAAAAGGAACCAAACGATCTGGAACAAAAGAACGGGAAGGAAAATCTTCGCCAATAAAAACTGCCAGATCAATTACAGGTTTTCCTTTTTGCAATTGAAACTGCACTCTTTGACAATAATCAAACCAAGCTTGCCCAGGCTTCCACCAAGTTTGGTCTCTTTGGAAAAAGGTTCCAATGTCGTCCAGAGTCATTCCGGGTTTTCTGTCCGTCCACGGATTATGGACAAAAACGTGATAGAATAAACGGTTGATTCCTAAAGCATAATTGAGGTCTGCTGTTGTTTTTAGATTTCCGGGATGTTCGTCCCAATCCATTCGTAAAGCGGTAAAAGATTCTGCCTGAATAATATCTTTTCCATAAATATGTCCGCCCGAAATGGCATCAACCATATCGAAAGGTTTGTCATGTGTTGGGCTTTTCAGCCAAAATTCTCCACCCGGATAATCAACATATTTATAATGTAACAATGCATCGCTCATCATTGTTGGTGCAACGTTTTCTGAACTTAACTTAACGTTATATTCTTTCGCAATCTGTGCTACAGTTCCATAGAAATTATCGGACACTAAATCGGCAATTGTTTTTCTAATATCGTATAAAACTTTCTCTGAGAAATCGGCACTTTCTATCGGAATTCCAGCCATTACAGGCAAATATTCTACAATATCGTAACCGCGTCTCTTTTTAAATTCAGCCTGAAAAACCGAAGACCAATTTTGACTTCCGCATTCCCAACTGTCAAAATGAAGGATTTCTAAAACTTTTGAAGCCAATTCTGATCCAGCAGAACGAACGGCTTCTCCAAACCAATGATCCAATTGAAAACGAATTAATTCAGGATTAAATTTGTCAACTTCCAGTCCTTTTCCTGCTCCGCCAGTTGCATTTTCATGCCCTGTAGAAGTATGTCCCATTCGGATAATTTTCCACTTTCCTTTTGGTGCTTTCCAATTCAAATTTCCATCAGCATCAACAAAATTGGAAATATTGATGAATTCTGATTTTTTGAATGCATCAGAATTTGGAATTTCTTTTTCAGTAGTCTGTGGAGTCAAACGCCAAATTGCTCCTGATTTTCCTTCGTAATTATTAATTAGCGACTGATTCGAAAGTGTAATTTTACTCACTTTCAGGTTTTGTTTCCACTTCGCAAAATCCAAATCTTCTGCTCCGGGTTCTGTCCCTTTTGGATCGTAAACAAATCTGAAATATTTTGCTGTAACTGGCGTAATGGTATGTGTATTTGGGAAATCCATATCCTGCCAGCCATGACGCGGTGCAATCAGTCTTTCGTGAAATCTAAAATGAACGCCGTCATCGCTCACTTCCACAATTAGACGTTGTGCCTGAAAATCCCTTCCTTTGGTTTCAATGACAATTGATTTGCAGGTAAAAGGCTGCGCAAATTCGTATTGAATCCATCCTGCATCTACAAACTTGAAGTTTTCGTCTTTTTTAGGATCCGCCAAAAACAATGCATCTGTATTGTTTGATGTGGTTACTTTTGGCAATTGCACCTGCGACGTAATTTGGTATTCTTTAATCGGAATCGCAAAAGTGGCAATGTCTTTATAATAGTCTTTGTAATGCGCTGGAACTGGTAGTTTTGACGTAACTTTTTTTCCGCCTAAAATTTCAGTCGTCGACCAAACTACTTTCTGCATCGACATTTCTGGTGTAATCCATGGCCCGCCTGCAACGGCAAATCCGTCTGCTCCGTGAAAAGCTAGTTTCAAACCTAAACGATCTGCTTCTTTAAAAGCCCAATGAATCATATCCCAAAACTCCGGACTCAACTGCAAAACCGGCGGATCTATCAATGGTGGATTGGCTGGCCCTTTGATAGTCATTAAATAAGCACCCGCAATTCCCGCTTGTTTCATAGCTTCTAAATCGGCCGTAATTCCAGGTTTAGAATACGCCGATTTCATCCAATACCAATATACCCAAGGTCTTGAGGATTCTAATGTTGGCTGAAAGTTGGTTTCTTTTTTATGGACTTCCTGTGCAGAGACGAAGCTTGCTAAAAGGAGGATAAAAAAGAGGTGTTTTTTTTGAAACATTTTATTGTTTTTATTTTGTTTGTAAACCCGACAGGTTTTTGAAACCTGTCGGGTTTGATGTATTATTTGTTATTAAAAACATAGCCAATGGTTTCAACCATTGGGACGTAACGTGATTAAACAATACGTTTCCAGAGGTTTAAACCTCGGGCTATGTTTGATGATCTGTTTGATCTGCTAAATCTGCGGGAAAAATTTTCTCTCGCAGATTTGGCTGATTTGGCAGATTTTTTACTTTTTTTCGTCTTTTTTGTCATTTCGACGTAAGGAGAAATCTCCACAAGTAGCTCCGTAACGAAAATCCTATCTTTGTGGAGTTTCTTGCGAAGATTTCTCCTTACGTCGAAATGACAAACTGTAACTTTTAATTCTTAATTTTTAATTATCAATTACTAATATTTAAATTTCTTCAAACTATTTTCCAATTGATTTTTTGAACCCCTGAAAGGCGTCAAATAAAAACTATACTCATAATTTCCAGACTTAATCTGATATTGTTCTAAAGGCTGTGCAACCAATGTCCAGCTGTCGTTTCCTCCTACTCCCATTTGGATTAAATCGATGTTTACAGTCAAGAATCCAGGATCTTTTAAATCATATGTATGACCAGATGAACTCAAGTTTTCTTGTGTATATGGCCATGCGCTCATACTTAAAACTTTGGTATCGTTTACTACTAAAAATCCGTTGTTTTTTTGCGGAGTAGTCAAAGCCATCCATCTTACATCACATCTGTTTCCGTTTTCTTGCGGTTTTGGATAATGTTCGATAAAATCATTAATTGGAAGCGAATATTTCCCAACAAACGAACCGAAACTTCTGTCGCTGTAATTTTCTAGTTCTCCTTTTCCGTACCATGAAATCTGATCGAATTTTCTCTGAACTCCCATCTGCATTCCAATTTTTGGAATGTTTGGTAGTTTGTCTGAAGCTTTTAAACTGTAATCTACTTTTATTAATCCGTTTGGTAAAATGTTATAGACTACGTTTACACTCGCACTGTCTTTTATTACTTCGTAATCGCTTGTAATTTTGATTTCTGAAGCTGATTTGTCAATTGAAATATTAACCAATTTTGGTTTTGCTTTATACCATTGTTTCAACAACTTTTGCGATTTCCATCCACGTTTGTCATTGTCTGTAAGTGGTCTTACGAAGTTCGGAAGCAACGGCGCAAAAACTTGCTCTTCTCCGTTAAAAATATAAGAACTTAAAGCTCCGTTTATTTTTCCAATTGTAATATCAAAAGTTTTTCCTTTGATTTTGAAATCGGAATCAGATTCTGAAACGTTTAAAATTTCTTTTTTAGATTCTGGAGAAACGACTTCTTTCTTTTTCAATATAAACTGATCTTCCGCAACAGCGTAACCTTTTGAAGTCCAAAATTCATCTTTTGAAAGCTGGAATTCTATATTTAAAATATATTCGGCATCGGCTTTCATTTTTGGAAGATAAGAACTGATATCTAAAGTTGTTGATTGTCCTGCTTCTACTTTTAATGGTTTTAAAATTTGAGTTTTAATTACATTTCCGTTTTCCAAAACTTTTAAAACCGGAATATAACTTTCTAATGATTTAACAGCCTGACGATTTTTAATTTCTAATTGATTTCCGTTTAAAGTCGAAATCGCTGGCTGATACACCCATTTATTCTCAAAAATAGAACCTTTTGGTTTTCCGTTAGAATCTACAATTCCTTTTGTATTGAAGTTTCCGTCATGGTATTTCTCGCCAAAATCTCCTCCGTGAGCAAAATAATTCTGACCAGATCTGGAATCAAATTTCACGATTCCCTGATCTTTAAATTCCCAAATACAACCTCCGATCACTCTTGGAAGCGAACGGAATTCATCCCATAATTCTTTTAAATTTCCAACTGAATTCCCCATTGCATGCGAATATTCCACAAAAATAATCGGACGAGTATCTTTCTTTTGATCTACTAAAAATTTCGGTGTAAAAACGCCCGGATAAAAACGACTGACCATATCAACATACGAATCATCCTGCGGATTTTCGAATCGATAAGCGTGATCGATTGTTTTTGGATATCTTGGATCAAGCGGATCAATATATCCGTCTAATTTGGCATTTCCCTGCGCAGGTTCGTAATGAACTGGACGTGTAATATCGAAATCGTGAACCCAACCTGACATTGCAGCATGATTTGGCCCTTTTCCGCCCTCATTTCCTAAACTCCACATCACAACCGACGGATGGTTTTTATCTCTTTCGACCATTCGAATCATTCGTTCCATATAAGCATTCGTCCAAAGTGGGTCATTGCTTAATTTACCGCCAATTCCGTGTGTTTCCTGATTCGCTTCGTCCATAACCATGATTCCGTATTGATCGCATAATTCGTAGAAATAAGGATCGTTTGGATAATGGCTCGTACGTATAAAGTTGAAATTGAACTTTTTAATCGTGGTAATATCTTGTTTGATATCTTCTCTCGTAACCGCTTTTCCTCTTGTCGGATGATGATCGTGACGGTTTACGCCATAAACGTAAGTTTCTTTTCCGTTGATGAGCATTTTTCCATTCTCTTTCGAAAATTCAATTGAACGGAAACCTATTTTACAGCTTTTCGCCTCAGTAACATTGCCATTTTTATCTTTTATGGAAATAACCATTGTGTATAAATTAGGTTCCTCTGAACTCCATTTCTTCGGATTTTTGATCGTTTCCTGAAAGAATCCAAAACGAACATTATCCAAACGAGGATAACTTTCGTTAATTAAATCAATTACTGGTCTTTGAAGTGGTTCTTTGAACATTGCAGTATTATTGGCATCATATAACTGTACATTCATCGTATAATCTTTGACTTTTTCTCCTGTAAGATTTTCTACTTTTGGGCGCAGTTTAAAGATCGCATCTGTATATTGTTTGTCTAATTTCGTCTGAACAAAGAAATCCTGAATACGTAATTTCGGCTCTGCCATAATGAAAACTTCACGCTGGATGCCGCTCATACGCCAATGATCCTGATCTTCTAAATAAGAACCATCCGTCCAACGAATGACACGAACTGAAACTACATTTTCCCCTGTTTTTAAATAAGGCGTAATATCAAATTCTGATGGCAGAAAACTGTCTTCTCCATAACCTAAAAATTCTCCGTTTAACCAAACTTCAAAACCTGAACTTACGGCTCCAAAATGCAAAGTCACGGTCATATCTTTCCAATTTTCAGGAACAGTAAAACTTCTTTGATAAGAACCAACTCCGTTATAATCTTTCGGGATATATGGCGGATTTATTGGTCGAAACGGATATACAGCACTTTTGTAAATTGGATTGTCATACCCTTTCATTTCCCAATTCGAAGGCACTTCTATTTTATCCCAACCTGAAACAGTATTTTTATAGAAATCTTTTGAAGCTTCTTTTAAATTTACAGCATATTTGAAATCCCAATCGCCATTTAGCATCTGGATTCGGCTTTTGGTTCTGTCGCCTTTTAGTGCGTCTTCAACAGAAGTGTATGAATATGAAGTTGCTCTTGATGGCTGTCTGTTGATGCTTGTAATTGTTGGATCTTCCCACGGAGCAAATTCGTATTTTTTATGTAATTCCGGAACTCCCGCTGGTTCTCCTGTTACGGATTGGGCGTTTATTCCGTAAGATGTGAATAGTAAAATGTAAAATGTATACGTCAAAAATCGTAATCGTAAAAATGGATTATTGTATTTTGATTTTGATGTAAACATTGGCTTTATATTATTTTTCATTATTATTTGATTCAATTGTCCCTAAGGGACAAATTTTCTCTGTGCTATTTCTTTTCTACCGACGAGAGGCTCCTAACGGAGTCATTTCAGTTGGGAGTATTAAGGTATTTCATAACTCATAACTATTTCTTCGTCTTTTTCTCCGGCGGTGCCACAAAATTCAATTTGCTTTTCCCTAAATCTTTAGACGTTGCAATGGCAATTCCTCTTTGTTCTGCTTTGTTAACGGCACAGTAAAAATGATAGACAACGCCATCATGTTTTACAACAAATGATTTATGAGCAAACATATCATCATAAGGTTCAGAAGATTTAACTAAATCGTCACCTTTCCAGTCCGTCCAGTTTACCAAATCATTCGAAACGGCAAACCGGTTAAACGCACCTTGATCCCATCCCGTCCAGAAAGCTCCAAAATAGAACATTACCCAAGTATCATTAATACGCTGAATATAAGCATCTCCCGAAATTCCTTTATGATGATTGATTAAAGGTTTATCGCCATAACGTTTCCAAGTTTTCATATCATTTGATACTGCCATAGCAATACGCTCAGCACCTTTAGCAGGATTTATACTATCGCCACGGGCATTATAATACATGATAAAATTGTGTCCTGTCAGTTTATCTTTATCACGGATTACACTGTTTTTGTACATCGTACTATTATCCCACCATCTGGCGTCTTTGTCTTTTGGCGTTAAAACTGGATTTTCTAATCTTTGGAATTCGTGTGGTTTTGTCGGCGCTTCTTTTGTATATGCCATTCCGATTGATAAAACCCCTGCTTCGTAACCTTTGCTGTCTCCGCCAAAATAACTCATCCAGTATTTATCATCATACTTTTCCCATTCGTAACTTCCGCCCCAAGTAAGGTCTTGCAACGAAATATATCCTGCTTTTTGGTTTACATCCCAATGTTTTTCATTTTCTGAAAAAGACATTACTTTTCCCAAATGTTTCCAGTCTAACAAATTATCACTTTCTGCTAACCAAGTTTCATAACCTCGTCCATCGTAAATTAAATAGGTCATATACCATTTCCCGTCTTTTCTAAACACACTCGGACAATCCATTTTGTATGAGTTGTCGGTAGGAACCATTACCAAACCGTATTTATAAGGCGTTTTGATTTCTTCATAAATCTCCTGCATTACTGTTTCGTTGATTTCTCTTTTCTTATATTTAGTTGCACAGCTTGTTATGGCAAATGCTGAAATGGTTAAGATTAGGTATTTAATTTTCATTTTTATGTTTTTTTTTGCCTTTTAGGCGCTATCCCGATGGCTATCGGGACTAAGTTTTTTCTTATTTTTCTCTCGCAGATTTTGCAGATTTAGCTGATTTTTTTTTATTTGCCTGATCTGCAAAATCTGCGGGAAACTTTAATTTATTTTTTTCAATTCTTTTAATTTGGATTCCATTACATCTTTATTCAGTTTGACTTTTACCATTCCGGTTGGGTGAAATCTCCTTTTTAAATCGATGGCATTATACACTATAGTATAAACATCGTTTCCTTCCGGGATTAAACATAATGGCGTTCTCATAATATCCCACCATTTATCGACTTTAGTTTCGATTGGTAAATAATGTGCTTCTGCCCAATTAATTCCGTCTGCTGATAACGAATATGCAATCATGTTGGGTAAATGGTGCCCCCAGCCGTCTGGACCTCCGTCGAAAATAGCAATGTACAGACCGTTTGGTAATTGACTAACAATTGGATTTTCAACAAACTGTGGATGCATGGTTTTAATGGGTTCCAAGCCTTTGTTCATTCTCAACCAAGGACCTTCTAAACTTTTGGATTCGGCTAAAGCTACAAACCAGCCTTTTCCTGATTTCTTCGGATAATCTGCCCATGAATTGAATGGATACGCACCGCTGTAAAATCCGAAATATTTGTCGCCTACTTGATACGGAAAAAACGAAGCAACTCCCTGACGTCCTTCCCAAGGCTGAGAATCTAATCCCGGTTCCATAATGATTCCCATATCTTTATATGGTCCGCCAATTCCGTTGATTCCTTCAACCATTGATTCACAACGCCAAATTCTTCCGAAAGAGTGATTTGGTTCTATTTCTTTACTTACCGTATAAGCCAAATAATAGCCGTACCATTTGTTTGCTTTTTCATTAAAAACAGGCATATACGACCAAATAGCAGCACGACGATCGTTCATTGGATTATCATCTTCCGTTACAGCGTAAGTTCCACTCGCTTGGTAGATTGTAGATTCTCTTTTCCAATGGATTGCATCTTTGCTTGTCCAATGTCCAATTTTGGTTTTTACACGATCGTAATAATAATCTACGCCTTTTTCGCCCGCTCTTTCGGTTGGAAACATATGATAGATATCTCCGACTTTTACCACACGTCCACCCTCAAAACCGCCTTGGATTTCTTCTGTTCCAGACATTCTTTCATCAATAACGGGTTTGTTCTCTCCACCGATAATTTCGAAAAGCGGTTTTTCATCTGAAAATCCTTCAACGATAAAAGTTGGATTCCAAAGTTTTCCGTCTGGGAAATTGGCATTTCTTTCGTTTAGTTTTTCAGAAGCTTTTACAACTCCTAAAAAAGCAAATAATCCTTTTCCAAAATTTAATGTTTGTGTTCCTTTTGAAAAGGAAACCGCATAAACATTAACTGAAGGCAATCCTGTTATAGTAACCCCACTTTCTAAAATTAATTTAGCATTTTGAAGTTTATCGGCTTGAAGATACTTAGCATTTTTATCCTGAAAAACACCAATCAAAACAGTTACTGGTTCCTTAAATTTTAATTGTAACGGAGCATTCGTTCCATTTTTATATTTGTCTAAAGGAAGTTCAACGCCTTGCAAACCTTGTAATTCTGGAGCTAAACGAACAATATTGTGTTTGCTTCCTGAAAACACATGAGCGTATTGTGTGGTTTTGAAAGTTTTGTAATTTGATTTTACAATCTCAAATGATGCTGGTTTCCATGCGGTGGTTTGTGCTGTGGCTTGAATGCAGACGGTTAATAGCATTAAGAATGCTGTTTTTAATTTGAAGCTGTATTTTGTGTTTTTTGAAAACATTGGTTTTTTATTTTTTTATTGGCTTTTATTCTTTCTTATGCATTTCCCCCAAATCTTGTCATTTCGACGAAGGAGAAATCTTCGTTTGCTGAACACGCTTTGCATATCAATCTTTGTGGAGCTACTTGCGAAGATTTCTCGTTCCTCGAAATGACAAACTAAACGTAACACACTAAACTAATTACATTACTAAGGACTAAGAACTCAAATAGCCTTATAACTCACTTTATACTCCACATTAGGTTTTACAATCAATTGATATTTATTTTTTGCTAATTCTGTAATCGTTCCAGAGTTTGTTTTAGGTTTGCTGGCACTTTCAAAAATCAATTTCCCTTCTCCTTCGCCTGCTTTCACTTTAATTTCTTTGGTACTACAATACACGGCAACTTCTCCGTTTGGTGTTGGCACTTTTCCTTCCATCCATTTTAAACCTCCTAAATTTGGTTTAATTTCATATTCTGAATAACCTGGAGCAGTTGGTTTTACACCCAAATAATATTTCCCTAATAAGTAAATCGGACTTGCGCCCCAAGCGTGGCAAAGGCTTTTTCCATAAGGGCGACCGTACATCGTTAAATGCTCCGTTCCCTTTTTGTTCGGATTGTATTCTTCCCAGAAAGAGGTTGCGCCTTCATTTAACATTCCGCCCCAATAATCTTTCATTTCTTTTAAAACATAATTCTGTTCGCCCATCGCACATAATGCTTCCAACTCGTAAAAACGCATATATGGAGTTGTGATTTGAAGAACATCTTTATTCAAGAGTACTTTATTTTTTACGCTTTGTTTTTGCTCTTCAGTAAAATAATTAAAGAAAATACCGAACATATTAGCGTATCTGGTTACAATGCTTTGAATTTTTCCATCAATACGCTGATGCTTCATTACGTTTTCCTTTTTATCCCAAAACACATCAAATAATTTCGTTTTTAAATCATTACCTAATTTTTGATATTGTTTTTGGTCTTCACTTTTCCCCGCAATTTCAGCACTCACTGACATAGCTTCAAGACTTCTCGCTAAAAGCATTTGCTCAAAACTAACTTCGCCTGTTTTTGGCAATCCGTCTGCCCAGTCAATAAAAACCCAATCGCCTTCTAAAGGTTCTAGGAATCCGTTTTTGTTTCTTCTTTCTAAACAGAAATCCATAAGTGATTTCATTCTTGGATAAAAAGTCTTGATAAATTTTGTATCGCCCGTATGCAAATAGTAATCGTAAACACCTACAAACCAATACAGCGAATAATCCATTATGATATTGACGTGAGCAGTTACAGGATCTTTTCCGCGAAGTGCTAACATAGTTCGTTCTACCGAAGCCGAATCAAAAAACAAATAATAATTCATTAAATAACTTTGATAAGCATCACCAGACCAAACCCAGCGATCACGTTTGATTCCGTCAATAAAAAATTCACGAGACGTTAAATGCATCGTGTAAGCCGACACATCCCAAATTTTATTCAATTGTTCATCAGAAGATTTGAATGCACCACGATAGTCCAGTGGCAGATATTCATAAAGCATCGAAATCGAATCATATTTTACACCTGCATCTGCTTGTACCTGAACATAGCGGAATGCTTTCGAACCATCATGTGTATAAGTTTCAGATTGTTTTCCATCAAAAGATAAATGATCTAAAGTTTCGCATTTGGCAGAATCTAAAGCTTCTTCACGAGATTCGCCATAATACAATGCTAATTTACCTTTTCCTTTTAAACCATGAATTTTAATGTAACCAAAAGTTTCTTTACCAAAATCTACTAGTTGACCAGCTCCTATTTTTTCTGTTTTTTTAGCGCTTAAAGGTTTGGTTGTTAGTTTAAACTGAGAAGGTTTATTTTCTGGAGAATTAAAATTCCAAGAACCAACAGGAACCCATGGCGTACCAGATTGTTGTGCTTTTCCAGTTTCATCAATCCAAAGTTTATCTTCATTGGTTACTTTCCAAGATGCATCAGATTTAACATAATTACCAGCAATATAAATAGCCGGCAACACTTCCTGATTGTAAACTTTAAAAGAAATTTTGTGTTTTCCGGCAGGAATTGCGATTGATTTTGGCTGTCCGTAAATCTGAACGCCATCTAGAAGCAATTGAAAAGGTCCTTCTGAGTAAATTTTCACTTCGTCTGACTTTGGAATATCTACTTCTGTTTGAAAAGTAACCAAAGCGTACGGACTGTAATATTGCCAAAGCGGAGGGAATACCGCTTCACGTTCTGTACGTCTTACTTGCATTTTATTGCTTAACCAAACTTCGAAATCACCTGGATACCAGATCCATGTTGCTTCTTTTGTTTTCTCCTGTGCAGATGACAGAGAACAGAATAAAAAGGCAACAAAAAGAAGTAAAGTCCTAAAAATAGAAAAGCGGTTTAGCATAGTTAGTATATTTAGGGACTAAAGATAAGTGTTATTTTTACATTTCACAACCTGTAGTATCCTGTTATTTCATAAAAAATTGCAATGTTTGATAATTTTTTAAGGGAAAAATTACGAGTTATCACTTTTTTAGTACTAAAAAAAATGATGTTACAATTTTAGAGGACGCTGATGAGACGGATTTACTTCGTAAAGACACTGATTGAAACGGATTTTTTGTTTTGCGTATTTTTTGTCATTTCGACGAAGGAGAAATCACACGTGAGATTCGACAAAGATTGAAAACATACTTCATGGAGCTTCTAGTGTGATTTCTCCTTCGTCGAAATGACAATGATTGCGGTTATTTTGGATATAACTAAAAGAAAAAATCTGCGCAAATCCGTGTCTTCGCTATAGCAAACCCGTTTAATCCGCGTTCTAATTTAGACTAAGAAGCTAAGCAATCATTCTATCAGATTCATTTTCATCTTCTAAAATATAATTAGAAGGTGTTTTGCCTAAATGCTTTTTAAACATATAAATAAAGGCGCTTGTAGTTTCGTAACCTAAATTGAAGGCAATTTCTTTAATGGATTGCTTTTCGCCCAAACGTTTTATGGCTTCTAACAATTTTAAACGCGTTCGCCAGTCGCTGAAATTCATTCCCAGTTCTTTAATAAATAAGCGGGATAAAGTTCTAGTGCTCATAAAAGAAATTTCGGCGTAGTATTCTATCGTGTTTTTGCTGGCAATATCTTCCATTAAAAGCTCGACTACTTTTTGAAGTCTTTCGTGATTGGTTGTTGGCAAAAAGGTTGCACTTGGCTCAATTAAAGCTAATTCGTCTAAGAAAACTGCAATGATTCTTTTTTGTGGCGGAGTTAGATTTCCTTCTATTCCAAAAGAAATAATTTTGAAAACCAATTGCTTTAAAAACATCGGAATATCAAAAGAAAAACTATTTGTTGGCAGTCCTTCCATTGCAGACGGATCAATAAAAACGCTGTAATAATTAACGTCTTTCTGAAAAGTAACTTGATGTTCCACTCCGCCTGGAAGCCACAAGCCCTGCAGCGGATTCACAACCCAAATATTATTTCCCACGACAACGTTCATCACGCCACGTGTAGCATAGATTAACTGACCTCTTGGATGTGAGTGCGAAATACACATTTCGTTGGTTACCATTTCGGTATAGCCAATAACAGGAATTGATGGATCTACTCTGTATCCATGCTCCTGCGCCATTCGATATGTCCGAATCTGGTTATTCATTGTCCAAATATAGCAATTCTGACATTGGTATTCTTTTAATCTTTGCAAAAAATAACACAATTGTTGTTTTAACACTAATTAAAATTAAAAAAAGATAACGCATGGACACTATCAAAGCAAATCCTGACATAGTTAAAAAAACAACCTACTCGATCTTATTCATTATAAGTTTTTCTCATTTAATTAATGATCTTTTACAGGCTCTAGTTCCTTCAATATATCCACTTTTGAAAGAAAATTTTAATCTAAGTTTTACTCAAATTGGTATTATCACTTTAACTTACCAAATGGTGGCGTCTATTTTACAACCATTTGTGGGCATGTATACTGATAAAAATTCTAAACCTTATTCCCTAATTGTTGGAATGTGTTTTACAATGATTGGACTTTTTTTAGTTTCAATTGCCTCAAGTTTTACTTATTTATTACTATCAGTTAGTTTAATCGGAATTGGATCTTCAATTTTTCATCCTGAATCTTCTCGTGTGGCACATTTAGCTTCGGGCGGAAAAAGAGGTTTGGCGCAGTCTATTTTTCAATTGGGAGGAAATGCAGGAAGTGCAATTGGACCTTTATTAGCTGCTTTTATCGTTATTCCGCATGGACAATCTTATATCGCTTGGTTTTGTATTATTGCGTTAGTTGGTGTTTTTGCTTTGTATAAAATTGCGATTTGGTACACGGCACATTTATCGGAAAGAAATGCTAATAAAGCTTCTCACCAAATCGAGACGCATCATTTGTCTAAAAACCGAGTAATTGGTTCGTTGATTATTCTTTTGGTTCTTATTTTCTCTAAATATTTCTACATGAGCAGTATTACGAGTTATTATACTTTCTTCCTTATTGATAAATTTCATATTACGATTCAGCAATCACAAGTCTATTTATTTTTATTCTCGGGTGCTGTTGCGGCAGGTACTTTAATTGGAGGACCAATTGGAGATAGATATGGAAGAAAATATGTAATCTGGGTTTCAATTCTTGGTGTTGCTCCGTTTACTTTGATGTTACCTTACGTTTCTTTATTCTGGGTTGGAACTTTATCTGTAATTATCGGATTGATTCTTTCTTCGGCATTCTCAGCGATTCTAGTTTATGCAACTGAATTAATGCCTGGAAAAGTCGGACTTGTAGCGGGTCTTTTCTTCGGATTTGCTTTCGGAATGGGTGGTTTAGGTTCTGCTATTTTAGGAAAAATTGCCGATGCTACTAGTATTGAATATGTATTTAAGATTTGTGCGTTTCTGCCTTTGATTGGGGTTATTACTGGGTTCTTACCGAATTTGGAGAAGAAAAAGAAGGTTGAGTAATTTTTTTTATGCCACAAAGTCGCTAAGGCGCAAAGTTTTTTTTTTAAGTTTTAATTGCGTCCAGCTTTAGCTGGATGACAAATTAATTAGGAAGCTCAAAAGGCTTTAGCCAAAATATCTATAATTTGGCTAAAGCCTTTTCTATTCTTTTTAAATATACCTCCAGTTAAAACTGGAGGCAATTGAAAATAGCTTCGCTTTATTATTTACAATCTTTTTCAAAACATAGCCCGTGCTTTCAACCACGGGAAACGTATTTTGATAAACGGAATGTTATATATGTGCCCCGTAGTTGAAACCACGGGGCACATTTGAAATTCTTTAATTTTTATTAATGTCCATTAAAAACCAAATACAAAGCCAAAATTGTCAATCCCAATAACCCAAATAAAAGCTTAACCTTTTTACTAGTTTTAGGAATATCCGTTTCATCTGAAACATTAACTTCTGGATTTTTATCGGTCAAAGAAATAATAACAGCTGTAATTAAAAGCACAGCAAAAATGTAAAACGAAATCAATAAAAAGTGAGGCCAAACTGGATATTTATCGGCAGGGAAAATCCAAAGATATAAAACCCCAACAAACAAACTAAAGGCAGAACCCCAAGAAAGAGTTGCATTTACGGCTTTTTTAGTCGTGCGTTTCCAGAAAACACTCAAAAGAAAAACAACAGATAACGAAGGCGCCAAGAAACCTAAAACCGCCTGAAAAATGTTGAATAAATTCTGTCCTTTGATATTGTCAATCGCAACGGCAATCAGAATAGCAAAAACACATCCCGCAGCAATTGTTAATCGACCAATCCTAATTTGATCCTGAATCGTCGCCGTCGGGTTGATTTTCTTTACATAAATATCATTCGTAAAAACGGTGCTCAAAGCATTTAATGAAGAACCAATTGTTCCCACCAAAACCGCAATCATAACACAAATTACCAAACCGTTCATTCCGCTCGGAAAAAGATTCGTAACCATTGTCATATAAGCTAAATCAGAATTGCTTCCTAATTCTGGATATAACGCATAACACAAAATTCCTGGCAAAATAAACAACGGCAAAGCCATAACTTTTAACCATCCAATGAAGTTAACTCCTAATTGCCCTTGCTCTAGGTTTTTCGCTCCTAAAACACTCTGCACCATCGATTGATCGGTACAGAAAAAAGCAACTGCCGCAACAGGATATCCTAATAAAATAGCAGGCCAAGGATAATGTGCATCATCTGAAGGACGTACTAAATTCCAAAAGTTTGAAGGTGTTTTGGCAATTAAAACATCGATTCCCCCTAGTTTTTGCAAACCTAAAAATGAAAGCGTCAATGAAACTACAATCAACAGAATCATCTGAAAAACATTCACTTTAGCAATTGCTTTTAATCCTCCGGCAAACGTAAATATTCCAGAGAAAATCACTAAAACCGTAACACTCTGCCACATCGGAATTCCCAAAATCTGACGTACTAAAACGCCTCCGCTGAATAATCCTAAAGACAACCAGCTTACCAATATTTTTACCAAAGCATACCAAGCTAAAATATTCTGAGTGCTGTCGCCGTAGCGTTTTCCCATATATTCGGGCATTGTACTTACTTTACTCGCAATATATCTTGGCGCAAAAAACATTGCCAAAAGCAGTAAAAACACAAAAGCATACCATTCAAAATTTCCTGCTACAATTCCCGTAGCGTAACCAATACTTGCAAAAGCCAGTAATGACGAAGGTCCAACATTGGTTCCCCACATATTAAACCCGATGCTGTACCAGTTTAATGAATTTCCGGCCAGAAAAAGCGTTTCATTTTTCTTTCTCTGTTTCATACTTACCACATATCCAATGACCAATAAAGCCACTAAATAACCGGCTACAATTACAAAATCGAGCGTGGTTAGTTTATCGTAGATACTGTTCATAGTCCGTATTCATTAAGAATATCGGCAATTTTAACCGGCATTCCAGTTTGCAGAGATTTATCCATTGCTTGCAATAAAGCTACGGTTCCAATTCCTTCTTCCATGTTTGGATACGCTTCAAAACCTTGCTCAATGCTGTCTACAAAATATTCTAAATAATTCTGATATTCACCGCCATGATGACTTTGTCCTTCAAAACGGAAATAATATTTTATCGTGCTGTCGCCCCAAGTAATTACTTTTTCTTCTCCCGTTTTATCTGTAACGGCATAACGCAATTCGTGATAATCGGCCTGACTTGCTCCTTCTGTTGCTCGTAGAATTGTACTCATGCCGCTGTCACGTTGTGCAGGCTGAGTAGGCGAAGTATACACACCACTTACACGAGCAATTCTTCCATCGGTTGCTTTGAAGATAAAATGCATCGTATCTTCATTCTTCAATCCTGCATTTTGTCCGTTACTGCTGATCATTCCATAACCCATCACTTCCTGAATATTCGGCAAATACCATCTGATGAAATCTACAGGATGACTCAAACCTCCGTACAACCATTTAAACGATTGCAAAAGCGACCATTCTTTCTTTAAAAACCATCTGTGATCGGCATGATATTGGGCTTCGATTGTAATTAAATCTCCTATTAAACCCGCTTCGTAATCGGCTCTTTGTCTTTTGGCTGGTTCGAAAAAACGAGAACTTTGCCCAATGAAAACTTTTTTACCAGTTGATTTGCTTAACTCTAACAATTCTTTTGCATCTGATAAATCATCGATAAATGGTTTGGTGCAAACAACATGTTTTCCATGCAACAAAGCTTGTTTTACATGTTGTTCGTGAAGATGATCTGGCGTGTAAATCGCAATAATATCAATTGATGCATCGTTTAATAAATCGTCGTAATTGGTTGTATAAGAATGAAAATCGAATTCTTTTGCTCGCTGTTTACACAATTCTTCATTTCGGTCGCATATTTTAACGAGTTCTAGTTTTGAACTTTCAATTGCAGCCGACATTGTGCTTCGTCCTTCTCCAAGTCCCAGAATGGCTATTTTTAACATTGGTTGTGGTTATTTTAGATTGTTGATTTTAGATTTTAGATTATTTCTGAAACCTACTTTGAGGTTAGTTTTATTTTTCACGCAGATTATGCAGATCGAGCAGATTTTCTTTCTTCTTGGTTCTTTCTTCTATTTTTTCTCCTCTACACTCACTTTGTTTAAGAAAATCCAGGTTTCGTCTGGTTTTGTGCCTTCAATTCCCGATTGGTATTTTTTCATTAAAGCGTTCCAATCGTCTGCACGCGGATTATTTTGTGTTGTTTTCGGATTCAGTTTATCCAAGCTTTCTCCTTTCGGAATACTAATTACCAAAATTAATTGTCTGTCTTTTTTGAAAACTTGCAATTGCTGAAAATCTGCATTACAGAAACCTTTGGCTACTTCTGGCCATTTTTCGAATTGCGTTTTATGATACTCTACATATTCTTTTTGTAGTTTTTCATCAGCAGGAAGATTGGCTGTTAAAACCACATTTTCCCAATCCGATGCTGGTTTTGAGTCTTTACATCTTCTGAAGTTTTGGAAATCGTAAACCAAATCTTCATAGATTTTAATTTCTAAAGAAGGAAAAGCTCCCGCCAGCTTTCGTTTTGTTCTTTCTGGCTGATTCATTTTTCCATAAATCACCAAATGATTTTTCCATTGGTACAATTCCTGACCGACAATTCTAAAACCTGTTAAAGTCGATTTGATTTTTGCGATATCAAAATCAGAGCCGATCAATTCGATCGCGTACGGTTTTGGCATTTCCTGCAATCCCCATTTTTCATCGATTACGACTTCTTTTTCTAAATCTTTGTAAGGTACCCTAATTCCGGCAGCATCTTTAATTTTAGCACTCACATATGGATCGTTATACTCCCATATATTTCCTTTTGGACCGTTATGATTTTTAAGGATTTTCTTTTCAGCAATCCAGTTGTTTTTAATCGTAAAACCTTCGCTTCCTTCATCGGTGTACAAATACAGCCATAAAAACGGATCATGCGCATAAGGACTATTGTAAACCTTGTCGATATAATTTTCTTCAATTCGGCTGTTTGGCTGAGCCGAAAGCGTATAAATTCCGGCAACATCATGTAAATGTTTTGCATAATGATGAATTTTATTTCCTAGAATTTTATTATTCTGCATTACGTTTGGCGTGTGTGTCCAACCCCAGCCCATTGCCATTCCAGAATACGATACATCTGAAATTTCGTTGTGTTCGATCGTAATATTTCGAACAAAACCAGCACTGATTCCTAAAGTCCCCCAATCTTCATTGGTTACGTTGGTGATTAAATTATCTGAAATCACTTCATCAGAACACATTTCTCTTTCATCTTTTATGATTAAAGGCAAATGCGCTTCAAAAGCTTCTTCAGAGAAAACACCAACATTAATAGCGCTTCCGCCAATATCTTTAAATAAATTTCCTTTTACAGTATTGTGATTTGTTCCTTTATTTAAATCTAAACCGGTCGAAGCCAAGTGTTCAAAACGACACGATTCAAACTGAATATTATTGGCATAATTTACTTCAACCGCCGAACGAGGTCTTCCTACCCAAGCCTGATTTTCTAAACTCGCCTGATTTGGCGTTCCCGGTTGTTTCAATTTATAAGCATCCAATAAATACATACCAGATTGCAAAGGCACATGACCTTGTTCTGAAGGACGAAGCCAATTGCTGTATTGAAATGAAATTCCTTTAAATTGAAAATGATGTACAGGAGAATCAATCGTTCCTTTTACTTCAACCAGATTTTCTAAAACTGGAACGGTAACTTTAACCGAATTAATATCTTCCCCCTGACGTGGAATATAATAGACTTTAGCATTTTTTTTATCTAAAAACCATTCTCCTGGTTCATTCAATAATGAAAGAGCATTGTTTAAATGAAAAGCAGAATTTCCGTTGTTTTTAGAAATCCACGGCGCAGGCCAAGGATGCTCACTTTGAATTCGGCTTTCAGGCTCTTCAAACGAAAGTCTGGCGCTGTCTTTCTGTACTTCAATATTTTTTATTCTGAGGTTCGCAATCGACCACCATTGCACGATAAACATTTCCATTCCCGGTTCAAACTTAACCGATTTATCTTTAAACGGAATCCAGCAAGTCTGCGATTTATGATCCCAAGACAAAATTCTGTCCATTGTATTTCCTGCCGTACTTTTGGCTCTAACGGCTTTTTTTCCGTTTACCCACAATTGTCTGTAATTGATTAATGAACCTGCTTTTTGAGGCGCATCCGCTACCCAAAACGTTCCTTTTTTACCATTTAAAATATTAACTTTTTTCCAATTTTTTATTTCAATTCCACCGCTTATAATGGGTTTAGCATTTACATCAGCTTCAATTGTTGTTGGACTTTCGGCGGTTCCAGAATCTTCTGGTCGTACAAATAAAGGTTCATTTAAATAATACGTTCCGTTCATCACTATAATACGAACACCGTCTTTAATTGATGGATCTTTTAATCGGCGTAGTTCTCTGGCTTTTCGCATTGCCATATGAACAGTTGCCAGTGGATTTGATTTTGTTCCGAGGTTGGAATCATTTCCAGATGGTGAAACCCAAATTTCTGCAGCGTTTGCTGAAAAAATTGTAAATACCGTTAAAAAAACGATTAGTAATTTGTTGAAAGGAATTAAACGCATTATTTATAGTATTGATTTTTTTATTGGGATAAAATTACGAGGCATTAATTTTAAGTATTATTATTTTTACAAATAAATGTATTTTTAACACTTTTACCAAATAATTAGGACAATTTAAAAGAATATAAAATGACAGGTATCCTGTACCCTCCTGTAATTTAGGATAAACATCTAATTCTTGCACTTCCTTTTAAGCTAAAACTCCAAATGAAAATCTTAATCAATTTCCCATAAAAAAATTAAATTCATAAAAAATCTGTTATAATTAAATCAAAATTGTCGTTTGATAATATTTTTTTAATAGATTTGTGTAATCGATTACATTATTAAATTATAGTTTATAACGGATTTTTTTATTCATCAAATAAAAAAATAGCAGATAAAAAATCTAACCGACATCAAAAGTAAATTTTAACCATAATACAATTCTAATGAAAACTAACCTGACTAACCTTTTCTGTACAGCTTTGACCATTCTGGCAGCAAGTTTTTCTGTACCAGTTTTGGCGCAAAAAGCATCTGACACTTACAAAGACATTGAATTTAAAATGACCAAAATAAAAGAGCCGGTTATCCCAAAAAACAGTGTAAACATAAAAGATTTTGGTGCCGTAAACGGCGGTTATGTTTTAAACACTAAGGCTTTCGCCGATGCTATAGATGCGGTTTCAAAAAAAGGCGGAGGAAAAGTTATTATTCCTCCTGGGATCTGGCTTACAGGTCCAATTATTCTAAAAAGCAATATTGAATTACATGCCGAAAGAGGTGCTTTAATAAAATTTTCTACAGATAAATCATTATATCCTATTATCGAAACTAATTTTGAAGGATTAAACACTTGGCGATGCATCTCTCCTATTTATGGCAAAAACCTTGAAAACATCGCTTTTACAGGAAATGGTGTTTGGGATGGTTCTGGAGAAGTTTGGAGACAAATTAAAAAGAGCAAATTAACTGAGAGCCAATGGAAAGAAGCTATTTCTAAAGGCGGTGTTTTAAATGCACAAAAAACGAGCTGGTATCCATCAGAAATCTTTATGAATGCTTCTAAAGGCGCAGATCAAAATGTGCGCCCTGATTTAAAAACTAAAGAAGATTTTGAAAAAATTCATGACTTTTTACGACCTGTATTGGTGAGTATCCAAAACAGTAAAAGAGTTTTATTTGACGGTCCTGTTTTTCAAAATTCACCAGCTTGGAATATTCATCCTTTTATGGTGGAAGATTTAATCGTTAGAAATGTAACGGTTCGTAACCCTTGGTATTCTCAAAACGGAGATGGTCTTGATATAGAATGCTGTAAAAATGTTTTGGTTGAAAATTCAAGTTTTGATGTCGGTGATGATGCCATTTGCATTAAATCAGGAAAAGATAAAGACGGACGCGAAAGAGGTATTCCTAGCGAAAATATCATTGTAAGAAACAATATCGTATATCACGGACACGGTGGTGTAACGGTTGGAAGCGAGATGTCTGGTGGTGTAAAAAACCTGCATGTTTCAAATTGTACTTTTATGGGAACTGATGTTGGCTTACGTTTTAAAAGTGCACGCGGAAGAGGCGGTGTTGTAGAAAACGTATTTATTTCGGATGTTTATATGACTGATATTCCATCGCAGGCCATTTCTTTCAATTTGTATTATGGAGGAAAATCGATAGCTGAAACTTTAGAAGAAGGCGGAGATAAAATCATTAATAAAGCAATGCCTGTAACGGTTGAAACGCCTCAGTTTAAAAATATTTCGATTAAAAACATTACGATTAAAGGTGCTCAGCAAGCGGTATTTTTACAAGGTCTTCCTGAAATGAATTTGGAGAACATCGAAATTTCAAACTTAACGGTTACGGCTGAAAAAGGGTTTTCGATTATTGACGCAAACGGAATCAAAATCACCAATGCAAAACTAGATATCGAAAACAGTAATGTATTTGAAGTTTACAATGTAAAAAATATGTCTTTAAAGAATGTCGAATTCAATTCTACATCGGCTAAAGCAGTAAATATAAATGGGGAAGGAAACGCAAATATTGAATTGGTTTCTTCTAAAAATTTAGATTTTTCAAAAACAACTACACTTGGAAGTGATGTTCCAAAAGGAGCTGTAAAATTTTAATCACAATTTCAAAATGAAATTTATCAATAGTTCAAAAGCAGTTGTTTTAAGTCTTTGTGTTTTCTCGTTTCTACATTCGAATGCACAAACTAACAAAGAGGAAAAATCAGTAATCAGCACAAAAGTTTTTACAGATGGGACCAATCATTGGTACCATATTAAAGACAAAACTAATATCGTAAATCCAATTCCGAATCAGCCTCAATATGCTGAAACGGATTATGCTAAAATTGCTGATAATATTTTGCTTTTTCAGCGTAATAATGGCGGATGGCCGAAGAATTACGATATGAAAGCAATTCTGACTCCAAAGCAAATTGATACAGTTATTGCAACCAAACCGATTCTGCATACTACTTTTGACAATGAAACGACTTACACGCACGTCAATTATCTAGCTCAGGTTTATACTTTGACTAAAGAAACTAAATACAAAGACGGTGCGTTAAAAGGAATTGATTTTATTCTGGAAGCGCAATACGGCAACGGAGGCTGGCCTCAATATTTTCCTTTAGAAAAAGGTTACAGCCGACATATTACATTTAATGACGGTGCGTATATGGGCATTATGAATCTTTTGAAAAAGATCGTAAACAATGATCCTGATTTTGCATTTATTGATGCTAAAACTAGAAAAAAAATAACTGAATCGTACGAAAAAGGAATTGACTGTATTTTAAAAATGCAGATTAAAGAAAATGGAAAACTTACGGCTTGGTGCCAACAGCATGATGAAATAACACTTTTACCAACATGGGCGCGAAAGTTTGAACCGCCAAGTATCTGCAATGCCGAAAGTGTTGATGTCGTATTGTTTTTAATGGCAATCGATAATCCGAATGAGAAAATTATAAACTCTATTCAGGGAGCTGTAAAATGGTTTCAGGATTCTAAAATATACAATACCAGAGTTGAAAGTTTTCAGGCCCCAGAAATGGATTCTAAATACAAAAAAATTACCAACGATGTGCGTGTCGTAACTGATACTGCTGCACCGCCAATCTGGACGAGATATTATGAATTAGGAACTCATAAACCTTTATTCTGCGATAGAGACAGCCAGTTTTTGTATTCTTTAGCAGAAGTCAGCCGCGAACGCAGAAGCGGTTACGCATGGTATACGGATAAACCGGAAAAGGCATTAAAGAAATATACATCCTGGCAGAAGAAATGGGGCTCAGGAAATGATGTTTTTAAATAATTTTCCGCAAAAAATAAAAAATATTAGCCACAGATTACAGGATTTTCACAGATTTTTTAATCATTTTAATCCTTTAATCTGTGGCAAAAAATCTATTACAGATTATAAAATGAAACCGCATTTTTAAACCAAATCTTATTTTGATCTTCGATAGAAAACTTCGAAATATAATCCTCTAAAGTTTTTACAACCTCTTTATAATCAGAAGCAATATTAAGAACCGGCCAATCTGAGCCGTATAGTATTTTATCTGTTGAGAAATTTTCAAAAATCACATCCAAATACGGCTTTAAATCCTCTGGTGTCCAGTTTTCCCAATCGGCTTCGGTGACCATCCCTGAGATTTTACACCATACATTGTCGTATTTAGCAATTTCTTCGATTCCTTTTTTCCATGAATCAATACTTCCTGATTTGATATCTGGTTTTGCAATATGATCGATTACAAACTTTTGATTCGGAAAATCTTTTACCAAACTTATCGCAGCCGGCAATTGACGATGAAAAATCAGAATATCATACGTAAAATCAAACTCTTTTAAAGCTAATATTCCGTTACGAAAATCTTCTCTAAACATAAAATCATCAGCTTCGCCTTGTACAACGTGTCGGAATCCTTTAATTGTTTTATTCGAAGAAAAATGACGTAAACGTTCTGAAATATTATCTGCACGAAGATCAACCCAGCCTACAATTCCTTTTATAAAATCATTCTTAGATGCCAAATCCACAAGGAAATTGGTTTCGTCTTCAGACTGACTTGCCTGAACTGCTACACAACCAGAAAACTTATTTTCTGCAAGCAATGGCAATAAATCTTCTGGCAGAAAATCTCTTTGAATTTCTGACATACTTTCATCAATCCAGCTGTCTCTAACGGGATCAAATTTCCAAAAATGCTGATGAGAATCAATTCGATTATTCATTTTGAATTAGTTTACATCGTTGATTAAAGCACGATCTAAATGCACATAACCTCCATCTACAAAAACAAATTGTCCTGTTGTATGCGAAGAACGATCAGAAATAATGAAAAGCGCTGAATCTGCAATTTCTTCTGTTTTAGTCATTCTGCCTTCAAACGGAATGCTTTTATTGATTTTCTTTAAAACAGTTTCTCCGTCTTCCAACGTTTTAATCCAATCTTCGTATGCAGGAGTATAACTTTCAGCAATAATAATAGCATTCGAACGGATTCCGAATTGAATTAAATCCACTGCCCATTCTCTTGTAAGTCCTAAAACGCCGCCTTTTGCAGCAGCATAACCTGAAGTTCCGCCTTGTCCTGTTAAAGCTACTTTTGAACCAATATTCAGGATATTTCCCTTTGATTCTTTTAAGTATGGAAGCGCATATTTAACCAGTAAAAAATAACTTACCACATTTAGTTTTAAAGAATTCATAAATTCCTCGTAAGAAGCGTCTAAACCTGCACCGTCATTTACACCAACATTGTTGATAACAGCGTCGATTCTTCCGTATTTTGCCACGATTGTTTTTACAGCATTTTCAATTTCAACTGGATCAGTAACATCAGTCTGTACAAACAACGAATCGATTCCTCTCTTTTGAAGATTTTCTGCATAAGCAAACCCTCTTGCATTTCTGTCAACCAAAACCGGAATAGCTCCTTCATCTGCAATTCGGTTAATGATTGTTTCTCCAATACTGCCTTCTTTTCCAGCCGAACCAGAAACGACAACTATTTTATTTTTTAAGTTTAAATCCATTCTTTGTGGGTATTTAAAGTTATATTTTTCCTCATTTTTGTCATTTCGACGAAGTAGACCCGAGCAATAGCGAACTGGTGAAGCAAATCTCCACGAGTAGCTCCACCAAGAAATTCGCCAATCTTTGTTGAGTTTCTTACGAAGATTTCTCCTTCATCGAAATGACAAACAGTACTTTACAATATACTCTTAGTCTTAGTCTTAGTCTTAGTCTTAGTCTTAGTCTTAGTCTTAGTCTTAGTCTTAGTCTTAGTCTTAGTCTTAGTCTTAATCTTAGTCTTAGTCTTAGTCTATTTCAATTAACGCTTTGATGACATTGTTTTTTGGATCGATTAATTGTCCGAAATCAGTAATCATTTCAGAAAAACTTGTTCTATGTGTAATGTACTTTTTAGGATCAATTTTACCTTCTTTCAAGCATTTCATTACATATTCAAAATCTTCAATAGTAGCATTTCTGCTGCTCATTAAAGTCGATTCTCTTTTGTGGAAATCGGGATGACTGAAACTTAATTCTCCTTTTTGAAGTCCAACTAAAACAAATCTTCCGCCATGCGAGATATAATTGAAAGCACTGTTCATTACTTTCTGATTTCCAGTTGCGTCAATCACAACATTCGCCATATCTCCATTTGTTAATTCAGCTAGTTTTACAGCTACATCATCATTTAACGGATTGATCGTTTCATCCGCATTCAATTCGGTTTTACAGAAATTTAATCGGTAATCATTGATATCCATCACGATAACTTTGGCTCCAGCAATTTTAGCAAACTGAATCAATCCAATTCCAATTGGCCCTGCTCCCATTATCAAAACCGTATCCGTTGACTTCACAGCCGCTCTCCGTACTCCGTGCGCTGCAATTGCTAATGGTTCAACCAAAGCCAATTCATCATAATCTAATCCCTGCCCATGAAGTAAATATTGTTCTGGAATCGAAACATATTCAGCCATTCCGCCGTCAATGTGTACCCCAAAAACTTTAATATTTACACAGCAGTTTGTTAATCCGTTTCGGCAGGCAACACATTTTCCACAATTAAAATACGGAATAAAAGTTACTTTATCACCTGGTTTAAAACCTTCAGCATTTCCTTTTACGTATTCTGCAGCCAATTCGTGACCCAAAATTCTAGGATATTCAAAATACGGCTGAGTTCCGCCAAAAGCATGAATATCAGTTCCACAGATTCCGATTCTTTTTATTTTTAAGAGAACTTCACCTTCTTTTGGTTCTGGAATACTGGTTTCCTTTAATAGAAATTCCTGCGGTTTTTCGCAAACAATATATTTCATCTTTAATTTTTTTTTTTAACTAACTCGTAGGGTACAATTCGTAAAAATTTTATTTAAACACATAGAAACATAGATATTCTACGTTCAAAAAAAGGCGTTTCACTTGCATTAACAAACATAGCTATGTGTAAATGATGTATCATTTATTTTAGTCGTTTTATTTAAAAAGGAAAAAATCTATGTTTCTATGTGTTTAAATAATTATGCTCAACGAGTTAATAATTACTTTTTATAAGCAACTGCGGTTTGTTTACTTGTACCTAATCCTTCAATTCCAAGTTCTACAACATCGCCCGCTTTTAAGTAAATTGGATCTGGTTTAATACCCAAACCAACTCCCGGAGGCGTTCCTGTACTAATAATATCGCCCGGAAGCAAAGTCATAAACTGACTTAAATAATGCACTAAATAAGGAATTTTAAAAACCAAATTTAACGTGTTGCTGTCTTGATATTTCTTACCGTTTACACTTAACCACATCGATAAATTATCAACATCTTGTACTTCATCTTTTGTAGCCAAAAATGGTCCAAGCGGTGCAAATGTGTCACATCCTTTTCCTTTTGCCCATTGTCCGCCGCGCTCAATTTGAAATTCTCTTTCGCTGTAATCATTCAATAAAGCATAACCAGCAACGTAATCTAAAGCTTCAGCTTCTTCAACATAACTTGCTTTTTTGCCAACAACAAAAGCTAACTCCACTTCCCAATCCGTTTTCAAGCTGTTTTTCGGAATAATTACATCATCATCTGGGCCGCACAAAGAAGTTGTAGATTTAAAAAAGATAATCGGCTCTGTTGGAATTGGTGCGTTTGTTTCTTTACAGTGATCTACATAATTTAATCCAATACAGATTATTTTTGAAGGTCTCGCAACAGGAGATCCTAAACGAACATTCGCATCAACTTCTGGTAAAGAAGGATTGCTGTCTAATGCCTTTTGTAATTTTTCTAAACCATTTTCTTCAAAAAAACTTTCGTTAAAATCTGAAACGATAGAAGAAACATCATATCTTTTTTCATTAATTAAAACTCCTGGTTTTTCTTTTCCGATTTCTCCAAAACGTATTAATTTCATTGTATTCTTTTTTTTAAGTTACTAAGTTGCTAAGGTTCTGAGGTACTAAGTTTTTCTCTCATAAGGTACTAAGCTGCTAAGATTCTAAGGTTCTGAGTTTTTTTTCCCTTAGCGCCTTAGTATCTCAGAACCTTAGTACCTTTTCTAGTTATTTAATTTAATAAATCCTCCATCAATTGGGTAATCACATCCTGTGATAAATCCAGCTTCTTCGCTGCATAAGTATAAAGCCAAAGCAGCTATTTCGTCTGGTTTTCCCATACGTCCGATTGGTTGTGATTTAGAAAGTTTATCAAACATTTCTTCTTCTTTTCCAGCATAATTTTTAGAGATAAATCCATCTACAAAAGGTGTGTGAACCCTTGCCGGAGAAATAGAATTGCATCTGATATTTTCACTTAAATAATCTCTTGCCACAGATAAAGTCATTGCCATTACAGCTCCTTTTGCTGTTGAATAAGCAAATCTGTCCGAGATTCCAACCCATGCCGCAATTGACGCCATGTTTAAAATCACACCGCCATTTGAAAGTCGGAATTGCGGAATCGCGGCAAACAAACAGTTGTAAACTCCTTTTACGTTTACATCCAGTACACGGTCAAAATCAGCCTCAGAAGTAGTGTCTACTTTCCCAACATTTGCTATTCCGGCATTATTGATTAAAATATTGATATTTCCAATTTTTTCAAAGGTCGCTTTAACATCAGCCTGACTAGAAACATTACAGGCATACGAAAATACGTTTCCTCCTGCATTTTTAATTTCTTCAACAGCATCCTGTGCACTTTCAATAGATAAATCAATAATATGAACTTCTGCACCTTGCTTGGCAAACAAAGCGGCAATTGCTCTTCCAATTCCGCTTCCGCCACCCGTTATGACAGCTTTTTTATTTTGTAATGAAAACATCTCTTTAATTATTTAGTATTATAAAAACCGTATTTTTTTATTAAAAATATTTACGCAAAATAATAAATGTAAAAAA
>NZ_MUHA01000020.1 GCF_002217355.1 Flavobacterium oncorhynchi | reverse complement strand
TTATTTCCTGCTGCTCCTTGTGCTCCAGTTTCTCCTTTTGCTCCGTCAGTTCCTTTTGGTCCTGTTAAGTTAGAAGTGGTAAAAGTTGTACCATCAGTATACGTAATTGTAAATGTTCCGTTTCCGTTATCAACTGTAGTTGTGATTCCTTTTCCGTTATTTCCTGCTGCTCCTTGTGCTCCAGTTTCTCCTTTTGCTCCGTCAGTTCCTTTTGGTCCTGTTAAGTTAGAAGTGGTAAAAGTTGTACCATCAGTATAGGTAATTGTAAATGTTCCGTTTCCGTTATCAACTGTAGTTGTGATTCCTTTTCCATTATTTCCTGCTGCTCCTTGCGCTCCAGTTTCTCCTTTTGCTCCGTCAGTTCCTTTTGGTCCTGTTAAATTAGAAGTGGTAAAAGTTGTGCCGTCAGTATACGTAAATGTAAATGTTCCGTTTCCGTTATCAACTGTAGTTGTAATTCCTTTTCCATTATTTCCTGTAGCTCCTTGTGCTCCAGTTTCTCCTTTTGGTCCTGTTAAGTTAGAAGTTGTGAAAGTTGAACCGTCAGTATAGGTAATCGTAAACGTTCCGTTTCCATTGTCAACGGTAGTTGTAATTCCTTTTCCTGCTGTTCCTTGAGGACCTTGCGCTCCTGTATCTCCTTTTATAGCTGCTAAATAATCGGTAATAGTTGCTGTTGTATTATTGGTCGTTTCCTTCCAAACTTCAAAAGCTGATTTTCCATCAACACCATTTGTTCCGGCAATTCCCTGCGCTCCTGTTAAGTTAGAAGTGGTAAAAGTGGATCCATCAGTATAGGTAATCGTAAACGTTCCGTTTCCATTATCAACTGTAGTTGTAATTCCTTTTCCTGCTGTTCCTTGAGGACCTTGCGCTCCTGTATCTCCTTTTATAGCTGCTAAATAATCGGTAATAGTTGCTGTTGTATTATTGGTCGTTTCCTTCCAAATTTCAAAAGCTGATTTTCCAGCGATTCCTTGCGCTCCTGTTAAATCAGAAGTGGTAAAAGTGGATCCATCAGTATAGGTAATCGTAAACGTTCCGTTTCCGTTATCAACTGTAGTTGTAATTCCTTTTCCTGCTGTTCCTTGAGGACCTTGCGCTCCTGTATCTCCTTTTATGGCCGCTAAATAATCGGTAATAGTTGCTGTTGTATTATTAGTCGTTTCCTTCCAAACTTCAAAAGCTGATTTTCCATCAACACCATTTGTTCCGGCAATTCCCTGCGCTCCTGTTAAGTTAGAAGTGGTAAAAGTGGATCCATCAGTATAGGTAATCGTAAACGTTCCGTTTCCGTTATCAACTGTAGATGTAATTCCTTTTCCTGCTGTTCCTTGTGGACCTTGCGCTCCTGTATCTCCTTTTATGGCCGCTAAATAATCGGTAATAGTTGCTGTTGTATTATTGGTGGTTTCCTTCCAAACTTCAAAAGCTGATTTTCCATCAACACCGTTTGTTCCGGCAATTCCCTGCGCTCCTATTAGGTTAGAAGTGGTAAAAGTTGATCCATCAGTATACGTAATTGTAAACGTTCCGTTTCCGTTATCAACTGTAGTTGTAATTCCTTTTCCGTTAATTCCTGCTGCACCAGTATCTCCTTTTACAGCCGCCAAATAGTCTGTAATTGTTGCTGTATTATTTTTAGTTATTTCTTTCCAAATTTCATAGGCAGATTTTCCATCAACACCATTTTTACCATTGGCTCCAGGAATTCCTTGAGGACCTGATGCCAAGTTTATTGTAACTGGCAGACCTTTTTCATTTGTATAAGTAATGGTACCGTTTTTATTGTCTATCAAAGTTGTAATAGTCTCCGTATCAGCACTTCCCATACGGCACCATTTATCTGTATACCAATAATAGTAGCCTGGAACAATGTCACTGATTGTCTGTGTATTAAAAACCAAAAGACTGTTAACATTACCTCCTGCAATAGTCGTTTTGTCTTGTGTGCTGGTTAATGAAACTCTAGGTATAAGTATACCTTTATTTGTTGCCGAAACATCAAGCTGTGTTGAAGCGTTAGGAAGTGAAGTCCCAATACCTACTTGTGCATGACTCCAAAAACTCAATCCTAAAAGGAATAAAAAGTAATAATTTTTCATAAAAAATCTTTTAAAAACGATTAACCTTAATAAGAACTAATTCAAATGAAAAAATTGAACACTGCTAATTCTCATTTCACTGATCATAAATAGGTTGTTTTTTAAGATTTGGGGAACCTCTAAAAAATAAACTGATCTTACATCTATCTGGGGGCAAATGTAAAAGACTAAAAATCAAAAAATTGTAGAACCCTTAACCTTGCCTTGTAGAACTTTTTCTACAGAAAAAACACGCAAAAACAAGTAGTAATTGGTAATTACAATGTTATAAACAAACACTCTTAAGAAACTAGATTTCTTAAAAAAGTCCATTATCATATACTGCTGTTTAATCGTTAAAAGCAGAATTTAAAAACCGTATTTTTTAGTGAAGACCTTTATAAATTGAAGGATAAATATTAGAACAAATAAATATTTGTTTGACTTTACAGCATTGCTTTCTAGCCCGCCATATTGTATGATGAAGTGCAAATTAATTTGAAAGATTGTTTTGATCGATCTTCGATTGAAGCATTTGGCGCTTTCTTTTTTAATGCTTCAATTCCTTTATCTCGAGAAAATCTATCTTTAAACATTTTACTTACTCCAATAATTTTTCCATTGAATGCTTTCAGATTAAAGTAAGTTTCATTATTTCGAGATGTCTTTCTAAAAAACTTCACATTATCTTGCGAATTGCGTCTTACAGATTCAATTCCTTTAAAGCACATTAATTTTCTTGTGTAAACTCCGCTGCTCAAAATAACCTTTCCTTTATTGTCTATAAAATCAAACTGAAATTCTCCATTTGTTTTTTTATTAATTACAAATTTTTCCATTTTAAAAACTAATCTTTTCTCTTTGTTGCTAATAAATTTAAATTGTAAATCACTTTTAATTAATCGTTAAAAATGATTTTAAAAGTTGTTCCTTTTCCTACCTGACTTTCAACTGTAACCCTTCCGTTCATTGATTCAATCTGGTTTTTTGTAATGTATAAGCCAATTCCATTTGCCTTTTCGTGCTTATGAAATGTTTTATACATTCCAAATAATAAATGACCGTATTTTTTAAGATCGATTCCCAAACCATTATCCTTTATCGTCAATACCTTTTTCTCATTTTCTATGAAAAAGTTAAATTCGATTACCAAAAATTTATCTGGATTCGCATATTTTATGGCGTTCGTACATAAATTTTGCAATACGCTTTCGAGATAAGCAGGATTAAAATTAATCACAGCATCTTCTGGGATATTGTTTATAATTGTTGCATTATTTCGATGGCTGTAAGCACTGACAATATTAAGCACCCTGTTTAAATAAGCATTCAAATTCAAGGGTTCTACAGCAATTTCTGTATTATTTTGAATGTTGACTATTTGCGATAGATCTTCAATTGTTCGATTTAAATCATTTGAAACCATTCGCAGATACTTTATTGTTTCGCGCTTCTCGGCAAAATTTTCTTCTAAATCAATCATATCCAGAAGCAGTTTAAAATTTCCTGCATGCGAATTCAGATTATGAGATGCTATGTGCGAAAAATTCAGCAGTCTGTCATTCTTTTCACTGTAAAGCTCCATTCTTTCCTGCAGCTCCAGCTCTTTTCTTTTTTGTGATGAAATATCTGTATGCGTTCCTATTACTTTCAACGGTTTACCATTTTCATCACGCTGAATTACTTTACCTCTGTTTAAAATCCATTTATAACTTCCATTTAAGGTCAATACACGATGAAAATTTTCATAAAAAGGCGTTTTGTTTTCAAAGTGATTATGTAAAGCCGTATAATATTTTTCAAGATCTTCTGGATGAATAATTTCATTCCATCGTTCTGGAGAATCCATATTTTCTGCAGATTCTAATTCAAGTATTCTTATAGACTGCGGCGAATAAAAAACAGTATTCTCTTTCATATCCCAATTCCAAACTCCAAAATTTGAAGTTTCAAGAGCAAATTTGTAACGCTCTTCAGAAATCTCCAGCTTCGTTTCTAATGTTTTCAACTCAGTTACATCAGCAATTCTTCCATACAAAACCAATGTTCCATCGCTGTTTGTTTCTTTTTTTGATGAAACCTTAAACCAGCACAAACCTTTCATAGGCAATTGCACTCTGAAAACCGAGTTCCATTTTTTTCCCTTTTTTAAAGAATCAATTAAAGACTTCCTTACCGAGTTCCTGTCCTCTTTATGAACTCTGTCATAGACAGAAAACATGGTATTGGCAACCAATTCGTCAGGTAAAATTTCAAACATTCTATATGCAGAGTCAGTAACAAAAGGCAAAGCACAATCGTTTTGCGGCGAAATCGTCAGAACAAAAAGCGCATCTTCCATTTCATCAAACAATTTAGATTTCAACTCATTAATTGTTTTATTTTTTCTTGCTTTATAAAAGTCGAATTCCATGATCTAGTATTTAGTAGTTTATGACTAATAAAAACCTGATTACAGTTTCTTTTTAGTCAACAGTAAGGCATTTGGGTATTAAGTATGGTTTCTTCAAAATGAAGATTTAACTGATTTAGTATTTGTGATCGTACATTTGAAGTATCAAGTAAGAAAACATCATCCAAATCAATCAAAATATTTGATATTCGTTTATTAAAAGAACAAACAACCAGCGGAATTCCTTTTCCGTATACTCTTAAAAAATCAAGAAACTCTTCTTCTGTGTAAACAACAAATACAATTGCTGCATAAACATCTAATTCGTCATTTAGGCTCCTGAAATCTCTACAGATATCAAGCATCAAAACGTCTTGAAATTTGCATTTTAAAAATTTTGAAAAACATTTTTGATTGCCATATATAAGTGCTCTTTTCTTTATCATCATCATTACATTTTTACAATCAAATTTTTCTTAAAAAATTCAATCAAGTTAAAAACCGCATCCTATAACATCATAAAAAACTTCACAGCATAAAAAAATTGAAAGGAGAGATTTCTTGAATTCAATTACCACAACGAAATTCATTCAATTCATATCACACACGCATTCTCTCTCCCCTAAATTCTTAGATCGTCAATTCTAATTTTCTTTAATTAAATGAACAACTCAATGTTGATCAAACGGCTGTTCTCCAAAAACAAAATTGACTTAAATGTTAAATTCCAAAAAACATAAACAATACTGCCAGCATCAAAAAAAATCATTATTAAAAAACAGAAAATTGGGTGTAGATAATTTCAAAAAAATAGTTTTCAATATTATCTTTTTTTATTCTCCAATTCTCTTGTCTCTTCCTGACAATACAAAAATACTCCCAATAAAATCAATAGTTTATAGAATATTGACCACCCTCTTGTAGAATTATTTCTACAAGGAAAACACTTCTTAAATCGAAACTTTTCTGCAAAAAAAACAGGGATTTAAAAATCCCTGTTTTTATTAATACTTCGAAATGTCTAAATAATTGAATATTAGCTATTCGTCATAATACAACTGAAAAAACCGAATTAAATCAGCCAGATTATCAATTTCCAGCTTTTCAAAAATTCTGTTTTTAAAAGTACTTACTGTCGTTTTTTTTATGTTCAACAATTCTAAAATTTCTAGATTTCCGTATCCTTTTATGAGCAATTGTGCCACCTCAATTTCTCTATTCGACAAAAGATCCAGCGGATTTGTCGGCTTTTTAGTAATGTACGAATCTAGAATCCTGTCTTTAACATTCTGAGTAAGATATTTTCCAGAAAGCATCATCGAATTGATGGCATTTTTCATTTCCTCTTCAGAAGTTTCTTTATTTAAATAACCAGATGCTCCAGCATTTAGATATCGCATTGCATAAATATTTTCGTCATAAGCTGAAAATATTAAGATTTTAATATCAGGCTGAATTGCTTTTATTTCAGACAATACATTTATACTGTTACCATCTGGAAAGTTTACATCTAAAATCAATAAATCGATCTTAACTTCATTCAGTTTACTAAATATATCTTTAAAATTCCCCGCCATATAAATTGATGCATTTAAAAACAACTCTTTTATAATTAGAGAAACTCCTTGTCTAACCACACTATGATCATCGGCAATTAAAAAACTATAGCTATTTGATGATTTCATTTGTATTTGAATAAATTATTTTTTTAGTAGATTTGGTTCTTTACTTATCAACCATCGGTATGCAAAACACCTATCGACGATTTTTTTATTTGCATTTTAAACTAAATTTAAAATCAAATTGAAACTAACTTTCGTCCCATTTCCTTGCTTGCTTTCAACATGTATTGCCCCGCCAAATAATTCAACAATTTCTTTACAAAGATTCAAACCTAAACCAACTCCTAAATCATTTACTTTTCCAGAAACTGTTCCTTGATAATAAAGTTCAAAAATATTCTTCAAATCATTTTCAGAAATCCCGCTTCCATTATCCTGAATCGCTACTTTTAAGTTAAGCTTTTTGTCTCCAGTTTTTTCAGCATCTATTGCAATCGCTATGAGTCCTTCTTTTGTAAATTTATTGGCGTTACCAATTATGTTATAAAAAAGCTGATGAATTTTCACTGCATCCGAAAAAACTTCATAATCAGCTAAATTTGATGAAACTGCAATTTTGTTTCCTTTGCTTTCAACTAACGAACCCATTGATGAAACAATCTGATTTATCTCTGTTTTTAACTGAAAATTATTATTGTTTAATTTCAGTAAACGATTCTCATCTTTAGAATACTCTAAAATTTGGTTCGCTAACAAAAGCAGCGAATTTGTTGTAAATTGAATAGATTGAAAAGTTTCTTTTATTTCGGCATCTTTTATCGAAGAACTGATCATTTTACTGTAAATAGAAATTAAACTCAGCGGAGATCTGATTTCATGACTGATCATTCCCATAATTCTATTTTTAAAGTTTAAACTTTCTTTAATTTGAGCTTGAGCAATTGTCAATCGTTTTTCATATTGAAATGCCATTCTAGTAAAGTAGAAAATGGTAATCGATATGATAAGCATTAAAACAATCAAGACTGCAAGTGTATAACTTCTGGCAATTTTATTCGAATCATACTGATTCTGCAGCTGTTTTTGAGTACTGTCCTGAAGAGCGCTTAATGACTTATTATAAACCGGCATTATTTCGCTTTCTAAAGCCAATAGTTTATTATTAAGTTCCGTTAATTTCGAATCTTGATTTTTTAAACTCTCAAAATGTTTTTTCAAATTTTTAAACTGCCCTTCGTAGTAGTTATTTGTTGTATTAAACAAATTAGCGATCTGATCTTCAATACTGCCAGTTACTACTTTATCTTTGTACTTCATTGTAACAGTAACATTTAACTGTTCTTTCTGTACATCAGTTTTTCCAGCCAATGCCGCTCCTAGTCTTGAAAACAATCCTTTTTTAGAAACACTGTCGACTTTTGTATAAGTATCTGTTTTAATGCTGTCTAAAATTTTCTTGTATTCAAATTTATTTAATTTGAACACGTTCGAAACACTATTTTTATCAGGATTATGCTGTAAACTAATAATAGAATCGATCTCAGATTTTAAAGTTTGAATGTTCGATTCTGAATGTTTTTTCTCCAACAGAATTTTTTCAAACTCTTTATTGTTTTTTGTCAATAAACTCAAGCTGTCAAGCAAACGGCTTATTTCATTCAACGACGCAGTATACTGCTCTAAAGAAGCCTTATTTTTATTAGCCCTGTAATTAGTAAAGTCTTTTTGAGAATTTAAAAACGAATTATTTATTTTGCTCGTGAAACTCGAAATCTTATTCATAGAATTCATAGAACTCAATGCTTTTGACATTTCAGATTCATTTGAAGTTTCATTGTTCCAAATAACAATGGCAATTATCTGCAGCAAAATAATACATACCAATAAAGTGTAGTGAATTATTTTTCTATGTTTGAATTTTAGTTTTAATAAACTAAATGTATTATTCAAGGAATGCTTTCTAACCAAAATTTTAGATTTTAAAATGATAAAAAAATTAATGAGTTACAAAATCATTAACTCATAAAATTGTTTTAATACTAGGTTACTACAATACCATCATGAATGATGTACTACAACTTAAATAATTATTATTTTTTAGATCTTAAATCAGGACTGCCTATTTTAATTCTGAGACAACAATACTTATTTGTTAAATCAAAACTGCTTTATACAAAAAATAAAGTACAGCCTTGTAAAACCAACATAAACTATTATCGCCAATAAATATTTAAAAGATTTGGGGAGTCTTTTAATTGAAAAAATATGTCCTTAACAAGTTACATATTTTAATTCACTTTTTTTAAAATATTTAATTTTTATTTTAAATCAACTGCGAAAGTAGTTTGATTTAATAAAATTCTACGTAGAACATTATTACAGTTATTGTAGAATTTGTTCTACAAAACTACTCATTTTTATGAATAGCTTTTTCATAAAAATCGATAAAAAAATGTTAAGCTCCAACAAACAATTATAGATCTTCTATAGAAAGCAGAGAACCAATAATGCTGCTATTCAAAAAAACTTGTCGCAGCAAAAAAAATGAAAAAAAATAACATTTCTCAAACATCAACCCTAACAATCTGAATAACTGATTTTTATTTTTCAAATTAATTTCATCTTCCAGCTTGTTTTGCTCTTAAATCCTCTTCAATTTTTACTGCCCATTTTTTGAAACCAACATTGTCTTTTAGTTTTGCCGAAAATTTTAAAAAATTAATGAAAATGAAAAGATTCATAATTACTTTCTTGTTTGCTTCTGCAATAACAACTGTAAATGCTCAAACAAAAACTGAGAAAACAACGAAAAATGACTTCAATAAATGGTCTATTGAATTAGGAGGAGGATTTAATAAACCACAAAGACCTATGTCTGCAAACTATTTCACTTCTACACCAAGTCCTTATGTAGTAGATTTAGGAGTTAGATATATGTTTAACAACAAATTTGGTCTTAAAGCTGATTTTGGTTACAACAGTTTTACAGGAAAAAATAATTCTGTAGATTTTGATACTAAATATTATAGAGCAGATATTCAAGCTGTAGCTAACTTAGGTCGTATCATGAATTTTGAAACATGGACTAACACGATTGGTTTACTTGGTCATGCTGGTTTTGGATTGGCACAATTAGAAGACGAAAATTCGGCTGTAAAAGACAGAATGGGTAACTTCATGGCTGGTATTACAGGTCAAATTAAATTATCGAACAGAGTTGCTTTGACTGGAGATTTTACAACTATCCTTAACGCATCTCAAAACGTAACTTTTGATGCTGCAACGCCTTCTAATTCTAGAGGTTTTTCAGGAATCATTTTTAACGGAACTGTTGGTGTAACGGTTTATTTAGGTAAAAATGAAAAACATGCTGACTGGGTAATCGATAACGGATCTGAGATTGATGAATTGAAACAAAGAATTACTGACATCGAAACTTCTATGCTGGATACAGACAAAGATGGTGTGCCTGATTATTTAGACGAAGAGCCAAACACAATTTCTGGTGTAATGGTTAACACAAAAGGAAAATCTATTGATGTAAACAACAACAATGTTCCTGACGAATTAGAAAGCTATTTATTAAAAACTTACGGAAGCAACACTGATAAATCGCCAATTTTAAACAACAATGAATTGGTTAAAAACTTAATCAACAGCGACTACGTTTGTACTTATTTTGATTTTGGAAAATCTACTCCAACAAATGTTTCTACAGAAGGTATCGATTTCATCTTAACTTATTTAAGAAACAATCCTACTGCTTCAGTTGACATTATTGGACATGCTGACGAAATTGGTAAATCTGCTCACAATGATAAATTATCAACTGCAAGAGCAAACAATGTAAAAAACACATTGATAAAAGCTAATATTAATCCTTCAAGATTAAATGTTATTGGAGCTGGTGAAGACACTTCAGTAAACAAAGATTCTGATGGAGCTAGAAAACTAGTAAGAAGAGTTACTTTTAGAGTAAAATAATTTTAGAAATTCAATTTTAAGAAAGGGAATAGTCAAATAGACTGTTCCCTTTTTTTATTCTAATTTAAACCTCAATAAAAGAATTACTTAAACTCGTAGTTTTTAATCTGCACCTCCGTCAACACTATCAAAAGTTTCTCTTTCTTTAGGTCTTATGCTATATTTCATTGATACAACAGGTCCATAATAAACATCAAATTGAGTTCCGTTTGTGCGCAGCTGCATCTGTCCGATAACTCCAGCTAGAAAGTGCAGGTTTTTTGAAATCCCAGCAGTATAGTAAACTGACATTCTAAAAATATCAAAATTCTCGTTGGCATAATCTTTTGGTGCAAACTTAAGCATCAGCTCTGCATAGTAACCAATGTTTGGCGCAACAAACAGCGGTTTTTCTTTCGTTTGGCGCAGGAAGTGATTCACTCCAAATCTAGCTCTTAAACGCGGAATTACTCGATGAACTCCGTTTCGGTCATCAAAAAATTTAGTTTCAAATCGCACTTGTTCAAAGATTGTTCCTTTTGGCATATTCTGCGAAAAAGTACCCATTAATATAAGTCTTTGCTCTAGTGTTTCGTAGTTTCCTGCTTCTTCAACCTCATATTTTTGATTGTGCGCGTAGCCAAGCCAAAATTTCATGTTTTCAAAACCTGAATATACAATCCATGGTCTTACTACAACACGCTGTGTATATTCATACGGATTCTTGTTGGTATAAGCACCTTGCGTTACCAATTGAAAATCGGCTTGACCGCTTAAATGCCATTTATCATATATCGGAAAAGCAAAATCTCCCTCTGTAATCGATGCCGGAATAAATCCCATTGTATAAGGCGGCGGCGCAGGTTGTGCTTTTAAAGTTTGCATTGCAGCGACACTAAACAATAGAAAAAAACCTTTTTTAATTAAATTCATAACTCTGATTTATTTTTAAGGTGCATATAAGTTCTACACAAAAACCTCAACAATTCGCAAATCATTTTCTACAAAAAAAGCCCTAACTATTCTAGATAAGGCTCTTTCATTATTTTAAAATAAATCTTACGACGTAAATAAATATGCTTATTTCTAAATTTTCTATTTCTGTAACCAAATCCTAAATTCAGTTTAAAAAAACGATCTATAATTATTACAGCCATGATTCTCAAAATTAATAAAATCAAACAGCTAAACAGAAAATAAGATGTTTCAAGTTATAACTTGAAACCAGAAAAACTGGAAACAACAGAACAAAAAAAGCAGTAAATACAGTTCCTAAATTTTACAAAATTCTTCCAAAATTATACAATTGTTTATCCCTTAATATCTTCAACTTTGCAGTTAATTATGAAAAAAGCACTTCTCATACTTCTTTCGGTTTTTTATCTGGTAATGTCGTCAGGCTTTACCACGATCACCCATTTTTGTAAAGGAGTAAAGCAGGAAACAAGTCTTTTTTCGGGCGCACATACAGGAAAAATATGTCCAAAATGTGCTGCAAAAAATTTACCCAAAAGTAAAAACTGCTGTAAACATAAAACACAGCTGAACCAAATTACTGAAAAAGCACACCAAAAAGTTGTTAAAGATGTTGCTTTTAAAACTTTAGATCTTCCAGTACCTGTTTCTATTCACGAGACAATACTTGGTCTTATATTACCTAAAGTAAATAAACCACACTATTTTTTTAGTGCGTTTATTCCTCTAAAGAGCAATCCTCTTTATATTTTTTATTGCGTTTACCGAATTTGATTTTTAGCAATTGAACAAACTGCAGCATTTTTCAAAGAAATGTTGTCAGATTTCTATTGTCTAATTTTTAAATACACATCATGAAAATGCAATGCTTTGCATTGATAGTGTTCAGTTTTGTCTCAGAAAATCTGCTTGCACAGACGGTAACATTATCTAATGCTCTTGAACGTTCGATTCAGAATTTTGAAAAAATAAAAGCTAAAGAAGCAGTTGTAAAAGCTGCCAAAGAAAATATCTCTTACCAAAAAAGCACTTATTTACCAGACTTTACCCTAATGGCACAGCAAAGTTATGGTACTATTAATGCCATAAACGGGACAATGTACAGTTATGGCGGTTTGGGCAGTGCTGCAACATCAATGCCATTACCCGATCAAAACTGGAATGCTGCTTTTGGTTCTCTTTATCTGGCTAATATCAATTGGAATTTATTCACTTTTGGTAAAATTAAAAACCAAATAGGAATTGCCAAAGCTGATGAAAACAAAGCACAAAAAGATCTTGATCAAGTAAAATTCCAGCATCAAGTGAAAGTAGGTGCAGCATATTTAAACCTTCTCGCTGCCCAGCGTATTAAATACGTTCAAGAAAAAAATCTTGATCGTGCTCTAGTTGTAGAAACTACTACGCAAAGCCGTACTGAAAGCGGTTTACTTCCAGAAGTCGATTATTCATTAGCCAAAGCTGAAGTTGCCAACACAAAGGCAGCAGTTATAAAAGCGTACGATATGGAACTCGACCATTCTAAATCCCTGGCTGTAATGTTGGGCGAAGACTATCAAACTTATAAACTCGACAGCCTTTTTACAACTACAACACCTGTCTCACTTTTAGAATCGACTGTAGAACTTAGCAAACATCCCATATTAGAATGGCAGCAAAGCGCGATTTTAAAAAGTGAGAATCAAGAGAAACTGCAAACAGCTCTTGGTCTGCCAAGCATCTCTGCATTTGGAGTAATGCAAGGACGCGGCTCTAGTTTCGACTGGAATTATGTACAAGACAATTCGGCTTTTAATCGATCTTATCTTGATGGCGTAGGAATAGACCGCAGTAATTATCTTGTTGGAATAAACCTAAGCTGGAACCTGACCAATCTATACCGTCAGTCTTCTAAAAAACGGGAGCAAAAATTCATAACGCAATCTTTACAGAATGAATATGAATATATGAGTCAAGAGTTAACAGCACAGCAAAAATTGGCCAACGATAAGCTGAAAAATGCCTACGCCACTTTTGAGCAAAGTAAAACACAAGTTACTGCTGCTGCAGATGCCTATCGTCAACATTCAGCTTTGTATCAAAATGGACTTACCACTATTGTAGATTTAACGCAATCTTTCTACACATTGAACAGAGCAGAAATTGAATACGAAATTGCTCAAAACAATATTTGGCAGGCCTTATGGATTAAAGCTGCAGCAGCTGGCGATTTAAACATTTTACTCAACGAAATACAATAAACCCGAAAATTATGAACTTAATACGTTTTGCCTTGCGCAAGCCTATCTCTATTATGGTGATAGTGCTGGGGCTTTTATTCTTCGGGATTAAAGCTGCTAAAGAAATTAAAGTCGATATTTTACCTGACATGAATCTTCCTGTCGTATATATCGCCCATTCATTCAATGGTTACACGCCACAACAAATGGAGGGTTATTTTACAAAAATGTATGTAAACATGATGCTGTTTACAAGCGGAATCGAAAGTATTGAAACTAAAAACACTCAAGGACTTACCTTAATGAAAATTAATTTTTATGAAGGTACTGATATGGGACAGGCAATTGCCGAAATTAATGCACTTTCTAATCGTTCACAGGTATTTTTACCGCCTGGCGCTCCGCCTCCATTTATTATTCGATTTGATGCTTCTTCACAGCCAGTTGGACAATTGGTTTTTAAAAGTAATTCGAAAACGAACAATGAACTGCAGGATATTGCCAATTTTACGGCACGACCATTTTTAATTAAAATTCCGGGATTAACAACGGCGCCTCCATTTGGCGGAAGCCCGAGAACTATCGAAATTAACATTGATCCTAATAAACTGCGTACACATCAACTAACTCCTGAGCAGATTGTTGAAGCGATCAGCAGGAATAATATCACATCTCCATCAGGAAATATTTATGTTAACGATATTAATTACTTAACACCTACTAACAACACTATAAAAGAGGTGGCAGATTTTGGCAATATTCCAATTTTTAAAGGAGGAGTTGATAATGTTTACATTCGTGATGTGGCAACCGTAAAAGATGGTGCGGATATTACGACTGGATATGCGCTTATTAATGGCACAAGATCCGTATACATTAACATCGCAAAATCTGGAAATGCCTCTACTTGGGAAGTCGTAAAAAATCTTAAAAAGGCGATTCCCGCCATTCAGAACAATTTACCAGATGATGTAACTATTTCCTATGAATTTGATCAATCTGTTTATGTAATTAATGCCGTAAAAAGTTTAATTACCGAAGGCGTTTTGGGTGCCGTGTTAACGGGACTAATGGTATTATTATTTTTAAATGACAAAAGAGCTGCTTTAATAGTCGTGCTTACAATTCCAATTTCAATTATATCAGGAGTATTATTCCTAAAATTATTTGGACAAAGTATCAATATTATGTCATTATCTGGATTAGCATTAGCCATAGGTATTTTGGTTGATGAGAGTACGGTTACGATCGAAAATATCCATCAGCATTTAGCAATGGGAAAAACAAAATCCAAAGCAATCTTAGATGCTTGTAAAGAAATTGCATTTCCTAAACTATTGATTTTATTGTGTATTCTTGCTGTATTTGCGCCAGCATTTATGATGACCGGCATACCTGGTTCCTTATTTATGCCATTAGCATTGGCAATTGGTTTTTCGATGATATTCTCTTTTATTCTATCGCAGACATTTGTTCCTGTGTTGGCAAACTGGTTAATGAAAAGCAATGAAAACCACTCGCACAAAGAAGACAAATTTGATGGTTTTAAAAATCGTTTTGTAAAGTTCTTACAATCTATCATGCCAAAGCGAAAACCAATATTAATTGCAAGTTTCATTATTGCCGCGCTTAGTGTATTCTTAATGTATAACATTACAGGAAAAGATGTATTGCCAACCGTAAATTCAAGTCAGTTTCAAGTACGTATAAAAGCTCCTGAAGGCACTCGAATTGAAAAAACAGAACTAAAAATAAAGCAAGTTTTAAAAGAACTCGAAACCGTTATTGGCAAAGAACATATTAGCATTTCATCTGTGTTTATTGGCCAGCATCCTTCTTCGTTTGCAGTAAGTCCGATTTACTTATACAATGCAGGTCCGCACGAAGCATTGATGCAAATTGCTTTAAAAGATTATGATGGAAATACCAATGCTTTAAAAGAAGTCATTCGTAAACATATGAAAGAGAAAATGCCTGAATTGCATTTTTCTTTCGAACCAATAGAACTTACCGAAAAAATACTAAGTCAAGGAACCAATACGCCTATCGAAGTCCGTTTTTCGGGAATGATGAAAAAGATGAACGTTATGTATGCCAATAAACTTTTGGCTAAACTAAAAGAGATTGACTATTTGCGAGATCAACAAATTCCGCAGTCTTTAAACTATCCAGCTTTTGATATTAATATTGATCGTGTAAGAGCTGCTCAATTAGGAATTGATGCGCAAGACATCGCGCGTTCGTTAGTTCCAATCACCGCCTCTTCTCGTTATACCAGCAAAAATATGTGGGTTGGCGGAATGATGGGAATCGCTTATGATGTGCAAGTACAAACGCCGCAAAATATTCTAAATACCAAAGATGAGCTAATGAATGTTCCGTTAGGAAAAAATTCAGACCGCCCAGTTCTTGGTGATGTTGCCACAATTACACCAACCAAAGTGTTAGGCGAAAGTTATAACCTTGGAACAATGGCTTACACTCCAGTAACAGCAAATATTCATGATGCAGATCTTGGACGTGCTCAAAAAGATGTACAAGCTGCAATAGAATCTCTTGGAGAATTACCAAAAGGAGTAAACATTCAAGTCTCTGGAATGCTTCCTGTACTCGATGAAACGATGAACAGTTTAGCAACAGGATTACTAATCGCCGTTATTGTTATCTTCTTGATGCTGACTGCCAATTTTCAATCTTTCAAAGTATCGTTGGTTATTTTAACAACAGTACCCTTTGTAATTTTAGGTTCATTGCTTTTAATGAAACTTACGGGATCGACATTAAACCTGCAATCGTATATGGGAATCATTATGTCTGTGGGAGTATCAATTGCAAATGCCGTATTATTAATTAGTAATGCAGAATCGCTTCGTTTACAAAATGGTGATGCTCTAAGTTCAGCCATTCAGGCAGCATCATTGCGTATTCGTCCTATTATCATGACTACATTAGCCATGATTGCAGGAATGCTTCCAATGGCAATTGGACATGGCGAAGGCGGTGACCAAGTTGCTCCTTTAGGAAGAGCTGTAATTGGAGGTCTTATTGCTTCTTCGTTTAGTGTACTGCTTCTGTTACCATTAGTATTTGTATGGATACAAAACAAAACATCTACACAATCATCTTCACTAGATCCTGAAGACGAAAACAGCATTCATTATATAACATTAGAAAAATAAATCATGAAAATAGTATATTATATCTTAATAGGAATTGTATTTGCATCGTGCAATTCAACACCTCAAAAAGAAGAAAAAATGGCAGCAATGCCAATGATGATGCAAAGTTTTGAAACTATTTCTATAAAGAAAAGCAATCCATTAGTTCCCTTAAAACTTGCAGGCGAATTAATCTCTGATCGAGAAACTTCTATTTATGCAAAAGTCAACAGTTATGTAAAAAAGATGTCCGTAGATATTGGTTCAACAGTTACTGCGGGGCAAGTTATCATGGTTTTGGAAGCACCCGAAATTCAAGCACAATTAGCTGCAGCTAAATCAAAATGGAAAGCGCAGGAAGCTATATATATTGCAACAAAATCGAATTATGACAGAATGTTTAAGGCTAATGAAACAAAAGGAGCTATTGCAAAAGATGCTTTAGATCAAATAACAGCCCGAAAATTATCTGATCAAGCACAACTCGAAGCTGCAAAATCGGCCTATCAGGAAATACAAGTTATGAACGATTATTTGATAATCAGAGCGCCGTTTAACGGAATTGTTGCAGAACGAAATGTAGATTTAGGTTCGTATGTAGGTCCAATGGGTAAAGGTTCAGACAAGCCATTATTAGTTATACAAGACAACAAAAAACTGCGTATTTCACTTTCGATACCAGAAGCCAATACACCATATTTAAAATTGGGCGATTCAATTCATTTTAAGATAAATTCTATTCCTAATAAAAAGTACATGGCCAAAATTTCACGTAAATCGGGAGTCTTAGATTTCAAACTTCGTTCTGAGAAAATTGAAGCCGATATTATGCAGACTCATAAAGAGCTAAAACCATTAATGGTTGCAGAAGCCATGCTTCCGCTGCAGGCAAATGAAGCTACTTTTTTTGTGCCAAAAACAGCATTGGTAGAAAGTAATACAGGCGTTTATGTAATTCGAATTGAAAACAGTCTGACTAAAAATATTCCTGTAACCAAAGGGCGTGCTTTAGCCGATCAAGTTGAAGTTTTTGGTGAACTGAATGAAGAAGATAAAATTTTAATGAAAGCTACTGAAGAAATACTAGAAGGAACAAATATTAAAAAAACAAAAAAATGAAAAGAGTAAATAAATATCTTATTATCGGAGTAATAGCTCTGGTAATCGCATCATGTCAAAAACAAGAGAAAAAACAAGAAACTATTGCGCAAAAAAGCATTGAACTACCTGTAAAAGAAACCTTTGCTGCATCAAAAGGAATTCATGTAACTAATGATGAAGTCTGCATGGTAAACAACATTCATATGGGCAAAAAACAAATGGAAGTTCCGTTTGAAGGAAAAATGTATTACGGCTGCTGCAATATGTGTGTAGAACGAATTTCAAACGAAGAAAGTGTTCGAACAGCTGTAGATCCACATACCGGAAAAAAAGTGGATAAAGCTTCCGCTTATATTATTTCGTTAAATGAAGAAGGAAATGTCGCTTATTTTGAATCAGAAGAAAATTATCTAAATTTTATTAAATCCGGCAGTTAAACAAAATTGTTCTCAAATTTTAAAACGCCTGTAAACTAAAAATTTACAGGCTTTTATTTAGTATTAATCGGCTGGTTTCAAATTGTCGCCATCTTTAAAATGCAGTCTTCTAAAAACCAATCCAGATAAAATAGTTAAAGAGCCTACCACTAGAAAAGTGTATCTAAATGCATTATGAATTTCGTTATGAATAAGTTTTAAATCTCCTTGAAATATTTTAAGAACCAGTAATCCGAAAGCGATACCAAACCCAATCGCCAATTGCTGATTTACCGAAATTAATGAATTACCGCTGCTTGTATGATATTGCCTTAAATCGGCAATAGAAATTGAATTCATCGAAGTAAATTGTATCGAGTTAAAGAAACCTAATACCGCAATAATAGGAACGTACCAATATATTGAAGTATGAATAGATGGAATAGCCATGCAACAAATTAAAACACCAATAATAAAAGTATTCACCATTAGCGTTTTTCGATAACCAAATCGGTTCAAAATACCAATCACAGCCGATTTTCCAAACATGGCAGTGAGAGCCATAGGCGCCACAATCCATCCAGATACCACAGCAGATTGTCCGTAAGCGATCTGAATCATCATAGGTAATAATAACGGAACGGAACTAATCCCTAAACGTGTTGCCAAATTGCCAACTATACCTACTCGAAACGTTCGTACTTGAAATAAATTTAAAGGAAAAATAGGATTATTATCTTTTGACGCATGGCGATAATACCAATACAGCATTAAAAATCCTGACATTAATATTACTAAAACCGGCGAAACACGAACCGTATTACCAAATAATTCCAACGAAATAGACAATAAAAGTGAAGCCGCTGCAAAAATGAAAAAACCTTTTAAATCAAAATCAATAATCTTAGATTTATAATTGGGCATATATTTCAAACTTAAAAGAATTCCGATAAGTCCAAACGGAATATTGATCAAAAAAATCCAATGCCACGACAAATAATCAACCATATAACCTCCTACCAAAGGTCCTAAAACCGGCCCAATTAAAGCAGGGATTATGGCAAAGTTCATCGCCTTAAGTAATTCCTTTTTAGGAAATGTTTTAATGAGTGCCAGTTTTCCTACGGGTGTCATCAAACTTCCGCCGACACCTTGAACGATTCGCGCTAAAACTAAATGTGTTAAATTCTGAGAAAGTGAGCAAAACAAAGAACCAAGACTGAACAAAAACAAAGCAAAAATAAAAACCTTCTTAGTACCAAATTTATCCGATAGAAAACCACTTACCGGCATAAAAAGTGCCAAAGTTAAAACATAACTGATAATTGCATTTTGCATATCGAGCGGAGACTCATGCAGATCTTTAGCAATAGAAGGCAGCGAAGTATTCAAAATTGTCGAATCCAGCATCTGCATAAAAATAGAAGTCGCTAAAATAATGGGTAACACCTTTTTTATCGCTTCATTATTCTGCTCTGTAGTTACTGTCATCATAGTTACTTTTAGAATTGAGCTCTTTTGTTTTATTCTTTCAGAAAAAAGTTTGACACCCAAACTTCTATTTCATCCTATGAATAAAGATACAAAAAACATTCTTGCCCATTGTAAACTACTTTTCATTGCTACTTTAATTTGTCACTTTATCTGCCACTAATTTTCACGAATTATTTTATTTCACGCAGATTAAGCAACTTTAATTTGTGTAATTCGTGGCAAAAAAAATCCATTTTAATTCTTTCAATCTGTGGCTGTATTTTCTCACGCAGATTTTCCAGATTA
>NZ_MUHA01000002.1 GCF_002217355.1 Flavobacterium oncorhynchi | reverse complement strand
TTAAAAGAAAGGCGACGACATACTCTCCCACAAAATTGCAGTACCATCTGCGCAGGCGGGCTTAACTACTCTGTTCGGGATGGGAAGAGGTGAGCCCCGCCGCAATAACCACCTTAAGGTTGTTAGTTGCTTTAGGCAACTTTTAATTATTAATTATCAATTGTAAATTGTTAATTATCAATTAAAAAATATCTTAACATACTGAGATAAAGAAAAGTACTTTTATTTACTATTTTTAGAAAGTTTCTTCCTCCCGATTGCTCGGGAGGAAAAGGGTGTACATAAGCTTACGGATTATTAGTACTACTCGACTATGACATTACTGCCTTTACATCTATAGCCTATCAACGTGGTCATCTTCCACGATCCTTAAAAGAAATCTCATCTTGTGGTGGGTTTCGCGCTTATATGCTTTCAGCGCTTATCCCTTCCCAACGTAGCTACTCTGCGGTGCCCCTGGCGGGACAACAGATACACTAGAGGTTAGTCCAATTCGGTCCTCTCGTACTAGAATCAGATCCACTCAAATTTCTAACGCCCACAGTAGATAGAGACCGAACTGTCTCACGACGTTCTGAACCCAGCTCGCGTGCCACTTTAATGGGCGAACAGCCCAACCCTTGGGACCTTCTCCAGCCCCAGGATGTGACGAGCCGACATCGAGGTGCCAAACCCCCCCGTCGATATGAGCTCTTGGGGGAGATCAGCCTGTTATCCCCGGCGTACCTTTTATCCTTTGAGCGATGGCCCTTCCATGCGGAACCACCGGATCACTATGCTCTACTTTCGTACCTGATCGACCTGTATGTCTCTCAGTCAAGCTCCCTTATGCCATTGCACTCTACGCACGGTTACCAAGCGTACTGAGGGAACCTTTAGAAGCCTCCGTTACTCTTTTGGAGGCGACCACCCCAGTCAAACTACCCACCAAGCACTGTCCTCTTCATCGAAGAGTTAGGCCTCAGATAAACAAAGGGTTGTATTTCAACAATGACTCCACAACGCCTGGCGACGCCGCTTCATAGTCTCCAACCTATCCTACACATCATTTATCCAAGGTCAATACTAAGCTATAGTAAAGGTGCACAGGGTCTTTTCGTCCCACTGCGGGTAAACGGCATCTTCACCGTTACTACAATTTCACCGAGCTCATGGCTGAGACAGTGTCCAGATCGTTACACCATTCGTGCAGGTCGGAACTTACCCGACAAGGAATTTCGCTACCTTAGGACCGTTATAGTTACGGCCGCCGTTTACTGGGGCTTCAATTCAATGCTTCTCCGAAGATAACATCTCCTCTTAACCTTCCAGCACCGGGCAGGTGTCAGGCCCTATACTTCATCTTACGATTTTGCAGAGCCCTGTGTTTTTGATAAACAGTCGCCTGGACCTCTTCACTGCGGCCAGCATTGCTGCTGGCGACCTTTCTCCCGAAGTTACAGGTCTATTTTGCCTAATTCCTTAGCCATGAATCTCTCGAGCACCTTAGGATTCTCTCCTCAACTACCTGTGTCGGTTTACGGTACTGGTACTAATTACCTGAAGTTTAGAGGTTTTTCTTGGAAGCCCTTAGGCGCACTATCTCTTTGTCCGAAGACTCCGAGTACTATCGTATTTCACCAAACTCTCCGGATTTGCCTAGAGAGCCTATAGCTAGGTACTTTAACGAACTATTCCGTCAGTTCGCGGCGCTTTCATCACTCCGTCACCCCATCACAGTAATTAGTAGTACGGGAATATTAACCCGTTAGCCATCGACTGTCCCTTTCGGGTTCGCCTTAGGACCAGACTAACCCACAGCTGATTAGCATAGCTGTGGAAACCTTAGTTTTTCGGTGTGCGGGTTTCTCGCCCGCATTATCGTTACTTATGCCTACATTTTCTTTTCCAGCCAGTCCAGCATACCTTACGATACACCTTCAACCCTGCTGGAATGCTCCCCTACCACTTACAGTAAACTGTAAATCCATAGCTTCGGTAATATGCTTATGCCCGATTATTATCCATGCTCGTCCGCTCGACTAGTGAGCTGTTACGCACTCTTTAAATGAATGGCTGCTTCCAAGCCAACATCCTAGCTGTCTGGGCAGACAAACCTCGTTCTTTCAACTTAGCATATATTTGGGGACCTTAGCTGATGGTCTGGGTTCTTTCCCTCTCGGACTTGGACCTTAGCACCCAAGCCCTCACTGCTGTGAAACATTATATAGCATTCGGAGTTTGTCAGGAATTGGTAGGCGGTGAAGCCCCCGCATCCAATCAGTAGCTCTACCTCTATATAACTATCATCAGCGCTGCACCTAAATGCATTTCGGGGAGTACGAGCTATTTCCGAGTTTGATTGGCCTTTCACCCCTACCCACAGGTCATCCGAAGACTTTTCAACGTCAACCGGTTCGGTCCTCCACTGTGTGTTACCACAGCTTCAACCTGCCCATGGGTAGATCACACGGTTTCGCGTCTAACACTACTGACTAAAGCGCCCTATTCAGACTCGCTTTCGCTACGGATCCGTGACTTAATCACTTAACCTTGCCAGCAACGTTAACTCGTAGGCTCATTATGCAAAAGGCACGCCGTCACCCCACGAAAGGGCTCCGACCGCTTGTAAGCGTATGGTTTCAGGATCTATTTCACTCCGTTATTCACGGTTCTTTTCACCTTTCCCTCACGGTACTGGTTCACTATCGGTCTCTCAGGAGTATTTAGCCTTAGCGGATGGTCCCGCCAAATTCAGACAGGGTTTCACGTGCCCCGCCCTACTCAGGATACCACTATCTATTATACTTGTTACCCATACGAGGCTATCACTCTCTATGGCGTCACTTTCCAGTAACTTCCGGTTCCTTGTACATAAAATGTCGTGGTCCTACAACCCCAACATTGCCGTAACAACATTGGTTTGGGCTAATCCGCGTTCGCTCGCCACTACTTACGGAATCACTTTTGTTTTCTTCTCCTCCGCCTACTTAGATGTTTCAGTTCAGCGGGTTTGCCCACCTATCGGTGTACTATGTCTTCAACATAGTGGGTTGCCCCATTCGGATATCTGCGGATCAATCTGTGTGTGCCAGTCCCCGCAGCTTTTCGCAGCTTATCACGTCCTTCTTCGCCTCTGAGAGCCTAGGCATCCCCCATACGCCCTTATTTTGCTTATTGTACCAATCATAATATCAATTATGACCGTTTTTTTTTGTCTTTTACAATAAATTGTAAAAAACGCTTTCTACTTTTTATTATTTTCTTATCTCAATATGTCAATGAACTTTTATTCGCCTGGGCGAATCAGTGGAGAATAACGGAGTCGAACCGTTGACCTCCTGCGTGCAAGGCAGGCGCTCTAGCCAGCTGAGCTAATCCCCCATTTTCTTAGTGATGAGTTATTAGTTATGAGTTATGAATTATTGCTCATAAGGTCTCAACCTCTAAAATTTCCTTTTTTTTAAGTTAAATAGTAGTCCCGGGCAGACTCGAACTGCCGACCCCTACATTATCAGTGTAGTACTCTAACCAGCTGAGCTACGAGACTCTGTTTTACTTAATTTTTCATTATGTTTTAAATTAACAGCAAGAGTAATACAATCTCCAATTCAGAATCCTATAAATAATCATCTTGTTTCCTCAACGTGTGCAAGCACTAACATTTGAGGCTCTAGAAAGGAGGTGTTCCAGCCGCACCTTCCGGTACGGCTACCTTGTTACGACTTAGCCCTAGTTACCAGTTTTACCCTAGGCAGCTCCTTGCGGTCACCGACTTCAGGCACCCCCAGCTTCCATGGCTTGACGGGCGGTGTGTACAAGGCCCGGGAACGTATTCACCGGATCATGGCTGATATCCGATTACTAGCGATTCCAGCTTCACGGAGTCGAGTTGCAGACTCCGATCCGAACTGTGACCGGTTTTATAGATTCGCTCCTGGTCGCCCAGTGGCTGCTCTCTGTACCGGCCATTGTAGCACGTGTGTAGCCCAAGGCGTAAGGGCCGTGATGATTTGACGTCATCCCCACCTTCCTCACAGTTTGCACTGGCAGTCTTGTTAGAGTTCCCGACTTGACTCGCTGGCAACTAACAACAGGGGTTGCGCTCGTTATAGGACTTAACCTGACACCTCACGGCACGAGCTGACGACAACCATGCAGCACCTTGTAAATTGTCTTGCGAAAGATCTGTTTCCAAACCGGTCAATCTACATTTAAGCCTTGGTAAGGTTCCTCGCGTATCATCGAATTAAACCACATGCTCCACCGCTTGTGCGGGCCCCCGTCAATTCCTTTGAGTTTCATTCTTGCGAACGTACTCCCCAGGTGGGATACTTATCACTTTCGCTTAGCCACTGAACTTGCGCCCAACAGCTAGTATCCATCGTTTACGGCGTGGACTACCAGGGTATCTAATCCTGTTCGCTCCCCACGCTTTCGTCCATCAGCGTCAATCAATTAGTAGTAACCTGCCTTCGCAATTGGTATTCCATGTAATCTCTAAGCATTTCACCGCTACACTACATATTCTAGTTACTTCCTAATAATTCAAGTTCAGCAGTATCAATGGCCGTTCCACCGTTGAGCGATGGGCTTTCACCACTGACTTACTAAACCGCCTACGGACCCTTTAAACCCAATGATTCCGGATAACGCTTGGATCCTCCGTATTACCGCGGCTGCTGGCACGGAGTTAGCCGATCCTTATTCTTACGATACCGTCAAGCTGCTTCACGAAGCAGTGTTTCTTCTCGTACAAAAGCAGTTTACAATCCATAGGACCGTCATCCTGCACGCGGCATGGCTGGATCAGGCTTGCGCCCATTGTCCAATATTCCTCACTGCTGCCTCCCGTAGGAGTCTGGTCCGTGTCTCAGTACCAGTGTGGGGGATCTCCCTCTCAGGACCCCTACCCATCGTTGCCTTGGTAAGCCGTTACCTTACCAACTAGCTAATGGGACGCATGCTCATCTTTTACCGTTGTGACTTTAATTATTAAGTGATGCCACTCAATAATACTATGAGGTATTAATCCAAATTTCTCTGGGCTATCCCTCTGTAAAAGGTAGATTGCATACGCGTTACGCACCCGTGCGCCGGTCTCTATATCCGAAGACATATACCCCTCGACTTGCATGTGTTAAGCCTGCCGCTAGCGTTCATCCTGAGCCAGGATCAAACTCTTCATCGTATATTTTAATATTATATTGCGATGATTTATCTATCGGTTCTTTTCGAATCTTACGACTCTATTACTCTTATT
>NZ_MUHA01000019.1:60366-85942 GCF_002217355.1 Flavobacterium oncorhynchi | reverse complement strand
GTTAGTTCTTTAACCCGTTCCTTAAGTGTTTTTTCAGTTAATTCAGACTTCATTTTGTAAGAAATAGGTTTTTTTTTAAGTTTGAGATTTCGGCAAAAGTAATTATTTTTTTGAGGTAGAGATATTAAATATGTTATTTCTTTAACTATTTGAAAATAAAATAAATATGGTTTTTAATTATGACTTATTATGATGTTTTTTTAACTTATACAGGCTATTTTATAACTTGTTTTGTACGATAAATTTTATTTTTCATGGTATAATGTTTCTTACAATTGATTTTTCACTTAATTAAAGTCTTATTTTGATAATATTATGTCTTAAAGTGGTCAAGTGCACCTTGAAGTTTGTTATAATTTTGCTTGTTGAAAACAAATACAGCTTGCAAATTTTATTTCTATAAGTATGAAAACTTCTAATTTTTCATTGCAATTTGAATTGAATGTTTCTGAAATACAAAAATTGAATGAAATGTATTTTAAAAATATTTATAGAAATTGGATTTTACTGTTTTTTGGAGTTGTATTATTTATTTTGATTTTTCTTGACTTAAACATACAAGATGATCTTGTAGAATGGATAATTAGAAGCTTGGCTTTGATTATAATTTTTTTAATGATCCAATATTCTTTTGTTAATTCAATTTGTGAAATCATTTTTCGACTGGCAAAAAAGTTACAATCTGAAAAGGTTAAAAATAAGTATAAAATCAGCTTTACAGACTACTTCATTTACATTTATTCGCCGTTTGGCAATTTCACACATAAATGGAGTAAAATTGAAAAAGCAATATTAACGAAGAAGTTTTTATTTCTCTATTTTAAAGAGCGAAATGGATACATTATTTCTATTTCAAATAAAAAGACTAACGAAAGGAATATAGACGAGTTGATTTCATTTGTAGAAAACAATGTAATTCATGTTGTAAAAGTATAATTACACGGGATATAAAAAGTATTTAATAGATAATTTTAAGAAAGATGATTAAGAAAGAGAGAGTTTTAGTGCGTGATAATAAGAAAGTTTTTTTAAAAATGTTTAAAAGAAAATTCAAAGATGAATTTGAATTTTCAGAGGATTCTTTTTTATTAAAAAATGAAGAGAAATCGAAAGATTTTGATCGTTCTATTTTTGTTATTTATGAAAAATCAGAATTAATCGATTTTTTAAAATTAGATAAAAAAGGTACAAATGTTATGATTTGTTTCTCTAATAAGAGTCTTTTGAGCGGTCTGTTTTTTCTAGAAGATATAAAAAATCTTTGTTTAGTTGATATTACAAAAAGCAGAACAGAAATATTTAGAGATTTAAAAGCGTATTTCAAAAATAAATCAGACTTGATGCCTAAACTGCCAGAAATTGCATTTTCAAATCCAAGTATTACTCAGATGCAGTTTAATAGTTTTCAAAAGGCTTTATTTCAAATGTCATAATCTGCATCTTGAAAAGGAAATAAAGAAACGGGCATATTTTAATATGCCCGTTTCTTATTATTTTAGTTTATAAATTTCTGATCCTGCCAGTAAAAAACATCCTAAACCGTAATCTTCAAAATCAGGGATTTTATCATACGATAATGGCTGACCGTCTTTAGGTTCTTTCCCTGTAGATTGTAAATAACCTAAAAAACCATTTGCATGAAGACTCTCAGTCGTTATGGCTTTCCACGCTTTTTGAATTACAGGTAAATAAGTTTCTCTTTTTAAAACACCGTTATTTATTCCATATGCTATTCCGTAAATAAATAGTGCGGTTCCGGAAGTTTCTTTTTCTCCAAAATTTGTTGGATCATGCAGACTCACATTCCAAAATCCGTCTGCTCTTTGTATGGGAACTAGTGCAGCCGCCATGACCTTCAAATCTTTTACATATTGATCTCTATGCGGAGCATTTTCTGGAATAATAGTTAAAACCTTTGCCAGTGCTGCAATTACCCATCCATTTCCACGGCTCCAGTAGCAGTTTTTTTCATTTGGTTCTTTGTAGGGCGGATCAAAATCTGCATCACGCCACCATAAACCTTCTTTTGGGTTGAATAAACCATTGTCTCCATGTTTGTTTCTAGAGAACATATACATTTCATACATTTTTTCAAAATAACGATTGTCTTTTTCTAAAACTCCCATTTTTGCAAAAACAGGCATTCCCATTTGAATAGCATCAATCCATGACCAGTCATTTACCTGAGGAGTGTTTAAAAGCATATTAATGTTTGCCTTTGTATTTTTGAGCTTTTTAGAATCAGGTTCTAAATTATACAAATCGATATAAGTTTGTGCAGCGCAGTAATTGTCAGCGTTTCGGGTTACGTTACCGCCATTAAATCCCCATTTATGAAATTCAGCCCATGCATAAGCATAATCATAAAATGAATCTTTAGGATAAATTTCATGCAGAGCCATTAATCCTTCGTAATATACCCCTCGAGTCCAAATGTTGCTTGGGCGTTCTTTGTTTGTAATTATAGTTTTTCCGGTATCAGGCCATTTTTGCATAAAATAATCATTTGCAAGTATCATTTGCTGCAGTACCTGTTTTTTATCAAACGACTCTTGAGCGCTTAAGCTGCTCAGCGAGAAAACAAATAGAAGTGAAAGAAAGAGTAGTTTTTTCATTTTTTAATAGATAGTTATATAGTTAGTTTAGTTCTTTTAAAGGTGTCAGTGTTACTGGTCCTATAAGTCCGGATGGCATTGGATTCCATTTTGTTGCATCAAATTTTTTATAATCTTTGTCAACCATATTTATTTCATGGAAGATTTTCCATTCTTGTCCTTTCAGTTCCATATCTCTTATTCTGTTTGCAGGAAGATTAGTGACTTCAATTTTCAAAATATTTTTACCCGGTTTTAGTTTTTGAATGTTCAATTTATAAGGAACAGACCAAGCAGTACCAACAAAATCATTATTTATCCACACCTTGGCACTTTCTCGAACATCGCCAAGATCAAGACTCCAATGACTTACTTTAGGGTTTGGATTCTCAAATTGCAGCACATAAGCAGCTGTGCCTGAAAAAGCTTCGGCTTCAGAGTTTAATTTTGTCCAAGATTCTAAGTTGGTAAGTGTAGTGCTTTGTGGTAATTGCGGCCCGCCTTTTTCAAAAGTTAATTTCCAAGTTCCTGTTAAAGAGGTTTGTGGCGATACCTTTTCATAATATTTCCATTTTTTTTGAGAAGCGGTATTCTCCGTCTTTAAAAAATAGGATTGCCCAGGTTCTATTTTTATTTTAACATAAGTTATTCCGTTCTTTTTGTCAACTTGAGCATTGCCGTATGCTTTTGTTAAAGGATCAAAAATAACAACTTCTTTATTTTCAATTTGCAGCGGAATAAAATCATCTATTATTTTTGTAGTGTGATTTACTACATAATAAATTTTTTCACCGTCAACATCTCGTCGAATGAATTTTAGTCCTGTATTTACAAGATTTTCAGGCTCAATTTTGAAGTTTTCTAAAGTTTTTAAAACATCAGAAACTGGTTCAATTTTATTTTTATTTGAGGTTAAAAGATTTTGAAGATTTTGTTCTTGCTTTTTATAATCATTGAAACCTGGAACAGATTCCGGCAGACCTTCAAATAGGATTACTGCACCAGCCTTTTTTAGTTCGATTAGTTTTTGCATGGTTGCAAACGGCATTTTTTTGCAAGATGGAATAATCAATGATTTATAGCGCACTCCAGAAACTATTAAATTCCCATTTGCAACTGTTGCTTCGGTGATAAAATTATCCGAGATAAAATCAACACTATATCCTTTTTTCATCAGGTTTTTTGTAGTTTCATAGAAAGAAGTTCCGTACAGCCATTCTGATAAAGAGTGTATTTTGAATTGATAAAATAAATTTCCGTTTTGAAATTTATCCCAAGTATCAAATATGGGCCAATAAAGAAGGATTTCATTATCAGATTTTCCTTGTTGAAGCATCGATTGGCAATTTGAAATATAGGAAAACAAAGCGGGAGCATCTTCCCAAATTGTATTATTAGTATTAAAATTAACAGAGGCATAAAATTCCCATCCCGGCCATGCAGCGCGAGTTGGAGAGTAAGTAGAGCCATGAAGAAAAATATGATTAACACCATTTAGCATTAAATCTTCGGCTTCGGGTTTGCATTGTGAAAGTGCGGTTTTAAAATGTTCTCTCAGCCACGTGAAAGTTTCAGAAGAGACTAAATTTTTCCCTGAAATATGTGCTGCCGACGATGCAAATTTTAGCATTACTGGATCAGCATCACCTTCACGAATATCTTCTTTCTCACGTCGAAAACCCGGAATATCAAATGGCATAGAGCCAAAAGTTTCGCATTCTGGAATATCAGCAGATGCGTACAAATCTATTAAATTACCTGGTGAACCATGTGCCTGCAGTTTTGTTTTAAAATTTTTTGAGTGCGCCCAGTTTGTCCATGATTTATCAAACTTATTGAGTAATAAATCAGCAATAGTCTGACGATAATCGCTTCTAATTCGATTTCCAATTTCATTATCAGTTTCATTCAGTAAAATCGAAAGCTGTTTTTTTAAATCGTAACCTCTTAATTTTTGAAATTCTTCAAAGAAATTAGGTGTAAAATCGGTTCCGTAAACTTCAAAACTGTCATTAAAAACAGCTCTTATTTTTCCTTCTCGCCCCTTAAAAGCATTGTTAAAAGGAATTACATAGGCATTTAAAGCTTCTGCTGAATAATGATCTAAAGTATAGCCTTTTCCTCCAGGAGCGGCTCTTTTTACCTGTTGTCCTGTTTTACCGCTAAATATAGCATAAATGGTATAATTGGTTTGTTTGGCTTTCCAGTTTAATCGGTTTGGTTCCATTTTATTTGGAAGCTTAATTGCAGATCCCTCAATTCCTTTATCTTTTGAAGCTGCTTTGTTTTTTTCGAGATTGTCTGTTAAATTTATATAAGAGCCGTCGCTTCCGTAAGCTACAACATATAAAAGTTCAGCAGGAGTTTTTTCTTTACTGCTGTCAAGCGTTATGTTTCGATCGAAAGTTTCATTTTTTTTAAGCGGATATTTTTCAACAATAAGTTTAGTTGCAGCATATGGCAGAGTAACATGTGATCCGCCATAAGGCCATCCAGTGCCTAAAACCATATCGACCTGCATTTTCAGGCTGTCAGCGGTCTGAATAGTGTAATCCAGCATTTCCATCCACTTTGGAGAAAGATAATCTATATAATTACTTTCTTCTCCTTTTACACCATAGATAGGAGTGATTTCTACACCGCCAATTCCTGCTTTATTAAAATCTATTAAAGTCTTTTTTAAATTTGGCTTATCAACAGCACTTCCCATCCACCACCAGCGTGTCCAAGGCTGATTTATGTTTGTAGATTTAGGCCACGGTGGAGTATTGCTGTCCTGCGCAGAAAGGTTGTAATTACAAATAAAAAATAAGGTAATAAAGCAGAATGTTTGAAGTTGTTTCATTATTGATCTAAAAGATTTACCTGTTACTAAAATTTATTAATTTTTTGTAAAAACAGAATTCATAAAAACATATTTAAAATTCTCTGTACAAAAGTAAAAGTATAAGCAACCCATTAAAATGCTATCCTGTTGCGTCCTGTTTTTATTGAATATTGTAAAAATTAAATTATCAACAAATAAGTTATAAAGTTTTTTAATTGATATTAATTTGTGTGAAAAAATACGAATAGTGAAAAAATAATTTACTAAAATTTAGTATAATGTATTTGTGTGTTTTGTGTGTAATTATCGGTTGTAAATCAAGCAGTTGAGTTGTTTTTTGTTAAAGTAAACTTAATGAAATTTTGTAATATATTGAAAGCTAACAGGATACTACAGGATGCTGTGAAAGTCGCTTCTAAATAAATTTGGTTTGAACTAATTACCTAACCAAATTTAACTTTTTATGAAAAACAAGCTTAATCTTTTGCTGATTATAGCCTTATGTGTACTAGTGTATTCATCAGGTTATGCGCAAGGAAAAACAGTTACAGGAACCGTTACTGACCCAGCCAAATTATCAATACCCGGCGTAAATGTAATTGTCAAGGGAACGAATAGATCTACAAGTACTGATTTTGATGGAAAATACAGTATTAATGCCGCTCCGGGAGAGACTTTAGTATTTTCGTTTGTGGGATTTGTAAAGCAGGAAATAAAAATTGGCACTGCAGCAAGCTATAATGTTTCACTAGATGCAGAGAGCTCAAGCCTGAATGAAGTCGTAGTTATTGGTTACGGCACACAAAAGAAAAAACTAACTACCGGTGCGATTTCTGGAATTAAAACAGAGAATTTTACAGAACGTCCGATTTCGAGAATCGACCAAGGTTTGATTGGTCAGGTTGCGGGAGTTCGTGTAAAACAAACTACTGGATTGCCAGGACAGCCTTTTAGTATTGAAATTAGAGGAGCTGGTTCGATCACAGCTGGAAATGAGCCTTTGTATGTTGTTGATGGATTTCCAATTTATACCGAAGGAAGCAACAGTAACGGATCATTCTCAAACGGAAGTCCGCTAGACAACATGAATCCAAATGATGTGGCTTCCATCGAAGTATTAAAAGATGCTGCAGCGGCTGCAATTTATGGTTCGAGAGCTTCAAATGGGGTTGTGATTATTACCACTAAAAAAGGTAAAAAAGGTAAAACAAAATTTACTTTTAATATGTACGGCGGGGTAAATAAAGAAGCTAACCGTGTGGATATGCTTTCGTCTCAAGGATGGATCGACAGAGCTAAAACAATGATTGATGCACAATGGGTAGGTTCAGGAATAGCAGGAGCATCTGCAAGCCAATCAAATGCAGAACGTATTGCAGCTTACAATTTAAAAAATCCAACAGCACCGCTTACAACAGCAAATACAAGATATTATACTTATTTGTACGATGACAGATGGGATATTCCGGGACATCCAGGATTAGATTATATCGATTGGCAGGATAAAGTTTTCCGCACAGGAGAATTCAATAACTATCAATTATCTGCTTCTGGAGCTACAGATGCTGTAAATTATTATGTATCTGCCAATTATCAAAAAAATACGGGATACATTGTAGGTACAGATTATTCATTATTCTCAGCAAGAGCAAATGTTGACGTGAAACTATCAGAAAGCTTTAAAATGGGAATTAATTTAGCGCCTTCATATTCTATTAAAAATGATCCAGGAGTTGAAGGTAAAGATAATACCTTGTTTAAAGCACTTACTGCAACGCCAGTTTTTGAAAGCGCTTCGAATGCTGCTGGAGAAAAATATACAACAAGATACGCCTGGGGAAGCAGTACAACAAATATGTTGAACGCTTTAGCAAGAACAGGAAGAAACTCTATGTATAGAAATTTAATTTCTGGATATGCAAGTTATCAATTCGCTAAAAGTTTTACTTTAAAAAGTACTATTAACTTTGATAACTCTGATAATACTACTGAAAGCTACACGCCAAATGATGTAATAGCGAGTATTAGAGGAGCTTATAATACTTACAGAAGACAAAATATCGTTAATGAGAATACGTTAACATATGACAGAACTTTCGGAAGCCATAGTTTTAATGTGCTTTTAGGACAATCGTTCAACTCATACGAAATAACAAAATCAACACTTTCTTCAGGAGCACTTTATAATAGTTCAAGTATAGAGACGCTTCCAGCAGGATCAATCGGCTCTACAAATGCAGAGAAAAGTACGTTGTTGTCTTACTTCGCACGTTTACAATACAACTTTAAAGAACGTTATATTTTATCAGGAAGTATTAGACGTGACGGTTCATCTAAATTTGGTTCTGACAGAAAATGGGGAGATTTTTACTCCGTTTCATTAGGATGGAGAATTAAGCAAGAATCATTTTTAAAAGAGGTGAATTGGCTTAGCGATTTGAAACTTAGAGCAAGTGCGGGTACAAACGGAAGCAATAATATTGGCAGCTACGGATCTTATGCAACGCTTGGAACATTCAATTATTCAATAGGCGGTGCAGTAGCAATTGGTCAAGGAGCAGCTTCAATTCCAAATCCTACTTTGCATTGGGAAGAATCAAAAAGTATAGATCTTGGAGTAGATTTTGGATTTATCAAAAACAGACTTTCTGGAACATTTGAAGTTTACAGAAAAAACAACAGCGAATTACTTTTAAGAGTTCCTGTTCCTGGAGATTCAGGTTTCCCTACTTACCTTACAAACATTGGAGAAGTTCAAAATCAAGGTTGGGAATTTGAGCTAAATTCATTAAATATTAAGACACCAAGTTTTGAATGGAGAACATCTGCAAACATAAGTCACAACGAAAATAAAGTAGTAGCATTAGGACCAGATCAATCTAAAATTGAAATTAGTAACTCATTTGACGGAGGTGTACCATTTATTAAACTAGAAGTTGGAAAACCAATGTATACCATTTTTGGATTAAAACAAAATGGAGTAGTTACACAGGCTGATATTGATACTGGAGGCACAACTATTGGAGGAAATAAACTAGTATTAGGAGATCCTAGATATATAGATCAGAACGGAGATAAAAAAATCAATTCAGAAGATCGTGTTGATTTAGGAAACCCAACACCAAAATACACTTGGGGAATCACAAATAGTTTTAAATACAAAGACTTAGATTTAAATGTTTTAGTTCAAGGTCAAAACGGAGGAACGGTTTATGGTTTAACGGGTCGTGCAATTGACCGTACTGGAATGGGATCTGTAGAAAATTCATTAAATGTAGATCCTGCAGTTAGAGGAAACTGGAGAACTTCTTTTGGATATCAAGCTAATTCTGACTGGTTGTACAAATCAGATTATGTAAGTATCAGAAGTATTTCTATTGGATATAATTTAAGACAAGCCTTAAAAGGGATTACAAGAATTGATAATGCAAGATTATATGTAACAGGAGAAAACTGGTTCTACTGGAACAAATATAAAGTTGGTTTCAATCCAGAAGCAGTAAATACTTCAGCAAGTTCAAATAGTGATTTCTCTGTACCTGTAGATTACGGTGGAGCGCCTTTGGCAAAATCATTAGTTATCGGACTAAACATTAATTTTAATTAAACGAAAATGAAAAAATATATCTTCATAGCAGCAGGTGCGTTAATGTTGTTCGCACAATCATCTTGTACAGATGAGCTGACTCAGCTGCCTTTATCGCAAGGCACGATCGAAAATTTTTATGCAACACCTGGTGATTTTGTGCAGGCAAGAAATGCAACTTATTCTGTTGCTTTTCACGGAGCAACCGTATATGGTTATGCAAACCGAGTAATGAATTTAAGTGAAACCAGATCTGATAATTTGATGGCAACAACAACAGCATCAAGAGATTGGGAAGGAATTAATAGTTTTTACACTTCTATCAGTTCAAATACTTATGTGAAAGAAGCATATCTTACCAATTATAATGCAATCTATAAAGCAAATCAGTTATTAGAAAAAATTGCAGAAAAAGGAGATGTAATTTTTACAAATCCAGCCGATAAAACCGCAATGGCTGCCGAAGCACGTTTTCTTAGGGCATTTTGTTATTTTGATTTGTTAAGATGGTTCGGACGTGTGCCATTAATCGACAGAACAATGACTGCCGGCGAAGCTTCAAAAATAAAAAGAACTGCAGTTGCAGATGTTTATAAACTAATTATTTCAGATTTAGAATTGGCAATTCCTGATTTGCTTCCTTCTTATGATAATGCAAATTACGGACGTGTTACAAAATATGGAGCAAAAGCACTTTTAGGACTTGTTTATATGACTCGTTCAAGCCCAACTTACGGAATTGACGGTGCAATGTTAGGTTTAAATGAATGGGACAAAGCCTATCAACAGTTAAACGATATTAAGTTGAGCGGTTTATATGCTTTTGGTACAGATTATGAACCAATTTTTAAAACTGAAGGAAACGCTAATAAAGAAAACGTATTGACTATTTCTTACACACAAAATATTTCGACACCTGTAGGTGGAAACTTCATGGTAGAGTTAGGGTACGAACCTTATTTTGCCTCTGTAAATTTATCAGCACAAGGAGCTTTAGAGGCAAGACCAATTTCAGCTGGTTTCATGAAATTGTTTACAGCCGCTGATAAAAGACAACTTTATGGTATTGCTACAAGTTATACTGTAGCTTCTGGAACTTATAAAGGAAGTTACACCCTGCCGGTTTTCAAAAAATACATTGATCCTGCCAGATATGGAAACGGACGTGAAGATTGGGGAGTTGATTTTATGATCACTCGTTATACCGATGTTTTAATGCTTATGGCAGAATGTACGCTTCATGGCGGCGGCGGTACTCAAGCAGATGTTGATGCTATTGTTAATAGAGTAAGAACCAGAGCTGGTGTGCCTGCAAATGCAGTAAATATTACTCTAGATCAATTATTTGAAGAAAGAAGAAAAGAGTTTTTTGCAGAAGGAACAAGATGGTTTGATTTAATTAGATCAGGAAAAGCAGTGGCTACTATGAACGCTTGGAGAATTGCTGAAGATACTGAGAATAAAATCCGAACAATCGATAATAACTCATTATTGTATCCAATTCCGTTACAAGAACTTCTAGCAGTTCCAGGACTTTATGATCAAAATTTAGGTTACGATTAGTAATTAATCAACTGGACGAAATTTATCTAACACATAGAGACATAGGTTTGTTGCTTAAAAAAAAGACATTTCATTTATTTTAAATACACATACATAGCTATGTGAAGGAAATGTGTTTCTTTTTGTCTTCTTTATTAAGGATAGAATCTATATTTCGATGTGTTTAATTTTTTTAACAAATTGCACCCAACAGGAATATATTTGTAATTAGTATTTTTTTTTATATATTTTTTGTTTTTAAAAAGCTGTCTTTTTCAGACAGCTTTTTTAGGTTTTATGTGTAAAAAAAAAACAGGTAAGCACAGGATGCAAAAAAAGAACAGCTAATTTAAATTTAAAGTGTTACTTAGATAAAAAAAATAACGATGAAAAATCCAAATAAAATTCTTTTACTTTTATTGGTTTTGAGTGCAAAACTCTCACTTTCAGCTCAGGTAAAACTTCCAGCTCTAGTTAGCGATAATATGGTTTTACAGCAAAATGCAAAAGTTAATTTATGGGGATGGGCTTCTCCAAATGAAAAAATAAACATTCAATTAGGATGGTCAAATCTTCCAGTAAATGTTACTGCTGATGCCGAAGGAAATTGGAAAACAACAGTTGATACTCCAAAAGGAGGAGAAACAGCATACAATATAACAATCGAAGCTTCTAACAAAATTACGCTGAAAAACATTCTTATTGGCGAAGTATGGCTTTGTTCCGGTCAGTCAAATATGTTTTTTCCTGTTGGAAGAGAAGAAGGAACTTGGAAAACAGGTGTTAAAAACTATGAAGAAGAAGTAAAAAATGCTGTTTTTCCTAATATCCGACTTTTTACAGTTGCACTCAATGCATCAGTAAAACCACTCGAAGATGTTACAGGAAGCTGGAGAATCTGTTCGCCTGAAAGTATTAAAACATTCTCGGCAGTAGCCTACTTCTTTGGAAGAGATTTGTATCAAAAACTAAACGTGCCAATCGGTTTAATATCTACTTCATGGGGCGGCACCAAAGCCGAAGCTTGGACAGCGCAAAATGTTTTAGAAGAAGATGTTGCTTTCCTGCCTATTTTGCAAGAAGATGCAAAAAACGAAAAAGTATATCAAGAAAAGCTGGAAGCATATTATTTAGCACTTACAAACGAACGAATTGCAAGCGCAGCAAATGCTCCAAAGTCACAATTAAAAAAGCCTAAAAAAGAACCCAATAAAACTTCGTATGTTTTGTACAACGCTATGCTTCATCCTTTAGTAAACTACACGATAAAAGGAGCAATTTGGTATCAAGGCGAAAGCAATTCAGGAAAAGCCTATTTGTATCGAAATTTATTTCCAACCATGGTAAAAAGCTGGAGAGATGAATGGAAACAGGGAGAATTTCCATTTTATTATGTGCAGATAACACCGCATAAAGGACAAAATGCAGAAATAAGAGAAGCTCAATTAATGTCTTTAAAAACAATACCAAACAGCGGAATGGTTGTTACAACGGATGTTGGAGATGCACAAAATATTCATCCAATAGACAAACAGACAGTTGGTTATAGATTAGCCCTTATCGCAAGAGCTAAAACGTATGGAGAGAATAAACTGGTGTATTCAGGGCCTATTTTTAATCATATGAAAATCAAGAAACAAAAAGTACAATTGTTTTTTGATTATGCCGATTCTGGATTAAAGAAAACAGGAGATACTTTGAAAGAATTTGAAATTGCAGGAAATGACCAAGTTTTTTATCCTGCCGAAGCAAAAATTGAAGGAAAAACAATAATAGTCACTTCGCCTAAAGTAAAAGAACCTGTTGCAGTTCGATTTGCTTGGAAAGCCGTTCCAGAATCTAATTTGTTCAACAATGAAAACTTACCCGCTTCTCCTTTTAGAACAGACGAATGGATAATAGCTGAAAAGAAGTAAAAACGTTTTTTGAACACACAGAAACATAGTTTATAGAACTTAATAAATCTGCTCAATCTGCGTGAGAATATTTAAGACATAAATATAAATCTGAATAAAAGTCAAATGAATAGAAGACAATTTATAATTGGAAATTCTCTTGCTGCCATTGCGATGTGTCTTCCGTTTTCGGCAGAAGCCAGTGTTTTTTTTGACGATCCAAAACTCTCAGATTTCGAGAAAAGACTTCGACCAGTTGGGCGTGCTTTAGAATTTGAAGATTATTATGTTTGGTGTAACAGTCCAATTGAAGGGCCGGATGGCAAGGTTCATGTTTTCTTTTCTCGTTGGAAAAAATCAAAAAGTATGAGCGGCTGGATAAACGGTTCTGAAATTGCACACGCAGTCGCCGATAAACCAGAAGGACCTTATGAATATGTCAGTACCGTTTTAGCGCCAAGAGGCGAAGGTTTCTGGGATGCGACAACCTGCCATAATCCAAGTATTCATTTTGTAGACGGAAAATATGCGCTTTTTTTCATGGGAAATTCGAACGGAAAAATGGATACAAAGCGAGTTGGTTTAGCAACTTCAGATTCACTTTATGGTCCTTGGCAACGGCCAGATAAACCATTGTTGCAGCCTGGAGAACAAGGTGCTTGGGATGATTTACTAACCACAAATCCATCTTTTTTAAAACATCCAAACGGCGAATATTGGCTTTATTACAAATCATTAGATACAGAGAATTATGTTCATCCAAAATTCCCAATCAAAGGAAACAGAAAATACGGATTGGCAATTTCTAAATCTTTGACAGGTCCTTATATAAAATACAAAAACAATCCATTGATTGATTTTTCAAAATTAGGAGATAATAAGCAATGTGAAGACGCTTTTGTATGGTATGAAAATAAAAAATTCAAAATGCTGGCGAGAGATATGGGGGTTTTTGGAATGGATTACGGACTTTATATGGACTCCAAAGATGGGATTCATTGGAGTGATCCGCAAATTTCATATCAGCCATTAAGCAAATATGTAAAAGAACCAGAAGCTCCGAAACATTTAAATCGATACGGACGTGCAGAACGCCCGCAATTATTATTTCAAAACGGAAAAGCAACTTATTTATTTACGGCGTCGCAAGGCGGAAAATATGAAACTTCATCAGCGTTTATTTTTAAAATCGTTTAGATGAAATTTTAAATCAAACAGTTTAACAGAGAAAAAATGGAAAATCAAATTGTTAGAAATGCCTTTACAATGCAACTGAAAAAAGGTTTTGAAACCGAATACAAAATAAGACATGATGCTATTTGGACGGAGTTAACAACCTTATTGTCTGAAAATGGCATTCAGGATTATTCTATTTTTTTAGATGAAGAAAGCGGAATACTTTTTGGCGTTCAAAAATTAAGTTTAGATTTTGATCGTTCACAGCTTTCCAGTCATCCTCTTATGAAAAAATGGTGGAATTATATGGCTGATATTATGGAAACAAATCCAGACAATTCACCAAAAACAAACACACTAAAAGAGGTTTTCCATTTAGATTAAATGAGTAAATTGTTTTAAATTAAAAAGTTATAATAAGAATGAAAAATACAATAAAATTTTATGCACCAATTGCATTATCGATCTTCGTTTTTGTAAGCAGTAATGCACAGAAAAAAACAGATGGAAATACAATTGTTTTAAAAAACACTTCCAATTTAGAGCTGACTCAAAAAGCCATTTCCATCAAAAGAAACCAACTTTTCCTAAATAAAGAATCTGGAACGTACCCTATTTTAATTTACAAAAAAGATACAATTCCAGCTCAGGTAAATGATTTAGATGGTGACGGTAAATGGGACGAATTGTTTCTGGTAACTGATTTTGCCGCAAACCAAGAGAAGAAAGCCGTTTTAAGCTGGTCAAATAAAGATTCAAAGTTCACCATAAGAACAAGTGTTAGATTTGGAAAAAGAGAAGGTAAAAACCTGCCCGTTCATCCAGATACACAAGAAGTTTTACTAGCCAATCAAGTACATAAAAAACTCGGTTACCAAAAATACCAAACTGATGGCCCGACTTGGGAAAATGATAAAGTAGGTTTTAGACATTATTTAGATGGAAGAAACTGCAAAGATGTTTTCGGAAAAAAAACACCTGGAATTACCCCAGAAGATGTTGGAATAAACAGCAAAGGTGCAGTTGAAGACAATTACCACGTTATGCACGATTGGGGAAGAGATATTTTTCCTGTCGGAAGTTCAGCAGGATTAGGAGGTTTCGCTCTGTTGACCAATGATAATAAAGTAAACAGACTAGGAATTTTAGCCAATGATACCCTAAACAATATCGAAAAAACAACATTTAAAATTGTGAGTGAAGGTCCTGTAAATTCTGTTCTAAACTATAAATATCAAAACTGGGAAGCATCAGGAAATAAATATCAGGCAGAAGAAACAGCTTCAATCTGGCCGGGAATGTATGGTTATAAAAATACAGTTTCTGTAAATGGTTTAAAAGGAAACGATACATTGCTAATTACGCTTTCTAATTTGAACAATCAAAACCCTTTGCAAGTACTTGAGGCAGGAGATTTTGTATGTTTTATTCAGCATGATAAATTAACCTACGACCGTCAATGGATTTTAGGAACCGCTGTAATAATTCCTAAAAATGTTTATAAAGGATATATAGAAGCACCAAAAACGGGGCAGTTAACAGATTCATACCTTATAAAAGTTTCTGTAAAAAATAACCAAGAAGTAAGTTATTACCCAATCGCCGGCTGGGAACTCAGTGCCGATAAAAACTTTAAAGATTCAGCTTATTTTACCTCTTATGTAACAACTTTGGCAAAGCAGTTATCGGCTAAAATTAAAGTTGAGGTAAAATAACAGGGATACATAACTACAAAACTAACAACTAACCAAATGAAAACTATTTTAAGAATCCTTTTTTGCGTTATTGGCTTTTCTCAAGTCACATTCTCGCAAAATTATACTAATGACACATTCCCAGACGGAAGTCCAATTTCGAATTGGTTTAAAGATTATTCTAAAATTCAATTAAAGAGTTTAGGTAAACAATACATTATTACAGATTTTAATGTTGGAAAAGACAGTACCAAAATTCAGACCGCTGCAATACAGAAAGTTATTGATAAAGCTGCTGCAAATGGAGGAGGAGTAATTGTTATTCCAAAAGGAGTTTATTTAAGCGGTGCCTTATTTTTTAAACCAAAAACAGCATTATATGTTTCAGAAGGCGGAGTTTTAAAAGGCTCAGATAATATTGCTGATTATCCAATAATGCCATCAAGAATGGAAGGGCAAAACCTGGATTATTTTCCAGCTTTGGTAAATGCGTATGGTGTTGACAATTTCTCGATTTCAGGAAAAGGAACTATAAATGGAAATGGTAAAAAATACTGGGAAGCCTTTTGGGAAAGACGAAAAATAAACCCAAAGTGTACCAATCTAGAAGTTTCGAGACCAAGACTTGTTTTTGTGTGGAACTCAAACAATGTACAACTTCAGGATGTAAAATTGATTAACTCAGGTTTTTGGACCAATCATTTTTATAAATGCAATAATGTAAAATTGCTTGATTTGTATATTTTTTCACCTCATATCGAAATTAAAGCACCAAGCACAGACGCCATAGATATCGATATTTGCAGTAATGTCTTAATACGAGGTTGTTATATGTCGGTAAACGATGATGCAATAGCTTTAAAAGGCGGGAAAGGCCCTTATGCAGATCAGGATAAAAACAACGGTCCAAATTCTAATATAATTATTGAAAATACCAATTTTGGATTTTGTCATTCCGCATTAACAAACGGAAGTGAATCCATTCACAATCGAAATGTCATTATGAGAAATTGTAAGATAGATGGAGCTTCACGAATGTTATGGCTTAAAATGAGACCAGATACACCACAGCGATATGAATACATAAGAGTGGAGGATATAAATGGAGAAGCCAAAACTGGACTGGCGATATTTGCCTGGAAACAATTTTTTGATTTAAAAGGCCGTCCAGACGTTCCATTATCTTACGGAGACAATGTAACCTTGAAAAATATTGATTTAAAATGCGAAACCTTTTATGGTGTAGAAAATGATCCAAACGTTCGTTTATCCAATTTTACATTCGAGAATTTGAACATTCAAGCAGCGAAAACAAGTATTGATAAAAGCTTAATAAAAGGGGTGAGTTTTAAGAATGTCTATGTGAATAAGCAGTTAATAGAGTAATTTTTACTCATATCCTCAATAAGCGATTGTCCTTTTTTAACTAAAACAGAACGAATTTTAGCTTTTTTTTAAAGTTTGAATGTTTTTTTAAACTAGTATCTCGAAGCACTTGTAAGAGCATTGTCTTTTTTATTTGTTAGTAAATACCTGATTAATAGTTTGTTGTAATGAGTGAGTTTTGACAAAAATAAAATGTGATTTTAACGCTAATTTAAAGCACAAAAAACAATCATAATTTTAACAGCAAATTTATTGTAACTATCAATCAAACCTCTATTTTTGCGCCTTAATTTAATAAGTACAAGCATGAAAGATCTATTAGTAAAAATCAACGCCGAAATTGACGCATTCAAAGCAGAAGCTGAATCTTTAACTGAAAAAGGTATCAAAGCTGCAGGACCAAGAGCACGTAAAGCTACTTTAGAAATCGAAAAACTTTTGAAAGAGTTCAGAAAAGTTTCTATCGAAGAATCAAAAAAATAATACAACTAAAACCTCGTCAATTGACGAGGTTTTTTTTTGTTTCAAGTTTCAAGTTTCAGGTTTCAGGTTGGCTTCGACTCCGCTCAGCTTGATAAATGAAAAACAGCTGTCAGCTTGAGCGAAGTCGAAGGCTTGTTCACAACTCATAACTCATAACTTTTCTTAATACATTCTGCAGCAGTCAATGCATTTAAATCAGCGCCTTCTGCACCTGTATGTGTATGATCTTTTGGAAAAAAGCTTTTTACTTTTTCTTTTCCTAGAGTTTCATATTTTTTAGCTACCGCTTCGCTCAAGTCTATATAAAGAACATTTTCTTTTTCTGCAATTTCTTTAGACCATTTTATATACGTGTCCGTTCTGCGTTCTACTTTATCGTTTGGCCATTCATTTCTTGGCGTTAGACTCAAAACAATCGGAATTGCGCCTTTTTCTTTGGCTTCTCGAATAAACTTTGTCATATACCAGCCAAAAGTGTGTACAAGTTCCTTTGATCCGTCAGGACGAATTACTTCCTGAGTTTCATCGCCGATTCCTTTTAAAGAACCTCTGAATTTTTCCTTATCAACCGCACCGGCATCATTATGACCAAATTGAATTAAAATAAAATTACCCGGTTGTAACTGATTTTTCACGTTATCCCAAAGACCTTCAGAGACAAAAGTTCTGCTGCTTCGACCGCCTTTTGCTTTATTGATAACGGCAATGCGAGTGGTATCGCAATATTTTGGAAAAGCAACGCCCCAGCCAACAGCATCTGGATTTCCATTATCTGCCATAGTAGAATCGCCTATTAAAAAGACTTTGTTTTTTACAGGAAGAACAATTTTCGGGTTTTCGAGAACATAACTTTTTAAGGAGTTTTTACTGTGTTTTACTTCATCAATAATTACCGAAGCTGATAAAACAGCCCCTTTTGCGGAGGTATGCGTATGATCTCTTTTATAAAAATAAGTTCCCGTTACTTTTTGTTCGCCTAGTTTTTCCATTTCAAGAGCCATTTTTTCATTCAAATTAATGAATGTAACTTTTTCCTTTTCCGCAATTTGCTTTGCCCATAAACCATATGAAGTATCATTTCGAGGTACTTTTCCGTTTTTCCAGTCATTCCTTGGAATTGGTGAACAAACAATCGGAATAGCACCTTTTGATTTAGCCTCACGAATTATTTTCTGAATATACCAGCCGTAACTGTGTACCGTTTCGTGCTTTTTAGTGAGAATATTATCAATTTCCTGAGTTTCACTACCAATACCTTTGATAGTTCCTCGAGCACGCAGACTGTCGTTTAAAGGTCCGTCATCATTATGTCCAAATTGAATAAGTACATAATCGCCTTTTTTAAGTTTGTTTAAAACTACATTCCATAAACCTTTATCTTGAAAAGTGCGACTGCTTGTTCCGCCTAGAGCATGATTCTCGATCTTAATTTTAGTAGTATCCAAAAACTGTCCAATAAAATCTCCCCAGCCCCAAAGTCCGCCTGCGCCGTTGCCTTTTCCGTTTTTTACAGTAGAATCTCCCACCGTAAAAAGAGTAGGTTTATGGTCTTGTTTTGGTGTAAAATTGATGAATAATACAGCCAAAGAGAAAATGAAAAATATCTTAAGTGATTTCATGTTTTTTCAATTATAAGTTATGAGTTGTAAGTAGTAAATTAGCCTTCGACTTCGCTCAGGGTGACAGCTGTTTTTATTTGTCAGGCTGAGCGAAGTCGAAGCCTTTATAGGAAAATCTAAAATCTAAAATCTAAAATCTAAAATCAAACCACAAATCCATCCGTATCCCATCGTCGCCTTTTTTAATTCGGATGTTTGTCGGCTGGCTTTGTGGGCCTTGTTGTTCTAAAGGTTTAAAATCTCTCATCGCTGGAATTTCATACATAAACGAGATATCACCTTCGGGAAAATCAGGCTGCGGGTAACTTCCCGAAAAACCATTTTTAGGCAGATCAGGAGTAAATAATCTTAGAAACAAATTATCAGATTCGCTGAAAACTTTAAACGATGAGATTCCTGCTTTTAAATTGGCACCCAATACATTAGCATGATATCCTTTAAATTCTGGATAAATCAGGTTTTCAAAGCTTTCTCCTGTAATCGTATTATTGTACTCCTTCTCCCAAAAACCAAATGTTGTGCCTTTAATTCTGTTTTTCCAAACGCGATACGGACCTCGTCCAAACCATTTAATTCCAGTAACTTCCTTCTCAGGAAAACTAAACGTAATACCAAAAGCATTGATTTTATCTTCAAAAAAAGCACCGTCAAAACCCTCTCCGCCAGAAGCATTTTTTAAAGCCAGTAATTCCATTTTTAATCTTCCATCAGCTTCCATAATCCATTTTATTGAAGATAATCCGCCCGAATAATTCACAATGCAGACTGCTTTTTCACCTTCTTGCGAAATCTGAATATCTTTTAACTTCGCTTTCATTCCAATTGGGCGTGGACCATTCGTAAGCGGAATCACAACAGTTTTATTGCTGATTTTTTGAAGTTCTCCTGTCGAAGTATTTATAACTACCGTAACGTTATTTCCTTTTAAAGTAATTTCAGAATCGCTTTTGGCAACTGAAGCTTTTGCTTTTGTATTTTGAACCGCTAGAAATTTAGAAGCATAAAATGCAGCTTTGTGAATGGGCCACGTCCAAGTATAAATTTCCTTTTCAAATTGGTCAAAAGCCGTAATTGATAAAATATCACCTTCATAGAAATTTTGTGGTACATCAAACTTTATCTTTCGTGTTTCTCCTGGTTCAATACTCGGAATTTCAATTTTTCCCGAACTTATTTCCTGAGCTGTTTTATTCGTATATAGAACATCATTTTCGGACTTTAGAACTTTAAATTCCATTTTACAGGAATTCAAATTACTGAACAGATAATCATTCGTTATTAAAAAAGCACCATCAAAAGCATCCGTAATTTGTTTGGATTGAAATTGAATCGGTGCCCAAATTTCTTTAACCGAAAAATAACTTCCTTCCTTTTCACGATGAGGTCCTAGAATTCCATCAGCAGCCAAAGAACCTTTTGAATCAAACTTTTGTTCGCCTTTCCAATCCGAGCGTTTTACTGCTTCATCAAGCATTGCCCACATAAAACCTCCAGCAAAAAGCGGACTTTCTTTGTATCGATTCCAAAAATCTTCTAATGCCGCGCCATGTCCGTTATCGTAAGTTCCGTGCATAAATTCAGTTGGAAAAAATACATTTTCACCCGAATTAAAACGATGCATTCCCGTTAAATAAGTTGGGTAATGGTGCGTATCCCAACCATCAAAATCGGCCCACGGATGAATGACAATTCTTTTTTGCGGATCATTTTCGGTAAACACTTTATCAACATTGTAATTCCAGCCGCCTTCATTTCCGTTATCCCAAATTATAACTGATGGATGATTTACATCGCGTGTCACCATTTCTTTAACCAATTTAGTTCCCGTTTCAGTATCATACGAATTTTGCCAGCCTGCCAATTCATTTAGAACAAAAAGTCCAAGCGAATCACAGACTTGTAGAAAATGATCGTCAGGCGGGTAATGACCGCGAACGGCATTCATATTCATATCCTTAATTAGTTTAACGTCTAGTTCGCTGATACGTTTACTTGTACTTCTTCCGCCTTCAGGCCAAAATGAATGGCGATTAATACCTTTCATGATAATTTTGGTGCCGTTTACATAAATGCCGTCTTTCTTTTTAAACTCTAAAGTTCTAAACCCAATCTTTTTATCGTATTGATGAACCACAGTTCCGTTCTGTTTTAAAACCAGTTTTAGATTGTATAAATTAGGTGTTTCAGGATTCCATGGTTTAATATTGTTCCATTTTGTTGTGATGGTTTCTTTTGTAGTTTTCGCTTTAAGCGGAAAAGTAAAAGCAGGCAAATTTTCTCCATTTTTACCAGAAAGTGAAACCTCTAAAAGCGTGTTTTTTGGAATATCTTGTAAATTTAAATCAACAGTAATTGAACCATCCATTTTCGGATTTACAGCAATATTCTGAATATGGGTTTTAGGAGAAACTTCCAGCCAGACTGGACGATAAATACCGCCAAAAAGCCACCAATCCGCTCTTCGTTCAGCATTGTTCACAGATTTGTTGGCAGAATGTTTCCAAACATGGACCTCCAGTATGTTTTTAGAACCAAACTTTAATAAAGAAGAAATATCATATTTAAACTCATAAAAACCACCCTGATGTATTGCACCCGCAATTTTTCCGTTGATTTTTACTTCAGTATCCGTCATTGCACCGCCAAAAGCGATTAGAACATTTTTATTCCTATAATCTAACGGTATTTCAAATTCATATTTATAAAAACCTTCTTCTTTACTAGGCTCTTTTTGGTTCAATTCCTTGTACCAGCGTCCATACGTATATTCACCAAAACCTTCCAGTTCCCATTGAGAAGGTACATTTATTTTAGACCAGACTTTGCTGTTGTTTCCATCAGTACAATAAAAATCCCATTGCACAGGATGTTCAAAATCTTTCCCCGAAAGGTAAATTAAATCTGTTTTTTGTGCTTGAGAGGTTTGAATAATAAAAAGGTGAATCGAGATAAAAAATAGAATTTTGATCGTATAATTTGAAAACATAATATTTTGTCGAACTTTAAAATTAAGTATAGTTTAATCCGTTTAAAATGTCATTTTACAATTTCTATTTCTTTTCACTTAATCAATAAATAGAAATTGTACTTTCAAATCTACTTGTTCCTTTTTTATATTGTATCCTGTACTATGATGTTAAAAAATATTGGATAATTCTAAAAATTAATATATTTTTTAAATTTATAAAATCAGGTAGGTGCAGGATAGTATCCCGCTAAAAAACAAAGAAATTGCATCTCAATTATTGAATTAATAAAATAAACGAGCATAAATTTTATTATTCAAATTTTAAGAATTATCAATTATTTGAGTTTTATGGGAATTAAAAAACGTACTATTTGCACTTTAGCGGGCTTATTTCTGACTTCAACTATGATTGTTTTTGGTCAGGAAAAAGCGCCCATTCGTAAACTACATTACGTACCCGAAGGAAATAGTTTTGTTTTGAAAAATGGAACCCGAAAATTTAATCGTGCACTTTATGGTTCCAACACCGGATTTAGAGTTGAAACTGGAGATTTACCAGAATTTGCTATGTATATGCCTGGAATGGGCGGTAATTTCAAATTAGGTTTAACAAACGGAAAAGAAAGCAAATGGATTACCGAGGCGGCGAAAATTGATACACGTTATGTTTTGGGAACAATGCAATACACAATCGAAGATCCAATCTTAGAAGGAGGGAAATTGTTTATTGATGTTGTTGCATTAAAAGATAGTGAAGGTTTTATTGTAAAATTATATAGTGAAAAATGGTCTAAAACGACTAGTTTAATTTGGGCTTATGGCGGTGCGACTGGAAAAAAGTTCAGTCGTGACGGTGATATTGGCGCAGATCCGGAATCGGTTTTTTATTTACAGCCCAATTACTGCCTCAATAATAAATATACGCTGAAAAAGGAATCTTTCCTTTTGGATTATGGTTCTGAAAGCAACAAACAGAAAACAGGAAATAATAAAAGTGTTACCGGCTTTTTTCCAAATTCTGATGTTCGTTTAGCAGATGCCAATGTTCAGAATAGACCTTTAGAGCTTTTTAATTCTAAGTCTGAAGCATTGCCGTTAATAAGCGGGAAAGTAAGTTCTATTTCCGATAAAGGAAGCTATTGGCTTTTTGTTCCCGAAGTTTCAAAAGTAAATTATACACAGAAAACGATTGCCGAACTTTATGAAAAATCGGTTACAGCAACGCATCTTTTAGCCAATCGAATTAAAGTAAAAACACCTGATAATTATATTAATACATTAGGTTCAGCACTTGCTATTGCTTCTGACGGAATTTGGGAAAGTCCAGCCTATCTTCACGGTGCCATTGCCTGGAGAATGTATTTAAATGCTTGGCGCGGAGCTTACACGGCAGATCCTTTAGGATGGCACGATAGAGCAAAAACGCATTTTACAAGTTATAGTAATTCGCAGGTAATATCGCCTGAAAGTGGTCCGGTTGTGTTTGATGAAGAAAAAAATCTGGCACGTCAGAAAGAAGAAATAGGAACTTCAATGTTCAGCAGCGGTTATATCAGCCGAAGTCCGAATAAGAATAACGTGGCGCATCATTATGATATGAATCTGGTTTTCTTCGATCAGATGTTTCGTCATTTTAAATGGACAGGTGATATGGCTTTCTTAAAAGAAATGTGGCCGACAATTGAACGACATTTAAAATGGGAAAAACGAAATTTTGATCCAGACAATGACGGACTTTACGATGCTTATGCTTCAATTTGGGCAAGTGATGCTTTGCAATACAGCGGAGGAGGCGTGATTCATTCTTCGGCTTATAATTATTATGCGAATAAAATGGCGGCAGAATTGGCTAAAAAATTAAATATAGATGCCGTTCCTTTTGAAAAAGAAGCAGATAAAATTCTAAAAGCGACAAACAATCAGCTTTGGATTCCGAAAAAGGGAATTTTTGCCGAATATAAAGATGCTTTAGGAAATAGAATATTGCACGATTCACCGGGAGTTTGGAGCATTTACCACACCATAGATTCAGAATTATCAAATCCTTTTGAGAGCTATCAAATGCTGGATTATGTCAATAATCAAATTCCGCATATTCCAATTGCAGCAGACGGATTGGATAAAAAGGATTTATATGTTATAAGCACTACAAACTGGCAGCCTTATACATGGTCAACTAATAATGTTGCTTTGGCAGAACAATTGCATACTTCGCTGGCATTCTGGCAAGGCGGACAATCTGAACAAGCGTACACCATGTGGGAAAGTGCTTTGATCGAAAGTATGTATTTGGGCGCTTCTCCAGGCGGTTTTGAACAACTTATGTATCAAGATGCTATGCGAGGCGAATTATACCGTGATTTTGCTGATCCAATTGGAATGGCTTCTCGAACTTTAGTCGAAGGACTTTTCGGGATTCAGCCGGATGCTGTAAATGAAGTTTTAACCATAAAACCCGGTTTTCCTGAGAAATGGGAAAACGCATCTTTAGAAATTCCTGATATTTTGATTGATTTTAGTCGAAAAGATAAGAAAGACAACTATCATATTGAAAACCATTTTACTGCAAAAATGGGCTTGAAATTACTATTAAATGCTCCTTTTGACGGAGTTGAAAGTATTAGTGTGAATGGAAAGAATGTCTCTTGGAAAGGTATTCCGGAGAGCATTGGAATTCCAAAAATCAGCATTGAGGTTCCTTATAATAAAGTTTATGATGTAGTGATTAATTGGAAAGGCGGAACTTTTAGAAAAATGTATACTAAGCCTTCATACAATTCTGGTGATGCTTTAAATATTAGTATTGCAAAAGGAGAAATGGTTTCAATTTATGATCCGCAAGGCGTTTTAAGTCAAGTTGATAAAAAAGAAAGAACACTTCAGTCAATTGTAAATGGCGAGGGAAATAAAACATTCTTTATTCAGATGAAACAGGGTGAATTATCATGGTGGTATCCTGTTGGGTTAAACATAAAACCTAAAGAATCAAATCAGAAAAACTTTAATTGGGATATTCCGCTGGACAAATCACAGCGAACAGAAACGGTATCATTATCCTCTTTTTTTAATGCAAAAGTCACTGATATATTCAATTATGAATATTTGTCGCCAAGACCTAAAACGGTAACCTTACAATTGCCAAAACAAGGAATTGGAAATTGGTGTTATCCAAACGTTTCTGTTCAAATTGATGATAAAGGTTTACGTGAAAAAGCAAAGCAGACAGGAAAAATTACAACTCCAAACGGAGTTCCTTTTCAAACACCTTCTGATGAAAATCAGAAAAATATAATCTTTACTTCAATGTGGGATAATTTCCCGGAAAGTATCAATATTCCGTTAAGCGGAAAAGCTTCACATGCTTATTTTATGCTTGCAGGAACTACAAATCCAATGCAGAGCAGAATCGTAAACGGAGAAATCAAAATAGAGTATACTGATGGAACTTCTGAAATTTTACCTTTAAAAAATCCAGAAAACTGGTGGCCAATCGAACAAGATTATTTTATAGATGGACTTGCCTTTACAATCAATGCTCCAAGACCGCCAAGAGTTTATTTTAAAACAGGAGAAATTTCTAGAGATTTTAAAGATTTTAAAACCATAAAAGGATTTAGCAGTTACGGAGTTGACGGCGGCGCAGGAACGATTTTAGAATTGCCTTTAGATAAAAATAAAACTTTAAAAAACCTGACTTTGAAAACTATTGCAAATGATGTTGTGATTGGTTTGATGAGTTTGACATTAATTAGATAATTTAAAGATTGAATGTAAAAAAGCTTGATATTTAACCGCAAAGCACGCAA
>NZ_MUHA01000019.1:0-60342 GCF_002217355.1 Flavobacterium oncorhynchi | reverse complement strand
TTGCGTGCTTTGCGGTTAAAAAACATTTCGAGAAACCCTAAACTTCTAAAAACTATCAAAACAAAATAACCACATGAAAAACTATAAATTCATAACCGTATTCTTATTTTCGGTTTCGCTTTTTGCACAGAAAATCGATCGAAAAGCTTTGGTAACAAGGCATAATGTTCAAATTTCTGCTATTGATACTCTGGCATCTTTAACGGTTGGTAATGGTGCTTTTGCTTTTACGGTTGACGCAACCGGGCTGCAGACTTTTCCTAAAGAATATCAAAACGGAATTCCGCTTGGAACACAATCGGAGTGGGGTTGGGATAGTTATAAAAACACTAATAATTATAAGTTCTCGGAGACTTTAAGAGATTACAAACAATATGGAAGAGATATTTCGTATACGGTTCAGATTAAAGAACCAAAACGAAAAGTTGAAGCTGTAAACTGGTTCAGACAGAATCCGCATTTATTGCAGCTGGGAAATTTAGGTTTTGAAATTACGAAGAAAGACGGAAGCCTGGCAAAACCTTCGGACGTAAAAGCGATTTCGCAAAAACTAAATGTTTGGACGGGAGAAATCGAAAGTTATTTTGAAATTGAAGGAACTCCTGTAACGGTTTTAACAGCTTCACATCAGGAAAAAGATGAAATTGGCGTAAAAGTAAAATCAGATTTATTGCTGCAAAAACGTTTAAAGATAAGTTTGCGAATTCCATTTCCAACAGGCGATTGGGCAGATATGGGAACAAAATGGGAAGGAAAACAGGATTATAAAAGCACGCTTACAGCAAAATCAAAAACAGAAGCCGTTGTTACTCATGTAATGGACAGCATTTCGTACAATGTAAATTTAAATTGGAAAGGAAACGCTCAGATAAAACAAACCTCAGATCATTATTTTGTTGTTGAAGCTTCGAATACTAATACAATAGAATTGAGCTGTCTTTTTGCTTTAGCAGAAAAAAAATCGATTAAAAATTCCTCTTTCGCAGATATTCAAAACAGCAGTATAAAAGGCTGGGAGAAATTCTGGAACAGTGGTGCTGCAGTTGATTTTTCAGGCAGTACAGATTCTCGTGCTAATGAACTGGAACGTAGAATTATTTTATCACAATATCTTACGAAATTGCAATGTACTGGAAAAGTACCGCCTCAGGAAACGGGTTTGACTTATAACAGCTGGTATGGAAAACCGCATTTAGAAATGCACTGGTGGCACGGTGTTCATTTTGCACTTTGGAACAGACCAGAATTGTTAGAAAAGAGTCTTCCTTGGTATCAAAAGGTTTTTGATAAAGCAAAAAATATCGCCAAAAGACAAGGTTTTGAAGGAGCAAGATGGCAGAAAATGGTTGATGCAGACGGCAACGAAAGTCCATCGTCTGTAGGATCATTTTTAATTTGGCAGCAACCGCATTTTATTACTTATGCCGAATTGATTTACAGAGCAAAACCAACAACTTCAACTTTAAATTTATACAGCGAGCGTGTTTTTGCAACGGCCGATTTTATGGCTTCGTTTACTAATTACGATTCAAAAACAGATCGTTATGTTTTAGGTCCAGGTGTGATTCCAGCTCAAGAACGTTTTAAAGCAATGGAAACTTTTAATCCAACGTATGAATTGGCATATTGGAACTGGGCTTTGAAAACAGCAATTGAATGGAAGAAAAAGCTAAATCAAAAAGCGCCCGAAAAATGGGAAACGGTTTTGGCTAAATTGTCAAAACTTCCAGTTGCAGACAATGTGTATCTGGCAACAGAGAGTGCAACAGATTCGTATACCAATCCAGAATTTAAAACAGATCATCCATCTGTTTTGGGAACATTTGGAATGCTTCCTGAAACGTCTCTTTTAGATAAGAAAATCATGAAAAACACTTTTGATCTAGTTTGGAAAACTTGGTCTTGGGATAAAACCTGGGGTTGGGATTTTCCAATGACAGCGATGTCGGCAGCACGTTTAAATATGCCCGATAAAGCCGTTGATGCTCTTTTTATGAAAGTAACAACCAATACGTATTTAAAAAACGGACATAATTATCAGGCGGAACGATTAACGCTTTATCTTCCGGGTAATGGCGGAATTCTAACAGCTGTAGCCATGATGTGTGCCGGATGGGACGGATCTGAAGGAGAAAATCCAGGCTTCCCAAAAGATGGAACTTGGAAGGTTAAGAGTGAAGGGTTTAAGAAGATGTTTTGATTTTGAGGTTCTAAGGTGCTTAGATTCTAAGAATCTAAGATGCTAAGGAGCTAAGTTTTTATTTTCGAGCTCAGTTTGTCATTTCGACGTAAAGAGAAATCTCCACAAGTAGCTCCACAACGAAAACCCAATCTTTATAGAGTTTCTTGCGAAGATTTACTTCGTCTGTTTGCTATCGCTCTAGTCTCTTTCGTTGAAATGACATAAAGATGGCGTAAAAAATAAAAAAGGAAAGTCCGGGATTTATTATAATTCAAATAACAATCATGAAAAAAATAATTCTTTTAATAGTATTGCTTTTATCGGTTTCTATTTTTTCGCAAAGACAAATGGAAAACTTAGATCGTGGTATTATCGCGATAAAAGATAAAGGACAATTTTTTGTGAGTTGGCGGGTTTTAGGAACAGATTCTGATGATTTGGCTTTTAATCTCTATCGAAAAAGCGGTGTTAAAAAAGCTGTTCTATTAAATAATAAACCAATTACAGGCGCTACCAATTTTGTTGATATAAAAGGGAATTCTAAAGAAGAAAATACTTGGTTTGTTAAAACGGTTTTAAATGGAAAAGAATCTGAAGCTTCGGGGAGTTTTACAATTCCAGCAAATGCTTCTGATAAACAATATTTATCTATTAAATTAAGAGAAATTGAGGGCTATATTGCAAATGATGTTTCGGTTGGTGATTTAAATGGAAACGGAAAATACGATTTGATTGTTCATATGACGGGAAAAGGACATGATAATTCTCAAACAGGAATTACAGATCCGCCAATATTTCAGGCGTATACTTTAGATGGAATATTTTTATGGCAGATTAATCTCGGAAAAAACATCCGCGAAGGCGCACATTATACACAGTTTATGGTGTATGATTTAGATGGTGACGGTATAGCGGAATTGGTCTGTAAAACTGCAGATGGAACAACTGACAGCCAAGGAAATGTGGTTGGAGACGCCTCAAAAGACTGGGTTGACCGTGATTCTGATTCTAAAACGTATGGCAAGATTTTAAAAGGACCGGAATATCTTTCGGTTTTTGATGGTAAAACAGGAAAGTTGGTTACGACCGTAGATTATATTCCGCAGCGCGGCGATTTAGCAGGCTGGGGTGGAAGAGGAGGAAGCGGCGGCAATGATACCAAAGGAAATAGAATGGATCGTTTTATTGCCTGTATTGCTTATCTCGACGGAATTCATCCAAGTGTTGTAATGTGCCGTGGTTATTATGGCAGAACGGTTTTGGCTGCTTGGGATTTTAAAAATAAAAAATTAACGTCAAGATGGACTTTTGACAGTAAAGATGCTGAAAATCCATATTCGGGAATGGGGAATCATAACCTTACAGTTGCTGATGTCGATAATGACGGAAAAGATGAAATAATCTACGGATCGATGTGTGTTGATGACAACGGACAGGGTTTGTATACTACGGGTTTTAGACATGGAGATGCGATTCATGTTTCTGATCTAGATTTGGATATTCCGGGTTTAGAGGTTTTCGGAATTCATGAAATTGAAAATGGAACAACTGGCCCGGGTGTTACTTTGTTTTCGGCTAAAGATGGAAAAGTACTGTTTACAGGTTCTCTTAATGAAGATGTAGGACGAGGTGTTGCAGACAATATTGACCCAACCCGAAAAGGGGCGCAATGCTGGTGGTCGGGTTCTCCGTATCTGCATGATATGAAAGGAAATAATATTGGTAAAGCACCGAGTTCAACTAACTTCTTAATTTATTGGGACGGAGATACTTCGAGAGAACTTTTAAATTCAAATTATATCGATAAATATAATTTTGGAAGATTGTTTACTGCCGAAGGAGCAGTTTCAAACAACGGCACAAAATCGACACCTGCACTTTCTGCAGATATTTTAGGCGACTGGCGCGAAGAATTGATTTTGAGATCTGAAGATAATAAAGAACTTAGAATTTATTCCACAACAATTCCAACTAATGTCAGGCAATATACTTTAATGCACGATCCGCAATATCGATTAAGCATCGCTTGGCAGAATGTAGGCTATAATCAACCGCCGCATACTAGTTTTTATATGGGAGCAGCTATGGAATCGGCTCCAAAACCAAATATTGTATTGGTTAAATCTCAAGATAATTAAGCGAGACAGACATTCTAAATATTTTGTGAAATGTTAAAATAACATTTAAAATAAAATAACAATTAACCCTTTAAAATAAGGTTATTCTAGTAAAAAGGTTAAAAGTTTAATTTTATTGTTGTTTGGTGTAAGAAAAATGATATATATTTGAATAGAACTTTCCAAGAGGTTTTTTTTTACAATACTCGCATATTTTATTTTTTGTATTGTATTAAAATATAGACTAATTTAAAATAATCCTGATTAAATTGAGACGATTGAAAATTATGAATGATATAAAAAAGATTTTCTTATTAGTAATTATTAGTCTATTTTCTTTCACTACGGCCTCAGCCAAATTAAAAATACCAATTGGAAAAATTGATAAAATAGAAATTGTCTCAGACTTGCCAAACACCGATGAATACCTTTCAAAAGAAGAATCAAATGTACACTTAGATCTTGGCAGACTTCACCAAGAATATAGTATAGCATGGATGCCTGTTTGGATTACTCAAGAACCAAAACTAGTGTTAGTAAAACCAGATTCTGACCGCTATTATGAGTTGTCTAATGAACAGCTTGAAAAAATAATCAGTACAGATAAATTAAACAAAGTCGAGTTGTTAAAACTTGGGTTTTATACGCAGTATGGCGGAAAAATAATTCTATTTCTTCTGCTGTGCTTGATTTTTTACGGCTTGTTCGGAAAGGAAAAAAAGAAAGATGTCAAACCACTTAACCTTTAAATAAATTTAATTAAATTATGAATCCACTATTTTTAATTCCCGTTGTTTTAGTAATTGCCGGTATCATTTTTATGGTATACATGAATAAAAAACATGCTTCGGTAAAAAAAGAAATTGACTTAGATGTTGAAAGAACAAAATATGATCTTCATAAAGAAGAGGTTCTAAAACAAGATTTTCCACAACTAAAAGAATGGATGAAAGGAAAAACAATAGATGCCTATACATCTGCATCTGTGCCGCAGACTAAAGCTGAGAAAGTTCAGGAGATTGTAAGTGACGGCCTAAAAAATGTTGCGCTTTCGGCAGTAGGAGTTAAACTGCAAAGAATAGAAACAGAATGTTTTTGGGTATTGAGCGGTAATGATTTACACTTTTTCAGTACTGATACTGTTGGAGAATTAGACGAGCACATTGTTTTTGATAATTTCCGAATTGAAGAAGCAAAACTTAAAGATGGCGGAATCTTAAAATCACAGTTAGGAGTATACGCAAAATCGGCTGAAGAATATTTGCCAAAAGTACACATCATTACATTTAATATAGATGGTAATCCTTTGTCACTTGAAATTCATGACAGATTACATTATACGCCAGATCCAACAGATATTTTAAATGTAAATAAACAGTTCTTAACAAGAGCAAAATATCAGGTAGTAGGAGAGAATTTTGTAAAAGTATTACAAAGCAAGTTCCCTAATCTGCGATAAAAATAAATAGAAATGGTTTTTCTTTCAAAGATTTTTAATGCGTTTAAAAGTATACGATTAAACGATAAAAATGTAGTCGTTGGTCAACAATTAGATTATTTATTAATTAGTTCAATGTATGCTGAACAGCAATCTGCCTATCTTAACTCTTATGAAACAGGACTCAGCAAAAGTGTTTTAAAAACAATTTTGGAGGATTACTGGAGTATATTTGATAAAGATAGCGCCATCGAAATACTTTTAGATTTGCAGGAAAGAAATCAGGACGAATATATAGATATTGTGTATGATGCTTTTGAGAATAAAGAAGATTATGTTTCTATTTTGAAATCGAATTTACCTCGTGAAGAAGAAATTTTTAAAAGATATTTAGACATATACAGAAATCTAAATAATGTTGTTCCTGAATTAATCGAGCAAAATGTAATTAAAGATTTTGCCCAAATAAAAAGAACAAAAGATGCGGCTTGGAATTATGGAAGAGGAGCTTTTTTAGCACGTTGCTGTTATGAAGCTGGCTATCTTTCTGAAGCAGAATTGAAAGAATATCTTCAAAAATCATATAAAAGTCTAAAGAGCTATTGTGTCACTTGGGAAGAATATACCAAAAGCTATATATTTGGCAGACAGCTTTGGGGAGGTTCAAACAACAGCGGAATGATTCAAATTGCTGACGATTTACTTCATAACAAAAAAAGTCCTATGAGTAATAAAAAGTACTTATAAGGCAGAGATTAAGTCTCATTTTTAGCAAAAGAAAATTAGATATAAAGAAAAAAATCGCAGCGTATACTTTTGTAAACGCTGCTATTTTTTGTTTTCTAAGATTAGCTTCTTGATTAAAAGAAACTATGGTTTTGGTTTAAATTATAGCCAAAAAATCAGCCTTTGTTAGCTAGAGTTTCGGCAGTAGTTCCTTCAAATAGGTTAGAGTCACCGCTTGGTCCGCCGTGAATAAAAATAATAGCTTCTTCATTTTAAAAGAGTAGATTTTAAAACAATTCTTCGTATCTGCTGTTCAAAATAGTAGGCAATATCAAAGTTTTCATTTGCTTGATTTTCCATTACTATTACACTGGTGTTACTTGCAGGATAATATAAATTAACGGCAGTAAATCCTTCACTAGGATGAAATCCAGTGTGTCCAATTTCTTTTATAGCTGCTTTATCGTTAATTCGTAATCCATATCCATAACCAATTGGTTTGTCACTAAAAAGAATATGTGTATTTGTAATAGAGTAAGTTGTCATTAATTTATAAGTCTCGCTTTTTAGCAATTTACCATTATGTAATTTTTCATTCCATTTTGCTAAATCTGGTGCTGTTACAATTAAATTGGAACCAAAATATTGAGACGGCTCAAAATTAATTTTTTCATTTACTCTAAATGTTCCATCAGTTTTTACAGTATGTCCTTTTGTTAAAGTTTTTTGGGCACTTTCCGAAGGATAAGAACTATTATTCATCCCGCATTTTTTAAACAATGCTGTTACTAATTGATTATAGCTTTTTTTGCTTTGCTTTTCGAGAATTTCACCCAAAAGAGAATAGCCGGGATTAGAATAACTAAAATTACTTCCCGGAGAAAATTTCAAAGGTTTATCGAGGCTTTCACTGCTAATTCCGGATGTATTATTAAGCAGTTGGTGTACCGTAACAGAGTCTGCCCAGCTGTATTTAGAATCAGGTAAATATTTTCGAACGGTAGCTTTTAAATCGATTGTTCCTTTTTCGACTTCAGTTAAAACAAGCACTGCTGTAACTTGTTTAGCAATAGACATTGTCGAGAATCGATCAGAAATTTTAAGAGGCTCCTTTGTATTGAAATTACGATATCCGAAAGCTTTTGAGTATTTTGTTTTTCCGTTTTGTTGTATATAAACGACCCCATTAAATGATCTTGGACTTGTGACTTTAATTAAGCTGTCAATTTTAGCGGAATAATTATCCTCTTTTTGTGCAAAAGAATAACAGGAAGAAAATAACACAACAAATAGCGTACACGTTAGTCGAAGAAAATGATTCATTTAAGGTTAAGGATTTTTAAAATTAGAATGTTTTGTTTATGATATTTACTAATGGCAATGCTTGCTTTTACTTTTATTTTAACAGGATAAATGTAATTAAAATTGTTTTTAAGAAGTTGCTTTTAAATTAAAATTAGAGAATTATTTTACTTCAAATTTTGCGGTCGTTTTACGATTAAAAAAGAATGGTCAGCTTGGTAGTTTTTTGCAATAAAATACAATTCGTCATAAAAAAAATACAGTTCAGTACATAAAAATTTATTATTTACTCAGCTTAAAATACTTTTGAAGCAAAATAAAATAACCCTATAAACCATGAAGAAAACTTTAAAATTTTTTAAAATCACATTTATTTCTCTTTTAAGCATTTGTTTAATTTCCCTAATCTATTTTTACATCAGCAGTAAAATATTTATAGGTTCTGCAAACCAAGAAAATATTGATTATTTAGCAAAAAATCAAGTTGAGACAACACAGTCAATCAACGAGAAATTATTTGATGACGATTTTTATAAATCAAAAGTTTTTCTTTTAGGAGAAATTCACGGTTATGCAGATAATCAAACTCTAGATAAGGAGATGTTATTTTTCCTGAATAAAAAAGCTGGAATCAAGTATTATATTGCCGAAATGGATAGTTTAACAGCTAAAAAACTAAACAGCTTTTTATTAAAAAACAGCAAAGACGAAGCAGTACTAAAAGATGTTGTTTTAAATATAGCTAAAAGAATTCCTCAGCAATCGAGTCAAGAATTATTTGATAAATGGAATGCTGTTTATGATTACAATCAAAAGTTATCTGATTCTTCAAAAATTACTGTAATCGGAATAGATAAGAATTTTGATGATACTTCAAAAGGTTCGAGAGATTTAGCTATGATCGCGAATTTTAAGAATTCAATTAAAAAAATGAATATCGAGAATGAAAAGTTTTACGGTCTTTTTGGATATTTTCATACTATACAAAAGAAATCTAAGGGAGGAAAAGAAACATTTGCCACACAATTAAAAGAGGCTGGAATTAAAACAACAAGTATGGTTAGTTATACTATAGACAGCGAAATGTATCTTCCTAAAAACCCGCAACTTCCAACACCAGAAAACGAGAGGGTAGATTGGATCAATGCAGATGGACCTTTAATGCTTGTAAAAGGAATTAATGATTTAAAAGAATTAAGCAAACCTAATGCGATTACTCTTTTCAAGCTTAATGCTCAAAATTCGCCTTATCTTAAATCACAAAATCTAATAAACATAAAATCTAGAGTTTTTGGAGAGAACATTGTTCCTCAAGAAGGTTCGTTTACAACAGATTATTTTCAATATGTTTTTCTTCTTAGAAACTCTAAGGCATTAAGTAAATTGAAATAAAAAAGTACTAGAACTTTTTATTGTGATTTTAGATTTGATCTTAAGTTGATCGAATCAAAAAATCGGAAAGCAGTGAAATAGTATACTTATTTAAAAAGTCTTAAAATTACCTCCAGCTAAGTTTGGAGGTAATTTTAAAGTATTAATATTGTTTTGAAAAGAATATATTTTGTTAGAAAGAAACAAAAAACCTTAAGTTTTCAAAAAGAAAACCTTTGAACCTTTGCTTCTCTGAACCTTTGAAGCTGTTAAATAGAATTTCGATCAATAAAATTAAAAGGCACTTTTACTTGTCCTTTTTCTTTATTTAAAATCATTCGTGCAGCGGTTTCGCCCATTACATTAAAATCTGTAGACATTACAGTAATTCCTAATAATTCCTTCAAAGGAGTATCGTTATAAGAGATAACGCCGATTTCTTCTCCTAGAATAAATTCTTCATCACGAATTTGCTTCATTAAGTTTACAAGATCAGACTCTTCAATGGTAATAAATAAATCTCCTTTTTTAAGAATCATATCATCGTATACTTCGCTTAGAACTTCGAAATTAATTTCGTGTTCTACGCAGAATTTTCTAAATCCGTGCAAGATTCTTCTTGGATAAGGATAAACAGCTTTGTCGGGATAAACTAGAATCAGCTTTTTGTATTTTGATATTTTTTCTAAACCTTCTTTTAAAGCATTGTAAATATCATTTTCAAAATCCTGATATATTTTAATGATTTCGCCTTCCATTCCTAGTTTAATGTTGTCCATTAAAACTAATTTTTCCTGCGGAATTCTTTGAATTGCTTTTGCAACTTCATCAGTAAAACTCAAATGTTTTAACTCATCAGTTTTAAAATGTGTGGTAATTACATAATAATCATAAGCACCTTCAAACTTGTCTAACAAATTCAAAAACAATGTTTCATCACAATGATAAATGTGAAGGTCAGTATGAGCATTAGCACCAAGTGTGTTGATAAACGAGCTGTACGTTTTCATTTTGTAGGCGCTCAGTTTATTAAATAAAAACAGAATATTTACTTTAGATTCTAGTTTTGTTCTGGTAATGTAGTATCCTTTTCCTCTAATCGATGAAATAATTTTTCGTTCTTTCAGGATATTATATGCCTTTTCTACTGTATCGCGCGACATATAAAATTCTTCACTAAAACTGTTTATAGAGGGGATTTTTTGATTTATTTTTAAATTTCCGTTAGCAATATTCTGTAAAATCGAGTCTACAATTTGTTTGTATTTTGGAACCCTCGAATCTTCATCTATTTTAATTAATTTAATCATGATTATGTTTTGCAAACTAGTTTCATATTTTGGTCATGAAACATAATTTTAAATTATAATATTAAAAAAATGGTTTTTAAAACCTGCTTTACATACTGATTTTATTACTTTCCTTACAAAAAAAGCGCAATTAGATACGGCTTGTTTTATATTTAAGTGTTTTTCACAATTTGGTAGTGAACTGAGGATATAATAATTACGAAATCAATCGCTAAAATAGCGTTTTTAAATTTACTTTTCCAATACTTAAGGATTGTTCTTTGCAAATAATAAGCAGTTTTAACATAATTACAAGATTCATAAAGGATAGTACAGGACAGTTTTCTTTCGAGCATTATATTATTTTACAAAACGAAATTAACTATCACAATTAACCAAAAAAACAAATTATTAAATGGAATCATTATTAGGAATTATTTTTCATTCTATCGGAGGATTTTCGTCAGGTAGTTTTTATATGCCTTTTAAAAAAGTTAAAGATTGGGCTTGGGAAAGCTACTGGCTTGTGGGCGGTTTCTTTTCGTGGTTAATTGTACCGCCGATTGCAGCTTATTTAACGATTCCAAATTTTACAGAAATCATCGTTGCGGCTTCTCCTTCTATTAAAGCCTTTACGTATTCGATGGGATTAATTTGGGGAGTCGGAGGTTTAACATACGGTTTAGGCGTTCGCTATCTTGGAATGTCATTAGGAAATTCAATTACCTTAGGATTTTGTTCTGCTTTTGGAGCATTAGTTCCTTCTATTTATTACGATTTATACCCAACAGCAGGTAAAATTTCATTTTCGGATATGCTGGCAAGTTCTGGCGGACAATTGGTTTTATTGGGTGTTGCAGTTTGCCTTTTAGGAATCGCTATTTCTGGAAAAGCTGGAATGCTGAAAGAAAAAGATTTTGCAACTGGACATGAAGATAAGGACAAAGATTTTAGTCTAGCAAAAGGTTTAACTGTAGCGGTTATTTCTGGGATATTAAGCTCGTTCTTTAATTACGGAATCGAAGCTGGAAAACCAATGGCAGAAAAAGCAGTTGAATTTGGCTGTAATCCTTTATTTCAAAACAACGTAACTTATATTGTTTTGCTTTGGGGAGGTTTGACTACCAATTTTATTTGGTGTCTATATCTTAATTTCAAAAATAAAAGTATTGGTGATTACACCAACAAATCTACTCCAATTACTAAAAACGTGCTTTTTTCAGCACTTGCCGGAACAATGTGGTTTTTGCAGTTTTTCTTTTACGGAATGGGCGAAAGCAAATTAGGAAACGGTGCAAGTTCATGGATTCTGCACATGGCAACGATTATTCTAACGGCTAATTTCTGGGGATTCTATTTGAAAGAATGGACTGGAGTATCGAAAAAAACATTTAGAACATTCCTTTGGGGAATCGGATTAATTATGCTTTCGATTGTTTTAGTGGGAATTGGAAACTCTTTATAAATACTGAAAAAACATATGATAACAATGTCAAATACAAATACAAAAAATATGAATTTTAAGCATGTTAGCTATCTTTGGGATGAGGCAAAAGCTCAAGAACTAGCTGGTGATGAAGTAGCGCTTTTCATTTATCGCTCTAACTTATTGGGAGCCGATTTAAGATTGACAAACTACGGAGGAGGAAATACTTCTGTAAAAATTACGGATAAAGATCCATTAACTGGAGCAAGCTCTGAAGTTATGTGGATTAAAGGTTCTGGAGGTGATATTGGAACTTTAACAAAATCAGGTTGTGCGGCATTATATTTAGACAGACTTCGCAATCTTGAAAATGTATACAGAGGAATTGAGTTTGAAGATGAAATGGTAGAATTGTTCAATCACTGTATTTTCGACTTAGCTTCAAAAGCGCCGTCTATCGATACGCCTTTGCATGGTTTCTTACCATTCAAACACATCGATCACTTGCATCCAGATGCGGCAATTGCAATCGCAGCAGCAAAAGACGGAGCAAAAATTACAGAAGAATTATTTAACGGAGAAATCGGCTGGGTTGGATGGCAGCGTCCGGGCTTCGATTTAGGACTTCAATTAAGAAGTTGTTTAGAAGAAGCAGAAAAGAAAGGTAAAAAACTAAGAGGAATCATGTTAGGTTCTCACGGTTTATTTACTTGGGGTGATACTGCATACGAAAGTTACATCAATACATTGGAAGTAATCGAAAAATGTGCTGAATACCTTGAAAACAATTACGGTAAAAAACGCCCGGTTTTTGGAGGTCAGAAAATCGAAAGCCTTCCAGAAGCAGATCGTAAATTGAAAGCCGCAAAAGTTGCTCCGATTTTAAGAGGTTTCTGTTCATCAGAACGTCAAATGATTGGTCACTATACAGATGACGCAAGAGTTTTAGAATTCATTAATTCAAACGATCTTTCAAAATTAGCTCCATTAGGAACTTCTTGCCCAGATCACTTTTTAAGAACTAAAATCAGTCCATTGGTTTTAGAATTAGATCCAAACGAAGATTTATCAGATATAAATGCGGTTAAAGCAAAACTAGCTCCGGCTTTTGAAGCTTACCGCGCAATGTACAAAGACTATTATAATGCCTGCAAGAAATCGAATTCTCCTGCAATGCGTGATCCAAATCCAGTTGTGATTTTATATCCTGGAGTTGGTATGTTCACTTTTGCAAAAGATAAAACGATGGCACGTTTGGCATCAGAATATTATGTGAATGCAGTAAATGTAATGAAAGGTGCTGAAGCGGTTTCAGAATATACTTCGCTGCCTCACCAAGAAGCTTTTGATATCGAATATTGGTTATTAGAAGAAGCAAAATTACAACGTATGCCAAAACCAAAAGCATTGTCTGGGAGAGTAGCTGTAATTACAGGTTCTGCGGGCGGAATTGGTAAAGCTATTGCTAAGAAATTTGCTCAAGAAGGCGCTTGCGTGGTAATCAACGATATTAATCAAGAGCGTTTAGAAGGCGCAACAGCTGAGTTTATTAAAGCTTTTGGAAAAGATGCGGTTGCGAGTACATTACTTAATGTAACAGATGAAGCTAGTACAGAATTAGCTTTAGATCAAGCTTCTTTAGCTTTTGGTGGTGTAGATATTATTGTAAACAATGCAGGAATCAGTATTTCAAAATCTATTGCAGAACATACTCTTGAAGAATGGGATAGATTATACGATATCTTGGTAAAAGGACAATTTATTGTTTCTAAGGCCGGAATCGAAGTAATGCGTAAACAAGGTTTTGGAGGTGATATTGTGAATATTGTTTCTAAAAATGCTGTTGTTGCTGGTCCAAACAATCCTGGATACGGTTCTGCCAAAGCGGCACAAGCACATTTAACACGTTTAATGGCTGCCGAATTAGGAGCTGATAAAATACGTGTAAATACAGTAAATCCTGATGCTGTAATCTCAGATTCAAATATTTGGTCTGGTGGATGGGCAGAAGGTCGTGCAAAAGCATATGGAATTACAGTTGAAGAACTTCCAGCTTATTATGCAAAACGTACGTTATTAAATGAAATCATATTGCCAGATGATATTGCAAATGCTTGTTTTGCTTTTGTTGGTGGTTTACTTGGTAAATCAACAGGGAACGCTTTAAACGTAGACGGCGGTGTTGCAATGGGCTTTTATAGATAAAGATTGTTTAGGTTTTTTTATAAGTTTGTTTAAGCAAAAGTGGTTTTTTGTGGTCTAACGTTCGATATTTCGGACGTTAGATTTTTTTAGATATAACACTTTTATAAAGAAGACTAAATAGCATAAAATAATAAAGTTAAACGCAGAGAACGATTATATAATTTTGGAGTTCAAAAAATGCTTTAACCTATAGAAATATAGTTTTTTCTTAAGTTTTAAAATAGAAAAAATGATTCATCATTAATGCATAATTAGGTATTTTGATGGGAGAACTTTTAAGGTTATATTTTTATGTGTTAAAAACACACGAATAAAATTAAATTGTATATCTTGTATCTCTATTAAAATAATAAGTATTATGATAATCGGATCAAACAATATTGAATCTCATAACGAGGAATTATTAAAAAAGCACCAAAATAAACTGGTTTTTACAGCATCAGAAATTGATAATACAGAAGCCATTATTCAAAAGTTAATCGACTTTCAAATTGCAATTCCATCTTGGGCTTTAGGAACAGGAGGAACAAGATTTGGGCGTTTTGCAGGTGGAGGAGAACCGCGCTCAATCGAAGAAAAAATCGAAGATGTTGGTTTGCTTCATAAATTAAACAATGCTTCAGGAGCTATTTCGCTGCATATTCCATGGGATATTCCACAAGATTATAAAGCAATAAAAGCGCTTGCGGCACAGCACAATTTAAAGTTCGACGCCATGAACTCGAATACATTTCAAGATCAGGCAGATGCAGAGCATACTTATAAATACGGTTCGTTACAAAATGTAAATAAAGCAGTTCGTAAACAAGCGATTGCTCATAATATTGAAGTTATTAAACACGGAATCGAATTAGGATCTGAGTCATTAACAGTTTGGCTTGCCGATGGTTCTAATTTCCCTGGACAGTTGAACTTTCGTAAAGCGTATCAAAATACATTAGAAAGTTTAGAAGAAATCTATGATGCATTACCTTCAAACTGGAAATTATTTTTAGAATATAAATGTGCTGAGCCTAACTTTTATTCAACGACAGTTGCTGATTGGGGACAGTCTTATTCGTATGTTAAAAAGTTAGGCGATAAAGCGCAGACATTAGTCGATTTAGGACATCATTTACCAAATGCAAATATCGAGCAGATTGTTTCTTTATTATTAATGGAAAACAAACTGGGTGGATTCCACTTTAACGATTCAAAATACGGTGATGACGATTTAACGGCGGGAGCTTTAAAACCATATCAGTTATTTTTAATTTTTAATGAATTGGTTGAAGGAATGGATGCAAGAGGAATGAATCACGCCAAAGATCTTGGCTGGATGATCGACGCATCGCACAACATCAAAGATCCGTTAGAAGATTTATTGCAGTCTGTAGAAGCTATTATGATTGCTTATGCGCAGGCTCTTTCTGTAGACAGAAAAGAATTAGAAAAAGCACAGGAAGAGAATGATGTAGTAAAAGCACAGGAAATTCTTCAGAATGCTTTCCGTACAGACGTTCGCGCGTTAGTTGCCGAGGCTCGTTTCCGTTCAGGTGCTGCTTTAAATCCAGTTGAATTGTACAGAAGTCTATCTGTTAGAAAAAATCTAATTGGAGAAAGAGGATTAAAAACATTAGCTACAGGCCTGTAATTTATAATTGATAATTCACAATTTATAATTAATTAAATGAATGTAGTTGCAATTTTTGATATTGGTAAAACAAACAAAAAAGTATTCTTATTTGATGAAAACTATAGAATCGTTTGGGAGAAATCAGTCAATCTGGACGAAACAGTCGACGAAGACGGTTTTCCTTGCGAGAATATAGAAGTGCTTAAAAATTGGATTTTTGAGCGTTTAGAAGAAATAAAAGCTTTAACCAATTATGTATTAAAAGCGATCAATTTTAGTACCTACGGTGCTAGTTTTGTCTACATTGATAAAGAAGGAAAAATTTTAACTCCTCTGTATAATTACCTAAAAGATTATCCAGAGGATTTAAAAGACGAATTCTATCATAAATATAAAGGCAAAGAAAGATTTGCTGTAAAAACGGCTTCTCCAGTTTTGGGAAGTTTAAATTCAGGAATGCAGATTTATCGTTTAAAAGAAGAAAGACCAGAATTATTCGAAAAGGTTGTATATTGTTTACACCTTCCGCAATTTTTGAGTTTTCTTTTAACCAATGAAGCTTACGCCGATATTACAAGTGTGGGTTGTCATACCAATCTTTGGAATTTCAAGAAAATGAAATACCATAAATGGTTAAAAAACGAAGGCATTTCATTTAAAATTCCTGAGTTCTATTCAGGAAAAGACGTTATCAAAACAAAAGACGGCTTATCTGTAGGTGCAGGACTTCACGATAGTTCATCAGCAATAATTCCGTATACCATAAATTTTACAGAACCTTTTGTTTTATTGTCAACAGGAACTTGGAGCATTTCCTTGAATCCGTTCAATAATAAACAATTGACTTTTGAGGAATTACAAAACGATTGTTTGTGTTATTTGCAATACACAGAAAAACCGGTAAAAGCCGCAAGACTTTTTGCAGGAAACGAACACGAAATACAAACCAAAAGGTTAGCAGAATATTTTAAAGTTCCTGTCGATAGATACAAAGAGGTTTATTTTGATAAAAACATTGTATCTAATTTAAGAGCTCTAAATTTTCAGATTATTTACCCTAAAAAGTATAATTTTGATATACTGAAAGAATGTCCTTTTCAAAAAAGAGAGCTGAAGACATTTAAAAGCTATGAAATTGCCTATCATCAATTAATGTTAGATTTGGTAGAACAACAAGTATTTTCAACTAACTTAGTCATTCATAACAGTCCTGTAAAGAAAATTTTTGTAGATGGAGGTTTCAGTAAAAATTCAATTTATATGAATTTATTAGCCGAAGCTTTCCCTGATATTGAAGTTTATGCCGCATCAATGGCGCAGGCAAGTGCTTTGGGAGCTGCATTGGCAATTCATCAAAACTGGAATCCTAAACCAATTCAGAATGACTTGATTGATTTGAAATTTTATAAGCATTGAAACAATTAAAAATTGAGAATTAAAAATTAAAAAATCTGTTCCTAATAGTTATTGGGATAAAGGATTAAAAAGATTTTTGTTTCTCGCAGATTTGGTAGATTGTGGAGATAAAAAATGCGTGATATTTGAATAAAAATTGGTTTAATCTGCCAAATCTGCGAGTAAAAAATAAAACAATAAAAAATGAAAATCGGGCTATTTATACCGTGTTATGTCGATCAGTTTTACCCAAAAGTGGGTATTGCGACATATGAACTTTTACAGAAATTAGGTTGTGAAGTTCATTTTCCGATGGGACAAACCTGCTGCGGACAGCCAATGGCAAACAGCGGTTATGCACACTTAACAAAAGGCTGTGATACTAATTTTATAGCCAATTTTTCAGGATTCGATTATATTGTATGCCCTTCAGGAAGTTGTGTTCTGCATGTAAAAGACCATTTGCATGATGATAAAAATGAACAAGCAGCAACAAAAATCAGAAACAGTGTTTTTGAATTAACAGAGTTTATAACTGATATTTTAAAAATTGACCATATCGACGGACGTTTTCCTTTTAGAGTAGGAATGCATGTAAGCTGCCACGGACAACGTGGATTGCATCTTTCGCAGATGTCAGAATTAAATGCGCCGTTTTTCTCGAAACCCGAGCAATTACTTCACAATATCGAAGGACTTGATTTAGTTGCTTTAACCAGAAAAGATGAATGCTGCGGTTTTGGAGGAACATTTTGTGTTACTGAAGAAGCTGTTTCTGTAAAAATGGGACAAGACCGAATTAAAGATCACCAAAGTCATGATGTTGATTATATTACAGGCGGTGATATGTCTTGCTTAATGCATTTAGACGGGATCTTGAAAAGACAAAAGAGCAAGATCAAAACCATCCATATTGCAGAAATATTAAATTCCCTCGGAAACTAAAAATAGATGTTGTTTATAAAACTTAACCGCAAAGTGCGTAATCCCGATAGCTATCGGGATACGCAATGTTCGCAAAGTTATTTTTTATCCTTGCGCACTTTGCGGTTAAATAAAACATTATAAACATTTCAAAATTGACTTTTAAATAATTAAAAATGTCATCAGAAAAAATAATACAGCACAGCGAAGCCGCAGCAAAATTCAACAAAGATGTGGAGCGTGTCAATTGGCACGATGAAACACTTTGGTTTGTTCGTGCGAAACGTGATAAATCGGCACATCAAATTGATGATTGGGAATTATTACGTGAAACGGCTTCAAAAATCAAAGGCAATGTGCTTTCAAATATTCATGATTATTTAGTAGAATTTGAAGCCAATGCGCAAAGAAACGGAATTATTGTACATTGGGCAGCTGATGCGAAAGAACACAATGAAATAGTGCATTCGATCATGGCAAAACATGATGTAAAGCAAATGGTGAAATCCAAATCAATGCTTACAGAAGAATGCCATTTAAATGATTATTTAGCCGAAAAAGGGATAGAAGTTATCGATTCAGATTTAGGTGAATATATTGTACAACTTCGTAAAGAACCGCCTAGTCATATTGTATTGCCTGCTATTCACTTAAAGAAAGAAGATGTAAGCGAAACTTTCCACGAACATCTGGGAACTGAAAAAGGAAATTTTGATCCTCAGTATTTAACAGAATCGGCTCGTCATAGTTTAAGAAATACCTTTTTAACTAGAAAAGTGGCTTTAACAGGAGTAAATTTTGCGGTAGCAGAAACCGGTGAATTTGTAGTCTGTACCAATGAAGGAAATGCCGATATGGGTGCACATTTGGCCGATGTTCATATTGCTTGTATGGGATTTGAAAAGCTGATTCCACAACGCAAGCATTTAGGAGTTTTCTTGAGGTTATTAGCAAGAAGTGCAACAGGACAGCCTATAACAACTTTTTCAAGTCATTTCAAAAAGCCAAGAGAAGGAAAAGAACTTCATATCGTAATTGTCGACAACGGCAGAAGCAAACAGTTAGGGCGTGAAGATTTTAGAAATTCTTTAAAATGTATTCGCTGCGGTGCTTGTATGAATACCTGTCCAGTTTACAGACGAAGCGGCGGACACAGTTATCACAATGCGGTAGCAGGACCAATTGGTTCTATTTTGGCACCAAATTTAGATATGAGCAAAAATGCCGATCTGCCTTTTGCAAGCACGCTATGCGGTTCTTGCACAAACGTTTGTCCAGTAAAAATTGATATTCACGATCAATTGTATAAGTGGCGTCAGGTTTTGGTAAAAGACGGTTATACACCAAAAGCCAAAACCATCGCAATGAAAACGATGGCAACAGTATTGGCAAATCCAACTATTTTTAACATTGCAGGAAAATCAGGAAGATTTGTAATGAAAAATATTCCTGCAATGGTCAATAATAAAATGAACAAATGGTACGATCAGCGCGAAATGCCAGACGTTCCTGAGGAATCTTTTAGAGAATGGTACAAGAAAAATTCAAGAGAATCTAAAGCAAAAGATAATGAGCAGTAAAGCCGAAATTTTAAACAGAATAAAACTAAATCAGCCTGATTTGGTTACAGAACTGCCAGATTTAAGTCTTTTAGGTTCCGAAGATTTTGATACCTTAGAAACCTATAAAACGGTTTTAAAAGGAATTGGAGGAGATCCTGTTGAAGTATCTAATTATGAAGAAATAATTACGTATATAAAGGTTAATTATAATCTTAAAAAGAGAGTAATTACAACATTGCCGGAGCTTTCAGAAATCGCTTCTTTAGATTGGACAACTGTTGATCCGCATATGCTTCATGATGTTGAATTAACCGTTGTAAAAGCACATTTTGGAGTTGCAGAAAATAGCGGACTCTGGGTTACGGATGCTATTTTAGGACAGCGGGTAGCACCATTTATTGCACAGTATCTTGCAATAATTGTTCGTAAAAATGATATTATAAGAACCATGCAGCAAGCTTATGAAAGAATCGGAAATCAGGAATATGGTTTTGGAACTTTTATTGCAGGACCATCTAAAACTGCAGATATAGAACAATCGCTGGTTTTAGGCGCACATGGTGCAAGAGGATTGATTGTATTCTTGTTAGATTAAAAAAGATTTTATTTAAAAAAGAGGGCTATTAGGCCCTCTTTTTTTGTTTTAAATAGTCACAAAATCTAAGGAGATAAATGTAAGTAAAATAATATTCTGTATTATTTAAGTGCTTGGTATTTAGTATATTGTCTTTTTTGCATATATTTACGTGTTCTTAATAATGAATTTCTTTTTTATGTCCATACCATATTAAATTTCATTCTCCGCCATTAAAATTTAGATTGTTAATACTTCAGACTTTTTAGTAAAAATTGTAAGCAATAATAATATATTAAGGCATAAAATATTTACTGTAAGAAATTATTTGTTTTAGTAGTAATTTTTAGGATACTTGCGTAAGTATTTATTTATATATTCACGATTTTTTATTCTTAACATTATAATTTATTTCGTATGAAAATATATATATCTATTATAGTTCTATTTTTATGTGGTTTTGTTGCTTATTCGCAAGTTGGTATTGGAACACCAATGCCTAATTCTTCTTCTCAGTTAGAAATTGTTGCATCAAATCGCGGAGTACTAATTCCAAGAGTAAGTTTAATTAACTCAACAGATGTGTCGACAATAGCCAATGGGAATGTAAATAGTTTGCTGGTGTTTAATATTGCTGCAATTGCTGATATAAAACCGGGATATTACTATTGGTATAATAGTAAATGGAATAGAATTGTAATTGATAGTGAAACTTCTACAGCTCTAGGAACAGTTATCTATAATTCCACAACTACAGAGTTCTCTTATGTTGATTCTTCTGGAGATTTGAAGCCTATTGATTTTGGTGTGATCGTAAAAGCAAATGAAACGATTACAACACAAATACAAAATTTAGGAACAGGAGTAATTACGTATATTAATGAAGCTGGAACTCCATCAACTTCTCAAGTAGTGAGTACAAATCCGAGTAACTTACTGGTAGTTGGAACTGATGGCGGAGCGATGTTAAATCCTTCGGCTATTGCCAAAACAATTACTGTTTCAAATGCTTCAAGTGGAAATACTTCAACAATAACGGTGGACGGAATTACAAGTGCTGGAGCCCCAATTGTTAATAATAATGAAATTTCATTATCAGGAACAAGTTTAACCACAACAGTAAATGGTGTTTCGAGTGCGGCTTTAGATTTGGCTCCTGTACTTTCAGCAGGAACGACTAATACTTTAAGTCTTTCAGGAAATACCTTGACTTCAGATGTAAATGGAGTTGCTTCAATCTCTTCTGCTGTGAGCGGAGTTTCAAATGCATCAAATAATAATATTGCAACGGTAACAGTTAACGGAATCACAAGTGCAGGTGCTCCAATCGTCAACAATAATGAAACGTCGTTATCAGGAACAAGTTTGACTACAACAGTAAATGGCGTTTCGAGTGCGGCTTTAGATTTGGCTCCTGTACTTTCAGCAGGAACGACTAATACTTTGAGTTTGGCAGGAAACACTTTGACTTCGGATGTAAATGGAGTTGCTTCAACTTCGGCTGCCGTGAGTGGTGTTTCAAATACATCAAACATCAATACTGCAACGGTAACAGTTAATGGTATTACAAGTACAGGTGCTCCAATTGTCAATAATAATGAAACTTCATTGTCAGGAACAAGTTTGACTACGACTGTAAATGGTGTTTCTAGTGCGGCTTTAGATTTGGCTCCTATACTTTCAGCAGGAACGACTAATACTTTGAGTTTGGCAGGAAACACTTTGACTTCGGATGTAAATGGAGTTACTTCAACTTCGGCTGCCGTGAGTGGTGTTTCTAATTCAAGTTCAATAAATTCTTTAACAACAACAGTAAATGGAATAGCAGGAACAGCAGTAAATCTTGTAAATAGTAATACTTTGATAGGTACAAAAGGAAGTTTAGTTTCAACTGTAAATGGTGTTGCTTCATCACCTGGAGTTTCAGTTTTAATTTCAGCTAATAATGGTTTAACAGTACTTGATGGAAATGTACAATTAGGAGGAAGTTTAATAAAACCTACTACTATTACTGCTGATAATACCAATACTTTGGCCATTTCAGGTTTACAAACGGTTGCTGCACCTACAGCAGATAATCTGGTAACAGCAGATAGTAATGGAATTTTGCACCAAAGAACAGTGGTAGATGCAGTTGGAAGCATAGGCTGGCTAATATCAGGAAATACAGGTACAAACCCAGCAAGTCCAACATTTAACTTTTTAGGTACTAAAGATGACCAGCCTTTAATGTTTAGAATTGCCAATGTAGCATCTGGTACGATTGCTAAAAGCAATACTGCTTTAGGTTATCAGGCTTTGAGTACAGGTACTGTAGGTATTGAGAATACAGCCATAGGTGTGAATGCACTTGCACTAGGAGGAGGATTCTCTGATAACACAGCCGTTGGATTTAGCGCGTTAAGTAAGTTAAATTCAACAATTGGTAATACAGCTGTAGGTGGATTAGCATTGGGTAATTTCACAGGACCAGGCAGCGGTTGGAATACATCTGTAGGGTATTTAGCCTTATTGGGTAATCTTACAGGTGGATATAATAATGCTTTTGGGGCAAATGCATTAAATAAAACGACAGGCAGTAATAATTTAGGGCTTGGATATAATGCACTTGCTGTAAATACTTCGGGGAGTTATAATGTGGCGATTGGAACTAATGCTGGTCTTACCAGCACTACTGGAAATGGTAATATATTGATTGGAGGCGGTGGTGCTGTCGCAGCTTTAAATACCAATACCTCTGCACCAGGAGTCAGCAATGAAATGAATATTGGTAACACTTTGTTTGGAACAGGAGTAAATGGTAGTGTAGGAGGAACTGCAGGTAAAATTGGAATTAATACAAATGCGCCAACTAATACATTACATGTTACCAGTACAGCTGACCCGATTCGTGCTGAGGGATTACAAGCTGGTAATTCTGCGACAGATAGTTTTGTAGTAGCTACCACAACCGGTGTTTTAAGGACTCTAACAGCTTCTGGTGCAAATTTTTGGAGAATGGCTGGTAATGGAGGAACTGATTCTTCTGTAAATTTTTTGGGTACTACTGATGGGCAGCCTTTAATGTTCAAAATAAATAATGTAAAAGCTGGAATGTTATCCCAAACAGGTACGACAGCATTTGGGCTTCGAGCATTATCCAATGCAGTAGGAACTAATAATACAGCTTTTGGGCACAATACATTAACAGGCGCTACAAGCGGCACAGGAAATGTCGCTGTTGGATATAAAGCGCTCGAAATTAATACAGGCAGTTTTAATACAGGACTAGGTGTAGGCGCTCTTATTGTCAATACTTCTGGAAATCAAAATGTCGGAATGGGGAATAGTGCACTTGGTTCTTTAGCAAGCGGAACCGGTAATACTGCATTAGGGTATCAGGCAGGTGCAAACATTGCATCAGGAAGCCAAAATATTATTATAGGAAACACTGTAGATCTTTTTCCTCTTGCTCCAACGACAGTAGGAAGCAATCGCTTAAATATTGGTAATGCTATTTATGGTACTGGGGTAAATAACCTTTCGACATCAGCGAAAGCTGCAAAAATAGGTATTAATATAGATACACCTACAAATACTTTGCATGTGTCTCCTCAGGCAATAGGTGTTGATAATCCAGTACGTATAGATGGTTTACTCACTAGTATTTCGACAACAGATAATGTAGTAGTCGCAGATGCGTCGGGTATTTTAAAGATAAAAAATCCAGCTTTAATAGCTTTAGAGCCTTGGCAGATACAGTCTACGACAAATAAAGCGACTTCAAATACTGATGCAATATATCAAATGGGGAAAATAGGAATAAATACCACAAACTTGTTAGGAACTGCTGATCCAACTGTGTGGCTTGCAGTAAATGGAGCAATACAAACAGCAACAGATACTTATCCTGATTATGTATTTGAAAATTATTTTAATAAAGCGAATCCAAGTAATAAAAAATATTCTTTTAAATCGTTAACAGAAATCGAAAAGTTTGTGAATGAAAATAAACATCTGCCTGGGGTTACAGGAATTGGTGAGTTGTCAAAAAATGAAAAGGGCGATTATATTTTTAATGTTACACAATTATCAGTTCAGGTTTTAGAAAAAGTAGAAGAGCTGTATCTTCATGTTATTGAACAGCAAAAAGTACTGGAAGCAAAGGATAGAGAAATTCAAAATCTTAAGCAGAAATCGGCTGAAATGGATTTGCGTTTGGAGCGTTTGGAAAAATTATTGGCACAAACACCATCTAATAAATAATTAAGATGAAAACGAAACATTTGAAATGGTGTATAATTACAATCTTTTACATTGGAAAGTTGTTTTCGCAAAATGTAAATACGGGTGAATTATCAGTTTTACCCAATACGCAGTTTTCTACTATTACAGATTTTGATAATAAAGTAAGCGGCGATATTTTAAATGATGGGAATTTTTATGTTTATTCTAATTTTAAAAACGATGGACTATTTACTTATACTGATTTGAGTGATGGAAAAACTTTTTTTGCAGGAAATAATGAGCAGTATATTGAAGGAACCGCGCCGCCTTATTTTCAAAATATCGAATTTAATAATATATCGAGTTTAGAGCCTTTTCGATTAGTAACTACACTTGTTATTAATAAAATAGCAGTATTTAAGAACGGAATTGTTGACGCCGCTAATGATAAAGGAAAAATAATTTTTAATGAAAATGCATTTCATTCTAATACAAGTAATTTGAGTTTTGTTGATGGGAGAGTAGAAAAAAAAGGTTCAGCGAAATTTGAATTTCCAATTGGTGACGATGTCTTTTACAGGCCATCACTAAATGAGGAAAGTCAAAATGTAAATAACATTTATACAACAGAATACTTTTTTGAAAGTATAGGAAGTATTTATCCTTATACAAGTAAAGAGGAAAAAATCATAGCAATAGATCAAGCCGAATACTGGAACTTAACTCAGGAAAAAGGAACGGATAAAGCAGTTTTAAGTTTAACATTAGACAAAAATACTACACCCGATGCTTTCTTTCAGGAAAGTAATGAAACTGAACTGGCAATTGTAAGATGGGATACAGCATCTGCTAAATGGATTAATGAAGAGGGAGTAACCGCCGATCTTCTTACCGGAGCAGATTTTACAAAACTAGTAACTACGCAAGTAAGCGGCTATGGAATTTTTACAATTGCTATGGTTAAAAAAGACAACCCGGCGCCCCCATCTGATGAAATTTTAATTTATAATGCGATTTCACCTAATGGAGATGGTATAAACGATAGTTTCGTAATTAAAGGAATTGATAAATTTCCTGATAACAGAGTTCAAATTTACAATCGTTGGGGAGTAAAAGTGTATGATGCAAAATCGTACAATGAAACGGATAATATGTTTCTTGGATTTTCAGAAGGACGCGGCACAGTAAAGAAAGATGAAGGTCTGCCAACTGGAACTTATTTTTATATTTTAGAATACAAAAAAGAAGATAAAACAGTTAAGAGATCAGGTTATCTCTATGTAAGTAATAATAGATAGAATAAAAAAACGAGGTATTTTACACCTCGTTTTTGTTTTATATTTTTTATGATGTTTGATCATCAACAACTGCGTCAGGAGCGTTTTTCTTTACAGATTCAATTCCGTTTTCTCTTGCAGCTACACTTTCATACATTTCGCTTGAACCAATTATTTGACCATTGCTGGCTTTTAAATTAAAATACGGTTTTCCATTGCTGGATTCTTTTCTGTCATAACGACCATCATCTTGTGAGTTTGTTTTTACAGATTCGATTCCGTTTGTGCAGGCCGCTTTCGTTGTATAGCCTTCACTTGTTAAAATTGTCTGGCCGTTACCAGCTTTCAAATTAAATTGAAATTCACCATTGGTTCTTTTAGTAATTACAAATTTTCCCATTTAGTTTTTTATTTAAGTTAACTATAATATTTTGCTTTCTATAAAAATACAAAACTTAGTTATACAATCGCTAGTGTCAGAAAAAATAATTAATAGGATAATTATAACGGAATATTTTCTTTACAATTTGGAGGTTTTGAATAATAGAATAAGAGATTTCTTTATATTTGAATTAAATATTAGCTATAATTATTATGAGAAAACTATGTATTGTATTAGTAATTGCAACGCTGATTTCATCTTGCAATTCTAAAAAGAAGGAAGATACAGTAGAAACTGCTGTGAAAGATTCAACAACAGTAAGTACTGAAAAAAGCACAGCCGCTAAGGTTGATGTTTATGAAGGATTATTACCGTGTGCAGATTGCAGCGGTATAGAAACTGTTCTAAAAATTTATCAAGGAGATGGCACCATGGAAAGCCATAAGTTCGAATTGTATACCATTTACAAGGGGAAATCGCCTGAAAAAGAGTTTGTAGAAAAAGGAACTTTTAATACCGAAAGAGGTTTAGAAAACGATCCAAACGGGACAATCTATGTATTGAATTGGGATAAACCGGCAGAGAACCAGATTTATTACGGTTATTACAGCGCAGATCCTGAGAAAGTATATATGTTAGATCGAGAGAAAAAAATTATCAAATCAGAGCTGAATTATGCTTTAACCTTGAAAAAGTAATAAGATAAGAATCAATTAGCTTAGATAAAAAAAGAGACCTTTTAAAGTCTCTTTTTTTAGTATATAATAATGCTTAATTATTTAATTGTAATAGGCAGTTCAACCGTTGTTTTATCCCATCCAATTACCAAATTTGCTGTAGTGCCTTGTGATGTAAAAGCAATTGATAAAGCTTCGATAACTGTAGAAACAGGTTTTACAGGAACAGATACTCGAACAACATCTTTACTTTCGTCATATGCATAACCACCCCATAAATCAAGTTCTTTGTTGATAATAATCGTCCATTTGTCTTTTTCAGGAATTGCAAATAAACTATAAGTTCCTGCAGGAACATTTTTACCGCCAATAGTTACAGGTTTGTAAAATTTAATTTCTGTATTTTCATTAGCACCAACTCTCCAAACTTCTCCATATTTTATCAAATCACCAAAAATAGTACGTCCTTTCACAGACGGTCTTGCATAGGTAACTTTGACAACAGGAGTTGGATTATCAGTTTTTTTGAACTTAACAGCTTTGTTAGGAAAATAAGAAATATCTACAGGACTTGCATCCAGTGGAGCAAATTTTACAACTTCCTGAGCTTGAACTGTAAATGCAGCAAATAAAGTAACTGCAAGTAAACTTAATTTTTTCATAGGATTACAATTTTTAGAATAAGTACAAAGTAAGTTAATAGTCAATAAAAATCACATCAATACAATTAGTTTTTTGTTAATGAATTGGTAATGACTCTTAAATTTAGTCTAAAACAACATTGAAAAAATTTAAAGAGATTTTTTAATTCCCATTTCAAGTCCTCTTAATTCAGCTAAACCACGTAATCGTCCAATTGCAGAATAACCGGGATTTGTTTTTTTCTTTAAATCATCCAGCATTTGATGTCCGTGATCTGGACGCATTGGCAGTTTGCTGTTGTTTCTTTTTTCAACCTCTAGAATTGCTTTTACCACTTCATACATATCTACATCGCCTTCAAGATGATTTGCTTCATAAAAACTGCCTTCTTCATCTCTCTGTGTACTTCTTAAGTGAATGAAATTCATTTTATCTCCATGACGTCTTACAATTCCAGGTAAATCATTATCAGCTCTAACGCCGTATGAACCTGTGCACATTGTAAATCCGTTTGATTTTGAAGGTGCTGCGTTCATTAATTCGATCAAATCTTCCTCAGTACTTACCACTCTTGGCAAGCCTAAAATTGGGTAAGGAGGATCATCAGGATGAATGGCCATTAAAACACCTTTACTCTCTGCAACTGGAATAATCTGCTTTAAAAAGTAAAACAAGTTATCTTTTAAAGCCTGTCTGTCAATATGATTATAAGCACTTAATGTAATTAAAAAATCCTCAACAGTATAAGCTTCTTCAGCGCCTGGAAGCCCAGCCAGAATGTTTTGTTGTAATTTTACCTTATCCTCATCAGTCATTGCTTCAAAATAACTTTTCGCTTTTTGAGTCTGCTCTGGTGAATATTCCCTTTCAGCACCAGGCCTTTTTAAAATAAACAATTCAAAAGCCGCAAAAGCATTAATGTCAAAACGAAGTGCTTTCGATCCGTCTTCAACCGTATAAGATAAATCAGTTCTAGACCAGTCTAAAACCGGCATAAAATTATAGCAGACACATTTAATACCGCATAAAGCTAGATTGAGAATGCTTTCCTTATAGTTTTCAATGTATTGAAGATAATTTCCAGTTTGTTTTTTAATGTCTTCATGTACAGGAATACTTTCTACAACTGACCAAGTTAACCCTGAAGCGCCTTTTTTAGGATCACCGTCTTGATATTCAATTTCGATTTTTCGTTTATTGATTTCGTCTACGCCCCAAACTTCTCCATTCGGAATATGATGTAAAGCAGTTACAATTCCGGTTGCGCCAGTTTGTGCAATATCTTGTAAAGAAACAGGGTCATTTGGTCCGAACCATCTTAATGTTTGTTCCATTTTGTATTATGTTGTTTTGTAATTTAGTTTATTAAATACTCGTTGCGGCAAATCCGCCGTCAACTTTTAAAATAGTTCCCGTTACGAATTTTGACATATCACTGCATAAGAATAAAAGAGCGCCGTCAATATCTTCTGGTGTCCCAAATCTTCCCATTGGCGTATGATCGATGATTTTTTCGCCTCTTGGAGTCAGATTTCCTTCAGGAGTTAATAATAAAGCTCGGTTTTGTTCTCCAATAAAAAATCCAGGCGAAATAGCGTTTACGCGAATTCCCTCGCCATATTTCTGTGCTAATTCAACCGCCATCCATTGTGTAAAATTGTCGATTGCCGCTTTTGAAGCTGAATATCCCACAACTCGTGTTAATGGTCTTTGAGCCGATGCCGATGAAATATTGATGATATTTCCTGATTTCTGTTTTGCAAAAACCTCCGAAAAAACCTGAGTAGGAAGCATAGTTCCTATGATATTCAAGTCAACAACTTTTTGTAAATCATCGCTTTTCATATCATAAACAGCTTGATCAGGTTGTACAGTTGCTCCCGGCATATTGCCGCCCGCAGCATTAATTAAAATATCCAAACGCCCGTATTTTTCAACAATAAAGTCTTTTGCTTTTTCTAATTCTTCTTTATTCAAAACATTGGCTTGAATCGCAAAACCCTGTCCGCCATTTGCTTCTATATGCTGTACTGTTTTTTCTGCTTTTTCAATAGATTGAGAAACGATCCCAACAATAACACCTTGTTTCGCCAAAACGTTTGCGAAATTACTTCCTAACACACCCGCACCGCCTGTAATAAGCGCAATTTTTCCTTTTAGATTAAATATTGAATCCATTTAGTTTTATTTAAAATACAATACTTTAAATTCCAAAATCTAATTTTTGAAAAGTAAAGTAGATTATATAAGTTTGATTTTAATGTTTAAGTTTTTCCTTGGAATTTGGAATTTAAAACTTGGATTTTCCCCAACAGGGAACTAGATCTTTACTTTAAAAACCAATTTTTTCAAGAAACCTTCGCCAATCATTGCTGCGTGAACATCATCAGGAAATAAAATGGCAAATTGTTTTTCCTGCAATTCAAAAAACATATCTGGTTTATCATAGAAAAAACGTACGTCTCTTTGGTCGCTGTAATCACCATTTGGTTTTGTACATTTTTCTCTTGGTTTCCAAGCAAAAGTTTCAGGACCTTGTATCGAAATTTGAATATCAATATTTTTATCATGGCATTCAAATCCTTTGATGCTTTCTTCTCTTGTACTTCCATCACCATGAATAACAATAAGTTTTAGACCTTCACAGATTTCAAACGAACCAGTTTCAAGGCTGGCAATATCAGTTTGGCTAACGTATTCAAAAGCTTTTTGAAAATTGGGATGCAGATTGTAATATTTCGCTGCATTATGTAATGAATCTATTATCATGAGGTAAGATTTAATTTTTTGTTTTTGAAATAAATAGTATAAAAGCTTCTGCCATTTATATATAATGTGTAATTTTACGTGTACGCACACGGTGTTTTACAAATGTATGTAAAATGTAAAGTATAACAACCTATTTTTGCTTAAAAAAATAGAATTTTATAATAGGCTTTTATCATTTTAACTTAAAAATAATCAATATCATAACAATAAAGAAAATTGCCGAATTAGCTAATGTTTCTCCAGGAACTGTTGACCGAATTATTCATAATCGCGGACAGGCGGCACAAGAAACTGTAGATAAAGTCAACGCTATAATTGAAGAATTTGGTTATAAACGTAATATTTTGGCGAGTAATCTGGCTTTAAATAAGAAGTTTCATTTTGCCGTTTTTCTTCCCAAACATGAAAATCTTGAATATTGGCGCAGTCAGACAGAGGGAATAGAAAAAGCCGCTGCTGAGTTTAGTAAATTCGGAATTGTTTTGGATTATTTCTATTATGATTATAATGCGGCTTCTTTTAAAGAATCAGTAAAAAAAGTAATGAGTTTTGAGTGCGACGGATTGCTTTTTGCGCCCATTTTTCATGAAGATTCCGTTCAGTTTTTAAACGAATACAAAAAAAAGAATATTCCTGTTGTGATGATCGATTCCAATATTTCAAACAATAATGAATATGCTTATGTAGGTCAAGATGCTTTTCAGAGCGGTTATTTGGCGGGAAGACTTATTAGCTTTGCAGTAAAAAATCAAAGAAACATTTTGATTTTTAAAATTACTAGAGAAATAGAAAGTACCTCAGTTTATTTGCAGCGAATAAAGGGATTTTATTCTTTTTTTGAAGACAATAATGAACTTACAAATTTTAAATTTTCTGAAGTTACTTTAAAAGATTCAAGTGTTGATGAGCTAAATCTTGAAATGTTTTCTGGAATAAGCAGCATTTTCGTGCCCAATTCAAGGGCCTATATTGCCGCTCAATTTTTAGAACAAAACAACATAAAAGGTATTCGAATTATAGGCTACGATTTATTAAAAGAAAACATAGAATACTTAAATAAAGGCGTAATTGATTTTTTGATCAATCAAAGACCCGAAGATCAGGGTTATATGGCAATTCAGTATTTGTATAAAAAAATGGTTTTAAAAGAAGATACAGAGCCCACGCATTATATGCCGCTTGAAATAATTTTGAAAGAGAATTATTCTCCAGTCAAAAAGTAATTTTTTGTCATCTATAATAATGCGGCAGTTAAGTGAATTATATTCTGTAATTTACACGAACTAGCTTTTGAGTAAGTTAAAATTGTAATTAAATGAAAATCAATAAAAATGGTTAAATGTATTATTTTCGATTGTGATGGTGTGTTAGTAGATACAGAGAAAATTGGCAACGGAGTATTGCTTGAAATGGCGTCAGAACATGGCTTTGAAATGAAAATTGAAGACGCTTATCGCAGTTTCAACGGTCGTAAGTTAAAAGATTGTTTCAAGTATATTGAAGAAACTATTGATAAAGAACTTCCAGAAACTTTTGAAACAGAATTTCGTCAGAGAAGTTTTGATGCTTTTAAAACGCAGGTTAAACCAATGGAAGGTGTTCTTGAGTTTATAGAGAAACTTACAATTCCGTATTGCGTCGCTTCAAGCGGGCCAGTCGAAAAGATTTGTTTAAATCTTGAAGTTGCTGGTTTGCTGGGTAAATTCGAGAATAAAATGTTTAGTTCATACCAAATTGAGAGTTGGAAACCAGAACCAGGAATTTTTTTGCACGCTGCCAAGGAAATGGGTTTTAATGTAAAAGACTGTATTGTGGTTGAAGACAGCGTCGCAGGTGTACGAGCCGGAATAGATGGCGGTTTTAAAGTATATGGTTTTGCAAACGGATATAATGATAGTGATTTAGAAAAGGAAGGAGCAATACTCTTTAGAAGTTACGAGGAACTTGCTGTTATTTTAAGTTTATAATAGAAAATGGCTGTCACAAAACGACAGCCATTTTTTATTTAAGATATGTCTATTTCTTGATGCGATTACTAAAGGAGCGCGTGAAATAGTTTATTTAAATTCCTAAACATTATGATTTCGTAACAATGCCATAAACATAATAGCAATTTAAAGTTCTAAAATTGCAACTCCTTAGAGAGTTTATATCAAGTATAGTTTTTTTAATTGTTTACGTTTTTTAATGAATGAAGATACGGCTCATTTTTTTTTAAATTGAACATTTATAAACGATATAAGATTCAAACTATAATGACAACAATAAAATAGTTGCTGATACTTTAAAACAAACCACTAAAGTTTATGATCTAGTATTAAAAGACAATTAAAATGTTGTGTTAGTTTATTTTTTATTTTTTTGACAAAACCTATTTCTTTACTGAAATAGGTTTTTGTGTTTTATACACTTAACCAGACCCTTGATTCTTGGTTTAGATTGCGTTAAGAAATGTATAAATAGCCTTGAAAATGTGAGAGTTGAATTTTATTTGATTAAATTTACTAAACTAACTTATAAAAAAAATCTTATGAAAGCAGTGCGTTTTTTTGGACATAAAGATGTTAGAATTGTAAATGATTTAGAAAAACCATCTCCAAAAGGTGATGAGGTATTATTAAAAATTGGAGGTGCTGGAGTATGTCACTCAGATTTACATATAATTGATGATGGCATTGTATCTGGTGTTACTTTTACATTGGGGCATGAAAACGCAGGCTGGATAGAAGAAATAGGAGAGGATGTAAAAGGATTTAAAAAGGGAGACGCAGTTTTGGTCTACGGTCCTTGGGGATGCGGTCATTGTAAACCTTGTCAGCATTCTAATGAAAATTATTGCGACCACCAGTCTGAAATGGCTTTTGGCGGCGGACTTGGATTAAATGGCGGAATGGCCGATTATATGCTTGTACCTTCATCGCGTTTGCTGGTGCCAATTCATGATTTAGATCCTGTGATTGCGGCTCCTTTAACAGATGCTGCTTTAACGCCGTACTCAGCTATAAAGAGATCATTGCATAAATTGATGCCGGATGAATATGTAGTTGTAATTGGGGTTGGCGGATTGGGTCATGTGGCTCTTCAAATTTTATCAGAAATGTGCGGCTCAACTATTATTGCCTGCGATATAACTCCAGAAAGACTCGAATTTGCTAAAAAATTAGGAGCTGCTTATGCTATTAATTCTACAGATAAAGATGCAGCCGAACAAATAAAGAAAATTACAGGAATTAAAAAAGCCAAAGTCGTAATCGATTTTGTAGGAGCAACTTCTACAATAGATTTAGGAACAAAAATAATTGGACTAGACGGTGATTTAACGATTGTTGGTCTTGGCGGCGGAAATTATGAATACAATATGAATGGTCTGCCTTTTGGTGTAAGCTTAACAAATCCTTATTGGGGTTCTAGAACTGAATTAATGGAAGTAATTGGACTTGCACTTCAAAAGAAGATTCATATTGAAGTTGAAAAATACAATTTAGATCAGGCAGTCGAAGTTTATGATAAGCTACGACATGGACAAATAAAAGGGAGAGCAGTATTAATTCCCTAATTGTAATCTTATAAAAAAAGGACTGAATGTGTGTAATAAAAAATAAAAATCTAATAGTAAATTTGAGTTGCCTTTTACTATTCTAATGGTAAAATTCGAATTAATATTTTGAAGGAATAAGACTTGGCAGACTCAAAAAATAATAACTCAAAAAGTGTAATATCATGATACATCAAATTGACACAACTGATAATTTAGTTGCTTTTAGAGCATTGGCAGAAATGACAAAAGAAGATTTTTTGATTGTTGTAGTTCCTGCCGTTGAGCATTTGGTAAAGCAGACTAATGAAATTAATTTTTTACTGGTTTTAGATACTGAAGTAGAAAAGTTTACAGCAGGCGAGTGGCTTCAAGAAGCGCTGCTTGGTCTTAAGAATCTTGGAAAATGGAATAGAGCAGCGATCGTATCAGATTCTGAAGAAATAATTTCGCTTGCAAACGGATTCGGCTATGTAGTTCCAGGAGAATTTCACGGTTTTAGAAAAGAATCTTTTAATAAAGCATTAAACTGGGTAGAAGGAAATATTAATCTTGCCTAAAAAAGTGATTTCAATTTTTCAATCAATTTTATTTTAAACTAAAAAAAACACCTGTAAATTCACGAATTGTAATCAAAAAAAATGGTGAATTTACAGGTGTTTCATTTTAGATTTCAAGTTTTTAAACGGAAGTTTAAAAACACTGCCTAATAATTATATTCGATACCGCTGCTGTCGGTTTTTTCTCTTTTCTCTTTAGAAGTTTCTGTTATCTTTTTATAGCATGCCGCTGCAAGCAAAGGTACAGCAAGACTTCCTACCACTGCGGCCGTTTTATTTTGTCCAACTTTTTTAAGTACGGCTCCAGCTAAAAGAGAACCTAATCCCGCAAATACTAAATGTTTAACTGATGGTCTGTAGTCCTTGTAATCTTTTTTTTCAGGTTTAATTCCGTGTAATAATGGGTCTATAAAATTTAGTTTTTCCATAATTATGATAATTTATTTTAATGATACCTAATTTTGTCTAATGTAATAAAAATGTTACGTTTATTCTACTTTTAACTGTTGATTTTTTTTACGGATTGTTAAACCAGAAAGAAATCATAAGATTATAAAGATCGGCGAAAATCCAGCCAAAATCAATCATCAGGGATCGTTTAACAAAAGTTTATAATAGTAAACGATAAAAACGTTAATTGTATCCTAAAGCTAGGATTGTCATGTGCTAAAAATGTTCTGTTTTAAAGTCTAGTTGATATTAGGCTCTAGGATGATTTTCAGGATAATGTTCGGCATCAAAATCAGTTAAATCTTCATCTTTATCTAAATCCCTTCCTTTCTCTAAATCATCTTCAAAGTTTAGTTCATTATTGGTACTTTGGTTTTCCTCATGATTGGTTTTTTCACTATCATTAGTGATCAAATTATCTTCATTTATAACTCGTTCTTCATTAGGAATGTTTTCCATTCTTATCGATTCATTTACACTAAAATCAGTAGTTTGATCTCGTCCGTCATCGATAAACTCTTCTTGATATTGATATGGATCTTCGTCAGGTGAAAAATTTACGGTATAATCAAAATTTTCCTGATCCATAAAATCAGGGTCTCTAAGACCATAATCTTGGTTGTTTAGCTTTTTCATAACTTTTCTATTTTTTCATTATTTCTTAGCTTCCAAAGTTTTTTATATATTCTGAAAAATAGAGAAAAAGACCTCTTTTATAGTTGATTTAGAGGAGTTTAATTCTCATTAGTTTTTAGCATATTTACAAAGGTACTTTAAAAATTGAAAAAACTTTTATAGAAAAGTAGATTATAGCTGCATAATTTTCAGGTACTTAGGTTTACTTCTGAAATCAATAGAAATTGCAGCTTGCAGTTAAGTATAAACATTAAAAAAGCCATAAAGAAAATGATCTTTATGGCTTCGGTCCAAAAAACTAACTTCTAAAATAAAGTGAATGATTTTTTATAGATATTTTCCCCAATTTTCCATCCTTAAATAATTCATCAAGTATTTCTTCCGCCTGATTATATGAAATATCTAAAATCACGGCATGTTCTTTTGGAGCCAATGTTGGATAGATCTCAAAAAGAGATAATGGATTTTCATTTTTAAATATCTTCTTTTTTGCTTCAGGATGTAATGCCAGCAAAGCATTTTCATAATAAGCATATGGTTTAGAACCATAAACTGTTAGTTGATTGTTGTTTTTATCAGCAAAAAATAAAGTTGGAAAACCTCTTACACCAAGTGTTCTCGCTAAATTTAAATCCTCCTGAAAAAGCCTTTTAGCATCTCCATCGTAATCACTTTTTAGTCTTGCAATGTCAAGATTTGCAAGTTTGGCCGCTTCAGCAATATTATCCCATTTAGCAATATTCTTTTTTTCGAGATATAATTTCTCACGTAGGATACGCATAAAAATTAGTGCTTTTTCTTTACTCTGAATTTGCGCGGCTTTCATAGCAATGCAAGAAGGATAAGAAGAATTCAATGGATCTTCAAGCCAAACATCGCCGTCAATTGGCATTTGGTAATGTTGACTTGCTTCATCCCAATGATGAGCAACGTCCGATGGTTTACTTATTCCGCCGCTGTTGTAACTCCAATCAGGCAGTAAACCGCCCATTTTGTACTCTATTTCAAAATATTCGGAATATTCCAGTTTTAGTTTTCTCAATTGCGGTTCAATTCCCCAGCATGAAGAACAAATAGGGTCTGTATAATAAATAATTTTTACAGGTTTATTTTCGGATTTAATAACCGTTGTTTCATTTGATGCTTTGCCAATTGGCATTTCGCACATACCGCTTTCAGAATCACACAGTAACGGATTTGTTTTATTATCGTTCATTCTAGAATTAGTTTGCGATTGACAGCTCGCACTGCAAATCAGGATTAATAACAGCGAAAGTATTTTCATAATTACTGTTTATAATTCTTGCTTTAGGTTTTAATTTATATTTTTACATAACAAAGCTCGTCCATATTTAATAACAAATCAATTAGTCTAAAAAAGATGACTACAGAAAGTAAAGCAGAAAAAGATAACGAATGTCCGGCACAAGCACTTTTGAAGTTATTATCAGGTAAGTGGAAACCAGAGATTTTTCTATTAGCAGTAGAGGGTCCGCTGCGTTTCAATACACTTTTAAGAGATTTAAAAGGATCAAATAAACAATCGATCGCCGTTGCTCTTCGTGAGCTGGAAGATTTCGAACTTTTAGATAAAAAGATTATCAAGCTAAAGCCGCTTCACATTGAATATACGTTATCTGAGAAGGGAAAATCGTTGATTCCTGTTTTTAAACAATTAGAATTGTTTTTAGAGAAATAGATTTTTTTTGAAGTATAAAGAAAACTTAAATAGATATGAAAAGACTAGTTTTAATTTTATTCATGCTGTTGCAATTTCCTTTAAGTTTTGGGAGTAATCAAACAGAAGAGCCATCTTCACAGAAAATTATTGGAACTTGGTATGCCGACAGGAATCGAAATACAAAATGGATTTTTACTCAAGACAGGAAAATCTATAATTATGATAAGGATGTTTTTAAGGTAATGTATGGTTATACTATTTCTCATCGCTGTCAAAACAATTCAAACGATACTGCTGAATTTTTGACTTTCATGGACAGAGACGGTAATGAATTCTGTTTTAGAATAAATGGAATTAATGAGAATAAAAACGGAATTCTATCTCTTACTAAATTGGATAATGGAGAAACGCTCTTGTTTGTTAACAATTTAAATGTAACAACTGGAAGGTAATATTAAAAAAAAAAATGTTTCGCTCCTCTGGAGCTTGAAATCATAGAGTATATAATCGCTATAAATATTATGCTTCTCTGGAGCATTTTTTTTTACTAAGTGGTCTAATTATACTAAACGTTTTTTCTAGTATTAAACTTTCATTAACAAAAACTAAAACTTCATTAGTTTATATTTGTGAGGCAAAAAATAATTCTAAAGTATTGTAAATCATGAAAATTAAGTCTGTTTTTTATCTGTTTCTATTTGCCATTTTTTCAGTTTCATCGTATAGTCAAAATGTAAAACTGCTTACAATAGATCAGCTTAATGAAAGAATTGAAAAGGGAAAAGACAGTACTTATGTTGTTAATTTTTGGGCAACTTGGTGTGCGCCTTGTATAAAAGAGTTACCGCATTTTGAAAAATTGAGTGCAGAACATAAATCAGATAAATTGGCGGTATTACTAGTAAGTTTGGATTTTAAATCAAAGCTGAATTCGAATGTAATTCCGTTTGTGAAAAGAAAAAATCTGAAAAACGAAGTATTTCTATTGAATGAAGGAAGTCCGCAGGAATTTATTGACCGTATCGATCCAAGTTGGTCAGGAAGTATTCCAGCAACGCTTTTTATAAAAAATGACAAGCGAAAGTTTGTCGAAAGTGAATTTACTTACGAACAATTATTAACTGAATATAAAAAACTGTAAATCCGAAAACCATGAAAAAAATAATTCTTTTATTAACGCTGGCGTTCTCTGCCTTTCTAGCTCAGGCGCAAACCGCAACACTTAAAGCTGGTGATACCGCTCCAGATTTTAAATTGAAAAATGTAGATAATAAAGAGGTTTCTTTTGCAAGTTTCCCAAAAGCAAAAGGTTATATAGTCGTTTTTACTTGTAATACGTGTCCATATGCAGTAGGTTACGAACAAAGAATAATTGATTTAGATAAAAAGTTCAAACCACAAGGATATCCTGTAATTGCAATTAACCCTAACGATCCAGAAGCTTCTAAAGCAGATACTTTTGATAAGATGCAGGATTTGGCAAAAGAAAAAAAATATCCTTTTCCATACTTGTTAGATCCAGGACAAAAAATTACCGATGAGTATGGTGCAAAACGTACGCCTCACATTTTTATCGTTTCTAAAACAGCAAAAGGAAATGTGGTAGAATATGTTGGCGCGATTGATAATGATCCAGAGGGTACAAAAGCAGATAAAGTTAAATATGCTGAAGATGTAATTGCAGCTTTAAAAAGCAATCAAAAACCTGCTGTAACACAAACTAAAGAAATTGGCTGTACTGTGAAAAGAAAAGCTAAAGCTTAATAATATTGTTCTATAAATGAAAACGCCTCAAAATTTTGAGGCGTTTTTTTATGAAATAGTTTCAATACGTTTCTTTTGTTCTTGAAGTTCCAATTCAGCAATAATTTGCCTTTTCATTGCTGTGTGAACATAATCTTTTGCTTCGGCATAGGAAATATCATATTTACGTGAAATATCCTGTAAATGGGCAGGAAAAACATCAAGTATTTTATCATAATACACATTCAGTTCATTTTTACTCGGCATTTCAAATTTTAGTTTAATTTGAAACCTGCGGAGCAATGCAGAATCAATACTATTGTAAAAGTTCGTAGCGCAAATCAACAAACTATCTGTTGGGAAATAATCGATTAATTGAATGATCGTATTTACCAAACGTCTCATTTCGGCAACATCTTTATCGTCACTTTCTCGGCTTCTGCCAATTTGATCAAATTCATCTAGAAATAAAACTGCTTTTTCGCGAATTGCTTTATCAAAAAGAGCCTTTACATTTTTTGAAGTTTCTCCAATTTTAGCATTAATTAAAGTGCTGAGGTTGATAATAACAATGTTTTTATTTAAAGCTGTTGCTACGGCTTTTGCAGTTGTAGTTTTACCACAGCCGGAATGGCCGTAAAGCAGTATTTTATTGTCGACGTTGAGATTGTATTTTTTTAATTCGTCAATATACTTATGCTCTTTGATTGTGTTAAGCAATGTCGTTTTGTTTTCTTCACTGAAAAGCAAATCATCTAGTGCAATTTTTTCAGTATCGTTTACAACAAGTTCGTACAGATTCATTTGTGTGTTTTATTTGATGCAAAATTATGCTTTATTCTGCAATATTTTCATTCCAGATTTCTTTTCCTAGAAAACGATTTCCAAAAATTGAAGTTCCCACTCTTACGATATTAGAACCTTCGGCAATAGCCAGTTCTAAATCCTGCGACATTCCCATTGAAAGTTTTAAATTGGTTACGTCTTCAATTTGAGCATCATAAATTTGATCCCTTATTTCTCGAAGTAATTGTAATGACGGACGCATTTTTTCTTTCTCAACGTCTAATAAACCAATTGTCATTAAGCCTTTAATTTTTAAAGTTTTATGCTTTTTTATTTTTTTAATAAAAGAGATAACTTCAGTTGGTGCAAGTCCAAATTTACTTTCTTCAAACGAGGTGTTTATTTGAATAAAAACATTGATGCTTCTGTTTTCTTTTAATAATTGTTTGTCTAATTCTTCGGCTAAAGACAATCGGTCTAAAGATTGAATACAGGATGCGTATTTTAAAACATCTTTGACTTTGTTGGTTTGAAGATGTCCAATAAAATGACGTTCTATATTTAAATCTTTCAAACCAGACTCTTTATCGCGAAGTTCCTGCATTTTGTTTTCGCCAATAAGCGTTTCGCCAGCTTCTATTGCAATTCGTATTTTTTCTGCCGAAACGGTTTTGGTTGCCAATAATAATTGTACGTCTGATGATTTTCGGTTAGAAAGTCTGCAGGCATCCTCAATTCGCTGATGAACTTGTTTTAAATTGTAAATTATATCCTCCTTCATAGCTGCAAAGGTAAAGGCATTGAGAAACGTAAAAAAGATCCAGTTTTGAGTATTTCAAATAGTCCAGTTTCTTCTATAAATGAGAAAACTGGATTATTTAAGGACTGTATATCCTTTCTAATTTTGTCATGGCAATAAAGTCAAATTAAAAACAAATACAAATGAGCAAATCAATTTTTTATCACGCCGGCTGTCCAGTTTGTGTAAGTGCCGAACACGACATTTTAAGTTTAGTTAAAGATGTTGAAGTAGTAAATATTGGAGAAGACAGAGCGAGAATTTCAGAAGCTCAAAAAGCAGGAGTACAATCTGTACCTGCCTTAGTAACTCCAAACGGAAATGTGCTTCATATTAATTTTGGAGCTTCAATTGCAGATGTAATTGGGTAGATATAAGTACCTCTTTAGAAACTATCTAAAGAGGTTTTATAGCTTTTAAATTTAGAATAATTTATATACAATAAAACAATATGAAAGTAGCAGTATGGGATACTTATGTAACTCGAAAAGACGGAGAGGTTATGCATTTTGATATTTTGGTTGATGAAAATACAAGCGATACAGAACAGGTTTTTGAATATGGAAAAGCGTATCTAAAAAGTGTTTCTCAAGAAGGTCAGCCTTTAACTTCAAAAGAATGCCGATTTTGTCATATCGATAAAGCGCCTTTGGAAATTGAAAACCAAATTCGTAAAAACGGCTTTTCGATTATCGAAATGGAAAATTGTAATTAACTAGTATTTCTTAATTTAATATAGACTGAAAATCTTGTGTTTTCAGTCTTTTTTGTTTTATAAATACTTAGAGAGCGCAATGATGCCTTCTTCTAATTGCTTTTCGTTTAGTGAGGCATAACCTAAGCGTAAACCTAAAACAGGTTTTTCAAAACTAAATTTCTCAGGATTCATGATTTTGATTCCTTTAGTTAACAGTTCATCACATACTTTTTGAAGATTGGTTTCAGTAGTTGGAACAATCCAAAAAGCCAATCCGCCTTCTGGTTTAATAAAAGTAATTTTGTCTTTAAGATGGAGCTTGCAAAGACTTTCAAAATAATCTCTTTTAGCCTTGTAAATTAAACTCGTTCGCTTAAGATGTCTTTTTATTTTGCCTTCGTTTATAAGGTTCAAGACAGCTTCTTCCATGATGTTATCACCTTGAACGTCGATGATTTTTCTGTGTTTTCCTATTTTTTCTACGTTTTCTACTGAACTTGCTAGATAACCAATTCGCAGTGCCGGCGCAACAATTTTACTTAACGTGCCTATATAAACAAAGTTTTTGGCTTTGCTGTAACTTGAAATGGGTAAAATTGGTCGCTGCCCGAAATGAAATTCATTATCATAATCATCCTCAATAATGGTGAAATTATACTGATTGGATAATTCTATCAATTTCAATCTTTTTTTTAAGCTCATTGTAACCGTCGTCGGAAATTGATGATGAGGTGTAACATAAATGGCTTTTATGTTTTTATGTTTTTTTAGATAAGCTTCAACCTCATTTAGATCTAAACCATCTAATGCAACGCTTACTGGAAGCAGTTTTGCGCCAGCATTTTCAAAAGCTTCCCAAGCAGGTTTGTAGCCGGGATTTTCAATTATCACAAAATCATCTTTAGTAAGCAAACAATGAGCCGCCAAATACATTGCCATTTGACTTCCTCTTGTGATACAGATTTCATTTGCCGAAACGTTCATCCCTCTTTTAAAATTCAGCATCTGGACTATTGCTTTTCTAAATTCGATATCACCAAGTTCAGTACTGTATCCCATAATTTGTCTTCGGGACTTTCGATTAAAGATTTCTCTGTAAGCACGAGCAAGATCATTCATCGGCGCAAGACTGCTGTCGGGTAGTCCATCATCAAAAATAAGATGCGTTTTTGCTTCTGCAATAGTTGTATTAATCTGAGAATCGTTCTGTTTATCACAAAGCATATCAGGTGATAAATCGGCAATAAAAGTACCTTTTCTATCAATTGTAATGAGCCAGCCTTCGGCAGTTAAGACGTCTAATGCTTCGATGACTGTATTTCTGTTTACGCTCAGTAAACCAGCGAGTTGTCTGCTTCCAGGTAAAGCATTTCCTGAGGTAAGTTTGTGTGATTTAATTGCGACGATAATGGCATCGGCAATTTGCAGATATAGTGCTTTATCTGATTTCTTATCTAATTGAATTTCAAATTGCCATGGTCGTAACATCTGGACTAGTTATTTGTGATAAAACTGTGTTATCTGTGCAGTCCAAAGTTACGATATTTTTGTCACGCAATAATGCATCAACTAAAATTTAATGAACATGGAAACTAAAGAAAAAAAATTCTCATCAAAAGATTTTCATCAAACTTATGCAAGACCAAGTTTTGTAATGCCTGAAAAATTAATTCATAGAAATGTTGAAAATGCGGGGGTACATGATCAATTTTCTACAGAACGAAAACATCCAGTGTTTTTTGTCGATTTGCCAAGTAAAAATGTAAGTATGACTATTGGAGGATTATTGCCTGGACAATTAACGAACAGACATAGACATACGTACGAAACATTGTTGTATGTAATTGAAGGTTCTGGATATACTGAAATCGAAGATCAAAAAGTAGAGTGGAAGGCTGGAGATGCGGTTTATATTCCGGCTTGGACATGGCACAGACATCAAAACTTAAGTAATACTGAAAATGCAAAATACATTGCGACTGAAAATGCACCGCAATTGCAAAATTTAGGAGTAGCACTTAGAGAAGAAGAGGGAAGAGATTTATAAAAAAGCGAAGAAATGAAAAACAACCAGTTTAAAGGTATTATTGCCTATCCAATTACGCCATTTGATGAAAATGAAAAAGTTGATATTAAGCTTTATAAGCAATTATTAGAGCGGTTAATTGTATCAGGATCTCACGCAGTTGCTCCGCTGGGAAGTACAGGAGTAATGCCTTATTTGAATGATGAAGAAAAGGAGGCTATTACTGAAGCAACTGTTGAGCAGACAAAAGGGCGGGTTCCGATATTAGTAGGAGTTTCAAATTTAACAACTGAAAAAACTATTTATCATGCAAAAGCGGCTGAAAAGGCTGGAGCCGATGCTGTAATGATTATTCCGATGAGCTATTGGAAACTAAGCGATGATGAAATTGTGAAACATTACGACACTGTCGCGAAGCAAATTTCTATTCCAATAATGGCTTACAATAACCCAGCTACGGCAGGAATTGATATGTCGCCTGCTTTATTGAAAAGACTTCTTGAAATTCCAAATGTTACGATGATTAAGGAAAGTACCGGCGATGTTCAAAGAATGCATTATTTGAAGAAAGAGTTAGGCGAAGATGTTGCTTTTTACAACGGATCAAATCCGCTGGCGCTTTCTGCATTCGCTGCAGGAGCAGCGGGTTGGTGTACAGCAGCTCCCAATTTAATTCCTGAATTGAATATTGCGTTATACAACGCAATTCAAAATAATGATTTAAAAGAAGCTCAAAAAGTATTTTACAAGCAGATCAATTTGTTGAAGTTTATTGTAGAAAAAGGACTTCCAAGAGCAATAAAATCTGGTTTGAATAGTATGGGAATTGACGGTGGAAAATTAAGAAAACCGCTATTGCCGTTAACTGAAAAAGAAAGCAGCGAACTTAGTGTTATTTTGAAGTTAATTAATGATTTGAATTAGTTAAGCTGAATAATAAGTGCAGCATCATCATTAAACACATATAAACATAGAATTCCAGCCGCAGAAAAAGGCGTTTCACTTATTTTAAATGCACAAAGCCGACTATGTGAGAGAAATAAATTTCTCTTTTGTATTCTTGTTTTGACAGTATATCTATGTTTCTATGTGTTAAAAAAAAGATCATGGATTATGACTACTAAAAAAACAGCCAAACTTGATTATCAGGTTTGGCTGTTTTTATGTGTAAAATTATAAACTTTTAAGCTTTTTCATGAAGATAGGAAACACTTCGTTTAATTCGTCAAACAAAGGATTTTTGCGATGCTTGATGTGTATTTCATTAAATAGTTTTAAGCCTACGGCAAACTGTGTTGCTTCATGCGGATTATCGAATATGTTTTTGTCTTTTATTTTTTCTATGATTCCAAAGATTTCATCGTGATTACTAAACTCCAGTCCAAGTTCTTTTGCGGGTTCTGTTTCACCATTTGCATATTGTTTTAGACTTAATGTCAAATGATATTTGTTTGATCTTTTTTCCATGATATTCTATTTCAATTTTATTTTAACCATTTATCTACGATGGTTTTAAACGTTTCTTTGTATTGTTCGCCTACTGTAATTTCAAATTTTCCAATGAATAGTGAGTTTTTACTAATAGCGGTAATTTGATCCAGCGAAACAATAAATGAGCGGTGAACTCTCATAAATTTGGTTGAAGGCAGTTTTTCTTCCAATGCTTTTAAGGAAATAAGCGACAGCACTGTTTTTTGAGAATCATCGAGATGTACTTTTACATAATCTTTCAAACTTTCGATATATAAAATATGTTTTAAAGAAATTCTAACCCATTGATATTCTACTTTTAAGAAAATAAACTCATCATCGGCAGTAATAGACTGAAATTGGTTAGAGTTATCTTCTGTTAATTGCAGTACTTTGTTTGCGGCACGCAGAAATTCTTCATAGCTAAAAGGTTTTAAGAGATAATCTACTGCATTTACTCTATAACCTTCTATTGCATAATGGTTGTAAGCTGTTGTAAAAACAATTCTTGGCAGTGATCCCGGCTGATCTTGCAAAAGTCGGGCGAGTTCCATACCAGTTAAATTTGGCATGTTTATATCCAAGAAAACAAGATCTGGCTGTTTGTCGCGAATTAAAGCCATAGCTTCAACTGCATTATCACAACTGGCACTCAATTGTAAAAAAGGCGTTTGCTCAATAAAAGTTTCCACGAGCTTTAATGCGAGTGGTTCATCGTCTACAGCTATACATTTTAATACCATCGTTAATCTAAAGTTAAGTGCAGTTTTACATTGTATTTACCATTTGGAGCAATACCAGCTTTTAAAGTATGCTTGTCAGGGTAAATTAAATGTAGTCTGCGTTTTGTATTTGTTAACCCAATACCGCCTTCATTTGTAGTTGAAGATTTTTCGAAATACGTATTTTCTACTTCGAATTCTAAAGTACTGTCCTTCTGCCTCAGCGAAATATGAATTTCACTTTTATCAGTAGCATGAACACCATGTTTAAAAGCATTTTCTACTAAAGGTAATAATAACATTGGAACTATTGGGTAATCGTGGATTTTTTGCGGTATATCAGTTGTAATAGTAAGTTTACTGTTGGCACGAAGTTTCATTAAAGCAATAAAATCCTTCATGAAGTCAGCTTCTTTCAGTAAAGTCGTCGTTTCTTCAGTACTATAAAGTAAGTAACGCATCATTCGGCTTAGAGTATGCAGCGCATTTCTAGAATCTTCAATATCAGTGTAAGTAAGCGAATAAATACTATTAAGAGAATTAAAGAAAAAGTGCGGATTTATCTGTGCTTTAAGCATCGCCAATTCAGCCATTGTTTTATCCTGTTCCAGTTTTTGTTTGTGCTGAGCAGCTTTCTGCCAATGTTGCAGCATAGCCCAGCTTGTACTGATTCCTAAAACCAATAAAGTTAACATTAAAACATAATTGTCAAAATAGGGGCTTTTATACTTTTTTAGTCCTAAAACCAGGCGGATTTTGCTGTGAAGATCTGTTTGCGACGTATAAAAAAAGGCGATGATCTGCATAGCAAAAACAATAAGCAGAGCCCACAGCAGAAATGGCGAAGTATTATCTTTTATTATGGTTTTTGGAACTATAATTCGGGCATTCGAATAGAAAACAATTATTAATAAAAACAGTACTATTATCTGCCAAATCCAAAAAACTGTTGGAAGTACTACATTCCAGGTTAAAGGGATGTAAAACAACATGATAAATCCCAATAATAACCAGCTCAAAATATGCAGTCCAGTAAATAAATAAGGTCTAAAAATGTTTGAAGCCATTATACGTTTTTCTTTTTTTATGACAATATTACATTTTATTTAAATAAGATATAAAAGCAATCGCTAAAAAGAGATTTAGAGACTTTATAAACCTTATTAGAACCGATGAGTTTAGAAATTAAACAGTTGTTTAATTTTTAGAAAATTTCATCGTGTGTCAGTTCATCTCTATCGATTGTCTTTTGCTTTTCGTCTATTTCCTATTTTTCGCGTATTCTATTTTAGTTCTTTTGCTTACTAATAAATAGATAATTACACATTTTAACAATGAATAAGCAATCGTTTTTAAGCATTTTCGCAGCATCAATTATTATCGCATCTTGTGGTAATAAAAATGATAAATCGGCTCAAGCCGGAGGCGCGCCACAAGTTAAAGAGTATAAAACGCTGACATTACAGCCAGAATCAGCTACGCTAAACAGCGATTATCCTGCTAGTATTCAAGGACAGCAGAATATTGATATTCGACCAAGAGTTGAAGGTTATATTGACAAGATTTTTGTAGATGAAGGTGCAGTAGTAAAAGCAGGCCAGCCATTGTTTAAAATCAGTGCACCAGAATACGAGCAGCAAGTACGAACTGCTGCAGCAAGCATTAAAAGCGCACAAGCTGATGTAAGCAGCGCAAAACTTGCAGTTAACAAAGTAAAGCCATTAGTAGAAAAAGGTATTATAAGCAAATATGACTTAGAGTCAGCTCAATATACTTACGAATCAGCATTAGCAGCTTTAGCACAGGCAAATGCAGCTTTAGTAAATGCAAAAATCAATTTAGGATATACAACAGTAACAAGTCCAGTAGACGGTGTTGTAGGTTCAATCCCATTTCGTTTAGGAAGTTTAGTAAGTTCTAATACTGCTGAAGCTTTAACAACAGTTTCGAGTATAGGAAATGTGTATGCTTATTTTGCTATGAATGAAAAAGCGCTTTTAAACTTTACTAAAGATAATACCGGAATGTCGTTAAGTCAGAAAATTAAAAGTCTGCCAGATGTTTCTTTATTGCTTTCAGATGGTTCAGCTTACGATCAAAAAGGAAAAATAGAGACTGTAAACGGGTTGATTAATACTGAAACAGGAACTGTAAATATTAGAGCTCGTTTTTCAAATCCAAAAGGAATTATTAGAAGCGGAAGCAGCACAACAATTAGAATTCCTAGTGAAGTAAAAGATGCTATGATCATTCCTCAGAGTGCAACATTTGAACTTCAGGATAAAATTTTTGCAGTAGTTGTAGGTAAAGATGGCAAAACTAAAAATGCCAATATTACGATTCTTGAAAATACAGCCAAAAACTATTACGTAGTAACAAGCGGTTTGAAAGCAGGAGATGAAATTGTATTAGAAGGAGTAGCTTCTTTAAAAGAGGGAAGTGAGATTAAAGCTAATAATCAAAAATCAGAAATGATTTATGCTGACTTAAAACAATAAAGATGTTTAAAAAATTTATACAAAGACCCGTACTCTCGACGGTAATATCTGTTATTATTGTCATTTTAGGTGTTTTAGGCCTAATAGAGTTACCTATTTCTCAATATCCGGATATTGCGCCTCCTACTGTAAACGTAGCGGCAAGTTATACTGGAGCCAATGCCGATGTGGTACTTAAAAGTATTGTAATTCCGCTTGAAGAGCAGATTAATGGTGTAGAGAACATGACTTACATGACTTCTACAGCAACAAATGACGGAAATTCTTCGATTAAAATTTTCTTTAAAGTTGGTACAGATCCTGATTTAGCGGCGGTAAACGTTCAAAATAGAGTTTCAAGAGCAACAAGTTTATTACCAGTTGAGGTAACTCAGGCAGGGGTTACAGTAACCAAAAGTCAGAGTAGTAACTTATTGATATTCTCTTTATACAGTGATGATAAAGCTTACGATCAAACGTTTCTTCAAAATTATGCTAAGATCAATCTTGTTCCTCAGATCCAGCGTGTAGTTGGAGTAGGAGATGTAACCGTTTTTGGTGCAAAAGATTACTCTATGCGAATTTGGCTGAAACCAGATGTAATGCAGCAATATAAATTGATTCCGAGTGATATTTCGGCTGCTTTGGCAGAACAAAATATCGAAGCGGCACCTGGTAAATTTGGTGAAAACGGAAATCAAGCGTTTCAATATGTAATTAAATACAAAGGACGTTTAACCAGTGCTCAGGAATTTGAGGATATTGTTATTAAATCGGTTGGAAACGGACAAATGCTCCGACTTAAAGATGTGGCTAAAGTAGAGTTAGGATCTTTAAGTTATGCTCAAACCATTAAAACAAACGGTGTAGAATCGGCAGCAATGGCGATCAGCCAGACTCCAGGATCTAATGCACGTGATGTAATTATTAATTCTAAAAAATTAATTGAAGAAGCGGCGAAGACTTTTCCAAAAGGAATGAAGTATACCATTATGGTTGATGTCAACGAAAATTTGGATGCCTCTATTGAGAAAGTAATTCATACTTTGATCGAAGCTTTTATATTAGTTTTCATCGTAGTATTTATCTTCCTTCAAGATTTTAGATCCACTTTAATTCCGGCAATTGCAGTTCCGGTTGCAATTGTGGGAACGTTCTTCTTCCTGAATTTATTCGGATTTACGATTAACTTGTTGACGCTGTTTGCTATGGTTCTTGCTATTGGTATTGTCGTCGATGATGCAATTGTGGTCGTCGAGGCGGTGCACGCCAAATTAGATCACGGTTATAAATCGGCAAAAAAAGCAACGATTCATGCTATGGACGAAATTTCGGGAGCAATTATTTCGATTACATTAGTAATGGCGGCGGTATTTATTCCAGTAACTTTTATTACGGGATCAACAGGAGTTTTCTATAAGCAGTTTGGTATTACACTGGCTGTAGCGATTATACTTTCGGCAGTAAATGCCTTGACGCTGAGTCCGGCTTTATGTGCGCTTTTACTTAAACCGCATGCAGATGACCATAAACATAAAAGCTATTTACAGCGCTTTTATACTTCATTTAACGTTGCATTTGATAATGTAACCAAAAGATATAAACGTTCAGTAAGTTTCCTTTCTGTAAAAAAATGGATTGTATTAGCCTCAATTTTGATTTCAGGTCTGGCATTATTTTACATGATGAAAACCACGCCATCTGCTTTCGTTCCTTCGGAAGATCAGGGAACTGTTTTTGCCAATATCAGTTTGCCGCCATCATCTTCTATGGAGCGTTCTGATGTAATTGCGAAACAAGTAGACAGTATTGCTAAGACGATTCCAGGAGTTAAAAATACACTTCGTATTGTGGGGCAGAATTTTACTGCTGGAGCGGGAAGTGCGTACAGTATGGTTATTGTAAAACTGGTACCGTGGGGTGATCGTGATTTAAGTGTTGATGATGTTATTGGGCAGCTTTTTGCTAAAACAAGAGGAATACGTGAAGCTAATATTTTCTTTATTTCACCTCCTACTATTCAAGGTTTTGGACAAAGCGGCGGATTCGAATTTCAGCTTCAAGATAAAGGTGGACATACAACTGCTGAGTTTTTTAAAGTGAATACTGAGTTTTTAGAAAAGTTATCTAAACGTCCAGAAATACAATACGCGACAACACCTTTTAATCCTGGCTTCCCGCAGTATATGATGGACATTAATTTGGCAAAAGCCAAAGATGCAGGAGTTTCGATAAATACAATTTTATCAACCATGCAGGGATATTATGGTGGATTGTATGCTTCAAATTTCAATAAGTTTGGAAAACAGTATCGTGTGATGATTCAGGCTTCGCCAGAATTTAGAACCAATACAGAAGGATTAAATAAAATCTTTATTCGTAACAGTGCTGGAAATATGGCTCCAATTACTGAGTTTGTAAAAATGACCAGAGTTTTTGGACCAGAATCGATTTCAAGATTTAACCTTTTCTCTTCTATTTCGATTACAGGAGCTCCAAATCCAGGATTTAGTTCTGGAGATGCAATCAAAGCGATTCAAGAAGTTGCAGCAGAAAATCTGCCTGCAGGTTACGGATATGAATTTTCAGGGTTAACGCGTGAGGAATTAGCATCAGGAAGTGAAACGATTTTCATCTTTATTTTGTGTTTAGTATTCGTTTACTTCTTATTAAGTGCGCAGTATGAAAGTTATATTTTGCCGTTTGCAGTATTATTCTCCATTCCGTTTGGATTAGCGGGAGCGTATTTGTTCTCGATTGTGTTCAAGCTAAACAGTAATATCTATTTGCAGATTTCCTTAATCATGCTTATCGGACTTCTTGCGAAGAATGGTATTTTGATCGTCGAATTTGCCCTTGATAGAAGACGTAAAGGTCTGCCAATTGTGCAAGCAGCAATCGAAGGAGCCGTAGCACGTTTACGACCAATTTTAATGACTTCGTTTGCCTTTATTTTAGGACTTGTTCCTTTAATGTTTGCTACTGGAGCAGGAGCTGTAGGAAATAGATCGATTGGAACAGGAGCTGTTGGAGGTATGTTAATTGGAACCATTTTAGGAGTATTTGTAATTCCGGTTCTGTTTATCATTTTCCAAACCTTACAAGAAAGAGTAAGCGGTCCTGCAAAAGACGGTTATGATGATGAAGACGATGATGAGGAAATTCAGTTACTAGAAGCTCACAAAGAGTAAAATTTAATTAAAACAGAGATGACTAATAGTTCAAATAAATATATTCTGATGGTAATCACAGCCGCACTTTTAAGTGCGTGCTCGATTACCAAAAAGTACGAACGTCCAACAACGCTCTCAACAGATAAACTGTATCGCGATCAGGCTTCTGCCGATTCTACTACAATTGCCGATATGCCTTGGCAGAGTGTTTTTAAAGATGAAAAATTAAATGCGTTAATTCAAAAAGGATTAGACCAAAATCTTAATCTGAAAAATGCAATTGAAAATATTGTGCAGTCGAGAGCCGTTTTGCGTCAAAGTAAATTAGCGTATTATCCAACATTAAATGTAGATGCAAACATTACGCGAAATAAACAATCACAAGCGGGACTTAATTTTCCTCCAGGAATTAATATCAATACATTAACTACAACCCATAAACTAGGGTTAAGTTCTTCGTGGGAAATTGATGTTTGGGGAAAACTAAGCAGTTCAAAAAGAGCAGCTTTAGCTTCTTATCTTGCTACAGATGCTGCAAAGCAAGCAATTCAGACACAATTGATTTCAGACATTGCAAATAATTATTTCTTGTTGTTAGCTTACGATAAACAATTAGCAATTACAGAAGCTACATTGGCAAGTCGAATTAAGAACGTTGAAACGATTAAAGCATTAAAAGAAGGAGCTATTGTAACTGGTGCAGCTGTAGTACAAAGTGAAGCCAATCAACATGCTGCTGAGGTATTGATTCCAGATTTAAAACAAAGCATTCGTGAAACCGAGAATGCAATAAATATTTTGTTAGGGCAGGCGCCTGGAGCAATTGAAAGAGGAGTATTAGGTACGCAGATTATTCCTGAGAATATTGCTGTAGGCATGCCTTCACAATTACTGCACAATCGTCCAGATGTTCGTCAAGCGGAATTTAATTTCAGAGTTGCTTTTGAATCGACGAATTTGGCTAAAACTTATTTTTATCCAAGTTTAACCCTTACTGCCAGCACCGGATTTTCGAATTTAGAGTTAAAAGATTTTTTTAGTAATTCTATTTTCTATTCGATTATTGGCGGTTTAACACAGCCGATTTTTAATCAAGGGCTTAATAAAATGAGATTGACAAATGCGCAGTCACAACAATTACAAGCTTACAATAATTTTCAACAAAGTCTTTTAAATGCAGGACAAGAAGTTTCAAATGCTTTGTATGCTTATGAGATGGCAGTAGAAAAAGAAGATTCAAGAGAAAAACAAATTGAAGCTTTAGAAAAAGCAGTCGATTTTACGCAACAGCTTTTAGAGTACAGCTCGGCAACAAATTACACCGATGTATTAACTTCAGAACAAAACCTTTTAGCGGCGCAATTGAGCGGTGTAAATGATAACCTGCAAAAACTGCAAGCCGTTGTTAATTTGTACAGATCTCTTGGCGGAGGCTGGAAATAGAAGTAAAAGCAATAAAAATTCCACAATGATCATGTTTCTTCGATGATCGCCTATTAATTAAATTTAAACATGACGAAAAACGCCTCAATTAATTGAGGCGTTTTTTATTAAATCTAAAATTTTGAATGATTTATTGTTTTAAAGCTTTCACTTTATGTCCATATAAACCAAACGATAAAATAATCACAAAACACAAAAGCGGAATAATATAACCTGATTGAATATCGTCATGTTTCATATCGATTAAAGTTCCCATTGCATAAGGAAGAATTGCACCGCCCACAATAGACATTACAAGCCATGAAGAACCAGTTTCTGTATTCGATTTTAAACCAACTAATCCTAATGAGAAAATAGTCGGGAACATAATCGACATAAAAAAACCGATACCGCCTAAAGCGTAGATAACTACGATTCCAGTTCCGTAAATGGCTAACAAACAAAGTACAATACTGGCAGCGCAATAAATAGAAAGTAAAACATAATCCTTTACAAACTTCAGGAAGAAAGTTCCAATAAAACGTCCTGCCATAAATAAGAAACCGTAAATACCAAGATAATATCCTGCTGTTTTTTCATCTAAACCTGCGCCTTGCTGGGCAATTCTAATAAAGAAACTCGTAATACAAACTTGTGCACCAACATAAAAGAACTGCGCTGCAACAGCCCAGCTTAAATGACGAAATTTTAAAACAGAGAAAAATCCTGGTTTAATTTCGGCTTCAGTATGCTGAGGTTTCATCGATGGTAAATGCATGAAATAGAATATAATCGCTACTAAAACCAATACACTTCCTAAAATAATATAAGGCATTTTTACTGCAGCAGCTTCACCTAATAAATAAGATGCTTTTTCTGCTTCGGGCATAGCAGCCATTTGTTCAGGTGTGTGATTTGTACCAGAAAGGATAAATAATGAACCTACAATTGGAGCAATCATAGCCGCTAAACCGTTGAATGAAGCCGCTAAATTCAATCTTTTAGAAGAAGATTCAGCAGGCCCTAAAATTGCCGCATAAGGATTGGCGCTTGTCTCTAAAATTGTCAATCCGCAGCCAATTACAAATAGTGCAAATAAAAACAATTCATAAGTTCTCGTATTTGCTGCAGGCACAAACAAAAATGCTCCGGCAGCGAAAACCAATAATCCAGTGATAATACTGTTTTTATAACCAAATCGTTTAATGAGCATTCCCGCTGGAATCGCCATTATAAAATAAGCGAAAAACACCGAAGTATCAATCAATGTCGATTGACGGTTGTTTAATTCACACGCTTTTTTTAAATGCGGAATTAAAATAGAATCCAGATTGTGTGCCATTCCCCAAAGGAAAAATAAGCTGGTAATTAAAATAAATGGCAAAAGGTATTTTGTTCCCTTTCCGCCTTCTGACGCTACTTCGTGTATGTCGCCAGTTTGGTTTGTTACTTGCATTAGTTAGTTTTTTTTAGTTTTTTAGTTGCTAAGATTCTAAGGTGCTTAGGTTCTGAGTTTTTTCTCTGCTGCGAATGTTCTAAGACGCAAAGTTTTTAAATATTAGCATCTTAGAAACTTAGCGCCTTAGGACCTTTTCTTCACAAGAAGAAGATGATCACATACCAAAACCACTTCACCTCTTTGGTTAATGATTTCAACATGTTCTGTTACAGTTCCCATTTCGGGATTTTTGGCTTCGCCTTTTTCAGAAATGGTAATTTCAGAATGGATCGTGTCACCAATATGAACTGGTTTTACAAAACGCATTTTGTCATATCCTCTAGAAAAAGCTTCAGGATTTATTTCAGAAGCAGTTAATCCGATACCAATGGCAAAAACCATAGTTCCATGCGCAATACGTTGTCCGAACGGCTGTGTTTTACACCATTCAGCATCCATGTGATGAGGGAAAAAATCTCCCGTATGTCCGGCATGAACTACAAAATCGGTTTCTGTAATGGTTCTGCCTAAAGTTACTCGCTTATCGTCAAGTAAGTAATCCTCGAAAAAAGTTGATTTGAAATACATAAATATTTAGTCGTAAAGTTGTAAAGTCTATAGTTTGAAAGTCAAAAGTCTAAAGTTGTAATGTTAAAAGATATAAAGTTATAAAGCCAAGTCTTTAAGACTTTTGACTTTAAGACTTAAATTAAAATTCCTCCGTTTGTGTTGCTGACGTAGCAGGCTTCAACAACTTTCATGGTATCTAAAACGTCTTGAACACTTGCTAGTAATTTTGAGTCTGAGCCTTCTTTAAAGCGCATTAAATTTGACATCGTTCCAATGAAAGCTTCTGGAAACCATGAGCCTTCAAGATCAACTTTTTTCCATTCATATTTGCCTTCTTCATTTTCAATTGCATATTCAAAAATGTCTGGAAGTCCGTTAGGATAATTCATCAGTAAACCCATTTTAGCTTTGATCGCGCCTTTTGTTCCTTCCCATTTAATGTAACTTTCTTCATGATTTGGACCAAAATGATGATCGTGATTTGTGTTGATAACAACGTGTTTATCTTCTCCATAATCCAGAATAATAGTAGAACGGGATGATGATAATTTTTTAAGCGGATGTTTGGCTGTTTTCGCCATTACACTTTTCGGGTTTCCGAGAAAAGATCTAATACAATCAATGTAATGCACACTGTGAAAGAGAATCTCCAATCTTGGATGTTCTTTTATTAACGGAAACAATTCCCAAGGTGTATTTACCGTAACCTTAAATTCAAAATCGTATAAATCGCCGATCAATCCTTCATTGATTAAATATCTCGCAGCGCTGACAAATGGTGAAAAACGAAGTTGAAAATTGATTGCCGCAACGAGGTTTTTTCTTTCGCAGACTGCAACAATCTCTCTAGCTTGAGCCAAATCATTTCCCATAGGTTTCTGAATCAAAACTGCTGCTCCATCTGGTAATTGTTCTAATATTTCAATATATTGATCAGGCAAAACTGTAATGTCATAAACCGCATTTGATGGTGCATTTTTAACCGCATCGGCAACATTTTCAAAAACATGCTGAATCTCAAATTCTTTGGCTAGATCATGCGCTTTTGCAATCGTTCTATTTGTAATGCCAAAAACCGTAAAACCAGCCATTTTGTATGCAGGTAAATGCGCGTCTTTCACAATTCCGCTGGCTCCGATAATAATAATCGGCTGTTTGGTTTCGGGCAGTAAAGGTTTATATGGAATATTCATTTTGTTAACTTTTTTATGGTTAGTTACTAGAAGCAAACTTTGTCAAAGTTCTAAACTTTGACAAAGTTGACTGCACGTAATCATTTCGTTAATTTTTCAATATTATGCTGTGTTATTTCTAAAAGTATTTTTGACGGAATTTCTGTTTCAATTGCTTTTAAAACCATCTGATCTATAAATTCAGTCACTTTAGGCCAGATTGGAGTTTGTGGTAAAGTCAAAGCATTTTCATGCAGCATTTCTAGTTTATGGTAGTACGGAATCGTTTTATTGATTTCGGCATCATTCCAAGTCGATTTTCGACAGCCAATTCCGCCTTCAGTAGTCAATAATTTATCGCTTTCAGCCGTTGTCGCGAATCGTAGAAAATCGTAAGCCAATTGCTGGTTTTTACTCCCAGTTCCAATCGTGTAAAGCCAATACACATTTAACGAAGCCGTTTTACAGTCAGCATTAAAAGGCAATTCTGTAATATCAACTTTACCTTTTACTTTCGATTCCTCGATTACTTCACACATGGAGGCAAATCCGAACCAGTTAATTGCCATTGCTGCTTGTCCTTCGGCGAAAGCCATACCTGCTTCAACGGAACCAAAATTTTTGGATCCAGGATGAACGGCATCCGTATTACTTACTATAGTTCTATAATAATCTAAAGCTTCAGCAGCTTGATTATGATTGATATTAATTTGATTGTTATTGTCCAAAAGTGAGCCGCCGCGTGTCCATAACTGTAAACAGAAATCGAAAACCATATTGTGGCCGTCAGGATAATTAGCAAAAACACAGCCGTATAAATTGCTTTCAGGGCGGTTGAAAAATGTCGCGATTTGGGTGAATTGCTCCCAAGTTTTAGGAGGGAACAATTCGTAACCAAATTGTTTTTTGAAGTTTTCCTTTTCTGTTGGATTTTCAAATAAATCCTTTCTAAAAATTAAGCACTCAGGCCCATCATGAAAAGGAAGACCGTATGTTCCGTTATTAATCTGCTGTAAATGCAATAAAGATTTGTGCCATCCGTCAGGATAATTCTGCGGAGGATTTTGAGAAATAAAAGAGGTTAAATCTAGAACCGCTTTTTCATTTGCAGCATCAAAAATCCAATCCGTATTTAGGTGTGCAATATCCCATTTACCCTTTTTTAAACCTTTTTTTGTGATGGTTTTTTCATAAAGATCGTGAAGTTCCATTGGAACCATTTCAACGTCAATCTGAATATTGTTTTTCAAACAAAAAGCATCCCACAGCTTTTGCAGCGTGCTTTCAAAAGGAGAAAATTTTCTAACAGCGATTCTAAATTTGGCCATATTTTATGCTATAAACTCGTTTATAATTCGCTCATTATCCTGTCCTAATTTTGGAGAACCTTTAGTTGATGTAAAATATTCACCGTCAATTTTTATAGGACATCTTGTAGTTTTATACGAATAGCCGTCAAGCATTTCAACTTGCTGTGTAAACTCTAAAACTTTAAAACCATCTTCTTTGAAAAGCTGTTCATAGTTTAAAACGCCTGCGCACCAAATGTCAGCCGGTTCTAAAATATCCAGCCAATACTGCGTTTCCTGCGTCAATAGGTGAGAAGCCAGAATATTTTTTATTTCGTCTCTCAGCGTAAATTTATTCTCTGGGAATTGCAATAATTTATCACATTTCAGTAACGAAGCCAAAACTGGAATTGATCCCATTGCCAAAGCCAGATAACCGTTTTTGGTTTCGTAAATTCCGTATGGCGCGCCTAGATAAGCATGAGCATTATTAGTTTTAGTTCGAACTGGCAATTCGCCGCCATCATTAAAGAAGGTTGTAATAGTCTCAAACTGAAAATCAAAAGCAGATTCCAGCATACTTACTTGAACAGTTCCGCCTATATTTTGTGTTGCTTTTTTATATAAAGATGCTAAAATTCCCTGTGCTAAATGTGCACCGGCGAGCATGTCAACAATTGACAATCCCATTGGTACAGGGCCATCTTCCTGATTACCGCTCAGCCAAGTTAAAGCCGTTAAAGATTGCAATAATAAATCCTGTCCGGGTAAATCTTTAAGTTCAGGATGATTTCCAAAACCCGAAATCGAAGCATAAACCACCGTTGGATTTATTGCTTTTACATCATCATAACTTAAACCTATGCGTTCCATTACGCCCGGTCTGAAATTATGCATGACAACATCGGCTTTCGCTAATAATTTTTTTAATTTTTGAAGTTCCTCGGGTTGTTTAAAATCAATGGCAAACGATTCTTTATTTCTGTTTATGGTATGAAAAACAGACGATTCACCGTTCATAATTAAGTCAGAAGTATATAAGGTTCGGCAAATATCGCCAGTTCCTGGTTTTTCAATTTTTATAACGCGTGCGCCCAAATCTGCCAAGCGAAGACTTGCTGACGGACCTGAAAGAAACTGACTAAAATCTACTATTAAATAATCTTCTAATGGCTTCATTTTTTTGTTTAACCGTTTTATTGTTTATTCGTTTAATCGTTGTATTTGTTTAACCATTAATTCGTCGTTTTGTTTTATACGATTAAACAAATCAACGATTCAACAGTTTACCGAATAAACTCTTTGTGTATTACTGCATTATCTTCGCCCACTTTAGGAGCTGCTTTTGTACTGCCTAAAATTTCGCCGTCAAGCTGAATCGGACTTCGGGTTGTAACCAAAGTTTCGCCGTCTGAATTTTTTACGGTTTGTTTTAATTGTAAATCCTTCACAAAAGACTGTTGGTCTAAAGTTTCATAATCGAGAACTTTTCCGGCCCAAATTCCTTGTTTTTGAAGTAATTCTAACCAATAATCGGCTTTCCGGTCTGCTAATTTATTGGCTAAAAGGATTCTGATTTCGTCTCTTTTTTCAAACCAAAGATGTTTGTCAGCATATTGATTTAAATCGACTCCAATCGTGTTTCCTATGAAAAGTAAATCGCCCATTGCCAGCGAAATATAATCGTCTTGTGTTTTATAAACTCCGTAAGGTGCACTCAAAAAAGCATGTGCACTTCCTTTAATATCGCCTCGTTCCGGTTGTTGTCCGCCATCGTTTAAGAAAGAAGTAAGCGCTTCAAACTGAACATCTAGAATAGATTCCAGTAAACTCACTTCAACTAAAACACCTTTTCCTGTTTTGGCTCTTTTTAATAATGCAACCAAAATTCCTTGTACAAAATGATTCCCGCACATTAAATCCGCCACAGCCAGACCAAACGGAACCGGCCCTTGACTTTTTCGTCCGCTCAACCAGCTCAAACCCGAAAGTGATTGCAAAAGCAAATCTTGTCCCGGTTTTTTCGCCCAAGGACCTTTATCTCCGTAACCTGTTATAGTTCCGTAAATGATCTTCGGATTAATGGTAAGCGTTGTATTATAATTCAGTCCGATTTTTTCCATTACACCCGGTCTGAAATTATGTGTCATAATATCTGCCTTTTCGATTAGTTTTTTAATTAAAACCAAATCATCGGGATTTTTTAAATCGGCTGCAAAAGATTCTTTATTTCTGTTAATCGTGTGAAACAAAAGGCTGCTGTCATCAACAAAAAGATCTTTGATGCTTAATTGTCTGCAAGCTTCACCTTTTACGGGACGTTCAATTTTAATAACTCTCGCACCTAAATCGGCTAATTTTAATCCAGCAGAAGGACCCGCCAAAAACTGGCAGAACTCTAAAACAATTAATCCTTCTAATGGTTTCATGAGTTTTGCAATTTTAAAGATTTAGCATAAAGCAGATCCAATTCTTCTAAAACCAGTTCTTCGTTACCGCCGTACAATAAATAATCACGAACCACATCGCCGGCATGATCCTGAAAATACATATGTCCGGAGTATCTTGGCCTTAAAAATGCTCTTTCTAAAGCAGGCAGCGTATTTTTGAAATAATTATTTGTGATCGAATTGATTCTGTCGTTTTTCCATGCTTGTAAATGTCCTGGCTGACCGCCATTATCGGCAAAAATATTCTGCTGAACATGAGATGATCCTGTAAATTCGGCATAACGAATCGCTTCGGGAATATGCTTGCTGAAAGAAGAAACGGCTAATCCTGTTCCGCCCAAAGAGCTTATCATTGGTGCATTATTCAGCTTTACTAAATCATAAAAATGAAGCAGATTCTTGCTGTATCCTGCTCTAGAATAATTTGAATATCCATAAGCAAATGGGCAATAAGCAATTTCATCTGAATTAACCATTGCCTCGTAAACTTGAATTGGATTTCGATTAAAGTTTGCAGGATCAATTAATTGTGCCAATTCTCTAAACAACTGTAAAGCTATTTTTCCTGTTTGTGTAGAAATAACTTTATCTTCAGATTGAAACGGAGTTTCTCCTAAACTGCAGCAAAACATATAAAAACTCATTAAAACATCAACAGGAATTCCAGCAAATGCGACCAAACCTTTTTTGGCTAAAGCCAATAAATCGTCATATGTTTGAGGGACTTCAAGTCCTGCTTTTTCTAAAATATCTAAACGTGCTGCAGCTACTGGAGTAGCAGCATCAATTGGCAAAGCCCATAATTTATTACTGAAAACATAACTTCCGTATGATTTTCCAACGGTATTTATTTCTTGGTCTTTTATATAATCAGAAGATAAATAATCAGAAAGTGGGAGTATAGCATTAGTATGCGCTCCAAAACCTGTCCACGGATGATCGATTACAAGTAAGTCAAATCTTTTTGCAAGATCTTCAATTGAAGCATCTGCAAATTCTTGTAAACTTCTTTTCTCCCAAGTAATTTCGATTTCAGGATTTAACTCGGTAAAGCGCTGTGCCGTTGCAACCATAGGCAATAAACCTCTTGTATGATTCCACGTAATGCCTTTTAATACTGCCATTTTTGATTGAATTATGTATATGGAAAATAATAAATGTAAAAAA
>NZ_MUHA01000018.1 GCF_002217355.1 Flavobacterium oncorhynchi | reverse complement strand
CAAATTGACCGGTTTTTCCATTTTATAATCACTATACGGCATTTCTTGCGCAAGAACATAAATTGTCTGCTAATACCGTTGGCAAACATATCAAGACTATAAAGTCTTTTATGAATGAAGCAACTGAAAGAGGCATAAACGAAAATCTAGAATTTCGAAAAAAGAAGTTCAAAACTATTCGTGAAGAAGCTGACACGGTTTATCTAAGTATTAAAGAACTTCAACAATTTGAAAAACTAAATCTATCAGCAACACCGAGATTAGACAAAGTAAGAGATTTGTTTTTGATTGGATGCTATACTGGCTTAAGGTTTTCTGACTTTACACAAATACAACCCGAAAACATAAATAGTGATAATACAATGCTTTTTATTAGAACACTAAAAACTAGTGAACGTGTTGCTATTCCATTACACAAAACAGTTAGAAAGATTTTGAAGAAATACAAAAACAAACTTCCTGTAGCGTACACAAATCAAGTAATGAATAATTATTTGAAAGATGTTGCAAGTTTAGCAAAAATCAAAGAGCTAGTCGAAACTACAATAACTCGAGGAGGAAAAGTAGAAAAATCTGTATTACCAAAATTCAAACTTATCTCAACCCATACTGCCCGAAGAAGTTTTGCAACAAATTTATATATTGCAGATATTCCCGCAATTTCAATAATGAAAATTACAGGACATAAAACTGAGCGTTCTTTTATGCAATATATTAGAATTACTCAGGAGCAAAATGCAGATAAACTATTAACTCATCCATTTTTCAACTAAATCAAATTAATTGAAAATCAACCAATTAAACACAACAAAAGTACTAAAAGGTGCTAAAAAGTGCCAAAAAGCGTCAAAAAGCGTCAAAAAGTGGTAAAAAGCAGTAAAAAGCGCCAAAAAGCGGTAAATTAAGAAACACGCATTTAACCAAAACATTTCTTTGCGTTATTAAAAACTTAAATAAAGTAAAATAATGACAAAAATGATGTTTACCACAATCGAGCTTCCTGAGCTTAAAAAAATTGTAGAAGAAGCAATTTTAAATCAGTTAAAACATTTTATTCCTGTTGTTGAACAAAAGAACCCGCAACTACTTACAAGAAAACAAACTGCTGATTTTCTTTGCATCTCATTACCCACACTTCACGACTGGACTAAAACAGGAATTATTCAAGCACATCGAATAGGAAATCGTGTGCTTTATAAATTTGAAGAAATCAATAATTCTCTAAGTCAAATCAACACTTCAACAATGAAAGGAGGTCGTTATGGAAACTAAGAAAAATGACTATTCTGTTATTGTCTTTTTTGAAAACGAGCCAAAACCTAAAAAATGGAATTACGTTCATAAACTGAATGGTTTTTCAATGTTTCTAAATAAAGAGCATTCTAATTGGGCGTATATGAATATCTACGAACGCAGAACAGGCAAATATTTGAAGCGTTTTCATAAAGGCAATTTTATACCTCCGTTTATCTAACCTCATTTTTTTTTAACCTTTAAAAATAACAACCTTTAATTAATAACTTTTAATAATAAACCTTTTAATGGTTTTAATTAATGTACAACGATTCAGATTATGATAGTCAAAAATACATACGGAACAAGTGTTGCTTTTTCACTTCGAGAATTTGGCGTAATACCTAAAGAAGAATTTACAGGCTCGGCATTACAACGTAAAAAACAACCACCAAAAGAAAAAACTGAGAAAGAAGCAACAACAAGCAAACCCAAAATAGAAAAGAAAAAAGAAATTAAACTTCGCTTTTTATCAAAACGCTCAAAGCAAAAAATTAGAAAGAAGCTCATTTGCTTTGCAAGATGTCATAAAAAACTAAGTTTCGTAACGCTCACATTCTTAAACAAAGTTACAGACGAACAGGCAGTAAACATATTACGCAAGTTCATCGACAACGTAAAAAAGCGAAGCGTAAATTTTCAATATCTGTGGGTCGCAGAACGACAAACAAAAAACGACATGTTCAAAGGAAATATTCACTTTCACATGATTACCAACAAATATTGGAAAATCGAAAAATGGTGGAATTACTGGCTTGACTTGCAAAAGAAAAACGGAGTAATTCCGAGAGATGAGAATTACAAACCGTCTTCCGCTTTTGATGTTCGAGAATTGAATTCAAATAACATCAGATCTATTGCTTCTTACGTGACAAAATACGTCACCAAGAACAATGATAAATTCAAATGCCAAGTTTGGAATTGCTCAAGGCAAGTTTCAGAACTCTACACTGATTTTTATACAGATTCGAGTTATGTAGATGAATTTAAAAAATTAGATGCTGTATTGAAAGAATTTGAAGTAAAAGACCATAGCAATAGACTTATTATAAATGTAAAAATGATAAACCTAAATAGACAAACATTGCCACTCTACAAAAGATTGGACGATAAAAACAAAGCAATAACTAACTAAATACAAAAATCATGACTCAAAACAATATAAAACTTAAAGAATTACCAAGAGATACAAAATTTGCAACACTTAACTCAGACAATGAAGATATAATTCTTGGAGAATATTTAATAGCGACTTTAATTCACAATGGAACTTCATTCAACCAGCTTTTAGAATCTGCCAATGAAATTGAGAATAAAAGAGAAAGAGACGATGTGAAAAACATTATTATAAATATAGTTTTGGACTTTATTAATCTTAATCCTAAATATATTTATTTAATAAATGACAATGATGGGGCAAGTGAATTTTTAAATTCTATTGGTTTAAACCCGTAGAAAAAAATAAAATCTTATGTTTGTTATAAATTAATCCGATACGCTTTACAAAATCGTAATTTTTGTAAAGCAGACAATAACCAAAAAAAATTATGAACAGTAATACATTTGCGAGATTATACTCCATCTTTAGTACCAAAAGATGGCATGACAAGGAAACTCACGAAATAGTATTCACTAATTTATGTCATTTACTAGGCAACCTAAATGATGACCAGCAAAATTTCCTACTTGATTTAATCGAAAGATATACCTGGCTATCATTTAGTGAATATCAATCAAAGCTTATTCAAATTTTTAACAACATTCCTAGTGGAGAAATAGATACTTTAAAAAAAATTATTTTATTTCCCATTATGAATCCTAACGACGAAGATAAAACTAAAAGTGGACACGGAATGCTTTTGCTTTTAAGAGGCTTAATAGGATTTCTAACTAAATATAGTCATCTCAAGTTTAAAGAGATGGAAGCATTTGAAGACCTAGAACATCCTACTTTCAACTTAGCTACAAATGAGCAAATTTACCTTCTAGATGATTTTTTAGGTTCGGGGGACACAATCAAATCAACGATAGATAAAATATTAACAAACCCAAACATTACAATTGATAAAATAAAAGTAATTACTATTGCCTCTCACAAGCAAGCTATTAATTACATGGATGGAATTGGAATACAATATTACACTGATATCATCACTGCAAAAGGCATTACTGAATATTACACAACCCCCGAGTTAGAGGAGAAGATTTTACTTATGAATGAAATAGAAAAATTACTTCCAACAAAAAAATATAACTTTGGGTACGGAAAATCGGAGGGATTAATTACTCTCTATAGAACTCCAAATAATACTTTTCCAATTTTTTGGCATGATTACGAAAAAAAACAACAAAAATTCAAAGCACCATTCCCAAGATATTAAATTATGGAAAACGAAAATTTTTATATTTTTCTAGATATTATTTTTAAAAACGGTTCAATACAAAGACTTGCAAGAAAAGGAGTTGACTATATTGAAATTGCAAATTTCACAAAAAAAGCTATTGAAGAAAATCTTATAGAAAACCTAGCCCAGAAAATAGCTCTTACAGAAAAGGGAATTGAATTGCATAATCTTTTAGAAAAAAATTACAAAAAAATCAAAAAGGATGAATGGATAGAAAAAGACAAAAAAAGTCAAATTGCCAAATTAGAAAAAAATACTATATTTGTTCCAAGACAAGATGAATTAACTTTCTGAGTTAGCACTAAGATAAATAGTTTGTGTTAATGTAAATTAACACCGGAGCCGTGATGTCACTGTTCTGTAATTGAATGCTTTTTCAAGCCATAAAATTTTAAAGCTTCTCCGCAGAGCTCCTAAGCTTTAAAATTTTTATTCATATTTGAGTGTTGGATTTTTACATCCAACACTCAATTAAAGACAAAAGAAATGGATTTTGACCAATACAAAACAGAGTTCGCAACACTGGCTTCATCTGTAGGCTACACAGAACAAAACATCCAAAAATGTCTCAAGTATGCCAAACCACTTTTAGACAAAAAACTACCTGTTATCTACAACACTTCAAATCTATCAAACTTAGTAGGTTATAAAAAAGAATACTTAAAAAAAGCTGTTAGGTATACATCTTCATACTACAGAGACTTTGAAATCACAAAAAACAACGGTGGTAAAAGGAAAATTTCCGAGCCCTTACCTAGTCTTAAAGAAATTCAAATATGGATTTTAGACAACATATTATCACAGATAGAAATTAGCCCATATGCTAAAGCTTACAGACAAAACGTTACACTAATAGAAAACTTAAAATTTCATAAAAATCAACCAAAAGTTTTCACGATAGATTTAGAAAATTTCTTTACAACAATTAAACAGGATTCCATTCAAAAAATCTTCGGCGAAATGGGTTATTCTAGACTGATTTCAAATCTTTTGTCAAAATTGTGTACTAGAGATGACTCTTTGCCACAAGGAGCTCCAACTAGTCCATACTTATCTAATATTTTTTTTAAGTCCTTAGATATTGAAATTACAAAATATTGCAATGAAAACAAAATTAGATACACTAGATATGCAGACGACTTAAGTTTTTCAGGAGATTTTGACGAGAAAATACTATTAGAATTTGTCACGGAAAAAATAACTAAAGCAAAATTAGTTATTAACCCTGACAAAGTTAAATTAATGAAAAAAAACACTAGACAAATAGTTACTGGTATAGTTGTAAATGAAAAAATGCAAGTTGTTTTCCATAAAAGAAACAAAATACGTCAAGACATGTTTTATATAAAAAAATATGGGCTTGTGAACCACATGGAACATTTAAAAATTAAAAAAAATAATTACCTAGAACATTTAATTGGTAAAATTAATTTCATTCTGCATATAAATCCTAATGATAAAGAATTTATTGATTATAAATCATTTTTGAATGATCTCAAAAATAAAGTAAATAAAACAAACGCCTAAAATAAAAGCCTTGTTTGTAAACATATTTGATTAAGAAATACTGAATACAATATAATTCATTCATCCCCTCATTCGTCCCCTAGAAAAAAGAAAGCCTTACAAACGCAATGTTTATAAGGCTTTTTAAGTATTCTCTGTGGTCCCACCTGGGCTCGAACCAGGGACCACCTGATTATGAGTCAGGTGCTCTAACCAGCTGAGCTATAGGACCGGTTTAGAGGATGCAATATTACTACTATTTTTCATTCACTCCAAATATTTTAAGACATGATTTGCATTTAATTTTAATTCAAAGCCCATGTTTTAAAAACAAGATTGATTTTCAAGACATTATTGAGAATAAAAAAAGCATCTTTTTTTATCTAATTTCCTGACAAAGCTCAACCAAAACACCATTTGTATTCTTTGGATGCAAAAAAACCACCAATTTATTATCGGCACCTTTCTTCGGAACTTCATTTATCAATACGAAACCTTCTTCTTTTAGACGTGAAATCTCGGCATGAATATCTTCAACATCAAAAGCGATGTGATGAATTCCTTCACCTTTTTTTTCTAAAAATTTCGCAATCGGACTTTCTGGATTTGTCGCCATCAAAAGTTCAATTTTGTTTGTTCCAGTTTGAAAGAAAGAGGTCAAAACGCCTTCACTTTCTACCGTTTCTTCTTTGTACGACGGAACGCCCAATAGTTTCTCGAACAATACATTTGCATCGTCCATATTTTTTACGGCAATTCCAATATGTTCTATTTTATTTACCATCTTATTTTAATTGAGTTACATAAGTATTAAAATAACCACATTCTGCAATTACATCCTGATAATATTTAGTATCCGAATATTCTTTTTGCAGTGTTTTAAATCCATTCCAAGCGATAAAATTCACTTTATCATCATTAGCATCCCACCAATATCTAACACTATTGTATTTTGTATTATAATATTCGTTTCGTTCGCATTTCGAGATTAAATACACACATTTTGCTTTCTGCTCCTTTGTAGATGCAGCCTGTAATGCTTTTTGATAGTACATTTTAGAAACACTGCAATCTGTAATCATCTTTTTCATAGAATCTCTAAAAGAATATGGACTTGAACCGTAACCTACAATACTAATTTCGTAAAAAGTTCTTCCGTTTCCAAAATGCGAAATATTATAAAATGCATTTCCTAACAATAAACTATTCGTGTAAACATCTTCGTTTTTAGCCAGTTTATCCTGCATTTCTTTTATTGTATTCAAGAAATCCAATTGTGTATACTTTCTTTTTTGATAAGCGGCGTGATCGCAATCGTGGCAGTCTTTTATACTTCCGTTAAACGGATTTCCTAAAAATTTAGAGTTTTGAACTGAATCTGTCTGCTTTAAAAATTCAATTGCTTCTGGAATTTTGTTTTTGAAAGTTGCTTGAACCGCCTGAAAGTTATTAATATCTTTTAATTTCAAACTATAAATTCCCGCACCAATATTCTCAATTTCAGTTTTATTAGACTTAGACAAAAACGTTTTTATTCCTTGTAAATTCTTCTCGTCATCATAAAAAGCATTTCCATCATTCCAATAACTGTAACGAGATTCGCCAAAAATCTCAGCTAAAACTAGATTTCCTTTTTCTCTATAAAGCGTAGACAAATAACTTCTGCTCCATGAAGAAGCATTTTGATAACGAAATTCTTGTCCTTTATAGTTTTTTGGGAGTTCGTAATACAACCAATTCAAATCGGCTAGAATTGTTTTTTCGTTTTTATCCGTCAGTTTATCAATTTTGCTTAAGTTATTTACAAAACGCAATAAACGAAGCTGCATTCCTGCCAATTCCGTTTTAGGAAGCGTTTTTACTGCTTTATCAAAATTCTTATCCGCATTTGCATAATCTCCTTTTAAAGTCTGTAAATACCCAAGCGACAAATCCCATAAATAAGGTCTGTCTGTATTTCCTGCCACCGAAATTTTAGCAATTAAATCCAGCGCTTTTTTATCCACCTTAATCTGATTCTCTGTTTTATTTTCTGCAACAGTCAGTTTTTTTACAGGCTGGTTTTCTCCGCCATCCTTCTGAAACGAATTATTTATAGACTGTTCAAGTCCGTTTACCAATCTAGTCGCTAGATAATTTAAATGTTCACTTTTTGGATCTAATTCGTAAATTTTCTCGATTGCCTGTTTTTCATCTTTATAATAGCCGTGAATAGCCCAAAGTGCCGCTTTCTCTTTATTAGTCTTTGCCATTGTCAGCGCTTTATTCCAGTCTGTTTCATTTTTTGGAGCAAAACTATAGGCTGTTACGACTCTTAATTCAGGACATTTATCAAAAACCTGCGCATACAAATAGTTCGAAATCGCATATTTACCTTGTTTATGATTGATTCCGGCAACGTATGAAAGCGCGCGATAATACAACGTGTTTTTAGGAACTGAGCTTTCTGTTTTATTAAAAAACTCAATCGCTTTTTGTTTATTATTACTGTAAAAACGAGCTTTCATGGTAAGAAACCAATATCTGTTTTTTAAAAACGGATCAGACAAAGTATTGTAAACATTCTCGATTGACTGAATCATTTTAGCATCATTGAACGTTTTAGCCACAACGGGATCGTAACTCCAATGATCTTCACTAATTGAAACGGTTTCTATTTTTTGTGCCAAATACAAAAACTCAACAAAGTTTTTTACTTTTTCATCTTTCAATGGCATCTTTTTTCCCCATTTTAAAGACGAAGCATTTTCTTTTTTGGCTTTATAATACACATGAAGATCTGTGATTTCTTCCTTATTCTTAATCTTATTTTTATTATCTGAATAATAATTTGGCTTCTTATCACCAATTAAAAAATAATTTACTGTCGTAGTATCTATTTTTCCTTTAAGATAAGCTGCCCAATCTGATTTTATGTCTTTATTGAAACGGGAATTATGCTGGGTATCAAAACCAATTCCGTAGAAAATACCGCCCGACAAAAAAAGCGGCGAATAGGATTTATCTGCAAAAGTTTCTGGAGTAAAATTGGAGTTATAAGCACCAAAATAATCCCAATCACCATCTGCGCAAGCATAAATTATTCCATATGCAAAAAGGAAAACCGCACTAAAACCAAGAAATAACTTGCTTAAAAATATTCTTCTCATAATTGTTTAAATTGAATTCGTCTAAATCGTAAAATATAATTTCTTTTGGAGACTGCGCTTTATTATCGTCTAAATCTTCAGCCATTTCTTTTAAATCTTCGGGAGAAATTGTCTCTGTTTTCAACAGATCATTTTCTTCGTAGTAAACACCGTTTTTGTAATTAGATTGTTTTACTCTAAAAAGTATAGAACTAATCTGTTCGAAGTTTTTATCTTTTTTGAGTTCGCTTATATTCAATTTCGAACGCAAACCTAAAACTTTTTGATTCCTGATATGAATTGCCCACGAATAAATAGGAAGTGCAAAATCGAGATGCAGCGGATATTTCTTTAAACTTTTAAGATATTTCTCAGAGATTTTTCGACTGTAAATAGAGTTTAATGAATCTGGCGCTATACTTCCCATATTATAAAACATCAAAACACCGTTATCAACATTCGGAATTTTAGTTTTCTTAAAGTATTTCACTTGATGAAGTCTGATTGTGGCCGAGAGTTTTTTCTTTGAAAGCTTTTTTACCTGCTCAATAAACTTCAGATAATTGTCTTTGCTGTTTAATGTCCAATCGCAGTCAATTTGAATTTCGGTACAATTAATTTTATTCTTGCTGTTGATTTCGGTAATTAAATGGATGGTCTTTTTTGCAAGATCTTCAACATCTAAATACTTCTCAAGCATTACTTTATTTTGGATAAAAACAACTGGAACAATTTCAAATTCCTGCACATTTTCATAAAAATGAACTGGACTTACGGGAAATGGCTTTTGAGTTTGAGGATCAAGTCCGATGTCAAAATATCGAACATAAAGTTTATGAACCTCATTGTCTTTGAGAGCGGTTCTTTCTGTTTCAGAAAATTTTAGATTGGTTTTCCAATAATAAAAAGAAATTATCGGCTGCTCATTTTTGCTGCACGCAGTCAGAAAAAGAAGTAACAAAACCCAAAAAAATCTTTTAACCAAAACGAAGTGATATTATATTTAAGATCAAAAGTAAGAAATTATCTAGTATCAGAGGTTTTAAATTCTAAAAAATGCGAAAATATCTACGATGCGAAATCCTAATAAATGGCCAAAAAATTTCAATTAAAGCAAATATAATTGTTATTTTGTGCAATCAAATTTAAAAACCGCTATGTTTAAAAGCAAACTCAAATATATTTCATTTTTACTGGTATTATTAATGGTGAGCTGCGCCAAAAGAGGCAATATTACTGGCGGATTAAAGGATACTCTAGCTCCTATTTTAATATCCAGCACTCCTAAAAACTTAACTACAGATTTTCAGGGAAACGAGATTACATTGGTATTTGACGAGTATGTTAAATTAAAAAACCTCAACAAACAGCTTATTATTTCTCCTCCAATGAAATATGAGCCGCAGATTACGCCTGTTGGTGTGAGTAAATTTTTAAAGATAAAACTTAGAGATACTTTACAGCCCAATACTACTTACAGCTTAAATTTTGGACAAAGTATTACTGATAATAACGAAGGAAATCCGCTGAACCAGTTTAAATACATTTTTTCAACCGGCGCTTATATTGATTCGCTTACTCTTGGCGGAAAAATTAAAGATGCTTATGCAAAAAATGTAGATAATTTTGTTTCTGTGATGCTTTATGAAGCAAACGACAAATACAAAGATTCTGTTATTTACAAAGAATTTCCGCGATACATTACCAATACTTTAGACAGTATGAGAACTTTTAAATTTGAAAATTTAAAAGCTGGAAAATACTTATTAGTTGCTCTAAAAGATAAAGGAAGCAATAATAAATTTAATCCAAAAGATGATAAAATTGGATTTATAAAACATTTTATTACAGTACCAAATGATACTATTTTTGAGTTAGAATTATTTAAGGAAACATTGCCATTAAAGGCTTTTAAACCAATTCAAGCTTCAGGAAACAGACTGCTTCTTCCGTATGAAGGAACACAGAATTTTAAAAATTCAAAGCCAAAAATTGTACTTAAAAACAATGGACAGATTCTGGAAACTATAGTAACACAATTTCCTAAAAAAGATTCGCTGCAAGTTTGGTACAAACCTTTAAAAGCTGATTCCTTGTCGTTGGAAGTGAGTAATGACAAGTACAATAAAAAATTCACTTTTAAGGTTAAGGATCAGAAAAAAGACACTTTAAATATTAAAGCGGTTCAAAACGGTGTGCTTAATTTTAGAGAAAAATTTACGTTAGAAACTGAAACTCCACTCGTAAAATTTGACAAAACAAAAATTAGACTAGTCAATAAAGATTCGACTGCAATTGATTTTACTACAGAATACGACGAGTTTGAACAGAAACTATACGTTGATTTCAAGAAAGAGCCTTTGCAAAAATATAATTTTACATTTTTCCCGGGCGCATTAACTGATTTCTATGACAAAACAAACGATACGTTATCGTATAAGTTAACCACAAAGGAATTTGAAGATTACGGCAATCTGGTTTTGAATTTGCAAAACGTAAAACGCTTTCCTATAATTGTTGAAATTACCAATAAAAAAGGCGATAATGTATATGCTTCTGAATATTCTGAAGGCAATACAAAAATTGAATTCAACTTACTGCTTCCAGAAGAATTTACGGTTCGAGTTATCTACGATGATAATAAAAACAAGATGTACGACACGGGTAGTTTCTTAAACAAAACGTATGCTGAAGAAGTGTTTTATTATCAAAAAGGTGTAGATGTTCGATCGAATTGGGATGTTGATCAATCTATCGATTTAAATATTCCTTATAATCCTGAAGTCGAGAAAAAAGACGATGATTTAAAGAGAAAGAAGGAAGAGAAAAAACGGAAAGCTTTTTAATTCTTAATTCAATCGGATAAAAAATGAATAATGAATTAATCGAAAGTAAAAACTGGTTTCAATCAAACTGGAAATGGATTATTCCTTTAGTTCTTTCATTGGTTCTAATCTCTGGCTATTTACTCTCCAGCTCTGACGAAAACATAATGGATTTTGCTCAGGCGTATAATGATACTGCATTGTATGAAAAGGCAATAGAAAAAGCCAATTCAAACAAAAGAGTTTTAGAAACTGTTGGAGAAATTCAGCCAATCGACAAATTAGCAATTCTAGAAGGTAACACGATTTATACGGACAACAATACTTCGGTTGTATTATCGATCAGAATTAAAGGCACAAAAAGCAAGGGAAAATTAGATATTACGGCTAAAAAAATGGGTTCAGAATGGAATTATAAAAAGATTCTTGTTCGCTGTAAAAATCCAAAAGAAGAAATTAGGGTTGTAGATTCCAATTAAAAACAGCCCTTTCCTTAATCAAGATTGATTTTAAAACTGTCTTTATCGTTTAAAAAAGCAAACTTTTTTCGAGCTTCCAGCATTGCATTTTTATCTAGTTCAAGAATAAAAACATCTTCTGATTCCTGCGGTTCTAAAATATAATTCCCTAAAAAATCAATTACTTGCGAATGCCCAATATGCTCAAAATTATTGGCATCAAGCCCAATTCTGTTCACTCCAACCACATAACTTAAATTTTCGATGGCACGTGCTTTAAGCAAAGTGTCCCACGCATTTGTGCGTACTTTTGGCCAATTGGCAACATACAAAAGCAAATCATAATTCTCGACATTTCGAACAAACACTGGAAATCTCAAATCATAACAAACCTGCAGACAAATTTTCCATCCAAGGTAATCCACAATTACTTTTTGAGTTCCTGCTGTATAAAATTCATCTTCACCAGCTAACGTAAACAAATGTCGTTTGTCGTAAAACTGAATTTCACCTGACGGAAAAACAAACAGCATTCGGTTATAATACTTTTCATTTTCAACAATAACCAAACTTCCCACAACTGCACTGCTTTTTGCTTTCGCCACAGCTTTCATCCACAATACAGTTTCTCCCTGCATCGTTTCGGCAACTGCAGAAGGATTCATTGTAAAACCAGTCGAAAACATTTCTGGAAGAACAATAAGATTTACTTCAGAATCGAGCGAATTTATTTTCGCTTCAAAGCGTTTTCTATTTTCAGAAGCATTTTCCCAATAAAGATCGGATTGAATTAGTGCTGTTTTCATATCTCAAAAATACGAATTTTCAGCTAAAAAAGATTTCCTTCTAAAAAAGTCTTCGTTGCAAAATTTTCTCAAACAGCCTTTTAAAACTGCACTTTTTTTGGAAAACAAAAATACATCAGGAAAAAAATATGCAAAAAAAATGCATTTCTTGCAAAAAAAATGCAAATGTGAAAAATAAATATATATATTTGATCGCCAATAAAAACCAAAAAAAAACGTGAAAACCAAAAAATTATGAAAACAAAGTTAATTTCATTAGTGTTTATTGGGGGGATAATCTTCTCAGCAAACGCGAAAGAGACTGCAATTAAAAAACATCTTTTTGAGCAACAAAGCAGTCAGGTTGAAATTTCAGGCCAAGTAATTGGTCAGGATGATGGAATGCCAATTGCAGGTGCAACAATTTATGCTAAAGGCAATAAAAAAAATGCATCTATTACTGATGAAACAGGAAAATTCAAATTAAATGTTCCAGAAAACGAAACTCATATTATCGTTTCTTACATGGGTTACGCAACTTTAGAATATGAATTAAATGCAGCTAAAGATTTAGTTATACGTTTAAAACCTGCAGAAAATGTTTTAGATCAGGTTTTAGTAACCGCATTAGGGGTTAAAAAAAGCAGTAAAGCCGTTGCTTATGCGGTAACTGAATTAAAAGGAACTGAATTTACAAAGGCTAAAGAAACTAATATCTCGAATGCTTTAGTTGGAAAAATTGCCGGTGTAAACGTAAGCAGCACTGCAACGGGACCAAACGGTTCAACAAGGGTCGTTATTAGAGGAAATGGTTCCTTAAACGGAAACAACCAGCCGATGTATGTGGTAAACGACTTACCTATTGACAATACACAGCTTAATTTACCTGGAATTGGAAATGGTGCGGGACAAACCAGAATTAATGTTGACCGAGGTGACGGAACTGCTGTTATAAACCCAGACGATATTAAAACCATTACGGTTCTTAAAGGTGGAACGGCAGCGGCATTGTACGGTGCAAATGCCGCAAATGGTGTAATCTTGATTCAGACAAAAAGAGGTTCAATTCAAAAAGGAATTGGAGTTGAATACAATACTTCTTTTACTTTCGAAACGCCTTCGATCATACCAGATTGGCAGTACGAATATGGGTCTGGAGACGCTAATAAAAAACCAACTACTAAGGCAGAGGCAATAAATTATGGCCGTTGGTCTTGGGGAGCAAAAATGGACGGAACTGACGTTATTCAATTTGACGGAGTAAAAAGACCTTACAGCCCTCAAAAAAATAACATTAAGAATTTCTACGAAACAGGAACAACTTTTATCAATTCGATCGCTTTATCCGGCGGAACTGAAAAAGCAACAGGACGTCTTTCATTTTCTAATATGGACAATCAATCTGTTGTACCAAACTCTGGTTTTAACCGTAAAAGCGTAAATATTGCGAGCAATGTAAACTTAACTGATTGGTTAAAATTTGATGTGGTAGCGCAATACAATTTAGAAAAAAACAATAATAGAGTTACGGTTTCAGATGCTGAGGCAAACCCAAACTGGGGAACTTATATGATTGCCAATACGGTTGACATTAGAAATCTTGCTCCAGGTTATGATGAAAATGGTATTGAAGAAGCTTGGAACCCAGTTGCAATTGCTACGAACCCTTATTTTGTTGTCAATAAAATAAAAAACAGCGATACTAAAAACCGTTTTATCGGTATGTTGAATGTAAAACTGAACTTTACTCCTGAATTATTTCTTCAAGGTAGAATTGGTCAAGATTTTACAAACTATGATTTCTTTGGATACATCCCAAAAACAACTTTAAACAATCCTGTTGGATATGCGCAAGGTTCAAAAATGAAATTGTCTAATTTGAATTCTGAAGCTATTCTTAATTATACTAAGAAAAACATTTACAACAACTTCTCTTTAAATGCATTAGTGGGTGTAAACTCTCGTACTACTTTGAGAGATGAAACAAGAATTGAGGGTTCTGGTTTTGTATTGGATGATTTTTATGCACTAAGCAACTTAGGTACAATTACATACAGCTATCCTTACGGAAAAACAAAAACAAACTCAGTTTATGGCGCTGTAGATTTAGATTATAAAAATGTTGTGTTTTTAAACTTTACAGGTCGTCAAGATTGGTTCTCGACACTTTCGCAAGACAATAACTCTGTATTTTATCCATCAGTTGGAACCAGTATTATCGTTTCTGATATTGTAAAAATGCCTGAATTTATTTCATTTGCAAAACTTAGAAGTTCATGGGCTCAAGTAGGAGGTGCAACACCAGATCCTTATGCATTAAACCAATCATACTCAATGGTTCAAGGCGGACATAATGGCGAACAGCTGCAAACACCTACAAGCAACAGAGTTCCAAATTCAACTTTAAGCCCTTTAACTTCAACAACAATTGAGGTTGGAACTGATTTAGGGTTTTTCAACAATCGCTTAAATCTAGATTTTGCATGGTACAATCGTTCAACTACAAATGACATTGTCGAAACTACAATTTCAACGGGTTCAGGAGCAAACAGTGCTTTATTAAACCTTGGAAAAATGAGAAATAAAGGAATTGAATTTTTACTAAGCGGTAAAATCATTAACTCTCGTAATTTTTCATGGGATGCAAGTTTCAACGGATCTTATAATGAGAACAAAGTTGAAGCACTTACAGATGGATTAAACTCTATAACGATGGCAACTTCTGTAAACGGTTATGCAACTATTACAAGTGATGTTGGACATCCTTACAGCACAATAAAAGGATACAGACCGCTTAAAGATGCAAACGGAAACACTGTATATACTCTAAGCGGAGGTTCAGCTGCAATTGCAAGAGGGCCACTTGAAATATTAGGAGAAGGTGTACACCCTTGGACAGCTGGTATTACGAACGAATTCAAATACAAAAACGTATCATTCAGCTTTTTAATTGATGGTAAATTCGGCGGAAGCTTATACTCTGGAACTGATTTGTACGGAACGCGTATGGGATTAACTAAATTGACTCTTGAAGGTCGTGAAAACGGATTGCCTATTAAAGGTGTTGACACAAACGGAAATCCTGTTGATATGGTAATCGCTCCAGAAAACTTGAGATATTACTATGATGGTTTAAAAAGCATTTCATCAACATTTATCTATGATGCAAGCTTTATAAAATTACGTCAGATAATATTAGGCTATACATTACCAGTTGATAAAATAAGAGGTTTATCAAAACTTCAAGGAGCTTCGATCTCATTTATTGCAAGAAACCTGTTTATTCTTTACAAGAAAACGCCAAACGTAGATCCTGAATCTGTATTCAGCGCAGGAAATGCACAAGGTGTAGAACAATTTGGAGTGCCAAAAACCAGAAGTTTCGGTTTAAGTTTAAATATCAAATTTTAAACTCATTTTATCTCTAATTTTTAAATTAAAAGACATGAAAAAGATAACCCTTTTATATATAGCAGGTATCCTTTTAGGAAGCATGACAGCCTGTACGGAAGATTTTGAAGAAATCAATTCCAACCCAAATGCCGTTGAAAAACCAAATCCGAATTTTATTTTCAGCAGAGCGCAGCTGGACGGCTTGGCAAACAACTATTTTTTTACCAACATACTGCAATGCGGCGGAATGTTACAGCATTATGCTACTTATAAAGAAGCTTCCGGCGTTGGAGACAAATACTTAAATAATGAAGTGTATTACTCGGCGTATTTCAATCAAGCCTACCCTACGGCATTAAACGAAACAGAGATTGTAATTAACACTGTAAAAAGCAATCCGAACGACAGTAATAAACTTAATATTGCTAGAATATGGAAAGCCTTCTTGTATCATAAAATTACCGACTTGTACGGAGACATTCCGTATACAGAAGCGGCAAAAGCAAATAGTGCAAACGTTTTTCTTCCAAAATACGATTCACAAGAATTCATATACAAAGATTTGTTGAAAGAACTTGACGAAGCAGCTATTGCATTAGATCCTGCTAAACCAAGTTTTGGCAAAGCCGATTTTATTTACGCTGGAGATGTTGCAAAATGGAAAAAATTCTCTTATTCATTAATGCTTCGCTTAGGATTAAGATTGTCTAAAGTTGATCCTGCATTATCTAAAACATGGGTAACCAAAGCGATTGCCGGCGGAGTAATTTTAAATGGCGGCGACAACGCAATTATGACATATAAAGATGGGCCAAACAACTTTAACCGAAATCCAGTTGGTTTTGACTCTAGAAGTGAAGATTATTCAGCTGGATCGTATGGGAAAACAAACCGTGAAGGCGGTAAGCTGGCTAAAACATTTATTGATTTACTAAAAAACACTGCCGATCCTAGAATTAGTGTTTACTCTGGAGTATGGCAGGGAACTGTACAAAATACAAGTGCGGCGGTACAAAAAGGTTTTCCTAACGGAATAAAAACGGCTCCATCACCAGAAGAACAGCAAACTTATTCTGAACCAAATCAAAATACCATTTTAAAATACGATGCACCGCTTGTGCTTATAAGCAATGCCGAAACAAACTTATATTTAGCAGAAGCTGCTGCAAGAGGCTGGTATACTAGTGAAACTGATAAGGATTTATATGAAAAAGGTGTAAAAGCATCTTTCGCTAACATGGGAATTTATGGCAGCTCGTATGCAATTGCAGACGCAACACCTTACTTAACGGCAAATCCGTATAATGCCTCAGGATCATTTGACGTAAAGATGAATCAGATTCACACTCAAATTTATGTTGCTTTGTTTGTTGACGAACAGGAAATTTATGCCAACTGGAGAAGAACAGGATATCCTGTTTTGGTTCCTGTAAATTATCCAGGAAACGTTACAAATGGCACAATTCCAAGACGTATAAAATACCCAACAGGCGAATATTCAGTGAATTCGACTAACTTAGCAGAAGCGGTTAAGCGACAAGGAGCAGATACTTTTACAACAAAAATCTGGTGGGATAAATAAAAACACAATTCATAAATGAGCATTTTAATTCTTACGGCATGCATTGCATTTTTAATCATTCAAATTGCTTGGTTTAAAATCAATCCGTTTATTGCTTTTATAATAACAGCTTTATTAGCAGGTCTATTTTTAGGCCTGCCAATAAACACATTGTCACAAACAGTACAAAAAGGTTTAGGCGAAATGCTGGGTTCAATCACATTGATTATTGTGTTTGGAACCTGTATTGGAAAACTAACCGTTTCATCAGGAGCGGCCAATGTTATTGCCAAAACAGTTATGGGATGGACAGGCAAAAAATACGTACGTTTAGGCTTAATGATTACAGGTTTTATTGTTGGGATACCTCTATTTTATAGTGTTGGATTTGTTTTGTTAGTACCTCTAATCTTTTCAGTAGCCCATCAATTTAAATTATCAAAAGTATATCTGGGAATCCCTATGCTTGCGTCGCTTTCGGTAGCACACGGTTTTTTGCCCCCACATCCTTCTCCAATGGCGTTAAGCAGTATTTTAAATGCCGACATTGGACTGGTTTTGATTTACGGAATAATAATAGCTATTCCAACTATTTTTATTGCGGGTTTATTGTTTTCTAATTTACTTAAAAACATCAAAACCGAATCGGATCACGAAATTATAAATGTTGAAGAAGTTGCCAATCAAGGCAAACTTCCAAGCTTTTCTCTTAGTTTATTTTCTGCTTTATTTCCTGTTTTCGGATTAACCGTTACTTCTTTACTGCCATTAATTTCATCAAATGAAAACTTAATAAACATTTGCAAAACATTAGGAGAGCCAAGCATGATTATGCTGATTTCTTTACTTCTTTGCACTTATACGTTAGGAATTAGAATGAACCGAAGTCTTGTTTCTGTAATGGATGATTATGCCATTGCCATTAAAGATGTTGCGTTAATTGTTCTAATCGTAGGCGGTGCCGGAAGTTTAAAAGAAGTTATGATTGTAAGCGGTGTAAACGACACTATTGTCGCTGCTTTAACACAAATAAACATTCATCCGTATTTATTGGCCTGGATAATGGCCGCAATCATTCGCGTTTGTGTGGGTTCTGCAACCGCTGCCGGATTAATGACTGCCAGCGTTTTATTGCCTTTATTACAACTTAATGGACTGGACCCAAATTTACTGGTTTTGTCAGTAGGCGCAGGAAGCTTGATGTGCTCACATGTAAACGATCCAAGTTTTTGGATGTTCAAGGAATATTTTAATATCAGCCTGAAAGATACTTTCAAATCATGGACGGTCATGGAATCATTAGTATCTGTTTTAGGAATCATTTTCGTTTTTATTTTAAACTCTATAATACATTAATATCATGAATTTATTACCTCAAGAAAAATTTGACACTCTTGGTTTGTCTTTACCGCCAGCACCTCAGCCTTTGGGTATTTACAAACCCTATTTAGTTGATGGTAAATATTTATACCTTTCAGGTCACGGCCCTGTTAGAGACGACAAATCCTTAATCATTGGCCGAATTGGCGATGATATGGATATCGAAGAAGGAAAATTAGCTGCAAGACAAGTGGGGCTAACCATGCTTTCTACAATTGTAACCAATTTTGGAAGTCTAAACAAAGTAAAAAGAGTCATAAAAGTACTTGGAATGGTGAATTGCAACGGCGATTTTTTAAGACATCCTTATGTAATAAATGGCTGCAGTGAATTGTTTGCAGAAGTTTGGGGACAAGAAAACGGAATTGGCGTAAGAAGTGCTGTAGGAATGGGGTCTTTACCAGACAATATTCCTGTGGAAGTTGAAGCTGTTTTCGAATTATATTAAAAAAGATATTCCACAGATTAAAAAGGATTATTTTTTTGTTAGCCACGAATTTCACTAATTCGGTGCGTAAAAAGTAATTCGTGAAATTCGTGGCTAACAAAAATCTAAACACACAGTTTATAAATCCTTTTAATCAGTGCAATCAGTGGCAAAAAAACAAAAACCATGAATACAATTACCTCACAAACAAGAATTGCAACTTTTGGAGAGCTATTACTCCGAATGAATGTTGCTGATGGAAACCGATTTACTCAGGCCAATGAAATAAAAATTCATGTAGGCGGCGCCGAAGCAAATGTTTGTGTTTTACTTTCCCAACTCGGAATTCAAACCGATTATATCAGCCGTCTGCCTCAGAATGATCTAGCACAATTAGCCATAAACGAACTTCAAAAATACAATGTTAATACTTCAAAATGTGTTTACGGTGGAGAACGTTTAGGCTTATATTTTGTTGAATCTGGAAATCAAATCAGACAATCTCAGGTAATTTACGACCGAAGCAATTCCTCTTTTGCAACCATTCAAAAAGATCAAATTGACTGGAATAAAGCATTAGAAAATATTACTCATTTTCACTGGTCTGGAATAAGTCCAGGAGTTTCTAATGAAGCTGGTTTAGCCTGTAAAGAAGCAGTTCTAACCGCACATAAAAAAGGACTTCCTATTTCTTCTGATTTTAATTATCGCTCGAAATTATGGCAATACGGAAAACATCCTTCTGAAGTTATGCCCAATTTACTTCAATACAGCACAATTACAGTAGCCGATTTAGATGCTATTGAAATTTATTTCGGAATCAAAACGGATAAAAATGAATCTGATGAAAACCGATTTCAAAAAACATTTGAGCTGCTAAAAGAAAAAATGCCCTACTTAAAAACATTGGCAATGAGTTTTAGAAAATCTGAAGGGCAGGCGCATCTGTACAAAGGATTATTGATTCATGAAGGCAATTTTTACCAAACTCAAGAACACAAAATACATGTTGTAACAGACCAAATTGGTTCTGGAGACGCTTTCAATGCGGGATTATTATACGGATTATCCAATAAATTATCTGGACAAGAATGCATTGAATGGGCAACAGCCTGCGGCGTAATCAAACAAAGTATACACGGCGATTTCGCAATAAGCAACATTACCGAAATAAGTCATTTTATTAAAAATGGCTCAAGTAACAGAATTAATAGATAAAATAAGAATATGTACAGCATTTTAAAAACGCAAGGTGTACTTCCGTTAGTAACCCAAATCGACATCGAAACTGCCCAAATAATATTGCGATCAGCTGCTGATGCTGGCATTAAAATTATTGAGTTTGCTGCGCGTTCAAATGACTCTAAAGAAGTTTTCAGCCAAATGATAAACTTTAAAAAGGCAAACAATTTAAACATTAAAATAGCGGTTGGATCTATTTTGACTATTGAAGATGCAGAAACTTATCATAAACTAGGCGCCGATTGTATTGTATGTCCGCACACTGATTTAGAAATTGGCAATTACTGCATTAAAAACAACATTTACTGGATTCCAGGAGCGGCCACATTAAACGAAATCCTTTATGCCAACAAACAAGGAGCCGAAATTGTAAAACTTTTTCCTGCTGATAAAATTGGAGGCTCCGGATATGTAAAAGCAATAAAAGCACCTTTTCCAAACTTAAAAATAATGCCCACTGGAGGTGTAACTTTAGAAGAGAGTAATTTAAAATCTTGGTTTAAATCTGGTGTTGTGTGTGTTGGAATTGGTTCAAATTTATTCTCAAAAGAAATGCTGCAGCATTTAACTTACGATCAATCACTCGAAGCATTTCAAAATTTAATTGAAGTGATCGAAAAAATAAGAAACTAGATTATGCAAAAAAAATGGTGGAAAATTAATTCCGAAACTCAACTTGATACTCCATATCTAGCAGTGTACGAAGATCGTCTCCGCTGTAATATTGAATATCTGATCAGTTTGGTAAAAGGAGACACTCAAAAACTGCGTCCTCATATCAAAACACATAAAATAGGCGAAATTCTAGAGTTGTTTAAAATTTACAATATCAAGAAAGTAAAATGCGCTACAATAGCAGAGGCAGAACTTGCCGCCATACATCAAATTCCAGATGTACTTCTTGCCTATCAGCCAGTTGGACTTAAAGTTGACCGATGGATTTCACTTATTCAAAAATATCCCGAAGTTCATTTTTCTACCATTGTCGACAATTTAGAATCTGCAAAAACATTAAATGAAACCGCTTTAGAACACAATTTAAATCTCACCATTTATCTAGATTTAAATACAGGAATGAACAGAACAGGAATCGCCGTTTCTGAAAACTGGAGCGCTTTAGCTAAAAAAATTATTCAGTTAAAAAATATCAATCTAGCCGGTATTCATATTTATGATGGTCATTTGAGAGGCAGTATCGAGCATCGAAAAGAAGAAGCTCAAGAAGCCTTTACAAAAATTACTGATGAAATCGAAAAACTACAACAAAATCTAGATTACGAATTAAAAATTGTTGCCGGCGGATCAAATACATTCCCATTTTATGCCCTTCAGGAAAATGTAGAATGCAGTCCCGGTACTTTTGTTTTTTGGGATGCTAATTATCAAACCAATTTACCCGAGCAATTATTTAAACCTGCTCTGGTTATAGTTGGAACAATTATTTCAAAACCTACAAAATCAACCTTATGCATTGATATTGGATATAAAGCAGTTTCTTCAGAAAACCCAATTGATAAAAGAGTAGTGATCTTAAATGATGAAGATTTAATTCCTGTTTCACATTCAGAAGAACATTTGATTATAGAAAACAAAGGCCAAAATGATTATAAAATTGGCGATACGATTTACGCACTTCCTTATCATGTTTGCCCAACCTGTGCTTTGTATGATACTGTTCAGGTAATAAATAAAGAAAATCGTATTTGCGACCAATGGCAGGTTGCCGCAAGAAGCAGAACAATTAATATATAAAACTAAGTCCATACAAATATGTTTATAATAGACGCCCATTTAGACCTGAGCATGAATGCAATGGAATGGAATAGAGATTTACGAAATGATGTTGCCGCTTTGCGTCATTTAGAAAAAGGAATGACAGATAAACCTGATCGTGAACGCGCAACAGTTTCATTTCCCGATTTACGAAAAGGAAACATCGGAATTGTGGTTGCTACTCAAATTGCAAGATTTGTAAAACCTGACAGTATTATTCCGGGTTGGAATTCTCCTGAACAAGCTTGGGCACAAACGCAAGGACAGCTTACTTGGTACAAAACCATGGAAGAAGCAGGAGAAATGACACAAATCACAGATAAAAAATCGCTTCAAAAACAAATTGATTTGTGGAATGACGGCACTCCAAATGACAAAAAACCTATTGGATATATTTTGAGTTTAGAAGGCGCCGATTCTATTATTGACATTTCTTATTTAGAAAAAGCATATAATTACGGATTACGAGCTATTGGCCCAGCACATTACGGACCAGGCAGATATGCAAACGGAACGGACGCAACGGGAAAAATGAATCAAAATGGTCTTGATTTATTGAAAGAAATGGAGCGTTTAAACATTATTTTGGATGCAACTCATTTGTGCGACGATGCTTTCTGGCAGGCTTTAGATCATTATAATGGTCCCGTTTGGGCAAGTCATAACAACTGCCGAAGTTTGGTTGATCACAATCGTCAATACAGCGATGAAATGGTTAAAGCTTTAATTTCTAGAGGAGCCGTTATTGGAGGTGCTTTAGATGCATGGATGCTGGTTCCGAATTGGCAGAGAGGTGTTTCGATGCCTTTAGAAATGAATTGCAATTTAGAAACCGTTTTTAAACACATGGATCACATTTGTCAATTGGCAGGAAATGCAAATCACATTGGCGTAGGTTCCGATTTGGACGGTGCTTTTGGAACAGAGCAATCTCCGTATGATTTAAATACAATAGCCGATTTACAAAAACTGGTCTTGATCTTTAAAAACAACGGATATTCTGATGAAGATTTAGACAAAATCTTTCATCAGAACTGGATTAATTTTTTAATGAAGAATTGGGATTAAACAAAAACTAAACTTGGAACTGCCTTCTTATACGCTTGTAATTTTTCGTCGTTAGGATCAACTTCTGTAACAACGTAATCTACCTCAGATAAGTTGGCAATTTTCATTTTTAGCACCGTATCTAATTTTTCAGAAATAGTAAGAATAGCTGTTTTTTCAGACGCTTGAATCATTGCTTTTTTTACCTGAACTGTTTCCCAGTCAGAATCTGAGAAACCACCTTCGACGTCTAAAGCATTTGTACCTAATATTAACAAATCAACTTTAATATTAGCCAATTGAGTATAGACATCGCCGCTCACACACATTTGGCTGTAAGACGAAATACTGCCGCCAATCATTATAATTTTAACATTAGGTTTGTCTAGAAGTTCAACTGCAGACAAAACAGTAACAGTAAAAATGGTCAAGTTTAAGTAGTCAGGAATCAATCGGATAAACTCTCTAATTGTTGTACCGCCTCCTAATAACAAAACCATTCCATCGCGAAGCAGCCCTATTGTTTTTTGTGCAATAATTTGTTTAGACTCGCCCGCATAAACTTGATTTGATGAAGAATGGTGATACGCTTTTGTCATTGCACCGCCTTTCACTTTTATCAATAACGATTCAGATTCAAGTTCATTAACATCGCGTCTAACGGTATCTTCCGAAACAAACAATTTAACCGATAGTGTTTCAAAACTTACACGGGTATGCAGATTTATCTCTTTTAAAATAAGATTTTTACGTTCTTCCTTCGTGTAATTTACCAACTCATTATCATTATTCATGCAAATTCATTTTTATAAAAACAAAGGTAAACAATAAATGCAATATTATTGCGAAACAAATTATAACAGAAAGTAACCAAAAAGTTAATTAGCCTATTACAAAGACATTTAAACAAATTTTAGTTTTGCATTTTTTTTGCAAAAAGCATTTCATAAACTCTAAATTTGTTTTGTAAATCAAGAAAACAACCATGCAAAAAAGTATCTTTTTATTTTTAATGTTTTGCTGTTTCTTCGGAAATGCTCAAAACCCATCCAACAACAATACAATAATCCCAGAACCAAACTTTTATAAAGCTACAGGAGACAGTATTCGAATTAACGGATTGATAAAAGTCATTTTTAAAGACAACAAATTCAGCACCAAAGAAAAAAGAACAGCTTCTATTTTTGAATCGGCCGTAAACTCTAATATGCCCAATAAAAAAAGCAATATTGAAGTTCTGTTTATTGCTCAAACTCCAAGTACGTCTGAAAAAAAAGAAGCTTACAAAATCAATATAACTTCAAAAAAAATAACAGTTACAGGAAACGAAGAAGGATTGTTCTATGCTGTTCAAAGTTTACTGCAGCTGCTCCCAAATCAACTAAAAAATCAGGAAATAAAACTTCCTTGCTTAACTATCGAGGACGAACCAAGATATACGTATCGCGGATTACATTTAGATGTCTGCCGTCACTTTTTCACCGTTGATGTTATAAAAGATTTTATAGCACAGATGTCTTATTATAAATTAAATAATTTTCATTGGCACCTAACTGACGACCAAGGCTGGAGAATCGAAATAAAAAAATATCCAAAACTAACCGAAGTAGGATCGAAAAGAGCGCAGACTTTAGTAGGAAATAAATTTGAAAGATTCCCCTATTTTTTTGATGGAAATCCATACGGAGGTTTTTACACACAGGAAGAAATCAAAGACGTTGTAAAATTTGCCGAAGAACATTATGTTAACATCATTCCTGAAATCGAAATGCCGGGACACGCAACCGCTGCCGTAAGTGCGTATCCTAATTTATCCTGCTTTCCTGATCGCCCATATAAAGTTGTCGAATATTGGGGTGTTTTTGAAGATATATTCTGTGCCGGAAAAGAAGAAACTTTTACATTTTTAGAAGATGTTTTAACCGAGGTTATGGCTTTGTTTCCGAGTAAATACATTCATATTGGCGGAGACGAATGTCCAAAAGCAAGATGGAAAGAATGCCCAAACTGCCAGAAAAAAATCAAAGAATTGGGCATAAAAGATGAGCATGAATTACAAACTTATTTAACAACCAGAATCGAGAAATTCCTAAATGCTAACGGCAGACAAATTTTAGGCTGGGATGAAATGCTTGAAGGCGGACTGGCTCCAAATGCAGCCGTAATGTCTTGGCGTGGAGAATCTGGCGGTATCAGCGCCGCCAAGCAAAAACATTTTGTTATCATGAATCCTGAACAATTTTTATATCTGGATTACAATCAAGGCTACTCTCCACAAGAACCTCTTACCGTTGGAAGACTAGTAACTGTCGAAAAAATCTACAACTACAACCCAACTCCTGTTGACAGTTTAACCATTGATGAACAGAAATATATTTTAGGAGTTCAATCTAATCTTTGGTCTGAATATTTGACGAGTCCTGCCAAATTAAACTACCAAATTTATCCCCGAGTATTTGCTTTGGCTGAAATTGCTTGGACAAACTCTCAAAATAAAAACTACAATAGTTTCATTTTAAACCGAATGCCGCATCATTTAGAAAAACTAGAATCTCAAAAACGACTGTATAAAGTCCCAGTACCATTTGGAGCAGAAGAAACGGCATTAATCACATCAAAATACGTTTTAGACTTAAAACCGACTATTAAAAACGGGCAGATTTTTTATACAATTGACGGTTATAATCCAGATGAAACTGCAGCACTTTACAAAAAGCCTGTAACGATAAACATTCCAAAAGGAGAATATAGAACCATAAAAACTGTTCAAATAAGTCCAAGCGGAAGAAAAAGTTCTATTAATAAAATAATAGTCAAGAATCCTGATTTAAAAACTGCTCTCTCTATAAAACCAACAAAACAAGGTTTAAAGTTTGATTATTATACGGGAAAATTATTCCAGCAGGTACAAGATTTAGAATTGGCAAAACCTATTAATTCTGGAATTCTTGAAGGTAATATCAGCAGCGAGAGATGGAAAACAAAATTGGAGCGTTATATCGGCTTAAAATTTAACGGATACATCTATATTTCAGAAACAGGAAATTATACCTTTTCAACGCTTTCAGACGACGGATCGAAGCTTTTTATAGATGATGAACTAATTGTCGATAATGACGGCATCCATTGGCTCAATGAAGCTTATGGAGCTGTAAAACTTGAAAAAGGATTTCATAAAATAAACATCAGTTATTTTGACCAAATTGGAGGGACAACTTTAAACTGCTTTATACAACAGGAAGGAAAAGAAAAACAAGAAATAAGTGCTTCACAATTGTTTTACGAATAGACCACAAAAAAACGCATCCGCCTAAGCGGATGCGTTTTCAATATAAACTAAAATTGCGTTCTAAATTATCCTTTCAAACTTGCTGCTAAATACTCACGGTTCATACGTGCAATATTCTCAAGTGAAATTCCTTTTGGACATTCGATTTCACAAGCTCCTGTATTTGTACAGTTACCAAAACCTTCTAAATCCATTTGGTGAACCATGTTTAATACACGGTCAACCGCCTCAACTTTACCTTGCGGCAATAAAGCATATTGAGATACTTTTGCAGAAACGAACAACATTGCTGAAGAGTTTTTACAAGTTGCAACACAAGCCCCGCAACCAATACAAGCCGCCGCATCAAATGATTTATCTGCATCGTGTTTGTTAATTGGAATTGTATTTGCGTCAATAGTATTTCCTGAAGTATTTACAGAGATAAATCCTCCTGCGTGTTGAATTCTATCAAAAGAACTTCTGTCAACCACTAAATCTTTAATTACTGGGAAAGCTTTTGCTCTAAATGGCTCAATAAAAATCGTATCACCATCTTTAAACATACGCATGTGTAACTGACAAGTTGTAACACCTCTGTCTGGTCCGTGCGCTTCTCCGTTGATGAATAAAGAACACATTCCGCAGATTCCCTCACGACAGTCGTGGTCAAATGCAACTGGCTCTTCTCCTTTGTTGATTAATTGTTCGTTAAGAACATCAAGCATTTCAAGGAAAGACATATCTGGTTCGATTCCATCAATAGGATATTCTACAATCCCTCCTTTATCTTGGGCGTTTTTTTGACGCCATATTTTTAATGTAAGTTTCATAATTTTGTTATGGGTTATAAGTTAAGAGTTAAACGTCATAGGGTTACTACTCCATTTTAGTCCTAGCTAAATAATTTATATATCCATTTAATATTGCTTTGGTTCTTTCGAACCTTTCTCTAAATTTTTGCAACAAATCTTCTTCAATATAATTCTCATCTAAAGCAGTAATTACCTGATTTAAAGATTCAGTTAATGAACCTCGCGCAATTCTACAGAATTGAATATTTTCTTGATAATGATATCTCCCAAACCCTTCGGCAATATTATCACTAACAGATCTAGAAGATCGTTTAAGCTGACTAGTTAAGGCATATTTTTCGTCAATTGGAAATTTCGAAAGAATATTTTGAGAAACAAAGATTCTTAATTCACGTGCTGCTTTCCAGCACTCTAAATCTTCGAACGACTTTAAACTCATAACCCTTAACTCTTAACCTTATGTTATTTATAACTTCTTTGAACTAATTTAATGTTTTCGTAATTAAGAGCTTCTTTGTGTAATACTGCATCACTTGGTTTTCCTTTGTATTCCCAAGCTGCAACATATGCAAAGTTCTCATCGTCACGAAGTGCTTCTCCTTCTTCTGTTTGGTATTCCTCACGGAAGTGACCACCACAAGATTCGTTACGGTGTAAAGCATCTTTCGCGAACAATTCTCCTAATTCTAAGAAATCGGCAACACGAGTTGCTTTTTCTAATTCTTGATTAAATTCGTTAGCGCTTCCTGGAACTTTTACATCTTTATAAAACTCTTCACGTAAAGCAGCAATTTCTTCGATAGCTTCATTTAAACCTTTAGCATTACGAGCCATACCTACTTTATCCCACATGATTTTTCCTAATTTCTTGTGGAAATAATCTACAGAATGTTTACCGTTGTTATTGATGAATTTGTTAATTTGATCTACAACTGCTTTTTCAGCTTCAACGAATTCTGGTAAGTCTGTAGAAATTTCTCCCATTTTAATATCCGGAGCAAGATAATCTCCAATAGTATATGGCAATACGAAATATCCATCAGCTAAACCTTGCATTAAAGCAGAAGCTCCAAGTCTATTTGCTCCGTGATCAGAGAAGTTTGATTCTCCAATTGAGAAACATCCAGGAATTGTAGTCATTAAGTTATAATCAACCCAAGTTCCACCCATTGTGTAGTGAACCGCTGGGTAAATCATCATTGGTGTTGTATAAGGATCTTCGTCAACGATTTTGTAATACATCTGGAATAAGTTTCCGTATTTACTTTTCACGATTGCAGCTCCTAATTTAGTTACTAAAGCAGCATCCTTATCATCTAAACCTTTTACATAAGCATCTTCAGTTCCGTAACGTTTAATTGCTGCTGCGAAATCTAAGTAAACAGCTTCTCCAGTTTTGTTAACTCCAAAACCAGCATCACATCTTTCTTTAGCAGCACGAGACGCAACGTCACGAGGAACTAAGTTACCAAAAGCTGGATATCTTCTTTCTAAGAAATAATCTCTTTCCGCTTCAGATAAATCTGTTGCTTTTTTCTTTCCTTCACGAATTGCCTGAGCATCTTCTAATTTTGCAGGAACCCAAATACGACCATCATTACGTAAAGATTCAGACATCAAAGTCAGTTTTGACTGGTGATCTCCTGAAACTGGAATACATGTAGGGTGAATTTGTGTGTAACAAGGATTTGCGAAAAACGCTCCTTTTTTATGAATTTTCCAAGCTGCTGTTGCGTTACTTCCCATAGCATTTGTTGAAAGGAAAAATACGTTTCCGTATCCTCCAGAACCAATTACTACCGCATGAGCAGAATGTCTTTCTATTTCTCCAGTAATTAAGTTACGAGCGATAATACCTCTCGCTTTTCCGTTCACGATTACAATGTCTAACATTTCGTGACGGTTGTACATTTTTACTTTACCACGACCAATTTGACGGTTCATTGCAGAATAAGCTCCTAACAATAATTGCTGTCCAGTTTGTCCTTGTGCGTAAAATGTACGAGAAACCAAAGTTCCTCCAAAAGAACGGTTATCTAAAAGTCCGCCATATTCACGAGCCAACGGCACCCCTTGAGCCACACATTGGTCAATAATATTTGCCGAAACTTCAGCCAAACGATAAACGTTTGCCTCACGTGCACGGTAGTCACCACCTTTTACAGTATCATAAAACAATCTGTAAGTTGAGTCACCGTCACCTTTATAGTTTTTTGCTGCGTTGATACCCCCTTGCGCTGCGATAGAGTGCGCACGACGTGGAGAATCTTGAAAACAAAATGCTTTTACGTTATATCCTAACTCAGCCAAAGTAGCTGCTGCAGAACCTCCAGCCAAACCTGTACCAACAACGATAATATCTAAATTACGTTTGTTAGCGGGGTTTACTAAATTAATATGATCTTTATAATTTGTCCATTTGTCCGCTATAGGACCATTTGGAATTTTTGAATCTAATGCCATTATAATTGATATTAATTATTGAAATGATGAAATAATGCGATAATTACGAAAAGTGCCGGTACTATTACAGCAAACCAATAACCTACTTTACTTAAAAATCTTGAATACTTATTGTGCATCCCAACTGATTGAAGAGACGAACTGAATCCGTGCCAAAGGTGAAATCCTAGCAGCACAAATGCAATACAGTATAATCCTGTACGGATTGGGTCATGAAATTTATGAACCAATTCTCCATAATATCTTGTAGCATCTGGAGCCGTTCCTGCAATATACTTGTAGGTTACTTCTGGAAACCAAAAATCATAAAAATGCAATACTAAGAAAGCTAAAATAACCGCTCCAGAAATAATCATATTTCTTGAAGTCCAGGAAGCATTAGCCGCTCCGTTGTATTTTGCATACGCAATTGGTCTTGCTGCCTTATTTTGTGCAGTTAAAATAAATCCCATTACAAAATGGAAAATTACTCCGATCGCCAAAACTGGCTGCATTACATATTGAATCAGCGGATTGTATCCCATAAAGTGAGAAGCCTCGTTGAAAACGTCTTCACTAATAATAGAAATAAAATTTAAGGAAACATGCAGCGCTAAAAACGTGATTAAGAATATTCCCGAAAGAGCCATAGCTACTTTCTTTAAGATGGAAGCATTCAATAGTGCAGATTGTGCCATAAGTGTTTAAGTAGTTTGTTTTAAAAAATTATACAAAAATAACTCAAATACAAAAGAACTACAACCATTTCGTTCTTATTTATAATGATTTTAAAATAGCTTCCGAGTACGTATTTTTACGTACAAAAAAGAAGCTGCTAAAAAATAATTCCCTATAGAAGATTCCAAAAACCTACTCACAAAGGCTTAAACTCAAAAATCACTTCTACGTATATTGTCAAAAATTTATGATATTGATATTTTATTTAAAGTTTTAATCTGTTTTCTTCAAAAGTGCAGCTGGAGCAAAATTTAATCAATCTAAAAAATTGCCATTCCACAACATAATTTTACCTTTATCGGCTTCAAAAAAAATGAGAATGAAAACAGGAATTGACGCTATTTCTTTTGATGTAGCAAACATACACTTACCCATAAAAACTTTGGCAATCGCCAGAAATATTGAACCAGAAAAATTAGAAAAAGGTCTTGGATTACTAAAAATGACTTTCCCAGACGTTCATCAAGATGCGGTTGTGTTTGGCGCAAATGCTTTAACTAAACTTATTACTGATAATAAAATAAACCTAAACGAAATAGGCCGAATTTATGTTGGTACCGAAAGCGGAATCGACAGTTCAAAACCAATTGCTTCTTATTTAATTAACTTAATGGAGCAAAAATTTGGAGAAGATACCTTAGCCGAATGTGATGTAGTCGATTTTACTTTTGCTTGTATCGGCGCTGTTGATGCCTTGCAAAACTGTCTTGACTTTGTAAAATTAAACCCAGCAAAAAAAGCAATTGTAGTAGCGGCTGATTTTGCAAAATACGATTTAAATTCTGGCGGAGAATATACACAAGGCGCTGGAGCTGTTGCAATGTTAATTAGTGCAGATCCAAAAATTATTGCTTTTGATAACAATTGGGCAACAAGTACAAAAGGTGTTTTTGATTTCTTCAAACCGTACAGAACTATCTCTAAAAACGAAATCACAAAAAACACAAACAACGATTCTTGGTTTGATAATTTAGAAGCAGAAATCGAAATCCATAAAGATCAACCTGTTTTCGACGGACAATATTCAAATCAATGTTATATGGATCGTACGCGAAATGCTTACTTTTCATTCAAAAAATTAAAAAACACTACCGAAACACTATATAACACTTGGCATAGCATCGTAATGCATTTGCCGTATTCTTTTCAGGGAAGAAGAATGTTATCTGAAATTTATGCTTTAGACAGTGCTGAAAAAATTATTGCCGATGATATTGCACCAGCAGATTATCAGACAAAAATTAAAGAAGTGGCAAAATCTGAAGATTACAGAAGTTTTGTGACTGAAAAATTACAACCTGCCGAATTGGCTTCTTCATTAATTGGAAACCTTTACACAGGTTCTATTTTCATGGGATTATTATCGACTTTGGCTCATTTTTATGATACTAATGCAGCAATTTCAGGAACTAAATTCGGTTTCTTAGCTTATGGAAGCGGATCGAAATCTAAAGTTTTTGAAGGAACAATTCAGCCAGAATGGAAATCTGCTCTAGAAAATGTGAAACTTTTTGAAAATTTAGCCGAAAGTGTAGAAATTGACTTCAATACTTATGAAAGCCTTCATAAAAAAGAACAAAAACAAAGTGTTAGAACTCCAAAAAACGAATGGATTTTAGATCGAATTGAAAAAGAGATTCCAGTTTTGATTGGGGCGAGATATTATAAATGGGTTGATTAATTTCCAACATTTGAAATCCCAAAATTCAAACAAAAAACCGAAGCTTTCGCTTCGGTTTTTTTATACATGTATAATTTGTCATTTCGACGGAGGAGAAATCTTCGCAAGAAGCTCTACAAAGATTGACTTTCGTTGCGGAGTCATTTGTAGAGATTTCTCCTCCGTCGAAATGACAAGATTATGTGTGGACTTTGACAAAGGTCACAATATAAAATTGAAGCTGATTATTTTTCTCAATTTCATAAAAATTCTCTAATTATCAAATTGACACATTCTCTAATTAGAGAAATCAATCCTTTTTATCCTGTTGTTCTGTCTGAACAAAACTTCCGTTAATGGAACGATCTTCGGCATTCATTCCGTTTGACATTCCGAGCATAAAAGCGGTTATTATTAAAAGTAATTTTCTTTTTATCCAATTAAGAACTGGTCGCTTAGATTGCTCCAAGTGAGATTTTTTATTTTGTTTATACATTTTGAAAATGATAAATGATTAGACATTATTATATCATCTTATGCTTTGAGATTGCATAAAGCCTGAGAAATAAATTTTCTTAAGCGTTGTATAAACTTTTACCGAAATGATTTGAAATGATTATTTCATTTATAAAAACAGACTGATTTATAAATGACATTAGTTTTTGATGAAGCAGATTTTGCAATTTCAACAGTTTCTTAATTTGAAAAGTAAAAACATTTTCGTTTTTAAGAAAATTCAAAACAATTAAAAATCTTGTTTTACCATAAGAAGCAACTTGTCCAAATTTATATAAATGAGAACTTTTAAGATTTAATTCCCTTCTTAAAACTACAAACGAAGATTCGTAATATTCTGCCGATTTAGATTGAGAATACAAAGTACCATCACTCGCAATCACGACAAAAGCCAGAAAGAGTGCGATTAGATATTTTATATGTTTTTTCAATTTTCGATTTTAATATTATTGCTGTAGTTCCTTTTTCATTTGTTCTGCTAAAGACTTCAATTTTTGATCGCTCATTAAATACGAATTCGCTTCTGCAAACCAACTGTTGAAGTTTTTAATGTCTTTTTTAATGTAATAAGCTTGCAAGATATTATAAGCATTCTCAGAATTATAAGTCTTATCAGGACATTCTTTAAAAACTTTACGACAAACGTTTTCAGCATCTTGCAGATTGCCGTTTTTTGTCTCTGCGTAAATCAACTCCTTATTTGTATAAGCGTCAAGAGGTTCTTTTTTTATAGCAATTTTCAAAATATCAACAGCTTTTTGATACTGTTTAAGACAATTATAAGAAAACGCTAACTCTACTCGAAGACCTTTGTATTCAGGGTCAACTTTTTGAGCCTTTTCTAGGTATCCCAAAGCCTTTTCGCATTCATTCCAACCATTATACATGAAACCCCATTGATAAAACCTTTCTATAGAGCCTTCGCCTGTTTTGTAGCTTTTAAGCCAATCTGGCTCTTTTGAGATTTGCAATTCTGTATATTTAGATTCAGGAATAAATGCTACTAATGTATTATTTGGCCGTAATCTATATTTCATAGAACTTGTCTTTTCTCTTTTATTTGGCAGAAACATTCCTTTTTCATCAACCTTAAAACTTCCTTCGTAGTCAAAAGTTAATCCAGCTTGAGCGTCAATATAAATAAATCCAAAATTATAAGAACCAGTACTATCCGAAGGAAATGCTACCCATCTATCTTCACTTTGAACAAACTTTTTATCAAATTGAAGTGTGCTCTGTGCAGAAATATTGAATACAAAAAGTAAAACTAGTAAGGTAAAAATCTTATTCATATTTAAATTTGATTGGCTCAAAATTATAAAATCCATTCAAATATATAGATTTCCTTTCACTTTTTTAATATCATTCTTACAAAGCAGTAAACCCAATCCTAAAACAAAAACCAAACAGCTCAAGAACATACAAACGCCGTTTTTCAACACAAAAAAAGAAAACCCAATAGCAGCCGAAGCAAAAACAACCATCAAAGATTTAATCGTATCCGTTTTAACAAAACCAAAAGCATGTATTGCTAAACCAATAAAAAGCAAAGATGGTCCAACGACAACAAAAGGATACAAAATACTTGGAGAATTACTAATTTGATTGCTTAATGCCTCTTTTGCAATTTCATTATTTCCGTAACTCGACATAATAAAATCGATGGTGCAAAGTCCGATATGCGCAATAACACCCAAACTTGTCAGCACAGAAGCTGCTGAATTTAATCTGCTTTTAGGAAACACATCATTAAACGACAACAACAAACAAGCTCCAATTAAATTAAACCAATGAGCAAAATCAATTGGTTTTTGAAAATTGGGCAAAATTTTAGAAAAGAATAAATAACTGATCAGGAAAAATAATAATCCCAAAAGGCAAAGATGTTTTGTTTTCATAATTTATTTTTAAAATTGATGAAGCAAAACTAAAATGAAAAAACTGGTTTAAAGCCCTATTTTAGAGACTTAGGTACAAAACATATTGTTTTAGGTACGAAATTATAATGTCAATAAAGTTTCTTTATAATTTTTAGAAACCGGCAGTTCAATTTGGGTCAAAATAATGGTATTTGGATTTCTCCAAGATTTAAAATGAGACGGATTTATTAAATGCGAACGATGAATCTGCCTTAAAAAGCTAAAATCTTTTTGAATGTTTTTGAGTGAACTTCGCAGTAGTTTTGAAGTTAGTTTTCCATTTTCTGTATAAAAAATCTCGACATAATTTTGAGCATTAGAAATGCAAACCAAATCGGATTTTTTAATCTTTAGAACATCTAGTTTATTTTCGCCTTTAATTACCAGAAAATCTTCTTTTACAGGAATTAATTTGATTAAATATCTTCTTGCCAGAATAATTACCGGAGTCAAAATCAAAGCGACTTTTATAAATATTACCGAAAAGAACTCGTAAAAATTATATCCACCATTTAAAATCGGGCTTTTATAATATGCATAAACCCCAAATAAATAAACCAAGTAGAAGAAAATGATACTTGCTATTTCTAAACCGACATTCCACTTAGTTATTCTTTCGTAAAAGCTTTTTTGAATAATCATTAAAAGACCGTAACACGAAAATGCTATTATACTAAAACCAAAACTAATTAAAAACCAAGCTCTAAAATTTATAGTGCCATCATCAAAAGGTTTTATGATGAAAGCAAAAACAAAAAGCCATAACGCAATAAACAAACCAACTAGAAGATTATGTTTTATGGAAATGTTTAGCTGTTTCACTTGAATTAAATTTAAAGTTTCATTTCCATAATAGGCATGAAACGATTTTTTATAGAAGTTTCGAATTCTCCAATTTTTACAAATCCCATTTTAGCATAAAAATCCTCAGCATTTGGTTCTGAATCGAGTATTATTCTTTCTGCTTTTTGGTCTTTAATTCGGTTTAAAAAATCAAGTACTAAATATTTACCCAATCCTTTGCCAATATATTCTGGCAAGATAAATAAATTATCAAGCTCAATTTCTCTTTCATCTTTAAAAAAATACGAATAATAGCCAATAATTAAATTATTAACTGTCAATTTATAAACATTATGTTCTTTAATATAATCCTGAGAAATGGTCAAGTTTTTATCCCATTCCTGAATTTGCTCTGCCGAATAACCCCAAAATGCTTTTGATTTTTTGGTTATTGAAGTTAGGATTTCATCGTCAATTATATTGGCTTTTTCTATTGTCATTGGTTTGAAAATATATGAACGAAGCTTTAAAAATTTTCATTTCGAATAATAATTACTGGAACCTCGATTTAATTCTTTCAGTTCAAAAAAACACACCTCACAAATGAGTTGAATTTGAGCAAATTCTTCAGATACATCATTCCATTCTCCTTGCTCAACCAGTATCTTATCACATTCATCACACCAAGCATTTAATTCGCCATCATCATACTCTTTTGTTGAATCTGAATCAAACGGTTCCCAAAAACCAGAAAACTCTGAGTTTACTAAATGCTGACACACAAAGGCGTTATTTCTTATTCCATGATTGCTGCATTCTACTTTTCTATGATTTTCTGACATTAAATTATAGCATTTATTTGTAAATCGTAAACTTATTATGACTCAGATTAAATCCGAGATTTTCATAAATTGCAACATTCTCTACTCGTCTTTTATTGGTTGTAACTTCGATACTTTTTAAATTATGCTGTTCTGCAAAATTCTTGATTTCATTTATCAATAAGCGTCCAACGCCTTTACCTCTATGTTTTTGATGAATAAAAAATTCCTGAATCTCACCAACCAATACGCAATGATGTAAAAGATTTTGGGTATGAAAACTAATAAATCCTAAACCTTCACTTTCGTTTTCGGCAATGAGATAAAGATTTTTTGAATTAGAAATATTCTCATTGAATATCCTTTCGAAAACTTCGAAATCTAAAACTTCATTTTCGAGTTCGCAGATTGCTTTGTAAACAAAATCTAGATCCTGCTTTTCTACTTTTCTGATATTAATATGTAACACTATAATCTATTTTACCGTTTTACAAGTATTCATTCAAACCAATGCGCTCAAACTTCGGTTTGTATTTTTGAACATATTTGTTCCAATCTTCTTGATTTTTATAAACCGAAAAAGCATAATCAACCGTTTCTTTACTAAAATGATTTCCGAAAATGGTGTCCAAATATTCAATTCCTGAATCGATTACTTGTTTTAAAATATGCAATTTATCAATTCCGTTTTGTTTGCTTGCTTTATCCAGCCACAATCCTTTTCCAATTTTTACATATTCTGCAAGAAGATTCTCTGTAATAAATCGAGAAGGAACATCGTTGATATCAGGTTCATGTTTTCCGTTTTTAAAAACCAATAGTATCAGTTCTTTAGAGTAGTATTCTTCTGGAACTAATCTCAGCATTGTACCACTTTCAGCGGCTTTAAAAGAAAGTTCTTTTGTTATAAACTGATCTGGAATTACCTGAATTGCAAAACCATCTTTACTCACTAATTTCTCGCAAAGTTCGTATGTTATTAAATTCTGCTTGATAAATGGCAGAGCGTGAAATGTAATATTCAATGCCAAATTACAAAGTTCTTCAGTTTTAATTTGTTTTGGAACGAGTTTAAGGTCTCTATAATTTGCCAAAACACGATCGCGCCAATATTCATAAGTTTTCGCAGGCGGATTATTTTGTTTTAAAACCAATTCGCCTCTTGCCAAATCTCGTTCCAACTCTTCAAAAGTTTCAATTAACGGATTATCCAATAACTTTCGAAGTTCATTCGAGATAATTTCATCGCCGGTTTCATTATCATATTTACATTCATTTTTTGGATCGACATCATCGGCTCTGTCGTTATAATAAAAGAGATTATTTTTTCTTTCTGCAAATTTTGTATTATGATCATTAACAATAAAAACTGGAGAATCAATTAATCCTGTACAATTAAAACTACCATGATTATAATACGTCATAACCACTTCTTTTGCTACAATATTTCCTTTTATTTCAACATTGGCACCTCCTAACAGCAGACTTTGACAAATAATATTTCCATTTATAAAAACATAAGGCCCGTAATCGCCTTCGGCATTAATAATTGAACCGTTTACAGAGAAATTCCCATTTATCAAAACACCTTCAATTCTTATTTCTTCAACCTTTTTAATTGGAAGATTTAACAAGTTGGCAAGCCATTTTTTCTCTTTATCTTCATAAAGATCTAAATAAAAATTCCCTTCAAAATTTACATCTTCTTCTGCGATAAGAAAAAAATCCTCGTTTTCCCAATCATCAAAATAATCAAACTTTTCATCTTCAATTAAAAGAGGATACTTGTTTTTGATTTCTGCAATTGTAATTAATTTAAAATTAGAAGTCTGCATTTTATTTTATTAATAGAAGTTTTCTTTCTTCAGTTTTTATTCCTTTTCTACGACAATACTAACTTTCTGTTTTTTATTCAATTTACGAATCCAATACGCGATATAAAATCCTCCAATAATTCCAGGAATAAACCAGCCATAAAAACTTGAAAAAAATTCGTTTACCACTACAAAAGCTGTTACAGCGCAAATATATCCGCCAATCATTTTACCTAAATGCAGTTTTAACCAATCCTTTTTTAATTTATCAATTTTATTAAAAAGCCGTAAATCTCTCATTGAAAAACTCAAACCTACAATTCCAAAAACAGTTAGAACTATATTGATTTTGTGATTTACTAAAGGATTATACAAGATCATCAAAACAGCTGTAAAAACCATAATCCACGAAATTATTTTATCTGTTTTTAGATTATAATTTCTAGTTTTAAACCGCAAAGCTCTGTAACCCGTTAAAATAAAATAAGAGCTGAAAACTCCTATTGAAAATAAAAAAGGATTTTCATGTCTAGGCAAAACAGAAATTATTAATGCTGTAAACGCTGATAAAAGCATGGAAAAATAAAATAGTTTCCCCGTTTTTTTATGGATTATTTTTCCTTTTTCTACAATTAAAGAAACGAAACCTGAAAGCAATGCAATGCCGCCAAATAGTGCGTGACAAAAAATCAGCATTTGAATTATTTTCTCCTCTTCCACTTTATTAATACTTATTTCCCTAAATGATCAACACCTTAAAACTATCTTGTACTTAAGCTAAAGTAACTTTTTTTTCATTATTAGAAACAATTAAAACTAAGAATGTATTATAAAACTGACGGAAGCGTGAGAGATAGATCGCCAATCTTTGCAGAGTTACTTGCGTAAATTTCTCCTTTCGTCGAAATGACAATACTGAGGAAATCTTTGCGAACTTTGCGTAATTCTTAGCGCCCTTTGCGGTTAGAAAACTTTGTGTCTTAATGTCTTTGCGACAAACTCAAAACAAATAAGAAAACTTTAATAAATCTATCATACACTACTTTGTAAAAAAATGTAATTTTGAAATTCGAAGTTCAAAAACTAAGTTATTATGAAATATCATCAAATAAACAGCGCTCTTTTTGTAAAAAACCGCAAAAAATTCACGGCAGAAATGAAACCAAACTCTGTTGCCGTTTTCAATTCTAATGACATTTACCCAGTTAGTGCCGACAGTACTCTTCCGTTTGCACAACACAGAGATATTTTTTATCTAAGCGGCGTAGATCAGGAAGAAAGCATTTTACTTTTATTTCCAGATGCACCTTATGAAAATCAAAAAGAGATTCTTTTCCTGAAAGAAACTAACGATCACATCGCTGTTTGGGAAGGTGAAAAACTAACTAAAGAACGTGCTTTTCAGGTTTCGGGAATTAGAACTGTTTATTGGCTGCAGGATTTTCATAAAGTCTTAAACGAAATGATGACGTATGCTGACACGATGTACATCAACACAAACGAACATTACCGCGCGTCTGTTGAAACTGAAACTCGCGAAGCACGTTTTGTAAAATGGTGGAAAGAACGTTATCCAGCACATAATGTTGCAAAAAGCAACCCAATTTTACAGCGAATTCGTTCTGTAAAAGAAAGCGAAGAAATCGATTTGATTCAGCAGGCTTGTGATATTACAGAAAAAGGTTTCCGCAGATTATTGTCGTTTGTAAAACCAAATGTGACTGAATATGAAATCGAAGCTGAATTGGCTCACGAATTTATCCGTAACCGCTCTAAAGGTTTTGCTTACACACCAATTATCGCTTCTGGAAACAATGCAAATGTTTTGCATTATATCGAAAACAATCAGCAATGTAAAGCTGGTGATTTAATTTTGTTGGATGTTGCGGCTGAATATGCAAATTATTCAAGCGATATGTCGAGAACAATTCCAGTTTCAGGACGTTTTTCTGATCGTCAAAAAGCCGTTTACAATGCTGTTTTAAGAGTTAAAAACGAAGCAACAAAAATGCTTACGCCAGGAACACTTTGGAAACAATATCATATTGAAGTTGGTAAAATTATGACTTCTGAATTACTTGGTTTAGGCTTAATTGATAAAGCAGATGTTCAGAATGAAAATCCAGAATGGCCTGCATACAAAAAATATTTCATGCACGGAACGTCTCACCACATGGGACTTGACACACACGATTACGGTTTGCTTCACGAACCTATGAAAGCTAATATGGTTTTTACGGTTGAACCAGGAATTTATATTCCTGCTGAAGGTTTCGGAATTCGTTTAGAAGACAATGTTGTCGTTCAAGAAAAAGGAGAACCTTTTAACTTAATGCGCAACATTCCGATTGAAGCTAATGAGATTGAAAGCTTGATGAATGAATAAATAAACAAAGCCCTTAATAATTTTAAATCATTAAGGGCTTTTTTAATTTTATAAATTGGGTTTACTTATCCAATTTTAGCTATTTGTACGTCTAATTGAAATTTGCCGTCAGCTGCGTTTTCGTTGATCAATTCAAAAAGCTCTAAAGCTCTTCTTGCATTTTTCTCTTCTTCTCTTTGCTCAGCCACATACCACATCATAAAATCTTCTGTAGCATAATCATTTTCAGCTCTGCATTTTGCGATTACTTTATTGACTGCCTGAGTTACTGCAATTTCGTTTTGCAAAGCAATTTCAAATACTTCTTTAAAAGAAGCAAATTCTTGCTGCACTTCTGGAACAGATGGCGTAACTGCAATCCCACCCATGTCTGTAATATATTTGAAAACTTTTAGAAAGTGCTCTCTTTCTTCTTCGGCTTGCTTATACATATAAGATGCTGTATTTGCATAACCATTTCTATCCAGCCATGCAGCCATAGCTAAATATTTATTAGAAGCGTCGCTTTCTAATTTTGCTTGTAAGTTCAATATATTTTCGATTCCTTCAACTAATGAAGTACTTGTTCTTAGTAAATCTTTCATAACCTTTAATTTTTATACGTGTAAAATTACAAAAATTAAAGACGGCAGCTCTAAACACCTGAAAATTTGGATTTAATCTAAGTAAGAATCTAAATAAGCTCTACATTAACAATACTGCAAAGCATAGAATGTAATGTAAGGGTAAATTTTGTTCCGTTTAATAAATCTCTCAACTGCACTATTTCGCAGATAGTAAGATTTCTAGAAAAATTTCTTTTAGTAGTTTCAATCAACTGAGCGTCTGACTGATCAGATAAGTCATAAAGCATGTTAAGAATGTCAACGCTATTAACCTTTCTTTGAAAAATCAAAAAATCCTGAATTCTATAACTTGACACTGTATCAACAAAATTGATAATTATACTATTGGTCAAATCACATTGATAACTATATCCTTTTTCGGTTTCAAATAATACTTTGGTGGTCAAATCACTAACTAATGCCATTCTGATAAAATATAATAACGGTGCAAAAATATAGAATTTAAAGCAATAAAAAACATAATTAAGACTAATTTAAAATAACAAAATCATATAATATTCTTAAAAACAGCCGAAGTACACAAAATGCTGTAACATTCTACTGAATTTTTTGTCTAATTTTAAAAAACAAAAAATTTAGAAATTATGCAGGCACACGAAATAGATTATCAGATTTTTGGGGAAGAAATGCAGTATGTTGAAATAGAACTAGACCCACAGGAAATTGTAATTGCCGAAGCTGGAAGTTTTATGATGATGGAAAACAACATCCAGATGGAAACGATATTTGGAGACGGTTCTCAACAACAAGGTTCAGGTTTGTTTGGCAAACTTTTAAATGCAGGTAAAAGGGTTCTTACTGGCGAAAGCTTGTTTATGACAGCATTTTTAAACCAAGGAAATACTAAAAGCAAAGTATCATTTGCATCGCCATATCCAGGAAAAATCCTTCCAATTGATTTAACAGAATTTCAAGGTAAATTTATCTGTCAAAAAAGTTCCTTTTTATGCGCTGCCAAAGGTGTTTCTGTTGGAATAGAATTTTCTCAGAAATTAGGACGCGGTTTATTTGGAGGCGAAGGTTTTATCATGCAGAAAATTGAAGGAGACGGAATGGCATTTGTACATTCTGGTGGAACAATGGCTAAAAAAGTATTGGGTCACGGCGAAGTTTTAAAAGTAGATACAGGATGCATTATTGGTTTTACCAAAGATGTAGATTATGATATTGAATTTATTGGCGGAATCAAAAATTCTATTTTTGGCGGCGAAGGATTATTTTATGCTACTTTAAAAGGTCCGGGAACAGTTTACATACAGTCACTGCCATTCTCAAGACTGGCTGACCGCATTATTGCATCGGCACCAAAATCTGGAGGAAACAGTCGTGATGAAGGAAGTTTACTTGGCGGATTAGGAAATCTTTTGGATGGCGATAATCGTTTTTAATTTTATAGAATGACTTTCAGAAATGGAAGTCATTTTAATTTATAAAAAGAAGGGCAGCTCTTTCGAACTGCCCAAAGCACCTAACCAAAAGTGCACTTAATACCCATTAGTACCAAATTCTTTGGCATTTGAAATTGCATCCAAAAATGATCTCGGAATTGGTCTAACAGTATGTTTGCCTTCAACAAAATTTGTTCCTGCGATTGGGTTTGTCTGATCCAAATAGGTTTTAGTTAACTTTCCTGTACGTTTTAGATCAATCCATCTTGTATGTTCGCCAGATAACTCTCTTGCTCTTTCTTTTAGAATAAAATCGATATTCATTTGAGCACCTGAAACCAACATTTCACTTTCTCTTGATGTTAACGCGGCTCTTTTTCTAAGAGTATTTACATAAATCAATGCCTTAGCCTGATTATCTGTTAAAATAGCTGCTTCTGCCGCTATCAAATACACTTCTCCCAAACGAATAATAGGAATATCTCCTAACCAATACTGATTGCTTTGACAATACAATGCTGCAGAAAATTTTCGCATGGCTGGAAAAATATTAATAAGATTTGGATCATTTGGATACATTGCAGGATCCTTATACTTATTGGTTCCTGGTTCGAAAATATCACTTGGATCAGCTACAAGCATTGGCATTTTGCTTTTCACAACTGGATCGATATTCCAATTTGGAGTGAACACGGCTAAACCTTCATCATTATTCATATTAATTTGTTCCTCTATTCTTTGCGAATAAAAATTAACCGCCGGAAGTGCCTGTGCTAATGTATTTTTAATGGTATAACCAACTACTGAAGGATCTTTTTTATAAGCCGTCGCCATGGTTTGCGTAATCGTTTTATTTGCTGCAGCATAAAACTTGTACGTAAATGTTTCTGCAAAACGTGTATCTGCTGGCGATTGTACAGGTGTAAACACTTCTGTCAACAAATATTTACTTGGTTTTAGCAAACGGCTATTGGCTCGTCCATACAAAATACTAGTTGCTCCAGCTCCCCATTCTGCTCCTCTGGTTGCTAAATCTGGCAAATAATACTGTCTTGTTCTTCCTCTGTTGAAACCTTCTGGATTAAGACCTCCAGGATCAATTCCCTGAGTAAACAAAAATTCTGTGTTTTTCTTATTATTGCTGCCTTCCCATAGCTTCTTAAATCCCGATTTAGCATTGTCGCTTAAATATAAAGCAGTCTGGTATTTTGTTGCATTATTAATTAATTCTTCAGCGGTTTCTAAGGCCAATTTTGCATACTCCGAAGCGTCTCCTAATCTTGTTCTCTGCAGATATACTTTTGACAATAAACCATAAGCCGCTTTCTTAGCCACTCGTCCTTGTAAAGTCTGCTGCACTGGAAGATTTGCACAGGCAAATTTCAAATCTTCAATAATTAAATCGTAAAACTCTTTCTCGGAACTACGCACTGGAGCGTTATCTGCTCCTTCAATAATAGATGATTTTGTTCTTAGAACTACACCTCCAAATTGTTCTACCAATGTAAAATTACTAAAGGCTCTTAGGAAATAAGCTTCTGCCAATTTTGCATTCAACTCTTCTGTAGAAGCATAACCTTTAACATCTTTTGAATAATAAATTGCTGTATTGCAAAGATTAATAGTTGTGTAAGCTGTACCCCAAATTACTTTAATATTTCCGTCATCTGGATTTAACTGACTGGCATATTGTGTAAAACCAATTCCGCTATTACTCACGTTTTCCCAAGAATCGGTTCCTGCTTCTGTAGGTGCTATATAATCGACCTTTCCGTGCAGGAAATATAAATTCTCGTAGCAACTGTTGATTAATCCTTCGAATCCCGGCCTTTCGCTATAAGATTTATCCAAAGAAACAGTAGTAAGGTTTTTTTCATCTAAACTGCATGACTGAGTTAATCCAGCCATAAAAAACATTAAGACAATTACTGATTTTAATTTTATATATTTTTTCATGATACTACAATGATAAATTAATACCGAAAACAACTTGTTTAAATAACGGGAATGAATCTGACCCTCCGCTTTCTGGATCTACATTTTTCAACAAATGACTACGACTAAAAACAAAAGGATTATAAGATGTTATATAAAGTCTCAAATTACTTAGACCCGTTTTTTTAAGAAAATCTTCGGGCATAGAATAACCAAGAGTAATATTCTTGATTTTTATATATGATGCATCTACAAGCTCTAATGACGATTGAAATTGTGTATTAAAACTACCTCCCGGTCTAGGAAAATCATTTGTTGGATTATCTTGTGTCCAGTAACTATAAGTTTCCGGCTGTGCTTCTTTGTTCCAATAACCCAAAACCTGAGCACGCATCATACCGCCTTGTCTTCCGTTTACAAATATTGTAAGATCAAAATTCTTGTACTTGAATGTATTTTGGAAACCAAAGAAATAATCTGGAACATTATTTCCTACAATCATTCTGTCTTTTGTAGAATAAACGTGTACTCCATTATCAGAAACTCCATTGGCATCAACTTGCGGCACTGTCTGCAATTTTATGTCTCCAGGTTTTGCACCATACAAAGCGGCTTCGGTTTCTTGACCCAATTGCCAGATTCCTATTTTTTTATAATCATAAAACACACCGCCTGACGCTGGAGTCTGCCCAATGAAGAGACCTTCAGAGATTAATTCATTAACGGTTAAGTTCCCTAAATCAATATTAGTCAGCTTTTCTGTGGCATGTGTAAAGGTGAATGAAGTATTCCATTTAAAATTTTCAGTATCAATATTTTTAGTATTTATAGAAAGTTCAAAACCTCTGTTTTGAGAAGTTGCAATATTAGAAGTCTTTTTATAAGGTGTTTTAGCATCGTAACCTCCTGAACTTGTAGGCAGACGACGATCCCATAAAATGCCATCTGTATTCGTCCAATAATATTCGGCTACAAGATCAATTCTATTTTTCAAAACAGAGACATCTAAACCTAAATTAGTATTTGTAGAACGTTCCCAAGTTAAATCTGAATTTGAAATATGCTCGGTAGGAACATACATTGGTAAAGCTGTACCACCGCCAAGAGAAAGACTGCTTGTTTTAGTAGAGGTACGAGTCAAACTAGAATAAGGATCAATATTTGCCGATCCTGAAACACCATAACCAAGTCTCAGTTTTAAATTATTCAGCCATGAACTCGTTCCTTCCATAAAACTTTCATCGCTGATACGCCAAGCCAATGATGCAGATGGAAAAGATGCCCATTTATTGCCTTCCGCCAAAGGAGAAACTCCATCCCAGCGATTGGTTAATTGAAATAAGTACCTTCCTTTAAAGCTGTAATTAAAACGACCCGCAAATGACATTCTGTTAAACTGGCTGTAAGCATTCATTCTGGTAGTTAGATTTTTTACCGCCCCCATGTTATAAAACTTAAAGTCGTCGTAATCTATACCATTACCGCCTAAATAAGCTCCTTCTGATCTGCTGTCTGCCCAAGAAGTAATTCCTGTTAAACCAAAATCATGATCTTTACCCAATTTAAAGTTATAACTCAAAATATTTTCCCAGATGTAGCTATAAGCCAGTTCATTATTATAAGTGGCTTCGCTTGCAGTTCTACCTTCCGTTAACAGATTGTATGAATTTTTATTTTGAAAAGTCCCCGCTCTGCTTCCTGAAAATCGAGTTCCTAAATTAGATCTTAACTTAAAATTTTTAGCAAATTCAAACTCCAAATAAGGATTGAATTGGACATTATAACTTAATGATTCATTAGCAAAAGCCCCTGGATAATTATTTGCCAAAATGCTAATGTTGTTTTGATCTCCTTCGATTGGATAAAGATTCACAACACCATTTTCATCAAACGGAACTCCTAAAGGATAAACGCTGTATGCTTTATTAATTCTACTGTTGGTTGTGCTGTTTTTACGATAGTTTAAAATCAATTGGAAACCTGTTTTAAATTTATCGCTAAATTTAATATCAACTCCTCCTCTGGAATTAAAGCTGTTTACTTTATCATTTTCATAAATCCCTTCTTCACCTATATATCCTAAAGAAAAATACCCTTGTACTTTTTCAGATCCGCCTCTCATAAAAAGATTATGGTTTTGCTGCGTTCCTACTTGTAAAGTTTTATCGATCCAATTTACATATTGTCCTTTTTCAATCGCGGCAACTGCAGATGCGTTTAAACCTAAATCTGTTAAATTTGTTGCTTGGTAGCCATTGTCTAAGTAAAATCGGTCTTTTTTATAATTTAACCATTTCTCTCCTGTGAGCGGAGCAGGAAAAGAAGAGAAACCATTTAGTCCAAAATAGCTGTTAAAGTCAATTTGCGTTTTTCCTGCTTTTGCTTTTTTAGTGGTAACAATAATAACTCCATTCGCACCCGAAGAACCATAAATTGCAGTCGAAGAAGCATCTTTTAAAACATCAATACTTTCGATATCATTCGGATTCAAATTATCGATGCTTGAAGGAAGTCCGTCAACAATATACAGCGGATCCTGACTCGCTGTCAAAGATCTATTTCCTCTTAGTAAGACTTTTGGAGATGTTCCAGCTTTTCCAGATCCACGTTGAATATCCAGCCCCGAAACTCTCCCTTGAAGTGCTTCCATCGGACTTAAAACTGGACTTAAAGCAATATCCGTTGATTTCACGGTTGCTACAGCTCCTGTCAAATCTTTTTTCTTTACCGCGCCATAACCAACAATTACAACTTCATTTAAAGCTGCATTTTGCTCGTTTAAAATCACACTCAAAGACTTACTTTGACCAACCGTTACTTCTTTGTTCTCAAATCCTATAAAAGAAAAAACTAAAACACTATTGGCTCCATTTACACGAATTATAAACTTTCCATCTAAGTCGGTTTGTACTCCATTTTTAGTTCCTTTTTCAATAACATTCGCTCCTGGTATCGGCATATTCTTCGAGTCGGTTACAACTCCAGTAACTTCAATACCTTGTTCGATTATAACCTTCTGAACTGTATTTTTTTCCTGAAGATGTACTTGCTGTTTTTTCTTTACCAAAATAATCTGGCGATCATTTATCGTATAAGAAATATCGGTTCCTTTAAAAACCTCTTCTAATATTTCGGTTATCCCCTTTTTCTTTACATTAACTGTCACCTTTCTGTTCAGGTCAATTATACTGCTTTCAAAAAGAAATCTGTATTCTGAAACAGATTCTACTTTGTTAAACAGCTTTTCGACTGGCGCATTCTTTATGTTAAATGTAAGCTTTGTATTTTGCGAATAGACACTTGCTTGAATTTTCATCAAAGAAAGTATCAGTAATAATGTGGTTAGTTTCATTCTTAGACTAATTTTAGGCAAATAAGGACTAAGCCAATTCCTCTTAATTATTTTTTTCATAATTTTGGATTGATTTTAAATGATTTAATTTCGATACGTCGTTTGAAACACTTAAATCGGGAAATACTGGTACTATTTTCCGATTTTACTTCTTATGTTTCTCAAAAAATTACATCCTCTTCATAATTTCTTTTTTTTGGTTGGTTAGTAAATAGTTAGTTTATTTTTATAAGCTTTCCTTCTATTTTATAAGTAAAGCCTTGAATTTTGCTCATTGTTTCTAATACCTTTTCTATACTTTCAATATTCTTGTTGAAACTAGCATTGAATTTTTTATCTAAAATATCTTTCCTATTATTTTCAATAGTAACATTGTAAGTCCTTTCTAGTTTTATTATAATATCTTTAAAAGCCGTTTTTCTGAAAACAATTTCACCATTTATCCATTCGGTATAAAAACGGGTATCTACTTTCTCTTTAGCTATTTCCGTATTTCGACTATTCCAAGATCCTTTTTCACCTGGAACCAGCGTTGTTTTTGTATTTGCATTAGCAGCATCAGACAAACTCACCGAACCTTCGACTAAAACTGTATTGATATCTGTATCTTCCTTATAAGAACTCACATTAAACTTTGTACCTAAAACTTTCACATTTACACCTCTTGTTTTAACAATAAATGGATGCGCTTTATCTTTTGCAACATCAAAAAAAGCTTCCCCGTCTAAAGCAACTTCCCTATTATGTCCCTTAATAAATTGAACTGGATATTTCAAAGAAGAACCAGCGTTCATATTGACCAATGTTCCATCCGATAATGTTATTTTAAAAGTCTTACCGTACGGAATTTTAATTTCGTTGTAAACCAATTTGTTAATTGACTTAGCCGAATGATAATTAATTTCATTTTCCTTTTGAGAAGCCACTACTTCTCCATTTTTCTTGATAATCTGTTGTTCTCCATTCGGATTTAAAACCTGAACATCTCCATTTTCTAAAACCAATTGAATGGCATTAGGAGAAACTGCTGCTTTATTTTGTTTACCCGTCTTGTATTGAAAAACATATACCAAACCTAATAAGCAAAAAAGCATTGCCGCATATTGAAAAATATTCCTCCAATTGATTACAACTGATTTTTTCTCCAGATTTAGTTTCTCTTGTAATTCTTCCCAATTTTTATCAGTGTCGATAGATTCCAAATACAACAGCGCTTCTTCAAGCAAACCATTACTCTGAAGATTTTTTATCAATTCCTGATCTTCAAAAGGCAGTAATTCAATTTTAGACGCATCAAAATTCTTTTTCGTCACTATTTCCCTAAGGATATCAAGCAATTGTGAGTTTTGGTTCATTGTTTTATATAAGTGGTTATTTATATAGGTTAGAAAAAAAGTTTTTTAGGGTGACAACTAATCAAAAAATTTTGATTTTTTTTACACTTTGTTGAAAATAAATAACTTTTTATTTTACATTTGACACCGTGTAATCCATTACAGAACGAATAAATGCAATTCTCAGATGTCTAATTTTAAGGATTTAAAAGTATTTGAAGCCTTGTACAAAGAGCATTTTGCTTTTTTTTCCTTAGTCTCTTTTAACATAGTTAAGGATAAAGATGCAGCAAAAGATCTGGTACAAGATTTTTTTATGTACTTATGGGAAAAAGAAGAATCATTAAATTTCACCATTTCATTTAAGGCATATGGTACAAAAGCAATCAAAAACTTAAGTCTGCAGCATTTAGAAAAAAACAAAACTATCAGTTTAAAAAATGCAAAAATTACCCTTCCAAAATCTGAAGAAGAACTTGCATTTGAAAATACAGAAGAAAATAAAAAGCCTAAAATTCAAACATTACTCGACAAGATTCCGCAGTCGAGAAGAGAAATTTTTATATCGCATGTAGTCGAAGGACTGAGTTACGCAGAAATTGCCGAAGACCAGAACATCTCAATAAATACGGTAAAAACACAAATGAAAAGAGCTTATGCCTCTTTAAGAGACTCTAAAAACACTTTGCACTTAAAATTCATCCTATATTTCATATGGCTTATAAAATAACTTATTTTTGCTATATAAAATTTGCATTTTGAATTACACTTTATACAAAAACACAAAAATATCTTACTCCGATACTGGAAAAGGAAATACAATTGTTTTACTTCACGGTTTTCTAGAAAACAAAAAAATGTGGAAAGATTATACTGCTCTTTTCTCCGAAAAATACCGAGTAATAACAATCGACTTGTTAGGTCACGGCGAATCCGATTCTCTAGGCTATGTTCACGAAATGGAAGATAATGCGAATGCTGTTCATGAAGTTTTACAACATTTAAAAATTGAAAAAGCAACTATTCTCGGACATTCTATGGGCGGTTACGTTGCCTTGGCTTTTGCCGAATTGTTTCCGAATAACATAAAAAAACTGGTTTTATTAAATTCAACTTCTAAAGAAGACAGTGCTGAAAAAAAAATAAATAGAACTCGCGCCATAAAAGCGGTAAAACAAAACTATGTTGGTTTTGTAAGTTTAGCTATCGCTAATTTATTCAGCGAAACCAATCGCGCTCGATTAGTAAAGGAAATTGAAAACGCAAAAGAACAAGCTCTAAAAACGCCATTACAAGGAATTATAGCTTCTTTGGAAGGAATGAAAATACGAAAAGACAGAGAAGCGCTTTTACATGAAAATCGTTTTCCTGTTTTATTAGTTTTAGGCAAAAAAGATCCTGTTTTAAATTATGAAGAAAGTCTTTCTCAAATTAATGACACGACCGTTGAATTAGTTTCGTTTGAAGACGGACACATGAGTCACATCGAAAACAAAGAAGAATTAAAAACAATCCTGCTTAATTTTTTCAATTAAAAAAAACGAATTCACTTATTATTACCGAATAAAATTTTCAAACAATTTTGTGATTGTTTAACTTATCTTTTCTTCAAAAGGAATAGTTACGTCTAAGATTTCCTTTAGAAGCAAAACGATTTCCTCTAGGTAATTTTTTAAAATTTCGTTAGTCACTGTCAAATTCAATTCTTTATCTTCTTTGAAACCAAATGGCAGAAAACCTGATTTTAGATTTTTAAATGATATAATTCCAACTTCCATAGGAATATCGCCAGCTTCATTCTCAAACATGAAAGCATAAGCCAAAACCTGAATTATTTTATCGTTTTTAAGCTCTTGTGTCAAGCCATTCCATGATTTAAGCACAACATTAGCCTTTTCAACTTTTCCTGTCTTATAATCAATAATTCTTATTCTTCCGTTTCGCAGTTCAATACGATCCACATTTCCTTTAATTAAAACTGGGAATGGAAGATTTGGATGATTTAATTCACGTTCAAATGTTTTTTCTAAAGCAATAATCTTAACTGCATCTCCATTTTTTACAGCATCCAATTCCATTTTTAAAAAATTAGAAACATTTCGTTTAGCCACTTCAAAAGCCAAAAGATTGCGACCTTTTTTAATTTCGCCCTCTTTATAAACTAATTTAAACTGCTTTAAAACTTCATCATCCAGCAAATTGAAACAATTTTTAATATCCGTCTCCGAAATAAACTTATCTATAAAAGGATCGTACAACGCTTTTAAAGTTTCGTGAATAATCGTTCCAAGTGTATTTAAAGCAATATTCTCTTCCACCTCTTCAACTTCTCTAATGCGAAGTATCTTTTGAAAATAAAAATCAATTGGATTTCTAATATAACTTGTCAAAGCCGAAGGTGAAAAACCAGCAGCAGCGATTTCTTTCAAACGTTCCAATACCGCTTCTGATTTCGGAACAACCATTGGTTGATACGCCGTATCTGGTAAAATAGGATTATATATGTCAAAAGTCAAATTGTGCTTAGACTGTTTCTCTACTTCTAATTGTGTAATAAAACGACTTCGTTCCCCCGCATCTAAACCATCATTTTCTGTATTATAAATTAGATAAATATTTTTTGCTCTTTGTAACAAATGATAAAAGTGATAGGTATAAATTGCGTCTTTCTCTTTAAAAGTCGGCAATCCAAGTTCTTTTTTAACATCATAAGGAATAAAGGAATTTTGAGATTTTCCGGCAAGAAATTTCCCTTCGTTCATCGAAGTAACAATTACAGTCTCAAAATCTAAAACACGACTTTCAAGAACCCCCATAAGCTGCAAACCACGTAAAGGTTCGCCTTCAAAAGAAACCTCCGCTACATCAATAATCTGCTTATAAATTGCATGAAGTGTATCAATATTATCAATATGTTTATGCTGCGAATAATAATTAATCAGTTTATTAATCACTTTAAAAACAGCATACACAAAAGTCTTAGCAATCTTTTCCTCTTCATTATCGCTGCTGAAATTTTCCTTAATCAGCAGCAAAATTGCCGAGATATTTTCCAAAACTGCAATAGACCCATTCTCCCACTTCTGAAACAGTAAAGAAAACAACCTACTCGGATTTGGGTTTAGCTCTAAAATCTTATTTAAAGTAATAAAAGTATAATTATTCTCTTTAATGATTTTTACCAAATGATTACTATCAGCATATGGCTCAACTAACGGATGAGTTAAAATATCTAGAACATCTTTATAATAAAAAACATAACTGCCGCCCGCACGAGAAAGTGCATTAGTGTGCATTTTGAAAAATTTTGCTACCAATATCTGCGACGGATTATTCTTTCCAGAATACCCCATCGTAATATTTAATGCCCCGACAGACGAAGGAAGCGCATACAAAATTGGAATTAACAAATTTTCTTCACCCAGCACAACTGCAACTTTATCAAGACTTGCTGCAGGATCAGCAGTAATTAAATCCTCAATTATACTACCAGCCAATTTAGCCTGTCCAATTGTTTTTGGAGTACCAATAACTTGAATATTTTTAGTTTGAGAAAAATCATCTACAATCCATTCAAAAGGATGTGATTTATAATGCTTCCAATTCTGTTTAAAACGACGAACAAAAAGTCCTGCATCATGAAATGGATCATTTAGAAATGTCTGATCAACATCCCAGTAAATTCTCGCTTGATCTAAAGCCAAAAGATGTTGTACAATTTTTTCTTCTGCCGCATTCAAAGCATTGAACCCCGCAAAAATAAAATTATGATTCGAAATTGTATTAGAAAAATGATTCAGATTATTTACTGCTTCTCGATAAATTAAGCCCTGATAACCAATCGCCTTATTTAACAAATGGTTATAAAGCGATTCATAATACAATGGAAGAAGTTTCCAGAAATCGATATAATTTTCTAACAGTTTTGTTTTATTTTCGACTTCAATTCCCCATCTCTTAATATCCTCAATGTCTTTTAAATAAGATAAAACATATGAAGGATCTAACAAATAGCGATCAATTTCATTAAAATCCTGTAGAAGCGTTTTAGCCCAATTTGCAAAAAGCTCAAAAGATTGCTGATTTTGCTTTTCTGTAATAGACAAATAGACTTCATAAAACTCAAACAAAAGCTCTATTGCATCTATAGAACGGACTGATGCAACGTCTTGAACAAAATCTTCAATACTAATAATATTGGGCGAAAGAATTGTTTTTTGAGTTTCTTTTTTAAGCGCTTCGATTAAAAAAACCTTAGCTCTCTTATTGGGCAAAATAATAGTAGTTTCCGCAAGTTTATCAGAATAATCTTGAATTACAACCGCCGCTATTTTTTCTAGAAAAGAAGTATTTATCATTTGATAAAAATAAAAAAAGCCATTCAATTAAGAATGGCTTTTCATATTTATTTAGAAAGTAAATTAGATTTTACCTTGGTATTTAGAACCAATGTGTCTAATTTCTGTTCTTCTGTTTTGTGCTTTACCTGCAGCAGTTTTGTTACTTGCAACTGGTTGAGAAGCTCCAAATCCTTTAGACTCTAAGTTTTCTGGATTAACACCTCTTTGAACTAAAGCATCTAATACAGCTTTTGCTCTGTCTTCAGAAAGTTTTTGATTCAATTTAGCAGAACCTGTGCTATCTGTGTGTCCTTCAATAGAGAATTTCGCGTTTGGATAGTTTTTAAGGATTTCTTTAATTGCATCTAATCTAGCTGGAGTTTCTTTGTCTCCTGTTTTGAAAGTAGCTTTACCTGAATTGAAGTAAACTGCTCTTGCTTGAACTTTAAGATCTTCTAAAGCTTCAGTTGTAACTTCAGGACATCCTCTGTTTGAAGCAGGACCGTATACTGTAGGACAATCGTCATCTTTATCAGCAACACCATCTTTGTCAGCGTCTAAGAAAGGACAACCACCGTTTTCTTTTGGACCAGCAACTGTAGGACATTTGTCATCTTTATCAGCAATACCGTCTCCATCTGTATCAGGACAACCTTTTAAAGCAGCTAAACCAGCAACATCTGGACAAGCATCATCTTTATCAGCAATTCCGTCTCCGTCAGTATCAGGACATCCGTTTAATGCAGCTAAACCAAATACATCTGGACAAGCGTCAGAAGCATCAACGATTCCGTCTCCATCAGTATCAGGACATCCGTTGAATTGTTTTAAACCAGCAACATCTGGACAAGCATCATCTTTATCATAGATTCCGTCTCCGTCAGTATCTTTACCTCCGAATTTGAAAACTAGACCTGCAGTGTGTTGAAAATGAGATGGAGCATCTGGAGTACCAGTTGCATCTTCTCTATCACCACTAACTGCCCATTTGTATCTTGTAGCAAGCTCAAGACCAATAGCATCTGTAAACCAGAAAGTAACACCAGCACCTGGGTTAACAGTTCCGTAGCTGCTATCTCCGAAGAAAGTGTAACCACCACCTACAGATAACGAAGGATCAATCACTTTAGATTTGATTAATTCTTGGAAGCTGTATTTGATAGTAGCATCAATTCCGTAGTACATTAAGTCACCAGGATTAGTAACAACATTTCCTCTTCCGTCATGCCCAGGAGCAGAAGGATTGAAAGTTACATATTTATCAATTTTGTTTACAGATCCTTGTAAACCAACAGAGAAACCTTTACCTACATATCTATTTACACCAATGTAAGATAATGAAGGAAGGATGTTCCAGTTGTCTTTTACAGCGAATGGCTGAGAAAAGTGTTGATCAAAGAAACCGCTTCCGGCACCAGAACTAGTTCTTGTGTCAACTGCATTAACTCCAAATGAGATCGCCCATGGATTGTTACTGTCTTGTGCGTGAGAACTTAAACCCATCGCCATCATCACAGCAACTAAAAGTTTGTTAAGATGTTTCATACTTAATTTTTTTAATTACAATTTAGTTAATTACAAGCAAAAGTAACACCAAATTTTTTAAATACAAAATCAAATGTTAAAAAAAACCTACAAAAATTTCCCGAAAGTGGTAATTATATAACTTTTAACATTTTTCCAACTGATACAAAGGCACTTACAGCCTTGTCTAAATGTTCTTTTGTATGAGCAGCAGAAAGCTGCACTCTGATTCGCGCTTTTTCTTTTGGCACGACAGGAAAAAAGAAACCTATTACATATATACCTTCTTTTAAAAGCTCGTCTGCCATAGTCTGCGACAATTTTGCATCATACAACATTACAGGTACAATTGCCGAATCACCATCAATTATATCAAAACCGGCATTTTTCATACCTTCCTTAAAGTAATTTGTATTCCATTCTAATTTATCTCTTAAAGAAGTATCTTTTTCTAACAGTTCAAAAACCTTAATAGACGCTCCTACAATTGCAGGTGCAAGAGAATTTGAAAACAAATAAGGTCTTGAACGCTGACGCAGCAATTCAATAATTTCTTTTTTAGCTGTAGTATATCCTCCCATAGCACCGCCAAGAGCCTTACCGAGAGTTCCTGTAATAATATCTACACGCCCCATTACTCCTTTTGCTTCAAGAGTTCCTTTTCCTGTTGCTCCAATAAAACCAGCAGCATGACATTCATCCACCATAACCATTGCATCATATTTATCAGCTAGATCACAGATTTTATCTAGAGGCGCCACTAAACCATCCATAGAAAAGACTCCATCTGTAACAATTAATTTAAAACGAGCACCTGCTTCGTTTGCTTTAATTAACTGCTGCTCTAAGTCGTCCATATTATTATTTTCATAACGGTAGCGCGCTGCTTTACACAAACGAACCCCATCAATAATAGAAGCGTGATTTAAACTATCAGAAATAATCGCATCATTTTCTCCTAATAAAGGTTCAAAAACACCACCATTTGCATCAAAAGCCGCCGCATATAATATAGTATCTTCTGTACCATAAAAATCCGCAATCTTTTTTTCTAAAGTTTTATGAATATCCTGTGTTCCACAAATAAAACGAACTGATGACATTCCGAAACCATGAGTATCCATAGCATCTTTTGCCGCTTGAACAACCTCTGGATGCGAAGAAAGTCCTAAATAATTATTTGCACAGAAGTTCAAAACTTTCTCTCCTGTAGAAATAGTTATTTCTGCATCTTGTGCAGAAGTTATAATACGTTCTTTTTTAAAAATTCCGTTTTCTTCAATAACCTGCAATTCTTTTTGCAGGTGTTCTTTAATTTTACCGTACATTTCTATTTATTTAAAACGTTAAAAATTAACACTATAAGCCGTTTTTGACCGCATAATTCTTTAACATCTGATTAATATTTTCACAAATTTACTACATCGATTTCGGTTCCTATATACACCAAAGCCTTTTTTAACACTTTATATCCCAAATCTTCTACTGCGTCCTGATATTCCTGAATTTGAAGCTTATACTTTGAATTAACTGCTCCTGTTTTATAATCCAGCAAAAAAGCTTTTTTATCTTTTGTCAAAACGATTCGATCTGGCTTCAATATTTTTCCTTCCTTCTGGACAATCGTCTGTTCATTTAAAATATGATTTTCACCATCAAAACAAATACTCAATTCCGGATGATTAACGATTTCTAAAAGCGTTTTCAAAACAGCTTCTCGTTGCTCAATTGTAATTAATCCATTTTCAATTGCTTTAGTGACTGCCAAATCAATATCTGATTTATCTTTTACAAAAGCCAAAATTTCGTGCACAATATTTCCATATGATATCGCTTCCTGCTGATGAGTTCCCCACATGAGCGCTTCTCTCTGAGCAATCTTAATATTTTTAGGATTCAAAACCTCTTTTACAACCGGAATTATTTTTACCAAATCGGCTGCTTCTGACAATGTTGAAAGTTTTGTTTTGTTTCCAAATTCATATTCTAACTTCTCAGATTCATAAACTCCTTCATGAATTAGATATTTTATAAAATAGGAAGCCATATTATTAGGCCACTCTCCGTCTTTTCTTTCTTTTAAAGATTGCGTAATAACATACAATTGCTCTTCCGCACGTGTTAACGCAACATACAAAACATTTATGTTATCCAATAATTCTTCTTGCTTCTTTTCATTAAAAACAGCCGAAGCACTTTCACCAAAACCTTCAACCGCACTGCTATTATCAACCAAAGCTCTTGGAACTCCCAAATCTTCTGCTTCAGTATCGAGCCATAACTTATCCTTTGGCTTACGATTATAATCTTCTTCTGCAAAAGGCATAATGACAACTGGAAACTCCAAACCTTTAGATTTATGAATCGTCATAATACGAACTGCATTATTTCCTTCTGGAGAAGGAATACTGAATTTCTCAGAATTCTTCTCCCAGTAATTTAAAAAATCAGCAATTCCTGCTTGATTTCTAATGTCTCTTTCTAGAACGATATCAAGAAAAAACTGCACATAAGCATTTCCTTCTGATGGAAGAATAAATTTCGAGATAATAATCTCGACAGCCTCATAAAGTGATTTTTTACGAATATTTTCAAAAGAAAGAGAAACATCAAAAGTCAAAAGCCATTTCTCAAAATCTGATTCACTTTTATAAGCCATTCCTTGAGCAATAAAATCATGTATTGGCATTCCAATACTTAAAGTATTCCCTAAGAAATGAAGAAAATGCGCTTTTGATTCTAAATCCCTGCTGTTGTTCAAATATTTTAGCAAATGAATAATCAACCGCACTTCTGTTGCATTTTGAATCATCAAGGTCTCTGATGACAAAAGCGGAATTCGCTGTTCTGTTAGATAATTTGCAATTGCTACCCCCTGCCCTCTTTTTCGAGTTAAAATAACAATATCTTTATACTCAAATCCTTCTTGAACAACTTTTTGAATTGTATTTAGTGTTGCTAAAACATACAAATCAGATTTTTCAACAGCATCTTCTTCCTCCGCTTCATTCTTTTCAATTATTGGCAGAAAAGAAATATTTACATATCCGCCTTTTTTTGAATTTGTATTCTGAAAACTATGATTCTCATACAAATCTTTATAATCTAAGTTTGAAAACTCACTCGAAATGAGTTTAAAAAAAGCATTATTAAACTCAATAACCTCACTATAACTTCTATAGTTTGTATTTAAATGTTTAATTTCTTTATCTGGATTATTAAAAGGATTTGAATCTTTGCTTAATTCAATAAACTGTTCCGCCTTCCCGCCTCTCCATCGATAAATGGACTGTTTTGGATCGCCGACAATCATCAAAGTTCCTTTGTTCCCTAAATCATCTTGACCAGAAAGCGCATTGTCAATTAACGGAATTAAATTTTGCCACTGCATTTCTGAGGTATCCTGAAACTCATCAATAAAAAAATGACGATAACGCTCTCCTAAGCGTTCATATATAAAAGGCGCAGGCTGATTCTGAATTTCTCGATGAATAATAGCATTAAATTCAGAAATGGACAAAATATTTTGTTCTGCCTGAATTTTCGCCAATTCATTGCTAACTGTATTAAGCAATGATAAAGGCGTAATATTTTTCAAGAACGCTTTATAGAAATCTCTTTTTTCAAAATTCTTGTAAATCTTCTTTAAAATATTCAGCAATTCCGGAATCAAGCTTTCTATTAATCCTTTATCTTTTGCTGTTTTATTAATTGCAATATCATCAAACTCATGAAAAGTTTTATTTCTTGGATTAAACTTTCCATCGCGAATACTTTCAAGATGATTCGGAAATGTTCCTCTTGAAAAAGATTTCAAATCAACACCATTTCCGTCCAGTAACGAAAGCGCCTCTACCGCAAATTGTTCATTCTCTGACTCCAAATCCTTGCACAAAGCAAGCATCTTCTTTTTTATAACAACAAATTCCTCTATGGTTTTGTCATTAAAATGTAAAATCTCATTTCGATTATTCTCATTCAGAACCAAGCGTCCTGTTTCTAGAATTTCGCGAGAAACATCCCAGCTTTTATCATCATCTGTCTTCTCCATTGTGAAGTCGATCAGTAATTTAGTCAGCGTTTCATCTTGGCCCGCTTGAGCAATAATTGCATCAACCGCTTCAACCAATAAGTTTTCTGTATCGAGCGTAACTTCAAAAGTCATTGGCAGGTTTAGATCATGAGCGAAAGCTCTAATCACTTTATGAGTAAATTTATCTATGGTAGAAATATCAAAAGCCGCATAATTATGAATTAAGTGCTTTATGATACTTTGAGATTTTATTTTGATTTGAATAATCGAAAGCCCCGTTTCGCGAGACAAATCTTCCATTAAATCAACTGCTTTTGCAGAAGGCTCTTCTTTCGCAAATTCAGACAAACTCCCTACAATACGGCTTTTCATTTCATGAACCGCTTTGTTGGTAAATGTTATTGCGAGAATATTTCGGTAAGCATCATTTTTTGGAGATGAAAGAATAATTTTAAGATATTCTTTAACTAAAGTATACGTTTTCCCTGATCCTGCAGAGGCATCATAAATAGAGAAAGACGGACTTTGCATAAGTTTAAGCTTTTGTATGGTAAAAATAGCACAATATTATTAAATCCCAATAATGAAAAATTCCAAATTCCAATAT